>CAWGCV010000005.1:0-274828 GCA_963821145.1 uncultured Acidobacteriota bacterium
ACGCCCTTACTCGCGCCGGCCGGGCGCAGCTGACCAGCCGCGAAAAAAACTGGACCCAGGTTGTCAAAGGTGTCGACGCAATTCTGCGTTTTGCATGAGGTGAACCATGGCACTGTTTCGAAGAATTCTCTCGCTGGGTAGACGCGCGAAGATGCAACAGGAAATCGACGCGGAGCTGCAGGAACACATCGCCATGTGCATCGACGACAACCTTGCCCAGGGCATGACTCGCGAAGCAGCCGAACGCGATGCACGCGTGCGCTTCGGTAGTCCAACCGCCATGCGCGAGCGCGTCTCTGCCGAAGATATCGCTCTCGGCCTCGAAAGCCTCTGGCACGATGTCCGCAGCGCTCTCCGCGTCTTCATCAAGAATCCAGGCTTTGCATTCATCGTGATCGTCACGCTCGCACTCGGCATCGGCGCCAACACCGCTATCTTCCAGCTAATCGATACCGTCTTGTTGCAATCGCTACCAGTCGAAAATCCGCAAGAATTGGCGCAGGTCCGTGTCGTCAGCTTGGATCACGCGCGCGGGAATGTTACAAGCGGCTACCCGGTAGTCAACCATCCAATCTGGCAGAAACTTCGCCAGGATCATCCTGGTTTTTCCGGTATCGCTGCGTGGAGTGAGACGGGCTTTTCTCGTGACTCGGGCGGCGATGCCCATTTTGCGAACGGCCTCTACGTCAGCGGCGATTTCTTCAGCGTCCTCGGCGTCAAGCCGGTTGCCGGAAGACTCTTCACCGCGGCGGATGACCGGCCCGGCTGCGGTCTACCCGGCGCAGTCATTAGCTACGGCTTCTGGCAGCGGGAATTCGCGGGCCGCCCGGCGCTCGGCCAAAAGCTCAGACTCAACGACAAATCCGTAGAGATCATCGGCGTGACTCCGGCAAACTTCTTCGGCGTTGCCGTTGGCGACACCTTTGACGTTGCCGTTCCCATCTGCGCGCAACCTTATCTGGAGACGACGAGCCTTCTCAACTCCAGCACCAACTGGTGGCTATCGATCATCGGTCGGCTCGACCCCACATCGACCGTGCAGCAGGAGGCAGCGCGTCTCAAAGCTCTGTCACCCGGGATCTTCGCCTCCACCCTGCGTGCCGACTATCCCGCCGAGAGCGTGAAGGATTATCTTGCCATGCAACTGACCGCCGAACCCGCGGCGTCGGGCGTTTCCATGCTGCGCAAGTCCTATTCCGATCCGCTGCGCTTTCTCCTCGGCATCGCCGGTCTGGTCCTGCTCATCACCTGCGCCAACCTGGCAAGCCTCATGCTGGCCCGCACCACTGCACGCGATCGGGATATGGCCGTGCGCCTGGCCATCGGTGCCGGCAAGTTCAGACTCATCCGTCTGGTGCTCGCTGAAAGTCTGCTGCTGACGGCCGTAGGAGCTCTCGCCGGTGTCGCTGTGGCCTGGGTGTTGAGCCGCAGCCTGCTTTCCTTTCTCGGCATTTCTCTCGACTTCAAGCTGGACTGGCGTCTCTTTGCATTTCTTCTCGGAATGTCGTTGCTCACCAGTCTGCTCTTCGGATTGGCTGCGGCGCTGCGGGCTGCCCGCACCTCTCCCAGCGAAGCAATGAAGTCTGCCGGCCGCGGCATGACGGCAGGCCGGGGACGACTCGGGTTTCGCGGCGCGCTCGTCGTCTCGCAGGTGGCTCTCTCCCTGGTGCTGCTGTTCTGTGCGCTCTTGTTTACTCGCAGCCTGCGCAATCTGCTGGTCGATGACCCGGGATTTCAGGCCAAAGGCATATTGGTTGCGAGATTGGATCTCAGCCGGCTCCACATTCCTGTGGGTTCGTGCGCTGTCTTTCAGCGGCAACTCATCGACCGGATACGCGCCATTCCCGGTGTGGATGATGCAGCGGACACCACCGTCGTTCCTCTGGGAGGCAGCGGCCAGAACAATGACGTCTGGATCGACGCTCAGGGTGCAGCCCAGCGGCAGAACTCGAACTTCAGTGCCGTCAGCCCAAATTACTTCCACACTCTGCGCATCCCACTTGTCGCCGGGCGCGATTTCAATGATCACGACACTCTCCAGTCTCCGCGTGTAGCCGTCGTCAACCAGGCATTCGCCCGCAAGCTCGGCCTGGGCGCAAATTCTGTGGGAGCGCGTTTCCGGCGTCAGGCCACTCCGTCAACTCCGGAACAAGTGTTCCTGATCGTTGGCCTGGTGAAGAATACGAAGTATCACAGCGTCCGCATCTCGAACGAGCCGATAGCCTACCTCGCGCTCGCACAGGAGGCAGATCCCGACGATCGTATGCAGTTGATGGTCCGGTCCGGGCTGCCGCTCGATACAGTGGAACAGGCGATCCGCCACACCCTGCACAACATAAGTTCAGGAATCAGTTTTGACTTCAACGGACTCGAGGATCAGATCCAGCAAACGTTACTCCCGGAACGGTTGCTGGCAACCCTCTCAGGATTCTTCGGCGCGCTGGCTGTGCTTCTCGCCATGACCGGCCTCTACGGCGTCATGTCCTATACCGTCACCGAACGAACAAACGAGATCGGCATTCGAATGGCGCTTGGCGCTCCTCGCACCAGCATCACGGCCATGATTCTCGGGAAGGCCGCAACCTTACTGCTGGCCGGTTTGGTGCTGGGCGCAGCCTTGTCCCTTGTCGCGGCCAGCGCCGCCAGCGCGCTCGTATTCGGACTGAAGCCGCGCGATCCCGTAACCCTCGCCGCCGCCGCTGTGATCCTGGCCGTCGTCACCCTGGTGGCCAGCCTGGTCCCATCCATGCGCGCCGCCCATGTAAATCCGATCGACTCGCTTCGCGCTGAGTAAGCCAATCTGTCGCTACACCGCGAGCACTTATTTCTTTCCTCACTCGGTGCGCAAAGCCTCGATCGGATCAACTTTGGAAGCCCGCGTTGCCGGCAGCCACACTGCAATCAGCGCCACAGAAATCAGAATGATTGGCGCAGCCACAAACGCTGCCGGATCCCACGGCTTTACCCCGAATAAAAGGCTCGCAATCACATGCGCCAATCCGAACGCCGCGCCCAGCCCAAGCACAATTCCCGCCAGCGCCAGCTTCGCCCCTTGCCACACCACCAGCCTGCGAACCGCAGATCGATCCGCACCCAGCGCCATGCGAATCCCCATCTCTTGCGTGCGTTGCGCAACCGAATACGCCATCAGTCCGTAGATGCCGATCGCCGCCAGCCCCAGCGCCACCACGCCAAAAATGCTCAGCAGCAGCATGTTGAAATTCTCCCGGCTGGTCGAGTCCCCCATCACTTCTTCCATGGTGCGAACATGCGCGACCGGAAAGCCTCCGCTGGCGATGCGCAACTGTTTCGTGATCGCGGGGATCAGCGCATGCGGGTCACCATGCGTGCGCACCACCCAGATCAGCGGCTGCACATTCGTGTACGACGCCGTGTACAAATCCGTCACCTGCGGAATGGGAACCATCACCACCGGGCTGGCCGGCTGTCCTAATCCTGCGTCGTGGCTGTCAGCAACGATCCCGATAATCGTCGGCGAGGACTCATCCATCTGCGGTCCAAGTCCCTTGCTGATCGTGATCTGCTGTCCGATAGCTTCCTGATGCGGCCAGTATTTCCGCGCCAGCGCCTCATTGATCATCGCGACCTTAGGACTCGTCGCCGTATCGTTTTCGTTGAATGCGCGCCCCTGCAGCAGTGGAATTTTAAACACGTTCAAATAGTCCGGCGAAACGCTCATCCAGCGACTGTCGTATTGATGATCTTTATCGGCGGGCCGTCCCACAATCTCGAATGGCAGCTCATCGCCCACCAGGTTCGGCAGCCAGTACGCGGCCGATGCAATCTCCACTCCCGGCAGCGCGTTCAGTTGCCTGCGACCAACCTTCTCCAGTTCAACCACTCCGGCGGCCTTCTCAAATCGGTCCCCAGTCAGCGACATCTCCATCGTCAGCACGTTATGCGGATCAAAACCGGGTCCCACGCCATGCAGCGCGACCAGGCTCCGGATCAGTAGAATCGCGCCGATCAGCAGTACCAGCGCCAGCGAAACTTCGCTCACCACCAGCAGCGCCCGCAACCTCCCCTGACGAAGTCCAATTCCGGAGCGGCTGCTGCTTTCTTTCAGCACGGAGCTAAGGTCATTACGCGATGCATGCAGCGCCGGGAAAAGTCCGAAAAGAATTCCCGTCGCCAGCGAAACCGCAAGAGTAAATCCCAGCACCCGCCAATCAATCCCGACCGCCGAACCTCCGTCGCCGATACGCGGCAGCCCCGCCGGACTGATGGCCAGCAGCGCGCGCACTCCAACGAATCCAAGCGCCAGGCCAAGAATGCCTCCGCCTAGCGAAAGCAAAATGCTTTCCGTAAACAATTGCCGAATGATGCGCGCTCGTCCCGCTCCCAGCGCCGACCGAATCGCGAATTCCCGCCGCCGACCCGCCGCGCGCGCCAGCAAAAGATTCGCGACATTGGCGCACGCAATCAACAACACCAGGCTCACCGCACCCAGCAGCACCAGCAGCGAATTGCGCACGTCCCCCACAATGGTGTCGCGCAGCGGTTGAATCTGAAATCGCGCTTGAGGATTCGTATACGGATAATCCCGGTGAAACTGAATCGCAGCCAAATCCAACTGCGCCTTCGCCTGCGCCATCGTCACTCCCGGGCGCAGCAACCCAGCCACCCGGAAATACGTGTTCATATCTTCGCTGACTAGCGGAAATTGAAACGGTACCCAAAGATCTGCTGCCGGGTCGGAACGAAACTGTTTTCCGATGACGCCCACAACGGTATACGGCTCATTGCCCAGCGACAGCGATTTTCCCACAACGTTCGCATCACCACCGAAACGCCGCTGCCACAGCCCATAACTCAGCACCACAACTCTGCCGCCGTGCGGTGAATCTTCCTGCCGCGTAAACGTGCGCCCCAAAATCACCGGAGCACCGAACAGCCGAAAATATCCTTCCGTCACATGAATGCCGCGCACCTGCTCAGGACGGCCCTCGGTAATGTTGAAGCCCGGCCCGGCCATGTCGTAGGCAGCTACTTCCTGAAATGCGCGCGTCGCCCGTTGATACGCACGCAACTCCGGCACGTTGGAAAGAAAGCTGGCAATCATTTCCGAGCGCGAGCCGAACTCCACAATACGATCGGCATTGGGATAGGCCAGCGGCTTCAACAACACCGCATTCACCACGCTGAAAATCGCCGTGTTCGCCCCGATGCCCAGCGCCAGCGCCGAAACCGCCGCGATCGTGAACCCCGGATTCTTCAGCAGCGCTCGCAGCGCATGCTTCATCTCATGGATAAAATGACTCATTCACCAACCCTGCGCCACCTGCTCCGCACACCGCTTGCTTCAGTGGAATCCTACGTCGAACGTTATCATGTCCAAACTTCCGCGCGACAGGATGCCGCCCTCTCACCCATGAGAGAATCCCGCCACGCCTCATACGCGCCTTTTATTTTTTCAGCCGCCGCGATTCTTTCGGCCCACAGATTGAGCTCTCGATATTGTCAGCGAGGCAATAATTGAAACTGCATGATCGCGATTTTCGGAGCAATAAACGCATGCTCAACGCCAGGAAGCACCAGCACTGTAATCTGGTCGAACTCTCGAAGATCGCCACTTGCCGGAACAGGGAAGCTGAGCGTTTCGACAACAGGAAATGCCTTGACAGAAAAATGTGCAGCCTCCGTCGAAACAATCGGCTGCTCGCCAAGGTACAGCGTTCGTTGGTGCGGCGATGTTCCATCCGTCAAAAGCAGTGCCAGGGAAATGGCGCCTGCCGTATTGTCGTGGTTTTCAATTTCAACTTCGATGTTCCGGTAGCCCGCGATGCGGACCGGCGTTGGTAGGCTCTGATGAGCATCCATCACCAGCGGAATGCCGTTGTTTGAATGGATGTCCATGCGAATCGGTGTTCCGCGTGCCTTGTGAGCCGTCGGCCCTGGACGCTTGTCCGGCGGCTGAACAAACCAATAAGCGCCGTTGAAAGGAATGATGAGTGGCCGCGTCGTTCCCGGTGCCAGCACAGAATCTTCTAACGGAGGCGGCGGGACAATCCGGGTCTTCTTCGGATATGGCCACAGAATCAGGCTTTCATATCCGAGCTCGTTGGTTGAAGATTGGCCGCTGGCTTTTCGAACACTGTTCTTGCCTTCTGCCTTGGCTCGAATGGCAGAAAACATCGAACTGGTCTGCGTCGCTTGCTCACGGTGGGCAGCACCATCCAGCAACCCCCAGGTGGTGACCAATACCGCGGAACAGGCGACGTATGCGAGTCGGACCTTTGCTCGTTTGATTTCGCGATGGCTATCGATTTCCTGGCCCGATACAAACGTTTTCTTCCACGCGAAAAGGAACGCGCCGACAGCGAAAAGCAATGCGGCTGTCAGATTCCATCGCACCGACAGCGCCCAGATTCCCGCATACAGAAGAAGCGCGATTCCATAGCCATACATCTCCCACGGTGCTTCATAGAGCGACTCGGAGAACAGTTCTGCCTTTTCAAATTCGTGGCCGGCGGACTGCAGCGCCGCTGGTTCAAGGTGAGAGAAGAGGGTGCCGCGAAGCCCGATAGCGAGGAAGATCGCGGCGATTGGAGCAACAATGGCCGTTGCGGGGGAAAGCTGCTCCGAGAAAACCGTCATCGGCGCGACCCACGCCCACCCTGACGCGCAGACTATGGCAAACAGCGCGAAAGGTACGGGAGAGTGCTCGCGGAAAGGACTTGCCCGTCTTTTCCAATAAGCCCAGCTCCCTCCCACCCCCGCGACTACACCGACGGCGACGACAAGCGCACCTCGCAACAGAATCGAAGTGAGCGTGGGCCAGTGCGACTCGGGCACGCGGCAAAGCAGGATGCTGGCGATCATTGCATTCATCAGGCCAGCCCCCGCCATAAGCACGAGGAACCGCTTGGCCTCCGACGAATCCCGTTTCAATGCGAGATGCGGAGGCGCCGACGCTCCCATGTGTCTTCCCATCTCAATTCCGAACTCGCTTCGGGGAGAGCCTTCCACATCCTGGTCAAAGTTCGACGCGTTTCGTGAACCCCGGATTCTTCAGCAGCGCTCGCAACGCATGCTTCATCTCATGGATAAACTGACTCATTCACCAACCCTGCGCCGCCTGCGCGAATGCCCGCATGACAAAGTCAAACCGTGCATCGAACGCTCCTCGGCCTCTTCCGCCGCCATCTCGTCGCCGAATCAACACCGCTGAATACCATTCAATGCACGTTTGACTTGACGGTGAATCTATTCTGCCACTCCATCGTTGATCTGCGCGCAGTCCATCCGCAGATTCCCGCTATCGTTGAACATCAAACCGTAGAACCGGGCAACACTGCCCACAGAGAGCGATGTCTGGTTCAGCATCTGCGTATTGCTGTCCGCATACACCGTCACGGTGTTTGGATTTGTCAGCACTGTCGTCTGCCCCGGCTGCACCGCGAATTGAGGAAACAGATCGTACGCAGCCAGAGTCACAGTGTATGTTGTGAAACCGCCCACACTGGAAATCGCACTCACCGTGCCGTTGATCGTTTGCGGTCGCAGTGCCATCGTCGTTAGTGGACTATATGTGGGGCCGCCCACGAGGACGGTCGCTTGAGTCGTGACGGTCACGTTCTGGCCAGGCACCATATGTGCGGAATTGAAAGTCGCATTAAAAGGAAGGGACGCCAAATTCTTGAATTGATCAGGCGCTTGGAAATCAGCGCCGCTGAAATTTACGTAGCCAAAAAATCCGTTGATCGTTGCAGGCAAATAACCTTGCTGCGCGGTCCCTATCAGAAAAGTGACCGGTATCGCGTTGGATACCATCATCAGTGGACCGCTGGCAACGGTCAGCGTTGTCGTGTCGGTACTGATCACCGAAACCCGCGTTGCCGTCAGCGAGCCATCCGGTTGAATCGCCACGTCCATGTCGACCGGCATTCCCGCTGTCAGTTGCGTTGCCGCCGAGATTCCCTGGAGAACCGTGCTGCCGGTTAGGTTGACTTGCCATGCAGGCGGCGTCTGGCTGTCCACCAATCCGTTTACGGTGATCTCGCTCGCGCCTGAGCCGACAAAATTGATGATCCCCTCCAGGCCAAGTGCCAGGCCGTTCGCGCTGTTGGCAGGTTGCGCGGCAATTGTCATAGGGGTCAGCTCGAACGCAGCCTGGACCGGGGGAGCAAGTACATATTCTGTCGGTGTCGGGCATGCTTCGGGATACGTGTCCACATTCAAATTCAGGAGCAGCGCCATGTTCTTCCCATCCACCGTAATAGGATTCGGCAGATTGACGGTTCCGTTGGGGCCGCCGGTTAAACCATCCGTCATATCGGTTCCAGGAGACTGTCCATTGCAAACAGGATAGGAACCGCCATAGGTCGCGCTGGCGGAAACATACGTGCCCTGCGGAATGCTGACCGTGGCGATCGGCTCAACATGGCCGTTCAGGTGGATGAACTCCTCGCTTACCGGCGAAGCAATCAAATTGACCGTCGTGCCTGACTGAGTCTTTAACGTCAAGCTGTCGATTGTCGACGTGAACGAAGACAGTTGGTCGTTCGCTGTGCTGGTCGCCAGAACCGTTACCTGAGTATTGCCACTCAAAGTTGTACCGGTTCCGCCGCTTCCGCATCCGGTCATCAAGAGCACCATCAGAACGGAAGAGCAGGTTCCTGGGAAGACTGGAAAAGGAATGCGACGAGAGAAACAAGGCACTGAGTAACTCATGGAATCCTCCAAAACTCGCAGCTGAGAATTTCACAGAACTAAAAACCTTGCGCGCCCGTTCACAGCAAGTATATATAGCTGCCGGAATCAGGCCCTTTGCAGCAAATTTTCATTGAATGCAGAATCGACGCGTCACTCATCGAGATCCCGGTATCTAAAGACGTGTCCGCCACCCAAGAAGTTGCGGGCGGCCCCATAATTCAAAATTATGCTTCTATCCTCTTGACAAACCCATAACCGAATAGTTATGGTTCTCAGTGTGAAGCCGGCCCACGCCAATCCCGTCTTTCGCGCCCTCGCCGATCCCACCCGTCGCTCCATTTTTGAGGAATTAACGCGCCACGGCGAACAGACCGTCCATGCCTTGACTCGCCACGCCGGCGTATCGCAGCCCGCAGTCTCCAAGCACCTCACCGTGCTCAAGCACGCAAAGTTGGTTCGCCACCGCCGCCAGGGTCGCGAAACTCACTACCGCGCTCAGCCCGATGCGCTCGCCCCCATGGTCGACTGGCTCAATCTCTACGGCGCGTTTTGGCGCGACCGCTTCGACCGTCTCGAAGACCTTTTGCAAAGGATGGACTCATGACCCATTCATCCACCCCGGCGACAGAGAACCCGCGCACCCTCGTGGTCGAACGGGTCTTCCCTCACCCGCCAGAAAAACTCTGGCGCGCGCTCACCGAAAGCCCGCTCCTCGCGCAGTGGATGATGAAAAACGACTTCGCGCCGGTCGTCGGCCGCAAGTTCCAGTTCCACGCACAACCCAGCTCCGAACTGGAACGGCATCGTCGACTGCGAGGTGCTGGCCATCGACCCTTTAAAACAGCTCTCCTATAACTGGGGAGTGGGCGGACCCTCCAGCGGCCTGCAATGGGTGGTCCTCTGGACCTTGACTCCCGCCGAAGGTGGCACCCATCTTCGCATGGAGCAGTCCGGTTTCACTCCCGATCAGAAGGCCGCATTTGCCGGCGCGAACTACGGCTGGCAAAAATTCTTCGCCGCACTAGAACATCTTGTCAACGAGGTGAACTGAACATGAAATCCAAAAATATTGCGTATTGGATCACCACCATACTCGTCGCTTTTCCCATGGCAAGCGGCGGCGCCATGCAGGTCGCCCGCGTCCCGGCCACGGTCGAGGGCTTCGTCCACATCCTCCACTATCCGGCCTACTTCGTCACCATCCTCGGCGTTTGGAAAGTCCTCGGCGCCATCGCCATCCTCGTCCCGCGTTTTCCCTTGCTCAAAGAGTGGGCCTATGCCGGCATCATGTTCGACCTCACCGGCGCAGCCGCCTCTAACTTTGCAGTCGGCGGATACGGCGCCTACGGCTTTCACATTCTCGCCCCACTCATCATCGCCGGCATCACTGTCGCCTCCTGGTATCTCCGCCCACCCAGCCGCAAAATCGGCATCCTCATTCCAACTCACAATGGAGAAGCAATATGAAAATTAAAGTCACCACCCTCTACGTCGACGATCAGGAAAAAGCTCTGCGCTTCTATACCGATGTGCTCGGCTTTGTAAAGAAGACTGACTTCAGCCAGGGCCCCTATCGCTGGCTCACCATCGCATCGCCAGAGGAACCCGACGGCACCGAAGTGCAGCTCGCCCTCAACAACAATCCCGCGGCGAAAACGTATCAGCAGGCGCTCTTCCAGCAGAACCAGCCCGCCGCCATGTTCTTCACCGACGACCTGCAGGCCGACTACGACCGCATCAAGGCCAGTGGCGCGGAGTTCACCATGCCGCCCACCGACGTCACCGCCTCCAAAATCGCCATGCTGAAAGATACCTGCGGCAACCTCATCCAGGTCACCGAACTAAAACGCTGGTAGCGCTCCCGGACATCGCGCCAATTCTGCGAAGCCGTGCTTTTCCGATAGAGCAGCCGTTCCTCTCCGAGAGCGGGACTACCATCTGAGACGGGACTCGCCGAACATGATGAGTCACACTCGTCCGCAAATGCGGCGCCAGACGACAGCAATCTCTCACACTACCACGGTGCGCATTCCTCGACAGACATGCAGATCACTCTCGACTCAAGGCAAACGTGCGAGCACTCGTCTTGCAGGAAGACAATATTTCAAAGACGGTCTGACGCTGCACGTCTCTGTGGATTGAAGCGGTGTCACAAGTGGGCAGCATCTGTTCGAATCGTTTGTACGAGCCATTATCGAAAATCGATGACAAACTCGACCCTTTCAAGCAAACAACGCGACGAACTCCTCAAAATATTGAAATCTCGTTTTGAGAAAAACATAAATCGCCATCCCGGTCTGCAATGGGCTGCAGTCCAGACAAGGCTGCAAGCGAACCCGAAAAAACTGTCATCCATCCACGAAATGGAACGAACCGGCGGTGAGCCCGACGTCATCGGTCACGAGAAGAAAACCGGCGAATACATTTTCTGCGATTGTTCCGCGGAAACCCCGAAAGGCCGCACCAATGTCTGCTACGACCGCGCCGGCCAGCAGAAGCGAGAGAAAGAAGGATTGCATCCAGCAGGCAATGTTCTCGACATGGCCGCCGCCATCGGCATCGATCCCTTAACCGAAGAACAATATCGCGCCCTGCAGCAGCTTGGCGAGTTCGATTTAAAAACGCAAAGCTGGCTAATGACGCCCGCCGATATTGCAACACTTGGTGGCGCCATCTTTGCCGACCGCCGCTTCGGCCACGTCTTCGTGTACCACAACACCGCACCCTGCTTCTATCGTGGCCGCGCCTTCCGCGGCTCCCTCAGGCTCTGACCCCATCATCGATCGTGCGATCATTGACGCCCGTCGCGGCGTGCAGCACGCTCGCCCACTCCTTCCCCGCGCGCCTCACCGAATTCCCTCTCAATCATGCCTCAGCGCGCGAATGGGATCGATGTGCGCTGCTCGCCGAGCTGGAGCAAACGCCGCCATCAACGACACGCAGATCAGCAACAATGCGGTCGCGCCCATCGTGAGTGGGTCCGCGATTCCAAGCCCATACAGCATCGCTCCGATGAATCTTGCCAGCCATAGCGCCGCTGTCAATCCAACCAGGATGCCGAAACCAGCCAGCCACAATGCCTCCCCCAGAATTCGCCCGATCACCTGCGTCGCCGTCGCGCCCAGCGCGATTCGCAGACCGATCTCGGCCGTTCGTGCAGTCACCGTGTACGCCATGATTCCGTAAATCCCGATGCAGGCCAGCGCCAGCGCCAACAGGCTAAAGCACCCCGTCAGCTGCGCCAGAGCTTGCTCGTCAGCAAACGTCGATTTCACCTGCTCCTGCATCGTGCGCACGTCGATCATCGGCAAATCTCTGTCCATCGATTCAACCGTAGCGCGCACTTGCTGGTAACACGCTGCCCGGCGCGGCGGCAGTGCGAAGTTCGACCACCATGCGACCCGGCCCGTTCACGTTTTGCACGTATGGCACATAGAAAATCGCAGGAGTCTTCTCCCGCAAATTCGCGTAGCGCGTGTCGGCCGCAATGCCTACGATCTCAATCGGTCCAACAACGTCCTCTTGATCGGCTTCGAATGTTCGCCCGATAGGATTCTCGTTCGGAAAAAACTTTCGTGCCAGCGCGCGATTCACCACTGCGACCTTCGGCGTAGTCGGCGGTGTCATGCGCATTGAATGCACGTCCCCGCAGGATTGGGATGTCGAGCGTCTGAAAGAAATCCACACCCACGCCCAATGCCTGAACGCGCACCGGATCCTTGTCCTGCGCGCGCGCCCGTCACGCGGAAAGTCGATCCGGAATGCCCGTCGCCGATGATGCCGATGCTGCTGGCCGTCACCGAGCGCACTCCCGGCAGGGCTGCCAGCTTTTCCTGCAACTGGCCGAAGAAGCGGGTCATTTGCGCATCGTTATAGCGAGCGCGCGGAAGGTTCAGACGAAACTGAAGAATGTGATCTGCCTGAAATCCCAGCGGAATGCGATTCAGATTCAAAAGTGTGTGCGCGAAAAGTCCAGCAGCCACCAGCAAAATCGCCGACAGCGCGATTTGCCCAATCACCAGGCTTTTATCGAGCAGCAGTCTGCGGCGATTCGCAGTCGTCATTCCTGAATCCCGCAGCCCCGCATTGACCGCCGACCGCGCAGCCTGCCACGCTGGCGCCAGACCGAACATCAGTCCCGCCGCCAAAGAAATTCCCATGGTGAACAGCACGACTGTCCAGTCAAAATTCACGTGCACTGGATCCTGGCCCGGCCTTCTCTCTAACAGATTTGGAATTGCATTTCGCACCATGTAGCCAAGCAAAAGGCCCACTCCGCCGCCCAGGCAGGAAAGCAGCAGGCTCTCCGTCAATACCTGGCGAAGAATACTTTGCGCGCTGGCGCCCAGCGCAATCCTCGTAATCATTTCGCGTTGCCTGCTGGTGGATCGCGCGAGCAATAAATTCGCTAGATTGACGCACGCCAGCAGAAGAATCAATCCCGCCAGCCCCAGCAACAGGTAGGATGGCGCCTCATATTGGCCACGCAGATAATCCAGTCCGCGGTCGCCGTTTTCCATCTTCAAGTGGAATTGACCAACGTCCGCGGTTTGCGTCAGAACCGGCATGGCAGCATGCCGCAACGTTGCATCCAGTTCGGCCTGCGCAAGCGCTTCGGGTACGTCCGGCCGCAACCGAATCAGAATTTGCAGCCACCACGCTTGTGGATTATTGAGCAGTGAGACACTGCCGTTCTGCGGACGCGGCATCAGCAACGGCTGCATCGTCACCGGTACAAAAATCTTTTCTGAAGCTCCCATCTGCAAGCCGGCAAAACGTCCCGCAGTCACCCCCACAATCGTCATTGGAACGCCATTCAGAAAAATCGCTTTTCCAATCACCGATGGAGACCGTCCGAATCTTTCCGCCCAATAACCCTGGCTGATCACAGCCGCTGGGCTATTCCCCGGTCCCGCATCGTCAGCAGAAATTAGCAACCTACCCAATACTGGCTGCACTCCCAGCGCACGAAATGCATCGCCGCTGATCATCTCCACATCAGCGATTTCCGGGTGCCCGTCCACCGTCGCGGTCATGCTGACGTCTTTGAAAGCGATGAAATCCCGGACAGCATCGACGCGCTTGCGCAACTCCTGCCATACCGGGTAAGAGAATGCATTGCTGGTCAAGCCGTCTTTGTCGTTGGAACTAACATCGCCCCACACCGGTGGCACCGGCTGTTCGCGCCCGCTCACCCACGTCAGCATCCGCAGCTCATGCGGCTGCGTAACGGGCAGCGTGTCGAATAACACTCTCTTTGCCCCGGCAAAGATCGCCGTATTCGCACCCACACCCAAAGCCAGCGATGCGACGCCGACAAACGTCAGCAGCCGATTGCGCTGCAACTGCCGCGCACCGAAACGCACGTCGCGCCACAGCGAAGTTAGAAATGAAAATGTGCTCTGCATGTAATGTTGCTCGCGCAAAAGTGTGGAATTGCCAAACTGCCGTCGCGCTGCAGCCGCCGCATCCTCAGGCTCGATTCCTTGCTGGAGTAATCGATCGGTCAGCATTTGAATATGCAGCGCAACCTCATCTTCCAGGTCGACTGCGATACGTTTGCCCTGCAACATTGCGCGCAATTTGGCTGCGAAAGTTCGAACTCGATTGGGCACGGTTATCTCCCTCCTTCGAGTCGAAGCACCCGGGCAATCACTCCGGAGATGCGCTCCCAGTTCTCCGCTTCTACGGCGAGCTGCTTCAAACCGCTTTTTGTAATCGAGTAGAACCGCGCCCTGCGATTGTTCTCTGAGACTCCCCACTTCGCCGCAATCCAGCCCCGCTGCTGCAGCCGTAACAGGGAGGTGTAGACCGTGCCCTCATTCAACGTCAGCACATCTTCGCTGATCTGCTCAATGCGCCGTGCAATCCCGAATCCATGTTGCGGGCCCAGCGCATGCAGAGTTTTCAGAATCATCAAGTCCAGCGTGCCTTGCAGAACTTCTGATTTTTCGGCGCTCACTCGGTCTCTCCTTTGGATATTGCAAAGAAGATACCACCCCTCCTTTGCAATGTCCATAGGAGAATTGAGCCCCTTTGTCCTCAGTGCTGAGGCAGCCCCATAAACTCGAACGCCTTGGCCACCTCAAAATCCTTCAGCGCGTCTCCGGAGTAGACATTCCGCTGATCTTTTCCCAGGTCGAGCTTCATCACCTTCCCGCTCCTCGCCGAAAAATCAACGTCTTTCAAATTCACCCAAAACTATGCCCCCGATATTTTGAAAACAATCGAAATAGAGAGTGCGGTTGCACGTTCCGCCGTTCGCATCTACATATTTCGCATCTACATATAAGGTGTGGGCGCAATTCACCTGCTTACGAAAGGAGCGTCCCCGGATGGAATCTGACGCTGCAAAAATCGACCAGAAGATCAAGGAACTCGGCGACTGGCGCGGCAAAACCCTCGCCAAAGTGCGCACCCTCATCCACCAGGCCGACCCCGACATCGTCGAAGAGTGGAAGTGGGCCAAGGCGTCCTCGCCGGGAACACCCGTTTTTTCTCACGGCGGCATCATCTGCACCGGCGAAACCTACAAGGCCGCCGTCAAACTCACCTTCGCCAAAGGAGCATCTTTGCCCGATCCCTCCGGCCTGTTCAACTCCAGCCTCGATGGAAATGTTCGCCGCGCCATCGATATTCACGAAGGTGACAAGATCAATGAAGCGGCCCTGAAGAATCTCATCCGCGCCGCCGTTGCACTCAATCTGCAGAAGAGTAAGTCGAAGCCCTAGCGAACCGCCGCCAGGCTCGCCAACTAGGCCGCTTTTTCGTCCCACGTGCTTACTGCGTCACACCGCTTTCCTCCAGCGTCACTGTGTTCAAAATTCGCTGGAAGATGACGATGCGGAAATTCACGTGGCTCGCCAGGTCAGGCACAAATTCCTCAATAAAATTCCCCGACGGACTGATCGCGAAGGCTAGCGCCAGCCGCTGCGCCGTGTTCCCAAATCCCTGGCGGTTCGGCCCCGGCACAAATGTGTTGCTCACCACCGCCGTCGCAATTCCGCCCACGATGTTGGCGTAGTTGAACATCGGCTTGCCGGTATAACTTTGCGACCATACCACCTGCACAAACGCATGCAGAATTCGGCGCTTGATCGGCAAAAAGGGCTCGCGATGATAATGCGGGTCCTGATGCACCAGCGACGGCACCAGAAATGTCCCAAAAAATTCGCCCGTCATATCTTCCGTCAAACTCACGCCGGAATACTTCGCAAAGCCGTCAAAGCCCGGTCCATACGCCGTATGCGAATCCGACCCGATCCCGATCGCAGCATCGCCCGCAATCGTCATCAGGTTGAATGGATCGATCACCCCGCGCACCGCCGACCGCAAATTATCCCGCGCCGTCAGCGGAACCACATCGGGCCATTTCAAATATTGCGCGAAGGGCGACGAAATATGCCCGCAACACATATCCAGCGGATGAACCGGACACGCATTCGCCGGACAAGTATTGTGCAATGCAGGCGCCTCACCGGGAACGTCTCTCAAGTACGCCGTGCTGGAAGAAAATGTGGGCTGAAATTTTCGCTTCGGCGAAGGAGCAAAGGATTGTTGCGCGTCGAATCCATCCGCCTCGACGAATGCAACATCGTGCGTTCCAGCATCAGAACTGGAAAATCCCGGCTCCGTGTCGGCCGGCGTTTCTGCCGCCCGCGCCGTCCATTTCCCTTCCAGATTGGTCTGCACTGCCGCCGGGTCGCCTGCGGAACTCTGCGCCGCGCGCACACTGTCTGACGGCATCGGCGCATCCGGCAACTGCGCCAGAATTCCCGGCGGCACCATCAACACCAGCACAGCTACACCCTGAGCCGCCAGTACTCTGCTTAACATTCCTTAGTCCGCGATGGAATTGACCTGCAGCGAATTTGAGCAGGAGCCCGAGCGGTCGAACCGCTCCCCTCTCGAACATCCAATACATCTCAGCGTCAGAGTATTGTGTGTCTTTACGATAGACCATTTAAGCGGAGAAAAAGTTGCCTTGCAGAAGGGCCGGCGTCCCTTATATCGGCCATCGCACGCGTCGAATGTCGGCCGCGCATCGCAAATCGTCGCCTGGCCGCCCCCCTTTACCGCGCGGATTTAGCCGTCATTTCGAGTCTTTGTCGCTTTCCTTGCCGTTCGCGAACTTGGGCACATTCGACGTGAACGGACGGGAAATAAATTCCCGCAATATATTTCCCACCGCGTTGCTCGCCGTCACAATCAACGCATCCCGCATCGTCAGGTCGAAGGTGCGATCGCTGGGAGCGCGATAGACATTTGAAATCCCCGCCGTCGCAAAGTTGCCCAGCAGATGCGAGTAGTTCGGTTGCGTCTCGCCATTATCTCCGCGCGTCACAAACGTCTGCGACAGCGCGTACCACACCCGCGACCTTGTACTCCCCGTGCCTCGGTAGAAATAGCGCGGGTCCTGGTGAAACCAGATCGGAAACAGCGCCCGCCCCAGCATCGCGCCAATCGCGGAGTCCGCATACGTCGCTCCAAATCGTTTCCCGTACCCTTGCCACCCGCCGCCATATCCAGGAAAGGTGTTGTGGTATTGCTCCGCTCCCGCCACACCCGCATTCACTGCAAATTCAATCGGATCGATTTCTGCCCGCAACGCCAGCTTGAACTTCAGCTTCGGCGTCATCGGTGCGGAATCCCAAATGTAACTTGTATAAAAATTCGGCACAACCCCCAGCACGCGCTGCTGCTCTTCAATCTTCACCTGTGCCGTCGCTACCTGGTCGATGTTGGCATTCACCTGCACCGTCGTGCTCGAATGTGGATTTCGCGACGTCACGATCGGCATCTCCCGCTCCTCCCGCGTCCCCAGCGTCACTTCGGTCGCAATCTGCGGCGTCCTTCCCGGCAGCGTGATCGACACGGTATACGTTCCCGGCACCAGTCCGGAAATCGTGAACTTCCCAGCTCCGTCCACCGTGGCCGTCTGCCCTTGTGTCTCGTGGTCCTTTGCCGCCGTCACCACCACGCCCGCAATCGGGGCACCATGCATGTCTTCCACCGTTCCCACCAGGCTGGAAGTCCCAGCAGCCGCCTGCGATTTCACCGGCACATTCTGCGCCACAGGAGCATCCGGCAGCCCTGTAGACGATGTCGTCACGCCGAAAAGCGCAGGCACCGCCACGACCACCATCAACAAACACTCCGCCGAAAACAAACCCCGCAAAATATACACTCCAAGTCTTAAGACTTTAAGCTTTCGACGTTATGGGATGCCACTCGTTATCAAAGGTTTGCATCAATTTTCATCTTGGCCCGCATCAGAATGCGCGAAAACACCGCGCCATCTTCTCGCAATCCTTTTCGACAAAGCAGCTTGCGCTCCGCCCCACTCTCCCCGCATCTCGAAGGTCAATGCTCATTCCCGCCGAAAGCCTTCTGATCGCCATCGCAACACGGTAGCATTAGGAATTGTGAAGCTCCGGAATCCCCTGCACTCCCTTCGCGCTGCTTTGCCCGGATTGCGGGTTGCTGCTTTGCCCGGATTGCTGGTCCTGTGCCTCACCGTCTCCGGCTGCCGTCATCATCACGTCCAGGCTGCCGCGCCCCCGCCGCCGCCCACGGAACAAGCTCCGCCCTCTCCCGTTCCCGCCCAGCCCGCTCCGGAAACTACCAGTCCCGTCCTTCACAGTGAAATTGGAATTGCCAGCTGGTACGGCGCGCCCTATCACAATGCGCATGCCGCCAATGGCGAGGTCTATGACGAAAACGGCTTCACCGCCGCCCATCGCACCCTGCCCATGGGCACCGTTGTCCGCGTCACCAATCTCTCCACCCGTCAGTCGGTCGTCGTCACCATTTCAGATCGCGGCCCCTTCGTACCCGGCCGCATTTTGGATTTGTCTCGCGCCGCCGCTCTTAAAATCGGTGTCTGGCGAACCGGCACTGCGCGCGTCCGCATTGACGTCCTCCGCTATCCGCCCTCCGGTTCTCTTTCAGGAAGATGGTGCGTCCAGATCGGCGCCTTCCATCATGAAGGGGATGCCCGCCACCTCCATCAACAACTCGAGCGCGAATATCCCAGCGCCAACATCATCGACTTCAAAGGCGCCACCGGCTACTGGGTCCGCATCCGCCCCTACGGCCAGTCGCACACCTCCGCCGAACAAATCGCCCGCATCCTCCAGCCCGTAGAAGGCCAGGCCTACATCGTCCGCCTCGACTAACCTTTCACGTCGCGAGGAACATCGGAAATTTCACTTCGCCCGCTTCACCCCTCCAACATTTTGGACAAACTCCACCGAGCCCCCATTTCCTCCATGTGAGAGCCATCACTACCGCAATCCTTTAAACCCTACGCACAGTTGCGGTTGAATCTCATCGGCCACGCTGAAACCCGATGGCATGCCTCGTGCTTCTACATAAAATTTCGCACCCCCAGGGATTGCGATCGAACGACCGCATCGAGAACGCTTTCGAGTGCTGCCTGAACTCCTGGTACTGGAGAATCAGCCCGGATCTTCGGGTGCGTTTGTCCCTGCTGTCGATTGTGGTCGAGCAACTGAGAGGAGAACCAACAATGATGGGTCGAAGCATCGGTAGAAGAGTATTCATAGGAACCTCGATTGCGATCAGCGCCTTGTTCGCCGGGCAGCTCTTCGCCGCCAACACCATTCAAGGCCGAGTCCTCGGCGCAGGCGCGCCCATCGCCACATCGACAGTAACTCTCTGGCAGGCGAGCGCAGACGCACCCAAACAGCTCGCACAGACGAAAACCGACAAGGATGGCCAGTTCGCAATCGACAGCGCTGGCGCGCCCGACTCCAGTCTTTATCTCGTGGCCTCTGGCGGCGTGTCTGCCGCCAATCAAGCAGCCGGAAATAATCCGGCCATTGCGTTGATCGCCGTCCTGGGCAGCAATCCCCCAGCCCGCGTCACCATCAACGAGTTCACGACCATTGCGTCAGTGGTGACGCACGCCCAGTTCATTGACAACACGGCCATCAAAGGTTCTCCGCTTCAACTCAAAATTGCTGCGGGCAATGTCCCCAACTTCGTCGATCTGGAAACAGGCAGCTGGGGGCCAACAATTCTCGACGCCCTCAACAGCGCGCAGACACCCACCATGGCCAACTTCGGCACACTCGCCGATGTCATGGCCGGTTGTATCACGCAGGTGAAGCCGGATGCGTGCAGCCAATTCTTCGCGGCGACCACGCCTCCCGGCGGTGGCGCTCCATCGGATACGCTTCTTGCGATCGAATCGGTTGCGTTCTCCCCTTGGCATCAGCCCGACAAAATATTCGCGTTGCTAACGAGTTCTATCCGCTACCCAAGCCCGGCATTCCCGGCAAGCTCTTTCGAGATACACCGTACCTGCCCTATCTCACCTACGCCCCCAGCGCCTTCGTGTTCCCGCTGAAGTTCACGGGTGGCGGCGTCAGCGGCGGCGGCAAGCTCATGATCGACAGCCAAGGCAACGCCTGGGTTGCTGACAACTTCACCGTCGGCGCGCAAAATCAGGATGCCTCCTGGACCGGCGGTCTCAGCGAGTTCGCTCCCAACGGTAAAGCGCTCTCACCCGCGCCATTGGGCTTCAGGGGCGGAGGTCTGGCAGGCCCCGGTTTCGGCTTGACTCTCGACGCGCAGGACAACGTGTGGGTCACCAGCTTTACCGGCCAGAACATCTCGAAGTTCGACACCAGCGGCAACCCCATCTCGCCCCCCGAGGGTTGGAACTTTAACCGCCAGATCAGCCAGATGCAGGGCATCATCGCCACCCCCAGCGGAGACATCTGGGCGCTTGACCTCATCAAGGGCCAGGTTCTCAAACTACCCCAGGGCGACCCGTCCAAGGTCCAGTTTTACTGCCAGAACAAGACCGGCGATCCCCTCAAGAACCCATGCAAGCTGATGGGGCCCTTCGCTCTCGCCATCGATCAGCAGGATCGTATTTGGGTCACCAACGCCGTTGCCGACCACGTGGTTCGTTTTTCCGCTTCCGATCCCACCAAATTTGAAACATTCAAGGTGGGATACTCCGCCAGCGGCCTCGCCATCGATAGTCTGGGCAACGTCTGGGTCACGAACAAACTGGGCAGTTCGCCCCGGGCGGCCGCGAAATTCGCGGAAACCCTGGCCGCATTTAAATTCAACTTCGACCACGATCCCGACGCCGGACAAAGAGCCACCAAAGTCCTCATTCCTGCCATGGCCGCGCAAAAATCCAACTACGAAGGCGGCAGCATTACCGTGTTGCGCCCCGACGGCACTCAGGCGAGTTTTTCTCCCATCTACGGCAAGGGAATCACCGGTCCCTGGGCCGCTTCCGTCGACGGCAATGACAATGTCTGGATCTCCAACTTCTCCTCTGCGTCAGCCGGAATTGTAGAGTTGTGTGGCTTCCGCACCGAACATTGTCCGCCGGGAGTAAAGACTGGCGACGCCATCTCGCCTGCAGGCGGTTACGTCGGCGGCGGATTGCAATTGCAGGTTGATATTGGCATCGGTCCCGCCGGGGATCTCTGGGTCACCAACAACTGGCAGAAGTACCTCGACGCCATGGGAAAGGTCGATGAAGCAGTCCAAACCCTCGGCGCAGGCCAGGGCGTAGTGGTCTTCTATGGAATGGCGAAGCCGGTAAAAACACCGCTGATCGGGCCGCCTCGCCAACCGTGACAATCCACTCAATACTTGAGGCGCCGCGAAACGACAAGTAAGTCGGCGCCTCGCTTACATCCGAGTAGACGGAGTGCAGATGAAACGATTTTTCGATCTTACGTTCAAACCGTTCTTTGTCATTACCGGGCTCGGAACCGCGGTCGCATTTCTTTACGCCTTTTGGCCCCGGTGGGCAGCGGAAACCGCCGGCAAAATCCCCTTCATCCCGGACTACACCATCATCACCCAGCACTGGGGCATCATGGTCGGCCTCATGGGCGTCTTTATGATTGCCGCCGCATTCAAAGTCGCATGGCGAACCCCGATTCTCCTCTACAGCCTGCTTGAAAAAGCCTTCCTGGTGTATCTAATTCTCGCCAACAGCAGCCACGCCTACTCCCACGGTTTCAGGATGGCTGCAGCCATGGATGCCACCGTGGTTCTCTACACCATCGTCTATTTCGCCGTATTCGGATTCACCCAATAGCCCCTGAGACCTGATCCCTCATCCTTGATCTGATCTGCGTCCCCTGCATATAATTCCGTCATGCCAATCTCCCGGCAAGCCCTTCTCTATCTCGTCGACTACTCCATCTGGGCCGACCAGCAGTTGCTCTCCGCCTGCGCCGCGCTCACGCCAGAAGAACAATCTCGCGACCTGGGATCATCCCACACTGGCATCTCCGGAACGCTCCGCCACATCTACGATTCGGAGCACTTCTGGCTCGGCCAACTCCGCAAGGGTACGCTCGTCCCGCTCTCCGAATTCACCAACCCGCGCCTCTACCCTCCCACTCCACCGGAGCCCAACCTGACCAACCTGCAGCAACGCTGGCCAGAAGTATGGCAAGGCCTGCACACCTACGTTGCCACCCTCCCCGAATCCGACTTCGCCCTCGAACTCCACGCCACCGACTGGACCATCCCCCGCTGGAAACTCCTGCTCCATGTCGTCAATCACGCCACTCTCCATCGCGGCCAGGTCATGAGCATGTTCCGCCAGCTCGGCAAGCAACCCCCCACCAACGACATCTTCATCGGCTACCACCTCTCCCACCCCTGACCCTCCGCGCTCTAGCTCATCGCGCGCTCGCACGGCAACCCAATGAGCCATTATTTGTATAGACTTCAATTCATCTTTCCCGGAATCTTGTACCAATCAGAATCCATTGGACTTGAAAAGAGAAAAGGAGAATGAGCTAGATGATCGCACTTGTCGTCATCGCAATCATCGTCGGCATTCTGTGGTTTGGGGTTAAACAAAATTCTGAGCTTATGGAAAAGGAACGTGAAGTCGCGCACGAGGCTATCTCCAATCACGTGGCGTCCTTTATAAGGGAACGAACCGGTTCAGGCCCATGGTTTGAAATGGATGATTATTATCGGCAAACGATTGTTGATTTGAAGTGCGAGCAGTGCGACCGCGACACAATATTTGTCTGCAACAACAATCCAGCGCGCGAGACGGAGTTCGTTGACGTGCACTACTCTAAGAGCAAGCTAATGATCAAATACGGTAACAAGGTCCTTTTTCACGGCAACCCCATAAACCTGATGTCTTATCCTCAGGAGCAGTACCGGCTTACGAAAGACAATCCTCCTCCAAAAGAAACCGGCGCCTATGCAGCTTGGGAGGAATACTTTAAGGGCAATTTGACGTAGCGCTCGTCCCATGCAGAGCCCCTGCTTATCCCATTGCGGGTGCCCCATCCAAGCCCCCTGTCGGCTTGAGCGGGGTAAATGTCGCGATGCTCAAATTACCTCATTCAAACTGCGTACATGATTTCGAAAATGAACGCCCACACGAGCGCCAAAGAAAGTGCTGCAATAGCTGTTCTAAAGCTCCGCTGCGATCGAAGAGCAACGCTGGCAATCGCACCCAGTAGGTTAACTCCCAAGTTCACCAGTGCGATGTATGCATGAAGATTCGAGTAGTCAGGCCCAATTGCGCCACGCCAGAGTAACCCTAGCAATATCCACAAACAACTGATCGTCGTCAGAACCAGCGAAATCGGATATTGCCTTCCGGGCAAACCGCCGCGTCCACTCCCACAAGAGAAGGATTGGAGGGACTACAACCAGGCAATAAAAAACAATCGCAAAAATCATCGACGGTCACCGGTCCGCAAGCGTTTTCTGCGAGCCATTCGTTCAATTCTCAGATTGGATTGTATCGGGGCGCTCGATCAGACCCTCAGTTTTCGATTCTCAATGACTGCGATTCAGCCGCACTTCCCCTCGCCCAGGAGGTGAAAGCGCCAGCAAAATCAACCCAATCACCCCGAAGATCACAACATCCTTAAAGTCTCGATGAATTCCACGATTCCACGCTTGTCTGGTTTCAATGGCCATCACGGCGGCATGCGCCAGGCACCACCAGGCCGTGAACGCAATCAGCGAGCGATGCGCCGACGGGTTTCTGGCTGCAATCAGCAGGAAAGGTCCCAGCACCACGAAAACGCTGATGAACATCGGCTCGATTTCATTGCGCTTTTCAAGAATCCAATGCGCGTGCCATAGATCGATGTACAGAAAATAGATCGAAGCCAGAAACAATAGCCCCAGGATTACCAGGACGATTTGCAGCATTCGTTCACGTATCACTTTGGCCTCCTCTGTCCAAAGCTAACCTCGCCGAAAACGTCAAAACCAGCGACCTGCAGGGTAATGGCGGGTGCCCCATTCAAGCCTGCTTTTGGCTTGAGTGGGGTATTTGGAACTCCCCGCAAAAATGCCAAAGGGCGAATCCTCTTGCGAGAACTCGCCCCCAGCGATCCGATCTTTCGAAGATCTGGTGTTTCGGTGACCAGATCACAACTCTGTCATCCCTTCCGGCTTAGGAATTGCGAGCAGAGCCCGCACCGCCATCCGCCTTCCGGTCTTTCAATGTCGTGTTAGCTTTCCGTCTGCCTGCCGTCTTCGGTTGCCCGAATCGAGTTTCGTTGCCGATTCTCCCCGACTGGCTTCTGTTCCACTCTCTCCTCTGAAAGATTTCTCTTCCGTTGAAAAGAGTATGCCATGAGATTTCCCGGTTTCTACGAATTTATTTCGGTGCAAATCGCGGAAGAATTGTGCATAAATCGCCTCTATCCATGCACCTTCGCGCAATTTTCCCCTCCCCGCGTTTCACCTCGCAGCAAGCTCCCTCCCCTCGTCCTCAATTTCCAATCCTCGCGCACGAAAAATCCCGCCACTCCCGCATCTGCCGCCATACTAAAATTGTCTTTCCTTCAGCCCATCCGAGGAGCTCGCCCCCAAATGACGCACGCGCGCAACCGCATCCTCACCATCTCCGCCTGCGCTCTCGTCTTTCTCCTCATCTCCATCATTCAAGCGCTCGCCGCCACACCCTGCACCCTCGATCGCGCCACCGGCACCACCATCGATCCCAAACCCTACCTCACCAACGCCTACGGATCACGCTGGAACGCCGCCACCAACCGCATCGTCTTCATGTCGCCCAACGCCGACGGCTACTACCGCCTCTTCACCCAGCGCCCCGACGGCACCAACCGCATCGCCGTTACCGCAAACACGCCCGGCCTTCCGCCCGGACATCAAGGCACCGCCTACTGGCATCCATCCGGCCGCTACATTCTTTTCATCGCAGAAAAACCTGACTGGCACGATCGCAAAATGTTCGGCAATCCAGACTTTGGTGCGCTGCCCGGCTTCGGCCGCCACGACGATCTCTGGCTCATCACCGCCGACGGCCGCCACGCCTGGCAACTCACCCACGATCCCAACACAAAAGATCAAGGCATTCTCATCCCCATCTTTTCTCCCGACGGCAAACACGTCGCCTGGTCCGCCCGTCAGCCCGGAGGAAAATATGCCCTCCAGGTCGCCGACTTCATCGAGTCACCCCAGCCCCACCTGGAACACATCCGCTCCTATCAACCCGGCGGCCCCGCATATTACGAGACTGGCAGCTTCACCAGCGACAGCCGCTCCATCGCCTACACCAGCGATCAGGATACGCACAGTTTCTGGCGCAGCCAGATCTATCGCCTCGATCTCGCCACCGGCGCCGGCACTCGCCTCACCACCGGCAACGACTATAACGAGCACCCCATCGTCGTCCCCACTCCCACCGGCGACTGGGTCATCTATATGACCACTCACGGCGTCAATCGTCGCCCCTTCCACCTCATGCTCGGCACCGACTGGTACGCCATGCGCATCGACGGCACCGGCACCAAACGCCTCACCACCATGAATCTCCTCCGCAAAAACAATCCGGAAAATTCCGGCTCCGTGCAGGTTGCCGGCACCGTCGCCCCCAGTCCCACCGGCACCTTCATGCTCGGGGATGTGCAGGATAGCCTGGTCAAGCAAACCGGCTTCGTCCACACCGTCCACTTCACCTGCCCATGATTCCCGCTCCAACATTTTGGGCAAGCTCCACTGCAACTGCACGCCCGCATCCACCCCGCATCGCGCAACCAAATACAAGTCGCACGCCCAAAAGCATTTATTTTCAATGTGGGATTTGGCATGCTCCTTGCGACTGACTCAGCGAACCCTCAATGGAATCTCGATCCACATTGAAAGGCTGGTGCCCCGGTGACTCCTCCCTCTGATCTTTTTCTGCATGTCCGCAACAGTTCCCTCGTGGCGTCTTTCATCCCCAGCATGGCCGTCGGAACCTGGCGCAGGGATTGGTTATGGAGCTTGCCCATCGTCGCCACCACCGTCGTCTTCCACGCCTTTGGCCTCAGGCTTCTCGGTCGGGCCGTTTCTGCTTTGCCCAGGAACAAACCAAGAACCATGTTGATTGAAGTTCTGAGTATCATCGCCGTCGGAGGAACAGCGTTCGGCTGCACCGCCCTGCATGGCATGGAAGCCTTCATGTGGGCCTTTGCCTACAGGATGCTGGGCGCCATGCCCGCAGGCGTCAATTCCATGCTCTATTCACTCGATGCCATGACCACCTACGGTCAGTCAGACACTCACCTGCTCCCTCAATGGCGATTAATGGGAGCACTGGAAGCATTGAATGGCTGGATTCTGTTCGGCCTCACCGCCGCCTTCATGTTCAACCTCATCCACGAAGTCTGGCCGCGTCGCACCCGTTCTGCGTAAATCGCAGCGCCACTTCACTCCATCCACTGAACTGCGCTCGCCGTAATTTTTCTTCGCACCCTTCCGTCGTACACTGCTTCAAGATTTCGCTCGCGAAAGGAACTCCCTCATGTCCAAACTTCTTATTCGCTGCTATTCCATTTCCTTCGTTCGCTAATATCCAAAGAAGTGAAGTTTATGCGGAGGGTAGTATGACGCGAAGGACACAGAGCGACGGCCGGACCGCAGAAGAATTATTCCGCGATGCCGAATTGAGAGAAGAGAGAGGAGATTTTCGCGGTGCCTTCAAGAGCCTGTTGATCGCCGCGAACAGAGGAGACCTTCTGAGTATTCTCAACGTTGGAAATTATTACGCTGCGGGGCGTGGAGTGCGGAAAGACTTGAGCGAAGCTGCCAGATGGTACAAGCGGGCATACCGCAACGGGGTATCCGATGGAGCCCTTAACCTCTCGGTGGATTTGGAAAATCAGGGAAACACACGCGGCGCGATTGCATGGCTCAAACGAGCCGTGGCCATGAATGATGGCGAAGCGCACGTCCGTCTGGCAAAGTTCTATCTAAAAAAGCGAAACGGCACCGAGACGGCCTCCAATCTCCTAAAGCAAGCGGTATTACTCAGCCCAAGCTATATCAGCGAGGATGGAAGAGATGAGGCAAAGGCATTGCTAAAAAAGATCGGGCGCGGAAAATAAGCGGAGCTTGTTCCCGGCTCAAGCGTGTGCTGCGTTTGTCCAGCAATCCACTCTAAAGTCCCTACCCCAGCGCCAAAATCACTTCCTCCGTAGTTCTCACCCTTCCCATCCTCGGAAATATCGATTGCACCGCAAACCGATGCAGCTCATCGCTCATGCTCGACATCGCATCCTCGACAAACACCAGCTCAAACCCGCGGTCATACGCCACTCGCGCCGTCGACTCCACGCCAAAGTTTGTCGCCACCCCGCCCATCAAAATCGTTCGCACCCCGCGACGCCGCAATTGCTGGTCGAGCCCGGTCCCATAAAACGCGCCCCACTGCCGCTTGGTAATCAGCAGATCGCCCGCCTGGTAGCCGCAGTCCGCCACCAGTTCAGACGCCGTCGTCGGTGGCGGCGGCGCATTCGGATCCCGCGTCGGAGCATCCACCGGCAGATGCAGCGTGTCCGACACATCCACCCGCACATACACCACCGTGCCGCCCTTCGACCGCACCGCATCCGCCAGCTTCGCCGCGCGCTTCACCACATCGCTCGCCGCATGCGGAGCCAGCGTCCGCCCCATAATTCCATTCTGCAAATCAATCAACACCAGCGCCGTCGACTTCGGATCCAGTTGCACTGCCGCCATTCCGCCCCACTCCTCTGCTCTCTGAAATCCGACTCGACCCGCAGCCTCGCAGCCCGCATCGGCCCGACCCGCGCCCTCTACGCCAGCGCCATATTCAAATTGTCGATCGCTTCGTCAATTTCCTGCGTGTTCTTATATCCCACCGTCACGCTGTCCACGCCCGCATTGCGAAACGCGAACCGCATCGCCTTCTGCCGATCTTCTTTGTTAAACACGCCCTCACCAATCAGCTTCATGCTGATCACGCCCATGCCCTTCGCCCGCGCCTGCTGCACATGTTTCACCACCTCCGGCACATTGCCCAGGCCATCGGTCGCGTAATCTTCCGCGTCCATTCGTACACCTTTATGATTCATCCGGATCATGGCCACGTCCAGCCAGGAGTCGCCCGGCACCTGCCGCAGCGCCGGCAGCCCATGCACAGACGCTCCGCGCGACAGCACCGCCTTCTTATGCTCCGCTTCATCAATGCCGTCCTGCCACTGCATCGTATCCACCGGCCACGTTCCAGAGTGCTGCCAGTGCAGCAGCATAATGTCGAAATATTCCGTCTTCGCCTGCCGCCGCAACTCATCAATCTTGTCCATCGCATTCACGCCCGGCGTCGTCGTCACCTTCGACATCAACTGATAGCTATCGCGCGGCACACCCTGCAGCGCGATTCCCAGCATGCGATGCATATCGCCGTACGATTCCGCCGTCTCAAAAAAACGAATGCCCCGCTCATGCGCATATCGCACCTGCCGCGTAAATTCCTTCTGCCCCAGCTCGCGCTGCACCTGCCCGCTCATCGTCCCCGTACCAAACGCCAGCCGCGTCACCCGCACGTTCGACTTGCCCAGCGTCACCATATCCGTCGCCGTCCGCCGTTCCGCCTGCAACGGCAAACTTCCGACACTCGCCAGCGCACCCACCGCCAGCCCCGCCTTCACAAATTCTCGTCTGGAGTAAGGACTCATCATTCACCCCCACGCAGCTATCCCCGGCGCGACCCCGCCGTTGGAGTTTTTATTTTATGCCTCAAGCCGCATTTCCGACCGCTGCATAAGTTTTAGGATACGAACAATTGTCTTCAGGATGTGTATTGCGGAACGCCTGGAAAATGCGGGGGAGGATTGTGTTGCGGAGCTTCTACTTCCATTCCCAAAACTTCGAAACTGTGTTGCCGGAGCTATCCACGTCGTATTCAAACGCTCCACACGCATTGTTCAGCCGCGCCAGCTTCTGCGACGCCGTCTTGAAGAACAGCATCCCGCGATAGCTGATGGCCCCTTCGGCCCCAAACTTGCCGACTCCCGTGCCCTTCCAGGTGACGGCCTCTCCCTCCTGCGTCATGTTGACTCCCTGGCCTTCACCAAAAATCGAACCATCCACGCCGATCACCGATGTATACGTACCCAGCCCACTCGTCGCAACTCCCAGCATGTGGCCGCTGTCTTCAAACGTCACTTCTACCGTTGTTGGATCTGTCGAAGTGACCCTTCTCACCAATCGTCTGCCTTTGGTTTCACCAAGCTGTTCACCGATCATGCATCGTCCTCTTTCGCCGAGCCCCTACGTTCGGGCCTCGGGCTGGCCAATTGTACGCTCGGGGCATCCCGCTGGGCGAAAAGTCTTTTCATCCCCACCGGAGGTTGTCGTAGCCAACCTCGCGGAGCGACCTGCTGCTGTGTCCGCACCACGAAAATCGCGGGTGCCCCATCCTAAGATGGCCCGCCAACTTCACGGGGTAGTGACACTAGTCGAGGTTGAAGCAGCCGTGCATTGCACGTTGAATTCCTTGCACACGCGCATGATCGACTCGACCACCAGCGGTGTCGCATCGGACCCCTTTGATTTGCCGGATCCGGACGCCACAATCATCTGCGTCTCTTTTGGTCCCAGCGCGTAGATCTGAAAGCCAAGCACCTGCTTTCCTTTTTTAATCTCAATGGTGCCCATGTCCTTGTCCTGCTTGGTGATCTCCAAGTCAGTATGAGTCTTCAATCGCTCCAGCGTCTTGTCATATACGTTGCTTGGATTCGCATCCAGCACGACAGTAGCAACGTCATAGCCGCCGTTGCCCGAATGCTGGGTCATGCGATTGATCTGGTTCTTTGCGGCGTGCGCTGCCAAAATCCACTGCGCCTGCGCGCCAGCGGTTAACACCAGAAAGAAAGCAACTACGAAAGCTGCCGACCAACGTTTCGACCACATCCACCCACCTCCAGAATTGAAGAGCCAAAGACGACTCAAATCCTATCGGACGCGATCCGTTCCAAGCAATCCGAATGTTTTTCCTGCACCAACCTGGGTGCCCCACATCTCGCCTCTGAGATGTGGGAGAAACTTCCCCCACGCTCACCAATCCCAATCGAAAACGTCTTCCCTATCATCGACTCCCCATCGACGAATCCGCGGACCCCAATCTCAGCCGTCGGCGCGTAACCCACAAACGCCGCTCTCCGATGCCAAGGAGCGAACGCCTTTGCGAAAGCGTGCCGGTTCCATCTTCGCCTGTCTGCTCCTCCTCAGCCACGTTCGACCGCAGCTTCTCTGTCAAACCGGAAAGCCAGCGACAACCCCGTCACCTTCATCTGCAGAATCTTCTCTTCTGGACGCGCTCCAGACCGAACAACACGCCGGCACCTATCTCTTCTACACCCAGTCCTACGTCGACTCAGACAACCAGCACGTATCCTACAACGGTTCCGTCTACGGATTTATCAAGCACGCAGAATTGAAGGATTGCTCATTGAACATCGACTTCATCGTTGCGGATCGCTACTCCGGAGTGGTGAAGAAGCAACGCACCGGCTCCGTAGAAGATGACGAGGAATATTCCGCGACCATTCCTCTCACTCACAACCTCGCGCTCTCTCTTTCGCTCGTCGAAGCTCCCCCTGTTGCCATCGCGAATGGCACCAACTCACTCTGCGCCACCCGGCCCTCCTGCGCCTTCACCTGGCTCAAGATCATCGCCAACGATTCTTCCATCAGAGAAACCTGGACGACCAATGGCTTGCCGGACTTTGCCGGCAACACCAAAACATTTTTTCTTCCCATCAGCACTCCCGACGCCGGCAAAAATCTAATCCAGCAAATCCAGACCTTCACCACCGCCCGCTGCCCCCAAACTTCCACGACGACTGCCCCACCCTATCCATAACCCGGATGCCCCACATCCATTGTAGATTTGGCAAATCCGAGAAAGGTGTGTGCCACCACTGCCAGGAGTAGACAACGGATGCATAATCCGGAAAAGTGGTCCCGCCTACCTTAGTAGTTCTGACTCAGGTTCGAGGTAGCTGGGTGAAAAATTTCGGCGTCCGCTGAGCGATGAATACTTCATCGAATTGGAAAGTACCGTCCCCGGCTCTTACGTAGGGCCTGAAAACATCAACCGCTTCGCCAAGACAATGTTCGAGACTACAACAGACAGCATCTTGCTTCAGACTTTTGCCCGGTGGAACCGTTAGAACGTCATAGGCCATTGCAGCCGCGCGCAGCTTCCCCGCTGTCGCTTCCTTTCGGAAGGTCTCGGTCAGCAGTTCAATTAATGGTTGCGCACCAGGGTATTCTTCGCCTTCGATTTGAGCACCGACGTGGCGAATCTCCCCATTCGACAACATGATTGCACCGATTGGTAGAAGCGCTCCCTGGTCTGCCAATAGCATCTCGGCCACTGGAAGAATGGAATTCAGTAATTTATTCAGATCGGAATTTTCCATAGAGGACCTGCGCGATACCCCATAGCCTATCAGTCAATTCGTACGGGGCTCTGCCAGGATTAGCGCATCGCCGTGGGCTGCATTCTGCTGACGAGCAATCCCATCACCCCTCGAAAAATCATCCCTACCTTATATAGTCAGAATTAAATCGTGACCCACCCTCTCTGGACTCGACGAAAATTCCTCCGCCGCGCCACCGGCGCCGCCACCGCCCTCGCACTTCCCGGCGTTCGCCGCCTCCGCATCCCCACTCCGCGGACGCTTCATCACCCACATCTCCGTCGTCCGCGTCAATCAGATTGAAGTCTCTCCCACCCGCTCCATCGGTCAGGATGAGTCCGCCCTCAACACCCCGCAGCACATCCGTTCCCGCCGAGAAGCCTTCGCCCGCGGTTGCCCCAACGGCAAAATGACCTGGGCCATCAGCTGGCTCGCGCTCAACGATACTCGCGCCGAATATCAACAAGCCCGCCGCCTGCTCGCCTCCTATCACGACCGCTATGGTGACGAAATCACCTTCATCCCCGGCGGCTACTTCGCGCCCATGTACAACACTCGCGAGCAAATTCGCGCGAACATCCACAACGCACTCAAGCTTGTCACGAACATGGTCGGCAACGGCTATCGTCCGCAGTCCCTCATCGCCGGATTTATGGATGCGGAAAATCAGCGCTTCCTCGCGACTGAGGAAGGCATTCACGTCTGCCAGGGTCAGATCTGGAGCCAGCACGGCATCGACAATGGCGATGGCGACGGCGGCATCTGCTACCCCTACTATCCCAGCCGCCAGCATTATCTAAAACCCGCGCAGGGCCCCGCCGACTTTATCGATTGCGTCTGCCTCGATGGATGGACCTGCGATTTTCTCGCCGCCCGCCGCAACGGTTTTCAAGATGGATTCAATAGTCGCATGGGCGTCGGCCCCATCGAGACCGTCGGCAATCTAGGCCAACACGCCGGCCGTCGCGAGATGATGGCCACCACCGCCATGCACTTCGGTCGCGGCCACGCCCTCAACGGCTTCGGCTGGGTCACCGGCATTTGGGAAGTATCGATCGGTCACGATGACGACCTCACCTGGTGGCTGCAGTCCGTTCGCGATCGCTGGCCCGACACACAGGTCCTCACCGAAGGTGACTTCGGCATGAAGTGGCGCGCTCACAATCCCAACAACAATTCGCTCAATTACCGCTTCGATGCCAAAGGCACCGGCGCACCCGGTTCCGAAAAAGATCTGGAAATTTGGTGGTACATGAATGACGAGTTCCGCCTGGCGCTGCTGCAAAACTGGGAGAACAACGGCCCCCACATGGTCATCGATTTCACCCGCTACGATCTGCCCGCACATGAACCCGCTCATCCACAACGCGAGTGGAGCCTGATGAATGTCCTCAACCAGAAGCAAACGCGCCCGCAGGATAAGCCCATCCGCCTCGCCCAACTTTCATCCGGCGACCAGCACCGCATCTACGCCCGCTACCCCCACCTGAAAAAGTGGGCCTGACCGCGCACGCCGCACACGCACCCTACGCCTCCCGCAGCAACTCCGTCTTGTACTTCGGCGCAATCGCCCTCGCCTTCTCCACAAATTCCGCCATCTCTTTCTCATTCAACTTCGGCGGAGCTGTCGTTCGCGTCGCCACCGGCACTCCAATCTCCATAAAAAATCGATCGTTCCCCGCCGGAGCACAAATACAAATCATTCGCGCCGCTTTTGACGATGCATTATGAAACTGATGCGGCGCATTCGACGGAACATTCACCGTCTCGCCCACCCGCACCGTCGATTTCTTGCCGCGAAACGTCACCTCAACTTCGCCATCCAGCACAATAAACGTCTCTTCAAAATCGTGCCGATGCGGACCCGGCCCGCCGCCCGGCGGCACATGCATGTCGATGACGCAAAATCTGTCTCCGGTATCTTTTCCCGCGACTGTGATCGTATATGTGTCGCCCACCAGCCCAATATGCGGCGCCTTCGCATCATCGACCTGCGTCATCGCCAGCGCCCGCGTCAAATCGTCCGCCGGAATCGCCGCATACTTCGACTTCTGATCCGTCATGCTCTCTCCCTCGGTACAAATTTCCGCGCCCTCACAACTCGCCCTCATACTGCGCATCGCTCACCGGCTCCAGCCAATCCACCATCTTCCCATCCAGCTTTTCCTGAACAGCAAAATGTGTCATCCCCGTCGTCGCCGCCGCTCCATGCCAATGCTTCTCTCCCGGAGAAATCCACACCACATCTCCCGGCCGAATCTCCTCCACCGGACCGCCCCATCGCTGCACTCTTCCGCAGCCCGCGGTCACAATCAGCGTCTGCCCCAGCGGATGCGTATGCCACACCGTCCGCGCTCCCGGCTCAAACGTCACGCTCGAACCCGCCACCCGCGCCGGCTCCGGCGCATCAAATAACCGGTCGAGCCGCACCGCCCCCGTGAACCAGTCCGCCGACCCCTTCTCCGACGGCCGCGTCCCCACTCGTTTGATCTCCATCGCCTCTCCTCTAGTTCTGCTCGCTCATCGACCCACCAGCGATGCATGGAACGCCGGATACCGCGCGCCCTCAATCTTTACCTCGGAGGACGTCTCTTCCAGTTCGCGCACATCCTCATCGCTCAGCTCAATCTTCGTCGCTCCAATATTCTCTTCCAAACGCTCCAATTTTGTAGTCCCAGGAATCGGCACGATCCATGGCGCTTTCGTCAGCAGCCACGCCAATGCGATTTGCGCCGGCGTCGCCTTCTTCTTCTCCGCAAATTTGCGGATCACATCCACCAGCGCCTGGTTGGCCGTGCGATTCTCCTCGCTGAACCGCGGCACGATGCTGCGAAAATCTGTGCTGTCGAATTTCGTGTTCGCATCAATCTTCCCCGTCAAAAATCCCTTGCCCAGCGGACTGAACGGGACAAACCCAATCCCCAGTTCTTTCAGCGTCGGCATCACCGTCTCTTCCGGCTCGCGCCAAAACAGCGAGTACTCGCTCTGCAGCGCCGTCACCGGCTGCACCGCATGCGCCCGGCGAATCGTCTTCGCCCCCGCCTCCGACAATCCAAAATGTTTTACCTTGCCTTGCGCGATCAGCTCCTTCACCGCGCCCGCCACATCTTCAATCGGCACATTCAGATCCACGCGATGCTGATAAAACAAATCAATCGCATCCACCTTCAACCGCTTCAGCGACGCCTCCGCCACTTCTTTAATGTGCTCCGGCCGGCTGTTCAACGCATTCCACTTGCCGCCGTCTGCAGGATTTGCTTCCCAACCAAACTTGGTTGCGATCACAACCTTCCCCTTATAAGGAGCAAGCCCCTCACCCACCAGTTCTTCATTCACAAATGGTCCATACACTTCCGCCGTATCGAAAAACGTCACGCCCCGATCCACCGCCGCATGCAGCAGCGCAATCATTTCCTTTTTATCTTTCGCCGGCCCCAGCCCAAAGCTCATTCCCATGGCGCCAAATCCTAGTTCCGATACCTTCAATCCACTCTTTCCCAATGTGCGCGTTTTCATGTTATCTCCTGTTCATGCTTTTGTTGCGGGTCTGATATTTTCAAATTCGCGAAATAAATTTGCGGTTGCAAGAAATGTGTCGTTCCGAGCGAAGTCGCCGCGGCGACTGCAATCGAGGAGCTTGCTTCTCCCACCGCGCACCGGCGATCTCAAAATTCTTGAAAGGATTGTTTTACTTCTACCGAAATCAACAGCTTCTGTTTATAGGATGCCTCTCGCTCCCACTTCGCTTCACACACGTCACTGGAAACCCATCCACAACAACCCGCCACTCTCTTACACTAATCTCACCGAGGATTTTTTTCCCATGAGCGATGGCCGCGAAGAACGCGAAGAACAAGAAAAACGCCGCCAGCAGGAGCAGGAAGAAAATCGCGAGGACCGCCTGCACCGCGATCCCATCGATCCCTGGCAACCCGAGCGCCCCGACTCCTGAGACCTCTGCGCCCCACTTCGCTTCATCGCAGCGCACACCCACTTTACAATTAGATTTCCTTCGCGCGCTCAATCGCGCATCGATTTCAGAAATCGCAACCCACTTCCGGAGGCGTCAATGAAAAAAATTCTGGCTGTGTCTCTTCTGCTCGCGACCAGCATGGCGTCTGCGGAAACCTGCAAGCTCAAGACCTACGCTTCCTCGTGGATGGCCACCGGCACTCCCTTTTCCGTCGCCTGCCCGTCGGGTGTTTATTCCGGCATTCTGGTCACCACGCCCGCGCGTCGTTTCTTCCGTCGCGGCCATCTCATCCTCAAGTTCAATCAGCCCCTCACCGTACTCACAAAAAATCCGCAGGAAGAAGGAAAAATTCAGGCCGGCCGCGGCCGACAGATTGCCAACATGCTCATGGATGGCGGCGTCGGCATCGGCGCCAAAGACCTCACCGACGGCCTCTCCGGCGCAGTCTTCAAATCCTGGTACGCGATCCCAATTTCGTTTGTCGCGCTCGCCTTCTTCTCCACCGGCGGCGACGTCAACCTCAAGCCCGGCCTCAAGCTTGAAGTCCAGTCAATCAGCGGACGAACCAGTTCTCCCAGCCTTCCCGCCGCCGCCTCTCCCGCTCCCCAATAACACCGATCCGCTCACCTCAGCACCAGACACTTCATCCCGAAGCAACCTGCAGTCTCTTATCGCGCCTCAGAGCGCGTTTTCCCATTGACATAGCCTACCTATGCCAGTAGACTCACTCGCATAGTTTATCTATGTCATGGAGGGCATCTCATGGATCGCGACGAAATCCCACCCGGAACCTTATATCTGCTGATTTTGAAAACCCTCGCCCGCCACGGCGAACTCCACGGCTTTGAAATCGCCGACTCCATCCAGCGCACCACGGAAAATGTTCTCCAGGTGGAGGAAGGCTCGCTCTACCCCGCGCTCCAGCGCATCCTCCTCAAAGGCTGGGCCACCGCCGAGTGGGGCACCACTGCCGGCAACCGTCGCGCCCGCTATTACAAAATCACCGCCGCCGGCCGCAAGCAGCTTGCCCGAGAAATATCGCAGTTCAACCGCGTCATCGGCGCTATCCATCGGTGATTCAACGGCTGATTCAACCAGCTTGACCCACATCGCCTGATCGCACCTCGGAGCCATCATGGACCTGCTCACTGAATTTTTCCGCCGCCTCCGCACCCTCTTCAACGGCCGCCGCCTGCATTCCGACCTCGACGAAGAGATGCGCCTCCACATCGAACTCCGCGCTCAGCAGCACGCCGCCTCCGGCCTTCCCGCGGACGAAGCTCGCCGCGTTGCCCATCTCTCCTTCGGCAATCCCACTCTTGTTCGCGAGCAAAGCCATCTCGCCTGGGGTTGGGGCTGGCTGGAAACTCTGCTGCAGGATGTTCGTTTCGCGCTGCGCCAACTGTGGAAGTCGCCGGGGTTTACCATCACCGCGGTCCTCACGCTGGCGCTCGGCATAGGCGCGAACACGGCCATCTTCACGCTGGTGCATGCCATTTTGCTGAAGAATCTCCCCGTGGCTGATCCTAAGTCGCTGGTCCGCGTCGGAAACTATCAGGACTGCTGCATCTTGAATGAAATTTCCTCCGCCCGGAACGATAGCTACTCCATCTTCCCGTACGAGACCTACAAATATCTTCGCGACCACACGCCGGAGTTTGAGCAGCTGGCAGCGATGCAGGGTGGACTGGCAGATCTCTCGGCCCGTCGTGCTTCCGGAGATGGCGTCTCTCACTCCTCTTTCGGAGAGTTTGTCTCCGGCAACTATTTCGACACGTTTGGAGTGAAGCCATTTGCCGGACGCGCTTTGACGCCCGCGGATGATGACACTGGAGCCGCTCCGGTAGCCATGTTGAGCTATCAGGCGTGGCAGCGGGATTATGCGGGTGACCCGTCGATTATCGGAAGCAGCTTCTTCATCAATACGCACCCCATCACAATTATCGGTGTCACCCCGCCCGGGTTCTATGGCGACCGAATGTCCGAAACTCCCCCGGATTTTTTTCTCCCCATCTCGCAGGAACCCACACTAGGTTTTTATTCGGCGCGAAATAAGCCGCAACTGGGTTGGCTATTTCTGGTCGGCCGCGTAAAGCCGGGCGTAGCGATGGGATCGCTGCAGCAAAAGATGACTGGTTTGCTGCGACAGTCGCTTGGAGAGCTGGAAGACTTTCAGACGGTACACGGCAAGCAGCTGCTGGCCAAGGCCCATGTCGTTCTTACGCCCGGCGGGCAGGGTGTCGTTAACCTGCAACAGCGTGTTGCCAGCAGCCTGTATCTGCTCCTGGGGCTCGCCGGATTGGTGCTGCTGATTGCTTGTGCAAACATTGCGAACCTGATGCTGGTGCGCGGACTTGCCAGACGAGCCGAGATCTCGATTCGCATGGCACTTGGCGCGGCCAGGGCGAGAGTGGTTCGGCAAATGTTGACGGAAAGTCTTGTGCTGGCATGCCTGGGCGGTGTTTCAGGGCTGCTGCTGGCATACGCCGGCGCAAGGCTGCTGTTAGAGCTCATGTTCTCCGGTGCCGCTCAGGTGCCGGTGCACGCCACGCCGTCATGGCCGGTGCTTGGCTTTGCCCTCGCGGTCTCCCTGGCCACAGGCTTGGTCTTTGGCGTCGTTCCGGCGTGGATCGGTTCAAATGAGCAGCCCGCCAACGCCATGCGAGGCGTCAATCGTTCCACTCGAGATCGGTCTTCGCTGTTGCAGCGATCCCTGGTGATTCTGCAGGCTGCTCTTTCTGTTGTGTTATTGATCGGCGCTGGATTACTGGGCAAAAGTTTGAATAAGCTCCAGCATCAGGACATGGGTTTAGAAACCGACAACCGCGTCATCGTCAATTTGAATCCGCTCAAGGCCGGCTATAAGCCAGGTCAATTGCAGGGACTCTACCAACAGATAGAAGACAAGTTTCATGCCATGCCGGGGGTGCAGAATGTTGGACTCACTCTCTACACGCCGCTCTATGGAGACATCTGGAGCTTCTTTGCGTATGCCCAGGGCCACCCGGCGCCTCAAACCGGACAAGATGGGAGTACTCTTTTTAATCGCGCCAGTCCGGAGTACTTCAAAGCGGTCGGGCAACGGCTCCTGCGGGGTCGCCCTTTTACTCCCGCAGATACCGCGAAATCACCCGGCGTCGCGGTGGTCAATCAGGCGTTCGTAAAAAAACTTTTCAAGCCTGGTGAAGACCCGATTGGCCAGCATTTTGGCGTGATCGACATGAAGAATTCCGGCGACTTTGAGATCGTTGGCGTCGTAGAGAACACGAAGTATCAGAGCGCTAGAGGTCGGCCGGCAGCGATGTTCTTCACACCCATGCTGCAGTCGGCGCATATGAGTCCGCCAGAGGAACTGGACGCGTCACTCTATGCGGGACAACTTGTTCTGCAGATGAAGGGTATGTTTCCCACCTTGGAGGAACAGGTGCGGAAGACATTGACAAGTATCGATCCGAATCTGTCTGTCGATCACTACCAGACCTTCGAGAACCAGATCGAAAGCAACGTCAGTGAAGAGAGAATGATTGCTCGACTGACTCTGCTTTTTGGACTGCTCGCGCTGGTCTTGGCAGCTGTGGGTCTGTATGGCGTCACCTCCTATACCGTGCAGCGACAGACGCAGGAGATTGGTGTACGCATGGCCCTGGGTTCCTCGCGCAGCAGCATCGTCGGCATGGTGTTACGCGGAGCGATGCTGCAGACTGCAGTTGGCATGCTGATTGGAATCCCAGTGGCATTGCTTTGCGTGCGCTCGATCAAGTCGATTCAGTCACAGCTCTATCAGGTCGTTGGTTGGGATGCCAGTGTCATCGCTGCGGCAGTTTGCACGCTGGCGGTCGCGGCATGTGTTGCTGGAATTATCCCAGCGCATCGCGCGGCATCCGTGGATCCTGCACAAGCCTTGCGGAAGGAGTAGACAACATATCGAAAATGTTTGCTCTCATCGCCCTGCTCCCCGGCCGGTTCCCCACCCGCCGCGCTCCCAGTGCGAGCTTTGCAAACTGTGGTTCGCAGACGTCATCATCGAATGACGTGAAGGCCGTCGCCTTCTACCCAATAGCAAATCCCGTTCACCCAAGCAGGTCGACAAAGGCACATCCAAGTTGCAGCACAAAAGCCAGGAACAGTAACGCCAGGCCCAGCGCCATCTCGCTCGCGGAGTCCGGCAGGTCCTTGTTCCCCGTAATCTTCGCGTTGATGAATTCCCGGACACGCTCGCCGCGCCCAAAGACAAAAAGAAACGGTGCGATGCACGCAAACAGAATGCTTCGACCAAATTGTTTGGCATAGCGTCGCGACATCATCCAGGTCCCGGTGATTCCAAAAATCGCGCTCGCCATGTTCAACAGAAACTTGATTTCTTTGATATGCGCCGCGCTCATCTCGACCTCACTTATGCTCTTCAATCGTCATCACCCGCAGTCGCTTGATTCCCCCTGCCAGGTGAATCCTCGTGTCGGACGAAAACGTAACCGTGAAACTCCGCCCTTCGGATTTGAACTCTGCCACCCCGACCTTGATGTATGGCCTGCCCAGGTCGTCGCTCAGCTTGTTGTATGTTTCCAATTTCTTCGCGGCAATCTGATTCATCAGGTCGATGGGATAGCGCCCGAACGCAAGGAACGCGAGATCTAGAGCTAGATCGTAAGAAAGATCGATAAGCATGCAGCACTCCTTAGCAGGAGAACGAGTGAATGCCCGTTAAGGTTTGACGCCCAACCCTAGCCGGTCGTCCAGTTCTCGCAGTATCTGCTGCGCATTCTCAAGAAGAATTTTCAGCTCTTTGCCTTGACTTGGACTCGTGCCAACGCTGCACACCATTTCCGGTTCCGCTCCCACCACCTGCTCACTCGAACCGCTTGACTCCAGCCGCTGATAGGCTGCCTCCAACTTCTCCTGCGGACTCAACCTGTCGTTTGCCTCTACGAACAGACTGGCCGCATGCATCAGCGCGTCATAAGCGGGCGCACTCATCAATACGGCACGGCGCTTCCCATGCTTTCGGATCACCACTTTGATCGCCGGATTTTCCTGGATCCGCTCGATCGTCGGTAGCAGCCCATTTCGCAGATCGGTCACGTTGGCCTCTTCCAATTCCTCTTCCAGCACCTTTGCAGCCTCGGTCTGGACCTTATCCCGCAGTGACTCCGCCACCTGTTGTCTCGCTGCGACTGCACGATTCATCTTGTACCTCCCACGTATTTCACTCTATCTAAATATGTACGTTATTCTGTACATTCTTGTCAATCGCCAATTCGATGATCTATCGTATGGCTAGTGTTTTCATTCCCTTAGGAACCGGCTGGGGCGATCAAGAATTCACGCCGGCCATCGCACCCAACTCACCCGCGTCGAGGTATCCATGGACCGCAGAGCTTTCCTTCAGAACGCCGCCGCAGCCGCCCTCGCAACCTCTCTCCCCGAAACAGCCTCCGCAGAGTATGCCCGTGCGGCCAGCACCGCCAGCCCACAGTATGCCCGTGCGGCCAGCACTGCGGCCAGCACCGCCGCCATCATCCATCCCCCCACCCGCGCCGCCTTTCCCAACAAAAAAACCATCGGCATCCAGGTCGGCGCCGTCTCCTTCGTCGATGAAGGAACAGAAAAAGTTCTCGACAACTTCCAGCAATATGCCGACGTCAACACTCTTTTCCTCGCCACCTTTACCTACGGTCGCGGCATCGCCGGTCGCCAGATCCCCGGCCAGCCCCTCCCCGACCACGGCAAGCAGCAGTACGACACCGGCACCTTCACCGGCGGAAATTACGCCACCATCCATCCGCAGTACTACAAGAACACCGTCTTCCACGGCACTCGCGCCACCGAGCTCGGCAGCTACGACGTCCTCGCCGACGTCCCCGCCGCCGCCCGCAAGCGCAACATCAAAACTATCTGCTGGTTCGAGGATGCCTTCCGCACCGACATCCCCAACGTCTCCGCCATGCAGGAAATCGATCTCTCCGGCAACCACTCCGACACCGTCTGCTTCAACAATCCCAACTATAGAAATTTTCTTCTCGGCATCGTCGAAGACTGGTCCCGCTCCTACGACATCGACGGCATCATGTGGTGTTCCGAACGTCAGGGCGCCTTCTCCAACGCTCTCGGTGCGGAGCAGGAAGGTCGCGACATCAACCCGCTCCAGGTCACCTGCTTCTGTCCCTTCTGCATTCAGAAAGCGAAAGCCCGCGGCATCAATCCCGACCGCGCCCGTCAAGGCTTCCTCGCCCTCGCCGCTTTCGTCCAGGCCGGCCGCAAATCCCAGCGCCCCGTCGACGGCTACTATGTCGAGCTCTGGCGTCTCATGCTCCGCTATCCCGAGCTCCTCGCTTGGGAGATGCTATGGACCGACAGCCTCCGCGAAACCTACGCCGCCATCTATCACCACGTCAAACAAATCAATCCCGCCCTCGGCGTCGGCTGGCACATCTCCTCCACCAACTCCTTCAACCCCATCTACCGCGCAGAGCAGGACCTGGCCGCCCTCGCCCCCAACTCCGACTTCATCAAAATCGTCATGTATAACAACTGCGCCGGCGAGCGCATGGCCGGCTACATCAGCAGCGTCTCCCAAACTCTCTACGGCGATGTCCCCCCGCAGCAGCTTCTCGAGTTCCACTACCGCGTCCTCAACTATCAGGAGAAGCCTCTCGCCCAGATTCCCTTCACCGGCTTCTCGTCGGATTATGTTCTTCGCGAAACGCAGCGTTCCCGCGCCGGCCTCGCCGGTACCAACACTCTGCTCTGGTCCGGCATCGACGTCGACATCCCCACCGAGCCCACCCACAGCAAGTGCTCTCCCGACGGCGTTCGCGATGCCGTCCTCGCCGCCTTCCACGGCAATGCCGACGGCATCATCCTCTCCCGCAAATATTCCGAGATGAAACTCACCGACCTCGCCGGCGCCCGCACCGCCCTCCACCAACTCAAGCTCTCCACCTAGCCAACCTCGCGCCTCGCGAAGCAACCTTACGATTTTTCTTGACAATAAGTTATCACTTATATAAGTATCTTCTTATGGTAACCATCTCGAGTCTCGATGCCTCCTTCGCTGCCTTAGCCGATCCCACACGCCGAGCGATTCTTGCTCGTCTCGCGCAGGGAGAGGCCACGGTGATGGAACTGACCAAGCCATTTGAGATGACTCAGCCGGCAATTTCCCAACATCTCAAGGTGCTCGAAGATGCCGGCCTCATTGTTCGCAGGGTCGAGGGCACCAGGCGCCCACGTCGCCTCGCGGAGTCTGGCATAGCTGCCATGGATCAATGGCTCGCCATGCTGCGCGAAGCTCTCGAAACAAACTACGACCGGCTGGATCAGGTTCTGGCCGCAACACAAAAACGCAGGAAAGGAAAAAAGCCATGAGCAAAATGACACTGAAAACTGAGGGTGATACACATGTCGTCGTAACCAGGCACTTCGCTGCACCTCCCGAAGCTGTATTTCGGGCGCATACAGATCCCAGCCTGATTCAGAAATGGCTGCTCGGCCCCGAAGGCTGGACCATGCCTGTCTGCATCAACGATCCAAAACCAGGCGGCAAGATTCGCTATGAGTGGTCAAACGGTAGAGGTGGCGATTTCTACCTGACAGGCGAATACATTGAACTCGAACCGTTCAGCAGGATTGTTCATGTCGAGCGCATGCACCTCCCAGATCCCACCCCGGACAATCACGTCGAAACCAGGTTTGATCCGGACGGCACCGGTACCTTGATGACCATTCGCATGACTCTACCCGATGCGAAAACCCGCGCAACCATGCTCGCCTCTGGCATGGAGCACGGAATGGAAGCCAGCTACGTTCGCCTGGAAAGCCTGATCTAACTCCGCCCCGCAGCCCACTCAAGCCCTCCTCCGGCTTGAGTGGGGATGAAGAAAATGTTTTCTCATCCGAGAGTTCTGTATCAGGGCACGGCTTTAGCCGTGCCATAAAACATTCCATCCATCGGGCTTTAGCCCCTGCAAGAAACCAGCCCAGCGCCTTCCACTCGCACCATCTAAGTCGCACGTGAAAAAAAATTCGTCATCCCGACCGCAGCAAGGTAGACCCCGGACTTTAGTCCGGGGAAACAAGTCCAAATCCCCACCGCGCCTTTAGGCGCTGCGGTCACCTGGGTGCCCCATCCTTCGCGCCCCATGCGAAGGGTGGGACTGAAAAAACTTTGTTGCCCCGAAATGGTGCGGTCATTCCTGGTCGCTGCGGCGACCCGAACTCAAAGGTCGAAAGCTCGGTCTCCAGAAGGGTTGCTGTAGTTCATGCGCTTGAATCCGGCGTTCGTGAACCAACGGTCAGCCGTGAGAAATTTGGACGCAATTGCCTCTTTTGTCCCGTGATGTTCCCCGCCTTCAGATGTTTCGAACATATACCAATCTTTGGCCATCGGTGATTTTCGGACGTAGGTTTGTGCCTTCTCACCGCCGGAACCAGTCTTTTCGTACCATGCGTATGCTATGGCCTCTGTTTTTTCTCCGTCCCGCACGGCGACCGGAGGTTTGCTTTTGTGCTCGATCGCCTCCTCTGAACCTGCTCGCCCTAACCTTTTCAGAACACTCTTGACGATGTCGGGCGGACTATCAGTTTCTGATATTTTCGCAAGACGATCCGCCAAAGCAGGGTCGTAACTCAACAAGTCCTTACGCACCACACCATGCCAGATAGGAAGTATGATCGTCTCGCCGAGTTCCTCTCGAGCGAAAAGTCCATCGAGTTCATGCTCAGTCCATTTCTTCTTGCCAAGGAACGCTTTTCGACAAAACGACAATCGCGCAATCGCAGTTTTTTAGGCCCTTGTTGATCTCGCCACGCAAACGGTCTCCCCCATTGCAGGACATTCATGTCATACCAAACACTAATACCGGCGGATTCTAGCGCTTCCACCAGCGTCTCAACATACTGTTTGTCTTCCGATGCGTGCGAAATGTACACGTCCCAATGATCGCCCTCTTTCTGCGACGAAACTTTCGGCGCTACGATAGGCTTGGAAACTGCTTGGAACTCGACTGTCTCAGCGGGATCTTGAGAAACTCGGTTCGCGGAATAGTCGACACCGCCATGAGTAATACGAGCGTTCGGCCCGACGGCATTATTGGTTATCGACATCAGAGGCTGAAAGCGACGCTCCCGGTGCCGGAGGCTCTCAATGCGAGCCTGAACCTGCTGCCAGTAAAAGGAGCCGGGCTGCCCATCGTTCAAATGCAATTCCCAATAGTCAAGCTCCGCAAATATGCCTTCCTGCGTTTTGGGCAACGCATCAGTTAACTTAGGCTTCTGCGTTATTAACTGATCGGCCTTCTCAATCCCAGAAGGGTTGAGTGCGATGATTTGCGTCGCCTGCGGCGTAAAGGTAATGAAGTCATTTGCAGACAGAAACCTGATCGCCTCATTCCTTGCGGCGTCGGGCAATCCAAGGTCTTTGGCGATCTGCACCCATTGCATTGGTGTTATCCGAGCAGAGGATGGCGTATCCCCAGCGAAGCGGCGGAGATCGGCGAGGAATGAATACGCTAATTCTTTCTGATTGTTCATCTAGCTAAGTTATGGACCCAATGACCCAAAGCAGGCAAGAACGGGCCGAGCAACACCATGTGATTGGCAGCAGCAGCAATAAGAGCTGAGTACCTTTTCGATCCCGAACCTAGATCCGTCGCCTCCTCGAGATCACCAAGTCTCTCAAGAATTGTCGCCCTCTCAATTTCGTCCGAGACACCAAGTTCGATAGCATTCCGTAAGTCAGAAAATGGCGCGCCTTGGCTGACTAAATTCGTAGAATTGTCCGTACTATTGATGTTGACCCTCGCATTGGACCCCTGAACGTTGATATTTTGGCTCATTGGCGACTCCATTGGACGGTTTTGCATAACTGCGCTTTGATGGCGCATCCGAGAGATGGCCTCTTTTAAGGAGGTGCCCATCTCCCTCTCTATTTCTAAGTGCCACGGCGATCCCTGCCCTAGCCGATGACGTATCACCGACCGATCTCCGCGCACGTTCCCGATCGAACCCGCTGCAAACTGGATTGCGGCAGTCATTACTGACTGCTCTGCGGCCTTGTCGCAAGACATATTGAAGGCATTGAACGAATCGATATACGCGTCCGCGTGAGCTGCAATCTGTTGTTTGAGACGGTCAACAGCCCACGCAATTAGCGCCGGCAGGAATCCCGCCGAGTTGTGGCAAAGCGTGACCCTGTTGATTACGCGATACCTTTCGTCCCCAAATTCCCGAATAATTCTCTCCTGCCTCGCCTTGAATGTAAACTCAGCGAGACGTTCGACTTCCGACCTCTTAGAACTATTCATCCGCTTTGGATTGAGTGTAGCGGGCGCGGCCAATCGATTCAATCCACCTTTCCGGCCCAGTTGCTCTATCCTCTCTGTGGATAGCTCTTCCTCACGCATCCGCCCGCACGAGCACGGTTCCTGATTCCCCTGCTGCGCCCCTCCCACCTCGTCAGCGGAGCAGCCCCGCCCCCACCCAGCAACGCCGCCCCAAAGTATGCCCGTGCGGCCAGCACCCCGTGCGGCCAGCACTTGGCGCATTGACCATTCCGAAATTGATAGAATAGAGAGCAGCACCCTCCGCCCGCCTTCCTGAAAGCAGTGTTTTTCCGGATCGCACCGGAGTTTTCATCATCGGTTTTTCGTTTTTTTGCCGAAATTCCGCAGTGAGAGCCAATTACCATGAGGTTTCCCCCTCATTCCACTGCAACCAAGGAACTTGCCCCAAAAGCCACGCTGCATAATCCTTCAATTAGCCTGCACAATCCTTCAACTACGCTGCACAATCCTTCAAATAGCCCGCACAATCCTTCAACTTCTGCGCCCACGCAGAGTATGCCCGTGCGGCCAGCACCCCGTTCAGCCACCACCCTCGACTCCCGCCTGCGTGGGCCCATCCACCGGAAACCTCATCGGACTTGCAACGAACCCCGTCAGACCAGCAACTAATTTGATGAGATCGAAGTCCGTACACAAACCCTGGAGCAATGCCCGCATTGCCGATGTATCCTGAATCAGTTTTTCCCCTCCTCCGCGACGCCCCCAGCGACGGAAATTGATCTTGACTCCTTTCTACTTCCGCGTCTACTCGCGGAAGAGAGAATTGCCGGTGAATCGCCATGAAATTCGTCCGTTCCGTTCTTTCGATGCTCCTTCCATGCGCGATACTCGCGTTCGCAGGTATCGGTGTCAGCAGCCAGGCAGTTGAAGCGGCTACGGCGCCCACCGTCACCATCAGCGCCAATCCCACATCGATCACCAAGGGAAGCTCCACCACTTTGACCGTGACTGCCACCAATGCCACCGGAATCACAATCACCGGAACCAATGGCAGCAAACGGACGATGGCGGCAGGGGGCGGAGCCGTGTCGGTCGCTCCGACCTCGACGACGACCTACACCGCGACGGCCACTGGAGCTGGAGGCACAGCCTCGGCATCTGCGACGATCACCGTAACGACCGGCGGAAGTAACGGTTCGTCTGCGCCCACCGTCACCGTCAGCGCCAATCCCACATCGATCACCAAAGGAAGTTCTTCCTCTGTGACCGTGTCTGCAACCAACGCCACACAGGTGACACTCGACGGAAACAACAACAGCAAACGTACCTTGGGAGCAACGGGCGGAACAGTATCGGTGGCTCCGACTTCAACGACCATTTACACCGCGACGGCAACCGGATCTGGAGGAACAGCCACGGCATCTGTGACGATCACCGTGGGATCGGGATCGGGATCGGGTGGCGGGAGCATCCAGCTGACGGTGAATAGCGCAGGTACCGGCGCAGGAACTGTGACAAGTAGTCCGGCTGGAATCAACTGCCCGGGAACCTGCACAGCCAGCTTCTCCAAAGGTGCAGCCGTCGTATTAACGGCGACTCCCAATTCGGGCGATACTTTTGCCGGATGGTCCGGAGCGTGCACGGGTTCGGGAAAGTGCAGCGTGACTCTGGAGGCGAGCGCTACAGTGACGCCGACATTCGAGCAGGGAACGGCAGGTCTCACGTCGATCAATCACATCATATTTTTTGCCCAGGAGAATCGCTCGCTCGATAATTACTTCGGCGCCATGCGGGAATACTGGAAGGAAAACGGGATTCCGGACCAGTCGTTCGACGGCCTGCCACAGTTCAATCCGACCAGCGGCATCGCTCCGCTTTATGGTGCTCCGCCCGCCATTCCCGGATGCAACCCCTCCAGCCCTTACCCGGGCAAATGCATTTGGGATACGAGTGTGACCGTGGCCTCATTCCACATGATTTCGGTGTGCAATGAAAACACCAGCCCTTCGTGGCAGGAAGCCCATAACGACTGGGACTATACGGATCCCGTGGGCACGCGTCCGGCGAAGAATAACGGGTTTGTTCACACCGCCGCGGGCGACGCTCGCGACAACCCCGGAGGAGCCTTCTACGACACCAACGGGCTCCGCGCCATGGGGTACTGGAACGGCACTGACATGAACTACGACTACTTCATGGCGAGCAATTTCGCCACGTCCGACCGCTTCTTCCAGCCGGCAATGTCGCGCACCGAAATCAACCGCGAGTATCTTGCTGCAGCGACTTCCGGGGGATATGCGTTGCCGAACGGCTCGAACGCGAATGATACGAAGCAGCTGGGTTCAACGCTGATTTGGGAGGAACTGCAGAACGCCGGCATCAGCTGGAAGGTCTACATTAATCCGGAGGGGACCGGTTGTGCCGGGCCGCCCTACCAGGCGTCGTGCCTGATCCAGCAGGGTTACCTTGAGGGTTTCAGCTGGGCGACAGAAATCGTCGCGAAGTATCCGCAGAACATCGCTCCCATCTCCCAGTACTTCAGCGATCTGGAAAACGGTACTCTGCCCCAGGTTGCGGAGATCGAACCCGCGTCCGACGCCGGGCTCGACCAACACGGATCCGACTCGGACGCCCATCCAGAAAATGTCCAGGCTGGAGCGAGGTTTACGTCTACACTCATCAACGCACTCATGAACAGCTCTTCATGGGAGGATTCGGCGTTTATCTTTTTCTTCGATGAGAGCGGCGGTCTGTACGATCACGTCGCGCCGCAACCGACTGTCAGTCCCGATGGCATCGCGCCGGTCGACCTTCCTGCGGGCTACATCTGTACTGGGACCACCGGTCCCATATGCAATTTCACCTATACCGGCTATCGCATACCCTTGACTGTCATTTCTCCATATGCCAAGAAGAACTATGTTTCCCACACAGTGATGGATTCGACGGCCATCCTGAAGCTGATCGAAACGCGATTCAATTTACCTGCTCTCACCAAGCGGGATGCAGCTCAACCGAATATGACCGAGTTCTTCAATTTCAACAACCCACCGTGGATGTCTCCGCCCACGCCTCCAGCACAAAACATGAAGAACCCGTGTTATCTGACCAAGGTGCCCTAGGACCGATGAACCCCGTTTGCACGGGCACCGCTCGCGCTGCCAGCAACGCCCGCGCAGAGTATGCCCGTGCGACCAGCAACCTAGGATCGTTCGGCCAGCACTTCCGCCAGGATCGGAACTCCCTTGGCGCAAGCCTCAACCCCCATCGAAGCGCAAATCTGTAGCACCGTCATAATCTCTTCCGGCGTCGCTCCCGCTTTCAGCGCCCCCTGAATATGCCTTCGCACACCGGGTGCGTACATATGCGTGCAGGACGCATCGAAGGCGATGCTGATCAACTCCATGAACCTCGGGGTGAAAATGCCGCTCTTGTATATGCTGGCTCCGAAGGAAAAAAACTCGTCCGTCCACGCAGGAGAAAGCTCGAAGAAAGGATCCCACGCCGTATTCCACTGGCCGATCGCGCGCATCGCATCGCACGCCGGAGTCTCCGGCTTCGGCCCTCCCGCTGCCTTCACTCCTGCCGCCTTCATCTCCTCCAGAAGGATGGGCGCGCCCAGGCTGCAGGAATGCACCGCCGGCGCCACACCACATTTCAGCACCAGAAGAATCTCATCCCACGTTGCACCCGCATCGAGCGCCGCGCGAATCTGTCGACGCGTGCCTTCCTCGTCCAGGTTCGTGCAGGAACAAGTCAGCCCCAGGTAGATCAGCTCCACTTCCTTGCGCGGCAGAACTCCGCTGGTCCACGGATTTGTTCCAACCCGCAGCAATAGCGCCGCACCTTTAGGGTCCCACTCTTTAAGCTTGTCCATAGACGAGCCCCACGGATTTGTTTCATTCGTCGTCATGCTGCCTCCTTCTTGTTTTGTGATATTGCCTTTGCAACCATATTGTCGGTCATCGCATGCCATAGCCAGCTGGGCGTAAGGCGGTGCATCCAGTACGTCAGCTGTACCCCGAGTCCAGGGATGATCAGAAACCGGTCGCGCTGGATGCCCTGAATAAGGCCGCGCACCGCGGCGTCTACCGGCATCGTCCCGCCGATACGTTTCATCGCCGCCGAGGCCGGGTGCAGCGACCTTCGCTCGCCCGCCAACCCCGGTGTTTCAACTTCGCCGGGACAGAAACACGCGACGCCGATGCCGCGCGGCTTCAGTTCGTAACGCAGGCATTGTGCCAACCCGACTACGGCAAACTTGGAGGTGCCGTAAGCGGTATAACCGTACACGGGAACGATTCCCCCCATGGATCCGACCAGAACAATCTTGCCGTGGCCGCGCGCCAGCATGAACGGCAGCACCGCCGCAATGACGTTTCTCGTGCCGTAGACATTCACGCGGATCACTCGGTCGAAGGTCTCGAACTTCATATCGACAAATTCCTCGGTGCCTCCGATACCCGCCATCGCAATCACGATATCCGGTGCGCCCACATCTGCAACCGCCGTTGTAACGACGCGCATCACCTCTTCGTGATCGGTGACGTTCACCTTGTAGCGAGCTACTCGCTGCTCAGGCGTGCGGCGTGCCGACTCTACTTGAAGCAATGCAGCGTCGGTCGGATTCAGATCGAGAATGACGATGTGCGCGCCCAGACCAGCCAGCATCTTGCCGGACATCAGGCCCATTCCGCTCGCCCCTCCGGTAATGTAAATCGTCTTCCCCGCGATATCGCTCATGGCATTGTTACGTCCGCATGCGTTAGCTCACGTTCAGACGACGAATCCACCGTTTGGACGGAAGCTCTGTCCCCCGCAACTCAACTCTTCCCCGCGGGACGGTTTTCCCCAAGATGAGGTAAGGATTCTCCCATTGCATCACTCCCCAGTTGCTGAGCGAAACTGTGGGTCGTCGCTGACACTGACCAGAATTCTCCCGTCCACAATCTGCGCCGGATAAGTGGCGACTCCCACCTCCGAAGTCCCCGCGAAGCATCCGGTAGTCACGTCGAATTTCATTCCATGCACCGGACACGTCACGATCGTGCCGTCCAGCTTTCCCATTCCCAGCGAGCCGCCAGCGTGAGGACATGTATCCGCGATCGCGCAGATGTTTCCATCCACGTTGAAGATGGCCATCTCTATGTCTGCCACCTTGAACCGCGTCCCGGCTCCGGGCGGGATCTTCTCCAGCCCCGTGACTTCAATCAGCTCCGCCATGTTGTCGCCTGCAATATCAGAGCGCTGGTTTTAGACAGACAAGTACTGATGGAAGGTAAGGTCCCTCCATAGATAGGAGGGACCGTTCTTATGGAATGCGACGCCCGTCTTAGTTCGCTGCCCCCACCTTGATCGGCATATCCAGCTTCTCTTCCCACTCCCCGGCGTGGATGTGTCCGCACCCGCCCTGCGCAGCCGGATGATACATGCCGTCGGTCTCATGCACGATGAACCCCATGTTGCCCGGGCGGCGATTCGGTGGCAGCCCGAGGTTGGCGAGCGTCTCCGCGGTCGATGCGTACGTGACCCCGATCTTCAACATCTCGCGCGCCTGTTCCGGTGTCGCGATCGCTCTCCCCAGCTCGGTCGCCATGCGCACATGCCGCTCGATCATTTCAATCGTCGACATGCGTTTGCCCTTGGTTGTGTTCCACAGATTATCCTCGATGCCCGCGCGGGTGTGCTGCCCCAGCGCGATGCAGATCGCCGCCACCGGATGAGTAAAACGGAACGTGGTCTGGTAGGTGAAGAACGAGCCGTGCGGGGTACGACGGATGAGTTCCATCAGGTCAAACGGGTTTGATCCGCATATGCCCCCGCCGCCGATGCTGAAGAAGCCGTTCATCGGCCCCATGTAATAGCCTTTGCGGATTAAGCGTTCCACCAGCTCAAGGCTGTGGACGTGACCGAGCGCGAAATATGGTTGAATGCCGTGCGCCACCAGGCGTTTGATGTTTTCCAGATAAAAATCCGGCGTGGAGTCAGCCACAAGGTTAGCCATGGCATGCAGCATCGCCGGGTTGGTAAAGCGAGTTCCCTCAAAGACCTCGACGGGGTGCAACGCCGTCAGATCGTAAAGAGACGTGCCGCACGTAACCGTCACCTGATCCGGCTTGGGGTCGACTTCGGCCAGCTTATGGCGCGAGTCGTAGCTCTGAAACTGGGCCTCCTCACCCGGCTCCGGCGCAAAGGAGATCGACCCTCCCAGTTGCAGGATCATCTTCGGCACAGCCTGGCGAAGGCGTCCGATCTGATCATTGTACTCTTTGAAGTTTTTCGAGATGTGCCCGGTTTTTGGGTCGCGCACATGGATATGCAACACCGTCGCACCGGCGTTATAACAGTCCACTGCGGCCTGGACCTGTTCGTCCCAGGTCACGGGAAGATGCTGTTCCGGCGTGCAATCCACCGGCATCCAGATCGGCCCATAGGGCGCGGCCGTAATCATCAGAGGTGCTTGGTTTTCGGGTAGCAATGAGTCATCGGTGAAATACATAAAGTTCCTCCCTGGATTCGATGAGTAGCGGACAGCCAATTGCGACCCGTACGGCCTACCAACTTACTCTAGGGAGACGGCTGCAAGCCGACCGCCATAAGAAAGCGATTCAGATTTTCCCGCCAACTCGCTGATATTCCGTAATCACGCGCACACCAGCCCACCACGCGCAGCATCCTTCTGCCCAATCTATTGGAGTGCCTCCGAAATGTCGTACATCCCCCTGGCCATGGCGCGAAGTTGCTGCAAACTTTCCCTACGCACCCAGGAACGCCGGCGCAGCGAGGCCAGCAGGATTGGCGCTTTGGCGAGCCCCTCATCAGCGCCCTCCAGCCTCAAGCATTCAAACTGGCGCCATTTGAGCGATAATGATGACGCGGAATAGGTCGCTCGACCCATGCACCTACCCACGCCAGCACGGTTCCTCATTCCCTTCCTGGCACTCGTCCTCGTCAGCGGAGCAGCCCGAGCCCGCGCTCAGCAATCGCCGCAACCAGTGCAGCCTGCACCAACCCAGCCAGAAGCCGCAGTAAATATCCAGCTTCCGGTCAACTGGCTCTACGGCGCCTACATCCCTAAGGATGCCCCACTGGTCGCGTTGACGGGCCGGGAGCGTTTCAAACTCTATATTCGCCAGACCTACACCACGCCTGGCATTTACATCAAGACAGGATTCTTCGCCACGCATGATCAAGTGCGAGACACTCCGCAGGATTGGGGAGATGGATTCCCCGGCTTCGCCAAACGCGTCGCCTCCAATCAGGCGACGAACATCATCCAGAACTCATTTACCTCGCTCGGTCAAGGCGTCGTCGGATGGGAACCGCGCTATGACCGTTGCCGCTGCACAGGAGCGGGCCCTCGCCTTCGCCACGCATTCATCCGAAACTTCATCACCTATAGCCACTCCGAGCAATCCATTCGACCCAACATCATGCCTTTCGCCGCGGCTTTCGGTGCAGGAGCCATCGGCGCAACCTGGAATCCAAACAATCCAACGATTACAGTGAAGGGATATCAGAGCGTCATCACCCAAGCCTGGGTGGGAGTCATCATCAACACCATCGGCGAATTTGCTCCTGACCTGAAGAAGAAACTCGGCAGACACAAGGATTGATGCAAGGATGAATTGGAAAATCCGTAGTTCCAGTGCAGCAGGAATGCCACATCAACAAAACGTGAGCGCGCGGCTCCTGAATCTCTGCATGGTTCTCCTCCTCGTGTGCGGAACAGTCCTCGCGCCCGCACAACAATCGCGTCCGCCCAGGCAGCCAATCCCCGCGCCATCTCAGCCGGCGCAGAGTATGCCCGCGCAGCCAGCACTACCGGCGTATACATTGCCACCCGCCCTGCTCGCCAAGGCCATCACCCTCACCCGCCTCCGCACCCTCCTCGCCTTCGGCGGCACTGCGTGGACACTCTTCGTTCTGCTGCTCATCCTCGCCTGGCGCTGGCCCGCCGCCCTGCGCAACTGGGCCGAGCACATCACTCCCAACCGCTGGCTGCAGGGATTCATCTTTCTCCCCATCGCCATCCTCTTCCTCACTCTGGTCTCGCTTCCACTCGACATCTACAGCCAGCACATCGAGCGCGCCTACGGCCTCTCCGTTCAGTCGTGGCCCAGTTGGTCGCTCGATCAGCTCAAGGCCCTCGGCCTCTCCATCCTTGTCATGACGCCGCTGCTGTTCCTGCTCTTCTGGGTCATTCGCGTCGCCCCGCGCAAATGGTGGCTGTGGTTCTGGCTCTTCACCCTGCCCATCATCGTCTTCGCCGTTTTCGTCTCGCCCATTTGGATCGATCCCATCTTCAACCACTTTTCACCGCTCGAAAAAAGCGATCCCGCGCTTACCGCGCAATTAGAGCAACTGGCGCACCACGCCGGCCTCGACATTCCACCCTCGCGCATGTTCCTCATGAAGGCCAGCGAAAAAGTCACCGGCCTCAATGCCTACGTCACCGGCATCGGTGCCACCACTCGCATCGTCGTTTGGGATAACACCATCCAGAAACTTCCGCCGGATGAAATTCTCTTCGTCGTCGGCCACGAAATGGGTCACTACGTTCTTCACCACATCTATCTAGGCATCGCATTCACCATGGCGGTGCTCATTGTCCTGCTCTGGTTCGCGTACCTCGCCGTCAACGCGCTGGTTCGCCGCTTCGGCGCAACCTGGCAGATCCGCGCTCCCGGGGATTTCGCAGCCCTCGCCGTCCTGCTGCTCGTCTTCACCGGCATCAACTTTCTCTTCTCTCCCATCGCCAACGTTTTCAGTCGATGGGAAGAGCACCAGGCCGACGTCTTCGGGCAGGAAGCCATTCACGGCCTCGTCCCCGATCCGCAAGTCACCGCACAGAAAGCCTTCGTCGCCCTCGGCGAAAACTATCTCGAGGCGCCCAACCCCAATCCCTTTGTAGAATTTTGGCTCTACACCCACCCGTCAATCTCCGAGCGCGCCAACTTTGCCGCCCATTACGATCCCTGGCTCCCCGGTCACCACCCCAAATATTTCCCGCGCTGATTTTTATGCGAAACTCGAAGGCATGAACTGTCTATTTTGTCGGATTGTTTCGGGAGAAATTCCCGCCAAAAAGATTTTCGAAGATGAAGTTTCAATCGCGTTTGCCGACATCCATCCGCAGGCGCCGACGCATTTTCTGGTCATCCCCAAAAAGCACATCGACTCGCTCGCCCACGCGTCCGAGGCCGACAAGGAAATGTTGGGCCATCTGACGTTGGTCGCGACCGAGCTGGCGAAAAAAAGCCTCAGCAAAGGCTTTCGCATTGTCGTGAATACTGGGGAGGAAGGTGGTCAGACCGTCGATCATTTACATCTGCATGTGCTCGGCGGACGTCCGATGCACTGGCCCCCGGGATAAGAGAATCGCCAGTGTTGACGGGGATATTTCGCGGCCGCAGCGATTATAGGAAATCGTACGGCCCCTTTTACTGTGTTGAAATTCTCGGCAGAATTTCTGTGCCGACCAATCAGGCTTCGATCACCTGCGCCTGATCGTCCTCGATCTCGACTTCAATCCCGTAGCGTCGCAACAGGTTCGGCAGCGTCTGCGAAAAGGCCGACCGCGGCATCACCGTATCGCATCCCGCCTCGATCGCCTTGGCTTTCAGCTCACCTTGCAGATGCGACAAAAATCCTACAATCGACGTCGCCCGCTTCAACTTTGTTTTCAGCTTCGGGATCAGCGCCAGCGGCTTCGCCGTGTTGCTGTTCAAATCAAACACAATTAAGGTCGGCCGGGCCTCTTCCGGCAAAGCCAGCAGATCCGCAATGGTGTCCTTCTCATTCTTTACAAACGCAACTTTAATTCCCAGCTTGCGCGCCGTCTCCTGAATTTTCGCGATGAAGAACAAATCATCGATGAAACAGTAGATGCGAACCGGAGAATTCTCCGATGCGCCAGCAACACCGGCCGAGCCTTGAATATCGTCGACGGAACGGCCTCCGTTCATCGAGTTGGAATGGTCGGGATTGAAATTTCCATTGCCATTGCCGTTGTAGTGCGCGTTGGTAAACCCGCGCTGCAGTTCAATTGTGGACGGCGGCGCGTCGGAATAATTTCCATTCGCCGCGCGATAGCTGTGATCCATAGGGCCGACAAAAACCTTTGGCCGGCGCTGCTTGCTGCCGCGACGCTGCTGCTGCTGGCCGTTGGTATTTCCACGCGAGTCGCCACGAGCTCCGCGAGCATTCGCCTGATTCTGGTTCTGGCCTTGCCCCTGATTTTTTTTGAAGAAGCGCTTCTTCTTGCGGGGCTGGTTCTCATTGCGAGGAGCATTGCCCTGGGGCGCGGCGGCTGAGGAGCCATTGGCCTGGCCATTCGCGGCGACCTGTCCCTGGTTCGCGGCCTGACCGGGATTGCCACCCGATCCGCGGCGTTTGCGGCGACGACGAAAGCTTTGCTTTTGCCGGGGAGCATTTTGTCCAGCGGCGGAGGGATTCCCTTGAGGAGACGGAGAAGAACTCTCCGGTTGCTGCGTTGAATCTTCTGTCATTCAGACACTTCCTTGTACCTTGCGTTGACTTGAACTGCGCGAGTCGCGATACACGACAACTGGAATGATCTCAGTTCCGTCCGGCGAGGACGCTATCGAGCAGCATGATGGAATTTTTGTCTCAAGCTAGTTTCATTTGCCTGGCAGAATCTTGCCTCAGAGCCTTCCGGCATCCTGCTGGCGTAACAGTTCCTACAGCGTTACCGCCATGGGAGCGCATTCTTACAGCGCTTCCGAACTGTTCTGTATTATTCCTATCCGTAACATTGGTATCGGCGAGCCGCGTGTCCCAGAAAAGGTATGCAGCTTCAGCCAAACGATGAGCAAGACTGATGCTACTCCGGAGAAACAAAATCGGCAAGTGGCACGCGAAAAATCCTGTGTATCAGTAACTACCGAGCGGAACTTGTTCAAATGATTCGTTTTTAAAATTGGCTTCCGTGGGTATGTCACTCGTCTGTTGGTACACTCTACCCTTTGCAACCTTTGCCCTCTCGCCATTCGATGCGCACGTGAGCGTGCGGATAAAAACGCTGGCTAATTGGAAGAGGGGCTCTTTGGGGGATAGGTAGACTCAGACGCTACGCTCGCAACTAGAATCGGGTCACTGGCCTCCCGGATTTGGGTGGACCCGTTTCGTGATGCGTACTACAATTCGGTTCGGGTGGAGCCGGCTGGTTCCTTTATATTCAGAAACTCTGCTGACGGCTCTCATTACCTGAACTTTTTTGTCTTTTCAAGCCTTTCGGCTTAACGTGCGTTCACTGGCTTGCCCTAATACAGTGCAACTTTGATACCAAAGTCATTGGTCACAAAGCAAAGGAGTTACGAAGGAAAACCGTTTCGATTTTCTGCAATTCCATAGGAAAAGTATCGGTCTCATCCACAAATTCATAGATCGACCCCGGCCTTCAGTGCGAAATCATCCCGATTGTCATCAGCCAGGTTTCCACGAAAGCAGGCCATACGGTAATTGGCTGGCTCGTGCGCCGCAAGCCGAAGGCATGCCCACCATGTGCAAATAAATGCATCTCGACCGGAACGCCAGCGTTCTTGAGTGCGATGTAGTACGACAGCGCGTCGTCAACATTGTCCACGTGATCGTCCTCCGCCTGCAGTATGAAGGTGGGCGGCGTTTCGCGGGTGACTGGAATTGCCGGATTCATCGTAAGTTCTCTGTCAGCATTCGGCTTGTGTGGGACCATGAACTTTCTGCTGCCCTGCGTCGCGTCCCACTCCGCCGCGGAGAGCGACAGATGGCCTGGATATAAAACGACGGCGAAGTCGGGACGGCAGCTCAGTTGATCGGCAGCATCGACGGCCGGATATAAGCGCTTCTGATCATGAGTGCTGATGGCCGCTACCAGGTGTCCGCCCGCTGAAAATCCCAGCACTCCGACCTTGTGCGGGTCGATATGCCACTCTGTCGCGTGCAGGCGAACCAGGCCCATAGTTCGCTGCGCATCTTCTAACGCTATCGGCGTTTCAGGATACGGCCCCGACTTCGGGTACGCCGGCTTCGGATATCCGCCATCGGGGGGCACGCGATATTTCAGCAACACGCATGTGATGCCCTTCGAAATCAGCCAGTCGCAGACCTCCGTACCTTCCAGATCGATCGCCAGCACCTGATAGCCGCCACCAGGAAAGACCACGACCGCGACCCCGGTGTTATTTCCTTTAGGTGAGTAGACCGTCATCGTCGGCTTGGAGACGTTATCGAGATATACCCACGGCCGACCGGCGACCAGGTCTCTCGTATCCGTACCCATCTCCTCCGGGCCGATCGTTGGCTGCGAATCCGGGGCAGCTCCCGGCCATATGGGGATCTGTGCATGTCCTGGGGAGGGCTGCCATTCTGCAGTCTGCGCGCGCAGAGCGCCAACCACCAACACGATGCAAATTGCCAACATCAGTCGCTTCATCCCTCGTCTCCCGCGTATTTTCTCGCCAAATGTGAGCACGGCTACGGCGAGTGTACGAGGGTCGAACCAAGATTTTTTCCTCTTGTCGGATTTGGAATCGATTCAGGCACTATTCAGGGGCTATGTCGCTATTGGGGCCACGATCGTGCGAACGGGGGTGCGCGCATCAGTGCTGGCAGTGCGGACAGAAGTGGGTGCCGCGGCCGGCGACGAGAATTCGGCGAATGGGAGTGCCGCAGACCAGACAAGGCTCGCCGGTGCGGAGATAGACCTTGTGTTCCAACTGGAAAAAGCCCTTCTCTCCGGAAGCATCCACATAATCGGAGACGGAAGAGCCACCTAGAGTGATCGCCTCGCGCAGCACAGACTGAATGGCGGTGCGCAGGCGCTCGAGTTCCTTTGTGGTGAGGCGGCCAGCCTGACGTCGCGGGCGAATGCCGGCGCGAAACAGGCTTTCGTCTGCATAGATGTTGCCGACGCCATGAAGAAGCTTCTGATTCAGCAGCGCGGATTTGATGGGCGTTCGACGGCCTCGAAACAGCGCTCGAAACGCGTCTGACGAGATATCTAGCGGCTCCTGTCCAGGTCCAATAAAACCTTTATCGGTGCCAATTCCCTTCTCTCGCTCGCCAGTTTTCGGAGCTGACCCGGCGGATAGATCGAGCACCGAGAGCCGGCCGAAACGGCGTGGATCGACAAAGCGAACTTCGCGGCCATCATCGAGTTGCAGGATGGCGTGGGTGTGCTTCGGTGTCGGTTCATCCGCGTGACATACAAGGAGACGGCCGGTCATGCCGAGGTGCACGAGCCATTGTCCGCGCCACGGTTTTGCGTTCGCGGCTGCAGCGACTGAGCGGCGGCGGGCCGAAGCCGAACCTCGCGCCAGGTCGACAACAATATGTTTGCCAACGCGGCGAACATGTTCGATGGTGCTGCCGGTGAGAGCTTTCACCAGCTCAGCAGGCGTCGAGCGGAAAGGTTCGGGTTTCGAGCCGAGCCAAACGGAATTGATGGTGCGTCCGCGCACGCGCACGTCGACGCCGTTGGCAATCGTCTCAACTTCAGGCAGTTCCGGCATCGGTAGTCTTCTGCTCCTCAATCCATTTCAAGAATACCTTCCAATCGAATCTCCCAATCGCGATCAGTTCCGGCAACCATATAAACTACGCAAGGACCCGCTTTGCTGCGGCGGAGGTATCCGGATGCGCTACCCAATTTCGTTCGCTGGCGGTGCTTTCGTGGCAACTTCCATTCTTTGGAACCTGGCGATGGTCGCTACGTTGCGCCTGTTCAGGATCGACCTCCCATTCACGCTTCCATTTCGCCTCTTCCGGCGCAAGAAACCTGATCTGCTGCAGGCAATGGATGGAACGTCGATCAACAAATACGTTGCCATTTCTGGCTTGTTGCTGTTCGCGTGCCCTCTGCTTGCCGGAATCGTTGCCTACGACGCTGTTGTTCGCCGCTTCGTTGAACACTCGACCTACGGCATGAAGGATTTCACACTGGCCCTGGCGTGGTTTGCGCTTCTGGGGCTTTGCGGAGTCTGGATCAGCCTCAAGAATTGGCAGCATTCGCAAGAGAACGGCGTCGGCTTTGCAATGGCGGTGATCCTTGTGGTGAAGATTGCAACGGACGCGATCGGTGCGCTGATGGCGGGAGTTCTGCTGACTCCCATTGCCCTTATCTGCGCATTTGTTTATTTTGGAGTCCGAAGCGTGAAGCGTGCGGACAGTCAGACACAAGCCACGAGCCGATCGAGCGGGCCCGAGAGCAATTTCGTCGCAGAGCCATTTGTACCGGGCGAAGCGTATAGAGCTCAGCAGGCCGGAATAGCGCAGACGCTGGTGGCGGCGGGTTTAAATTCCGAACAAATGAAAGCCATGTTCCTGCTCCCGCTAGACGCGCCTTCCGATGAGACGAAGAAAGATCTCTAAGCCGTCTCTCGAATAGGGAAAAAGCGGGTCCATTCACTGGTCCCGGCGGACGATCCGCGGCGACTTCGGTCAGGATGACGATTTTGCCTGCTTCACCCCTAGATGAACGATGCAAACAGGCGACGGGATTCAGGCAGTTCCGGCATCGCTAAACTTCTTCTTCCGCACCAAGGTTTTTGGCACGTCCGCTTTCTGCTTTGATCGTGTCTCTCGGTAGTATAGGATTCTTACTTGAGTACATGAAGCGTTGGCGAATCGCCAGCAACCCTCCTGCACAACATTGTTGCCATACCAATCGTGGCCGGACGCAGTTGGAGCCGCCTTCTGAACCATGGAAGCCTCCGCGTGCCCGGGCCCCGGAAACGAGCGGAAACGAGTCGAAATGCAAGCGAAGACGGCAGTGGTTTTGGGCGCCCAGTGGGGTGATGAAGGCAAAGGCAAGATTGTCGACGTCTTATCGGGACGATTTTCCGTGGTGGCACGCTATGCTGGCGGCCACAATGCAGGCCATACAGTCATTATTGGCGGCAAACGATTTGTATTGCAGCTGGTGCCGTGCGGCGTGCTGCGACCGGATTGCCGCGCTGTCATCGGCAATGGCGTTGTACTGGATCCAATGGCGTTTTTGAGCGAAGTGGCCCGGCTGAAAGAGCTGGGAGTGGATGTCGCCGGACAGCTATTTGTCTCCGACCGGGCGCACGTGATTCTGCCCTACCACCGCATGATTGAATTGGCGTCGGAAAATGCTCCAGGGCGGATGAAGATTGGCACCACCAGCCGCGGCATTGGACCGGCGTACGAAGACAAGATGAAGCGCGGCGGACTGCGGGTTGTCGACCTGCTGAATACGGAATTGCTGCGCACCCACATCAACAATGCATGCCACGAGAAAAACACAATCGCCAAGGCGCTGTTCGCCAGTGAGCCGATTGACCCCGAAAAGATGTACGAGGAATATGTGCGCGCGGCGGAAGCACTGGCGCCGTTTGTGGCCGACACTTCCCGCATGCTGAACGATGCGCTGAAGGCAGGCGAGAGCATCATGTTTGAGGGAGCACAAGGCACACTGCTCGACATCGATCATGGGACGTATCCATTTGTGACTTCTTCCTCGGCCACAGCGGGTGGAGCGGCCACGGGTACAGGCGTGGGGCCGACGAAGATTGGCACCGTGATTGGCGTAACGAAGGCCTACGTAACGCGTGTGGGAGAAGGACCGTTCCCGACGGAGATTCACGATGCGGTGGGTGAGCTGATTCGAGCCCGCGGGCAGGAATATGGCGCAGTGACGGGACGGCCGCGGCGTTGCGGATGGCTCGATCTGCCGCTGCTGCGCTACTCGACCCAGATCAACGGCACGGAGTGGCTGGTGGTGACCAAGCTGGACGTGCTGGATACGCTGAAGGAAATTCCCGTGTGCACCGGTTACAGAATTCACGGAAAGATTACCGATACGATTCCGGCGGATGTGCGAGGCTTAGAGGCAATTGAGCCCATACTCACCACCATGAAAGGTTGGGACGGCGCCACCGAGAATGTTCGGAGCTTCGATGCACTGCCCGCCGCGGCAAAGGACTACTTGAAATTTCTGGAAGCGGAATCTGGCGCGAAGATCGGAATGATTTCGACCGGACCCGACCGCGACCAGACGATTGTCTTGCCGGAGTTCGCGGCAACACTCGACCGCATGTCGGCGAGCCCAAAATGATCGCCCCTGTCAAAACAGATTGCAATTTCGCGTTGTGAGATTGCAATCCGCAGAGGCCTTGTCGCCAGTTCGCCTGCGACGCGATCCTCACGGAACGACAGACGGGAAGCATATCCCGAGGAGAAGCTGGAATGATTTCATTTATCGTGCGCATGCGGTTTGCTCAGGAAGATCGCAAAGAGGTTCTGACGGCCGTGCAACAGCTGGCGGCAGCGTCTCGCCAGGAACCGGGATGCATCAGTTATATTCCGCATGAACTGGCGGGCGACTCCAGTCTGGTGATGATCTATGAACAGTATCGTGACGAGGCGGCTCTGGAAGCGCATCGGGCTTCGCCGCACTTTCACAAGTACGCCATCGGCGGACTTTTTCAGTGGATGAAGGAGCGCAGTGTCGAGGATTTGAACGCACTGGCGTAAATTGAATAGTAAGTAGCCGGGGACATCGTCCGAAATTTTACGAATTATCCTTTGACTCCGGCGAAGGCTCGAACTAACATCCCGATACAGCCATGCCAGCGCAGTGTCACTCCACGATTCGACCCTCCGAAGCGCAGAGCCTCGCACGCGGGAGCGTAGGAATTCTGCTGCTGTTATTTTGGCTCCCCGCGGCCAATGCCACGTCCATCCCGCATCCTCACCCACAACCCAGGCAGATCGTCCACATTATTGAGAAGCTGGAAAGCATGTGGCAACAGGCGGAGCTGACCGCGAACACCGCCACCATGGCAACCATGCTTTCCGAGGATTATCTGGGGATTTATGGGGATGGCACGCTGGCGACCAAGGGAGAAACCATCGACAGCTTCAAAAAAGGCACCACAAAGTTTAGCCATATCCATACCTGGGACCGCAAGATTCGTGTGTTTGGCAGCACGGCCGTCGTGGTATCAAAAGCGCAGGTGACAGGGGAACACGACGGAGAAAGTCTCAGCGGTTACTATCGCTACACGCGCGTGTATCACCGGCACAATGGGGTATGGCAGATCGTAAGCTTCGAAGCCAGTGCCAGCCATCCGCCCAAGCAAGGTCAAATTGCGGCACCAGGCACCGAATCCGCACCGACGACTGCACCGGTGCCAGCTGCCCCGCCACAATAGTGCTAGCGGGGTTCTTCCAGCAGCGCTGTATGCAGGCGCTCCCAGGTAATCTCAAGAGGCTCCGGTAAGACGCGAGTTTCGCCAATCACGGTCATAAAATTTGTGTCGCCGGACCAGCGCGGCAGCATATGCATGTGGAGATGGCCAATCACTCCCGCGCCGGCAGCCTTGCCCAGGTTCATGCCGAGATTGATGCCTTCTGGGCGGTAGACTTTTCGAAGCACACGCTCCACTTGCTGTGCCATCGCCATCATCTCCTGCGCTTCTGCGGGCTCCAGCTTCCCCAGCTCCGCTGTGTGGGCATAGGGCAGAATCATGATGTGGCCGGAGTTGTATGGAAAAGCATTCAGGCAGATAAAGCAGCGCTCGCCACGTTCCACGATGTTGGCGGCGCGATCGGCCTCGGCGGGTGACAGGCCGGCAGCCACGGCATGCGCGGAAGCCCCCAGCAAATTACAGAAGACGCAGCCGGTATCTCCGGGCCATGCGGCAAGCTCCGATGGCACGCCCTGCCGAGTGGCAGTGTCCACGGTACTGACATACCGATAGCGCCACGGAGTCCACAAGATATCCATACGGGGAAGTATAGAGCGGAATTTCCTATGCCTATCGTGAATTCAAAGGTGGGTGTCTCTTGGTACGACAGCGCCGCGCCATATCGCTTTGATTACACCCATCTGAAATCTGCTGGACGCCGACGAACTGCGTTGTTCATAGGTGGATGATGAGCTTGCCGATGTGAGTATCTCCGGGCTCCAACAGGGAGATGAATGCGTCAGGAGCTTTTTCAATGCCGTCGATGACTGTTTCCTGATGGAGCACCTTGCCGGCACGCAGCAGCGGAACCATCTCCGCCAGAAATGCAGGCATCCGGTGAAGGTGATCGGCGACCAGAAGGCCCTGCATCCGCAAGCGACGAATGATGATCTGGTGCAGATTTTTCGGACCTGGCGAGGGAGAATTATATCCAGCGATAGCACCGCACATCACGATGCGGCCATGGTTTCGCATGGAAGCGAGAGCAGCTTCCAACTGCGGTCCAGCGGTGTTATCGAAGTACACGTGCAAACCGTCCGGTGCTGCAGTTTCCAGTTGGCGAAGCGGGTCTACTTCGCGATAGTTGAAAGCGTAATCGACATGCAACTGCTTTTTCAGAAATGCTACTTTTGCCGCCGAGCCTGCACTAGCGATGACCTGGCAGCCCTGCAACTTTGCCAACTGGCAGGCAACGCTGCCAACAGCGCCGCCCGCGGCGGAGATAAAAACAATTTCTCTTTCTTTGATTTTTGCAATGTCATTCAGTCCGACCCACGCCGTCAGGCCAGTCGCTCCCAGAACTCCCAGGTAGGCGGACGGCGGCGCTACGGTCGCATCGATCTTCCGCAACTGCGCTGCATGCGTAATGTAGTAATCGCGCCAGCCACAAAAACTTAATACCCAGGTGCTGGGGCGAAAAGCAGCGTCTCGCGATTGCACCACCTGGCCAACCGCAGCGCCATCCAGAGCTTTGCCCACCGCGAACGGCATGATGTAGGACTTGCCCTCATTCATGCGCCCGCGCATATAGGGATCGATGGAGAAAAAAGAATTCCGGACGAGGACCTCTCCCGGTTGCAGCTCAGGTAACTCAACTGTCGTGAATGCGAAATTATCCCGTGTCGGCTCTCCCTGAGGACGAGAGGCGAGACGTATTTCCTTTGCCTGGATGTTCATGGTCGGCATGTGAAGCACCCTTGCATGCGATGATGGTGGACGCGAATCGGATTCGCGACGATACATTTCTGGTACTACCGCATTATCCGCTGTTCGTTGTGAGCGTGGAAACTGGGAAGATAAACATTCGATGAAGTGAAATGAAGCTTCCTATGAGAGCGTCTGGTCGCTGCTGCATCGATGGGACCTCTCCCACTTCTCCAGTGAACCGTCCAATTTCGAGCATTTTTTGCATGCACCGCACAGGCTGCAGGTAGAGAGAACCAGTGTGCGCTCGTCGTCTGCGACGATTTTGTAGGTAAACTTTGACCGCGAATTCGAATGGTCGGATGGCATAGGAGACACAGGACAGCAGTTCCTGGAAGTGATGGCCCTTGTTACCATGTGTAAACACACGCTGGTTGCCGCGTCTGTGATGCGAATCACCCACAATGCCCTAAATTTTCACGCGAGATCGTGGCTCTCGGTGCGGTTCTCGTTGACACTGTTTTCCACCGGTTGATATAGTTTTAATTGGGAGCGAAGCGGCCTAGGACTCACGCGCTCCGTTTCCCAATCCAGGGTTCCTTTTCTTACCCGGCTCAAAATCTCGCTCATGCCTGTTTTTCGGGTACCACCCAGGGAGTCGTTTTCTGACTTTCAGGTGATGGCGCCACCGACAGCGTTTCGAGCGAAAGGCTGGAGAGACAAGCCCCCAGATTTCACGTCCGGCTGAAATGCCATTTCGACAGCCAGTAGCTGAGGCGATGGTAGCCGGCTTGAATGGACGATCTTCGGTTTCCCAATGGAATCCGGCGGTTGCCCGATACGACGTGCCCGTCGCGTCGTATGAGTCCGGAGCCCCCTAAGTCTTATGGTAGACGTCCTCAATCCCGAACACACTGCGAGCAAAACCCTGAACACTACATTGGAAGCCAACGAAGTCACAACCCTCGAGACGCAAAACCGTGCGCCGGAAAACAACCACCACATTTCTGCTTCGGCAGAAACCCAACCAGCCGAGCCCAATTCCCATCCATCTGCAGACACTGAGCCGACAAGCCACGTTGCCGTGTCTGCGCCCGCAAGTGAGCCGCAAGCGACTGCACCGCAGGCCGCGGAAGCGCACGATGCCTCTTCCCATGAGGAAGAGATGGACTTTGGTGCGTTGCTGGAGTCGTTTGAGCACGAGCAGGCGGCGCAGGAAGCCGCGCAGGCCGTAGACGGCAACGTCGTTACCGGCACCGTGATCAAACTGACCGACAAGCATGTCGTGGTCGACGTGGGTCTGAAATCCGAGGGCTTGATTCCGATCGAGCAGGTGCTGGACCACACTGGACAGCCGAAATTGCAGGCGGGTCAGACGATCGAGGTGGTCGTCGAGCACGAGGAGCCCTCTGGCGGTTACCTGCTGAGCTACGACAAGGCGCTGCGTCACCGCGTCTGGGACACGATTGAGAAAGCTGCGAACGACAAGACTCCCGTGAGCGGACTGGTTGTCAGCCGCGTCAAGGGCGGTTTGACGGTGGATATCGGCATCAAGGCATTCCTGCCGGGCTCGCAGGTCGAGATTCGTCCGGTTCGCAATCTGGAATCCTACATTGGCCAGACAATTGATGTTCGCGTCATCAAGCTGAACAAGAAGCGCGGCAACGTGGTTGTTTCCCGCAAAGAGTTGCTGGAGAACGAAGCCTCGCTCAAGCGGTCGCTGACGCTGGATCACCTGGAAGAAGGAACGATTCTGACCGGCACAGTGAAGAACCTGACCGAGTACGGCGCGTTCGTCGATCTGGGCGGCATCGATGGATTGCTGCACGTGACCGACATGTCGTGGGGGCGGTTGACTCATCCTCGCGATTTGGTAAATGTTGGCGATGAGATTCAGGTGAAGGTGCTGAAATTCGATCGCGAGAAGCAGCGCATTTCGCTCGGATTCAAACAGCTGACGCCGGATCCATGGCTTGATGTTGCGGAGCGCTATCCGATTGGCGCGCGCGTGCGTGGACGAATTTTGAGCGTGACCGACTACGGCGCGTTTGTGGAGCTGGAACAAGGCATCGAAGGCCTGGTCCACGTCTCTGAGATGACGTGGTCGAAGCGCATGAAGCACCCGACCAAGCTGGTGAAGCCGGGCGATGAGATTGAAACCATCATCCTGAATGTGAATCCGGCGGATCGTCGCATTTCACTCGGCATGAAACAGCTGCTCGAAAATCCGTGGGAGCATCTTTCCGAGCGCTACACAACCGGAAGCGTGGTTGAAGGTCGCGTGCGGAACTTGACCGAGTTCGGTGCCTTCATTGAAATCGAAGATGGAATTGACGGGCTGGTTCACGTCAGCAATATGAGCTGGACCAAGCGCATCAAGCACCCGTCTGAAGTGGTGAAGAAGGGCGACAAGGTGAAGGCCGTTGTGCTGGGGATTGAGGCGGAGCACCGTCGTCTGTCCCTTGGCATCAAGCAACTGCAGCCGGATGTTTGGGAGTCGTTCTTTGCGCAACATCAGGTGAACGATGTGGTGCATGGCAAGGTCCTCCGCATGGCGCAGTTCGGTGCGTTCGTGGAGTTGGCGGACGGAGTCGAAGGTCTGTGCCACGTTTCCGAAGCCACCGACTTGCATGGGGTTCCCGTCAAGTTGGACGTTGGCCAGGAGCATGACTTCAAGATCATCAAGATGAACGCGGAAGAGAAGAAGATCGGCCTGAGCCTTCGCGCCGTTGGCGATGAGGCAACCCGGGCGGATGTGGAGCAATACAAGGCGCCACATGCGAAGGAGCATGGACACGGACATTCTCAGTCCAGCGGTCCGCGCGAATCTTCTTCCTCGCAGTCTTCCTCGTCCACTACGCTGGGCGATCTGATCAACTGGAAGAAGCGCGAGCGCGAAGAGTAGTCTCCTACGCAACGTAGAAAAACAGAAAAGCGCCGAATGCAACGCATTCGACGCTTTTTTATTTGTGGCAGAAATTGTGGAGTGAGCGGATCTACTTGCCGGTATCGATCCGGATAATGACGCGAAACACAGAGCGATCGTCGAAGGAACTCAGGATCTTTGGCTTGCTGGATTTCCCGTCCACCTTTGCCCAAAGCTTGTAGTCGTCATTGGGAGAGAGCTGTTCAAAGCGGTACGCTCCATCTTCCTGCGTGATGTAACTCTCCACAGTCATGGTGTGCTGGTCGCTTAGATACACAATCGCACTAGGAATGGGGACGTCGTTCTGGTTCACCACACGACCCTGGACAGAGCGCTGCGGGGTTTGAGCGGCGACCGGTTTTACAGTGCCAGATATTCGTGCGAGGCAGGCGACAAAGAGAAGAAGAACTGCAATCGTCAGTACACGTGTTCTACCGGAGAGCCCGGCATTCATACTATTCATTCAATCCGCACCTGTTTATTCTTCCTCTTCGTCGTGAAAGACGATTGCGCTTTCGTCGTATCCGGACTCTTCCACTTTACTCAACTCTACCGGATCCGTGTTGACGACTTCATATTCCGCACCGCACTCTTCGCAGAGAACGACTTCGCCTTCTTCGACTTCATCTTCTGCGAAGGTCAAGGTGTTTTCACATTCAGGGCAAACTTGCATGACCGCTCCTTCAGCGTCGCTCAATGTTGGTTCATGATTACACCTCCGCGAAGGTGTAACGAAGCTAGTTTAAGGAAATCGTTGCGTACGTCAAGTAGGAAACGATTCCGTTAACATCTTTCGATTCTCTCGCGCAGGGTCTCCGTAAAGAATACTCGAATGCCGGGGACCGTCTACGGTTGAAAACCTTTCCTATGTTGACGTACGGACAGGCTCCGGGGTTACCCGAGAAAAATCATAATTTTTTTCATAGCGATGCGCGTTGTTGGAGTGTCAAAATACCACGCTTGCCCAGTTTTCAGGGCAGTTGCCCGGCAGCAGAAACAAATCGAAGGCGATGGCTAGCGCTGTGGCTCGGCTGGTCGTAGGCTTGTACTGTATGCCGCGTTCGAGTCCGATGACATTGTCGTTTCCGCCGTTTGAGGGAATGATCCGCAAGATCATTCTAGTCACGCTTGCGATTTTCTTTTGTCTGCTGTTGTTGCGCTGGATCGCCCCAGGAATTGCTGTGAGCATATTTGCTGTGGGTGCTTTGACCCCCGTGATGGTGCTGCATGGGGCCATCTGGCAACTGGTCACGTACAGTTTTTTGAGTGGCGGAATTTTCCAGGTTGCATTCGACATGTTGTCGCTGTGGTTTATCGGTTCCTACCTGGAGACGACGTACGGCACACGCTGGCTCACGGAAATATATTTCTTTTCGGTGGTAGGAGCAGCGCTGACAACGATTGCCGTGGCATATACACACGTTTTTCACATGTCGCCGGTGCAAACAACGTACGGAGCCCTGGGCGGTATCTTCGGCCTGCTGGCCGCGTGGGCCGTCCTGATGGGCGATCAGAAATTCATGATGTTTCCCTTGCCGATTTCAATTCGCGCAAAATACCTGGTAATCATCTTCATCCTGATCGCAGTGGCGAGCGTGTTTGAGGGGCCGAACGGATTTCTCTCGCTGGCGTCTCTGGGCGGAGCGCTGTTTGGATACATCTATCTCAAGGTCGCTCCGCGGCGTGGCTATGCGTACGCGGCGACGGAGCGGGTGTTCTCACTGCGGAATGGATACTATCGCTGGAAGCGGCGGCGCGCCGCGCGGAAGTTCGAAGTCTACATGCGCAAGCATGACCGCAACGTGAAGTTTGACGGCCAAGGGCGATACATCGACCCCGATGGCGAAAAAGATCCTAGCGACAAGCGCTGGATGAATTAAATTTTTTGAGAGATTCAAACTGCGACGGTGAAGGTGTCGCCGGTGCGCTCGACGGCGCGATAGAGGGTGTCGCGCTCCACCGGAATGCGTCCAGCGTCTGTGATCAGACGAACCAGATCCGCGCGGCGCATGCCCTGCGGTGTTTCGGCGCCGGCATCGTGATAAATCTTCTCTTCGATCACTGTGCCGTCGATGTCGTCCGCACCGAAGCGTAGAGCAATTTGGGCGATCTTCGCGGTCATCATCTGCCAGTAGGCTTTGATGTGCCCGAAGTTATCGAGCATGAGGCGTCCGACTGCGATCTGGCGAATGTCGGTCATCCCGCTGGTTCGCGGCAGATGATCGAGCGCAGTGTTGTCGGGATGAAATGCCAGCGGAATAAAGGTCTGGAATCCGCCGGTCTCATCTTGCAATGCGCGCAGACGCATCAGATGATCAACACGGTCTTCGTCATTTTCGACATGACCATATAGCATTGTGGCGTTGGAGCGCATGCCAAGCTGGTGCGCAATACGCGCTGTCTCCAGCCATTCGCCGCCATCGATCTTGTGGTCGCAGATGATATGGCGAACTCGATCGGCAAAGATTTCCGCGCCACCTCCCGGCATAGAATCGACGCCCGCGGCTTTCAACTTCACAATCGTCTCGCGAATGCTTAGCTTGGAGCGCTTTGCCAGGTAGGCAATCTCCACCATGGTGAATGCCTTGATGTGTACCTTGGGAAAGCGCTGTTTCAGACCGCTTATGAGGTCGAGGAAATATTCAAGCTGCAGATCCGGATGAAGCCCGCCTACCAGATGAAACTCTGTGACGGCCTCCGAATAGCCTTCGGCGGCGCGCTGCCATGCTTCTTCCAATGCCATGGTGTAGGCACCGGGTGCGTCCTTCTTTCGTCCAAAGGCGCAAAGGCGGCAAGCGGCAACGCAAACATTGGTGGGATTAATATGGCGATTCACATTGAAGTAGGCAATGTCGCCATGCATCTTTTCCCGCACCCAGTTGGCCAGCCAACCGACTGCAAGAATATCCGGCGAGCGATAGAGGGCAACGCCGTCGTCGAAGTTGAGACGCTCTTCAGAAAACACTTTTTCGGCGATCGGGGTCAGACGCGCGTCATCAGTCTGGAAGGAGTGGCGGGATTTCTTGATTTCTTCCACAGTTGGCCCCTGTGCCTATGATATCTGACCGTGGCGACCCCGAACAAATGAGTTCGTACCGCTGCCGCTTGCTGCTGAACTATCCTTCTACATGTCGACACCGCCAAGTTTAGATTGGATAACACGGAAGATATGAATACCAAGGTCAAGCGCTTTGCGTCGGCAATTCTCTTTGTCCTCTTCGCGGCAACAGCCGTCAGTCAGGCAGCGGATGTTACGCAACAGAAGATCAAAAGCACTGTCGACGCGGCGATTCGGCCAGTGATGGCCAAATACGGAATTCCCGGCATGGCGGTCGGCATCACTGTCGCGGGTAAACCCTACGTCTTCACCTATGGCGTTGCATCCATTGCGACTCGCCAACCGGTGACGCGCGAGACGTTATTCGAAATCGGTTCGATCAGCAAGACGTTCACCGCGACGCTTGCTTCCTATGCACAAGTGATGGGCAAGCTTTCACTCTCAGATAAGACGAGCCAGTATTTGCCGGCGCTGCGAGGAAGTCCGTTTGGCAACGTCAGCCTTCTCAATCTCGGCACGCATACGCCGGGTGGACTTCCATTGCAGGTGCCAGACAATGTCAAGAACAACGATGAACTGCTGCAGTACTTCAAGGACTGGCGGCCCACGTATCCCGAGGGAACGCGTCGGACGTATTCCAACATCGGCATCGGAACGCTCGGCTTGATCACCGCCAAGAGTATGGGTCAGGATTTTGCCACGCTGATGGAACAGCGTCTGTTTCCAGGACTCGGCATGAAGAGCAGCTACATCCACGTTCCCAAGTCGGACATGGCGAACTACGCCCAAGGCTATACGCGGGGAAATGCGCCGATCCGCATGGACAGCGCGGTTCTGTCCGCTGAAGCGTATGGCGTAAAGACGACGGCTCCGGACATGATTCACTTTGTGGAGGACAACATAAGCTCCGTTGGACTTGGCATGCAACTCCAGCGCGCAATTGCAGGAACGCACACGGGGTATTTCCAAGCGGGGCCAATGACTCAGGACCTGATCTGGGAACAATATCCCTATCCGGTGACCCTGGATGCGCTTCTCCAGGGAAACTCTTCGGCGATGGCTTTTCAGGCGATCCCTGTGACTGGAATAAAACCGCCAGAGAAGCCGCGCGAAGACGTCTGGATCAACAAAACGGGCTCAACCAACGGCTTCGGAGCGTATGTTGCATTCGTTCCGGAGAAGCGATTGGGTATCGTCATCCTGGCCAATAAGTACTATCCCAACGACGTACGGGTCACGGCCGCGTTCAATATCCTTACAGCAATTGCCAATGAAGTGGGAGGGAATACAAAACAGCGCAACTGAGACGTTGACAACCCCGTCGACGAACCTTGAGGCGCGCAAGGCAGATGGCGCAGGAGACCTCTATGGCCTCGGTTGCGAGGACGCGTTGTCAGTAGATTGTGATTGGGGATACCACATGGCTCGACCTGGGGCCAGCTTGCTGCGGAATGTCGAGGTCGATGCAGCCTAGAAGGAATTCCGGCTGTGTCGCCTACACATTCCCCGGCCAACCAAAATTGCCGGGTCGCAGGAGTGGCTCATTTCATGGTGAACCAACGCGGCTTCGTCCTGAGACTTCGCGATGGTCATGAAACATGTTGTACAGATCGATTCGTACGATCCATCGTAATTACGCCTGTGCGGAAAGACAGCTTTCCTAGAAGTATTCACGGTACGCCCCAATTTCTGGGAGAGAGACCCAAATTATAAAGCCGAACAACGTCACTTTGTAAATTTTTTGTTAATTCTCGAGAAGATTTCCCATCTTACTGATTTAAAAGGGGAAAACACCCTCAACGATGGTAGTGCGTGGTCGAAAAAGCTGGAGAACAGGATATTTTCTCTGCCATTTCGGCGGTGCTGTTACGCTGGGACAGGAACAATTGCTGAAACCTATGCGTCCTCGTACTCTGCCTGAACGTCTCGTATTTGTGCTGCCTCTTATGTGGATCCTTGTCGGCCTGTTGGCGCAGGGCGCGACAACCCCGCCGGCACCAGCACTGGGCCAGTTTTCTCCGATTCAGGCGACTAGCCTGGATGGCACCCATATGGACCTGCCGGCCAACTTCTCAGGACAATTCAACCTGGTCATCATCTCCTTCGCGCGGGAGCAACAGCAGGAAGTGGACAGCTGGATTGCGGCGGCTCGAAAAATTGAGGCGTCCCACGTCCAGTTTCGCTACTACGAATTACCGACGATGTCGCGCGAGAACCTTCTATATCGCTGGTGGTTCGATGAGGCATTGCGCAGCAATACGACGGACAAGGATTTACGCACCCGCATTCTGACCGCCTATGTCAACAAACACACATTCAAAAAATCCCTCGACATTGAGAATGAGAAGCGGGTAGTTGCGATTCTTGTCGATCCGAAGGGCCACATTTATTGGCGGGCCGATGGACCGTACAAAGACGCGGATATGGCGGCATTATTGTCTGTACTTGCGTCCCATGGCAATTGAGACCGCGCCGACCATGCGGCGGGGGTATCTTCTGTTCGGAATGTCTGGGCCTGGTGGCTAGAATAAATCTTTCTCCATCTGCCAAGCGTCGATGCGTCGCAGGTAGTACTGCGGGACGCGATCGATAACTCTGAACCCTAGTCGCTGATAAAAGGCGACGGCATCAGCATTTTCGACAGAAACATGCAGATGAATGCTGCTTCCTCCCCACTCGCGCAAACGGGTTTCCAGCCTATGGTAGAGCGCGCCCCCGATCGATTCCCTGCGAAACTCGGGTAAAACCTCGATGGTGACGAGCTCTCCGTAGCGCGCCGCTTGACGAGTGCGACGTCGACGCTCAAGAGCCGCAAAGCCGACAATGACGCCGGAACGTTCGGCGACCAAGGTAATGACGGTGGGGTTCAACAGGAGAAATGCGATTTCTTCGCGAGGATAGGCAATGCCGGGGGGAAAGCAGAGCGCGTCGATGGCTGCCAGTGGATCCAGGTCGTGTGAAACTGCCGGACGGATCGAGAATGAACCTTCCGGCAGCTTCGTCATTGGATGGCCAGGCGACCGATTTAAAAGCTACCCGCGGCCAACTGCTTTTGCTGTTCCACGATCACGCCATGAAGCAATGTTGCAGCCACCAGGTGACCATCGGAGGAACCCACAATATGAGTGCGCCAACCAGGATTCCAATAGGTCCAATGCTTGGCCGTGGCATCGATGCCGAAGACCAGGTCGGATTCATAGGAAGTGGCGACGATCCGCTTCAACTGCGGTTCATACCGAAGCCCACTGATGTCATTGATGGGAACTTCGACGGGCTGCCAACTCTGGCCCTGGTTGCTACTGTATGCGACCCCGAGTCGGCCGCCGACCCATAGGTTGCCACTCTCATCGACCGCTACGTAACGGATACGACGCCAATTTGCCGGCGACGGTACGGATTGCCAGGTTTTCCCCTGATCAGTCGAGAAGTAGAGCCCGGCCTGGCTATTTGCCAACACGGAATTGCCGTTGGCGGCAACCCCGTAGAATGGAATCTCGGAGCGTTTCGCGGCACTGCTTTCGTGGCTTTTCTCAGTCGACTCCGTATAGAGGACGGCGCCGAGCCACGCAAATTTAGGATCCTCGGCGGAATACACGCCCTCTTCGGTCGCGGCATACCATTTACCGCCGGAGAAGGCGACCCCGTGGACCGCGTCTTCAATCTTGCCATCTGGAACCGGCACGTACTCCGTTGTATAGGTCACGTGATGTTTCTTGTTCACATGTCGAACTTTGTGCGGAGTCTCGATGACGCGCGCGTCGACGATTTCCCATCTGTCGCTGCGCAGGCGGAAGACCCCATGGTTCGTGCCAGCCATCAATACGCCTGCAGGAGACATGGCGAGCGAGAAGACATCATTCCCATTCAAGCCGGCGTTGATCTGGGTCCATCCCTGGCCGCCATCTTTGGAAACGAATACCCCACCAAACCGCTTGTCATTCAATACGCCAACATACAAAGTATTCGGCGAATTTGGATCGGCGATCATGGAAGAAACCTGGCGTTCGGAGAAGCCTTGATTCGCCGCATGAAAGCTGACGGAGCCGTCGTCGCTGGAGAGCACTCCGCTGCGATCCGTGGCCATCAAGATATGCTGTGAGTTTTTGGGATCAACATAAATGTCGTTGATGATGATGTCGCTTGGCGTCATCAGCGACCACTTTGCGCCGGCGTCCAGGGTGCGATAGAGACCCTCTGTTGTTCCGGCGTACACGATGTTGGAGTTATTCGGATCCTGCATCAACACGCGAGTGCGACGAGCGGCGCTGGGAATGCCTTGAATCTTTTTGAAGCTTGCGCCAGCGTCGATGCTCTTATAAATTCCTGAGCAAGCGCTGGTGTACACGGTGCTGGGCGCCTTGGGATCGATGATGATGGAGAATACGTCCGAGTCGACGATCAAACCTTGCTTGATGTTTTGCCAGGTTTTACCGCCGTCTACCGTTTTCCAGGGAAGATGCCAGGTGCCGGCATAGATTATTAGCGGGTTCACCGGGTCGATGGCAATCGATTCGACTTCATGCAATTCCGTACTTCCCACGGGACTGATCAGCTTCCATGTAGCGCCGCCATCGTCGCTTTGATAAATTCCGGCGAGTGTACCGGCCACAAATATTTTGGGATCTGAAGACGCTTGTGCGAGAGCGCGGACCGATTGGCCTTTCATATCGCCGACAGCCTTCCAGTGATGGCCTTCGTCCTCGCTAATAAAGATTCCGCCGTCCGGTTTATCTAATCTCCACGCTCCGACCAACACGCGCTTGGGATTCGCCTTATCGAAGACCATGTTGTCGATCACCAACGAATCGTCCGTGCCGATCTTGCTCAATCGCGTCCAGTGCTGAGCATCGTCGGTTTCATAGACCCAGCTGTTGGTGGTCCCGAGGAGGATATGGGAGGGGGCTGCCGGGCTGTACGCGAAACTGCGGGCGTCTCCGCCGTAGGGGCCAACAGTGTGCCACTGTTGCGCGTTTGCACCGGTTCCACAAAAACTGATTAGACCAAAGATGACTGCTGTAATCGAGGGGAATATTCGTTTCATGTTGTGAACCATCCGTGTGTATCGCTCTATAAGTTTGGGGGAAAAGCGAAACTCACCCATCCGACTCTGCTGGGGTGATGCATCACTGCTGCAGAACTCGAGTATGCTCCAATCTTTGCTTCAATGAAAAGGGCCAGCCGCATATCTAGCCGGCCGGCCCTGATCAAATTTCTGTCAACCGTTACTGATTGGCAGGAGCTGCGGTTGTTGCACCCGCCGCCTTGTGGTGATGGTGGTGGTGTGGTGCTGTTGAAGTTGCATGGCCGTGTCCGTAGGCATTCTTTGAAGCCTTGATGTCTCCGGATACAGGTGTTGTTCCCTGCACATCGTTGTCGAAGGTGGCGCCTGCAGGTACCAGGTAATTCTGGACAGTGTCAGAACCGGCGGTACCGGTGCGGACATCGATGCGGGAAGGATCAATTCCCTTCTCGTTGACCAGGTAGGCCTTGGTATTGACGGCGCGCTCTGCAGCCTGCGTGTCAGCATGCTTCTCATTCGGAGCACTGCTGCCAACCAGAACTGCCTTGGCATCGGCGCTGCGCTGGAGGTTCAGAGCGACATCATCCAGGCAAGCCTTAGCTTCGTTGTCGACGCGGACTGGGCGACGCTTCTCGCGGCCGAAGGTGATCGAGCACAGAGTCTCGGTCTTCGGTGCGGGCGGCGGCGGCGGCGCATTGATCGTTACTTCCGTGGTGGCGGATGCGGTTTGACCCTTATCGTCGGCCACGTTGCAAGTGACGGTGATGGCGCCAGGAGCAGCCCCTGTCGTATTCAGAGTTGCGGTGGTGTTCGAACCGCTGACCTGACCGGACGAAGCGCTGTAGCTGTAGGTGAGAGGACGATTCTGCGGGCTGACGCCGTGAGCGGTAATCGTCGAGGAATCGCCAGGATTGAGCGAGGTCGGATTGGCTTCGCAGCTAATCGTCGGCGGCTCAAACTGCTTGACGGTAAAAGTCGCGTTGCAATCTGCGGATTGACCGGCCTTGGGACCTTCTGTCACGTGACCCGCAACAGTGTAAGTTCCGGGAGCCAGATCGGCGGTGTCGACCGTTGCAGTGGTAGAGGTACCACTGATTTTGCCGCCCGTGGAAGTCCAGCTATAGGTCGGGGTTTTCTTCGGATTCAGATTGGTAGCATTGCCGGTGACAGTAATTTGATCGCCAGGATACGCTTCCGTCGGGCTGACCGAGCATGCGTAGGCAACCGGCGGCGGCGGAAGAATGCTGCCGATGTGGTACACCAAACCGGTGCTCAACTGTGCCGCATTGATGTTCGCGCGGCCTCCGATAATGGCGGCACCAAGAGCGTTGGGATCGGTGGAGGAGTCAGCTGGACGAAGGCCGTTGCGGCTGCCTGTGCTGGTGACGCCCGTGCCCGCATTGGGATCCGTAAAGTCGTTCGCAGGACCGAACGAAACGTGCATGTATTGATAGTCAGCCTGGAATACGCGCCATGAAAGTTTATGGTGCATGATCGGCAGCGGAAAATCCATGCCGCCGCCAGCTGTCAAAGAAACTCCCCAACGATATGGGTTGACGAAGTTGATGGGACCGTAGCCGTCAGTGTAATAGCCGACGTAGTTCGGACCGCCGATGCGAGTGGTTCCCACCAAAGCGTGGATGAACGGCGTAAGGCCATCCTCCAGCGGGAAGCGTGCGATAGGGCCCGCATTGATGGTTGTAAAGCCATCGCCCGGACCATCCGGATGGGAAGCAAGACTCGCCTCGAAACCCAGGTTCTTCGTAAAGTAATAGGCTCCGCTGCCAATTGCGCCCAGATTTACAGCAGCATACTTCGATCCATTCACATATGAATTGGGTGCAAAGTAAGAGTAACCAAGAAAAACGTCAGCGCGTGACGGATTGATCGTCGTCGACGGCGCGGGCGCATTCGGTACAGCCGAGCTTGACGAAGTGGCAGTTTGCGCCATCAGTGTCGTTCCCAGCCCCAATACGCAAACAGCTGCTATCACGCGGCCCTTGGTGCGTAATTTTGAGTATTCCATCCCTATCTCCTCCGCAACTTTGTGTAAACAAATCTAGTTCATTTTTTGTAAACTGCAAGCGCTTTGCTTTGTTTATTCCCAAGCGCGAGACGCGTCAAAACGCCTTGTGGTCCTGTCTTACGAATCCAATGCAAACGATCCTAACCCACAGCAATCGCTCACTCGATTAGAGCACAAGACTGAATCAAAAGGTCACCCCGTTTGTGCGGGGCTAGTCCCAAGGTATACCAAGAGATACCCGAACGCCAAGAATTAATATGGAAATGATGCTGCAGGTGTTATGGATACTTCTCTTCGGATAGAGAGAGGCAGTTATTCGAGGTTGAGAACTTTCCTGACCGTTCCCCGTTCCCGCAGGATCTTTTCCTGGAGCAGCGTAATGGCATAAATCAGCTGTTCCGGACGAGGCGGGCAACCCGGAACATAGACGTCGACGGGAATGATCTGGTTTACCCCCTGGACAAGGGCGTAATTATTGAAAACTCCCCCGGAGGTGGCGCAGGCGCCCATGGAAATGACCCATTTGGGCTCCGGCATCTGATCGTAAAGGCGGCGGATGACGGGAGCCATCTTCACCGACACGCGTCCAGCGATGACCATCAGGTCTGACTGGCGCGGCGAGGGGCGAAATACCTCGGCCCCAAAACGCGCGACGTCAAATCTCGACGCGCCCATTGACATCATTTCAATCGCACAGCAGGCCAGTCCAAAGGTCATCGGCCAGATGGAGCTCTTACGTACCCAGTTCAGAGCGGTGTCTAGCGTAGTGAGGATGACTCCCTCATTCTGGTCATATCCATAGTTCACCTCGCGCACTTTGCGCTGATTCAATGCGCTGCTTTCTAGGTTTCCGAAGAGGTAGTGATCTTTCGCTGGGTGAGTCTCTGCCATATCGATTTGCTCCCCTATAGTATCTCCCATTTCGCGCCAGAGAGCACTCTTCAGGTATCCGTTTGGATGAAAACGCTTGCAGCGAAATCTATCTCCGGGAACGTCAAAGTAGTTATAACCATGCGTTCCGTGCGGCGAACCTCTTGCCTGACGCAGACCTGGACAGACAAATTGCTTTTTTCCAATTGTCGCGCAGGTCGATGTGCGCGACGATCTTCCTGCAGCAGGCAGTACGGTACTAAAGGCGACGACGGTCCTCCACCGATAGAGACGTCGACTTGCAGTCTTGGAAGCGCGAATGCTAGACTCCGTAGTCCTTCGAAGTGCTGGTTGCAGCGGTCGCGTGTGCGAAGGCTTGTGCCGGTGTTCGATGCAGGTTTCGAGCGGAAATTGATTTCTATCGGCAGGATGTATGGAGGAGCGCGAGATGGTATCTCGGCGCTAACGCTGCAGATCGAAACCGCCGCTCCCGGAGAAGGTGTGGTTCCAGCCCCCGGAAATGCTGGGCCATCCGTGTCTTTTCTCACGTGCATCCTTCTCTGGTATTGCGGCCCTGGAGGACTGGCATGAAGACGTATCTGGGCAATGAGATTCGCAACCTGGCCTTTGTCGGCCATTCGCACTGCGGAAAAACAACACTGATTGAAGCCTTGCTGGCGACCGCCGGCACAATTCCAGCGATGGGCAGCGTCGAGGATGGGACAGCCGTTACTGCCTACGACGAAGAAGAAGTAACGCGGCGAGTGACGCTTGCGAATGCGGTCGCGTTCTGCGAGTGGAGCGGAGTCAAGGTCAACGTGATCGATACTCCGGGATTCAACATGTTTGTGCCGGAAGCGCGTTCGGCCATGTTGCCGGTCGAAGCAGTGGCGGTTGTCGTCGACGCGGTGGAAGGTCCGCAGCCGATGACACAGCGCGTGTGGGACTATGCGGAAGAATTTAAATTACCGCGCATTCTGGTCATCAATGCGATGGATCGCGAGCGGGCCAAGCCGGATGCTGTGCTGGAGAATTTGCGCGCAACGTTCGGACGAACGGTTACGCCGGTTGCGCTGCCTATCGGAGAAGGAGCCTCCTTCTCCGGCGTCGTTGACTTGATTGGAATGCAGGCCTACGACTATCGTGCCAATTCCAAGGGACGCGGACAATCCATTCCAATACCGAAAGAATTATTCGAGCGGGCACAGGCCGGACACGATGCGTTGGTGGAATTGGTGGCCGAGGGAAAAGATGAATTGATGGAAGAGTTCTTTACGGAAGGCACACTTTCAGAAGAACACCTGGTACCGGCACTGCATGAAGCCATCCGTGAGGATCGCATTTTCCCGGTGATGTATTCTTCCGGCCTGAAAAATATTGGGACCGATCGCCTGCTTGAATTTTTCCGCGTGTACGCGCCCGCACCCATCGAACGCTTGCCCGTGCCCGCCACCATGTTGTCTGCGAAAAGCACGAAGGGCTCGAATGGCACTGGTGGCGAATCCACGCCAGAAAAAGAGGACCAGAAAGTGGTCGATAATGGACCGCTTTCTCTATTCGTGTTCAAGACGATTTCCGATCCGTTCGCAGGACAGATTTCCTTCTTCAAAGTATTTTCCGGATGCGCCCACGACAACGATTCTGTCTTCAACTACAAGCAGCAGGCGCAGGAAAAGCTGGCGCATCTTTCCGTCATGCAGGGTAAGAAACCGTTGCCAGTGACCGAGTTGCACGCGGGCGATCTGGGTGCCGTCGCCAAGCTGCGCAGCACGCACACCGGTGACACGATGGGTGACAGCCGCCATGCAATCTTGTACGAACAGGTGCAGAATCCCGAGCCGGCCATTGCGTTTGCCATTGAACCCAAGACCCGCGCGGATGAAGACAAGCTGGCGAATGCGCTGCATCGCATCATGGAAGAAGATACGTTGATCCGTTTTTATCGCGATCCGCAGACGAATGAATTTCTGATTGCCGGCACGGGGCAGCAGCATATTGAAGTGGTGGTGTCCAAGTTGCGCCGCCGCTATCACACCGAAGTGACTCTAAAAGCGCCCAAGGTTCCCTATCGCGAAACGATCCGCACGCATGCCGAAGGACACGGTCGCCACAAGAAACAGTCGGGTGGCCACGGACAATTTGGTGACTGCAAGATCCGCATTGAGCCATTGCCGCGCGGCGGCGGGTTCGAGTTTGTGAATGACATCTTCGGTGGAGCGATTCCGCGCAATTATGTTCCGGCGATTGAAAAAGGCGTGCGCGAAGCGGCCGATCGCGGCTATCTCGCTGGCCATCCCATGGTGGATTTCAAGGTGACGGTGTTCGACGGTTCGTACCACGAAGTGGATTCGAACGAAATGAGCTTCCGCATTGCAGGGCGATTGGCGTTCCGCGATTGCATGGAGCGCGCGCGACCGGCAATGCTGGAGCCGGTCATGCGAGTCAGCATCCAGACCCCCGATAATTTTGCCGGCACCGTGATGGGCGATCTTCCAGGGCGACATGGCCGCGTGCTGGGGATGGAGCCAAGTTCGGTGCCCGGACAGACTGTGATCCAGGCAGAAGCTCCGATGGCTGACATGCTGACGTACGGAGCCGATCTGACCGCGATGACGCAGGGGCAAGGCAGCTTCCACATGGAGATGGATCACTACGATTTTGTGTTGCCGCAAACCCAGGAAAAGCTTGTGGCTGCGGCCAAACAACATCAGACGGTGCCGGACGACGAAGGATAATCTTCTTCGCTTTGGTTACAATCAGCCCATGCAACTGGCAGAATTGGCACGCCGACTGAACGCCCGTTTGGAAGGTAGTCCGGAGAATCCCGCGGCCGAAACCATCGAAGTCACTGGCGTGGCGGGCATTGAGGAAGCGGGCCCCCATCAGGTGACGTTCGTCGCCAACCCAAAATATGCGGCGCTGACAAAAACCACCCAGGCAGCAGCCGTTCTCGTTACCGATGACTTCCCTGTTATCTCAGCCGCAACTTTGCGCACGGCTAATCCGTACCTGGCTTTCGCGCGCGCCATTGAAATTTTCTATCAGTCGCCGGTCTATGCTGCGGGAATTCACCCCACGGCCATCGTTGCCCCAACAGCAAAGCTAGGTCGCAATTGCCATATCGGCGCGTATGCGGTGATTGAAGATAACGTGCAAATTGGCGATGACGCTGTGGTGCTGGCGCATGTCGTGATCTATCCCAACGTTCGCATCGGAAACCGTTTTTTTGCGCATTCTCATTCTGTTGTGCGCGAGGGATGTGACATTGGTGATGATGTCACCTTGCAGAATGGCGCGGTGGTCGGCTCGGATGGATTTGGATTTGCAAAAGATGATGCGGGACGGTGGCACAAGATTCCGCAATCGGGCCCGGCAATTCTGGAAGACCGCGTCGAGGTGCAGGCCAATGCGTGCATCGATCGAGCCAGCGTGGGAGAAACGCGAATTGGTGCGGGCGTGAAGGTGGATAACCTTGTGCAGGTGGGTCATGGATGCACTGTGGGGGAAAACACGCTGTTGTGCTCGCAGGTGGGGCTGGCGGGTTCATCTCATCTTGGAAAAAATGTGATTCTCGCAGGCCAGGCCGCGGTGGCAGGACACTGTTCGATCGGGGATGGGTCCGTCCTAACGGCACAGAGCGCAGTTTCGCACGATGTCCCTGCGGGCAAAGTGATGAGCGGATCGCCGGGACTGGACAATAAACTTTGGCTGCGCTGCGTGGCTGCGTATAGCCGCTTGCCGGAGATTGTAAAGACGGTGCGGAAGCTGGCCGAGTCTAAGGAATAGTGGCGCAACACATGGGGAAACGGAATCGACTGCGTGGACTTTTGGGGCTGGCTGCACTCGCAACCTTGATATTTACGGTCGGCTGCCGCTCGAAGCTGGTTGAAGTCCGCGTCGTCAACTCCGGAACAACCGACCTGCACAACGTCGAAGTCGACTACCCAAGCGCCAGCTTTGGAATGTCTAACCTCGCTCCCGGAGCGACGTACGACTACCGCATTCAACTCCAGGATGCAGGCCGCATGAAAGTCGAGTTCTCCGACGGCAAGGAGCAGCCTCACTCCGGCAAAGGCCCGTATGTTCAAGAGGGCCAGCAAGGCACGCTGACGCTAACGCTGGATGCAAGCGGCAAAAATGAATGGGTTCCGCAGCTTCATCCCGAAGCAACTGCGCCCGCGGGAGATTAGGCCATTTTTACCGTTACCGTCCGCAATTCCTTTACTGACTCGACAGGGTAATCGCAGCCACACCGGCGCGCTCAGTTCCGTTGGTCAGGTTGGTGGCCGTTCCGTTCTTCCAATAGGTCGCTATGGTGCTGCTCGATGCGCTGGATGTCTCGCCCGCAACGTACACATTCCCGCCGCTGTCGACGGTGATCGCGTTCGCGCCCGCATACGAAGTTCCGTCGCTCAGGTTGTTGGCCGTGCTGCTCTTCCAGAACGTCGCCACGCTGTTGCCCGACGCGTTCGTTGTCTGTCCCGCCACGTAGACATTCCCGCTGCTGTCCACCGCGATCGCATATGCATACGCCGGGGCCGTCCCGTCGGTCAGGTTGGTGGCCGCGCCGTTCTTCCAATACGTCGCCACGGCGGTACCCGAGGCGTTGGTTGTCTGTCCCGCCACGTAGACATTCCCGCCGCCGTCCACAGCAATCGCATAGGCATACGCCGGGGCCGTTCCGTCGGTCAGGTTGGTCGCCGTGCCGTTCTTCCACTCGCTCGCTATGGGGGTGCCCGAGGCGTTGGTCGTTTGCCCCGCCACGTAAACATTACTACTGCTGTCCACCGCGATCGAATAGGCATACGCAGCAACAGTTCCATCGGTCAGATTGGTGGCCGTACCATTTTTCCAGTAAGTCGCTATATTGTTGCCGGATGCGTTGGACGTCGAGCCCGCGATGTAGACATCTCCGCTGCCGTCGACCGCGACCGCGCGGGCAGCCGCTTGCGTCGTGCCATCAGTCAAGTTGGTGACCGTGCCGTTCTTCCAATAGGTCGCTATGTATTCGCCGGTCGTCGCACTTGTTGTAACGCCCGCCACGTAGACATTGCCGCTACTGTCGACTGCGATGGATTGCGCGTCGGCCGTCTCCGTTCCGTCGCTCAGGTTCGTCGCCGTGCCGTTCTTCCAGTAAGTTGCTATAGGGGCCCCCATTGCTTTGGATGTATAGCCCGCCAGGTAGATATTGGTACTTCCGGTCGTGGTGCCGGTACCACTGCTGCCACAGCCAGCAAGTGAAATCGCCAGCAGAATAGGCATTGCCGAAAGTATTCGTGGAAACGTCAATTGTGTTTTCCTCTCTCGTCCGAAAAACTCCTGAGTCAAGCAGGACTTTCCACATTCGCCTACATTATGGGCAATCCTACTTCGCCGTGGCACTGGTCCGCCGGCCAGTTATTTGCTAGATATCGAAATCCCCTCTATGACTGAATTAGTCGATCCGTCTGTCAGGTTAGTGGCCGTACCGTTCTTCCAGTAAGTCGCTAAGAAGGTGTCAGGTGGTTTTTCTTCATCGCCCGCGACGTAGACGTTACCGCTGCTGTCAACCGCGATCGCCTTTGCATCCGCATAACTCGTTCCGTCGGTCAGGGTGGTCGCTGTACCATTCTTCCAATATGTCGCTATGCCGTTGCCCGAGGCGCTGAATGTATCGCCTGCCACGTAGACATTGCCGCTGCTATCGACCGCAATCCCGTAGGCATCCACAGTCTCCGTTCCATCGGTGAGGGTGGTTGCCGTTCCGTTCTTCCAGTAGGTCGCTATAGTGAAGCCTGATGCGCCGTATGTACCGCCCGCCATGTAGACATTTCCGCTGCTGTCGATGGCAATCGCGGTGACATACGCACCACTCGTTCCGTCGGTCAAGTTGGTGGCCGTTCCGTTCTTCCAATAGGTCGCTATAGAGTTGCCGGTCGTGGCACTTGTTGTTGAGCCCGCCATGTAGACGTTGCCACTGCTGTCGATCGCGATCGCGTTGACATACGCATACGACGTTCCATCGGTTAGGTTAGTCGCCGTGCCGTTCTTCCAGTAGGTCGCCATCGCTTTGCCGGTCGCGGTGATGTTTGTCCAGCCCCCCACATAGACATTCCCGCTGCTGTCGACGGCGATCGCGTTCGCCCACGTATCCTCCGTTCCATTGCCCAGGTTGGTCGCCGTGCCATTCTTCCAGTAGGCCGCTGTGTATTGTGGGGTGGTTGTTTCGCCCGCCACGTAGATGTTGCCGCTACTGTCGATCGCGATCGCGTCGGCCAGCGCAAACATCGTTCCGTCGGTCAGGTTGGTCGCCTCGCCGTTCTTCCAGTAGGTCACTATGGGGGTGCCCTTGGCGTTGGATGTGTGGCCCGCCAGGTAAACGTTCGTGGTCCCGCCGCTGCCACCACTGCTGCCGCCGCTACCGCTGCCGCATCCGGAAAGTGAAAGCATCAGGAGGAACGCGGTTGAATGGAAGAATCCTCGGCAGCGTGATTTGCCATTGCCTTGTGGCTGTCACGAAAATATTAAATCGAGCTCGACTTTCCGAATCCTGAGGCATGGTGCGTGATCCTTCCTAACCGGACACGGTTGGCGAGCGCGTACCTGAGGCTGAGTAGACGGGTGAGTTCGAAGAAACGTTAGCACGACCAGCAAAACAAGTCGATTGAAAATAAGGCCCGATCGTTCGCGGTGACCGGCTCCGGCGGGTGAGGTCGAAAGAAATTCGGGTACCAGCGATCAACTTGGCTTGCGTGGGGAGTCCACTAGATCGACTGCACGGGAATGAGCGTCAGATCTTCGACCAGGCCGACTTCTTTTTGGACGAAGGGCTCCGCATATCGCACGCCGCCTAGCATTCCATAAAAGCGTGCCAGGGCGAAGGTGCGCTCGCGAATTTCTTCCTGCGGAACAAAGATCTTTCCGCCGGAGGTTTGATTTTCGTATTGCGAGCGGTAGGCCAGCAAGGATTGATAGCGTTGCTCGATGTAAGCGGTGATGTCGACGACGAAGGTAGGACGCACATCCGCATACAGGCTGGCGTAGAGAATCTTGAAGGGACGATGGGGCGGCGCGTCTGTTTCCACCTTGGCGAGACCAGCGACAAAACAGGCTTCGTAGCCGAGCGTCGCAACAATCGAATGATCCGGATGGCGTGCCTGCCAATACGGCAAAATCACGACCCGGGGTTGCGCTTGCCGCAGGACCGTCGCAATTTTCAGCCGATTTTCCCAGGTATTTTCCAATCGACCATCAGGAAGATCGAGAGCATGCCGCCAGGAAGCGCCTAGAATCCTTGCGGCCTGCTCGGCTTCCGCGGCACGTTCGACGGCGGTACCTCGCGTGCCGGCCTCTCCCTGGGTCAGGTCCAGAATCCCGGTTCGAAGACCGATAGCCGATGACTGCAACAGCGTTCCGCCGCAGGTCTGTTCCACATCGTCACGATGCGCTGCAATTGCGAGGATGTCGACGGGCTGGATCATGACGTTTGAATCAGCCGGAGTAGATAAAGACTCTTCCATCCGGCCGCTACCCATAAGGGCTAAGGCGCACAATCAATTTCGGCGAGTTGCGGCACGACTCAACGTCGTGCCCACACAATCCAAACTCTAATCCGAAGCATTGGTAATCGCATCCATATAAGCGACGTCGTACGCTGTTCCCTGCACCGTCGCATTTCCGTTATATAGTTCAGTGCCAGCCGAATATGTGGGCGTGCTGGTGGTGATGCCGACGTTGGTGGTGGCGTAAATGTGAATCTGACCGCCATACGCGGTATACATTTTGTGCCACTGCAGAATGGCACACAGTCCTGTCAGATCGCCATACCAGGGCTCGACCATTACGGTGTTGGTATTCATATTGAACAGCGTCAGGCAGCCAGTTTCCGGCTGATTTGTTGCAACGCGCTCGCCAGTCTGACACTGTTGCGAGCCGATCCACAACGTATTGTCGTCGCCAAATAACATCTTGGTGTGGGTGCCGTCGGAGATCGGATACGTCGCCGTGACCTGGTTACTGGTCAAATTAAGGACCGACAAAAATCCTTCAAATAAGCCATCCTGTTGTCGCTGCTGACCTGAGACGTACAAGGTCCCATTCCCATAGAGAGCCATGGTCGCACCGCCAGGCACAGGTATTCGCTGTGACTCCGTGGGCGGCGGAGGATTCGCCGGTGGGGCTGGATAAGTGCTGCCCGGAAAGTTATAGACGTTGAGCACGCCCATGTTCAAAAAGCTGACGCTCGATTGCTGTCCACCGCATTCGGGTCCGCAGTTCATCACCCAGCCAGTAGTTCCGTCGGAAGAGAAGATGGTGTTAAACGGCCGATCGAAAACGATGGGATTGCCGTTCTGGTCAAGCACCGGGACGACGCAGTAGACAGGAAGATTGATCGGTTGACAACTGACCGGAGCGACATCCTTGGGCCAGTTCGCCTCATTGGGAAAGGTTGGCACCGGCATAACATTTCCGTTGGGCTGCTGCAGGTGGATGATGCGATACGCGTAATTGCTGTTCTGCACAAATGCCAGCATCACTGTGGCACTGGGATTCACTTCCACCTTGTAGACATTGGGGAGATTCAGGTAAACGTTGACTCCCTGCACGCGGTCTTGAACGGTCACATATTGAGCGGTTTGATTCGCGGCGATGACATAGTTCCCGGTCGAGGGGACAAAGATACTGCTGGACGGCCCTGGCAGCCCACTGATGTTCCCGGTCGCGGTTTCGCTGGCATAGCTGACGGCGGTCATGCTGCCGTCTCCTGAGCCGTACACATAGCCCTCAGACTCTTCAGGGTAATTCAGAATCATGCTGGGCAATGCGCCTTTATAGCCGCTGATAAAGAAGCTGGGAACCTTGCCGTTCTCGCTGTTTCGAATGTCGTAGCGGGCATCCAGAATCTGCAACTCGCCGGTTACAATCGGGGACGGATTCTGAATCGCCACCATGACGCGTTCCAGAATAAGACTGGGCGGAACAGGACGCCCGGCGAGGTAGGATCTCTGGCCGAGACAACCTATCATCCAAAAGAGGCTTGTGGCGGTGACGACGCCGAGGACAACGCGGACAAAACTACTACGACTCATCAAAGCTCAATGCTCCAATTCCAGGGCACATTCATCGTTCGTGGCTGAAAGGTTAGTGTATACCAGTTACCCAGATCTGGCGTTTCTGTGGCGCACCCACGAGACCAGATTTGCTGTTGCGATTGTTCGCTATCCACCCTTGCGTGCATCCCTTTTTCGGGGTGAATGCATCGACCTTATTCCTATGGCGCACACCCGCAGGAAAACTGGTCTACGATAATCAGACGGACCAATTTCGATGCCAAACACCCTGACTGAACTGTTCCAAACACGAAGCGTTCTGTGCGACGGCGCCATGGGTACGATGCTCTACGAACGCGGTGTGTTTATTCACCGTTGTTACGACGAATTGAACCTGTCGCAGCCCGATCTGATTCGCGCCATCCATGAGGAATACCTCCAGGCCGGCGCGGAGATTATCGAGACCAACACCTTCGGCGGCAATCGCTTTCGGCTGCAGCGGCACGGGCTGCAGGACAAAGTTCATGATGTGAATGTCGCGGGCGCCAAGATTGCGCGGCAGGCGGCAGATCAGATCCGTGACAAGCAGGCCACGCAGGCGTATGTGGCCGGTGCCGTGGGCCCGATCGGCGTGCAGATAGAGCCGCTGGGCAAGGTTTCTTTCGAGGAAGCGCGAGCGGCATTCGCCGAGCAGATTCAAGCACTGGCGGAGGGCGGCGTCGATCTTCTTGTGTTGGAGACAATGACCTCTCTAAACGAAGTGCATCAGGCGATTCTGGCGGCTCGGGAAGCGGCACCGCAATTGCCCATCCTGGCGATGATGACGATCGATGAGGAGGGAAATACGCTGGATGGCTCCTCCCCGGAAGTGGCCGCGCAAAAACTGACCGAATGGGGAGTAGACGCGGTTGGCTGCAATTGTAGTGCGGGCCCGGCGACCATCTTAAGTGCCATCGAGCGCATGCGGACTGCGACCACCTTGCCTCTGGTGGCGATGCCGAACGCGGGCATGCCGCGTGCCGTGGATGGGCGAAATATTTATCTTTGTTCGCCGGAATATATGGCCAGCTTTGCGCGTAAGTTCGCGCAGGCCGGTGTGCAGTTTGTCGGCGGGTGTTGCGGCACAACGCCCAGCCACATTCGCGCCATGCGCTCCGCACTGCGAGCGTTGGATGCTCGCAAAAGCGGGCCGGTGACGTCCGCGACTGTGACCGTCCAGAACACGGTGACCGCGCCGCCACTGCAGGAACGATCAAAGCTTGGCGCCGACCTGGTTGCTGGAAAATTTATCGCGCTGGTGGAAATTGTTCCGCCGCGAGGGATCAGTGCGCATCGCGAGTTGCAGGCAGCTACCCTGCTGGCGCAGAACGGGGTGGAAGCAATCAACGTTCCGGATTCGCCGCGCGCCTCCGCCCGCATGAGCGCGCTGAGCCTTTGTCTGCAAATTCAGCAGCAGGTTGGCATCGAAAGCGTGCTGCACTACACCTGTCGCGATCGCAATGTTTTGAGTATTCAGTCGGACCTGCTGGGAGCCGCGTCGCTGGGGCTGCGCAACATCCTTTGCCTGACTGGCGATCCGCCCAAGCTTGGAAATTATCCGGATGCCACCGCCGTCTTCGACGTGGATGCGATTGGGTTGGTGAACATTGTTCGCAATCTGAATAGTGGCCTGGATATTGGAGGCAATTCAATCGGCGCGTCCACTGGATTTGCGATCGGAGTCGCGGCGAATCCCGGCGTGCCGGACCTGGACAACGAGGTACGTCGATTTGCCTACAAGGTGGAGGCGGGCGCCGAGTATGCCATCACTCAACCCGTCTTCGATTTGCGACTGTTGGAAGCTTTTCTGAAGCGGGTCGAGCAGTTTCGTCTACCCGTGATTGCCGGCATCTGGCCGCTGGTCAGTTTGCGCAACGCGGAGTTTATGCGGAACGATCTGCGTGTCTTTGTGCCAGATGACATTCTGCTGCGCATGCAGCACGCGGATACACCGGAGCTGGCCCGTGCGGAAGGCGTGAAGATTGCCCAGGAAATGCTGATTGCTGCGCGCGATATGGTGCAGGGAGTGCAGGTCAGCGCACCTTCGGGCAGATTTGAAGCGGCGTTGACTGTGATGGAGAGCGTGCTCCCCAACAAATCCAGGAAAGCCGTAGAGCCAACTGGGGTGGGATCAACAGCAAAAGTCCGACCGGAAGCGGAACAGGGAGTTAATCTTGGCAAGCTTTGAAGAATCTTTGAAGCAGTTGGAGACGATCATCGCCAAGCTGGAACGCGGCGACTTGCCGCTGGAAGAGTCCGTGCGTCTCTTCGAAGAAGGCGTTAAGTTATCGAATGCCTGCAAAGGTGACCTGGAAGCCGCGGAAGGCAAAATCCAGATCCTGCTGAAGCAGAAAGATGGTAGCCGCAAGGCAGAGACCTTCCCTGCTGCCGATGATTCCGCGGGCGAGTTGAAATAGCCGCCCTTGCAAGCCAGGATGTCTGAAGCTAGCTGAAAAGCAGGCCTCTCGACTTCGCTTGGGATGACAACTTTTTCCAACTTACTTTGCCGCGGTACCCGATAGCTTCTGCATGCCGGCATTGCTCGAGAGACTTAGTAAGTTGACAAAAATCCGATAGGCTCCCGGAACCCCTTCCGGTAACTGGCGATAAAACGCATACGCGTCGTAGACATAGAATCCTTTGCCATAAGGAGCGATCAGCAAGCCACCTTTTTGAGGATCCTGGTTTGGATCGTGCGTCTCCGTGGGTGCGATGTAGTGCGAATCCCAACTACGCATGAAGCCGTGGCCGCGCTCTTCTACCCAGCCGGTGAAATCCTGCTCAGTAATTTTGTTGGGCCAGTTCAACGCAGGATAATTCGGATCCAGAAAAGTTACATTCGAGTTTTCATCTATCACTTTTTCTGGATTGCCGCCGAGTTGAAATGGATATGGACCCGAGCTATCGCCTAACTCCGTCAGATTGTATTGGACGATCAGCGTGCCGCCATTTTTGACGTAGTCGAGCAGCCGCGCATTGAAAGTTTTCAGCTCCGGTCGAACAGCATAGGCACGCACGCCAAGAACGACGGCGCGAAAGCGATTCAGGTCGCCGGTCGCGATATCCTGCGCAGATAAAAACGTAGTTTGAATTCCTAATTGCTGTAGCGATGCCGCCAGATCATCTCCTGTTCCTGCCACATATCCCACAGTTAAGCCAGACGGAATCTGGATATCGACCCCTGTCGTTCGGTAGGTCGCGTCGCGATAGTACGGATAGGAACGAAGGCCCGCATATCCCACCGCGGTTGAACCTGACGTATACGTATGTCCCTGGTACGACGCGGCCGCTGTGATGGGATACAGCTTGGCTTCAACCTGTTTCGGAAACACCTCGAACTCGATGTTCTGTTGACCGCCAGCTTCTTGTGTAGCGAATTGCGCCTGCGCTGGTTTCGATGTCCAGCCATTGGGCAGCTTCAGGGACACACTGCCCGCTGCAGTGGCTTCAACTTCGCTGCGAACCTGAACGTGAATTGTGAACGACTTGCTTGCCATTGGAACGATGCCGGCCTTTGGCGACACCCATACGGAAATTGGCGGCGCCACCAGCATGGGATCGAGCACCGGGCCGTATCCATGTACCGAATGTACCGTCTGCACTACTTGATCCAAAACTACATTTGCTCCGTGATACGTAAACGTGGCCCTGGCTGCGAGAGGATAGGGCATCCAGGAACGATTCAGGTATTCCGGATTCGACACGTCGTAGTATGGCTGCTCCAGGTTCGGGCGAGTGAAATAAGGCTTGGTGATGGTGGCGTCCGCAGGTACGGTGACCTGAAACTTTGCTTCCGCGGTATCGTCTGCATTCACCGAAGTTGGCATCGTGGGAAGCCACTCAAGTTTCCAGTCTTTGTCAGGTGTGGTGACCAGATGTACATCCTTGACAGCGACGGGATCAGTTCCCTGGTCGGCGAGACGTACGGTGACTTGAAACGACTGTCCCGGGATGGCGGATTGGAACGTGTTCGAACTGCCTCTGCCATAGTGCCCTCGTCCCGCGCCGTCACCGTTCGAGACCACCGCTTCAATGCTGAGGCCAAGCGCCTGGGCAAGAGCGGTGTTGAATTGCCCCTCCTTCACGCCGAGTTCATGCAGCATGTTGTAGCGAGCATCTTCCGGCATCGATTTCTTTTGGATTTGCCGCATCAGCGCTTCTGTCTCTACGAGGCCGCGCGCTAGTATTGGCGCAATTTTTTCCGGCGCATCAATGGAATAATTCTGAATGGCCTGCTCCACGAGTGCATTGATGGAAGTCAACTTGTCGCGAATCCAGCCAGCCTGGTCAGCGGGAGCATAGTCGGCAATTCCGGCGAGCGAGGTATCGATTCCATCGAAGAAACCTGCGTCCCTGTCTTTAGCAGGAACGCGCGAGGCGTACAGCCGATACGGTGATTCATCCGAGCCGGGAGAAGGAATTCCATAGCCACCATTCTGCGATTTTTGCTGGCCCCATCCTTCCGTAGCAATTTGCGAGTAGGAAAGTCCGACCGCAGGATCATATTGGCCGACCTGAATCGACAGCGTGGGCGTCGGCCTACCTTCAAGCCAGGTGTTGTTGATGTAGTCATGAAAGCGCGCCGGAGCCCAGTGACCCGTGGCGTAATCAAACACGCCTTTCGAAGAGATGGTCGCGAACGGCGTGCGCACATACATCTTCAACGGAGCCCAGGGACGAAGGCCGTCGCGGATTTGATCGGGGAACATCTTTGGATCGGCGGCGGCATTGTAGACCTCCTGCGCCATTTGACCGGCGACCTGGTGCTGTCCGTGACCATCCGAGACATTGCCTGAGAAGACAGATGTAACAACCAGCGGACGCGTCATGCGGACGACTCGAACCGAGTCAGAGAGGACGCGATCGTAGCCCCATTTTTGCATGGCCTCCTCTTTGGTCTTGGTAAAGCCAAAGTCGGCAGCGCGCGACCAATATTGATGAACACCATAGTAGCGATCGGCTTTCAACAACTCTTCTGTTCGAAGAACCCCTAACTGGTCCCAGAAATCCGACGACATCACATTCTGGCCGCCTTCGCCACGATTCAGCGTAAACAAGCTGGTGTCAGCACCGACGTCGCGGCTCTCATAGGTGAGAACGCCACCATCTTCATCATCGGGGTGCGCGGTAAACATAATGAGGCTGGCCCGCGTATGCAGCTCTCGCAGCGTGCATGCAAGGGCAGCCGCGCCGCGATTCAGCTGAATGGCGCGAGCATTCGGATTCGGTTCAACTTTGGCGGAAGCCTGACCGAAAGCTGGTAACGTAATCCATGCTGCGCATGCAAGCAAGGCGACGCCGACGGATTGTTTGGCAGAGCATCGATTCATTCGTATGACCTTTTTGAGGATGACACGGTAGTGCGGTTCAGAAACAACATGCAATGATGATTGGACACGCATCGGGCTTACAACGATTCGCGGATCGGTTGATATCATCATCCTTTTCGCTCCTTCCATAATCTCAGACGCAGGACAGTTTCTCTCACAGGACTCCAACGGATGACCCAGGAATCATCAAATAGTTCGGCATCAGTTGCAGGCGGCAGAGCTGAGTCAGGTGGATTGGTACGCGGCATTGGGCTGACCACGGCGATCAATCTGAATGTGCTGAACATGATTGGTGTGGGCCCGTTCATCACACTGCCGCTCATGGTGGTGGCCCTGGGAAACCGCGCCCTCCTGGGATGGATCTTCGGAGCTGCACTGGCGCTATGCGATGGAATGGTATGGGCCGAGCTGGGGACCCGTTTTCCTGAATCGGGCGGTAGTTATTTGTACCTGAATCGAATATATGGAGCGCAGCGGTGGGGACGGCTGCTTTCCTTCCTCTATATATGGCAGCTGACATTTAGCGCGCCGTTATCGACGGCTTCCGGGGCGGTAGGACTTTCGCAGTATGCCGCCTACCTGTGGCCAAAACTAAATCTTTCCTGGTTCAACTACGACGTTGGACTTGGCGGATGGTTTCATATTCACCTCGCAGTGACATTGGGCTCCGTGGTGGCGATGATGGCCTGCGGTCTGGCCACGGTGCTGATCTATAACGGCATTCAAGCGGTGGGGCGCATTTCGCGCGTGCTGTCGATTGGCGTACTGATGGCCATCGTGTGGGTCATCGTTTCCGGACTGTCGCACATGGGTAGCGCAGCCCACGGAGGCGCATTTTCCGCCGAGCACGGGGTGGGCGGATTCAGCGCAGGTTTACTGATTGCGATTTATAACTACGGGGGTTATTACAATATTTGTTTTCTCGCGGGAGAAGTCAAAGATCCGCGGCGCATTATTCCGCGCGCCATCTTCTGGTCCATCCTGATCGTTGCCAGCCTGTATGTGTTTCTGAATATCAGCGTACTGCAGGTCATCCCGGTACATGAGTTTATGAAGCCGGGAGCAATTGCGACGCGTAGCTCCGTGATTGCCGTGGTGATGCAGCGCCTATATGGAGCCTGGGCGGGCAAGGCGATGGCTGTGTTGATTGTGTGGACCGCGTTTGCATCGGTGTTTGCGGTGCTTCTGGGATACTCCCGCGTGCCCTATGCCGCGGCCATCGACAAAAACTACTTTGCCAGCTTCGCCACGCTCCATAAGACGAAACACTTCCCCACCGTGTCGTTGCTGGTATTGGGTGCGGTGTCTGTTTTCTTCTGCCTGTTTCGGTTGCCGGATCTGATCGCGGCGCTGATCATCACGCGCATCGTATTTCAGTTCCTGTTGCAGGCGGTCGGGCTGGTGGCATTTCGCAGTCGCCTCGGCGGCCAGCCCAATCCTTTCAAAATGCCGTTGTATCCGATCCCGGCATTGTTGGCGATTGCGGGATTTTTATTTGTGCTGATTCATGGCAAGAATCTTTCGAAAGAAATTGAATTTGCCGTGGGGTTATTGCTGACTGGGCTGATGATTTTCGCAGTACGCGCGTTCATTGAAAAAGAATGGCCGTTCAAGCAAACCGCACCTTCGACACCAGAGCAGATCTGATCGGCAGGCTAATTCGTGTTGAGGATTTTCGTGCTGGCTTCCCACAGGCCGTTCAGGTAGACCGCGCCCAGCGCACGATCATAGAGCCCATAGCTGAAGTTCCCTTTTTCTCCCCAGATCATGCGGCCGTGGTCGGGACGCGCATACCCTTCAAAGCCGATTTCAGCGTAAGCACGAACGATCGCGGCCATATCAAGCGAGCCTGCGGAGGAGTAATGCGCTGTCTCCTGAAAGTTGCCGCGCTCATCAACCAGAATGTTGCGAAGGTGAGCAAAATGGATTCGTTTTTCTCCGCCAAACTCTTTGACCATGGCGACGATGTCGTTGCGAACATCCGCGCCCAGCGCGCCCGAGCAAAGCGTTAGGCCGTTGGCGGGTGCATCAACAGCGTCTAACACTCGGCGGAGATCATTGCGATTTTTCACGATACGCGGCAGGCCGAAGATGGGCCGCGGTGGATCATCGGGATGCAGCGCCATCTTGATTCCAACCGACGCGGCAAACGGAATGACGCGCCGCAGGAAATATTCAAGATTCTTCCAGAGTTCTTCTTCTCCCACAGAAGTGTAGGCAGCCATCAGGGTTCGAAATTCTTCTGGGGTGTAAGCCGAATCCCAACCGGGCAAGGTCACGCCTTTGCCCAGGTCGACATTAAACGCTACGTCAACATCGAAAGCTGTGCTGGAGGAGCCGTCAGGAAGCTTGCGATCGAGCGACGTGCGCATCCAGTCGAAGACCGGCATGAAGTTGTAGCAAACAACCTTGACGCCCACGGCGGCCAGGCGCTGCAGAGTTTCACCGTACTTTTTGATCCATTGATCGCGGTTGGGCTTGCCGAGTTTGATGTCCTCGTGGATAGGGACACTCTCCACCACCTCAAACGCAAAGCCGTGCTCGGTAATGGAGTTTTTCAGGTTAACAATATTTTCCACCGGCCAGGTTTCGCCCAACGGCACATCGTAAATGGCGGCGACGATGCCGTGCATGCCGGGAATTTGCCGGATATATTCCAGCTTCACGGGATCGGATTTCCCGTACCAACGAAAACTCATCTTCATCGTGATACCTGCTATGGCGGTGCGTGTTTCAAGAAAATTGACGCAATACTTTCATCCCACCTTGGACCCTCGCCCGCGCCGCTCCCGCACCCCTACGCCGGAACACACCGCTGCTTTTGCCTTCCGAGGTGCTCCATCTCGAGTTCGACGACATCGCCGGCCTTCAAATATTTCGGCGGCTTCATGCCGAGGCCAACGCCCGGAGGCGTGCCGGTGGAAATCAGATCGCCCGGCTCGAGAGTCATGAACTGCGACAAATAGTGCACAAGGAAAGCGCAGTTGAAGATCATCTTGTCCGTCGAACCGTTCTGGCGTACTTCCCCGTTGACCCAGAGCTTCATCTTGAGCGCGTCAGGATTGGGAATCTCATCCGGTGTAGACAGCCATGGGCCCAGCGGGTTGAAGGTGTCGCAGCTTTTGCCCTTGGTCCACTGGCCGTTGTGTTCTAGCTGAAACGCGCGCTCCGACACATCGTGAGTGAGGCAGTATCCGGCGATGTGGTCCGATGCATCAGCGGGCGAAGCGAGATAGCGGGCCTCTTTGCCGACGATCACACCCAGCTCGATCTCCCAGTCTGTCTTTTCGCCGCCGCGTGGGATCAATACGTCGTCATATGGACCGACGACGGTGTTCGAGGCCTTCATAAAGACAATGGGCTCCGGCGGGATCGGCATCCCGGATTCGGCTGCGTGGTCGGAGTAGTTCAGTCCGATGCAGATGACTTTAGCTGGCCGTGCGACGGGCGCAGCCCAACGCTCCGACTCGGGCACCAGTGGCAGCTTGGGTGAGTCGCGTTTTACGATCTCAGCCAAACGATGGATCTCATCGGATCCGAAAAAGGCCATGTCCCAATCTTTGAAGTGGGAAGACAGGTCGCGACGGGAACCTGTGGGGTCGATCACCCCGGGTTGTTCATTTCCGACGGAGCCAAATCGTATCAATCGCATGCTGGAAATCTCCTGGCGGACGTGGACGCCGGTTGTATTTCGATAAGTTTCGGTTTCGGCTTGGCAGTGGTCCTTGTCAGATTGTACGGTCAACTCGAATCGTCATCAAAGCGACATGCCACCGTCGATTTGAAACGCAGAGCCGGTCACAAAAGAAGCATCGTCGGAGACCAGGTAGAGCGCGGCCTGTGCCATCTCTTCCGCGTTACCCAGACGGCGCAATGGCTGGCGCGCGATGAACTTTTTCGTCATCTCCTCAGTATTTCCGCCGGCGCTTAAGCGAGCCCGCAACGAGGGTGTGTCCGTGGTGCCCGGGCAAAGGCAATTCACGCGAATGTTGTCGGCGGCGTAATCGACCGCCATGGACTTGGTGAGGGACAGAATTGCCCCTTTTGTTGCGGTGTACAGCGCACGGTCGGGTGCAACACGCAACGCGGTCGTGGATGACGTATTCAAAATGACGCCGCCGCCCTGCTGCAGGAAGGACGGGATCACGGCGCGGCTGAAAAGATACATGCTCTTTACGTTGATGGCGAAGGCGCGGTCCCACTCTTCCTCTGTCAGCGTGTGGACCTTCTTACCGGGGACGATTCCGGCATTATTGAACAATATGTCGACGCGCTGCCACTTCGACAAAGTTTGCTGAACAACTCGGTCCACATCGGCTGCGGAAGCAACATCGGCGGTGAGCGCTTCGGCGCTTCCACCGGCGCTTCGAATTTCCTCCACCATCTTCGCGTTGCCTTCCGCGTCGCAATCGACGGCGGCAACCTTTGCGCCTTGCTGCGCAAACAATTGGCAAGAAGCACGGCCAATCCCGGCCGCGGATCCTGTGATGATCGCGATCTTCCCTGCTAACTTTCCGCTCGTGCTCACCGTTTTTCTCCCTTACCCACGCCGGACTCCTGAAACCCCATCCCACCCGTGGGAACTAGTAAGCCGCCATCCACCATCAGACTTGTCCCGGTGATAAAGGAAGCTTCATCGCTAGCCAGGAAGGCGATCGCATTGGCGACTTCCTGCGGTCGACCAATTCTGCCGAGGGCGTGCATCCGGCCGATCGTCGCGAGCATTTCCTCGGGGGAACCGGTTGCATCCGCGGTGGCGCGCAACATCGGCGTGTCTATCGCTCCCGGACAAACGCAGTTCGCGCGAATATTTTGGGACGCAAAATCGAGCGCGATGGCGCGCGCGATTCCCAGCAGCGCATGTTTCGCCGCAACATACGCCACCGAATTATTGACGGCGGTGAAACTTTGTACGGAAGACACAATCACGATGGCTCCGCCACCGGATGCGAGCATGGCGGGGATGGCATATTTCGTCGCATGAAAACAGCCTTTCACGTGGACATTCATGGTCTCGTCCCAGACCTCGGGCGTGGTGGAAACGACGTCGCCGTAGCGCTGAATTCCGGCGTTGCTGACCAGAATATGAAGTCCACCATAGCGCTCCACTGTGGCGGCGACCGCAGCTTCCACTTGAGACTCGATCGAGACATCACAGGGAAAATAGCTGGCTGTGTAGCCTGCCTTTTGGAGCGCGGCAACCGACTCTTCCCCAGTTTTCGCGTCGCGATCCAATATCGCCACGCGAGCGCCCAATTCGCACAACTTCCGCGCCGATGCCTGACCAATCCCGGCAGCGCCCCCGGTCACGACTGCAACTTTGCCTTTCATCTGCATCCAAGTGTCATCCTGTCCCGTCTAAGCATTCAGTATTTCAGAAGTGCCCTGTTCCGATATATGCCGCCTGCCGGTCGAAAGACTTCCTATGCGAATGGAGTATCGATACGTTCCGACCTGCTTCTATTGACAGCGCGTTACAGGATGATTACATTCAATGCGTAAGCCTGCTCGACTTTTTGTATCGTTTCGACCGGACCTTGCCAAACCAGGGTCAATCAAAAACCTTCATCTGTGATGTTCGATACTGCCACACAGACTGGAGACATTTCCCCCTAGCTCGAACAGGTTGAATGCTCCCAGTGCGTAGTGATCACAGGCTGTAGCCAAACTGCGTTCGTTTCACTACTCAATGGGGAGCCAGAACCATGAAGTTTACGTTCTACAAAGCCTTTATTTTGTTTTTGATATGTGGTGTCTTCAGCCTGGGAGCCTTCGCTCAGAATGCGAACTCTTCGATCAAAGGAACGATCCAGGACAACCACAGTGCAGTCGTGCCTGGCGCCACCGTCACGCTGACAAACCTCGGCACCAACCAAACCCGTTCGACAACCTCGAACAGCGATGGCTTTTATACGTTTGTAAACCTGGCTCCAGCAAACTACAAGGTCAGCGTCACAGCTTCCGGGTTCGCCGGCTGGATCGGCGTACTCACCTTGCGGGTTTCGCAAGCCGCGTTGGTGGATGCGACGGTGAATGCGGCCACTGTGTCCACGCAGGTTACCGTGAGGGACGTCACACCTGTCATTGATTCCGTGAACCCCACCATTTCAGACGTGAAAAACTCTACTGCGATCGAGACAATTCCGGTGGCGAATCGCAACATCCTGAATGTTCTGGCCTTCAGTCCGGGCGTGGTCGCCGGCAGCTACGGCGGGTCGGGCGCCGGGAACACCCGCATCAACGGAATGCCGCCTGGATCGGTAGATTTCCTGGTGGATGGTCAGAGTATGACTAACAGGAACACGAATGAACTCCAGCAGAATGCGCAGCCCACTCCAACTTTCCAGGAAGTCAAAGTCATCACCGCCCAGGGGAACGCGCAATACGGTGCTCCGGGCGTAGTGGAGTTGGTGACTAAGAGCGGCACCAACCATTTTCATGGGCAGGTGTACGAACTGAACCAGAACAATCATCTTCAGGCGAAGGTATTCAACCAGCGGAACGCAGTCCCTTTCCTGCAGCACAACGAATACGGTTTCCAACTCGGCGGACCGGTCTGGATTCCAAAAATCTACAACGGAAGAAACAAGACGTTTTTCTTTTTCGACGCCGAACGAATTCAGCAGAACGCGAATAAGGTCGAGCAATATTTCGTACCGACCATGAGCGAGCGGCAGGGGAACCTTTCTGACGTTCTCGCGAACACGACCGGCGCTCCAGTGACGATTTACGATCCGAACAGCACCAGTGCTGGCGCACCGTATACACGCACGCCATTCGGCGGAAATTCCATTCCGTCGAATCGCCTGAATCCTGTCACACAAAAGATTTTTGGCGTCACGCCAGTCGCTGGCCTGGCCCCACTGCCCGAGCCGAACATCCCCAACGCCCAGGTCTGGAACGGGCAGCCGAACTACGTTCCGGCGTCGAGCAAAGCGACCACGGACAACAAGCTCTACACGGTGAAAGTGGACCAGCTGTTTGGCCCGAACCGCCTGGCAGCGCGTTATACGTACACGGACAATAAGGCGCTGACGCCCGAGTATTATGCTCCGACAGAACCGGACCAGGCCGAATACGGCGGACACAACGGTTCGCTGACATTTACCCAGGTCGTAAGTCCGCGAGCCATCAATGTTGCACATATCGGCATTCAGTACGACAACCATGTGCACAGCGGGCCGGTGCCGATTCCAAATGTGTCATCGCTGCTGGGTTTGCCCACCTACCAGACGAACCAATATTGGCCGCAGTTTTATTACAACAATTACGGTGGATCGCCCGACGGGTACTGGACGGGCATCGATCGTGACAACCCTAAGGATTACCCGGACCAAACCATTTCTGCCTCGGACCAGTTCTCCTACACCAAGGGAAACCATGAAATGATGTTCGGTTTTGACTTCAACAACTATCGCGTTACGACGGATGAGATTGGTCAGCCCGGCGGCAATTATGACATCACCGGACTGACAACAGCCGTGCAAGACCCAACGCAGCCGGAGGGAACGCCTGTCACGAACACGGGCCTGGGCCTGGCTGATTTCTTATTAGGGAACGTCGCTCAGCTGAGTGTGAACGTCTACCCCGTTTACCACACCCGGCAATCGGAGTACGACGGCTATGCGCAGGATGACTGGCGAGTCACGCAGAAATTGACGCTGAACCTTGGCGTTCGCTATGAATACTGGACCGCGTTCGGGGATGCGTCTGGGCTTACTTCGACATTTAATCCAAACGCCACCGGTTCCACGGACGGCAATGGCATGGTGATCTACCAGGGTAGTGGCGCTCTGCCAGCGCAGACATCGCAGGCGCTCTACAGTGCTTTTCAAGCGCAGGGATTGCCCATCGAGTCGGCCGCAACGGCCAACTACCCGCTCAGCTTGTTCAACATGCCAAAGAATAACTTCGACCCTCGCGTCGGTTTTGCCTATCAGCTGAATGACAAAACTGTCCTGCGCGGCGGCTACGGAATCTATCGCTTTGTGCTCCCGTTGATTGCGTTTCAGCAGGCCACCCGCGACAACGCGCCCTTCAGCTACTTCGCGCAATATCAGATTGGCGAAGTGAGCGGTCCCGGCGGCACATCTGTCCCCAACCAGAACGCGGCTCAACTCGAGTTTCCGAATGCGCAGGCACAGTACGGTGGTACGCAGCCAGTGAATCAGTTCATGCTGGGCAACCAGAGTAATTGCTCGCCGGCGACGTTTTGCAATCCTCCCGGGCTTGCCATCAATCCCGGCAATGCGGCGGCGTCCATTACGCAGGGCAGCGGCTTTTCCGGAAACTACATGGATCCCAACTACAAGGTATCCATGGTGCAGGAATACAACCTGACCTTCGCGCGCGAATTGCCATTTCATACCGGATTCCAACTGAGCTACATCGGAAACCACAGCAGCAACCTGTTGATGCAGGATCCGCTCAACGTCGAACTTCCGCGCGAAGAGTGCGCAGCCGGCGTCAATTGCACCCGCACCCAGCGCAGTCTCTATACATCCTTCGCTAACCCGATTTACTACTACGAGTACAACGGCTACGCGAACACCAATGAATTACAAGCTCAGTTAACGCATACGTGGGGCAATAGCCTGACCCTGCAAACCTACTTCACCTGGATGAAAGCTCTCACGACCTCCGAGTTCGGCTTGTCAAACGCGGGCACACCGGCAGGAAGCGCAGGAGGACAGGCACACACCGATACCTTGATCCCCGCGGCGTTGACTCCTGGCTACGACGTGACGCAGATCGGTTCGGGCGCTTCCACCGCGGATCGTTTGCGCGCTGTCTATTCCAACGACCCCACCCTACCCACCAAGACTTTCCAGTTGAATGCGCACTATCAATTACCGTTCGGGAAAGGTCAGCGCTACCTTGGCAATGCCCACGGCATCGTCAACGACCTGGTCAGCGGATATAACATTTCCGCCTTCTTCCTATGGCACAGCGGGTTTTACTTTTCGCCGTACTTTACCCAATTCAGTTCGGGCTCGGTATCTCCGGGAGGAAGCGGCAGGGCAATTAATTTGTCGCCCGGCAAAACTGGCGTCCTGCCACCAAACCAGCGAAATGCTGCCCATTGGTTTGACGCCAGCGTTTGGGATCCCACGACAGGGCCCTACGCCGGTCAAACCTACACTTTGGGAACATCATTGCAGGGTGATTACCGGAATAACATTCCTTCGAACTACATGACCGGTCCTGGTTTCAACAATCTGGACGCGAACGTCTACAAACTAACGCCGCTATGGAGAAATCTGGTCCTCGACATGGAGGCACAGGTGTTCAACATCTACAACCATCAAAATCTGGGAATGCCCAATACCCAGGGCGCGATCACCACCACAGCGGGGGGCTCCGGTGTTAACGGAGCTTACCCGCGAACCATACAGCTGCAGGCAAAATTCATGTTCTAGAGCTGGGAAAAGTAGTACTCTGGCGGCCCGCGAATTTTGCGGGCCGCCTTTTTTTGGCTCAGAGAGGGCTTGCGGGGCCTAGAAAAATTCACTTCGGGTGAGCGATACGCGGAGAATGGCAAAGAAATGACTTAGTGGTCAGCTTTGACGCGAAGCGAGGCCTCGTCAAAATAAAATCGTTTTTTTCCACGTTTCAAATTAAATGCAACCAAAACCATGGTCATCGCTTCCGTGAGGTTTCTATTGACAGCTTTTTCTTTCGTGGTACATTGAGTACGCAATCACAAAGTTGCTTTCGTATCGTTTTTTTGGCCGGATCTTTCCCCAGGGTCGGCCAGGCACCACTTTATCTGGTGTGACCACGCAGCCATCCAGATCGAAGACATTTTCCACTTTCGAAATGGCAAAGTACTTCAATTCGAGTGCCAGTATCAATCATTAAAAGTGTTCACTTGTTTCACGATTCAATGAGGAGCCAGCCAATGACGTACAGGATTTATAGAATTTTCCTGTTGTTCGTAATGGTCAGTGTCATCTCTTGGGGCGCGTTCGCGCAGAATGCGAACTCCACGATTCAGGGCACAGTGAAAGACGCAGGTGGCGCTGTCGTCTCCGGGGCGACCATCACGCTGACAGACGTCGGTACCACGCAACAGCGTACAACCACTTCGCGTTCGGATGGGTTTTATACCTTCGCTGACCTGCCTCCGACAAATTACAAAGTAGGCGTTACCGCCCCTGGTTTTGCCGACTGGATCGGTGTGTTGACTCTGCGTGTTTCGCAAGCGGCGCTGGTCGACCCGACGCTGAAGGCCGCCAGTGTGTCGACACAGGTTACCGTACAAGACGTCACGCCCATCATCGATTCGATCAATCCAACCCTGTCCGATGTGAAGAACTCCACTGCGATTGAAACAATTCCCGTGGCAAACCGCAGCATCTTGAACGTTCTTGCTTTCAGCCCGGGCGTTGTCGCTGGCGGTTACGGCGGATCGGGTAACGGATACACGCGCGTCAACGGCATCATCGGCGGATCGCTGGATTACCTGGTGGACGGTCAGACCATGGTGAACCACTGGAGTAATGAGCTACAATCCACCCCCCCGTCGACCATGACGTTTCAGGAAGTCAAAATCATGACTGCCGGTGGTGAGGCACAGTACGGCCGCCCGGGTGAAGTTGAATTGGTGACCAAGAGCGGCACCAACCAATTTCATGGGCAAATTTTTGAATTGAATCGGAACCAATATCTGCAGGCAAGAACGTTCAACTCGGGCCCAACTGTCCCGTTCCTGCAGCACAACGAGTACGGAGCGCAGCTGGGTGGTCCTGTATGGATCCCGAAGGTCTATAACGGCAAGGACAAAACTTTCTTCTTTTTCGATATTGAATGGTTGAAGAACAACCAGAACGCGGTGGAACAATACATCGTTCCCACCGCAGCTCAGACAGGCGCGGGCGGCAATGGCGCTGACCTGTCCACAGTGCTCGACACCAATGGCAACCTGATTAACGACTACGATCCGAACTCTACGGTCTTCAACCCTGTCACGGGCGCCTATGCGCGTACGCAGTTTTCCTACAATGGCGCGCCAAATGTGATTCCGCCAAATCGACTGAATCCGGTCGTGCAAACGATTTTCGGAAACACTCCTTCAACGGGCTTTGCCCCATATCCAAAACCAAACATCAACAATCCGCTGATCTGGCAGTACAGTCCCAACTATGAACCTCCAAGTTCCAAGAGCACTCAAGACGAGAAACAAATTACTGCCAAAGTGGATCAGGTCTTCGGCCCCAATCGTCTGGCGGCGCGCTACACCTACACCAGCCAAACCACATTGACGCCGAAATATTACGCTCCGACGGCCCCGGATGTAGGCGACAACGGCGGGGACAACGGATCGCTGACACTCACGACCGCGATTGGCTCAAGGGCCGTCAACGTTGCACATATTGGCGTGCAATACAATCACGCTTTCCGCGGACCAGCACCCAATCCAGCCATTATTAAGGCGCTGGGTCTCCCTGCCTACACGGACCTGGTCTCATGGCCGGGCTTCTATTGGTATTACGGCAACAACGACAACTACTGGACCGCCCTCGATCGCGACAACCCGCAAGACTATCCTAACCAGATCATCAGCGGCAGCGACCAGTTCTCTTATAATCGAGGCAACCATCAGTTCATGTTTGGGTTTGAGGCGAATAACTCCCGGATCACAACCTACGAGATCGGACAGCCGGGAGGCAACTATCTGTTCAACGGATATTTCACCGGTGAGCAAGATCCGACACAAACGCCCGGTATTGCCCTACCGGATACGGGTGGTGGGCTCGCGGACTTTCTGATGGGTGACACCAGCGAGGACATACTGTCCATCTATCCGCACTATCACACGAGGCAATCAGAGTATTCCGCTTTTGCCCAGGACGATTGGCGAGTCACGCAGAATCTGACTTTGAACATCGGACTGCGATATGAGTACTGGACGCCGTTCTCCGATGCCTCCGGACTCTTTTCCACCCTGGATCCCAACGTACCGGGCGGCGAAGTCGTTTACGCCGGCAGCGGCCCGCTTCCAGCTCAGACGCCACAAGCGGTGTACAACTCTTTTGTAGCCGCCGGATTGCCAATTGAATCCGCTGCAGCAGCCCACTATCCTAATAGCCTTTTCACCATGCCGAAGACCAACTTTGAACCGCGCGTTGGCTTTGCCTACCAGTTAAATGACAAGACAGTCCTGCGCGGCGGCTGGGGTATTTATCAGTGGGTGATGCCGTTGCAACAGTTTCAACAAGCTACGCGCAAGAACCCACCCTTCAGCTATTCGGCTGTCATTCAACCGGGCGAAATCGATGGAGTTGCCACGAGTTCTGCCGCGGCCGAGTTGCAGTTCCCGGTCGCTTCGGCCGCTTTTGGCGGACCGCAGCCAGTGAACCAATTCATGCTGGGCAGCCAGAATTGCACCAATCAGCCGCCGGGAACCTGCAACCCGCCGGGGCTGCTGCTGAACACAAGCAATGTGTCAGTTGCGCTCAACAACGGTTTTGGTATCGTTTCCATGAACCCGACCGTCAAACCGTCGACCGTGCAGGAATACAACTTGACTCTCTCGAGAATCTTGCCGTGGCACACGGGATTCCAACTGAGCTATATCGGTAACTACCAAACCAACCTGCTGCAATTCGATCCGATCAACGCCAACGTGCCACGCAACAGTTGCGCGGCAGCGGGAAGTACCAATGTCGCGCAATGCCAGGCGAATAATAATTTCTTTCAGCGCTCGTATACGAACTTTCTCTCGTCCGGTAACGGCAATTACGACGAGAACAACTATAACGGCTATGGCAACACGAATGAACTGCAAGCGCAGGTCACTCACACCTGGGGCAACGGACTGTCTGTGCAGTCTTACTTTACCTGGGGCAAATTTTTAACGACCACGGGTGGGCCGACGAGTAAAAATGGCGGAGCACCGGGTGGGCAAGGACTGCTTGGCACAGGTGGAAGCACCAACGTTCCGGCGGCATTGACTCCAGGCTACTCTTTGACCAGTCCCCTCACCAGCGGAGCTTCCCTGAGCGACCGTATTCGGGCCGTCTACGGAAACGATCCGTCACTACCCACCAAGACTTTCCAACTCAACGCGCATTACCAGTTCCCGTTTGGCAAGGGCCAGCGGTATCTCGGCAATGCTCATGGAGTCGTCAATGCATTGGTGAGCGGATACAACATTTCGCCGTTCTTCCTATGGCATAGCGGCTTTTATTTTGGCCAATACGCCTCGGCGTTCGGCTCCAACACGGTCAGCGGCGCACCAGGTGGCCGGGGTATCATGTTGGCTCCCGGCAAAACCGGCGTCCTGCCGCCAGGCCAGCGGACAACAAGCCACTGGTTCGATTACAGCGTCTGGGATCCGATATCTGGCACTGCTTATGCCGGACAAACGTATGAGTACACCGCCACTCCGCAGCAAGGGGATTATCGGAATAATATTCCATTCAACTATATGACGGGTCCTGGCTTTAACAATCTGGATGCCAGCGTCTACAAGTTGACTCCGCTCTGGAGAAATCTGGTATTTGACATGGAAGCCCAATTCTTCAATGTTTACAACCATCAGAACCTGGGTCTTCCAAATAGCCACGGCATTATCCTGACAAATGTCTCCGGCTACACTCCACGAACCATTCAACTGCAGGCGAAGTTCCAATTCTAAATTTGTTGCATGCAATACTCTCACGGCCCGCGATCTTCGCGGGCCGCTTTTTTGCCTAAGGCAAAGCTGGCTTGAGTTTCAGAACGATCGAGGCGTGACGTATCCGCTTAAGTAAGCGACCTGCGACGGACCTGAACATGGAGTTACTGGCGGATAGGCGAAGCGGTCTCGCTGTATCTGGTCTACAGCGACTCGGCCTTACTTTCGGACCGGTCAGAGAGCTGTTGTGCAGGTTTCTTTTCGATTTCTCCGGCACCCATCAATACGAGGGAGCGTTGCGCAAAGGGCGAGTAGACGAGAAGCGCCGTGCATGCCAGAGCTAATCCGAAGTTAATGTGATGGAGCAACAAGAATGGCGAGAGTGACCACAGTTCATCGAACGGCAGCAGAAATGGCCAGATTTTCAGGATTTTTTCGCGCGCCCTGGGCGGATGAAACACAGCCGCAGAGAGCAGGAAGGCTCGGACCGGTATCAAGATTCCTGCGGTAACAATCAAAACGGTGAATACCAACGTTGCTTTCGGCAGGGGAGAAAGCAGGCCCTCGATCTCCGCCAGGTTTGCAAGCGCACCAACATAGAATCCGACATACATCAGCTGAAAAAGGACGAACAGCGTCTGCACCACGGAATGCGGGGTTTTCGGCAGCTCCTCTGGCGAAGACAAAATCCCACGGCCCGCGAAATAAGCGAGATCGGGTTCCGGGGCCACGGGATTGGCTTCCGTTTCAGCCGTAACATCGGAAACTATGGGCGAGAGAACTTGCCCGGATTCAATCCGTTCGACAGGAGCCACAAAGCGGTAGCCCCGCCGCGACAGTGTCTCCACGAATCTCGGATTGCCGGCGGAATCTCCTAACGCATCGCGAAGACGATTTACCGCAGAATTGACGCCGTGGTCGGAATCTACAAACGTGCCATCGGGCCAAAGCTCTCGGTAAATTTGCTCTCGAGTCAGCACTTCTCCAGGTCGGCCCAGCAGCAGGATCAGGACCTGGAACGGTTGCGCATTCAACTTGATTCGGACACCGTGCTTGCGAAGTTCACCTGTCGAGGCGTCTGCTTCAAAGGCTCCGAAGCGATATCGCCGAGATGTCCCCGGGTCGGTCATGTCTAACGTCGAGTCTATCCGATTGTCGACACTTTTCTGACAAAGTACGAGATGTACAACTCTCATCAAGCTCCGACCCAGCAATCACTTGCGGCGTGAGAAACAATCGAGAATCTAATGACGCGTCATGCATTGCTTCCGCTGGCCGAGACAAAGCAAAGTGCAAAGCATGATGCATCGATCCATCTCAGGTTCCCGTGCTTTCCAGTTGATCTGCGGCCTGCTGATCTATGCAGCGGCGCCCGGTCGCGTTCAGGCTGAGCCTACCCCGGCAGCGTTGACTGCCTTCAACTCCTATATTCGCGTGGTTGAATCTCGCCTGGCGATGCAGCACCAGTCTCGGTCAGCCTTCCTGGCACCTGTGGCGCCCGTCCAGCAATGCGACGTTCGCCTGCGGCAGGGAGAGATCCTGATCGACCAGCGCACACCGGCCGGCGGACAGGTTCTACCGGGAGCCCTGCTGCACCACTGGCGCGCGACGGCATTTGTTTCAGGGGCGACAACCGACGATTTCGCGACACTTCTCAAGAATTTTGACGCCTATCCGACGGATTTTTCGCCGCAGGTGCTCCAGGCGCGGATTCTGATGCACGATGGCGATCATCTGCAGGCGTGGATGCGCGTGCGACAACATCACGTGATCACAGTCGTCATGGACACCACGTATGAAGTCACCTTTGGAGCACTCGATGCGCAACATGGATACAGCAGCTCGCGAAGCACGCATATTTCTGAGCTGGACTCACATGGTCACGAGGTCGATGCCACCGAGGATCACGGATTTCTGTGGCGGCAGAACACTTACTGGAGTTATGAGGAACGCGACGGCGGACTGTACATCCAAATTGAGTCGATTTCGTTGACACGATCCATTCCGACGGGGTTGGCATGGGTTGTCGGGCCCTTCATTGAAAGCGTCCCCCGCCAGTCGCTGGAATTCACTTTGCGTTCTGCTTGCACAGCGCTTCACAAAATGATCCATCAACAAGCGAACGGCATGCACGCCAAGCAATCCGAGGAAGAAGAGAGGACACAAGCATGAGCACGAAATCCATTGTGACGCATACCGGCGCAGAATTTCGCACCGCCCTCCGCATCAATCAATCGCTCACTGCTTCCATTGAAAAGCGTGTGCTGCTTTGGCTGGCCGAGCGTGCGCCAGCCTGGGTCACCTCAGACCAGTTGACTGCCCTGGGCCTCACCGCTCAGATAGGCGCCGGAGTATGTTATTCATGGTCGCGCTACAATCGGCACGCCTTGATTCTGGTTGTCGTTTGTGTCGTTCTCAACTGGTTGGGAGACAGCCTGGATGGAACTTTGGCGCGAGTTCGCCAGCAACAGCGTCCGCGCTACGGCTTTTATGTGGACCACATGGTCGACATCTTTGGTTCCGTCGCACTGATGTGCGGGCTCGGATTCTCTGGTTTTTTGCACTGGGAGACGGCGATTGCGATGCTGGTTGCTTTCCTGCTGCTGTCGAGTGAAAGCTACCTGGCAACCTATACTCTTTCACGATTTGAAATGTCGCAAGGACTGTTCGGCCCAACAGAAATTCGGATTCTGATGATCGTGGGGACACTGGCTCTTCTGCACAGTCCTTACGCAACTCTATTCGGCCACACAGCGCTGCTATTCGATCTCGGCGGAACAATTGCGGCTGTCAGCATGTTCGCAATGGCGATCTTCGTGACGGTACGCCATACTGCCGAACTGTATCGGCAAGAGCCGCTGCCTTGAATACCCTTATCCGCTGGGGCAAGTTTAACGTGGTGGGCGTGATGGGCATGGTACTGCAGCTCACCGCGCTCGCAGTGTTCGAGCGGTGTGCGCCCGGCCACTACCTTGTGGCTTCCGCTGCGGCTGTCGAACTTGCCATACTGCATAACTTTGTCTGGCATCTGCACTACACATGGCGTGATCGAGCGGATAATTCGACCCCGTTTATTCGACTTGTGCGGTTTCATCTGTCGAATGGACTTGTTTCCATGGTGGGAAACCTTGTGATCCTGAGATTTCTTGTCCAGGAGATTCGCCTGCCGCTTCTTCTAGCAGACAGCGTCGCGATATTATTCTGCTCGCTGATTAACTTTTGCCTAGGGGATCGCTGGGTGTTTCGCGCAACGGCTTCGTAGCATCAGGTCTTCTACAAGCGCCGAATCCTCGACGGCTGAAATGGTTGAGAGAGGCTTACGACAGATACTTAACTCGGCCGGCAGGTTTCTTACGGGCTCCCATGGAAGGATGACCATGAAAGGCCTCTTCAGGAAGATACCTGCGCCGCTCCCCGCACAACGGGCAAGTCCGGATAATATGCGCCGTCGGCATGACGCCGATAGGGATGGCTTCCCTGCACCCTTTGCATCGGAGAACGGGTTGCGGGTTGGGTTTTCGGTTCACCTTGGAAGCCAGTTTAGGCGAATGAAAAACGAATGTCCAGTGCCAATTCTGACTCCCGCGTCGATACTGGTTGGTGGAAATTCGTTGATGGAAGGAAGAGAAAGCTCACGCTTATATCGTTCTGAATCAACCTGTTAGTGCGCCTTCGATCGAACTTGTCGGACCACATCCTCGATCGCGTCGGCGATGGCATCGGGTCTCTCTTGATGCATAAAATGACCTGAACCCGCTACCATTCTGAGTTGTCCATATTTTGAACGCCCGGCGAGGTCGACCTGGAAATTATGCCATTCCGCGTTGACGGCGTCGATCTGTTGCTGAGTCAACCCTGGAAAGGCGGAACGCGCGGGCTTTTCGGTGCGCTCGAGAACGATTAGTGGAATATCTGCGTGCCAAGTAAGCTTTTGACGGTTCGGAAGAAACCCATTTTCTCGAAGAAACTCTGCGTTGTTCCAGTTGGGGTCAATCTGTTGTGAGATGGCGGCGGCGCGCCATTCCATCTCCTCGTGCGACGAGTCGACGAAAACAAGCCCTCCTACTTCTAGTGGAAATTTCTGCTGATATCGCCGTATCAGAATCCCTCCAGCCGAAGCTCCGACGAGCACATACGGTTGCTGCAGCTGCGCACTATGAAAAAGACTGTTCATTTCTGAGACGACCTGATCGATAGGACGTAACTCAGGATGGGGATCTTGAACGTGATCACTACGACCAGCCCCGATCGCATCGTAACTGCATGTTCGGATCGATGGTGGCACCTTCTTTTGCACAAGCGCCCACGCGTCTGCAGTCCCAAGGCCCCTTCCGGTTGTCAGAATGACAGTGGGTACAGCATTTGGATCGCCTGAACATTCGAAAAACATGCGATGTCCATCGGAAAGGTGAACAAGTCCACTTGAAGTCTCAGCTTGGAATGAAGCTTGCGGAGTAGGCGTTTCCTGGCAGGACGCATGGACCACAGGCGAATCGTTAAGGGTGCAAAAGCCGAGAGCAGTGCCGAGGGCGAGTCCACACGTTAGCACACTGGCTGCGAGCACGATGCGTAGTCGGTCCGCGTAACGTGGAGCGACCAGAGCAATAGTTTCGGCAAGGATTTCCAACCAAAGCCTCAAAACGGCAGCTGGACTTCGCTGCCAGGCATCACTAAGCTCATCTTGAAATACCCGGCGTATTTCATCTCCATACCGCGCCAATAGATCGTCGCTTTGCAACAGAACAAGAGACTCGAACAAACAGCATTGAGCGCGATACATGCGATTCATTTCTGTCCTCCGATCCTCAAAACTTTCTTTCTTCGTGCGAGATCGAGTAGTTTCTGTTGGCGATGGAACTCCGCACCGAGGAGCCGTCTACCAGCGCGCGTCAAGGCATATATTCTGCGCCTGTCCTCGCTAGAGCTAGCCATCTCACTGATCAATCCTTGATCGGAAAGTTTTTTGATCGTGGTATATAAGGTGGCTGGCCCGACTGAAAAAGTTCCGCCGGAAAGTTCGCGGATATCCTGCATAATTCGGTAGCCATGCTTTTCTTCCTCCGCTAGCGCGAAGAGCACAAAAAATGACGCCGTCGGCAGTGGAAGATTTTCCAGCAGATCCTCATCGAATTGGCGCTCCCTGGTCATCCGCTCCACCCTCTATATCGGTTTATGATATATCCAACTCTGATACTGTCAAGTGCTGTGCAATTCGCCAGAACATTGGGTAGAGCCGATACGCCGGCGTAGATCGCACGTCAACGAACATCCCAATTGGCAGGACCTTTGCGCAAAGCTTAGGAGAATGACCGTTAAGTTGTTGGGAGATGCTACGAAATCGCGCCTGGGGCTTTTGAGACGTCGAATTATCGAGGGATTTGGAGCCGACGATCGGACTTGAACCGATGACCTGCTGATTACGAATCAGCTGCTCTACCAACTGAGCTACGTCGGCGCGTTTGAATTTCGGGCCTGGAGAAAGTGCCCGGCATCGTGCCCATGGTCGCCCTTGGGAAGTGGGGCAAATTCTGAGTCATTGGACCCGATTGAAGACTGCACCGGAACGCCGTGAAGCTGTCTTGAAAGCGCTATATGAAGGGTACCATTCGGCCAAGAAAACCCGCAACGGGCGGTAAATTTGTTTACCGATATTCGCGATGAGGAAACAAAAGCCGATCCGCGGGTATAAGTCCCCGAAAGCAGGACTCCAGGCGAACTTGATTTGCCTATTGACAGAATTGCAATTTGCGATATTATTATCACGGATTGCGATAGTAGGATTTCCAGGTCGATGAAGCTCTCCGATAAAGTTCGCTATCTCCGCGAGGTCGAAGGCTCTCTGCGTGGCCTGAATCGAGCCATGACCCAGCAGGAACTGCTGCGCGCCATCGAATCCGAGATGGGTAAAGGTATTTCGCAGTCTTATCTTTCGCAAATCGAGTCCGGTGCCCGCCCTCATCTGACCAACACGACACGCCTGCTGCTTGCCAGTTTCTTCAAGGTTCATCCTGGCTATCTGGTAGACGACCCGGAAGGTTATCATGCGGAGTTGCTTTCCGATGCGAGAGTGCTGGAAGACAAACTCGATCTGTGGCTGATCGGAGGTGCCGAACGATTTCGCCGCGATCCACAGATTGCCAGGGCGCTGCTCACGATCGCGCGTCACGCAGATTCGCGCACCTGTCTTTTGCTGCTGCACTCGGTCCTCGATAACCCAACGCTGGCGGAGCGGCTATTGCAGCTGCTGAAGCCTCAAGCCGACCACTCGGACCCAAAAGCAGCGAGCATTGCACCGAAATCGAAAAAAAGAAAGATGAGTTCGCTATGAGCTGGGAATTGTTTTACCTGATTTGCTTCGTGGTTGGATTGGCATTGAGCCTTCTCTCGTTTGTGGGCGGCTTCGGGCATCTTCATTTGGGCCATCTTCACCTCGGCCATGCACACGCCGCTAGCGGGAATACTACGGGGGCTGCGCTCTTCAATTTGTTCAATCTGATGGCGTTTCTCTGCTGGTTCGGCGGGACCGGATACCTGCTGACTCACTACCGCGTTGCGATCGTGCCGATTGTCTTCCTTTTGGCCGTTCTTGCCGGATTGGCTGGTGCGGCGATCATCGTCGGCTTCTTCGTGAAGGTGCTGCTTCCTCACGAGCGGACACTTCTTGCGAAGGATACGGAGATGCGGGGAGTTGTCGCTGTGGTGATTTCTTCACTTCGTCCAGGAGGAACCGGGGAGATTCTATTTTCACTCAACGGTACCCGCCGCTGTGCAGCTGCACGCAGTGAAGACGGTATGCCGCTCGCACGCGACTCCCAAGTCCTGGTAATGCGCTACGAAAAAGGGATTGCCTGGGTGCGGCCGTTCAACGACCTGGACGACTTGGATTCGCCCGAGGGTGCCGAGTCGCCACCAACCTGACGAGACATTCGTTCCCTCTCGGCCTACGCCGCCACTGAATCCAGTTAGTTTGCTGAATTCTTCCCTTGACACGCAACATCCACCTAAGGATTGATATGCCTAATCTGATTGTCATTGTTGTAGGACTTGCTGTAGTCGCAACGTTGGTCATTTTGGTCCTGATGGCCAAGATGTTTCGCAAAGCGGGCCCCAATGAGGCCGTGATCGTCTACGGATTTCGCGGTCCTCGCATTATTCGTGGCCACGGCGCCTTTATCTTTCCGGTTGTCGAAAACGCCCGCCAACTTTCACTGGAGCTCATGAGCTTTGACGTGGCTCCCAAACAGGACCTGTACACCAAACAAGGTGTTGCAGTCACCGTTGAAGCAGTGGCACAAATCAAAGTTCGCTCTGACAACGAATCTATCCTCACCGCTGCCGAGCAGTTTCTAACGAAGACTCCCCAGGAGCGTGAAGGCTTGATCCGGCTGGTGATGGAAGGCCATTTGCGTGGCATCATCGGCCAGCTCACTGTCGAGCAGATCGTCAAGGAACCGGAAATGGTTGCCGATCGCATGCGCTCCACCTGCGCCGCGGACGTAAGCAAAATGGGCCTTGAGGTGATCTCCTTCACCATCAAGGAGGTTCGCGACCAGAACGAGTACATCACCAACATGGGACGCCCTGACATCGCGCGCATTCGCCGCGACGCTGAGATTGCAGCGGCAGAGGCCGAGCGCGATACCGCTATTCGCCGCGCCAACGCTCTGCGAGAGGCCGCAGTCGCGAAGGCTGCCGCCGATCAGGAGCGCGTCATCGCAGAAACTGCCTCGCTTGCGAAACAAGCCGGCGCGCAACGAGATCTCGCCATTCAGAAAGCACAGTTCGCTGAGCAAAGTCGCAAACAAGAGGCGCAGGCCGACAAAGCCTATGAAATCCAGACCAACGTGATGCAGCAGCAGGTCGTGGCGGAATTAGTAAAAGTACAGCAGATCGAGAAAGAACAGCAGATCAAGGTGCAGGAAGCGGAAATTCTGCGCCATGAAAAAGAATTGATTGCGACGGTTTTGAAGCAATCGGAGATCGAGCGCCAGCGCGTGGAAAACATCGCTGCTGCTGAGCGTTCACGACTCTCCATCGAAGCCGAGGGTCGCGCAGCGGCGACCAAAGCCGGCGGCGAAGCGCAGGCCGCCGTCATCCGTGTCCAGGGCGAGGCCGAGGCATCGATCATCTATCAAAAAGGCGAGGCAGAAGCGAAGGCGATGAACGTGAAAGCGGCCGCGTATCAGGAATGGACTCAGGCCGCTGTCGTCGACCGTCTCATCACGAATATGGCCGATGTAGTTCGCGCTATGTCTGAGCCGCTCGCGAAGGTCGACAAGATCACCATCGTCTCTACTGGCAGCGACGACAATATTGGGGCCAACAAGCTCACTGGGGAGATGACCAAAATCGCGGCACAAGTTCCCGCGCTCTTCGAGGCGCTTTCGGGTATGAAGATGCAGGACCTGATGGCCAATGTGAAACCCATGCAGCCGCGCAACGCCGGCGGCGACACCAAATAACAATGGCGGCGCGGCAGCAGATTGGCTGCCGCCCTGTCGTTTTGAACCGAGGCACAGTTGTATAAGGAGAACCCCATGGCATTGCTCGAACGAGTTTCAACGCTGCTGCGCGCCAACGTAAACGATCTCATTGACAAGGCCGAGGACCCGGAAAAAATGCTTCGGCAGCTGTTATTGGACATGGAGAACCAGCTCCTCCAGGTGAAGACTCAGGTTGCGATCGCGATCGCCGATCAGCACTTGCTTGAAAAGAAGAAGAAAGAACACGATGACGACGCGAAAAGGTGGCACGAAAAAGCAGCGCTCGCCGTACAAAAGGGCCAGGACGATCTGGCGCGCGCGGCCCTGGCGCGAAGTGTCTCGCACATCACTTTAGCGGAAGGATTTGCCCAGCAAATCGAGGATCAACGAACTGAGGCCCAGATCATGCGCACCAACTACAACAAGCTTCAGCAGAAGCTCAAAGAGACGCAAGCTCGCTGCGAACTGCTGATCGCGCAAAATCGTCGAGCTCGTACCGTCTCCGCCGCCAACAAGGCGCATAGTGGATCTACCGGCAGAAATCTCAATCGCTCGATGACCCGCCTGCGCATGAAAGTCCTGGGAGACGAAGCAGTCAATTCAGCTTCCCAACTTATGCTTGAGAGCGATACCGGGGATCCGCTCTCGGATTCGCTGGAAGACCGCTTTCAACGGTTAGAGCAAGATGAGCGAATCGAGTCGATGCTGAGCGAGCTTAAGTTGCTTTCTGATAAATGAAGCGATGCAACCTGTCTGAACGCGTGCGCGCGGCGTCCATGCGCGCAGGCACAATCGGCCGCGTCAGCGGGCTTCAATCATCCCACTCGGTTCAACTCTTATCATCGTTCCCGCTGCTCGTTTTGCCTGCTAGCTGCGACCAACACCAGCAGTCCACTGGCAGCTTGCAGGGTCACGATGCTTGAATTCGGCGAGATCCCGGACGCACGGCCCCACAGCTAGAAGGGATAGAAGCGCTGTGCCGAGCACCAGACCACCAGCGCGTCCGTAGCGCGACAGAACTTAGCGGGCCAACCCCCATACAATTCTGGCAACGACAACAATCACGGTGCAACTGACTGCTGTCCACTTCTTCATCCTAATAATCGACTCTGGTTCAATGCCCTCGGAATCATTTAGCGTGCCGCGATGGAAAATCATCACTCGTCCTCTACATCCACTACACCATCGTTCACAGGGGCGTGGCAGTGATTGCGGTCACAGGGTGTGGTTGGTTGGAGCACTTCAGCAGTCAATGCACAGAATTTTTGGAATCGGCAACTTCGCTATCACACCTTGAGGAAAATCTTCTGACGATAGAGAATTGCAACCGGAATAAAACATATGGCGACGATCGTAATCGAATAGGCTAACGACGCCAGATGATCGGATGATATGCCGGCAAAGCAGCAGTCGAACAGGTACGCGCTCAGGCTCACTGTGGTTGTTCGGGCGTGGATCTTAATTGCATATAGGGTGGACGACAGCAGCTCCGAGAAAACGTATGCCGTAATGGCGTTCATTCCAAAGGCTAGCCAGACATACGTCCAACCAGTTTTCCAGTTCCTAATATCGATCGCCCAATAGCATATCGAGAGTGCGACCAGGGCGATGCCGGCCGCAAACAGCACGTAGGAGCTGCTCCAGAGATTCTTGTTGATGGGGAACCAGAAACTCCAAATTTGCCCTAAAATGATGCCGAGAATTCCGGCTGCCAGCATTCCCCACGCCTTGATTGAAGAACTGCGTTTGGTCCGCAACCACATGGCTGTCAGCATTCCGAACAATGTCGTCGCCAGCGCGGGAATGTCGCTCAACAGTCCTTCGGGATCTCGCACGCCGCGATATAAACGGCCCGGGAAAGCATGTCGATCGATGTACGCTCCAAGATTGCGAGTCGGATCGAACAATGGAATATCGTGGCCCGGCATGCCATAGCCGGGAACTGGAACCCACCTCAATAGAATCCAATACCCAAACAAAGCCAGCAGGATCAATACGATTTTGCTGGCAGGACGTCGATCGAGAAGATACAAAATGCTCGCAATCAAGAAGCAAATTGCGATTCGCTGCAACACTCCGTAGATGCGCAGGGTCTCCAGATGGAAATATGGAAAACCGTTGACGACCAGGCCAAGCGCGAACAAGATGCAGGCGCGCCGGAATGTATGAAAAAGCAGAGAAGACTTCGACGCGCCGCGGCTCAAGCGAGATTCAAAAGAAAAGACAATTGTCACACCGACAAGGAATAAGAAGGTCGGAAATACAAGATCGGTTGGAGTCCATCCATTCCATTCGGCATGTTCCAGCGCCGGAAATGCGTAATTGGAAAAGCCGTTGTTGACAAGGATCATGAATGCAATCGTGATTCCTCGGAGAACGTCCACCGAGACGAGGCGATTCGTGGGAATACGAAGCGATGATGGCGCGCCTGTCGCTGTGAACATATTTGAAGGTTGCCTCCATTGATGGTGCGTCGCGATATGGTCACACCCTTTCGCTGACGAGAGTGTGTTGCGAACATTGCATCCCATCTACTTCTGTTTCTTTGAATTACATATCGGCGACAGCAGCCAGTCAACGGGGAGCTGACACATCTTTCAAGCTAATTTCGAGGCTGTATTTTGCTTTCATCAAGCCACTACTACTTGAACACAAATATAGCTTGACACTTCTTCAAAGCGGTGCCTATACTGCGAGGCGCTTAACTAAATCGCATTAGTACGCATTGAATCAGCGAAATAGTTTTGGGCACAAATTGTGGTCCGTAACAGTAAACAGTCTGGAACGAGGGAGAAACTACGATGATTTTCTCTGGCAGAGACTACTTGCAGGGCGCGTTCCAAAATCGGACTAGCCGTGCTTTCTACCTCATTCTTGTTCTTGCATTGCTATTTGCCAGCCGCCTGGGGGCACAGACTGTTGCAACCTATAGCTTCGAAGATGGAACGGCGGGTGGGTGGACATCATTCAATGGCGCCAGCACACCGGTTGCTACCACCGCCGCCGCCTACGCGGGTTCGTACAGCCTGCTGACCAGCGCCAGTTCCACTGGCTCGGGTGGACCTTCAATTTCCCTCAACAGCGTATTGCTTCCGGGGGCGCAGTACACAATCACGGGCTACGTTCAACTTACCGCCGGTGAATCGGCGAGCAACGCGAATTTCACCATCAAGCGAACAGATCCTAGTTGTTCGGGCGGCACCTGCTATGACACCGTTGGTTCCTACCAGGTGGGTGTATCTTCTTCCGGCTGGGTGCAGATTGGTGGATCCTATACAGCAAGCGCGACGGAAACAGGGATGACGCTGTATGCGCAACTAGTTGGAGCCACAAGCGCACAGTCGTTCTACCTGGATGACGTGGTAATTACCGAGACAGCGCCTCCACCGGGCGGAACGCCGATCGCCGCCTACAACTTCCAGGACGGTGGCCTGGATGGCTGGGCACCCTTCGGACCGGTAACATTGACAAACACAACTTCGCCGTTCGGCGATCCGAACGGGAATTCGCACAGCCTTTTGACCAGCAACCGCACGGCCGGTTATATGGGGCCAAGTCTCAATTTATTGAACGTCAGTGGCGTGGTCGCAGGCGCAACCTATCAGGTGACAGCATACGTCTTACTGGCGGCCGCTGACAGCAGCAATCCAACCGCGACAATATCGACCAAGACGACCGACTGCGCCAGTTCGGGAACCTACAACAATGCTGCCACTTCCGGGACGCTGTCTAATACCGCGTGGACGAAAGTGCAGGGCACATTCAGCTTTAGCAATTTTCCGGGTCCACCCACGAGCCTAGAGCTTTATATCCAGTCCAGCAGTGCGACAGATTCGTTCTACATCAGCGGCGTCACCATCAATCAGGTTGCACCGCCGCCACCGAGCCCCAGCCAGCAGGACAACACTGGCATCAGCAGCACGTTCGAGGACGGCGGGGTGGATGGCTGGAGTTCGCGTACCGGCAGCTCCACGTTGACCAACGTTACCGGAGTTGCGCACAGCGGTACACATAGCCTGCTAACCACAGGACGCGTGGCCAACTACGACGGACCGCAGATCAGTGCCAACAACAAGATGTACCCAGGCTCAACCTACAACATAAGCGTTTGGGTCATGCTACAGCCTACGGATGGCTCCAATCACATCATTAACATGAGCCTCCAGACCACACTCGACGGCAACACGAGTTATCCAAGCATTACGCCCTATCCCGGCATTACCGTACCGGCGGATGGAAACTGGCACCAGATCAGCGTGATGGGGTACAACATGGCCAACAGCTATGACCCGGGTGCTGCCTATTTGTATCTGCAGACGGTTCCGGCGTCGGGCAACGATCTGGTGTCGTTCTACATCGACGATTTCCAGCTGACCTACGTGCCACCGGCAACCATACAGACGGATATTCCATCGATTTACAAGACGCTTTCTGATTACTTCCCGATTGGCGCAGCCGTCGATACCACCGATCTCTCTGGAGCTCATTCTCAACTGCTGACAATGCACTTCAACAGCATGACGCCGGGGAATGATATGAAGTGGAGTTCAGTAGAAAATACGTTAGGGACTTACAACTATGACAACGCAGACAATGAGGTGGATCTGGCTGTTTGTCATAACATGCGGGTACGCGGACAAAACCTGGTGTGGGCAACCGGGGAACAGACACCCTCCTATGCCTTTGGTGACGGCACCAATTCAGCCGCAAACCAGGCATTGGTGACCTCCAATATCCAGGAGCACATTGAGAGCGAGGTACAACACTTCGGCACGCGAGTGTATGCGTGGGATGTGGTGAACGAGCCGCTCGATCCGACCCAACCGGACTGCCTCGTACATGGTCCGTTCTATCAAGTGCTGGGCAAGAGTTATATCGATGTCGCGCTGGAGGCCGCGAAACAATATGCCCCCGCCGGCACCAAGCTGTTCCTGAACGAATACAGCACCGCCGATCCAGACCGATTGGCATGCCTCGTTAAGGTAGTACAAGACCTGCGTAGCCGGGGCATTCCGCTGGATGGAATCGGGCATGAGATGCACAACGCTATCAATTACCCATCCACGGCCGCCATGGTGCACGCCATCGATACCGTTGCCGATCATTTTCCCGGCATCGATCAGCAAATCACCGAGTTGGATGTGAGCGTGTACAACGCCGGAGACACCACCTCAAACTATGGCAACAATATTCCAGCATCGGTCCTGGCGGAACAAGGTTGGCTGTATAAGCAATATTTCGACGCATTCCGAGAGTTAAAGGGCACGCTCAGCGCCGTCACAATATGGGGCATGGCGGATGATGATACGTGGCTAGACAGCTTCCCGGTGGCTCGGACCGACTATCCGCTTCCCTTCAATATGCAACTACAAGCCAAGCCTGCGTACTGGGGAATTGTCGATCCAACGCAGTTACCTGGCTACGGACTCGCATTCACAAGCGGCATCCGGAAGACGGCGCCGAACACGCTGACGTTGACTCTGACGGCAACCAATGGCGCTGCCGGTCCGGCGTACAACACTCTGATCAACGGTATTCAGATTTTCCAGACTGAAGGCCGACGTTGCAGTCCGGTAGTAACACCGAGCACATTCCCAGTGACCTTGGGAGACATTGCCACGAGTGGCTCTGCGGTTGCGGATTTCACAATCAATTTCGCGAGCTGCTCCGAATTTTCAGCGTTTATTTTACAAGTCCCATGGAGCTCGTCCACCTATGAAACGGGCACTTACAAAACACGTATCGAATATAGAAAGAACCGCGGCTGGGACGACGGAAATGGGCGAGAGCCGAAATGACGGGAGCTTGTGAAGTCACAACCGAGGGTCCTGCCGAGGGCGCGAAGTACCAGGTCGATCAGTCGTAACTGCTGGTCGGCCATAGCTTCACCGGGGTGCCCGTAGCGTCTTTATACTTTGTGCGCAGGTCTTGGAGTTGGGTGACCAAGTTCTCCGCAATTGATTGGTAGGCCGGATGTACCTTGTAGCCCGACCACTCGAGAAGATTTTCCATTTCATCGGGATCTTTTTCCAGGTCGAACAACTCCCACTCATTCACGGTGTAATAGCTGATCAGTTTATAGCGGCTTGTTCGAATTCCGTAGTGCGGCAAGACCCAGTGCGGCGGAGCAAACTCATAATAGTGGTAGTAGAACGAAGTTTGCCAGTCTGATGGAGCGCTCCCTTTCAAAAGCGACGCGACACTGCGGCCCTGCATATCCCCCGGAATAGGCAGACCCACCAAATCCAGCGCCGTGGGTGCGTTGTCAATATTCACGACCCAATCCTTGCTGACACTGCCCGGCTGAACATGCCCCGGATAACGAATCATCCACGGAACACGAATCGCCTGTTCATACATAAAACGCTTATCAAACCAACCGTGATCGCCGAGGAAAAATCCGTGATCCGCCGTGTAGACAACGATCGTGTTCTCCGCAAGTCCAGACTTGTCCAGGTAGTCGAGGAGCCGGCCCATGTTGTCATCCTGAGATCGCAGCGTTCCCAGGAAGTGCTGCATGAATTTCTGATAGTTCCACTGTTTGCGCTGGCGCTCGGTCAAATCTTTCGGCGGATTGAAGTCCGGCATCTCCGCAATTCGCATCTTCGCTTCTCTCGCGGGAGCTGCGCGCATGGAATAGTCATCGTAAAACGTGCCGGGCTCTGGGAGGCGAACGTTGTCGTATAGATGTTCGTATTTATGTGGGGGATCGAAGGGACGATGATCGTTAAAGAATTGCATCATCATAAAGAACGGCTGCTGGAATTGCTTCATGCCTTCAATTGCAAAATCCGTCATGTTATCGGTGATGTAGCCGGGATAACTTTTCTCGTGAATTTCATTACTGCCTAAGCTGGTATTTCGGAGGTATCCATTGGGATCGTAATAAGGTCCGCCAGCGCCACGCTTGTATACAAAATAATCAAACCCGGTCTCGCCAGGATTTGCCGGGAGATGCCACTTCCCTACCATCCCCGTCTGATAGCCATTGCGCTTGAAGATTTTCGCGATCGTCTCCTGCGATGCATCGAAGGTGGGACTCGTCATCCCCGCCGTCGTTTCGCCGGGGTTGGATGTCATTCCATTCAGATGATCGTATTTTCCCGTCAGCAACGTGGCTCGACTTGGGGCGCACAGCGCATTGGTGACGAAGCTGTTTTCAAAGCGCATGCCTTCGCTGGCAATCCGGTCGATGTGTGGAGTTTGTATGAGAGTGCTTCCGTAGCAACTCAAGGCCTTGAGTGGAATGCCTTCGCCTGTAATCCATAAAACATTGGGCCGATTTGAAGAGCGATGCGCTGGTGGACCGTTTGGGACACGCACTGGGGATACCGGCACATGGGAATTCGTTTGAGCGGATAACAACCCAGGCGTCATCGCCGAACCCAATGCAGCGCCTCCCAACCGTGCCAAGGCTTCTCTGCGAGTGATTGAGTTTGATTTGTCGCTCATCTTCGCTCCTTTGTAAGTGCCCAGTTTCCAAATGCGGCGAAATCTCTACTTATTGTTAGGATGCTCCGCGCAAGTTTGGATGAAGAGTCAGCGATCCATCTTCGTTCAGCTTCTGCAGGCACGCCCATTGCACGGGATAACGGACACCTTTCACTTCAATTTCTGCGGAGAGCTTCAGCCCTTTCCAGTCCACTCCATTGGGAAGTACAAATTGTGCTTGGCGAATTTTTCCCGGCAAGGGATAACCGGGATCCAGGCTGCCGCCGACCTTGACCTTGCCGTCTTCGCTGGCTACTGTCACTCGAAGTGCTCCGGGAACGCCAGCTATTCCGTCGTTGGCAAATCCGATGATGAGGCCTTGATGATCGCCGTCTGTATATTGCCAGATGAATGACGGTCGCACGCGATATCCAATGGAACGATTGATATGGTCGATCGCGGTGGGAGAGCGATGGTAGTAGTCCATAATATTTGCTGCGCTGATGTTATGGAAATTCCACAGTGACCAGTAGTTTGCCCCCACATCAATGACATGCTCAATTGCACTATCGCTGTAGGAGATTGGCTCCTGCGTCGGTGGAATTTTAGAGAGATGGCCAGGGAGAGCAATTTCCACAACCGCGCCAACCCAGGGAGGCCGATTGCTGATGGTTTCAATCTGCATGTTCTCGATAAAGATCGTGTCGGTTCGCAGCCAATTACCGCTGCGGACAGTTCGATCGACGAGTTCGGAATTTCCAACGCGACTGAAGTCAGGCTGCGTATTGGTTGCTAACGGAGTCTTGGTCCAGCAAGCAAGCTGCACGTCGAGCATACGCATCCAGGTGCGTTCCGCCGTGGCGTAGTCCGGAAACGGATTGTTCGTATAGGGCCACGTGTGTCCCTCGCCCCAGAAGCCATACATAAAGGTGTCCATAAATTCAATCTGCGGGTTACCATTCAACTCTGCGGCGAGCAACTCATTCAGTTCGCGGTAAGCGGACTGGAAGATTGGATCATCGTAGCGAGGCTGAAGATGGGCTTTGCGATAGCGAACCTCCGTGGCATCCCCTCGCCACTCTCCCGCCAGCTTCACCATCGGAACTTTATCGCCGAGAAAATCCGGAAGAACCGGCCCCGCAATGTCGGGGTCATTCATCATGATGCGAAAGCCAATGCGCTTTTTGTATTTTGCCGCCATTTCGAACGTGATCTTCCAATAGTCCGCAAAATCCAATCGCCCAGGCTGTTGCTGCACGTCGCGCCACGGTACGCGAATGTAGAGCTTTTGGCCAAGAGGGAGGCTCGCCAGCGCCTCGATGGCTTGCTCAAGATTGTTGGATTTGATTTCATCGCGACCCAGATCGCCTGAGATATATGTCATCAGACCTTTGCCGTAATTCGGGACAATTTCGCTGGTCCGCGTAGTTGCCATCACAACATCATCGGTTGGAATCACGGCTTCTGGCGGATACTGTGGAAATGGGCCTTGGTTGAGCCGATCGGTGATTGCGGGTCCAGAACCAAAGTCGTATTTGCCCCAATTATGGGCGGGAACAAATGCATTGGCAGGGCGAGCCGCTGCTCCTCCCGCGATACCCGCGATTGCTGCCGATTTCAGGAATGTTCTTCGATTCACAGTCATTGCCTCGCTTTCGCTACAATGCACTGCGCCCCAATATACCGATCGCAAGAAATAGAAACAAGTCGGAGCCTGCCTATGGTCCCGGATGTTAGTGTGGCAGACGCGTTGAGATTGCCGACTGCGCTGCCGAAGTAAGCCATCTATCGCGTCGGCCCATATTCACAATAGCTTGAGAGCCAAGCTGCACTCAATTCCGGGGCGGGTGACGTTGTACTTGACAAGCGCAGGATGGAAAGCTAAAAGGGTGGAGTCCGTAACGAAACGAAATTTTACCCATAGATGCTCTGAGAACGCGCGTTTAGAGGAGAAAACCATTGAACAGTCGTTGCAGGAATCTGGTGATGCATGTCGTCGCGCTATCGCTGAGCGTAAGTTTGTACGCCGCAACGGCGCCCGCTCGTTCCCTATACGTGTCGACGCATGGAAGCGATTCCAATCCGGGCACGAAAGAAAAGCCGTTTCTAACGGTACAGCATGCGGCCGACTCGGCAAAACCGGGAGATACCATCAACATTCGAGGCGGAAAATATTGCGAGCGACTGGCCGTTACATCTTCTGGCAATTCGACCCAGGGCTACATTACATTTCGTAACGAACCGGGAGAGACAGCCGTGTTAGATGGGAGCTGTCTGACCCCAGAGGTCGGCGACAGCCCCATGGTCGCGTTGCGCAACGTGGGCTACGTGAAAATCGAGCATCTTGAGATTGGCAACTATCGAACCGCCGATCCCACTCGGGTTCCGGCGGGAATTCGTGTCTATGGCCACGGTTCTCATATTGAGATTCGAGACAATAACGTCCACAACATTGAGCAGACGTATCCCGGCCGCGAAGGCCCTGGCCACGGTGCCAATGGATTCGGCATCGCGGTATATGGCACCGACGCCACAAATCCTATTACCGATTTGATTGTCGATGGAAACGAAGTACACAATCTACAAACGGGGTCGAGCGAATCGCTTGTGTTGAACGGCAACGTGACAAATTTCCGAGTGACTCGGAATCGAGTTCACAACAATAACAACATCGGCATCGACATCATTGGATTCGAACACACGGCCAAAGACCCCAGCGTAGACCGCGCACGCGACGGAATCGTTGCCGAAAATCATGTGTATGACATCACCTCCAGGGGTAATCCAGCGTATGGGAACGACGCAAACTCCGACGGCATCTATGTCGACGGCGGAACGCGAGTCGTGATTGAGCGCAACATTCTGAACAACGTCGATTTCGGAATTGAATTGGCCAGCGAACATTTCCATCGCGACACCAGCCACATCATCGCGCGCAACAACCTGATTTATTCCTGCCACACGGCCGGCATCTCGATCGGCGGCTACGATGAAAAGCGCGGCAGCACGCATGACACGATGATCGTGAATAACACGCTATACAAAAACGATACTTTCCATACTGGCACCGGGGAAATCCAGATGCAGTTCTATCTGCGCAATAATGTTTTCAAGAACAACATCGTCTATATCGGTGACTCGAATCAGGCGCTGAGGAGTCGATCGGGCCGCATGGATCCCAATACGCCAACCGTGACGTTTGATCACAATCTGTATTACTCACCTGTCGGCGCGAACAAAGTGAAATGGTCGCTGGATGGCAAGGACTATTCGAGTTTCGAGGCGTACGTGAAGGCCACAGGAGAAGATCGCGACTCCAAATTTGCGGATCCCAAGTTCGTCGATCTGGGCGCGCAGAACTTCCATCTGAAAAAAGATTCTCCTGCTATTGGTAGCGGAGTGAATCTGGGTAAGGATATCGTGGGAAGCGAGGATCTCGACGACAAACCACGCTGCACGAATGACAAGATCAATATCGGGTGCTACGAAATGCGTTAGCGTATTTGCCGCAATGGAAAGGACGTCGATGCCGCACTCGGATCAACCGGGCAACATGCAGTCTCGATATCGTACGGTCCTCTTCCATGTAATCTGCACCGTGGCCCTCATCGCGACGCTGGCTCAGATTGCCACCGCACAAAAGCTAATCACTCCCGGCTATTTGTTCAACTCCGATCCTACCTGCAGACAGATCGGAGACACGTTTTATCTGTTCACCACGCAGGATCCATTCACCGTCGAATTTCAACGAAACAATGCCTTCTACAAAGGCATGTACGCATATCACGAATTGACGACGACGGACTTTGATCACTGGGTCGATCATGGCTCCATTCTCACCAGCCGCAATGTGACCTGGAATACGGGCGGCGCGTTGTGGGACGGCGATGCGGGAATCCCCGCCAACGGCCGCTTCTATGCCTACGCGCCATTTCGAATGAACTCTGCGTCCGAAGCGAACTATGGCCGGTTTGATATTGGTGCGTTCACTGCAACCAATCCGGCCGGCCCCTATCATGATGTCTTCGGATCCCCGATGAAGAATTTCGATGGCAAGCCACTGGAGGGTTTAAGTCCGACTGTCATCCGAGGAGACGACGGTGCGCCGTATCTTATATGGGGCGCGGGCGATACGGCCAAGCATTCGGTAATGCTGGCGCGGCTGAATCCGAACATGGTGGAACTGGCGGAGCGGCCGCGTGAGTTGGCGGTTCAAAAGAAAGATTCCTGCGGGAATCTCGAATATTTTGAAAGCCCCATGCTCTTTAAAGCCGGGGCGAAGTGGTACCTGACCTATGTCGCGTACAAAGACTACAAGGGTCCTGGATGTGACGCCCGAGGTTCTTATGTCGAATACGCCGAATCGAATAGCATGTTCGGACCGTTCAACGCTCCGACGCGCCACCTGATCTATCCCGCTGCTGGTGGTGAGGAGTCGGTTCAGCAAGGGGTATGTCAATACAAGGGAAAATGGTACATCGCGTATCACGTACCGTATGAAGACCTGGTGCCCCACAACGATCATCATCGCCAGGTGGCTGTGACCGCGCTCACGTTTCTTTCGGATGGAAGTCTGCACCCCATCTACCCGGCGCGCGATTTGGGAGTTGGTACTGCGGGCGTCACGCATCTGACCCTGGATGCGTATGCGCCGAGACGCGAGGCTGCGGAGTTTCAGGTTCGCAGGTACGCGGCAGGCGAAAAAGGTTTGTCGGGCGAATACCAGATGATAATGAAGGATGGCAGCTACCTTCAATTTCATAATGTCGACTTCGATAGCGGAGCAGCAGCCTTTCGCGTTGAGATCAGTTCAGAAAACAAATTGCTGCGAGACACTGTCCTCCAAGTACGGCTCGACGATACCGCCGGCAAAGTAATTGGCACAGTGAAAATTGATGGCGGCCACGGCGCCACCAACTATCGCACCTACGCCATCCCGGTAGAAGCATCAGCGCAAGGAGTTCATGACGTTTGCCTGGTCGCTCAAGGCAAGGGCGGCGATGCGCACGGAAACTTGTTCAACATTACCTGGTTTTCTTTTGTGAAGCGCCAGCCCTGAACTCTGGAATACCGACTCGCCAGCGCTTCGCCCCTGATTGGAATACGACTATGCCTTCGCTAATTCTGCCTCGATCGCTTTGACCAATGCGGGATCGTCCGGTGCGGTGTTGGGAGCAAACCGAGCCGCCACTTTACCGTCACGGCCAACAACAAACTTCTCGAAATTCCACAGGATCTCCGGCTCCGGATTCGGATCGATTCCATATTTCTTGAGGTCCTCGCTGAATGGTAGGTCGGAGGTGCTGATGGACTTCGGCTTCGCCGCGATGAGCTCCTTGTACAGCGGATGCTTCGCTTCGCCGACGACGGTGATTTTTTCAAACATGGGAAAATCGACGCCGTAGTTGGTAGTGCAAAAGCTGTTGATGTCAGCGTTGGAACCCGGCTCCTGACTCTTGAAATCGTTGGCAGGAAAACCGGCGACGACCAGGCCGCGCTCGCGGTATGTGCGAGACAGCTTCTCTAGACCTTCATACTGCGGTGTAAGTCCGCATTTTGAAGCGACGTTGACGACGAGAAGAACTTTTCCGGCATACTCGCCAAGCGAAGTGGCTTCGCCAGTGATGCGGTGCACAGGGATTTCCTGAATAATTGTTTTCATGATGCCTCCAAGTTTATAGCAGTCACGCAACGTCGGGCCGCGAGATGCGGCGACTCAGCGTGTGTCAGCCTCGACTAGATGCGAAGTGGCCGCCATCCCGGAACGCAATTCATCCGTAGCGTGCAGGGCAACTTCATTTCCCTCCTGCAGTGACCCGAAGACCTCCGTCATGCCACCCATCACTGCGCCGGTTTTGACGCTTACCTGCTCGACCTTACCGTCACGAATAAGGACGACATAGCTTTGTTCCATATTGCGGCCGACCGAAGATTGCGGAACGAACAATGTCGCGGAAGTGCGACGCACTGGCCACAATATTGAGGGAAACATTCCAGAGTTCAATTGCAACCCCGGGTTCCATACATCCATTTCAACCGGCATGGTGCGGGTGGACACGTCAATGGAATCCGCGAGTCGCGCCACAGTACCGTTGAAAGTGCGACCAGGAAATGCTGGCACCGTGAAATTGATCTTCTCGCCTTTCTGAATGCCGGCGACATAGACCTCCGGCACTGCGACGACTAGCCTTAGGTGTGCAACCTGCTCAATTCGCATCATCGATGGCTGTGTTCCAGAACTCCCCGGACCGACAAGCGCGCCGGGATGAACGTTGCGTTTGGTCACGACCCCATCAAACGGTGCGGTGATTCGCAGATAGCCTTCCATCTCTTCGGCAGAATGCAGATTCGCGCGCGCAGCGTCGGCGGTATTTCGCAACGCAATGACACGAGCACGATCTGCGGTGGCAGCCTTCTCGGCAACCTCAAGTTCCTCGTCGGAGATCACACCGGGCGTGGCCGCAGCTTGCTTCAACCGTTCCCAGCTGCTTTCATCGGCGGCCAGCTTCGCCTCCGCAGCAATGCGCTGGTTCTCCGCGCTCAAAACCTTTGCTTCGGCTTCTGACTTCTGCGCAACAATTTCCGGGGCTACCAGCACAGCCAACAGCTGTCCCTGTTTCACGACGGAGCCACGATCGACACCGATCCACTTTACAAATCCACTTACCTTGGGGAAGATCCTTACCTCTTCGTAGGGCTGCAGTTCCCCCGGCAACGGGATGGTGATATCCAATCGGCGCGAAATAACTTTGACGCAATCGACGAAGGTTGGCACGGGCGGTTGCGCTGCTGCTGCGGCGGCGGCTTTGTCTGAACTGGAATTGCAGCCACAAATCGCACAACCAATTGAAAGCGCCATTGCTGTCACTAAAGCTCGCGATTTGTTTCCAGAGAAGTAAGGGGATCGCGCAAGAGTTGTACATACTGTGATCAATTTCGTTCTCCTTCAGTTCCCAGCGAGGAATAGGGGCTGCGCGGGTCAGACACGTCGAGCGACGCGGAAGATCTGGACGCGCGTTCCTGAGCCAGCGAAAATATCGCCGGCAATATGAATAGTGTGGCGAGTGTTGAAGCTGCCAGTCCGCCGATCACCGCGCGGCCAAGCGGCGAAGTCTGATGGCCGCCTTCATTCAAAGCGAGTGCCATCGGTATCATGCCGGCGATCATGGCGATGCTGGTCATTAGAATGGGACGCAGTCTGGTTTTGCCGCCAAAAATAGCGGCCTCGGTTGAGGACTCCGTGCCGGCGCGCCGATGACCTTCCGCAAATGTCACCAATAGAATCGAGTTCGCGACGGAGACTCCCATGGCCATAATCGCTCCCATAAATGACTGCAGATTGAGAGTGGTCCCGGTCAGTAGCAGCATGATGATGACGCCGCAGACCACCGCCGGTGTGGTGGAAACAGCGACGAACGCGAGTCGCAGAGACTGGAAATTCGCCGCGAGCAACAGGTAGATCGCAACCACAGCGAACAGCAGTCCCAATGTGAGATAGTGCAGCGTCTGGCGCATGGGCACGACCTGGCCGCGAATGTGAACTTCTACACCGCGGGGAGGAGGGCCTGCGCGCTGTATGGCCGCTTCCACCTGATCCGCGGCTCGCCCCAGATCCTCGCCTTGCACGTTCGCTGTGAGCGAGATCATGCGCTGCATATCGTAGCGGTCGAATTCTCCCGTCACTTGTCCATAGGAGAGGTGGGCCACGTCGCCAAGATTTGGATGGTTCGAAGGTCCTCCGCTCATCAGCGGAATGCTGGCGAGGTCGTCCATCGACTTCATTTGGTCCTGAGGCACTTCCACTTGCACCTGATAGCCAACGCCGGTAACCGGGTCTTGCCAGAAATTGCGAGAGACAAATCGGCTAGACCACGTTGCCGTTTCCACCGACCGAGCAACCTGATCGACTGTGAGACCGAGTTGGCCAGACCGTTCGCGATCGATATCTATATTGAGGCTGGGATACTGCAGCGGTTGACCATAATGTAAATCCCGCAGGTGGCCTATCTTCGCCATTTCAGCGCGAACCTTTTCCGCGTACTCGTGATCCGCGGAAAAATTGAAACCCTGAATGGCAACTTCAATCGGTGTCGGGGAACCGAAGTCCATAATCTGATCGACGATGTCTCCAGATTCAAAAGTAAAAGACGTATCCGGAAATTCGCGTGGAAGCACCCGGCGCAACTGCTCCTGCAGTACGCTGACATGAATGTTCGCGCTTTTCTTCAACTGAATGCGAAGCACCGCCTCCTGCGGTCCGCTGGTCCAGAGATACACCAGGTTCACCGGATAGCTTGGCGCGTAAGTCCCGACATAGCCAATGCTCACTTCGACGTTGCCAGGTCCGGCCAAACGCTTAATCTCTTCCAGCGTCTTGAGTGTCGTCTGTTCCGTGACTTCAATCCGCGTGCCCGTTGGAGCCCGCAAGCGCAACTGAAACTGAGTTTCAGGAGTGTGGGGAAATATCTCGCGACCAAGTTGCGGCCCCAGCAACAGGATCGTCGCCGCTGCGACTGCGACGTAGACTCCAATCAGAAGACCCCGCCGAGCAATCAGGCGTGCGATGAAGCGCTCATAGCGATCGCGGAAGTGATCGAACCGGCTGCGACCTGAACTTTCCTCTTCGTTGCGGTGCATGCGTTTGTTCAGCCAGATATAGAGCACTGGCACGAACGTGCTGGACAGGAGGTATGAGGCGATCATCGCGAAGCCAACCGCCAACGACAGCGGAACAAACAATGCGCGTGTTACACCCACCATCAGAAACGACGGCAGGAATACCGCGAGAATGGAGAGCATCGCCAGAAATCTGGGAACGATCGTTTGGCGAGTCGCATCCAGGACCGCCTGCGGTACGTTATCTGTCAACTGCAGATTGCGATGAATATTTTCGATTTCAACCATCGCCTCGTCAACGAGAATGCCGACCGCAAGTGCGAGACCACTCAATGTCATGATGTTGATGGTCTGGTTCGCCAGCCACAGGCAGACGACGGCTGCTACCAGAGCGAACGGAATCGACGCGATCACGATGAATGAGCTTCGCCATTCCCGCAAGAAAAGAAACACCATCAGGCCGGTCAGAAATGCTCCAATGGTACCTTCCCAAATCAACCCTGCGAGCGAACGTTTCACTTTTCCAGACTGGTCGAACTCATAGCTGATCTGAACGTCTGGAGGAAGCACGTTCGCGAACCGGCTCATGTTGGACTTTACTTCATCCACCACCGCCAGCGTGGACGCATCCGCGCGTTTGGTGACGGGTAAGTACACTGTGCGACGACCATTGACCAAGGCATAGCCAAGAGTGATATCGCTGCCGTCTTCCACCCAGCCCACGTCCCGGACAAATACCGTCGGGCCGGCGCCAGTGCGAACAGGCAAATTCGCCAGATCGTTGATGTTCGACACAACCGCGTTCATCGGCGTAATTCGGTCGAGATTGCCGGTTCGCACATCTCCAGCGGGAGCAATTACGTTCCCCGAAAGAAGAGCCTTGACCACCTCTCCTGTCGACATGCGATAACTGTTCAGCTTGCTGCGATCGACGTGAATCACGATGGTTCGAGAGCTACCGCCGAAGGTGGCCGGAGACGACACCCCCGGCAATGTCGTAAACAGAGGCCGGACCCGGTTGAGCGCGAGATCCTGCAACTCATCCACGCTGTGAGTCTTGCTGGAAAACACAACGTATCCGACGGGGACGGTCCCTGCGTCGAACCGCAATACGAATGGCGGAACGGTGCCCGCCGGCATGTAGGCGTGGGCACGCTCAATGTACGCAACCGTCTGCGACAAGGCCTGATTCATGTCGGTTCCCGGGAGAAAGGAGAGCTTCAGGAGCGCAAAATTTTCGACCGACTTTGACTCCACGCTTTCCAGTCCGCCAACATACAGGAAATTGGATTCGTAGTAATACGTCAGATAGCCTTCCATCTGCGCTGGACTCATCCCGCCGTAGGGCTGGGCCACATAAATCACCGGCAGGTTCAGGTTCGGAAAAATATCCACCGGCATGCGTTCGATTGCAAGAATCGAACCCAGTGCGATGGCGATGACCGCGATTAGAACCGTGATAGGACGCCGCAAAGCGGCATGAACAAGCCACATAGGTCAGCGCCCTCCCGCAGGCATGTTATTGACGGTGGTAAGGAATGGAGTCAAGTCGCCCTCGGAGGCGGCAAGGCCAGCGAGTGCGCGCCAGATGCTGAGCCGCGCCAGAGAATCGTCCATTTCCGCCTGGACCAGCAGACTTTGGGCCTCGGCCACATCGACGATGGTTCCCAGTCCGGCATGAAATCGTGCCAACGCCTGGGCCTCACTCTGCCGTGATGCTTCCAGTTCCGTCGGAGTGTTCTGCGCTACTCGCCGCGCACCCGTCAATTCTGCCAACGCTTGCTGCTGCTGGCCGGTCAGCACCTGCATCGTCTGCGCATAGACTGCTTCTTCGCGACGTTTATTTGCGACTTCAATCTTCTTGCGTTCGTGGATCGGCACGATGCTGGTCAAGTCAAGCGAGGCCGTCAGTCCCGCCTCCCAGTTATAGACGTCGAAACCCATGCCGCTTGGCCACTGTTCAACTTCTCCCGTAGATTTCTCTCCACTTCCGCGGGCGGAAAGCAGTCCCTCCGTTGTGAAGTGTGGATAGAAGGAATGATTGAGCACGCTGATTCGCGCGTCGGCTTCCTGAATTCTTCGCTGTTGCGTGATCGCCGCGGGATGATCTGCCAGGGGAGTGTCGGCCCAAGTATGATCCGGAGGAACCTCAAGGAATGGGCCGGCCTTGATTTGAACGGTTGTTCCAGCTAGACCCAGCAACGCTGCGAAGGCACCGCTGTTCACCTGGTCATCTCGCTGCGCAAGAAAGAGCCGAGTTCGAGCAGCAGCCAATTCCGCCTCCGCACGAGAAGCATCCGCACCCGGACGAATATGCGCGTCCACCACAGCATGCACGGATTTAGCGAACACCTCTCGTCGATTTACGTCTGCGAGACTGGCATTCACCCGCTGCTCCCCAGCCAACACGGCAAGCGCCGCCTCTGCAACCGCAGTCGCAACGCCGAGCTTGGTAAGTTCGACCTGCTCCCCGATGCGACTCTCTGTCATCTGTGCAGAACGAACCTGGGAACGACGAAAGCCGAAGTCGAATGGCTCCCAAGACAGCAGCACTCCGGCGCCAGAGGTCCAAAAAGGTCGGTACGAATGAGGAGTGACGGTTCCTTGCGTCCCGGTCAGAATGTTCGGGGTTTGTGGAAGCAGAACTCCAAGCACGCTTTCGCGCGAGCCGCGATCCCCTTGCCAGACGGTATCGAGCCGCGGGATATAAGCGGTTTTGGCCAGCCCAACGCCAGCCTTGGAGGCGTTGTACTGCTCCATCGCCGCGCGCACTGAGGGATAGTTCGTCAGGGCGTAGCCCACGGCTTCCTGAACAGTAAATTCCCTCACATTGGGAGCGGCAGGTTGTTGGGCTCTAGCGGACAGTCCCTGCGAACACACGAGGATTGCTGCGAGAGCAGAGAGCGACTTTCTTCTCACGGTCAGCATGCGCTGAATACCCCCAGCTGATGTCTCTTCACGAAGTTGCTTTCATCCTTTTATGCGCCAGCATTTCTTGCGTTCAAGACCTGCAGATGGAGGTTGGACACCGCAAGGTCGACGGAAACAAGTTCTGTCGAACGGATACGAATCTTTGGGGGAAATCCGCAACGAGTGGATCGAGTCGCGCATAAGCAGGCGTGACCGATGCCACCTGCGTAGACGGATCAAGCCATCCAAAAGCCTCGAAAATCAATCTACAGAGGCGATTTCGGTTGCTTCGGGTTCCCGCAAATACAGGGCGTTATGGTCTATATCAGACGGAGGGATTTGGAGGCGAACGGCCATTCGATTGGAAGCGTATATAGGAGCGAACCTGGAGGTTCGTGTCGAATAGCTGGGCAATCTGAAGAAAGAAAGGATCGACGGACGCAGCAGGCATCTCAATTCCAAACCGGCGATGCACTCGACGATGTGGGATTGACACGACGCTGCTGGTTCTAACTTGCCACTCTGGATTGGGATTGAGTTTCTTATGAGATAAATGCCCCCCAACCAACCCGGGAGGCGAATCACATTGGAGCAGAGCCGAGGATGTCTGGGGAGTAAGGTGTGCCGCCCCGAAAGCAGGAGCGCTCAATAGAAATGTCGTCGAAACTACAAACCAGAGCGGACATAAAATTCTTCGTAAATTCACGCTCCGGGGTCTCATGCCCAATGATATCCCAGATTAAGGCAAACCCTTCGACCCAAACGAATCGGCCGGAGACCACAGGAGTGGCTCTGCAGGTTCCTTCGGCACCGAATCGGCGCGGGCTAAACAGAGCCGACCCGCAAGTCCCAGAAAATGAAGTCTACCTAGATTCTCGACTTATTTGGTGGGCAAAGTACCAGATAAGGGCGCCAGGTCAGCAACCTTCGCGGCGCGAAACAGCCCATATCGCTTTAGCATCACGAACCAAAGCACAACACCGCCGATAAAGAGCGCCAAAAACAACGGAAACACAGACCACTGCGTGTGAACGATGAATGTCTCCGGATGATAGTAAGGCTTCAGGTAAGCATCTCGAAGGATATCTCGCATGACGCACATAGTAAGGATCACGACGGCCGTGAGACCCGGCACAAAATACGCGGCGACGCGAATATTCTCTTTGCGTATGGCATAGGACATCAAAAAGATGGCCACGCTCGCGCTGAAAACTCCCACCAGCAGTAGCGCCGTCGCGACGAGATTATTGCCCGTAAATAGCATGAGCATTTCTCGTGGAAGGCTGACCAGGAACCAGACTCCCACGAGAAATTGCGCCATAGTGGCATACATGAAAGCTTTGCCACCAAGCTGCAACACTTGACGGGCGTACTCGTGATCGCGTTTCCAATTCGCCAGAGCCACGAAGACGAGAAGAAGTCCGCCCACCGCAACGGCGGAGATGAAGAAGTGGAGAAAGCGTGGGATTAATGTCGGCTCGGACAAGTTGAAATGCCACCCGGATGGGTTGGCAAAGTACTTGGCGCCCCAGCGCGACGGCACCAGGCTGAGAGTGATGTTGTTGCTGTACACAAAGCCGATGATGCAGACCAGAATTACGCTGAACATCATGACGAAGCCGGCTCTACCGGGGTGTTTCCGGCTGCGAAAAGAAACATAATAGAAGCCGTAATAAGCAAGGGTTAGCAGCACCAGCACCAGGAACCACGGCCACGCCAGGATGATGGACGAGGTATAGAAAAATTGTCCGTACAGGACCTGCACAAACAGAAGCGGAGCAATCCCGAGTGTGATGGTCGCGGGCAGAAAAACTGGCAGCTTTTTCGCGATGTCGAAGAAAATGCGATTTCCGCCTTCATGTTTTCTGGAGCGCCACTTGGCCACGAGCGCGAGGACTGCGCCACCAAGCATGAAGTTCATCGCCAATATATGAAGGAAGAAGGTCACAATCAGCAAGAGTTTGAACACCCAGTAGGGCGCGGGCAGCGGATTAGGATCTAACACCGGAATCAGGTTAGGCTGCAGCATGTTCAATTTCCTCCTTGCTCGGACGTGCCGGTCGTCTCTGCGCTGCGTTGCGAGTTCACCCACTGCACCAGTGCCGTACGCTCCTCGTCAGTGAGCTTCAGGTTTGGCATCAAGGGAAACAAGCCGGGCAAATCCTTCAGAGCTTCGCGCTCAGCATTGGGATCATGCGGCAGGCCGTTGATCAGCACATCGCGAGTAACGCCTTCGTGACACATGCCGCAGTTCTGCTGGAAAACGATCTTGCCATCTGTCACCACCGGCCGGGCGGGAGAAATCGGCGCAATGGAGCTAAGGAAAGCGGCGAGTGCTCCTTTCTCCGCGTCTGTGCCCGCGAACGGCGGCATCACCCCGTTATGCATCAATTGAAGATCGCCAATCATGGCTTGAATTTTGCCCTGGTCCCACTGCCGCAACACAATGTAATGCTTCAGGCCTCGATAGGCATCGATTGTGTGGCAACTTTGGCACTCCACGCGGAAAATCTCGGCGCCGATTGCGACTTGGTTCATGGGTGTAATTTCGCGGTTGTCGATCCATTTCGCGGATTTCAGAATGCCCGCCGCATTCACCTCGTCAATACTGAATCCGCCGTCGCCGGGTATCTGCGTGACATAGAGAGAATTTGCATAGAGATAGTTGCTGATAACGAACGGCTTGCGAATCGCCTCACGGACGAATTCGAATGACCCCATTGCGCCAAGCGCGACCAGCCCAACCAACAGGCTGAAGGTCAAGTGCATCCGCGCCGACCGGACCAGCGTGAAAACGGTCAGCACGAGCGTTGTGGCGAGCAGAGCCACGGCGAATGTCGCAAAAAATGTGCCAGTCGGCATGGACCCACGAGCGCTGGCCCAGGTTTCGGAGGGAATCTGGTGGATATACCACCAGCCCAATCCAGGCAGAACGACCAGGGAGGGAACGATCCACAGAGCACTCCAGCGGACGATGCGAGCTTTCAGAGCAACGTCTTTCTGCACGCTGGCTGTGATCAACGCGTAGACCCCGGCAAGCGCCAGAGCAATGGCGAAGCGGAAGAATAAAGATGGAAAATACGTCGGGTTGAAGAACCCACTCCAGAACTGGTGATTTTGAACCCAGGTGCCAGAGGTCAACATAAACGTGATGATTCCGTTAATGATGACCATGCTGGCGAACGCAGCAATGAAGTAGATCCATCCGTACCACTCGTGGAGCGCCGGCTCCAACTTCTCCCAGCCGTACAGATAGAGCAGCGCGGCGGTGATTTCCACGAAGAAAAACACCCATTCGATCGCCCATCCCCAGACGTATGCGTGAATCAGGTTGCTGGTGGCCATGGGGCTGATCAGCCCGATGGTGAACCAGATGCCGACGCCGCTGACTACGCCGAACACGACTGTCACCAGCACAAAAAACTTGGTATGCGACTTCAGCCAGTCAAGCAGCGCAGAGTCCTGAGTCTTTCTAGCCTTGCGTTCGGTCAGCACCAGAAAAAGGCCGCCCCCCACCGCGAAGTGGGAAACAAATACGTGTAGGATCGCCAGCACAGCCATCAGCAACCCTGCACCAAAAGATACGTTCCAAACCGGATAGTTCATGCGGCCTCTCCTGTACCGGCGCCGGAACTGAAAAGAAACACAGCGGCACCATTCCGCCGCGCGCGGCTTCGCAGAGTTCCAAACTATTCATTGATCCTCCCTTCGAGAGCCGTTGGCGGTGACCGGGATCACAAGGGTTGGTGATCCAGCTCCACTTCTCACTACGGAGTCGTGGGCTCAAACCCGTCAGCTCTGTCGATGACAGAACTTTGCGCCTGGAATTGACCGTATATATAGGTGGTCCCCATTGAAGTGTGCTTCTGCCCGCGCTACATCCAATAGGCACTCGCTGAATCGCCCGAGAGCGTGCACAGAGTTTGCGCTCGCTCCGGCGCTGACGTACAGTTCTTGACGTAAGCACAATCCACAATGCGACGAGCCTTCCATTTTTTGCTGCTAATCTCTTCCCTTCTCCTGTTATCGCCCATCGTCGGTATCGCGCAAACAAACGGCTCGGCCACCCACAACACGGATTCGACCCATCAGCCCAGCACTACACAGGACCAGCCCACGCGCTGGAGCGAAGCCAAAGCAAATGCCTGGTATGCCAAGCAGCCGTGGCCGGTGGGCGCAAATTACATTCCGCGAGACGCGATCAATCAGTTGGAGATGTGGCAAGCCGCGACATTCAACCCCCGGGAGATCGACCAGGAATTGGCCTGGGCGCAAGCGATCGGCATGAATACGATGCGCGTGTTCCTGCATGACTTGCTATGGCAGCAGGACCCCGCCGGATTTCAGCAGCGTATCAACACATTCCTCACAATCGCCAACAAGCATAAGATTCGACCTGTTTTTGTGCTGTTCGACTCCTGTTGGGAGCCGGACCCGAAGCTAGGACCGCAGCATCCTCCAATCCCGGGTGTCCATAATTCTGGTTGGGTGCAAAGTCCAGGTATGACGGCTCTGGCCGATCCCACGCAGTATCCGCGACTGGAAACTTATGTCAAAGGAGTTGTGGGAGCTTTCGCAAATGACCCACGTATTCTGGCGTGGGACTTGTGGAACGAGCCCGACAATGGCGACGACGAGAGCTACGACAAACCTCAAAAGGAAAAAGGAAAGAATGGGTTGGTCGCGGAACTGCTGCCACAGGTGTTTTTATGGGCGCGGTCACAGCACCCGATTCAACCTTTGACCAGCGGAGTTTTTTATGGCGACTGGGACGATTTCTCGAAGTTGAAACCCGTGCAGAAAATTCAAATCAGCGAGTCGGACGTTCTGTCATTTCACAATTACAGCTGGCCTGAAGACTTCGAAAAGCACGTCGTGCAGTTACAGACCTACCATCGCCCCATCTTCTGCACAGAATATATGGCGCGCGGCGTCGGCAGTACCTTCGATACCGTCCTTCCGATAGCGATGAAGTATCGGGTCGCGGCCATCAACTGGGGCCTGGTCAACGGAAAAACGCAGACGAATCTGCCCTGGGATTCGTGGCAGCGTCCATATGTATTGGAGAAGCCGCCGGTTTGGTTTCACGATGTTTTCTACCCCGATGGCAAGCCTTACCGTCAGCATGAAGTCGACTTGATTCGCCAACTGACAAGTAAAACCAACGGAACGGCCAACTAACCTTCCGCCGATCAACGCCGCCGGATGCTATAACCAAAACGTATGGTTCGCCTGAAAAAACTGTATGTCGCGCTGCATGCCGCTGGATCCGACGCGGATGCGATGCTGATTACTCATCCCGTGGATGTGCGATATTTAACTGGATTTACTGGGTCGAATGCGGCGATTGTTCTGCCATTGCAGCACCCCGGCAAGACGCGGCGAGATTCGGGACTGAGCAAACCGGTCCTGTTTACCGACGGCCGCTACATTCAGCAAGCCAAGCAGGAAACCAAACATGCAGGCGTTGTGATTGCACAGGGCCCGATCCTGCGGGAAGCCTGCGCTCACATGGTGACCGCCGGCGTTCGTCACTGTGCGATTGATGGTGAGCACACGATTGTCGCCACATTGGACGCTATGCGACGGTGGATTCCGTCCAAGCTCCGGCGGGGATTCTTTCAACCGGTAGCTCCGTTGACCGCTGGGCTGCGTGAGATCAAAGACGACGAGGAAATTCGACAAATCCGGGCGGCAGCGCTTTTGGGCTGCCGGCTTTTCGAAGACTTGCTAACGCTAATTGAGCCCGGCAAACGCGAGGTCGAAATCGCGGCACATCTCGAATTTGCAGCGCGCATGGCGGGCGCGGAAGGCATGTCGTTCGAAACCATTGTTGCCAGCGGACCACGTTCTGCGCTGCCGCACGGCCATGCGACAAAGCAGCGGATGCCTCGGCGTGGATTTGTTGTACTCGACTTTGGGGTTTTGCTGGGTGGATATTGTTCCGATATGACGCGGACGGTTCACCTGGGACCGGCGACCACCGCAGAGCGAGCTGCTTATGAGGCGGTTCTGCAGGCGCAGCTTGCCGCGATTGCCGCTGTCAGGCCAGGAGTTTCATGCGGCGAGGTGGACGAAGCGGCGCGAAGCGTTCTCCGGCGTGCGAAACTGGCTGATTTCTTCACCCATTCGACTGGCCATGGGGTGGGCATGGAAATTCACGAGGGCCCGCGCATCGCGGCCAAACAACCGCAAACGCTGAAAGCTGGAATGGTGATTACAATTGAACCCGGTGTCTATTTACCCGGCCGTTTTGGTATCCGGATCGAAGATATGGTGCTGGTCAATCGAAGCGGCGCGGAAATACTGACCCCGGCGACAAAAGCATGGATTGAGCTGTAAACTTCGCGGCTACCATGATTTTGTCGTCGACCATTGCTATTTTGGAGTCCTCGACCCGACCATCGCTCGCCGAAAACCACTATACTTGCAAGGACGCTACAGAATCGTAGGAGTGCCTGTTAAGGAGCACGTGAAACGTATGAATGCCGGACAGTTGCAATCGTTGAAAGACCTTATCGAATTTCTCAAACAGCAGGAAGTGGGCGAATTCGAGCTAGAGCAGGACGGTCTGAAAGTTCACCTTAGCTTTGCCGGCCACGGTCGCTCTGCGGGCAATGTGGATTTGAGCCAACTGAGCCATTTGCTACAGCACGCGCCCGCAGCGCAGACGCATGCGGCGGCTGCACCCGCTCATCTTCCCAACGTAACCGCCGGAGCAGCAGCGACCCACCATGCGCCCGCCGTGAGTGAAGAAGATGGCCTGCATATCATCAAGTCTCCCATTGTCGGGACGTTTTATGAAGCCTCCGCCCCCGGTGCTGAGCCTTATGTTAAGGTGGGCGACCAGGTGGAATCCGGACAGGTCGTTTGCATCGTGGAAGCGATGAAACTAATGAATGAAATTGAGTCAGATATCGCCGGAGAAGTGGTGAAACGGATGGTCTCAAGCGGACAGCCTGTGGAATACGGTCAACCTCTTTTTGCCATTCGCCCACGCTAAGCTCTAACCGGCGCGTGGGTCAGTTGATTCGCAAACTCCCCAGAGTTCACCACCTTTACTGAGTTGAGGTTTATGTTCCGAAAAGTTCTTATCGCCAATCGCGGAGAAATCGCGCTGCGCGTCATCAGTGCCTGCAAGGAAATGGGCATTCGCACAGTTGCGATCTATAGCGAGGCCGATCGAAATTCTCTTCATGTACGTTTCGCCGACGAAGCCATCTGCATTGGGCCACCGCGATCCGCGGATAGTTATCTGAATGTTCCGGCCGTGATCAGCGCGGCGGAAATTGCCGATGTAGATGCCATTCATCCGGGCTATGGCTTGTTGAGCGAGAATGCGAATTTCGCTGAAGTCTGTCGCGCCTCCAACATCAAGTTCATTGGACCACCGCCGGAAGTCACGCGCCTGATGGGCGAAAAAGAAAAGGCCAGGATGTCGATGAAGCGGGCCAAGGTTCCAATCCTTCCCGGCTCCGAAGGCGTCATCCAAAGTGAAGAAGAAGCCCTCGAGTGGGCCAAACAGATTGGCTATCCGGTCATTTTGAAAGCTTCCGCAGGTGGCGGCGGCCGCGGCATGCGGGTTGTGCGCAACACAGAAGAGCTGCCGAATTTCTTCCGAGCCGCTCGCACCGAAGCACAGAATGCATTCGGCAACGGCGATCTCTATATGGAAAAATTCATCGAGAGACCGCGTCACATCGAATTTCAGATTCTCGCGGACGAACACGGAAACGTGATGTCTTTGGGTGAGAGAGAATGTTCCATTCAGAGACGCCACCAGAAGTTGATTGAAGAGTCGCCGTCGCTGCAGGTAACGCCGAAGATGCGCGAGGAGATTGGCGCAACCCTGAAGCGATGCCTGGAAACCATCGGATACATGAATGCCGGCACGGTGGAATTCCTGATGGATGAAGATGGCAAGCTGTACTTCATCGAAATGAATACGCGAATTCAGGTGGAACATCCTGTCACCGAATTGGTCACTGGCGTGGACCTGGTGAAAGCGCAATTTCGCATCGCCGCCGGAGAGAAACTCAGTCATATCATTACAAAACCGATCGAGATGCGCGGTCATGCGATTGAATGCCGCATCAATGCGGAGCACCCGGAGAAGTTCACTCCGTCGGCTGGAAAAATCACCGTATTTAATTTGCCCGGCGGCAACGGCGTGCGCGTCGACACCGCACAATATGCCGAAGGCGTTGTGCCGCCCTATTATGATTCGCTGATTGCGAAGCTGATCGTGCACGGACGGGATCGCGCCGAAGCGGTGGCTCGCATGGAGCGCGCATTGGGCATGTTCGTCGTGGAGGGCATCTACACCACCATCCCGCTGCATCAGCGTATTTTCGCGGATGAAGATTTCCGGGCCGGCGAATTCGATACCAAGTTCATGGAACGCTTTTTCGAACGCGAGAAGTCACGCCAGGAATCCTCGCACTAGCCAACATGCTGGCACCCCTCTACCCCATCCTGGATGTTGATCTGCTAGCTGCGCGGTCGCTGGACTTGGCAACCATTGCTGCGGCCTGGCAAGCCGCCGGAGTGACGCTGATTCAGTATCGCAACAAGCTGGGTAGTGCTCGTGAAATGCTGCGCGATGCGGCCCGTCTCCGCGAGATATTTCCGAGAAACGGCGACGCCCACCTGATTTTCAATGATCGCCCAGACCTGGCGTTGCTTGCGGACTTCGATGGCGTCCACGTAGGCCAGGGAGATGTTTCGGCAGAAGACGCGCGCAGGATCGTGGGCGCGACTCGCTGGGTTGGCGTGTCCACAAATTCCGCCGAACAAGTGAGTGAAGCCGACAAGACAAGCTGCGATTACATTGCGTATGGTCCAATCTTTCCGACTGCGTCGAAATTGAATCCGGATCCGACCGTAGGGCTTGAGGGATTAAAGGCGGCGCGAGCCCTGACGACCAAACCGCTGGTTGCGATCGGCGGAATTACAAGAAAAAATTGCCGCAGCGTGATTGATGCCGGAGCGGATTCGCTGGCAGTGATTTCAGACCTATTGCCCGGTGTTGATAACGGGAATTCGGGCGGCAAAAGCGCCCAAGCTGTCGTCGAGGAGTTTCTGGCTCTATTGGTCTAGATCGTTTCCTACTAGGAAATCGCTGCTTACGATACTATCGAGCTACGCAAATATTGCTGGCGAAACCGACAAGCATTCCGACTGTATAGAGAACACTGGGAGAAACCTCTCAACATGGCAAAACTCGGGGCGATCAAGCCTATGTCCGCGCTTCTTTCTGAAGCGCACAAAGAGGGCGAGCACGAACTGAAGCGGGCGCTGGGTCCCCTGAACCTGATCACTCTTGGGATTGGCGCCGTCATTGGCGCTGGCATCTTCGTCCTGACCGGACAGGCCGCCGCAATTCACGCAGGCCCCGCCGTGACGCTCAGCTTCATCGTGGCCGGCATCACGTGCGCATTCGCCGGCCTTTGCTACGCTGAGTTCGCTGCTCTAATCCCAATCGCCGGCTCCGCCTATACCTACGGATACGCGACCCTGGGAGAATTTGTTGCGTGGATGATCGGCTGGGACCTGGTGCTGGAATACGCATTTGGCGCGGCTTCCGTCGGTTCCGGATGGAGCGGGTACCTGGTCAGCCTCCTGCAGGATTTTCATATCTACATCCCACCACGACTCACAACAACCCCCGGCGACATTTTGTATTTGTACAAAGACCACTGGCTCCCTGTCGCTTCGCTGCCTATGGGCATGAATACGGCCGGCATGCCGCACGTCACCGGAATCTTCAACCTGGTTGCCTTTCTCGCCATACTGGTTGTCACCCTGATCCTGGTTGTCGGGATCGAAGAATCGGCCAACCTGAACACGGCGATGGTGCTGATCAAGCTGGCCGCGGTCGGCGTATTCCTGGTCATCGGTGCCGGGTTTCTGCTGCATCATCCTCAACTAGCCAAGATGAACTGGCACCCTTACATTCCACCTTCACAGGGTCCGGGCCAGTTTGGAATCGGAGGCATCACCGCTGGAGCCGCGTCAATTTTCTTTGCCTACATCGGCTTCGATGCCGTCTCCACGGCGGCACAGGAAGCGAAGAATCCACAACGCGACATGCCCATCGGAATTCTGGGCACCCTGGTGATTTGCACACTCCTCTACATCCTTGTCTCCGCTGCCATGACGGGCATGGTGAGCTATAAAACGTTGAATGTTGCCGACCCCATGGCGGTCGCGATTGACGTGACCGGGATAGAGTGGGGAAGCATTCTGGTCAAAGTGGGGGCAGTCTTTGGGCTCGCCACCGTCATGCTGGTCATGTTGCTGGCACAAAGCCGGATTTTCTTTTCCATGTCGCGGGATGGACTGCTGTGGAAGTGGGCCGGAAAAATTCATCCGCGATTCAGGACACCGTACATTTCAAACATTGTGGTCGGCGTGATCGTCGCCTTTTTGCCTGCGCTGCTGCCCATCGGAAAACTGGCAGAGCTGGTAAATATGGGCACGCTATTGGCATTCGCCATCGTCTGCGCCGGGGTGTGGATTCTGCGGCGACGTATGCCGGATCTGCCCCGCCCTTTCAAGACTCCCTGGGTGCCGCTGGTACCGATTTGCGGCATTGTGACTGCTCTCTACCTGGTGTGGACGCTTCCCGCATTAACGAAAGAAGTGGTGATCGCATGGCTGCTGGTCGGCCTGGTAATCTACTTCACCTACAGCGTGAAGCACAGCAAGGTTCAGAAGGCGCTGGGCACGGAACGCAAGTAATTCGAATCGCGCGTCAATCTGCAGCCATGATGAGCGGGTCGCTCGCTGACTATGTAGAATTCCTTGCATGACGGACACCGCTTTATCGGCCAACGCCGCCGACCATGATCGGCTGAGCCTGCAGCAAGGTATACGAACGGCATTGGCTGCAGTGCTGGCATACTGGATCACAAGCCTGTTACATTTGCCCGGCGGCTACTGGGCAGCCATCAGCGCCATCGTGGTCATGCAATCGGAAGTCGGCGCCACGGTAATGGCTTCACGCGATCGCCTCGCCGGAACCGCGATGGGTGCCCTGGTCGGGCTGCTGACATCGCTCATCTGGCACCATTCCCTCGTCGTGTTCGGTTTGGCGGTTCTGGTCGTGATGATGTTATGCACCGCGCTTCACTTCAGGAATGCCGGTCGTCTGGGCGGTGTGACTGTCGCCATCATTGTTCTGATTCCTTATCCGGGCGCACTCTGGCACATCGCCCTGCAGCGCTTTTTGGAAGTCTCTTTTGGAATTGTGATCTCGCTGTTTGTTGCACTGGCGTGGACGCAGATCAGCAACCGGATACACCACACACAGCGGTAGCGACTCAGCGGGTGTCCAACGCCTCATCTTGCCCCTTTGAATCTGGACCAGGATGTGCTGGATGCAGCCCGCAGGAGGCCGGTGGGTTGATCATCTGTTTTGCGAAAATGCGATAGCTGAACGTACCCGGCCGCAATGTCGCCCAGTATGAATTGCTCCATAATAGCGGCCGATGCAGGTCGATCAGTTGATTCTTCAGGATCGCGACTCCGCAGACAAGATTATTCTTCGGCTGAAGAATCGTTCTCGCGGGATCATTCGCCGGCAGACGTCTGTCTGCTTCTTCGTCGAATGGGCAGCCATATCGCTGCTGGTCCGCGTAGGTCAATTGCAACAACCCTTCCGTGCGCACCTTCGTAACAGCCACATGTTCTTGGTGCGCCAGCTTCGGCTCAGTATGGCGAACGGTCGCGTTTGGATTCAGACCGGCCTCTGCGCCTGCGAGTGCCTGAAAAAAATAGACCCAGAACGTTCGCTTTTGCGTATTCGTCATGACATAGAAACGCGGACAAAACGCACGCACATCACGTGGAACCCTGTTCGACAGCAACACGGGCGGCAGGGCTTGCGCCACAATCTGATTCCACTCCGGATTCCACGTGGTTTCGCCCAGTTCAGATGCCTTCTTTTCAATGGGAGTCGGAGGGACGGTCTTCAAGGGCTTCGGGGGGTCCGTGACTGGTGTAGCAGCAGGCGTTTGCTGCTCCCGCGTGGCGCAGCCGGAAAATGCCAATCCCAGGCAAGTGACGACAGCGCATCTTTTCAATATCGACAGAGACACTCGCTCCACGACCTTCCCCGCCAACATGCACGACAGCCTTTGGTGGCTGCCCCGCATGTTTGGACGCGAATGGCATAGATGCCGTTGCCAGGCGTCGGATCGGCAGTGAAACTAAAATCCGCCGCTTTTCTGGCTTGCCGACTTGAGCGCGGCAATGCGTTTTTGGGCAAGTATGTAGGCAGACTCTGGGTCCACATAGGTGTGGTCGTCGAATTCGTGAGCCTGAACATGGTTGTAGGCCGCCAGAGCAGCTTGCGGCAATCCGTAGTCTTCATAAAGAACGCCAAGGGCATACCAGACGGCAGAATTCGGGTGACCGAGATTCCCTACAATCATGGCTCGCGACAGCGCCTGCCTCGCTTCGGTGACTTTGTCCTGAGCCGCATAGATACACGCAAGAGTATGAAGGTAAGCGAAGTTACTGTTCCTCGACATTGTGTTGGCCTGCTGTGCGGCGGCAGTGGTTTCCGCTCCCAGGTCGTCGTCAAAAAGTCCAAGCCAGGCGTAGTTGTTGTAATCGTTCGCAATCGCCTGACCGGAGTCAAAGATCGCTTTCGAGGTCTTTCGTGCTGAGGCGTAGTCATGCTGGGCGACAAACATTGTCATTTGAGCGCGCAGCAGGTTAGGATCCGCCGGGCGGCGAGCGAGCCTGGGCGCGAGAAGCGCTTTCATTGCGCCGGGATCGTGATTCATCGCGTAGGCCAAACCTGCCAGTTCGAGAGCAACAGTCGAATCCGGTTCTTGTTTCAGCAGCGCATCAATGTGAGGTAGTGCAAGTGTGGGTTGCTCACTGCCAACGTAGCCCTCAGCCAACAACAGATCGAGATCGGTTTGCCGCGACCCGGTCGCATGATCGCGGGCGGAAACTACCTGTGCCAGGTAAGGCTTGATTTCCATTGATCCGGTCATCAGAGAAATGGCGGCAAGGCGTATGGATTCCGGCGAGTCTGCGTCGGGCCGCATACTCCCGACCGTCCAGAATAGCGGTAGAAGCGGTCCGGAGAAAGGATCGTCTCCACCGCCTTTATGAAGAAGATCTCGCTTCCAATCAAGTATCGATTTGGCGAGAGCTGGCTGATTGTGGGAGATCGCGTAGAGAGCAAAATTGCCAACTTCCCTGGTATCGGAATTATCGGCAACTATGCGGTAGGTTCCGTCCTCGTGGACAACGAAGTACTGGCTTGCCGCGTTGCCGACAGTTTGACTGATGACCCGATAACCCGTGGCATCGCTGCCGGTGCTCTTCAAGGTAGTCGATCCCAGGATCACATCTCGAAGGATAATTTCAGACATGTGGCTGTTGCGGGCAATCACCTGGAGAAGGTCGGCGTGGTCGAGGTTCTTGTCTAGATTCCGCTGAAACGCAGCATCGCTTGCATACGCATGCGGGCTGAGAAGAGAACTCAACTGGGCGCGATTGAGATTCCCGCCCAGGACGAGGCTAAGTTCGGCGTACACAGCGGACTCCGGAGTGGTGACAGGCGGCGCTTGCTGCGGAACGCGGTGCATGGTTTTATACATCGAAATAAGACGAGCCGTCGCCGGAGCATCCGTGCCGGACTGAATTCCTGCAGAAAGGATGCTGGAAGCCTGCCCATACATGCCTAATTGCGCCAGCGCGTCGCCAGCACCCAGCAGCGCTTTGTTTCGATCGTCAACACTCAGATTCAGATGGTCGGCGGCGGCCAATCCAGCAGGAGCATCTTTCTCCGCGACAGCTACGGCAACGCCAAGTGCGGAAGGGTTGATGCCCGGAGGAATATCGGGCAGTAACTTCTCAAGCTGCGAGTAGTCGTGGTTATACAACAGTGCATAGCCGAGATTGGTTCGATGTTGCGCAATCAATGGAGAGTTTTTCTTCAAATCGTCTTCAATAAGATCGCGATACAGCGAGATGGCATCGGGCAGATTTGCCGCGGGAGAGTAGCGAACACCGTTGGCGTCAAACTCATCCAGCACGGCCAGGTCGAATCTGGGGTCAAAATCTTCTGTGCGAATCGGAATTGCCTTCGTATAGGCTGCAATGGCGCCAGCCCGGTCGAAGCCTGAGCCAAAGCGGTTACCCAGTAAGTCATGCTGAAGAATCCACCCTTGCGTCATCAGTGCTGCGGGCGATTTTGGATCCAGCGCGACAGCGCGAGCTGTTTCCACTCGAGCCATATCCCCAACACCGACAGTCAGCAGGGCCTGAGCCAACCATATGTGCGGCAATGCAGAGGTTGGATTCTTGGCGATTGCGTCTCGATCGGCGGCGAGCGCGGCTTTGATCTTGCCTTCCGCCAGCAGCGCCATTCCAGTCTGCGCGAAATCGATCATTACAGTGTCACGCTTATACAGTTGTGCGACCGCTTCCCTGAAGTCGAGCGCCTCCTGAGCCGTGATCAGTGATTTGTTGGTGGTGAAACGGAAGTCCACGGTTGCTACATTTGGACTTTCCTGGGAGTAATGCTCAGTGAAGCTGGCAGGCCCCAGAGGAGTGGTGCGATCAGCAGGAACTCCGCGAAGGGTAAAACCTGCTGGCGCCACAATTCGATATCGCTCCTCCACGATAAATGGGCGAATGTTATAAGTCGGACTGCGCTGACTTTGACGCTGCTCTCGATCCAGTTTCTGTTGTGGAGTGGCATTGTCCGGGAGAGGCGTCGGTGCCGTTTTAATCCATGTCGGAAGTCCGTAGACAACGCCGCTTGGAAACACAGCGACGGCAGCATCGTTCAGAGATGTAAAGCCTCGACGAGCCTCGTCGAACGTCAGCGTCAGATGGAATGGCTGGCTCAAGTCCGTAGCATCGCCGTGGTCGACTTTGACGAGAGACTTCGCCAGGTACGCCGTCTTGCCGAAGTTTTCAAGCGCATCGGTGATAGTTTTAGTAGCCGGCCCACCATACCACGCGCGATACGCGGCATCGATCCAACCCTGTGTATCTGATGTCTCGACGACCCGGGATGCTCCCAAATCTGCGAGCGTGAAATCGCGATTCTCAGTCAGAACAGAGTCTGACGGCACCGGGTCCGGCGTCTTGATGAGCGCCTGAGTTTGCGGCGCAATGATCAGCGCAAGTCGGCCGGAATCTTCATACGGCAAGTTCCCGACCTGGTTGAATTCCGCCGTCGCGTCAATCCACAGCGCAGGATCTTTTCCTGACGACGGAACATAGACGATCGCGTGATTAAAGCGACCCATGCCGGGGAGATCTGGATTGATGTCTTTGCCTGTTCCTGCCGACAGCAGCGCGAGGTTCGCCGGGATATTCTCTGCCCGCAACATCGTGACCAGCAGCGTCGCTTTATCTTTGCAGTCCCCATAGTGGCGCTTCAGAACCATCTCCGGCGGCTGCGGAACAATTTGTGCCCTGTCGAACTCCACACCGGTATAGCGGACTTCCTTGTGAAGTTGCTTGACTAACAACTGGATCTTCGCCATCCGATCATCGCCCTTCACCGCAGGAAGGATGGATCGAACCTGGTCAGGGCGGATGCTAGGATCCGACAACGCAGCATATCCTTTCGCAATGGCGGCCCATGAAGTCCCTGTCGAGAATTCGACCATCGGAATGGGTGTGCTTGTGCTATCCAACTCGATATCGCCATAGATGATGGCAGGCCGCTGGGCTTGTTCGTAAACAACTCGTCGCATGCCGCCGGTTTCTGAACGGGTCACGGACAACTGCGGCAAGTCGGTAATTTTATCTTGAAACGGCATCGACGAGGGTAACTCGACAACTACCTTCTCTCGCTGGGTGAATGCTCCGTTCACGAACGGGTAGCGATATGCAGTTCCATCCGGAAAATAGGCCTGCTTTTCATCTACCGAGATGACTTCCTCGACGATGGAGCCAATCGAAATGCCGGGTAGTGGGGCCTTTCGAACCCGCGTTGACGTATAGCTCTCATCCTCGCCGGAATTGACGGGGGAATCGGTGATCGTTTTCGGATCCAACGTGGCAAAGGTGCCGTCCGTTTGGAGAACTCGAGCGCTGATCTGGGAAGGATTCTGATACCACGGATCCCACTCCATCGATGCCTCTGCCCAACCTTGAACGCCATTGTTTGTCTCAATTCGGTAGACAATTCGGTGGACAAAATTCAGGGTTCCTTTGGTGGAAATCAGGTAATCCGTTTCCTCATACAGGATGGTGGCGTCGGAGATTTTATCGGAGGGAACGCTGGCAGAAGCGGTGCGAATGGCGGATGCCGACATGGAAAACGCCGCGCCATTAAAGAGAGATGGCGGCAACGAGACACTTTGCGCCTCAAGGAGCTGGGCAGAGAGTGCAACAACTAGCAGCATGACTGCTAGTGAAAGGAGGCGCGCGGAACTCTTCGACATGAACGGCCTGCTGAAGTGGTTTTGTTGACTAACGGTAACAGGAGAATTGCGCAGGCGCAACCATTCTCAAATGCGCATAGGAGCTACCTGGCATTCCCACTCCGAAATACCTCGGCGTCCATCCATATGGCCACCAATAAACTGGGTTGTCGCGTTTCTAAATTTGGCGAGACTGATTTCCTCTACCAGTTTTCCTTTATTGGAGTGCCGGTTGGCCCTGAGCCAAAGTTCCCCGTAATACAACAATCGAAGCTGGCGGTATCTCGTACTCTGTCGACTTATCGCCGCGCACGGTCGACTCCTCTATCGGTCCGTCTGGATCTGCGAAACCATCGGTATACAACAAAGGAATCTTATCCAGGGTTTCCGGGATGTGCGATGTATCCGCGTGTCGAAATGCCGGATGCCATTTATATTGCTCGCGGCCAAACGTAGAAACGTGTACATCCCCAGAAAAATAACTGGTAGTTTTATCTTGCGAATTATCGAAAACTATCTGCACCTTGTGCGATTGCTCCTGATCACGATTCACCAGCATGACCGACCATGCATGGTCCGGACGCAGCACGGAGTAGGCTGTGACCATGGTGTGATGCGCGCCGTCGTCATAGGTCCCGGTGGCAGGATAAATTGTGTGTTCGCCACCATCGTGCTGCAGCCACTCAAAATTGATCATGCGGCTGGCAAAGTACTGCGAAAGCGGTTGCTGAATTTGATAATCCGCATTCACCGTAAACATTCCAAATGTTCCCGGGGAATTGTTGCAGCCGTTCTCCATTTGCAACGGCAGATAGTGGAAGTAGTAGAGACCTTTTCCTCCCGCATTTAAGAAAGAGCCAACATAGTCGGCCAGCCAAACACCGGCGAAAATGTCCATGTAGGTCTCAGAAGCAGCGGAGGAAAGATTGGACTCCGTGATTAACATAGGCACGTCGGCAGGTAAGCCGTCATTGCGCCACGTCTTCATAATGTTGGCGACTAACTCCGGCTCGTCATACAGGCTGCTCCATGCCATTTCGCAGGGACCCAGGGGATAGTGCTCGAACGAAAAGAATGCAAGATCCTGTAAGTGCCCATGTTGACGCAGATAATCTAGAAAGCGCCCCAGCCACGAAGCCTTTCCTTCAGCGTTTGGCCAATACAGGATGTCGCGATTGACGCCTTCAAAAGAAGGACCGCCGAGCTTTATGTTGGGATCGACGCGGTGAATTGCAATCGCAAACTGGATGTACAAAGCCGCGACGTCTTCCGGCGCGATGTACTGCCCATCGGCTTCCTCGCCCATTTCTACATAGGAGATGGGATAGTGGCGTGCCTCCAGGTATTTGATTTCAGCGGCCGCATTGTCTGGATTGTCATAGATCAGCGCGATGGGAATAATTGCCGGCAACCCCTGGGTGACGCCGCTGGTGTAAAACAAGTCGAATCCCATCTGGGACTCATTGGTCGTCAAAAGATCCTTCGAGGTGTGCCACGAATCCACGGATGAAGCTTCGGTGACCGTCTGTTCTTGATCCGCCGTATGACGAACCACGTCATGAAACTTTCCGTCCGCGCTGGTGGTTCCTACATACAGCTCGTCAATAGCATAGCCAGCGCAGTTGCGCGGGTCAGAGGAACCGTGCGTATCGCATGTATTCGACGAGTGCGTCATCAAGATGCGAACGTACCTTGCAGGAATCAGTTCGTCGGAAAGATGAACTGTTTCGACTCCGCCTTTTCCCGTGTTGATCGTGCCATGAGGAAATGTTTGCCAGACTCCGTTAGTTGGAAAGTCGAGTGGGCTTTCGTACGGAATGGTTCCGGTCCAGTACTGAACCGTGTATTGAGTTGCGTAAGGATTCGTCCACGCAATCTTGACGCTATCGATGAACTGTACGCTGCTAAGGTCCATCAGCACCCACTGCGGATGGAGTGCATCGTCTTCACCGGTATAGCGACTGGTCAGGAACGGATTACTTTTCCAGTAGGTCGATGTATCGCCGTCCGTCAATCGCGAATACCCCGTAACTGAACCGCCGTCGCGAGTAATTCCACGATGCGGCAACGCGTAGCCGAATGAGTGTCGAATAAATCCAGCTGGCTCAGCTGAGCCGGTGAAGTATCCCTGTTGATCTTTTGGGTCGCTCCAGGTACCGTTCGGATTCCAGTGCCAGGCTTCGATGGCGAGCTCGGTATTTTGGCGATAGGTCACCGGTTGCCAGCCCGCCGTGAACACTCGGTCGAAAATCGTATTGTTCATCAACTTATCGACGGCGACTGTCTGAATGCGATCGATACCGGCGCCGAGTGTCTGCTTCGGAACAAAATGATTCGTGGCATGGACAGGAGTTATATCTACCTTCACGACCTGTGCCGTCAACGACAGGGCAAACAGGCAACACCCAAGGAGCAGCAACGACGCGCATTTCAGCCTGGTCACAATATTTTCTCCTCAGCCACATGCACAAGGCCGTGACTGATGTCGGCCTTCTATTGATTACTCCGCTCCCGTGCCGGCGTTCGCTGCGAGCTTCGCGCCCAGCGTAAGGGTATTCGTATTCCATCCGCTCACAATGACCGACGCCTGATTTGCAGCTGTCTCTTTGGGTAGCTCAGCCGTTAGATCGCGGTGCTCGCCCGGCATCAACTCGATGAAATCATCACTCCAGAGCAAAGGAATAATCGGTTTGCCATCGGCGGTAAACCCTCGCACCTCCACTTGAAATGCTAAGGAATGCGATGGATTTTCAAGGTGGACGCGTAAAAGATGATTCGCAGTTGTAAGGCTGGCGTGGATTTCACTTTTCGGCAGCGAGCGCAGCGCTTGCATATCGGGGTAGCTGATCGCAGGCGTATAGGTGTATTCGGTTTTGGGCCAGTCGAACACGGTAAGCTTAGAAGGAATCCAGTAAAAATTCTGGCTGACAGTTTTGCCTGCTGCGTTTTTCATTTCGAGGCGGACAAAGTGCGTGGATTGCTCCGGCTGAAATATGTCGGCCGGAATATCGAGCACCCGCTGCGACCCGTCCGCAGCCAGGTCTATTTTCTTTGTCTGATGGAATACTGACTTCAGATCGAGATCGTAGACATCCACCTGAACCTGCAGCGACGGCGTTGCGACCGGCAGACTGCTGACCGCGTAGATGCTGTGATCGTCGTACGAATACTGCACATGCAGCGGCTCACAGGCCTTCTTGGTACCGAAGTATCCCCCTCCGGTTTGTAGATAGTAATCGTATAAATGCCAAATGACGGACGGCCACGCATTGTTCAACATCCATTGGATCACTCCAGTGGATGTGTACTTATTGCGCGTGTAAGCCTCAAACATGGCGCGCTCGCCATCGTAGGTCATAGTCTGCGCTAGCTTGGAATACGCATCCATGGAGTCCGGCCATCCGTAGGTTGCGCGCATGGCCGTGTTGAACACGTCGACATTCATAAAGTCGCCGCCGCCCGCGTGATACTTCCATACTTCACCGATCGGCCAACGATCTTGCGGAGGCAGAAATCTCACCAGGCTATCGGGCTGCGGAATAGCCGGCCCAGGACTGGTTTCTGTGTTGAAGGCGAAGGCGCCGCCATGCTGGTTATCGACATACCAGTACGAAGGAGAAACATAATCGTATGGGCCCGACATTTTCACGCCACTCGGCCCAGTGACCGTGCTCGGGGCGCCCGAAGCGGAAGAGAGGGTCGGATTCGGCCATCCCGTTTCCTTCTCAACATTCAGATATGCTTGCTCCACGTCGGCCGTTGGATGATGATCGCTGCCGTTCAACCACACCAGCAGCGAAGCATGATGCCGCAGGCGCAGCATTTGCGATCGCAGAGAAGCTTCCGCCACCTGGTGATTTTCGGGCGTCCAATTTTTCCAATTTTCCCACTGGTCACAGCAGCACCACCCGGCCATCACCAAAATGCCGTTCTCGTCCGTCAGCCGATAGAATTCATCGCCTTCCAGTTTGGCTTCCTGGCGAATCGTGTTCAATCGCATGTCTTTCACCAGGCGAATTTGCTCGGGCAGATTCTCGTGATCTTCACGCATCATCAGGTCCTGAGACCATCCGCCGCCGCGAATCAGAATTGGCTTGCCGTTGATGCGGAACAGTCGCCCGCCCTTCGCCGTCAACTCTGACGTCGCTTCGCGAATGCCGACGCGAGCCGAAGCTGTATCGGAGGTTTGGCCGCCGACAACAAAGTGAACGGTCAAGGTTTCCAGTGGATGCGAGCCCATTTCCGCAGGCCACCAGATGGCAGGATGCCTCAGTTTCAACTGCGGAAATTGCTCGGGAGAAAAGCCGACGCTTTTCGATTCGCCTGCAGCCAGCTCAACCGGCTGCTGAAAGTGCTGGCCGGCAAAGGTTCCGACCAACGTTCCCTTCACTGGATGATCGGTAGCGTTTTGCAGTTCGGCGGTCACCGTAATGTCGGCGGCTTTCAAGCTTGCATCTTCAAAATGCGTGGTGATGAAGGGATAGCGAACCGCAACCGGGCCGGTCGTTGCCAGATTGACAGGCCCCCACAGGCCCATATCTTTATCGGGTGGAGAAGGATTCCAGTCGACCCAATTGATGCCTAGATCTTCGGGACCCGGAGCAAATGTTTCGACCGCAATGATCGCCATCTTGCCAGCCGTAACCGCCTTGGTGATGTCGAGGTTGTAGACGCGATAAGCCCCGGCAATCTGTTGATCGTTAGCCACCAGCTGGCCGTTCACCCAAACGTTGGCGCGATAATTAATGCCGCCGAAATGCAGCCACGTAATTTTGCCGCGCGATGCAGCCGGGATCTGAACTTGCTTGCGATACCACCAGGCGCAGCGATACGGGCTATCCTCCGGCATCGGCAGTCGGGAGAAAGTGGCGCCTATTTTGTAGTCGCCGCCGGGAAGCTTGCGCATATTCATTCCGTAATAGGGGTCGGGATAAATTCCGGCTGCCACCTGCGCTGCAAGAACGGTGGTTGGAACCGTGGCCTTGATCCAGCCTTGCGTTTGATAATCCGCCGAGGACAGCTTGGCTCCGTCAGCCTTGATTTTGCAACCGGACTGAATCTCCCAGCCCGCGCGAAGCGGGATGCCGTTTGCGTCTGGAAGTCTCGATGAACTTTGTGCGAAACCAGGCAAGGCGGGGGCAAGGCCCAGAACCGCGATTAGAAATGCAGATTGCGCTTCCAGACGAAATTTCATTGCGAGGTGTCCTCCGGACAAGACTATTGAAGAATCGGTCGGTCGATGGCTGGGGATTCGCTGTCTACCGATATAGAATCGTTTGAATATCAGTCTTTTTAAGCATTTTGGGCAACTCTGTCAAGAGCACTAAGCTTTTTCACGTTTTTTGGGCAAAACTTTGCCCTTGGGTTGAACGGCGGCTGTCGATTCGCGCTGCACCACTTCGGGCGGCAACAAGTCGACTCGGCCCTTTCCCTGGGCACCTTCTCCACCTTGCTGAATCTCATTCAGAATACGTTCGACAGCAATCGATCCCATGCGCTCCATCGGCTGTCTCACGGTAGACAAACTCGGATTGAAGAGCGCCGCGTAAGGAACATCGTCAAACCCCAAAACGGAGCAGTCCTCCGGAACGCTTCGGCCGAAATTTCGCAAGGCCCGGACCGCACCGAAGGCAGTGAGATCGTCAAACGCCATCAACGCCGTAAATCCTGGATCTTGCTCCAACATCGCATGCGTCAAAGAGCGGCCCTCGTCAAAGCTTGAGTTGGACTCGGACGAACCCGTCAATTCTACAACCCACTTTTTCGGCATTTTCAGACCAACCTCGGCGGCGAAACGGAGCACTCCGTCCCAACGCCGACTACTATCCCACAGCGGGCGAGGTCCGCGAATAAAAGCAATCTTTCTGTGGCCCAGGGAATACAGGTGCTGCAGGGCAAGATAGCCGCCTTGCTCATTGTTCACCAGAACGGAACCGAGCGGGCCGCTGCGCATCTCCGATCCGACCAAAACCGTCGGCACTCGGTGCCTCTCCAACTCCGAGAGCGTCTCAATGTCGATGAACAACCAGTTCGCCACAACAATCAGGCCTTCCACCCTGTATTCCAGCAGCATGGCCAGGTAGCGTTCGAACTGCTCGCGCTGGTTATGCGCATCCACGATGAATGGCAGGAACTCCGTGGGATGGAGATTTTTTTCGATGCCCTGGAGAATCAGGGTGCAAAACGGATCGGAGATATCAAAGATCATCACTCCGATGGTGTGACTGCGCCGTTTCCGCAACGATCGCCCGAAAGCATCCGGTCGATAGTCGAGGCGTTTGGCAACGGCGCGAATGTGTTCCTTGGTCTTTGCCGCAACATATTTTGAAATGGGGGCTTCATTCAGAACGATCGAAATCGTTGAGGGAGAAAATCCACTTTCGCGCGCAACATCCGCCAGAGTGGTTCGCGAGAAGCTGTTTTTACCGTCTTTTGGTATCGCCATACATCACGTGCATCACCAGAAAATATCTCTATGTGCGCCAATCCAGACTTCAACCATTTGCAATTCACGGCTGCATCAAACTGACCTCGGCTCGCCGAAAAAATATCCTACGGCCGCATTTTTTCAGCTCCGGCGACTTCCGATACTCCACGCCTGAAATCGGTGTCTTTAAAATACATCATCTTTCAAACGATTCAATAAGAAAGATTGGAACTCTTGGTGCAGCAAGAATTCTCCCGGTTCTGACGTTGTATTGAGACTCGACTCCCATAACCTGCCGGCAACTGAACTGGAGTGGTCGAAGATGAAACTTCGTCGGAAGTACCAGGAGCGAGAGATCAACGCGCTACGATAGAAGCAGTTTCGGCGGCCCAACCCAATCGCAGGCCCGCACGAAAGGACGTTAGCCATGCCGTGGTACTTCTACCTGCTTCAGTTTGTCAGTGGGTTATTCCTTGCCAATGGAGTTCCACATTTCGTTCAGGGTATCAGCGGCAATCGGTTTCAGTCCCCGTTCGCCACTCCGCCGGGAGTGGGTGAGTCTTCGCCGCTGATCAACGCCCTGTGGGGATATGCCAACCTGCTGGTCGGCGCGGTGCTTCTTTGGTTCTTCCAGCCTCGCGGGGACAGCGCGTTGGTTGGCTGGATTCTGGTCGGTCTGGGCATCCTGATGATGGCTGTCATGCTATCGACTCATTTCGGAAAGGTACGATCGCACACCTCTTAGCTCCTTCGCGCGGAAACCCCGATGAGTCTTTCCCCATTCGACCAGACTCAAGACATAATCGCGAGCTAGCATTCTTTGCAGGTTTTCGAGTCGCCGCAGCTCAAAAGGTCCCGCAGAATCCTCAAAAGGAACTATCGATAGGATTTATGATGAACGCGACACCGACTTGTCGACAAGATGATCGCAACCGAACCCTATGGCAAAGCTGCTCGATCTATCTCGAAAACTTGGAATGATCGTTCGGGCATTTTTCGCTGCATCCGTCCTGCTATGGCCAGTTGTGTCTGGCGGGCAGGTTCAGGCGCATAAGCGCCCGCGAATTGCTTTGGTTCTAGAAGGCGGGGGCGCGTTAGGATTTGCCCATCTGGGCGCCATTGAATACCTGGAGCAGCACCATATCCCCATCGACTTTGTGGCCGGAACCAGCATGGGTGGCCTGATTGGCGGCCTGTATGCTTCCGGAGATTCACCGGCGCAGATTCGCCAACTGGTTTCTCAAATCAACTGGGACCAGGTATTGAGCGGAGATATACCTTTTCCCGACGTCAGCTATCGGCGTAAACAAGACCAGATCGCTTACCCAAGCCGTCTGGAGTTCGGATTGCGTCATGGGTTGACGCTTCCCAGCGGTCTCAACTCAGGGCAAAGCGTCGGACTCATCTTGGATCAAGCGGTATTGCCGACGTACAACGTAACCAACTTCGACGAACTTCCCATTCCGTTCCGCTGTGTCGCAACTGACCTGACCACTGGAAGCAAGAAAGTCTTCGATAGCGGTTCGCTGGCGCAGGCGCTTCGCGCCACTATGTCGATTCCCGGTGTCTTCGCTCCCGTGACCATCGATGAACATGTCTACGCAGATGGCGGGGCGGTCGACAATCTTCCAGTGGATGTAGCCAAGAAAGCCGGCGCTGACATCGTCATTGCGGTCTATCTCGACACAGGTCCTGCAACCACAGCCGAGGACACTTCGTTTCTGACCACAGCGGGCAGAACGATCGCAATCATGATCAAGGCGAACGAACTTCAGAGCATGCGTGAGGCGGATATTTTATTAACCGCAGACCTGAAGGGGTTCACCAGTTCGTCGTTCAACTCCTCCGCCAAAATCATTCCGGAGGGCTATGCCGCTGCAGAAAAGCGGGCGGGACTGCTCGATGCCCTGGCTCTGAACGATCAGCAATGGAAAGCTTACGTCGCTGCCCGCGATGCTCGGATTCATAAAACCATTCCGGTTCCCGAGTTTGTCGATGTAGTGGGTGCCGGCAAACCGATTGACCGTGCTATCCAAAAAACCATGGAGCCGATGGTCGGAAAGCCGATCGATCCCAAGCAGGTTGACAAGGAGCTGACCCGCGCCGTGGGGACCGGAGAACTGGCGACGGCAGGCTATGCGATTTCTGAGACCAACGGAGAGAAGGGCCTGCTGGTGCGCGCCACTCCTAAGGCATACGGTCCGCCGTTTTTAAAGCTCGGCATCACTATTGATGGCTCGGACGTGGAGGACGTTCTGTTCGGCATGGGAGGGCTGTTGACCATGCAAAACCTTGGCGGCTACCGGTCGGAGCTTCGCGTCGATGGATTCTTCGGGAGCGGGTATGGCGCGACCGGGGAATATTACCGGCCATTCACCGAATCGAGTCGATTTTTTGTGGCTCCCCGGCTCTATGCGACGCGGACGCGTTTCGACTTATATGAGGATGCGAGCCGAGTGTCTGAGTTTGAAATTCAGCGCAATGGTTTTGGTGCCGACGTGGGCTACACGGGGTCGCGGGACTTCGAGATTCGAGCGGGAGAACAACTGCAGTGGTACTCGACGATTTCACTGATTGACTACGAAGCTGTTCCAAATCAGAAATTACGGCAGCAAATCACCTCCCTGAAATACACCTATTATGGCACCGATAATGCGCAGCTGCCACGCAGCGGTACAGGGATCCAGTTTGACGTGGATTGGCACCACAATATGGATCCAGGGACCGCGTTTACGAAAGCGAACCTCCAGATCCGATCATTCTTACCCATCAGCAAAGAAGGCTCCATCTTTTTCACTGGCTCCGGAGGCACTGCGTTTGGCGCTTCCGCAGCCACCCTCGACTTGCAAGGGTTTACCCTGGGTGGCCCATTTGACTTGAGCTCCTATGGCATCCACGAATTAATTGGCGGCCAGTATTTTCTATTCCAGTCCGGCTATGAACGGAAGGTGATGCCTCTGAATCCCTTCATTGGTGAAGGTGTCTACGCGCTGGTCTTCCTTGAGGAAGGAAAAATGTATGACAACCTCACTACGTTGGATAGTGGCCAGACGCCATTTGATGGAACCATTGCAATCGTCGCCCGAACCGCGCTGGGCCCCGTATATGTGGGTACAAGCTTCGGAACAGATAATCACCGCAAATGGTGGTTCGGTCTAAAACCACTTTTCCCGTGAGCAGGTGCGTGCACCCTTATCTCCATCACTGAATTCGATGAAAGGTTCTTCTCCAGCGAGTCTGGTCGAAAAAATGAGCGAATTCGTGCAAGGTTGATCCGGCTCGCTCTGTAAGCGGCACCTCGTCTGCGCCTGATTCGGGAATGACAATCGACCAGTACACGAACAGTGGACGCCCAATAATATTCTGGCGTGGCACGAAGCCCCAGTAACGACTATCCAGACTATTATTGCGGTTATCGCCCATGACGAAATATTTTCCGGGCGGAACAACAAGGTCCCCATCGCGAACATAGGACGGCAAAAGCACCGACCACTCGGCAGTGACACCTGGCTCCGTCGATGGGCTCACCAAGGGAAATTCGTTGATGTAAGCGTCATACGGAGACGAACTCGAAAGCGTTATTTCAGGCTCATGCTGGGCGACGCCGTTGAGATAAACAACTCCGTTGCGGAGATGAATTCTATCCCCAGGAATCCCCATGACACGCTTGACGAAAAATGTGTGCTCGCCATTTGGCTGCTCTGTTGGTTTGTAAAAGACCACGACATCGCCGCGCCGGACGTCTCGATAATGCATGAATGGGATCCAGTTTGTAGCAGGAGCTACAGACTGGCGATCGACCATCACGTGGTCACCAACCAGCAAAGTACTCGCCATCGACGAAGATGGGATAACGAAATTCTGAAACAGAAAGCCGACAATGAAAAGTCCGACCGCCAGTACACTGCACGTCGATGCGAATCCTTGAAAGATCGTCTCGCGAGGTTGATCGTGCTGTTCTTGTTGCGGGCTCCGCATTTCTTTGGCTCCTTATTTTCGCGGCAACTTGGTCCCTGGATTCTCCTTTACTCTATGCGACACGGCCATCTTTTGAACAGCCGGGTTTGCCTGCTGTGAAAGAATGCAGTTACGAGCGCGGTATCCATTTCCTTTTAGAAGGTCGCCCATGCTGGATATTCGAATCAAGATCGTCTGCGTGCTATCTTTCCTCTGCTTGTCGATTCCCCCGTCTCATGCGCAAGGCACCGTCCCGACATTCACGCGTTCGATCGGCGGAAGCACCTATACACTGGCCGGCCGCGATCCCGCCAGCAGCGGAACCACTACAATTCCTACAGTACTGGTCCCGATCACTCTCACATTCGAAGGTCCGAAGGCCGCGCAGATGAGTGCTACCGCGGATGTACCGCGCATTCTTAAGTCTCCCATCTTCACGCGATTCGCGTTTTCTACCGGCAACAAAACGCAATATGCAGATGGTTTGTTGCACGCAACGTTTCCCTCGGATACCGCAGGGCATACCGATCTGGGCAAGCCGGAAATCAAGCCACTCACCATCGCCATCCCTCCTGGTTACGGTTACATTCTGCATTCGAAGAAAACAGGCACGACCTTTGCGGTGGTTGATGTCTTATTCCTCGAGAAGCAGATCTTCCAGCAAATTCCACGGCAGGATGGAAAACTTGTCATCGCCGTAACGCACAACACCACCTACTACACCGATAACGATGCGACCGTCTGCTGTACCTGGGGAATGCATGGCATCGATGCGGCTACAGGAAACTCGTTCGTACTCGGGTCATATCTCCACGCAGCACCCGCTATCGTTGAGGATCAAGATGTTCAGCCACTCACCCAGCAATTGGCAGAGTTTATCAACGATCCGCTCCACGACCCGGAAACCTTTTTCCGCACTCCAACTGCCACCGGAAATTTCTTTGCTGCATGGCTACGTCCTGGCGAAGATCGCGGCTGCGCGGGAGCAGGCATCGGCTCGAATTATTTTCTTCTGGAACCCACCAACACGAATCCTACAAACAGCTTCCCGGTTTCGACGCCGTTTGCAGCCCACACCTCTGGCTTCACGTACCATCTTGCCAACGTAGCTACTTTGCACTGGTATATGGGAAGCGCCGCGGATGCTGCCTATACTTTCAGCTTCCCGGACGTGCGTGCGCTATCTGAGCCCGCCCAGCCATGCCCCGATCGCAGACTTCGTGCAGCGAAGAACCCTGAATCCACGGTTACCCCGACTCCGACGACAGGATCGACGAATGGCCATGCGTTGATCGGATATTGGACTGGCTCCAGGCTCGGCGGCGGCACGGCGTTCGCCTTGCGCGATGTCTCGCCGCAGTGGGATGTGATTATTGTCGCCTTCGCCCCGCCTGATCCAAACGCGCCTGAGGGCACACTCTCATTTAGTCCGCCCGTCGGCATCACGCCTGACCAGTTGAAAGCTGACATCTCATATTTGAAGGGCCAGGGCAAGAAGGTGATGCTGTCCTTAGGTGGGGGCGGAAAGTATTTCAAACTCGACGACGCCAAAGACATTCCTAACTTTGTCTCCTCTCTAACCACCATTATTTCCGACTACGGCTTCGATGGAGTCGACATCGACTTTGAATCGCCGTCGCTGGCGCTGGCGCCGGGAGATACGGATTTTAAACATCCCACCACTCCTTCGGTCGTGAATTTGATTGCAGGTCTGCGACAGTTGCATGACCACTTTGGACCCACGTTTATGATTAGCCTGGTACCGGAGGGAACACAGATCCCCGGCGGCTATCCCAGTTATGGCGGTCAGTTCGGATCGTATCTTCCGCTCATCGCAGGACTGAGAGACATCCTTTCCTTCGTTGACGTGCAGGATTACAACACGCCCCCGCTGCAAGGCCTGGACGGAGAAATATATCAGTCTCACTCCATCGACTATCACGCTGCTATGACTGAGCTGCTGTTGCGTGGCTTCAATGTAGGGGGCGACCCACACCACTTTTTCCCGGGACTTCCCGCGAATAAAGTTGCGGTTGGATTCCTCACCGGGTATACAACGCCGGAGGTTGTAAGTCAGGCGATGAGCTACATCATCACCGGTAAAACTCCGGCGGATGCCACATATAAATTGCATCAACGCGGCGGATATCCCGGAATGATTGGGGCCATGTTCTGGACGATCGACGCTGATCGGCGCGAGAACTACAGATATTCGAACCTGATCGGCCCGCAACTCCACGAATATCCCAAAACAAAATAGCCGTCCTGCCGCTACAGAATCCGGACTTGAGTCGTGAAGCTCCGCACGTACGGAGCTTCACGTTTGGACTCTATTCACGCGATTGAATAGACTTCTCCATGAGAGAGAGGTCTATGAAACCCCATTCGCAAATCAGAATTTCCCCCGACGATGTAATTGCAATTACATCGCGTCAACCTGCACAGCAAGAAAAGTCCGAAGGGAGCAGAACATTCGCGAACCTATTTCTTCCGGCGCTGTTTGCGATCCTCCTCGCACCCTTGACGTCAGCAGCGGCAGCTAAACCGGCGAAACTTCCTGCCGGAATGTTCTCCACCGCGGGAAATCAAATTGTCGACCAGAATCACAATCCGGTTCGTCTCTCGTGCGTATATTGGCCTGGATTGAATCATCAGGATGGACCTCTCGCCGGGCTGAAGGGCCCGATCAATGGCATTCCCGCAAATGTCGAGGCCATTGCTGCGACGGGCTTCAATTGCATCCGCATCGATTTCAATAATATTTCGCTGCATGATCCCGCCACGCGGGCATTTCTCTCCGTGTTGGATCAGGTCGTTGACGCAGCCGCGAAAAACCATCTTCGAGTGATCATCGCCGATCACGACAACGAGGGAAATTACGGAAGCAATGTAAATTACACGGATGACTGCGCCGCGCAGCAGTCGAATGGACTCTGGTATGACCTAGGCGGCGCGTCTGATGGGACGGACGGTTGCAAAGATCCTGGCCATACAACGCAAGAGAGTTATCAGAATGACTGGGTGACGATCGCTTCTCGCTATGCCAACAACAACACCGTCATCGGATACGACTTGTGGAACGAGCCAGTGGCTCGCAAAGGTGGCTCCACGTGGGGAGGCGGATCAGATCGCGACATTCATCGCATGTATGAAACTGTTGGATCGGCCATGCTTTCACACGACGCGGAGAAGTTGATTTTCGCTGAGTGTCCGCTGGGCATTTACACTCCGAGCACACTATTTGATGGCACCACGCATGGCACCGCTCCCTGGGGAGATTGCACGGGAGCGAAAACTCTTCCGGTGGTATTCACCGTCAATGGACGTCACATCACTAATAAGGTCGTGTATGACGTTCACCTCTACCCAAATTCCATTGGCGATATCTCCAAGTTATACGGCGGGTCCAGCAGCAGTCCGAGCGCCATCGAGGCGATGAATTACTCTTTCGGGTTTCTGGAATCGCAAAATATCGCACCCGTCTGGGACGGCGAAAGTGGGACCGGATTCAGAGAAAATCCTGACGATATCAACTGGGCCAAGATGCTCGACAAATACCTGAACGGGCAGCTTGGATCGGAAGGAGGTCCAACATTTTCAGGGAACCAGCAGGGGATGGGCTTTGCCTGGATGTCCTGGACCATACCGTATTCAGGGCCTGGCAGCGACAATCTTGGAATTGTCGGCAAGGATGGATCGCCGATCCCGGCGCAACTGGAGATTGTCAAGCCGCTCTTGTACTATCCCAAGGAAGAAAGGAAAGGAGCCATCAAAATGGCTCCCATCAGCATTGACCAAGGGCCAATGCCTCGCTTCTAACGTACAGTTGCTGCTGACAGCAGCCTAAGAACAGCCGCTCGTGCTGCCGCATTCTACGCATTTGTAACAGCTACCGTTACGAACCATGATGGCTCCACAGGTGTGGCACGTGGGCGCGTCACCCATATCGACAAATCCGCGCATAGCATCGGCAGCGTGGACCAAACCGCGGTCTTCCATGTGCAGGCTGGTTTGGGTTTGGCCATGACTGGCATGCATCTCCGGAACAATTCCACCTTGCGGTGCTGTCGTGGCTCCCATTCCGCGGGCAGGTTGATGCTGCTCTGGAACATAGGCCTTTTCAATTTCCATAGCAGCCGCTTGCGCCGCCAGACCGGCAAACAATGGCAATTGAGTTCCAGACAGAAAGCGCAACTGCAGCCAGCGGAAAATGTAATCCATGATGGACTTCGCAAAGCCGATTTCCTCATTGCCAGTCCAGCCTGACGGTTCAAAGCGCAGATGCGAAAACTTCTCGCAGAGCACCTTGAGCGGCACGCCATGTTGTAGCGACAAAGAAATCGCGGTGGCGAATGCATCCATCAATCCGCTGACGGTCGAACCTTCCTTCGCCATCTTGATAAAGATCTCTCCCGGCTGCCCATTCGGATAGAGACCCACAGTAATGTAACCTTCATGTCCGGCGATGGAGAATTTGTGCGTCAACGACGGCCGCTCTTCCGGCAGACGATGGCGAACCGTGCGCGGCGGCGCGTTCGGATCCTGCTGAGTCAGCACAACGCCAGAAATATTCTGCATAGTCGCCCGCGCCAACGTTTCCAGGCTGGACGCTGGCAATTGCACCCGCTCCGTCGAGTGGGCCGCGAGTTGCGCTACCAACGGTTCGACAGCAGCATTGTCTAACGGCAGGATTGCGATGGATTGCAGCAATTTCTCGGCGACTGCATCCAGCGCAGAGTTTCCTCCACTGGCCACTGAGTCGGTCACGTTCAACGGCTGAGTGCCCTTCGAGCCATCGCGATACACAGCGACGGCCTTCAGCCCTTGACGCCAGGACTCGATATAGGCCTCCGCTATATCTTCGACGCTGGCATTGTTAGGCAGGTTGACCGTCTTTGAAATGGCGCCGGAAATAAACGGCTGAGTCGCCGCCATCATGCGGACGTGGCCCATATAGTGAATGCTGCGCGTGCCCTTCGATGCCTTGAAGCTGCAATCGAAGACCGGCAGATGCTCCGGCTTCAACCCTGGTGCGCCTTCTATGGTTCCAGTCGCATCGATATAGCTGACGATGGCATCGACATCTTCGTTGCTGTACCCCAGCTTGAACAGTGCCGCCGGAACCGTGTTGTTCACAATCTTGATCATGCCGCCGCCAACCAGCTTCTTGTACTTGACCAGCGCCAGATCCGGCTCAACTCCAGTGGTGTCGCAATCCATCATGAAGCCGATGGTTCCCGTCGGCGCCAGAACGGTGACCTGCGAATTGCGATAGCCGAATTTTTCGCCGTGAGCCAGGGCCTTGTCCCAGCAATCGCGGCTGGCTTCGATCATCTCATCCAATTGCGGAACGCTGAAGGGCTCCGAACTCTTGTTGGAGCGGCCAATCTTGTTCACTTCCGCGCGATGCATACGGACGACGTCGAGAAATGGCTCGCGGTTCACATAGAACCCTGGGCAAGCACCTCCCTGGCGTTCGATCGACTGGGTCAACGGCGTCGCAGCGGCAAGAGAAGCGCATTGTTCCGCCACCTTCGAAGATTGCAGATAGGCCTGACCGCACATGATGGCGGTGAGGCAAGCAGCGAAGTCGCGACCCGCGTCGGAATCGTAGGGCAGACCGAAGGCCATCAACAGCGCGCCCAGGTTCGCGTATCCAAGTCCGAGCGGGCGATAGTCGTGGGAGTTGCGCCCAATCGCTTCCGTCGGATAACCGGAGCTATCCACCAGGATGTCCATGGCCGTGATCAAAATATCGACGGCGTGACGATAGGATGTGATATCAAATGTACCTGCAGAAGTTACAAATTTCATCAAATTGAAACTGGCAAGGTTACATGCCGAATCGTCCAGGAACATGTACTCCGAGCAAGGGTTGGATGCATTGATCCGCGCTGTGTTCTTCGACGTGTGCCATTTGTTAATGGTGGTGTCATACTGCATGCCTGGATCGCCGCAGTGCCACGTGTTCTCGGCAATCTTATGCATCAGGTCGCGAGCCTTATATTGTTTAAACGGAGCGCCATCCTTGACCGAACGGGTCGAGAAATCGTCATCATTAATCACAGCGCGCATAAATTCATCGTTGACGCGCACGGAATTGTTGGCGTTCTGAAAGAAAATGGACGTGAAGGCTTCCGAGTCCGGACCCGATCCGTCGTAGCCGGCGCGCATCAGCGTCCAGGCCTTGGCTTCTTCCTTTGACTTGCACTCGATAAAGTCGACGATATCCGGATGATCGATATTCAGGATGACCATCTTGGCCGCCCGGCGAGTCTTGCCGCCTGACTTAATCACGCCGGCAAACGCGTCAAATCCGCGCATAAAGCTTAATGGACCGCTCGCCACGCCACCGCCCGACAAGTTCTCCGTTGATCCGCGAATGGTGGACAAATTGGTGCCCGTGCCCGAGCCCCACTTGAACAACATGCCTTCGGTCTTCGCCAGCGTCAGGATAGAGTCCAGCGAATCCTTCACGGAATTAATGAAGCAGGCGGAGCACTGCGGATTGCGATAGCCGGTAGCCGAAAATTCAACCGCGCAAGTATGCGGATTCCAGTGCCAGTTCTGCGCCTGAGAATCCGGTTCCAGCCGATCACAGCCCACGTTGAACCAAACGGGCGAGTTGAAAGCGACCTTCTGATGCAGCAGCATATGCGCCAGTTCATCGTGGAAGATGACGGCGTCTTCGGCGGTGCGGAAATAGCCCCCGGCAATACCCCAGTCGCGAATTGTCTCGGCAACACGGGAGATCAGTTGGCGCACACCGGTCTCGCGCTGCGGAGTGCCGATCTGCCCATGGAGATACTTGCTGGCAACAATGTTGGTCGCAGTCATCGACCAGTCTGCAGGCACTTCGACATCCTTCTGCTCGAAAATGCTGTTCCCTTTCGAGTCCACGATGGAGGCGGTGCGGAATTCCCACTGAATCTCGTCATAAGGCGAAACATCCGGACGGCTAAAAAAACGCTTACATTGCAGGCCAGTCCCGGTTCCAGCTGAACTGGATCCACTTCTGGAAGTCGGGGCGGTTTCAACAGCCTTGGCGGCTGCAATGGGCGTTTGCGTCTTGGTTGTTTCGGCCATGTTGGCATCTCCTGGTTCTGAATTCTGAGCTGGTTTCGGCCTCTCCGGAATAGGATGCCGAACCCGCATTTTTCTGTCTCAAGCCTTCTTCTGGCTCCGCTGTTCAAGTGTTACGGGATAATTCCTGACTTTTACGGCGTGCTTTCCGGAAAGACAAATTTCTGCATACTGAACCGATCCTCAATCCTGAATCGATCCATTTTTGGCTTCGGTGGGTTCATGCGGCCATTGATTCCACCAAAAGCCCGTAGAGGGAAAGTACCGCTGTCGGTAGCGTCTGTCAAGCCAATACCGCTACTAATTGTGTTACCTTTGCAATTCGTTGCAAGATCGGCACTTGGAGGGATGTGACTTTCGGGCATGGAAGCGCGATTCTGGTCAAGGTTCGAATCGCCCTCGACGGGGATTCTGTTGACGGTTCAGTGTAGGATTCCAAGTCGAGCGGGGCAAGGCGCAGGATTGGTGCAGAAACGGGAATTGTCTGTGGAAGCGTGGATAAATGGGGACAGAACTGCGCCGTAACGAGGGTTAGGTTCAGCGGACCGGCATCGGTTCTTGATTCAACTGACGAGTCGCCTCGCCCTGTTCAGAAGGCGAATCGAAGTCGCGAAATAACTAATTCGCGCGGCCGACGGGCTTTTTCTGCCGCGGCTTTACGCTCTTTTCCGGAGCGACTTCCAATCCGTGAGAGCTCTGCAGTTCCATCCAGTGATCCAGCAAAGATCGCTTGAAACGCCAGCGATTGCCAAGCTTGAATGCAGGAACCAGGCTTTCCGAAGCATACTTGTACAGGCTGTCGGCGCTGATCCCGAGATAGTCCGCTGCCTGGCGTATATCCATCACTTCTCGCGCAGGCAAGGTGGCCTGGGAAAGAGCCAGTGCCGCCCTGCGGTGGTTGGTACGGGAACCATTGCCCGACACTGCAGAAGGGCCTGAGGGTGAGATTTTCTTGCGAACTGATCCTGCCATAGGCTCTCCGAAATCCCTGAATCGCCAGCCGCGAAGCCAGTGTGGGACTTTGGTTATAGGCCGTTTTTTTCCGGAATTCAACCCATTTCTTCGGGTGTTTGTCGATGAGATAGTCCATCGGAGCCGAGGAACGGCAACAGAGCACAACGGGATGGGGCAATTTCCCAATCCCCCGCTCCTGATTGGGTTATGGCGGTGTTGGTTCCTTGGCGAATGTGCCGCGCAGGTAAGCACAAAATGAACGGCCAACCCATGGCAGGTTGGCCGTCGATGTAGCCGTAAAGCGTTGCAGGTGAATTACTTCTTGATCACCGCCTGCAGGTCCGTCGCTAGCGCCAGCAGGTCGTCGCTGACCGTCCGATTCTTTGCGATGGCGTCGGCCAGTGGAATATCCGTGATCTGAGTACCGCGCAGCACCACCAGGCGACCGAATTTGCCTTTATGCACCAGGTCGATCGCAGCCGAACCATACCGGGTGGCGAGCATGCGATCAAACGCCGTCGGTGTTCCTCCGCGCTGTGTGTGGCCCAGGTTGACGGCGCGGGTCTCGAAGCCGGTACGCTTCTCGATCTCGTCTGCCACGAATTGGCCGATGCCGAGGAGGCGAGCATGACCGAACTCGTCAACCGTATCGCCATGAGTCGCCAGATCGCCTGTAGCCGGCATCTTGGCGCCTTCCGCAACCACGACAATGCTGAAGAACTTTCCGCGAGCCCGACGTTCCTTGATGGTGGCAATCACAGCATCCAGATCGATCGGTTTCTCCGGAACCAGAATGGCATCGGCCCCGCCCGCGATCCCAGTGTAGAGAGCGATCCAACCAGCATCGCGGCCCATCACCTCACAAACAATGACGCGGCTGTGGGCTTCCGCAGTAGAGTGGAGCCGATCTACCGCCTCCGTGGCAATACTCACCGCTGTATCAAAACCGAAGCACACATCTGTACCGCTCAGGTCGTTATCGATAGTCTTGGGCACGCCGACACACGGAACACCCTTCTCGATCAGGGCATTGGCTACGCCTTGAGTATCGTCCCCGCCAATCGTGATTAGCGCGTCTAACTTGTTGCGCTGAATCGTGGCGATACACTGCTCAATGCCACCTGGCTTTTTCCGGACGTTGGTACGGGAGGTACGCAGGATGGTCCCTCCCAACTGCAGAATTCCGGAGACGCTCTCAATCGTCAAAGGCGTCGTCTTGTCCTCTAGAACACCCCGCCAACCTTCCATGAAGCCGATAAACTCGTCGCCGTAATGAAAAATGCCTTTGCGCACGGCTGCGCGAATCACAGCGTTCAGGCCGGGACAGTCCCCGCCACCCGTCAGAATTCCAACCCGCATGATGCTTTCTCCTTGAACACGATTTCAATGGGTAATTTGGTTTGTATCTCTAGATTGTACGTCGCAGGTGACGGCAAGGGATGTGAGGCAGCGCACCTGGAACAGAGGTCCTGGTCGTTACCGGCGTAATGAAACGTCTTCGTGGTAAAGACGATCGATCTCCTGTGCATACCGCTGCACCACGACGGGGCGCTTCAGCTTCATGCTGGGCGTCATCTCTCCAGAATCGATGGTCCACTCCTCGGCCACGACGTGAATCCGCTTCAGGGTTTCGAAACTGGCCAGCGATGCGTTCACCCGATCAATCACCTGCTGGTAGAGCGCCAGCACTACCGGATGTGCAACCAACTGCTGACGAGACTCGACGGCAATTCCCTTCTCTTTCGCCCAAGCCTCGAGCGCGGGAAAATTGGGAGAAATGAGGACGGAAGCGAATTTCTTCTTGTCGCCAACCACTGCGGCGTTGCCAACCAGTGCGTCCGACTTCAATTGATTTTCAATGGGCTGCGGCGCAATCAGCTTTCCGCCGGAAGTCTTTAGCAGATCTTTTTTCCGGTCGGTAATGTAGAGAAATCCATCGTCATCGAAGCGGGCCACGTCCCCCGTAAGAAACCATCCATCTGCATCGAAACATTCGGCGGTCGCTTCCGGCTTGTTCCAATAGCCTTGGAACACGGACGGCCCACGCAGTAACAATTCTCCGTCCGCGGCCAGCTTGGCTTGGACGTTCGGCAATAACTTTCCCACGCTTCCCATGCGACACGGCAAATCTGTGTTGAGCGCGACCACAGGAGAAGTCTCCGTTAGCCCGTAACCCTCCTGGATGCGAATGCCGGCGTCCAGGAACCAGCCGGCAGTCTCCATGCCGAGCGGGGCGCCTCCAGAAACGTAGGTGGCGACGCGCCCCCCAAAGCCCTGTTGAATTTTTCGGAACACCAAGCGATTCGCGAGCTTCCACGATGCCTTGCGCGGTCTTTTTCCGGCGAGCAGAGTATCTCGGTTCTTTCCCCCGCGCCGCAAGGACCAATGCAGAATCGTCGAGGTCGCGCGCGAGCCTTGAGCCCTGCGCATCACTTCCTGGCGAACTTTTTCGTAGACCCGCGGCACCCCGATGAATACGGTCGGTCGAACTTCTCCCATGGCATCCTTCAGCAAATCGAACGACGAACAATAGGCCAGGGTCACGCCGTGACAGAGCAGGGCGTAGTCCGCGTGACGAGCCGTAATATGTGACAACGGAAGGTACGAGATACAGAGATCCTGGCGTCCCCATTGAAATGCGGCTGTTGAGAAGTTCAGGTTCGAGGCAATGTTGCCATGGGTCAGCATCACCCCTTTCGCCTCCCCGGTCGTGCCGGAGGTATACATGATGGTCGCCAAGTCATGCGGTTGAACATCATAGGCGCGCCGGTCAAAATTGCTGTCGCGCTCGAAATTTCCACCTGTCGCTTTGGGATCGGGCATGAAATCGCCAAACCATACGGCCTGTGTTACGTCATTAGCGTGATCCATGATCACAATGCGTTCAATCTGGGTCAGGTGTCGGAGCGCGGCAACTTTTTCGTACTGCTGCGCCGTCGAAACAACGACAATGCGCGCACCGGAATCCGCCAGAATTGTGGCCACCTGCTGCGCCGTTAAACTGGGGTAGAGCGGCACGTCCACCGCCCCGAGAGCCATAACCGCAAAATCTGTGACGGCCCACTCCCAACGATTTTCTGCAAGCAGCGCGACGCGGTCCCCTTTTGCGATTCCCCAACCGGTCAGCGCGCCTGCGAACGCGAACACCCGCTCATAGAGTTGGCGCCCGGTGATCGACTGCCATTTTCCGGCAGCATCGCGCCACTGCATCACCCGCTCGTCCCCGGCGCTGCAGGCACGAAAAAAGACATCATTCAGCGTTTTCAGGTCGAAAGTCATTGCCGCCTTCTCATGCCATTAAAAACATCAGAATTTGCTTCCGCAACACCGTAGGCAACCCTCGTTATATCAGACTTATGCACCGGTCTGGCAGGCGGAATCAAAGGACAAGTAGTTCATTTCCAACACGTCCCGGCAAACTGTAAAGGTTGGGCAGCTGTTGCCGCGGATACCATTAAAACAATTGCATATTTATGCACAAGTTTGTATTGTTATACACTAAGAAAAGCCGCGCTTTACGTGGATTCGACCATGAAGAACGAACGTCACAATGCGATCCGTCAGCTGCTGAGCGAGGGCCCTGTCGTCAGCCAGGACCAGCTGCGCCGCAAGCTGATGCGGCGAGGATTCGATGTGACGCAGGCCACGCTCTCACGCGATATTCACGATTTGCGCCTATATAAGGGACCGAATGGCTACGCTGTGCCCAACGGCTCCGCTGGAAGTGACGATCTGCCTTCGCTGGACGATATGTTTACAAACTTTGGGCTGGCTGTCCGGCAGGCGACCAATCAATTAGTACTACGCACGACGACCGGTAGCGCTCAACCCGTCGCCGCTGCTCTCGATCATGAGCACATTCCGGAGGTGCTGGGCACCATCGCCGGAGATGACACGGTTCTGATTATTTGCCAGGACCAGAAACACGCCAGCAGCCTGCGGTATCGCCTGGAAAGTTTACTTGAAGCATGACTTCCCCTCTACACCAAACCGCAGTTTTCGGCGTTAGTGGTTATGCCGGCGCAGAGTTGGCACGCCTGCTGTTGCATCACCCGCGTCTGCGCGGACATGCGCCATTATTTTTTGGGCGCCCGGAAGAAGAAAAGGGCGCGCGCGTCGCGTTGACAGATCTGCATCCGCAACTTGCAGACAATAACGGAGCACGCAATGTAACTGTGGATCCATTTCATTGGGACGCGCTGGCCCAACAGAAAATCGACGTAGTGTTTCTGGCTACTCCGCACGAGCAGTCGCGGGCCTGGGTGCCGAAGCTGTTAGAACACGGCGTGCGCGTCATCGATTTGAGCGGTGCGTGGCGACTCGATGAGGAAACCAATCGAGCGATTTATAAGCTTGAGGATCACGATCCCGCTGCGGCCGAGTCTATCCAGCAAGGGGCCGTGTACGGATTACCTGAGCTGCATCGAAAAGAAATTGCGAAGGCGAAGCTGGTTGCCAATCCCGGATGCTATGCGACCTCCGTCATTCTCGCGCTGGCTCCGTTGGTGCGCGAAAAACGGATCGATCTGGATCGCGGAATTGTGTGCGATGCAAAATCTGGAGTTTCCGGAGCTGGGAAAACACCGACTGCAAAAACGCATTTTATGCACGCGGCAGACAATCTATCGGCCTACTCCGTCTTCAATCATCGCCATACCGGAGAACTTCTGGAGCAGCTTGGATTGAAAGCTCAAGACATTATTTTTACGCCGCACCTGCTGCCAATTCCGCGAGGAATTTTTTCCACGATGTATGTGAACTTGAAGAAACCGTCAACGCCAGAAGAGATCGATGCGTGTTTTCGGAATTTCTATGCCGACTCTCCGATGGTGCGGTGGCATGGCACGCGTTTGCCGGAGATTCAATTTTCAGTGCGGACCAGTTACTGCGATCTCGGATTTGCCTTGGCCAGCGACGGCAAGCGTCTGATCGTCGTCGCCTGTTTAGACAATCTGCTGAAAGGTGCGGCGAGCCAGGCGGTGCAGAACATGAATCTGCTGTTCGGTTGGCCGGAGCAGGAGGGGCTGGCATGAAATTTGTGATCAAACTCGGCGGAGCATCGCTGGAAAATCCGTCCACATTGCGCGGCAGCACGCAGGCGATCGTCGACCTGGTGCGCGATGGACATCAGGTAGCCGTAGTTCATGGTGGCGGAGCGGCGCTGACTCGTACGCTGGCACAGCTTGGCAAGCAAAGCGAATTTATCGCGGGACTGCGCATCACGGATGCGGAAACGCGGGATGCCGCGTTGATGGTGCTCGCCGGACGCGTCAACAAGCAATTAGTGGCAGCCATCGGCAAACACGGACAGGCTGCGGTCGGGCTTTCGGGCGGCGATGGTCTGGTATTTCGCGCTCGCAAGAAACGCACTGCGCCCGATCTTGGATTCGTAGGAGAAATTGCGTCGTCCGATCCGCGTTGGCTCCTGGCAATCTGGCAAATGGGCGCCATCCCGGTCCTTTCCAGCGTGGCGCTCGGCTTTGACGGCGAATATTACAACGTCAATGCGGACGAGATGGCCGCGGCTTGCGCAATGACCTGCCACGCTGACGTGCTGGTATTTTTGACGGACGTTCCGGGAGTACGCGGGGCGGACGGCGAAGTGATGCGCTGGCTCACATTGAAACAAATTCCAGAGCTGACGCGCACAGCCGTTGTCAGCGGAGGCATGCTTCCGAAATTGGGTGCATGTCGCGAGGCGTTGTTGGGTGGTGTGCAGCGGGTGCGAATTTTTCCCGCCGACTCGGCGGCATTGCTGCCCGATATTTGCTCGGCACGAACCCCACAAGGCACGGAGGTGATGGTGGCATGAAACTGAACGACATTCGTACGGCGGAATCGAAATTATTAGTCAGAACATATGATCGCAATCCTATCAGTTTCGTGGGCGGTGAAGGCGTTCATCTTTTGGATGAGAACGGCGTCCGCTACCTTGACCTGTTAAGTGGCATCGGCGTTTGCGGACTTGGGTACGGTCATCCCGCGGTGCTGGCCGCCATCGACGATCAGAGCCGAAAGCTGATCCATACGTCCAACCTCTTTTACCATCCCGGCCAGGCAGAGCTTGCACTGCGGCTGACGGAGATGACGGGGCTGGATCGAGTCTTTTTCTGCAACAGCGGCACCGAGGCGTGGGAAGCCGCGTTGAAGTTGGCGCGCGCCTACGCGACACTGCGCCGGTCAGAAGACCATCGACTGGGAACAAAAATTCTGGCGCTGGAACACAGTTTTCACGGCCGGACCATGGGATCTGTTTCGACCACTCATAAGCTGAACTACCGCAAGCCGTTTGAACCATTGCTGTCGGACGTTGAGTTTGTGCGCTTTGACGACGTTGCCGATTTGGAAGCGAAATTCTCCGACGAGGTTTGTGCCGTTTGTTTGGAGCCCATACAAGGCGAAGGCGGCATCCGTCCCGTATCAAAAGAATTTTTTGCGGCGGCGCGTCGCCTGACGCAGCAAACAGGCGCGTTGTTGTTGGCCGACGAAATTCAAAGCGGACTTGGCCGCACCGGTGAGTGGTGCGCTTATCAGCATTACGGCATCCTACCGGATGTGACCACTTTGGCGAAGCCGCTTGGCGGCGGAATCCCGATTGGCGCGATGCTTTGCACGGAAGAAGCTGCACGTGCGCTCTCCCCCGGGATGCATGGCACTACTTTTGGAGGCGGCCCGCTCGCCTGCGCGGTGGCAATCGCGGTCATCGATACCATGCGTCGCGACAATCTTCTGGATCATATCCGCAAGACTGGAAAATATTTCTTCGAGCAATTGCAGTCGCTAACGACGCATCACTCGGCCGTAGTCGAAGTACGCGGCAAGGGGCTGATGCTTGGAATGGAACTTGCGAATCCCGAGCTAGCGAAGTATGTGGTCGCACAAATGATGGAGCGCCACATCGTTATCAACCGAACCAGTGAGACAGTATTGCGGTTTTTACCGCCATTCATCGTCGAGTGCAAACATATTGATCAGGCAGTACAAGCACTGGATGAAATTTTGTCCAGCGCATCCGCTGCGAATCTTTCAGCCGCAGTGCAAGGAGCCCACGCATGACCCCAAAGTCGTTTGCAATGAAGTCGACTGCACTCGCGCAGGACGATCCCTTTTCCCTTTCCACCGTCAAGCGGCCGAACACGCTGGCTGGACGCGACCTTTGTTCGATTCGCGACTTGAGTGCGGCGGAAGTGCGACTGATTCTAGACACTGCCCACGCAGTGAAAGCGCAGCCGGAACTCTACCGGCAGGCGCTCGCAGCCAAGCAGCTGGTCATGTTCTTTGAGAAGGATTCGCTCCGCACCCGGATGACCTTTGAAACCGGCATCAACACGCTCGGCGGCTCCGCGATTTTCATTGATCAGAAAGGTTCGCGTCTGGGCGAGCGGGAAACTCTGGCCGATGTGGCTCACAATCTTGAGCGCTGGATTGATGTGATTGTGCTGCGCACCTTCAGCCACGACACGATCACCGAGATGGCGCGGTTTGCGCGCGTCCCTGTGGTGAATGCGCTGAGCGATATCGAACATCCCTGCCAGGCTCTTGCTGACATATTCACGTTGGAGGAGCGCTTCGGCGATCTCCGCGGATTGCGGCTGGCCTATGTCGGCGACGGCAACAATGTCGCCAATTCGCTGCTGCTGACATCGGTGTTGACAGGCGTCAATATTATGCTGGCATCGCCCGCTGGCTATGAGCCGAAGCCGGAATTTCTCGCAGCAGCTGAAACGCTGGCGGCAAATATGGGAGACGTTCCTGCGGGCACTGTCACGTGCGTGAATGATCCCAGCGAGGCTGCCTCCGGCGCAGATGCCATCTACACCGATCAATGGGCGAGCATGGGCCAGGAAAGTGAAGCAGAAGAGCGGCAGCAGATCTTCGCGTCCTACCAGGTGAATAGCCAGATGATGTCGCTCGCCGCACCGAACGCTGTCTTTATGCATTGCCTGCCGGCGCGCCGTGGCAACGAAGTGACCGATGAAGTGATGGATAGCGCGCAGTCCATCGTTTTCGACGAGGCAGAGAATCGGATGCATGTGCAGAAAGCGATTCTTCTTCTGTTGCTGGACGCCGCACCGCTCTCCGATGCGACAAACTCGCACCTTGAAGGCGTGCGGCCTTTCACTCGCGTCCCGCGGAAGCGTTCGACACAATCGTCGTACTAACAAGATTTGAAAAAGGAGTTTCACATGGCAAAGAAAGTTGTGTTGGCATATTCCGGCGGACTCGATACGTCCATCATTATTCCCTGGCTGAACGAGAACTATGGGATGGATGTGATCGCAATGATCGCTGATGTTGGACAGGGAGAGGACCTGGACGCGGTGAAGGCGAAAGCCTACGCTACCGGCGCAAAGAAAGCTGTTGTGCTCGATCTGCGCGAAGAATTTCTGACGGACTACGTGTTCCCCACGGTGCGTGCAGGTGCGGTGTATGAGGATAAATATCTGCTCGGCACCTCAATGGCGCGACCCGTCATCGCCAAGCATCAAGTTGAAGTGGCGCTCGCAGAGGGCGCGGAAGCGCTGTCGCACGGATCAACTGGAAAAGGTAACGACCAGGTGCGATTCGAGCATGCCTACCAGGCCCTTGCACCGGAACTGAAAATCATCGCACCGTGGCGGGAATGGGATCTGAAGTCGCGTGAAGATTGTCTGGACTACGCGGAGGCGCACGGCATTCACGTGGAACAGAGCCGCACAAAGATTCATTCTCGCGATCGTAATTTGTGGCACATCAGTCATGAGGGCGGCGAGTTGGAAGATGCAGGCGGTGCGCCACTGGAGAGCACATGGGTATGGACTCGCTCGCCGCAGGATGCGCCTGATCGTACCGAAACTGTGGAGATTGGATTCGAAGAAGGCAATCCCGTGTCAGTGAATGGCATGCGTCTCGAGCCGGTGCAATTGCTGGAACTGCTGAATGAAATTGCGGCCCGCAATGCTGTGGGACGCATTGATCTGGTTGAAAACCGGTTTGTCGGCATCAAGAGTCGCGGCATTTACGAAACCCCCGGCGGCACGCTGCTGATGGCCGCGCATCGCGAACTGGAGGCGATGACACTGGAGCGCGAGGTGAAGCACTACAAACAGCAGATCGCGTTGAAGTATGCCGAACTCGTCTACTTCGGGCTGTGGTTCACACCCTTGCGCGAGGCGCTGGATGGGTTCGTCGCCACCACGCAAAAAAGTGTGACTGGCACCGTGAAGCTGGCGCTCTATAAAGGCAATGTCAGCATCGCGGGTCGCACCAGTGAGTTCGCTCTCTACTCGTCGGAACTGTCGTCCTTCACCATGGGCGATAGCTACGACCAGAAGGACGCCGCCGGTTTCATTCGCATTCTTGGCTTGCCGGCGCGCACCCTCACGCACCTGAAAAAGCATCTGGAGACTGTTCGGTGAAAATGTGGTCGGGCAGATTTCGTGAGCCATTGGACGCAACGTTCGATGGCTGGCAGCGCTCGTTTCGTTTTGACTGGCGACTGATTCCCTATGAAGTGGTCGCCAGCAAAGCGCACGCACGTGCGCTGGCGGAGCTGCGCGTATTATCGCAAGATGAATTGTTGTCGATTTGTGACGGCCTGGACGGCATCCTGGCAGACTTTCAATCCGGTGGCTCTGCGCGCGAGAAACATCCCGATGCCGAAGATGTGCACCACTTTGTCGAGCTGGAATTGAAATTGCGCATAGGGAATACCGCGCTCAAGCTGCACACAGGCCGCAGCCGAAATGAACAGATTGCCACCGACCTTCGCCTGTACGTGCGCGATTCGATTGCAACGCTGCAAAACGATCTTCACCAATGGATGCAAGCCTTCCTCACGCAGGCGAAATCCGCAGGCGACTCAACCATGCCCGCCTACACTCACATGCAGCGCGCGGAACCTGTGCTGGTCGCCCATTGGCTGCTGGCCTACGTCTCCATGCTGCAGCGCGATCACACCCGCCTGGAAGATTGCGCAAAGCGCCTGAATCTTTGCCCACTCGGCTCCGGTGCCGTTGCAGGTGCAACCTTACCGCTGAACCGCGCCATGATTGCTCACGAACTGGGCTTCGACGCGCCGACGGCGAATAGCATGGACGCCACCAGCGATCGCGACTTTGTTCTGGAGTATTTGCAAGCGCTGGCCCAGATTGCCTTACATGTCAGCCGCTTCGCAGAGGAGATCACTCTATACGCGACCACGGAGTTTGGCTTTGTCGATTTGCCCGAGGCGTTTTCGACGGGCTCGAGCGCGATGCCGCAAAAGAAGAATCCAGATCTGACGGAACTGGCGCGCGCCAAGTCCGGTCGCATTATTGCCGCCTCCCACACCGTCGAGTTGCAGTTGAAGGGACTACCGCTGGCCTACAACAAGGACATGCAGGAAACACAAGAAGCGATTTTTGCCGCCACCGAAGAGTCGCATGCGTTGCTCTCCCTACTTGGCCGTTTTACAGCCGCACTTCAATTCCGCGCCGACAGAATGCAGGACGCCGCAACCCACGGTTTCTTGAATGCAATGGCCGCAGCCACCTACTTGGTTCATAAAGGCGTCGCCTTTCGCACTGCGCATGAAATCATCGGCAACGCCGTGCGCACTTGTCTCAGCAAAGGCTGCGAATTGAATGGACTGACCCTCGATGAACTGCGCGAGTTCAGCCCGGCCTTCGAGCAGGATTTTTTTGCGGCGATCACTTTGGAAGCGACACTCGACTGCCATGACGTAATTGGTGGAACCGCCCGCAATCGCGTCCGCGAGGCATTAGCACTCGCCGAATTTGCTGCATCTCAATGGGAAGATTCCGAAGAGCCATCTTCTAGGTCCAACCATTCTGCGGATTATGTAAGCGGTGAAGCGGCCGTCGCGGCCCGGGGTGGAAAACATGCGGGCTCGTAAGGCGCGCTTGCCGGATGCAGACGCGATTCACGGCCTGATTCGCAGCCTCTCCTTCGACGGCACCCTGTTGCCACGCAGTCCTGCGGAAATCTACGAGAACATTCGCGACTTCACTGTGGCGGAAACCGACGACGGCGAGTTCCTCGGCTGCGGCGCGCTGCACCTCTATGGTCCGCACCTTGCTGAGATTCGCTCTATCGCGGTCGGTGAGAAGGCCAAAGGTAAAGGAGCCGGCGGCTACCTGGTCGAAGCGCTGATCGAAGAAGCGGAAAGCCATAGCGTTCCGTGCGTCTGCCTGTTTACACGCATCCCCGGATTTTTTCAGCGATTTGGATTTGTTGCGGTCGATCGAACTGCATTGCCGGATAAGATTTACAAAGACTGTTCCAACTGTCCGCGGCTGAACGCTTGCGATGAGTTTGCCATGGCTCGCGGCACGCTTCCAGACACCGCGGTTCTGGGTCCAGTGCGCGTGAAGGAACATCTAGTTCCGTTGCAGGTATAGAGTGGTCGATCGAGACAAATTACCAGGCATGATAGAAACCATTTCGCTCGGCCAGCTCTACTTCCACTCCAAACAGTTGCTGCAGCCTGTCTGCGGTCAGCAAGTCAGCCTTGGCTCCGTCGGCGACGATGCGTCCCGCCCGCATCATTACCACTCGTTCGATTTCCGGCAATATGTCGGAAAGATGATGGGTGATCAGCAATATTCCAGTGCCCTGCTGGGCCAGCCGTCGCATCGTGTGCCGCAGTTCCCATTGGGCGGCCAGATCCAGCCCATTGCTGGGCTCATCCAGCAGAAGAATTTTTGGCCGATGCACGATGGCTCGCCCAATCAGAATTCGCTTCGTCTCCCCAACCGACATTTGCCCCACTGGTTTGTTGCGAAGATGCTCGACTTCCAACAGCTGAAGAATCTCATCCGCCCGCTGCCACATGGCTTCCGTCACGTGGAAGTGGGGCCACAAAGTAGAACTCGAAAAAAATCCAGACACTACCGCGTCGCGACCCGTTGTATGCGGCGTACGCTCCCCAGGCAGCTCGGTTGCAACGCCGCCGAGGTGTCGGCGCAGCTCAGTCAGATCCCAGCGCTCCCGACCAAAGATTCGCAGGGACGAGTCTTCACCCACCAGAGGATAACGCTGGCAGGTGAGGGTCTGAATCAAGGTGGTTTTTCCGCAGCCGTTTGGGCCCAGGATGGCGATATGTTCCTGCTGCCCAACCCGCAGCGAGATGTCGTGCAGCACGACAGCATCTCCGCGGGCCACGGAAATATTTTTCATCTCAATAAATAACGGGGAATCCAATTCCGCTTCCATTAATAAAAGGATAATGGCAATGTCGCACGAAGCCTTCGCACCTCCCTCTTTCACGTTCGATCACACTCCCTCCGGATTTCGCTTTGGCGCAGTGCGGGCAGGCATCAAGCCCAGTGGCAAGCCGGACTTCGCCTGCGTTTCCGCAGTGGAAGGCACAACGGCTGCGGCCGTATTCACTAGCAATCGCATGGTGGCTGCGCCTGTCCTGGTCGGTCGCGACCATTTGCGCCGATCGGGAGGCCGTGCACGTTTCGTCGCAGTCAACGCGGGCAATGCCAACTGCGCCACCGGCGAACAAGGCATCGAAGCCTGCCTGAGCGTGTGCAGGGCTGCCGCCAGGGAGTTTTCCTGCTCGACCGAAGAAGTAATCCCATCGTCCACCGGAATCATTGGGGTACCGCTGCCTGCTGAAAAGCTGATCGCCGCACTTCCTCAGATAGCGACGCAGCTTGGCGAAAGCTCCGCGCAGGTGCAGCAATTTGCGGAGGCAATTTTAACCACGGACACGCGGGCGAAGATCGCCAGTCTCGAGATCGACATCGGTGATAAGAAGGTCCATTTGTTTGGTATCGCCAAGGGTGCCGGCATGATCGCTCCGCAATTGGTCCCCCACGCAACCATGCTGGTGTACATCTTTACAGATGCGAAGGTGGACGCGGTTGACCTCCAGACATTCTTGAATGAGTCCATCGAGCCCACGTTCAACTGCATATCGATTGACGGCGATACTTCCACCAATGACACTGTCCTGTTGTTGGCCAGCGGATCTGCCGGCGTCACGGTTTCGCAATGCGCCGCAGGACACAAAGTTCAACGGCATTCTCGCGCGCGCTTCGGATCGTCTGCGGTTCTCTGGCGCGGCAAGTCATTGAAGACGGAGAAGGCGCTGGGCATGTGATTGAACTCGCCATCGAAGGCGCATCTTCTGCGGAAGACGCCAAACGGATCGCGCGCAGTATTGCGAATTCTCCGCTTAGTAAAAACTGCTTTCGCCGGCTGTGATCCAAATTGGGGCCGAATCCTGGCTGCTGCGGGCTATTCCGGCGCCCCCATCTATCCTGGTCGCGCGTCAATCTGGATTGGAGGTTTGCCAGTTTGCCGCAACGGCCGCGCCGCGCACGACTTCGAAAAAAATAAGGTTCACGACACCATGCTGCAACGAACGGTACATGTTCGGATGGATCTTGGCATGGGGCACGGTAGTTGCGATTTTCTAACCTGCGACCTGACCGCGGAATATGTTCGGATCAATGCGGAGTACTCCACCTGATTCGCAATTCGGCACATATCTTCATACGTTCCGCGCACAAACGGCGAAACTTATTTACGAAAAGCAGCTTCGACGTATTGTCAGCGGCGGCTAAAACTCAAATGGCAACGGTAATGGTGCAAACAGGTCGAAGCCCAGAAAAATAGATGAGTTTCGTGCATCGGGGACCTTGTTATTCACAGGCTCTTGCACATTGACGTGGAAATCGTAACGCTGAGAAATCTCCGCTGTGAAACTGGTGAGTGCCCACGCTCCAAAGAAATTTTCGGCCAATCGCTGCGCTACACTATCGGTATCGAGGATGACCAGAAGTATGGCGACAAAAGTGAGAGAACAGGTCGCAGTCGCGACGCCGAGCTCAGGCCACTCCAACCCGCTGATCAGCCATGAAAAGTTGAGGCAACTCTACAGCACGATGCTAAAGTGCCGATTGCTGGAAGAGCGCACGCGAATTCTGGAAGAGCAGGCAGGGCTCGAGAACGATCGTTCCACTTCCGTCGGGATGGAAGCCACGGCTGTGGGTGCTGCAATTCACTTGCGGCCAGAAGATACCTTGGCACCGTCGCAACACGATTTCATTTCGAGCTACATCAGAGGCGTGCCACTCTCCGACATGGTCAACCATCTCTACTGGTGTGACACACGTGTGCACCATGGACACTTGGTGCCTGATGATTGCGGATACGCACCGTTGAACATCGTCCTTCCCACGTCAACCGTCGCCGCGCAGTGGGCCATGTGTAACGAAGTCGCATTCACCTACCAGCGGAAGAAAAGTGACAACGTTGTGATGGTACTTTCCAGCGAAGCCTCGTTGGTGCCAGGTGCCTGGAATGCCGCTCTAAGTTTGGCCGGTCAACGCAGCTTGCCCATTGTCTTTGTCCGCCAACCCAATCTCTCGGCAGGATCGGTCCCGGTGAAACTCGAGAGTACTGGAGACGCCATCCGCACAGAAACGATGGGCCATGGCTTCCCGGGGATCACAGTCGACGCCCAGGATGCGGTCGCCATGTATCGGGTCGCACAAGAGGCGGTTGAGCGTGCTCGTTCCGGCGGAGGTCCAACACTGATCGACGCTCAGACATTCCCCGAAAATCGACCCACTGAAATTGTTCGCGCGGAATATCGAGCGACGGATCAGGTTGAGAAATCGGTATCCAATGATCCAATCGCTGTGATGGAACGCTACCTGACAGGTAAGGGACTTTTCTCCGACGAATGGAAGAATGAGATCGCATCTGCGTTCAACCGGGAACTGGACGCGGCGATATACGCTGCAGAATTTGTCAGTTGCGGGGCAAGCGCTTGATCACCTTCGATCAGTCTGTGCAAAGCCACGAAAAGGTTGCACTAGGCGTTGCGATATTCTTGGGACGGCTTTGGAATTCGTTCGATAAATATTCAACCATCAGCGCTCCTTTTAGTGACAAGTTGATGTCTAACACAATAGGATGGGTCGCTTCGCGCACCGACGATGGACTGGCGAACCGCTTCCTTTATCCCGCTAACCAAGGATTGCTTCCCGATTGAAAGACAAGCACGTTACACGCCGCGATTTGATACGCCGAGTCGGGGCAAGCGCCGCTGCTGGGCTGGCGTTAGGACTGCCGGGAATTGCCCAGACACCTGCGTCAGCCCCGCCGCAAGCCTCTCCCACTGAAGAGAAGGCGCCCAAGCGGGAAAGTGAAGTTGCAAAGAAATATCCCCACCCTCCTGGCCAGTTCATCAATCGCCCTCTCACTCAAATCTCAACCGTAGTTGACGCGATGTTGGACGACATGGAAGGGCGCGGTGTGGCGTACTTCTACGATCAAGCGCACCCAACGACAGGCTTGGTACGAGACCACGCCCCTGCGGTTGGCCGCTCTGAGAGCCGCGTCGCCAGTATCGCGGCCACCGGCTTTGGCCTAAGTGCGCTGTGCATTGCAGCCCATCGCAAATACATACCACCGTCCATTTGCGAGCAGCGCGTGGAGATGACGCTGGCGTTTCTGCTGGAACAATGTCCGCATGTCCACGGATTTCTGTATCACTTTCTGGACATCGAAAGTGGCGAGCGACTATTTGGCTCCGAGTTGTCGTCGATCGACACCTCACTCTTGCTCTCCGGGATTTTGTTGTGTCGCCAGTACTTCAGCGGCAATCTACGCATCCACGCGCTGGCAACGACTCTCTACAATCGCGTCGATTGGCAGTGGATGCTGAACGGCAGCGACACGCTGTCAATGGGCTGGCTGCCGGAAACCGGATTCATCAAATATCGTTGGGATGTCTACGCGGAGATGTTGACGATGCTGCTGATGGCAATCGGCGCGTCGCGGAATGCCATTCCACCCACTGCGTGGAATGCAGTCACTCGGCCCATTATCGAGTTTGGCGGCATCGAATTCATCAGCGGTATCGCTCCTCTGTTTATCCATCAGTATGCGCACGCGTGGTGCGATTTTCGACACTTGCGCGATGAGCACGCCAACTACTTCGTCAATTCCGTCGCTGCGACGCGGGCACATCAGCTTTTTTGTCTCACACTGGGACGGCAATTTCCCTGGATGGACCAGAACTTGTGGGGGATCACGGCGTCGGAGTCACCGACAGGCTATCGCGTTTGGGGCGGTCCGCCGGACTTTGGCGGAATCGACGGAACCATCGTTCCCTGCGCAACGGCCGGCTCGTTGGTTTTCCTGCCTGCTGAATGCTCCCATGTGCTGTTGTCTATTCGTGAAAAATACGGGGAGAAAGCGTGGACTCGCTACGGATTCATCGATGCGTTCCAGCCGCAATCCAATTGGTTCGCTGAAGACCAGCTTGGCATCGATTTAGGGATCAGCGTACTAATGGCGGAGAATCTTCGCACCGGCTTCTGCTGGAATTACTTTATGCGCAACAATGAAATCACCAACGCAATGCAGATGGTTGGATTCCAACCGGACCCGGAAACCTCCGAAACGTTCTAGATAGGGCCACCGGATCTTCACTGGAAATCAACGGCTCGCGGCTACAGTTGATCTCCGAACAGCCATACCGCGGGCAAACCGTTTAAAGCCGCGGCAACGTTGATCCGCATCACTCCGTTCACCACTTCGCCACCGACAGCGGCTCCGGTCAATACGTTCGCAAACTTTATCGATCTCGCCGAACGCCCTTTCACTTCCGGAATCTCGACGAATGTCTGCAGAAACTTCTTTTTTAGATCTACCAGCGCGGTAGGCTCAGACAGCAATGATGCAAACCATCTTGCTGCGATAGTCAACAGAACTTTGCCATGATGTTCGCGAGCAAAAGCAATGACGTGGTCAGAGTTTGGTCCCTCAAGTTTCAACGGATAGTATTTGCCACGCAAGAGTAAGTCTGGTTCCCTCTCTCGTAAACGAAGCCCCTGCGCAACATATAACATCTTCACATCGCCACTCCACCAGGATTGACAGATCAATGAAACTGCCTGGCAGCGCTGCTCGGATGAAAGTTGCGGATCTACAATATTCTTCGTGATTGCCTCCAGCCGCTGACGCCGAGTCTCATAATTCACCGGCCTGCGATTGTCTGGATCAACCAAACTTAGATCCCATAGCTCGCCGCCCTGGTAAGTATCAACAACTCCGGGGCTCATCAGCTTTAATGCGATTTGAGATACCGACTCCCACGCCGCCAGGGTTGCGATCCGCTCCGCAAATGGAACGAATGAGGCCAGGAAGGCTGCCGAAGAGTTGCCACGCAAGGTCTGCTGTACAAACTTTTCAACGGCGGCGTCATACTCATTCGACGGATTCACCCAGCTGGTATGTACCTTGGCTTCTCGCAGCGCCTTCTCCATAAAAGCCTGCATGCGGCTTATTGTGTCTTCGTCCGGCGCATCTTGCGAAGGAGGCCACATGCCCAGCAGCGTCTGATAATACAGGTATTCATCGCCGCGATCGGGAGCAGGATGTCCATTCACCAACGTCTTTGCGCCATCGTTCAAATGAGCCCATTGCAGCAGGTTCGATCTCCATTCCTCGGGTAGCTCGGTTAAAACATGGATGCGCATGCGGGCATCTTCGCCGCGTTTTGTGTCATGGGTAGAGGTCGTCAACATTGCATTCGGCCAACGCTCCATGCGATGGATATTCGCATCGTGAAATTCCTGCGGCGTCGTCGCTCTGCGGCCCGTCCCGGTCCCCACCTCGTTTAGCGAAGCCAGCGGACTGTAGCGGTAAAACACCGTGTCTTCCATGCCCTTGGCCTGCACCGGGCTGGTGTACTGCTGAAACTTCATTGCAAAACGAAGACGTTCCGCAAAATCTTCTTCTGATTCCTCTGGCTGTCTCACCGGACAAATGTGACTTCGGATGAACTCAAAGATGGAATAATCGATGCTGGGATTGCGTCGCCTTGCCTGGCCGATGGCTTCATCGATGGCCATTTCGTCGGTGGTACTGAAACCTTGCGCAGAGATATAGGTGCGATAGACAGGAAAGCAGGCGACCACTTCCCGCAACGCCTCCTGTAATCCGTCCAGTGTAAAGTCGCGGCTGCGGCGATTCTCTTCAGACAGAAGATTGAGCTCGTGCGCCAGCACGTTCAATTCGCTCGCCATGGAGGAAGCTGTGATTAACTTCTTGGCATGGTAGACAGCATCCCGGTCGGGCTTCCTGCGTTCGCGAAAGTGCAGATAGATCTGATCGATCTCCTGGAGATTCCGTTCATTGACCCACAATCCGTTGAGCAAAGCCAGAAATTCATAGCCAGTTGCGCCATCCACTGGCCATTCCGGACTCAACCATTCCTGTCGAGCCAGAATCTTCTCGACGACAAGATACATCGGTCGTGCCGAATTGGCCGTCGCCGCGCGCAGCTGCGACAAATACTGCTGCGGATCGAGCAGCCCGTCAATGTGGTCTAACCTTACTCCGTCAATCGCGCCTTTATCGGCCAACTCAATCAACTTAACGTGAGCAGCCCGGAACAACGGCTCATACTCCATGCGCAGGCCGATCAAGTCATTGATGTCGAAGAATCGGCGGTAATTGATTTCCTGCATGGCAGTACGCCAATAGGACAACCGATACGGCTGCTGTTCCAGCAATTCGTGCAACAGATCGAAGGACTCCGGCTGACCCGGTACACCGTTGTACTCTTCAATGACGTCTTCCAGGTGATGCATCAACGCCGGACTATGCTTCATCACTCGCGTTAACCGATGGGTGACGACAGCAGTTTCGCGCTCCCGATCGGCGCGCGCCATCAGGCCTGCCTGTTGATAGCCTGGAATATGATCCAGGTGAAACAAAATGCTTTCGAACTCCTGCCGCGTTGCATCGTCAATACCGGAAGAGTCCGCCACCTCGTGCCAGCGATGACGCAGCAACACTTTCATCTGGCGCGGATTCAACGGCAGGTTGTAATCGCCGTAGAGCAGACAAAACTCCCCGTCGTGATAGCCAATCTTCAGATCACCGGATTCGAGCACATCGCCATACTGGCCGCCGAGAATCGCCAGCAATACTTTGCCGTGCAAATTTGAATTGACAGGATTCCAATCGACGTCAAAATATTCTGAAACGGCCGAGGAGGGGCCATTCGCCAAGACACTGCGCCACCATTTATTCCATTGCGGATGGGCGCTCATGTGATTCGGGACGAAATCGATAATCAAGCCCATCCCCTGGGAGTGAAGCGCCGACACCAGTGAATTGAAGGCTTCCTCTCCCCCCAGCTCAGGGCTGATTTTGGAAAAGTCACACGTATCATAGCCGCTCAAACTTCCGGGACGTGCTTCAAAAATCGGAGATGCATAAATATGGCTTATCCCTAAGCTTCGAAGGTAAGGGAGGATCGCTTGAGCATCGGAAAATCGGAATTTGTGAGTAAGTTGCAGACGATAAGTCGCACTGACGCTTCTTCGATCCGTCATTGGGTTCGTTCTTCCGCGATGTCCAAAAGATCGTCGCCAGCTAATAGAGCGACGCCTGCGCGTTCAAAGGATAGTGTACCTGTCTCCGATTTCCACGCGATGGGATGAGGATCCTGGATGTAACGATTCTCCTCACTGCTTCGCACCAAGGTCATAGATCGAAATGAGGATTCACTCACAGCTGTCGGGCCCTCCAATGCAACAACGGCGCGAACATTTCCACGCGCTGATTTCCAACCCAGCTCGATCACTTGTTCATTCAATGCGCGCGCCGTATCAAACCGTGCCAGGTTTAGTAGCTGCTTCCGAATATGTAACAGTGTCCGATACCAACGCAGACATTTCGCATGATCTGCGGTTTGAAGAACCGTCCAATCCAGCTTGCTTTTTAGAAATGTTTCAATTTTCTGCGGATCAGGAATGGTTGCATGATTGCCGATATCAGCGAATGCTGAGAAGTGCGAGAATTCTTTCCTCCTGCCTTCAGTTACGAGGCGGCCGAGTTCTTCATTGTGGTCGGTGAAAAACAGAAATGGCTCACTCGCTGCCCATTCCTGACCCATAAACAGCAATGGCACCTCAGGAGAAATCAGCAATAGCGCGCTGGCAGCGCACCACGCCGCATAGGAAATTTGTGTCGAAAGCCTGTCGCCGAAAGCACGATTGCCGATCTGGTCGTGATTCTGAATACAAAAAACTCGCGACTCGAGGCTCAGTCCTTCCGGGCTAGTCCCCCGGCCATGCCCATGAAAGCTGGCAAATTCGCCAGTGAAAGTCCAGCCGTCACGAATCGCTTTGGCGATGCTTTCAGTCGTCCCGTCAAAATCATGATAGTAGCCGTCACTGTCGCCTGCGAGGCGATGACGCATGTGATGATGGAAATCGTCGGACCACACCGCATCGAATCCATGGCCACCCTGTGCCGCCGGCAGGAGCACTTTTCGCTCATTCCGCGCATCCTCCGCAATCAGAATCACATTTCTTCCAAGCGAACTCGCCGCCTGGTGCACGCGCTCGGTTAACTCCGTTAGAAAATGCGGCTTGCTATCGTCCCGAATGGTATCGGTAGCATCCGCACGCAATCCGTCCACTCGATAGTCGTAAATCCATGCCATTGCGCTCTCAATAAAATAGCCGCGAACCTTGTCTCGGCCGTCTGTGTCAAAGTTCAGTCCGTCGCCCCACAAAGTCTTGTGCTTATCTGTATAAAACTGCGGCGCAAAGGCGGATTGATAGGCTCCGTCTGGACCCAGGTGGTTGTAAACCACGTCGAGGTAGACGGCGATTCCTCTTGCATGAGCCTCATCCACTAATCGATGAAAGTCATCCGGTGTGCCGTAGCTGTGGGCGGGCGCATACGGCGACACACCGTCGTAGCCCCAGTTATGCTCCCCGGCGAAATCTGCGATCGGCATCAACTCAACGGCGTTGATTCCCAAGTCCCGCAGATAATCGAGCTTTTCGATCAACGCGAGAAATGTCCCGGCGGGTGTGAACGTTCCAACATGCAGCTCGTAAATCACCACCTCTCGAAGCGATGGCGCTTGAAATTCCTTCGCCTTCCATTGAAACTCACCGGGCACAATGATCTGCGATGGGCCGTGCACTCCCAGCGGCTGATACCGTGAGGCCGGATCGGGAAATGGACCGGCTCCGTCGATTTTGAACCAGTAGCGCGTTCCGGGGCCTGTACCATCCACATGCGCTCGGTAGATTCCGTCTTCACTTGGAGACATTGAGATCGCGTGCCGGGAAGGAACGCTCTCAATCACCAGTTCGACCTTCGCTCCCGGGCGCGCCCATAGCTGAAACAGGCATCCATCCCTCTGAATGACAGGGCCGAACGTAGGCATCCACAACGTATTGCCAACTCCGGAAACTCGCGACTCGAATGTATGGGGAATAACGTCTACCTCCGCAGCATCTCGTCCAAATGCAGAGCAGCGCTTATCAGTCCGAGATGCGTAAATGCTTGAGGGAAGTTGCCAAGCGCGCTGCCGGTCGCACCGATCTCTTCAGAATAAAGGCCGAGATGATTCGCATAGCTCAACATCTTTTCGAAAATAAATCTTGCCTCTTCCAGGCGCTCTGCGCGCGCCAATGCATCCACCAGCCAGAAAGTACACATGCTGAATGTGCCTTCGTGTCCTGTTAAGCCATCCCTGGTTGCAAGCTTTCCATCCAGCTCGTATCGATAGACCAGATTGTCGGAGACCAGCTTTTCCATTGTGCGATCGATGGTGCTCAGCATGCGCGGATCTTTCGGCGCAATAAATTTGACGATAGGCATCATCAAATTGCTGGCGTCCAGGGACTTCGATTCGAAGGATTGCGTGAAGCACTTTTGCTGCTCGTCCCAACCGTTTGTCATAATCGATGCGAAGATGCGGTCGCGTTCCGTCTCCAGCTTGACGCGATCGAGCGGAAGGCTGCGCTGACTGGCGAGACGAATGCCGCGATCCAGCGCAACCCAGCACTGCAATTTGGAATAGACAAACTGCTGTCTCTCGCTGCGCACCTCCCACAGGCCATCGTCAGGTTGACTCCAATTGTCAGCTACCCAGATCAGCACTCCGTGGATCCGCATCCACAGATCGTAGGAGATGGGCGAGACGTGTTTGTCGTACAAATAAATCGCATCCATCATCTCTCCGTAGATGTCCAACTGCAGTTGGCTGGAGGCGGCGTTGCCAACGCGAACCGGACGCGAATCCCGATACCCCTCTAAATTGTCGAGTATGGATTCTGGCAGATCGCTGACGCCATCGACGCTGTACATCGTGTTCAACGGCCCTTGAGCCCCGGACTCTTCATGGATTCGCTTGGCCAGCCACTCGATAAACGCAGTTGCTTCATCCGGAAAACCAAGGCGCACCAAGGAGTGGACGGTGAACGCAGCATCGCGTACCCACGTGTATCGGTAGTCCCAATTGCGAACGCCACCGATCTCCTCCGGCAGGCTGCATGTTGGTGCTGCAACGATCGCGCCGGTTGGATGATGGGTTAATAACTTCAACGTCAGGGCGGAGCGTAGAACTGTTTCTCTCCACCGACCGTCATATTTGCACCGCGAGATCCACTCCCGCCAGAAAGCGAGTGTCTCGTTCATCAAGCGATTTCCATCGACGGCATCATGAAGTCCATCTGCATTTTCTTTGGTGATGTAACGCAACGCGAACTCTGCCGACTCGCCAGGCTGTAACGTAAAGTCCAGGCTCGCCACTCCATCGACAATTCTCCAATCCCCAGGACCCAGCAGAGCCATCCGGTCTTCGGTTGTCTCGAAAAGAACTCCGCCCTCAGTCGCACTGGCCTTATGTGGCGTCCGCGCGAAATTAAAAGCGGGTGCGCACTCCAGCTGAAACCGAACCTCGCCACGAACCGCCCTGGCGATTCGCACAATCTCATGCATCACCCATTCACTCTGCTCTCTCTTTCGGTCGCGCACCGGCATAAAGTCGATGACCTCACCAACACCCTCCGGACGAAGAAAACGGGTGAGCAGAACATTGGTCTCCGGCATGTACATCTGGCGGTTGGTTCCGGCCTGCGCCGGGGTAAGCTTGAAATGGCCGCCTTTCGATTCATCCAGCAAGGCGGCGAATACGCTGGGCGAGTCAAACTGGGGCATGCAACACCAGTCAATCGTGCCGTCCATGGCTACCAGGGCCACTGTGTGCAGATCGCCAATCACGCCACAGGCTTCAATCGGTCGTTGTGCCATATTCAGTCATCTTATGAGAATGTTTCCAAATTGAAGAAGACAAACAAAAAGCGGACTTCTTCATCTAAGCTGGAGGTATCGCAGTCCAGGCAGTTCATCATCCATAGTCCCGCTTAGCGTTGCAAATGCGTGACTGAAAACTTTCCCGACTCCTTTTAGATGCATCGCCGACCTTAAGTGACAGAAACGACAACGAACAAATCGTACGGCGACACATGGCGATCGCGACTCAACGCGATGCGAAACATCCCTCCAGTGATGCGCATGGTGTGGGAATGCGGGCCGAAAACCGTGGTGTGGTCAATGGCATTGCGGGTTGCGCTGGCCCTCACCCCGGCAGCAATTTTGAAGGTTTCTAACTGGCTGATCGATCATGTTGTCCATAAACTGCAAAACCATGTCGCTCTGCCTCCCTATTTTTGGTGGGTCGTCGTTCTAGAGTTTGGCCTTGCTTCCGTGGCGGCCATCCTGTCTCGTGCAGTAGGATTTTGCGACAGTTTGCTGGGCGACCTGTATATGCAACACATCAGCATTCGTGTCATTGAGCACGCATCTCAGCTCGATATCACGGCGTTTGAGAATCCCGACTATTACGATCGACTGGAAAGAGCCAAAGCACAGGCGACAGACCGCATCGCCATGATCCAGATGATCGGGACGCTGACCCAGCAGGTGCTGACCACCATCGTTCTTGCGACCTACATTGCCCTGTATTCCCCCTTGCTCTTGCTCCTGCTGATCGCGGGTACGATTCCCGCACTGCTTGGCGAGAGCCATTTCGCGTTCCTCGGGTATGCCAAGAATTTCATGCAAACACCCTTGCGGCGCAAAATGGACTACCTGCGCGATGTGGGAGGCAGCAAAGAGGCCGCCAAAGAACTGAAGCTGTTTGGTCTGCGGAATTTCCTGGTCAGCAGTTTTCGCGGGATGGCGGATACGATTTTCGAGCAGAATGTCGGCCTGTCAAAACGCCGGCTCATTGTTGGCGTACTTCTCTCCATCTTGGCTGCCGCTGGGTACTACGGTGCCTATGGGCTGGCCCTATGGGACACAATCGAAGGAAAATTCACCATTGCGGGATTGACCGCAGTTTTGATCCCAGCGATTCTGCAGGTCAGCGCCAATCTGCAGCAGATCTTCGTGAATGCGTCCGGCGTTGCCGATCAGGCTCTATTCCTGACGGATCTGCTAGCTTTCTTTGCCATGGAGCCCACCGTCAAATCGAAACCGAACGCCATTAAGATCCCTCGTCCAATTCGGAAGGGGGTCGAATTCAGGAATGTTTCGTTTGCCTATCCCGGCACCACACGGCTCGTGCTGAAGAATTTCAATTTTCACCTTCGCCCCGGAGAGCGCGTGGCTTTGATCGGTGAAAATGGTCAGGGCAAAACCACCATCGTAAAACTCATCACACGTTTGTATGACCCCACCGAGGGTCAAATCCTTATCGACGGCGTGGACCTGAGGGATTACGACATGGAAGATCTTTGCCATGAAATTGGAGTGATTTTCCAGGATTTCATGCGCTACGAGATGACGGCGAGAGACAACATTGCCGTCGGACGAATTGAAGAGCGGGATCGCCTCGACCAGATTCAAACGGCCGCGCAGATGAGCCTTGCGGACGAAGTCATCGCTCGCCTTCCGGGCAAGTACGACCAGCAACTCGGCCGACGCTTCGAAGGCGGCGTGGATTTGTCCGGCGGAGAGTGGCAGAGGATGGCGTTGGCGCGCGCCTACTTGCGCGATGCGCAGTTGCTGATTTTGGATGAGCCCACCGCAGCCTTGGACGCGCGCAGCGAACAGGAGGTCTTTCAGCGATTTGCTGAATTGACCAAGGGCAAGATGGCACTCCTGATCTCTCATCGCTTTTCTACCGTGAAAATGACGGATCGCATTGTTGTTCTTTCCCACGGAGTGCTGACAGAAGAAGGGACCCACGACGAACTGATTCGCCACGGCGGTCTCTACGCGGAAATGTTTGAGATGCAGGCGGCGAGCTACCGATGAATTCTCCCATTCTTCTTAGCCAGGACTTGAGCACCGAGGGCCGCGCGTTTGCGAGTCGCCAGGCGATACTGGTGCAACACGCGAGCGGGAAACAATTTAAAGACCAGACCCTCCTGGCCGTGGCATCGGCGTTCGCACTGGCCCGCTACACCGATGAACAAGTACGCGCCAAGCAACCCGGTCAACCGGAGGAGAAAACGCCCGGCATTCAACGCCTGGAAGGTGCCACGCGCCTGTTGCGATCCTCCGCGATCGAGATTCAAAGTACATTGCCAATTCTGGGGAAATTACCATTTGCCCGCAGCGTCACCGGGGTGGAAGCGCCAAGAATTCTCGGTGTCGCGGAAGCTCTCCTGAATGCTGCGAAGTTCCAGTGGAGTCTGTCTGGACTTTCCAGCTTCTTAAAAGGATTTCAGGCGGAGGAGCCTCTCAGTCTTCGAGAACTTTGGACCTTCCCGGTCGCATTGAAACTGGCGCTGTTGGAAGAGATACTGGCGCAGGCTCCCGGGGCATTCAGCAAGTTGCCCGCCAGCGACGCGGCTGTCAACGCATCGTTGCGGTGTCTCCATGAAGTCAGCTTGCCGGTCTGGGCGAATATTTTAGAGCCCCTGGTTCCCTTCGAGGAAGTTTTGCGCCAGGATCCTGCGAATACATATTCGCATATGGATTTTGAGAGCCGTGATATGTACCGCCTGGCGGTGGCAAAGATAGCGGCGCGATCTCCTTTGAATGAAGTTGAGGTCGCCTCGATGGCGCTGACGCTGGCGCGCAACTCATCGCAGCAGCCCAACGTCAATGAGCGCATTACAAAACGCTGTTCGCATCTTGGCTATTACCTGATCGATGAAGGCCTGAACGAATTGCGAAAGCGTTGTCACTTCCATCCTCGCCTTCGCGATCGCGTCCGCACCATCCTGCGAACTTACCCCGACGATTTCTATCTCGGTGGAATCCAAACCATCACATTGCTGGTCATGGCGGCGATCATTCTTCCGCTGGTCCCCCTATACAATCCGCTGGGAAGTCTGGCCATTGCGTTTCTGCTACTGCTGCTGCCCGTATCCCAAGGCGCAGTAGAACTGATGAATCACACTATCAGCGCGATTTTGAAACCGCAGGCGCTCCCAAAGCTCGATTTCTCTGAGGGGATACCCGACGATTGCAAAACTCTGGTTGCAGTTCCGACACTATTGTTGAACGAACATCAGGTTCGCGGCCTTGTTGATGAACTGGAAGTCCGAAGTCTGGCAAATCAAGATCCGAACGTTCACTACGCACTGTTGACGGATTTGCCGGATTCAGTGGAAAAACCGCTGGAGCGGGATGCTCATCCGCTGGTGACGCTGGCTGGCCAGTTGATTGATGACCTGAATCAGCGGTACGCGGGCGCATCCTGCGGTAGCTTCCTGATGTTGCATCGCCATCGCGTGTTCAACCCAAAACAGAACGTTTGGATGGGTTGGGAGCGCAAGCGTGGAAAATTATTGGACCTGAATCGCCTCATCATGGGCGGGATGGACTGTTTCCCTTATAAAGCTGGCGATCCAGCCGTTCTGGATGGAATGCGATATGTTCTGACACTCGACTCAGACACCAAACTGCCCCGTGACTCCGTGCATCGCATGGTGGGAGCCATGGCGCATCCGCTGAACCGCGCCATTCTTGATCCGCAGAGAAGGATCGTGACCGAGGGCTATGGTCTGATGCAGCCTCGGGTTGGTATCGCCGTTCACTCGGTCGCGCGCTCTCGACTGGCTGCGATCTATTCCGGTCAAACCGGTTTTGATATTTATACGCGCGCCATTTCCGACGTGTATCAGGATCTGTATGGTGAAGGAATCTTCACCGGGAAAGGCCTCTATGAGATTCAGATTCTGCACGAAGTTCTGGATCGTCGCTTCCCTCAAAATTCCTTACTCAGCCACGATCTGATTGAAGGCGCCTATGCACGCGTGGGTCTACTGACAGACGTTGAGGTGATGGACGACTATCCCTCTCACTACAGCGCACAAAATCGCCGCAAGCATCGCTGGGTACGCGGAGACTGGCAGATTTTGCGGTGGCTGTTGGGACGCGTTCCCAACGATTCTGGACAATTGGTACAGAATCCTACATCCAACATTTCCCGCTGGAAAATTTTCGACAATTTACGACGCAGTTTGGTCGAACCCGCGACCTTCCTTCTGCTGGTGGCGGGCTGGCTGTGGCTTCCCGGAACTGCCCGTTACTGGACGCTGGCAACGCTGCTGATCGTTATCGTCCCCGTGGTCGTGCAATTCCTATTCTCCATGGTGCGAGCGAGCGCAGCCGAGCAGCGCGGATATGTTCGACAAGCTGTTCGAGACTCGCTGGTCTTGCTGTTTTCGACCTGTCTCAATTTTGCATTGCTGGCACATCAGACTCTTCTCATGATGGATGCTATCGTGCGGTCCCTGGTTCGAAGTTTCGTGACGGGCAAACGCCTGCTGGAATGGGAAACTGCGGCCGAGGCTGAAACTGGTATGAGCAAACGCACGCCGGTCGAGATCACAATGGGCTTAGTTCCCCTGCTCTGCGCTGTACTGTTGATTCTTCTTGTCTCAATTCGGCCGGCAGCAATTCCGTGGGCTCTCCCGGTTCTGCTTCTGTGGTCGCTCGCCAAGCCGATTACATGGTGGCTGAATCGATCAACCCAACTTGAAATGAACCTTTCCGACTCCGACCGGCGATTCCTTCGAAAGATTGCATGGCGGACCTGGCGATATTTTGCGCAATACGCCGCAGAGAGCCATCATGGATTGGTACCGGATAATGTGCAGGAAGAAGGGTATCGCGAGGCACTCCGCATCTCGCCGACCAATGCCGGTCTGCAATTGAATGCGCGCCAGGCTGCCGTCATCCTCGGATATTTGACCTTCTCGGAATATGCAAAGCAGACGCTTGCAAATTTGCAGACCCTCGACCGTATTCCTAAATGGAAAGGACATTTACTGAATTGGTACGCCACCACGACCCTTGAATCCATCCGTCCTTACATTGCTTCCACGGTCGACAGCGGAAATTTTATCGCGTCACTCTGCAGTTTGCGGATGGGAACGCTCGAACTGCTGGAAACTCCCATGTTGCCGGCGCTGCGGCAAGGCTTGCTCGATATCGTGATGGATACCAAGACCCCTTCGGCCCTCGACACGAAAATAAAATCTGCCTTGCGGGCCGATCGTAAATCGCCGTCCGATGCCTGGCTGGCCGCACTTCTAACATTGGATTCAACTTCGCCTGCGGAGGAGAATGGCGCAGCAACAACACATCTCCACGCGATTAAGAAATTCATTGCGGACTACCTCCCGTGGCTGCTGCCAAAATATTCCCAACTCCTTCAATCGCAGAAAAACATCGAAAATCATCCGCTTGAGTTCTACACGCTTCAGACTTCTTTGCGAATTTGCCACGAGATGGAGTCGGCCTATTCACAAAATGCGCTCGACGCCTCCGGCCAACACTATGCAATCGCGGACGAATTGACGAGTGCCCTGCGAGAAAGTGAAACTCGGCTGACCGCGCTCATCGAAGACCTAAAATCCATTGCGACGTTCAGCGACCGTATGTTCCAGGCCACGGACTATCAGGAATTGGTGGATCCCTATCGTCGCCTGCTGACCATCGGCTATGATACCGAGCACGAGCGTCGGCTGGATTCCTGCTATGACCTGCTCGCATCTGAGGCGCGAACCGCGATGTTCCTCGCCATCGCCAAGGGCGATGCGTTGCAGGATAGCTGGTTCAGGGTCGGCCGCAAAACTACGATGATTGACGGCAATCCGGTGCTGCTATCTTGGTCCGGCACCATGTTTGAGTACATGATGCCCACCCTGTGGATGCAAACCTCTCCAGATACTTTGTTGGCACAATCGTTGCCTGGAGCCGTTCGTGCCCAGCGGGAATATGTCGCCCGCCGGCGTATGCCGTGGGGAATTTCAGAAGCGAGCCACAGCCAACGCGATCCAGAGGGAAACTATCAATACCACGCATTCGGCGTGCCCACGTTAGCCATCAATCCGCCACCAGAAGGTTCATTGGTGATCGCGCCCTACGCCACTGTATTAGCGCTGGAGGCCGACCCTGCGCACGCGCTGGCCAACTTGCATCGGATGGAAAAACTCGGATGGCTGGGTGAGTTCGGCTTCTACGAGTCGGCGGATTATTCCGAAACCACCCAACATGAAAAAGGAACGCGATATACCCTGGTGCGCTCGTGGATGGCACATCATCAGGGGATGTCGCTATTGGCAATTACAAATCTGCTGGAGGACAAAGCCTTTCAGCGATGGTTCCATGCCGATCCGCGGGTGAGAGCAACGGAGTTGCTGCTGCACGAGAAGCCGGTTCAGGTCGTGCCGACACAAGAAAGGCCTCGCGCGGGCAACGTCAATTTTCACCCGACACTGGTCGACAGTACTCCTCGCGCCTGAGCCGCAATCGTATCGTCGACCAGCAATCCTTATAGTGCCTCGGCGGGATTTTTCGCTTTGCCCGACTGCAGGGCGCGCACGATTACAACTTCCAAAGCACCCTTTTGCTTTTCGTATTCGTCAGGAGCGATACGACCTTCCAGTCGCTCGGTTTCCAGTGCAAAAAGCTCTTCCTTCAACGCTTCCATCAATCTGGAACGATGAGACTCCGCACCGTTTGTGCGCATCGCGGCAGCGGCAAGAGGAGGTTTGTAGCCCTCAGTGGGCTTCGTCGCCGATGCAATATTTGCAAGCGGAACTGCAGGGCCGCCGGCAGTGGCTGCCACTGGCTGATTTTGCTTCATCAGGAAAGCAGCGCCGACTGCAAGCAATACTGCAGCCAGCGATAGAATCCACCATTTGTATTTGTGCAGCGGATCCGGCGTATCGATCGGAGCCCCGAGACCGATTCCAGGTCGCGTATTATTCGCCGCCGCGGATTGCGTTGCTTCAGGACCCATCGCGCCCTGATCTGCACCCGCTGCCGGCGCGCCATTCCCGTTGTCCTGCCCCGTGGTGTTTTCCTGCGGAAGCAAACCAGTCCCGGAAACTGTAAACGCGAGCTTCGATTGCGGCATGACATTCCTTGCAAGATAGGTCTGCACCTTTACGTCTTCATCGATCGGCTGGAATGCGCCGACAGGTGTGCCCACAAACTGCACACTCTTCGGCAGAATGATGGCGAGATTGTCCACCGGCGCCGCCACGCGAGGATGGAATTCGAAACTGCCTGTGTAGGGAATCTGATAGCTGACCTGGAAACGTGTTTCTCCGGGACGGAGCGGATACACAAAGGCATAGTCACCCGCCGTCCCTAAAGGCGTGGGCGGCGTTTGCACCGGCATGCTGCCTGGGCCCTGCGCAGCTGCGGCAACAATCTGCGCGTTTTTCGGCAAATAGATTTCATAGGCTCGCGGCCCGAATTGGGTCTTCGGAGGGGATGAAGCGTTCTTCACGAAGAAGTTCTCGATCACACTCAACCCATTCGGGCTGGCTTCAATTCGCGCCACGTCGGCTTCTGTCGCTACTCCTTCTACCTTTTCCGCAACGTCATAAACATCCACGTTCACGGTAGCGGTACCGGCAGGCACGGGGCGAAAGTAGGTCGCCTTGTCATGAATCACGCGCAACAGATGCATCGGAGCGCCATCGGTAGCATCCAGCGTGAAATGCCCCTGCGCGTCGGTGGTGGTCTTGGCAGCAACGTCCATCCCAAGTCGCATCAGCTCGACGCTGTCGCCGGCAGAGGGCTTTTTCGTGGTTTGATTGGTGACCGTGCCGGAAATGGGAGCCGCCCGGACAACGGAACCGCCCGCAATCAAGACAAAAGCCGCGCACACAAATGGCAAACTGACAGCCTTGGCGCGAAAAAACGACAGCAAGTAGGTACGTTGAAGTTTCATTGAGTCTCTTTCTGATTTCAATTCACAGGAGTGATAAGTTCAGGCCGCATGTACAGTGGTTTCCAGGAACTCGATTTCGGCGAGAATTTGAGCCGCTTCGTTTTCCATACCCGCCCGCTGCGCCAGGTAATCTTCCTCGGGATATTTGCCGGCCCGATATTCGAAGTTCAAATCGCGAAGATTTTCGTAGATCGTCTCTTTGCGCTCTCGCAAAAATTCCAGGCGCGTCTTCTGCGTCTGTTCCTCGGTTTTGGACTGAGGATAGAAAACATATACGAAGATGCCGGCCAACAGCGCTGCGCAAGCCAGGAGTGTCATCAAGGTCATAAATCTTTCTCTTTCCCGTCCTGCGGAGAAGTGACCTCCACAATCGGCTCCACAACCACATCTTTTTCGCGCGCCACCGGCTTCAGTTTCCACCACGCCAGGAATGCGGCGCAGGCCAAAGCGATCATCATAATTCGGTCTCTTTTCGAACCTTATCGAGAATCGCTGTCGTGTGCGGGTCTGTAGAGACCTCCGCGGGCATTGCAACCGTATGCAACTTCCATTTCCGAATCACGAACGCCGTGACAAACATTGCCAGCAGAAATACCACTCCCGGAGCAATCCAGGCGACCAGGTTAAACCCGCTCTCTGGGGGGGCTGCCAGAACCGTCGGCCCATACTTCTGCACAAAATTTTGCAGAATTAACTGATCGCTATCCCCACGATCGAGTGCCGTCCGCAATTCCCCTTCTTCCTGCGTGGAGACCGTGCAGCCCACATGATTGCATTCCAGCAGGATCTGGCCGCAGCCACAGGTGCAGATCAGTTGATGATGGCCCATCTGCTGATACCGGGCCGAAGTATCGCCGGCACCCACAATAAAGATCAGCAACAAACACACGGCTGAGACCTGGACAAACGTTCGCAGCAACAAGCGGTCGAAAATGCGTAGATTGGGTCGAAATGCGCGCATGGATTAGTCCCCCACGCCAGCGGGAAGCGCCACTTCTTCTTCCACCTGTTTCCGCGGCTTTGCCGCCTGCTCCGCGCTCATATTCGGAACTAGAGCCAGCAGCGTACCGAACGCCATCACCACCACGCCAATCCAGATCCACGCCACTAGCGGGTTAAGGATGACCTTAATGATGGGTTGATTCGTGTCCTGATTTCTGCCTTCGTAGACCACATACAGATCACGTTCTAACGTGGAATGATTCGCCACCATGGTCTCCGTCTGCTGGCTGGCATGGTAGAAACGCCGTTCAGGCGCCATCTGCGTCAGGAATTTTCCATTCTTATATACGTTCAGCAATTCATATTCGCTGTCGTAATTCGCATTCGAATCCTGGGTATAACTCAGGCATACAAGCCGATATTGTCCGATCGTCATCGAATCATGAAAGCCCATTTCCTGCTCGTTCGACTGATTGAAGGCGGACCCCGCAAGCCCGACAAAAACGATCACGACGCCGATGTGAACCAGGTGGCCGCCATAGCGACGAGTGTTGCGGCGCGTCAACTGCACCAGCGACAGCAACATGTTCTTACCGGTGTGACGCTGAATCACGCGAGCGCCGCGCCAGAATTCGCTGCCCACCGCGGTGATCACCAGCGCGGCCAGGGAGAAGGTCATCAGCGAGTACAGCGTGCCCATATCCTGCCAGGGACGCATGCCAGCCGCCATCAAAACCACAGCCGTCACCACTCCCGCTACGGATGGCCATAGGAAGTTTCGCTTGACGCTTTTGAACGAGGTGCTTCGCCATGCCAGGATGGGACCAATGCCCGTGAGAAACAGCAGGAAGATACCAATGGGAACCGCCACACGGTTATAGAACGGCGGACCAACCGTGACCTTGGAGCCTTCAACATATTCCGAAATGATCGGAAACAGCGTTCCCCACAGCACGGTAAAGCAGGCTGCCAGCAGGACAAGATTGTTGAACAGAAAGCTCGATTCGCGCGATACCAGCGACTCCAGCTTATGCTCTGACTGCAGATGGTTGCGCTGCAGAATGTATGTGAACAGGCAAACGCTGAGCACAATCAGCAGGAAGACCCAGAACCAGGTTCCAATCGATGATTCAGCGAATGCGTGGACAGAGCTGACCAGTCCACTCCGCGTCAGCAGCGTGCCAAGAATCGACAGCATGAATGTGGTAAAGATCAGCCACACGTTCCAGGACTTCATCATGCCGCGCTTTTCCTGCATCATCACCGAGTGCAGAAACGCGGTGCCCGTCAGCCATGGCATCAGCGACGCATTCTCGACCGGGTCCCATCCCCAGTAACCGCCCCAGCCCAGAACAGCATAGGCCCAGTGCATGCCGAGAAAAATTCCGCAGGTCAGAAACAGCCACGTCACCATAGTCCAGCGACGCGTAATGTGGATCCACTTTTCACCGGGGTAGCGCATCATCAGGGCGCCCAGCGCGAAGGCAAACGGAACGCTGAATCCTACATAGCCCAGGTACAACATCGGGGGATGAATGACCATCTCCGGATATTGCAGCAGCGGATTTAAGCCAAATCCGTCCGCGGGTACGGTTCCCTGCACCAAAGCAAACGGCGGCGCTGGAAACACGATCAACAACGTGAAGAAAATCTGAACAGCAGCCAGGATGGTAGAGGCATAAGCGGTCAGCTTGACGTCTACCTTATGACGCACCCGCAACACAAATCCATAAGCGGCCAGCAACCACGCCCACAGCAGCAGCGAACCTTCCTGGCCAGACCACAGAGCCGCAAACTTATACGGCCAGGGCAATGCCCGGTTGGAATGGTGGAGGATGTAGGAAACAGAGAAGTCGTTGGTGAACGCGCAATAGACCAACGCGAAAGCAGCCGCGCTCAGCGCGATAAAGCTTCCAATTCCTGCACGCCGCGCAGACTCAGCCAGCCGTTCTGCGCCGAAGTTCCCTTGTGGATGAACGGCGATCTGGCGCAGCGCAAAAGCGCCGACCACAAAGTTGTAGACGCACAGAACCAGACCGAGAAGGATTGCGAAACTACCGAATGCTGCCATAGCGCCTGCTATTTCCTGTCGCTTGTCGCCGAGCTAAAGAGCCACCTGGATCGGCCCCGAAAAAATGCTGCCCCGCTCGCCGGAAAGCCATCATTCTCTTGGATTCTCTACAGTCTGAAGCTTAGGAGATATGGCGCTGCGGGCACAGTGACCACCATCACAATCATACAGATTTATCCGCAGTCAGCCTATCGCCTACACATGCGAGAGTCCTGCCCATTACATCGACCTGAACCGCCGATATTGTCCCCAAAAAGCCTCTTCCGGGAATGGAACGTCGCCCATCCGCGGGCATCTCACAGAGTCAAACAAGATGATTGCGAACGCCTAGCACAGGGCAGTTGGCGCCGCGAATGATCTGCGACAGCGTCGACCACGGAGAATGATCCGCCAGGGTCGAGCTTTCTCGGACGCCGACCACAATCAGGTTTGCCGCTTCTGCCTGCGCAACTCGCAGGACTTCTTCGCTGGGATTGCCGACTTCAACCCGCACCTTGGGCTGACACCATTGCTCCGCATCTGGCGGTAGCAGCTGTTGCAGTTCCCCTTTTAGCTCTACGTCCCGGTCAATAGCGGAACTCTCAACTTCTTTAGTCATCGGCTTTCGTACGTGCAGCAGCGTCAGACGGGCGTTCAATTCTTCGGCAATCGAAGATGCGTACTGGGCCGGCCGAAATGCGCGAGCTTCCAGGCCAGTCGCGAAGACGATGGATCGAATGGTTTCCAGATTCTCGCGACAATGGGGACCAATAACCAGCACTGGACATGGCACCCTGCGCAGCACGCTTTCAGCGACAGATCCAAAGGCCAGCTTCTCCAATCCATGCGCGCCATGGGAACCCACGACCACAAGGTCCGCACCTTGCACCCTCGCAATCCTGTCGATCAAATCTGTCGGCTCTGCAAATTCAATGACAGTGCGAAATGGGATGGATCCAAGGCTCACCTTGGAAATGACGACTTCCATCTGCGCCCGAGCGGCGTCCAGATCCGCCTCCAGCAATTCTGGGGTTGCTCCGGGTCCATAAAGTACAGGAGGAACGGCATGTACCAGGAAAAGAGTGCCTCCAAACTCGCCTGCAAGTGATTTTGCAGCGTTCAGGGCGGTAGCCATAGGTCCGGAGAAATCGACGCCAATAAGAATCTTTTTGAATTTCGCCTTGCAGGTTGCCAGCCGCGGTGCGTCGCCGCTGGGGGCGTTGGCGATTTCACGACGTTTGTCCATAAACCCTCCCTGAAACACGTATGGGAATACGCCCTCAAATCAGGTCGTTTTCGATTCCATCTGGAGCCTAGCGAAAAGGGTGCCGCGGTTCAGTGATTCGAGTCACGTTGATACCTCTTGTGAATCACTTCGGCACCCTAGCGGATCTGCCTGGGTAAGGCTGCCGATCGATGCGTTAACTCATTCGATGGAATGCAATACGAAGCCTGCTGGCTCAGGTCGGGCATCACCAACGGCCGGTGGCGCCAAGTGTGTTCTTATAAAAAAGGCGAATATGTGCTGTTCGTCACGTTTCCGGGACTTGGCCCCATGCTAGGGTCGCCCTATGACACTGCGATTGCCGCCCTGCAGAGGCACGCAGTGGACGAAAAGCAGATGATTCCGGGTAGCAGGACATGGATTCGAATGAGCGTGTCGTTTGAGATCGATGGAGTCCTTCCTGTGCCCACTATGATTGGAGTTTGGCTTCTTTCGTGAAAACCGTTCCGGCTCCCACCCTTTCTCGCATGCCAACTCGCTGGCGTCTGTTTCTGGCCGTCATGGGCCCTGGCATCGTTGTGATGCTCGCCGACACTGACGTTGGCAGCATCATCACGGCCGCTCAAAGTGGCGCCCAATGGGGCTACAAACTTTTATTGCTCCAGTTTCTTTTGATCCCGGTCCTCTTTATTGTTCAGGATCTAACGGTTCGCCTGGGGGTATTCACAGGCAAGGGTCATGGTGAACTCATCCGGGAACGATTCGGCGCTGGGTGGGCCTGGGTGTCCGTCATCGGGTTGGCTGTAGCCACCATCGGAGCCCTGCTCACAGAGTTTTCCGGCGTCGCCGCCGTAGGACAGCTTTTCGGTGTGCCGCGAGGCTTCAGCGTAGCTCTGGCGGCCGCATTTCTGCTGGTGGTGGTGTGGACCGGTTCCTATCGTCGGGTGGAACGGGTGGCCATTTTGCTCGGCCTGTTCGAGTTTGCATTTTTCTGGGTTGCCATTGCCGCGCACCCGCGCGCACACGATCTGGCAGCCGGACTGATGCAGGCTCCCCTGTCTTCCCCGGCCTATCTCTACCTAGTCTCCGCCAATATCGGCGCGGTCATCATGCCGTGGATGATCTTTTATCAGCAATCCGCGATCGCAGACAAAGGCCTTCGCCCCGAACACTACCGAGACGCTCGTTGGGATACCGGAATCGGCGCAGTCGTGACTCAGCTGGTGATGGCGGCTGTTCTAGTATCCACGGCAGCCACCATCGGAAAAGTGAATCCAAATGCGAGCCTGAATACCATCGGCGAGATCACCCACGCACTAACGCCGTTTATGGGCGTAGCCATGGGACGGTTGCTGTTCAGCCTCGGCGTCCTGGGTGCCGCCATGATTTCTTCCGTCGTCGTTTCCCTGGCGGCCGCCTGGGGATTTGGCGAGGTTACTGGATATAAGCACTCGCTCGAACATAATCCGATGGAGGCACCCTGGTTTTACGTGGTGTTCACAATCGGTGTAGTGGCAGGCGCCGTCATGGTGGCGACCATTCCCAATCTGGTGGCTCTCACCATTTGGGTGGAGGTAATGAACGCTTTTCTGCTCCCCATGGTCCTTGGTTTTCTGGTGGTTCTGTCCATGACCGCCCTTCCCCACCCATACCGTCTGTCGGGAACCTATCGCTGGATCGTGGTGGCTGTCACCGGTTTAACCTCCTGTCTGGCCGTCTATGCCGGTTTGCGGGGGATGTAACCCCTGAAAATTTCATTAAAATAATTGCTCCTCTGCGGCTGGCGGCACTCTATCATGGAACAAATTTGTATCTCTCGCCCACGGCCTGCCTATGCTGCGTTATTCTTCGATCCCTGACCTGATCGCATTTGCGGCGTTGGCGTTCGTCTTCTGGTCGATGCTGCGACACCATGCGCGCCGGCAGGTAAATTCGTGGCTTCTCGCGTGGACGTTTGTCCTGCTGCATTTCGCTGCGCAACTGCTCAAATTCGGCGAAGGTTTCTGGGGAACCGTTCTCGCGACAATTTCCCTGCTGGCGCTGGAAATGGCCGGCATTGCCTTCGTCCACGCTGCCTCGCGCATCGATATGGTCAAGGATCAGCCCTTCGCCATGTTAACCTGGGCGACGGCGCTGCTGACTTACGGCGCATTGGTGGTCTGGGGAGTAGACGCGGCGCTGCCATACTACGTCGCCGTCGCGGTATTGGCGGTAAGCGTTTACGTAGTGCACTTCAAGCTCCGAGCCGAGCGAAGTTTAGCGGACAATGTTTTTAGTTTTGCGTCCAGTCTGCTGCTGGCTGTGTTGCTTGGGATCTTCGTTCATCGGGATCAGATGGGATACGGCATCGACACGACGCTCTCATGGCTCTACCTGGTCGCGGGTGTTCGATACTGGCAGCGATATCATCACAAGACCATTGGCGTCTTCGCGGCCGTTTTTGGCTTTTTTGCCGCATCGTCCCTTTTCCCGATAGCTCTCATCGTCCGAGCCACCTATCTACCCCATCTCACGCTCGATGCCTCCGTCAAAAACCTGCCGAAATTTATTATCGCGATTGGGATTTTACTCACCTTCTTGGAAGAAGAGATCGGTCGAACAGAACACCTTGCCCTGCATGATGCGCTGACCGGCCTGCCCAACCGACGCCTTCTCGAAGACCGTATGGCCAACATGCTGGAGCGTGCAGAACGCAATCACACGCGTGCCGCTATCCTGGTGGTCGACCTCGACGGTTTCAAACAGATTAACGACACCCACGGACATGCCGTTGGCGATGAGTTTTTGCGCGAAGTCGCATTGCGCCTGGGGAAAGTGGTGCGAAGAGCGGACACTCTGGCACGGTCCGGTGGCGATGAGTTTACCGTTCTGGTCTCGGATATCCTGCAACCGAACGGCGCAAAAATTCTCTCCCAGAAACTTCAGATGGAACTCGATCGACCGATCTCAGTTCGGCAATTACAGTTGCGCGTTTCAGGCAGTATTGGCGTGGCGCTATATCCGGAGGATGGCGAAACAGCTGACTCGCTGTGCGCCCGGGCCGATGCCGATATGTACCGTGCAAAGCGAAATTTGAAGGAATCGACCGAGTTGGCAAAAGAATCTCCCTCTGTCATCCTTTCGCCTCAATGATGTCTATGGAACACGCGATTCGATCGACGGGCGGTGCGACGATACCCTTGTCAGACATGTGTGGGTTTCGCATTTGAATGCCTGCCATTCGCCTCTTCTATCGGGTCAACTGAGGAAGCATGGGTCGACTCACCTTGTGGCGCCAGCAGGCACGACTGATTCAGTCCTCTGTCGCCTACGCGTCCGCCTCGTTGATCACCGTGACGCTGCACGAGTTCGGGCATGGGCTCGCCGCGTGGCTGTATGGATTCCATCCAACGGTGTATGGACTCCATGAAGAAGATATTGCCGCCTCACCGGTGCGCGTTGCCGTAATCGCAGCGGCAGGACCTGTGGTCAGCTTGCTGCTGGGCATGATTTTTATCGCAATATACAAGCGCCTGCGCGGACAGGGCTTTTCTCGCTACCTGATGCTGTGGCTTGGACTGTTGGGCATCGCGCTCTTCATGGGCTACCTGATCACGCCTCCCTTCTATACAAAGGGCGATGTCTATAAAGTGCTCGCAAGCTTCAACCTCGCCTCGCCGATCTTCATAGGTATATCGGTACTGTGTGGCGCCATCGGCATCATCCAATTGGGCCGCCTTGGATTACCGCGGCTACTCGCTTTAACCGATTCGCTGCAGCCACTCCGGCCGCAAATGATGGCGTTGGGATTTCTGGCGTGGATGTTGGGTAGTGTTCTTGTTTTGCTCGCAATGTTTCCTCAACATCCCTGGATGCTGGTGGCAATCGGCACTTTCGCTCCATTGATCAATTTGTTCGCCGCACGGCGCGATGCAACCCAACCTTACGGCGAGCCGGGTGCCGCACCGAAAATCTCGATTGCCGGAATTGTGCTGCTGGTGTTGCTCGCCGTACTGGAACACACAGTGCTGCGTTCGGGCGTTCGACTCTAATTTGCGCCGGCAAGCTGTCGGGAAGTGAGGCAAACTGATTCCGCCTATGATTCCGCGTATGTCAGCACTTCATCGCAATAACGAAACGCCCACCAGGTCTTGGTGGGCGCTCCAATGTCTCAACCATCGAGCCAGAACGAAGTTCTGCAACCAGAAGTTCGTTCAATAGGCTGCTTCCCTTTCACCAGCGATAAATGGTCAAATCATCCAGGTACACCGTAGACGAGCCGCTTGCACCCAGCCCATCCACTTGGAAGTTCGTCAACAGCACTGGGCCCCACCCCATCGCATGAGCGGAGGGAACCGTGGCGTTAATGGCCGATGCAACTCCGTCGAGATAAATAGTCTTGTAAGTGACCACTCCCGTGCTCGAACGGGAGTAGAGCATTTCGACGTGATGCCAGGTGTTCCTGGTCCAGCTACGCGGATTGCATTTCGCTGTCGCATGGGCCCAGTGTCCGATCGGCTTCTGTGGTGTTCCCAGGTTTTCCGTGTAATCCCATGTCCCGGAATAGCCATCGCACTGCACGCCGTAGATCACCGTCTGACCGTTCGACATGGTTTGATTCATGTCCATTTCCAGATTGGCGATGGCTGGCGCAGAATCGGTGAAATACACCCAGGCGTCATACAAAAAGTTGGTGGACTCAGTATCGTCGCCAAAGACCACCGAATAGCGCAAGCCGCCGTTGCTGGTGAATGTGCTGACGAATTCCCTCGGAATCCCGATATGAGCGGGAGATCCGACCAGGGCCATCGTTCCCGATGAAGTCCCGCTCGTCGCGCTGTCATGCGTCGCCGTCCAGTTGCCCAACGCTTGGATATTACTCACGCTGATTGCGTCCGACGGAACAATGGACGTGTCTGACGCCGGATCGTCCGTGGCGCTTGTAACATCAATCGCGACATCAGCGACGCACACCGCGCCTTGGGTTCCCCACGCTTTCACATGCACCGTATGGGTGCCCAGCTGCGCCGAAACACTGGTATCGATCGACATGCTGCCTTTGAACAGCGTAGTGGTGGAACTGCTATCGATCGAGTAGCCGATGGTGCGAACTGCCTGGTTGGAACACGTTGTTGCGTTGGCGTTCAGGACGAAGGGTGAATTGACCGTCTCACCCTTTTGCGGACTATTGACGGTAACGCTTGCAAATGTGGGGATTGCGAAAAAGACAAGGCTCAAGATAGTTTGGGGAAGGAATTTCATCATTCTGCCTCGGCACGTTCATTGCAACCACGTGCGTGTTGTGGTTTGCGTTAGGCTCCTGTGCACTGGAGAGACCAGTGGGGAAACCAAATAAATTGCTCTGCGATTGGCGGAGGAAACGCGTGTCGATGCCGACCCGCATGGAGAGGGTCTCAAGAATGGTGGAGATTCAAAGTGTTGCGGGTCACAAGCAGGGGTAACGGAAGTACGATGCCGTAAGTAAGGTGCCGAAAGTAAGTAGTGGTCTTCCTGTTCGTGGCGCACGCACGCCACAAAGAAGAGAACGGCCGCGCCGATGGTCTCAATTCAAGACGGCAACGAGAACGTCGCGAAAGAAACTCGCGTGCAGGTTCGCCACGAAATTCTGAAACGCGAATCCCAAAACGGATCGTCGGCGTGAAGTTGAAACTGTCACGCGATCAGAAAGTGCCGCGTCAGAAAAACGTAGTGGATCAATCACGGAGTGAAGCGCTAAGGAAGATTTTGGTGGGCAGTGAGGGACTCGAACCCCCGACCTCCTGCTTGTAAGGCAGGCGCTCTAACCAACTGAGCTAACCGCCCATCAGACTTGCATTGCGGGCCTTCTTGAGTCTATGGAACGCGCCGCTGCCGGGTCAAGCCAGCTGCGGGTGATTGGTTGCGGCTCTGGATTTCAACCATATCTTGACGGAAGCCGAACCGCGCTGGGCAGAACGTTTCAGGCGGAACCTTCCAACACTTGTTGGTGTCCAACGATACATTAGCTATCTCGGCGTCGCCAGAATCTGTCTAACTAAGCCAGCGCAAGGTTCGAGAAGCGTGCCGATCGGGTTCGATAGCGGAGGTCTAGCCTGCCGTGGAATCGATTCTCTCTGACTTGAAGTTTGCTGTTCGGCAGTGGAGGAAGGCACCGGCATTCAGTGCCATTGTCGTCGTGATCCTGGCACTCGGTGTGGGGGCGACTACGACAATTTTCAGCATTGTTGACGCGGTGATGCTGCGCCCACTTCCATATGTGCATCCCGAGCGCCTTGTCGACGCTTCTTCACGTGAAGTGGACACGGGGATAGCGTCGTCTGTCTCTTATCCTGACTTCAGTGACTGGCGGGACCGCAACCATAGCTTCTCGCATTTGGTCGCATTCAACGACAAATCCTTCACACTCACTGGCGTAGAACGCCCCTTGCAACTCGACTCAGAAATCGTCTCCTGGGACTTTCTTGCAATGCTCGGCGTCCGCCCCGAGCTCGGCCGCGGCTTTGACGCAGAGGACGAGGTTGCAGGGTCGCACGTTGTCCTCATCAGTCACTCTCTCTGGAAGTCACAGTTCGCATCCGACTCCAATGTGGTCGGCCGCGCCATCCATCTCAATGGAGAACTTTTCACCATCATTGGCGTCATGCCGAGGTCATTTCGCTTTCCAGTCGATGCTCCTCAGATAAACATCTGGACCCCGACTACGATCTCTGTTGCGGGCGAAGACATTAGGAACCGAGGCACTCACATCTATTCAGTCATGGGTCGACTCAAAGAAGGAGTCTCGACGACTCAGGCTGATATGGACCTCAAGTCAATTGCGACACAGCTTGCACGGGACAATCCCTTGACCAATGGCCGCTTCCCTTCGGCCGTGGTTCGTCCCGAGATCGAGGCGGTTCTTGGTGACACCCGCGGTCTGCTCCTGATCGTATTCCTGGCTGTCACTCTCGTCTTATTCATTGCTTGCGGCAACGTCGCCAATCTGTATCTCGCCCGTCTGCACGAACGCCAGCGCGAAATCGCCATCCGAGCCGCCCTCGGCGCGGGTCATTCGCGCGTCATTCGTCAGCTCATGGTCGAAAGCCTTGGCCTAAGCCTCATCGCAGGCCTCGCCGGATGCGGCTTGGCTTTCGCGGCCGTTCCGGCAGTCCTGAAGCTCATTGGCAATGAAGTGCCGCGGGCTGCTGACGCCGGAGTCAATCTCCCCGTTCTCGGATTCGCATTTCTCACTTCTGTCAGCTGTGCTTTTGTCTTCGGCCTAGGTCCCTCGTTTACAGCGTCACGCACCAACCTCGTTTCGACGCTCCAGCAGAGCGGGCAATCAGCCACAAATAGCCGCGACTGGTTGCGCAAGTCTATTGTCATCGTGCAGATTGCTCTCGGCGTTGTTCTCACTGTGTCCGCGGGACTGCTGGTTGCGAGCTTTGTCAGACTCATGCACGTGGACGAGGGCTTCAACCCGCATCATCTGCTTACGTACACGTTTGAGACGCCGGACACCGCCTACAAAGACACGCGCGCGCAATTCTACCGCCGCTATTTCGAGCGACTGCGAGCACTCCCCGGGGTGCAGGCTACCGCTGGCTCGATCATCCTGCCGATGACTGGATCTGCAGTCAACATTAGTTTTGAAAATCCGGAGCAGCCCGTCGCCAGCGGATCGCTTCCCATCGCCGAACTCACGCCCATCTCTACGGGCTTTTTCAAAACAATGCAGATTCCTCTTCTCGAAGGACGCGATTTCACTGACGGCGACGACATGGGCTCTCCGCAGGTCATGATCGTCAACCGGGCCTTAGCAAAGCGTTTCTTCCACGGGCAGGATCCGATTGGCCAGCATCTCCGGCCATATGCAGGAAATGGGTCGCATGACCCACTTCCATTTCGGCAGATCGTCGGCGTTGTGGGCAATGTGCGCGACTCTGCGGGTCAACGGGAAATGAACCCGGTGATGTACTTACCGGCCAGCCAGATTTCCGTTTGGTGCTGCCTGCGTACCGTTGTCCGCACCGCCGTCGATCCGCTCAGTCTCGAATCCGCCGTCAGCCACCTCGTCTCCTCGATGGACTCAACCATTCCTATTGTTGAGGTCCGTACGATGGATGATCTGCTCTCCACGCAACTCTCCTCGCCACGATTCACGGCCATTCTTTTCGGCTCGTTTGCTGGTCTTGCCTTGATTCTCACAATCCTCGGCATCTACGGCGTAATGGCTTACTCGGTGTCGCGGCGAACGCAGGAGATCGGAGTACGGCTGGCGCTTGGAGCTCAACGAGGTGATGTGATCCGGATGGTCTTGCGAGAGGCAGCAGTTCTCATTTCGGTGGGCATTGCGATGGGTGTCGCTGTCTCGCTTGCATCCGCCTCAATTCTCGACTCGATGTTGTATGGTGTTCAATCTCGCGATCCACTCGTGCTCCTTCTCGTGTGCACTGTCGTTGCGCTCACCGGCCTGCTGGCAGCTTGCTTGCCATCTCTCCGTGCCGCCTCCGTCGATCCCATGCAAGCCCTGCGATCCGAGTAGACGGAATCCTCTTCAACGAAGTACGCAATTCTGCGGTTCCTCCTGCATGACCGCAGGTGCTAAAAGAAACCAAACCCCACCGTCCTGCGACACCCTTTTCAGCAAACCTTAGTGAACTCGCAAACTTGAGCATTGAAATCCCGCGATTGACGCCCACCGCGATATTCGTTGCGTCGCTCGCTGCAAGCGTTTGGTCGCTGCATGAAAATAATGTCCTTCCCTCCTCGGCAGGGTGTGTAAGAACTCGGTCTCCACAGGTCGCGATGGAGGAATGGCGCGAAAATGAAAGCTACAACGTTCTGTACCGTGGCCGCACTCTTATTGACAGCAGCCGTCAGCCTTGCCAGCGACCCGCCGCCGCTCAAAGAGGGCCTGTGGTTCCTCAACCGGCAGACCATCGACAATCCCGGAAACAAGAAGGAAGTCTGGCCGCCCATCAAGATGTGCCGCGATCACGCCGCGCTACATCAACGATAAAACTGGTGCAAAAGATCTGGCAGACCGATGGCGGGTGCAATGATATTGCCTGCTATTTGGTTGCAGTGGGCGTGCAGCACAAATCATCGGAGTATAGTTAGCTGACGGGAGATTGCATGAAAGCAGCAAACACCGTAGCACTTGCCCTCCTTCTTATCGTGTCCCCGATTCATGCGAAGGACAACCATGCTCCGCTCCCGGCCAGCGTGATGGCTGCAAAAACTGTGTACATTGACAATCAAACGAGCGAAGCAGCGATTACAGACCGAGCCTACGATGCACTGAGTAAGTGGGGGCGATTCAAAATCGTGAAGCAGGCAAAGGACGCCGATTTGGTCCTTCGGTTCACAGCCAACACCAAAGGCAGACCCACTCCTCCAGGCAACGATATAGACAGATCTCCTACCCCCATAATTTTATCTGTACGCGACCAGGCTAATAATGAACTCTGGTCGGTATCTATGGACAAGCCGTTCCATAGTCAAACGCTCCTAGATATTGGCGAATTCAAAAAGCGAATCGAAGAACAAGAAAAAGGGAAATAGGCTTCTCCCGCCACAACGCCGAGCGGCGTCACCATCGCCAGTTCCGCGGATGCAAGTCCCATCACCGACAGCACGGTGATGTCGTCTTCCCGTCGGCGGACCTTGATAGACTCATGCCAGTGCGGCGACTCATTGTGAATGCAGACGACTTCGGACTGACCCACGGCATCAATCGAGCCGTGCAGGATCTGCATCAGTTGGGCGCGCTCACCTCAACAACCTTGATGGCTGCCGCTCCCCGTTTCCACGAAGCGGTTGAAATTTCCCAGCAACAGAAGCTCCTCGGCGTCGGCTGCCATATCGTGCTGGTGGATGGAAGCCCGGTTGCCGACGCAGCAACCATTCCCACTCTGCTCGATCCCGCCCGCCAGCCTGGCAGTGAGCCGCGTTTTCGCGCGACACTCGGGGAGTTTGTTCGCGACCTGTACCTTGGCCAGATCGACAGCACCCACATCGAGCGGGAAGCGACGGCGCAAATCCTGCGACTGCAGCGAGCCGGGATCGCCGTCACCCATGTGGACACCCACAAGCATACGCACATGTTTCCCCGCGTTCTTAAGAGTGTCCTGCGAGCCACGCAAGCCTGCAATATCCGGGCAATCCGCAATCCCTTCGAACCTTTATGGAGCGTCGCCGCAACCCCCAATGCTGGACATGTTCGCGCGTGGCAAGTTCGACTTCTGCGTACCCTGCGTCACAGTTTTTGGAAATTGATACAGCAGCATGACTTCACCACTACCGATGGTTGCATTGGTGTCGCTGCGACCGGGACGCTCAACGAGGCAACACTGCGAGCTCTCCTAAATAGCCGGCCGGAAGGTACCTTCGAACTGGTCTGCCATCCCGCCTACATGGATGATGAATTGAAGACAACGCGAACGCGCCTGCAACAATCTCGTCAGGTCGAATTGGACGCACTGCGAGTGCTTCCGTCCCTCGTTGCCGGTGTTGCATTCCCTGTTCAACTCATCGACTTCGGCCAATTATCGGCGGACAGCACTCGCACCTGAACCACAAGAATAAGTAGCTGGCGTCCTTCGACCAGCATCTATGCATAGAGAAAGCGATCGCATATGAAAATCGGCATCACCTGTTATCCCACGTATGGCGGCAGCGGCGTAGTCGCCACGGAGTTGGGAATCGAACTGGCCAATCGCGGCCATGACATTCATTTCATCTCCTACGCGCAGCCGTTTCGTCTCAGCGGACGCGAAGAGAGAATTCATTTTCACGAAGTTCCGGTGTCGAACTATCCGCTGTTTGAGTTTCCGCCGTACTCTCTGGCCCTGGCGACGCGCATGTCGGAGGTCGCGGAATATTACGATCTCGACCTGCTGCATGTTCACTATGCAATTCCTCACTCTGTCAGCGCGTTGCTCGCCCGCCAGATGCTTGCCCGCAGTGGCCGCCGACTTCCCTTCGTCACCACGCTGCACGGAACAGACATCACCCTGGTCGGCGCCGATCGCGCGTATTTGCCGATCACCCGCTACGCCATCGACGAGAGTGACGGAGTCACTTCCATCTCCGATTATCTGCGGCGCATGACAGTCGAAACCTTCGCGACCACGCGCCCGATTCATGTCATCACCAACTTCGTCAATTGCGACGTCTACGTGCGCGATCCCGAGGCCAGCAAAATTGTTCGTGCGCAATATGCCGAACCGGACGAAGCCGTCCTGGTTCATCTGTCGAACTTCCGCCCGGTCAAACGAATTCAGGATGTCATTCGCATCTTTGCCGGTGTCGCCAAAGAAATGCCGGCCCGGTTATTAATGGTCGGCGATGGTCCGGAACGATCTTCGGCGGAGTGGCTGGCGAAGTCGCTGAACATCAGCGATCGCGTCGCCTTCCTCGGCAAGCATGATCAGGTCAACCAACTATTACCCGCAGCCGACCTGATGCTGATGCCGAGCGAACTGGAATCCTTCGGATTGGCGGCGCTGGAGGCGATGGCCTGCGAAGTCCCGACCATCGGGACCAATGTTGGCGGCGTGCCGGAGTTAATTCACGATGGCGTCACCGGACTTCTATTCCCCGTCGGCGATGTAGAAGCCATGTCAGCCGCGGCGGTCGGCCTGCTGAAGGATCGCGACCGGCTGAGAGAAATGGCTCGTGCGGGTCGTCAGGAAGCACAGCGAACTTATTGCGCTTCGCGCGTGATCCCAAAGTATGAGGAGTTTTACGAATCGATCCTGCGTAACTCCGGCCACTGAGTCGCCGTGTTTGTGGAGTTGATCGGAATCGTCAGGATGACGCGCGTACCGCGACCCGGCCGGCTAAGAATTTCGAAGCCCGCGTCCGGGCCACAAAGCACCTGCATCCTCTCCCGCACATTGCGCATGCCAACCCCTGTACCGGACTGCAGCAGCCCGCTGCGATGAACCGGCGGCCCGTTTTCGACTGGCATACCCACGCCATCGTCCTCGACCGTGATCACCAGTTTGTCGTTCTGCAGCCGGCTGCGTAGCGTGATGGTGCCGCCGCCGATGCGCGGCTCCAGCCCATGCTTGATGCCGTTTTCAATCAGCGGTTGCAGCAGCATACTGGGTACCAGAATCTCCAGAGTCTCCGGAGCAATTTCTTTCACCACGCGCAATTTCTCAATCCCAAAGCGAACCACTTCAATGTCAAGATAATCGTCGGCAAACTGCAATTCCTCCCGCAGCGGCATCAGGTCGTCGCGGTCCTGCAACAAAACCCGCAAAATACTCGCCAGCTTCACGATCAGCTCTCGCGCCAGCTCCGGCCGAAACCGCACCAGCGACGCAATCGAGTTGAGCGTGTTGAACAGAAAATGCGGATTGATCTGGCGCTGCAGCGCGTCCAGGCGCGCATCCATCAACAGCCTTTCCTGCTCCTCCAGCTTGCGCTCGATGCGGATCGCGTTCCAGATTTTCAACGGAATCCCCACGACCATCGGCGCGCAGATGCAGATGGCCAGAAACAACAGCCAGCTATCCGTATGCAGCGCGAACAATCGGCGCGGATACAGATGCGAAATCCAGTTGTGCATCACCTGCATGCCCAGGATGAGCATCAGCAGAATAATCTGGCGGTCGAGGCGCGGGCGCATCAGGTTTCTGCGAATCCAGCGATAGATGCTGAGGTCAACAAATGGAGAAAATGACCAGATATCTTCCTCGGAAACAAACGCGCGATAGGTGCCAAAAATCAACGCAACCAGCAGGTTGAATGGCAATGTCAGATATTCGCGATGCAGTACAGCTGGAATCGAAAGGAAGGCTCCCGCGATAATAGCCGGCGTCGTACCCAAAAGCAGCGCAACCAGAATGACGGCTTCAAAGGAAATATCCGCCGCCAGAAAATTCGGCACGACAACCCGGACCCACACTCCCAGAGTCAGCGGAACGCAAATACACGCCAACAACCCCAGCATCTGGCCGGCGCTGCGACGCGTGCTGAGCAGCAGGTTTTTGAAGACCATCGACCGCGACAACGCACTTGAAAGCGCGGCCGCGATGCCCAGCTTGACCAGCAGCGTGATCAGGATGAGTTTTGAATCAATCACGACTTCACTTTACTCCGTCGGCCGCATGGATTCGCAGGGAAGATTGCGACTCTATAATTGAAGTATGCCGTTTGAAAGTGTAACCAAAGCTGCCGAAGCCGACTTCCCGACTCGCTGGGGCCATTTCCGCATCTTTGGCTTCGTCGGAGCACGTGCGGCTGAGGCTCCCGATCCAGAATGCAAGACGGACCCCGCCCAGTCGAGCGCGCCCGAAGAAATGGTCGCCCTGGTCATGGGGGACGTTTCGAGTGCGCCGCCCATCGTCCGCATTCATTCGCAATGCTTGACGGGTGATGTCTTCGGCTCGCTCCGTTGTGATTGTCGCCTGCAACTGGAGTTGGCGCTACGCACCATTGCTGAAGAGGGTGCCGGTATTCTGCTCTACGAGCAACAGGAAGGTCGCGGCATTGGCCTGATGCCAAAACTGCAAGCCTACGCGCTGCAGGATAAAGGGCTGGACACAGTTGAAGCCAACGAGCAATTAGGATTCAAAGCAGATTGCCGCGCTTATGAGCTTCCCGCGGAAGTCTTGAAGCTGATGGGGATTACGGAGGTCCGTCTGATGACCAATAATCCAGACAAGGTGGCTGCACTGGAGTCCGCCGGCATTCGCGTGGTCGAACGATTATCTTCCGTGGTCGAATCCCAGGAAAGCTTCGAAAAATATCTGCAGGTCAAGCGCGACAAGATGGGCCACATCACTGAGGAAGCGGACTCAGTCAATTCTTAGGCCGACGGCTGTCCGCGCAGCTCCAGCAATACTTTCGCCGTCGTGATTGCCTGTCCAACGTGGCGCTGTGTATGTTCCGCGCAATGAATCAGCAAGCCGGCTACGGTAGTCGGCAACTTTCTCCGCCCCACTTCGCGAGGCTCTGACCACGCAGCAAAATCAATGGCGCAAACACGCCGTTCCGCATCGCTCAGTCCAGATTCAAATTCGGCAAGGATTTCTTCTTTGCTCCCCTCAGGACGCATCTCCTCCGCAAGCGTTTTCAGTTGCGCTGCGTTCAGCGACTTCCCTTCCGCATACGTCAGCAATCGGTCCAGGCTGCCCACGATGTGACGCAACTGAAACGCCACCGGCGCAAGGCCGTATGGGCGAGCATGCATCTCTTCCGACGCAAGCGATCCGCACCATTGCACCGTGTCTTCACGTGCCATCTCCAGCGCATGCAAGACCGCTCGCTGCTCGGCTGGGAACTCCGTCAGGGTGCCGCGCAACCACGGCTCCGGCTGCGATTTCATTTTCGCGGTGGGTGAAATTTCGCTCATGACATTTAACGCGACCGAACGAAGTCTACGAAGACCTCTCCGCAAAATCTTTCTCAAAGAAATCTTCTAATTCAGAGAACGGTGTCGAACCGTCGAATCCCTCCATGCTGCCTTCATTCGCAATCTTCTTTGCGGCGCGAATAAAGCCAGCCCACGCAGTCCGCGCCAATGCGGAACCGACGCTCACCCGGCGCACTCCCATAGCTGCCAGGTCCGCAATCTTCAATCCGGTATTCGAGCTCATCAATACATTTACCGGCTTGGGCCTCACTGCCGACACGATCGCCTGAATTTCCTCCGGCTTAGTCGGTCCCGGAGCATAGAGAACATCCGCACCCGCCTCGGCATACGCTTGCAGGCGACGAATCGACTCCTGCAGAGCATTGGAATGGTCCACCAGGAAGCATTCAGCGCGAGCCGTCAGCAGAACATCCGCGCCCGACGCATCGATGGCTGCACGGGCTGCCTTGATCCTCTCGACAGCGACAGGCAAGTCATACAACGGCTGCTCGCCTCGACCTGTCGCATCTTCAATGGAAAGTCCGGCGACTCCTGTTCCGACGCAAAGCCTGACATTCGCCGCCACGCCTTCCGGCTCATCCGCATAGCCTGCCTGAAAATCGGCATTGACGGGCAGCTCAACAGCGGCAACGATTTCCGCAATATGATCCAGCACCATGTCGCGTGACGCACCGCACGCTGTATCCGGTAGGCCTCTCGAAAATGCGAAGCCCGCACTCGTGGTGGCCAGTGCCTTGAATCCAAGATGGCGCAGATATCTGGCAGTCCCCGTATCCCACGGGTTTGGAATGACGAAGCATCCGCTCTCGTGAACCTTTCTGAAGGCTTCCCGCCGAGCAGCAAAGTTCGACGATTGTTTTTCTGGATTTCGCGGGTTATGTGAAATTACGGTTTGTGGATTTGTCATAAATCACCGGAGGGCCGCGATGAAGCGGCCCTGTCGATGGTTGAAATGACCGTCACGCCATCGGAATTGCGGGCTCCGAAGAGTTTTCCGCGTCACTCTTCACGCGCACGACGGTAATTTTATGGAAGCCTTCTTTAAAGGACGGTGGACGTAGTCGCTCTGCCATGCTGCGCATCGCGGCTTCATTCACCATGTAATCGCGGCGCATGTTTCGCTCCATGCACACTTCGAACGGCACATCAAAAAAGACCGCATGCACTTCATATCCGAAGCTGCGAGCCATCTTGATCCATTGCCGTCGTTCGTGTGGCGACAGATTGGTTGCGTCGACATAGTTCCACGGCATTTTCGCGATCAACCGCGCACGCAACAACGAGCGCAGTGTCGAAAACACCAGCCCTTGATAGCGCTGTTCGGTAATATCGTCGAACAGAATGCTGCGCAACATGTCGCTGGAAAGCGGCGTAACCCCACGACGCTTGAACCACGTCGTCTTGCCGGATCCAGGCAATCCAATCGCCAGCACCACGTAGCCTTTTGGCGACTTTGACGCCTGCAGTTCCGCCGGTGGCTGACCCAGCGACTCTGGCTGCGTTTCCATTACCAGGTTAGGATTCGGCTCTGGAATCGAGGATGCTCCGCTGCTTTGCGGGGCCACCTTCGGCTCGCGACCGCCGGCCGCTTGCCCTTCGGAACGGTTTCCATGCCGATTTCTCCAATTTCGGCCCGACCTTTTTTCGTCGGTCCCCCCAGAAGAAACGGCTTCCGGCGCGTCGGCAACAGGAGTTGACTCGGCGCGTTCGGCTCGAGCAGGTACTTTCGCTGCATCCCCGCGCTCGAGCGATTGAGGATACGACGGTTGTAATGGCGTTGGCTGATCTTGCGGAATCTCGTGGCCAATCTTTCCGGTTGACTCGGAATTGTTGGTCACCGGCTTCTTGCGACGTCTCATTAGTTTTTCGCGCACCCAATCGCGCATGATGCGCTTGTAACACATTGGCAGCACGCGCTGCAAACCGGCGGCCGATTTCTTCGGACTTCGCCGTAAACTGTACAGTCACCAGCGCGACTGTCAGTAAATTTCATTTGCACTTCCAGCATAACTTCTTTTGCACGTGCAGTCCGCTCCCGTCCGCACAGTTGCGTGTGTTCCGCATCACGCGAGCAGTCCCGCCTGACATCGTACAATGGAAGTGTATCCACTATGTTCATCATCCATCGTTCATCACAGGAGGGGTATTTCCCATGGCAGTAAAGGTTGGCATCAACGGTTTTGGCCGCATCGGCCGGAATGTATTGCGGGCATCTTTAGGCAACCCTGAGATCGATTTTGTAGCTGTCAATGATCTGACTGACCCGAAGACCCTGGCTCATCTGCTCAAGCACGACTCCGTCCTTGGCAATCTGCCGAACGACGTGCAACATGGCGATGACTTCATCAGCGTCGACGGAAAGAAAATCAAGGTTTTTGCTGAGAGAGATCCTGCCAAGCTTCCCTGGGACACCGTCGGTGCCCAGATTGTTATCGAATCCACCGGACATTTTACGGACGCCGCCAAGGCGAAAGCCCATCTGGGGCCGACCGTCAAGAAAGTCATCATCTCCGCCCCCGCCAGCAACGAGGATCTCACCATCGTGTTGGGCGTGAATGAAAACAAGTACGATCCGGCCAAGCACAACGTCATTTCGAACGCTTCCTGCACGACGAACTGCCTGGCTCCCGTAGCCAAAGTTCTGCTCGACAGCTTCGGCATCAAATCTGGCCTGATGAATACCATTCACAGCTTCACTAACGATCAGGTCACGCTCGACTTTCCCCATAAGGATCTTCGCCGCGCCCGTGCTGCCAGCCTCTCCATCATCCCCACCTCCACCGGCGCAGCCAAAGCGCTGCACCTGGTGATCCCGGAGCTGAAGGGCAAGCTGGACGGTTTCTCACTGCGTGTTCCGACTCCGGTGGTGTCCGTTGTCGACCTGACCGTCGAAACTGAGAAGCCGGTTACCGTGGAGTCCGTCAATGCCGCGCTGAAGGCCGCTGCCGATGGCCCGATGAAGGGAATTCTGGGCTACGAAACCGATCCCCTGGTCTCCATCGATTACAGAGGCAATCCGCTGTCCTCCATCATCGATGCTCCACTGACCAAGGTGGTGGGGAACATGGTGAAGGTGCTCAGCTGGTACGACAACGAGTGGGGCTACTCCTGCCGTGTCAAGGACCTGATCCTCTTCGTCACCAAAAAGGGCCTCTAGGCCTCAGTTGCCACACGAGAAAGACAATCTGGAGATGTCGTGGAGATTTTCCCGCGGCATCTCCAGAAACTTTTGCCCCCGTTCCTAACATTTCCTTCGGAGCAGCACCATGCGACAGAACATTCCTGGCTCCTCCCCGTACGAACCGATCATCGGATTCTCACGCGCAGTTCGAATCGGGAACACGATCCACGTCTCCGGTACCGGCCCTGTCGGCGCCGATCAAGCCAGTGCCGCCGATCAGACCCGCCACGTGCTGACCATCATCCAAAAGATTCTCGAGCAGGCCGGCGCCAAGTTGGAGGATGTCGTGCGCACCCGCATGTACCTGACCCACGTGGAGGATTGGGAAGAAGTCGGCCGCGTCCACGGAGAATTTTTCGGTTCCATCCGTCCCGCTGCTACGATGGTCGTGGTTGCCAAGCTGCTGAACCCGACCTGGCGCATTGAAATCGAAGCCGAAGCTGTGCTCTCGGAATAGAAATCATCGACCTGACTCAGAATGGAGATTCGATGCGAGCCTTACTCCGCCCTCTGGCGTGTATCTGCGTTTTCACCGCTCTGCTGATGGCTGGCGAATACGGACGGTCCCAGTCCGCTGATAAACCCCAGCCGGCGAACACCACCGCACTTTCTCCTAAATGGGAAGAGCTCACCGGGCCAGACTTTATTCAAGCGATCCATCAGTCGCAAGGCGTCTGCCTTCTCCCCTTTGGCATTTTGGAGAAACACGGCACCCAGCTTCCGATAGGCACGGATCTCATTAACGTTCGGTATGCAACCCTCCAGGCGACCAAGCAGGAATACGCAGTCGTCTTTCCGCCCTATTATTTTGGCCAGATTGCGGAGGCTCGCCACCAACCCGGTACTGTCTCCTATTCCGCCAAAATTCAGATGGAACTTTTGCAGGCAACCACCAATGAGATGGCCCGCAACGGCTGCAAGAAAATCGTCGTCGTGAATGGTCATGGCGGAAATGAAAGTTTTCTGCCGTACTTCGCGCAGTCGCAGCTCGATTCGCCAAAAGATTACATCGTCTACATCTACGGCTTGCACCATCAGGCACCCGATGCCCCTCCGCTGAAAGACAAGGTGGACGAACATGCCGGCGAAACTGAAACTTCGCTCATGATGATCTCGCGCCCCGATTTAGTGCACATGAACCGCGTCGGCCAGGAGTCAGGCTCAGATCAGGACCGAATCCATCTTCCCTCCGGCCTGTACACCGGCATCTGGTGGTACACGAAGTTCCCGAATCACTATGCCGGCTTCGCCCAGTACGCCAACGTCAAGCTCGGTGAAATGGATATGAAAACCTGGGTCGACGGAATCGCAAATGTGGTCCGCGCGGTGAAAGCAGACCAGACCAGCCTGGCGCTTCAGACGCAGTTTTTTCAGGACGCAAAGCATCCGCTCGACACGAAGCAATAGCCAGCCACGGCGTCTCCAACACCCCCTCAGGCAAACAAAAACGCGAGCTCCCCATTTGGGTGCTCGCGTTTCCACTGACGGCCGCTACGTGTTTACGCTGGCTGCCTTTCAGCTACGACTGGCAGGCAATGTTGCCGTTCATGCCATCCGGATAGAATCCGCCAGAACATTTCCCGCCGCCGTACACAATGTTCAGCACTTGCGAGGTCGTCCGCGGAATGCTCAATCCGTTGTTGTCGACATCGTAGGGATGGCTCGAAGTCGGCGGAACATCGTGGGAATCCACGGCCGGGCTAGCAACCCCTCTCATGATGCATATGGCTCGAATGGCCCCCGAGTGTTGCGCTTCAGTCGCAAGAATGGCGCCTGCCGCGGCCAGGTACGCACTGCTGGAAATCAGCGGAGCCGCTCCCAGGTATGCACTAACGCCCACATCTTCAAATTGTCTTGCCAGTTTCAGAAAGCTATCGAGGCTTGAAAAGCCATAGCCGAGTGCATCCAGATTGATGGCAGGTTTCTTTGCTGCTCCCGCTCCCAACGCCGAGCGAAGAAACAGCACATGTTCCTGCTCTGTCTGACGGAGCGCACCGGCTTGGTAGGCGACGGTCCCAAAGTCCTTGACCAATGCCCCGCCAGTCGTGGGTCCGGTCTCATCGCTTGACTTGAGGATTCCGCGCTTCACCAGGCCCGCTCCATAGCAAGCCATGGAGTAAAACTCCGCCTCGAGATATTCCAGGTTGAGAGCAAAGTTCAAAATGTCCGCATCGCTGACTCCAGTAGCGGCGGATACTTTCTGTTCTTTCGTTCCAAATTGGCTGCCGACGATCGCTGCCCCTGCCAAGCCCAGTCCTGTGAAGCCTACACTTTTGACAAAGGAGCGACGATTTACTGTGGATGTTGGGAGATTGCTTTCTTGCTCGATCTGTTTCATGGGATTTCCTCTTGTGCAGATGGTGGTAGAACACGCGTCGGGCCCATCCGCTCAAGACATCAGCAGTTAGGCCGCATGGTGGCGAGGTGAATGGCTGGAGTCGAACAGCGGTGAAAAGACCGCCTTTGGGCTCTAAACTCTGGAGCAGGTCACTGGGCAATAGCAGCGATGGCCGAGAGTCCTCCGATTCGAGTACGGCACCATCCCCACTTTGGATTGGCCGGCCTCGAAGAATTCTCAGAATTGGAGCCTCGGATGCGAAACAGTTGTGTCGGCGATCACGCCGGAGCACCTGCAAGTGTCGATATGCTTGTCACTAAAGTGCCTCGCGGTTTTTGGCCACTCACATGTCCACCTCGAAAAGTATTAGTATCGGGGTAGACCCAGTGATACAAATCTGCTTCGCAATTTGAACCTCAGGCCTACTGCCTCTATGCCAAAACTATCGATTCGCGATCTTTCCCTGGAACATCAGCACGTCCTGATCCGCGTAGACTTCAACGTCCCTCTCTCGGAAGACGGCACCCAGATCATGGATGACACGCGCATTCGCGAGACCCTGCCGACGCTGGAATATGCGCTTCGTCACCGCGCCAAGGTGATTCTCGCTTCCCATCTCGGCCGTCCCAAAGGGAAGCCGAATGCCAAGATGAGCCTGCGTCCGGTCGTCGATCGCCTGCGCCAGCTTTTGGGCCACACCCTCGGCCAGTCGGTGAATGTCGGTTTCTCGCCCGATTGCGTCGGAGAAACTCCGGAAGAGATGGTGCGCATGTTGGAGTCCGGCCAGGTGCTGCTGCTGGAGAACCTGCGCTTCCATGCGGAAGAAGAGAAGAACGATCCAGCTTTCGCGAAGCAGCTGGCGAAGCTTTGCGACCTGTACGTCAATGACGCCTTTGGCAGCGCTCATCGCGCTCACGCCTCCACGGAAGGCATTACGCATTTCGTCGCGAAATCAGCTGCCGGGCTGCTAATGGAAAAAGAATTGACCTATCTGGGCAAAGCCCTGAGCGATCCGGAAAAACCATTCATCGCCATCCTCGGCGGCGCCAAGGTTTCGGACAAGATCCAGGTGATCCATAACCTCCTCGACAAAGTCGACGCGCTGCTGATTGGCGGCGGCATGGCTTATACCTTTCTGAAAGCCCGGGGACAGGAAGTCGGGAAATCGCTGTTGGAGATGGACAAGCTCGATGTAGCCCGGGAGGCCATGGAAACGGTAGCCAAGCGCGGCGTGCGTTTTCTGCTTCCGGTCGACAACGTCCTGGCGGATAAGTTTGCCGCCGACGCGCAAACCAAAATCTCCGCCGGCGACAAGCCCTTCCCCGCCGACTGGATGGCCCTCGACATTGGTCCGGAAACCATCGACCTGTTTGTGGATGAAATCTCCCGCGCTCGAACCATCATTTGGAATGGTCCGATGGGAGTCTTTGAAATGCCTGCTTTTGCGCACGGGACCATGCAGGTAGCCCAGGCCGTCGCAGACAATCCTTCGGCAATTTCCATCGTCGGGGGCGGAGATTCTGTTGCCGCAGTTCACAAGGCCGGAGTCGCCGACAAAATCACACACATTTCGACCGGCGGCGGCGCGTCGCTTGAATTCCTTGAAGGTAAAAAATTGCCGGGCGTAGAAGCCCTGACGGAGAAGAACGCGTGAGCACTCGCAAGCCCCTGATTGCCGCCAACTGGAAAATGTTCAAAACACCTTCCCAGTCGAGCGAATTTGTTACAGCCTTTCTTCCTTTGATTCACAATCACACCCGTGACGAGATTGTTCTCTGCCCTCCGTTCGTCGATATTGCAGCCGTCGTTGCGGGCACCCATGGCAGCAAAATACATGTCGGCGGACAGAACATGACATGGCAGGAAGAAGGCGCCTTCACCGGAGAAATCTCCGCGCCGATGCTGGTTGCCTGCGGATGCACGCACGTCATTCTCGGTCACTCCGAACGTCGCCAGTATTTTGGCGAGACCGATGAAACCGTCAACAAAAAGCTTCACACCGCGCTCAAGCGCAAGTTGACGCCGATTGTTTGCGTTGGCGAATTGCTTGCCGAGCGCGAAGCTGGCCAGACCCAGGAAGTTCTTCTGCGGCAGACCTCCAAAGCGCTTCACGGCGTCGCACACGATGCTGCAGCTTCCATCGTGATTGCCTATGAACCTGTGTGGGCCATCGGCACCGGCAAGACAGCTACTCCACAGATGGCTGCGGACGCGCATCACATCATTCGCGAGCAGGTGGCACGCTCCCTCAGCCGCGAGATTGCTGACAAAATGCGCATCCTCTACGGCGGCAGCGTCAAGCCCGACAACGCCAGCGCATTGATGAGCGAGGAAGACATCGACGGCGCTTTGGTAGGCGGTGCGAGTCTCGACCCACACTCGTTCTCGAAAATTGTCCTTTACTAGCTCAGGGGCTTTCTGCCGCATGTATTCTTGAATAGGAAAGCCGCGCGGCCGTGTCTGCAAATGGTCGCGCTGTTGGGTCCGCATCCATTGCTGTAACCGCAATTTTTCCGATCTTCCAAAAACTGCATGCCCTTGCGCGCTGTCATTTTCGATTATGGGATGGTTCTGTCTGGCCCGCCAGAACCGGGCGCTCGCGCGCGTCTGCTGGAAATCTCGGGCCTTTCTCCAGAAGTTTTCGATGCGCATTACTGGCGCTATCGCCTGGATTATGACCAGGGCAAGCTCACCGGACACACCTACTGGCCCACCATCGCTCGCGACGCTGGAGTTTCTTTTTCTCCGCAAGAAATCGAGGCGCTGATCGAACAGGATGTTCTGCTGTGGGCCACTGTCGATCCCATCATGCTGGAGTGGGTGAATCGTGTTCGCGCTTCGGGAATGAAGATCGCCATCCTGTCGAACATGGGCGAAGACCTGCTCGCCTACATGCGAGAAAACTTCGGCTGGCTTGACCGCTTCCATCACCTCACCTGGTCCTGCGAATTGAACCTGATCAAGCCGATGGTGGAAATCTACGAACATACGTTGGAAACATTGAATGTTCGCGCAGACGAAGCGCTCTTCATCGACGACCGCCTGGAAAATGTAGAGGGCGCGCGAGCCGTCGGAATGCACAGCCTTTTATTCCGCGGCGTTCCCCACCTGCAAGAAGATTTACAGCGAGAAGGTTTCGCCAGCCAACTGCCGCCCCTGCCAGACGGCAAACTCAACGGCTAGTTGTCAGCTGGGCTCTTCACACGCGCCTCTCATGACAATCGCAAGCTACTGCGCCATCAGGGATGGTTTGTCCATACGGATCGGAACCTGCTCCACAATTTCTACGTTGAAGCCCTGCAGTGCAGGAACGTGCGTCGGCGTGTTCGTTAGTAGACGAATCTTGTGGATCTCAAGGTCAGAAAGAATCTGGCCGCCCAACCCAACCTGGCGAAGAATTCTGTACTGCCGATCTTCACTGCGCTCATGTGTGCGCGGATCTCGATGAAATACCAGCCTCGCCTGCGGCCCTTTGGTATCGATGCCAAACCCTTTCGTGTTGTTGTGTAGATAAATCAAAGCACCACGCCCCGCTTCAGAGATCATCTGCAGCGATCGGCGCACCACCTGTTGGCAATCGCACAGTGGAGTGCCAAACACGTCTCCCGCCAGGCAATGCGTGTGTACCCGCACCAGGACCGGCTCATCCGCTTCCGCCACATCGCCATAGACGAGTGCGACATGGCTTTCGCCGCCATCCACTTCGCTCTCGTACGCGATCATGCGGAACTCACCAAAGGGAGTCGGCAACATCGATTCCGCAACACGATAGATATTGCGCTCGTTTTGCAGGCGATATCGAATCAGCTCCGCGACCGTCAACAGCTTGATCCCATGTTCCCCGCAAAACTCCATCAGGTCCGGCACGCGCGCCATGGTGCCGTCATCCTTCATGATTTCGCAGATGACTCCGGCAGGTATCAGCCCGGCCATCCGCGCCAAGTCGACTGACGCTTCCGTTTGCCCGGCACGCACCAGCACGCCGCCACGACGAGCTCGCAGCGGGAAAACGTGGCCCGGTCGTGCAAGGTCTGCAGCTCCAGATTTAGGATCGATCGCCACGCGAATCGTGTGAGCACGATCGTGCGCGCTGATTCCTGTGGTGACACCTTCGCGGGCCTCAATGCTTTCCGTGAAAGCTGTCCCAAAACGCGAGGTATTCTCTTCGCTCATGGGACGAAGCCGCAGATGATCGGCTCGATCTTCCGTGAGCGCTAGGCAGATCAAGCCGCGCCCAAAGCGCGCCATGAAATTGATCGCTTCTGGAGTGACAAACTCCGCCGCCAGCGTCAGATCGCCTTCGTTTTCGCGATTTTCGTCGTCGACAACGACGATCATGCGACCGGCCTGAATCTCTTCGATGGCGGTTGGAACATCGACAAATGGAGTGGGCGTGACCATTGGACTTATTGTACCGAGACGCCTTGTCGCGGACATTTCCGCGCAAGAGAAAATGCCACCCCGGTTGAGGTGGCATCTCCTGTTGCAAGTTGTTTTTCTACAGCGAAGATTCGATTTCAAAACCCCAGGCTTCCAGCAGAGCTTCCGGAATATACTTCGAATTTTTGTTCCGGCGTGCCCATTCCCGTAAGCGCGTGGACCGAATATATTGGTCCGGGGTCAGTTTGTATTCCTTGACAACCTGTTCAAAAGAAGTCACCGTAGGCACGACCGGACCGATTGGTTCGGGCTTGCCCCAGTTTGGATTTCCGCGGCGTTTTGCCATGAATTCGCTATTCCTTTGCTGGCTAGAGTGTGTGCGGGTTCAACGAGAGAATGTGCGATCACCCTTGCAGAGGGGGTGCGAAGGCGTGAACCATCTTCAATTTTACGAAGAAACGCTCCAAAAATCAATAGGAACTGCGGCTTTTCTGCCGTGGGCCAAATTCTGGAATCCCGCTCCAAACCTTAGAAAAGAAAGGCCGGACGGCGCCCTAGTGGGGAACGCGGAGTGCCTCGCGCAATAACACTTCTGCCCCACGCCAGAAGATTTGTACGCCGATCGCTAACAAAATAAAGGCGATAATACGCAGAATTCCGTGGATCGTCTGCCGGGAAACTTTGCGCGCCAGGGCTGGCGCATAGCCGTAGGCGAAGTAAATCATGCCGCACAACACCACCACCGCGAGGAAAAGGCCAAGTTGGCTGAAAATGCTCTCGATCGAGGTAGGCTGCTCGGCGTGCGCGGCCAGCGTCAGCGTCACCACCACGGCCCCAGGGCCCGCAGTCAACGGAAAGGTAAACGGATAAAAGGCTTTTGCGTCCAGCTCCTCCAGCGAACTGGAGTGGGCGGAGGTTTGCTCCGTATCCGGGGCGTCAGGTTGACTCAACAAATTCCAACCCATAGAGGCCAGGACCAGTCCGCCGGCCACTTGAATGACAGGAAGAGATATGCCGAAGAATGTGAGAACCAGCGCCCCGGCGAGATCCACCACCATCAGGAACAGGACGGTATAGAGCGCGATCCTGCGAGCCAGCCGCCGATAGACAATCGCATCAGCCGGTCCTGCCAGTCCGAGGAATAACATCGCAGACCCGAGCGGATTGATCAAAGGGAATAGCGCCGTGAATGCAATCGTGAAGAAATCGAACAGGCGGACTAAGAGCGGAAGAAGGCGTTCCTGCATTCTAGTGCTACTGTAGCAAAGCCGCACCGAGGAACCGCCCGAATTCAGCAGCTATTTTGGAAGGGATTGGAGGGCAACGCAGATCATCGGCTGACGAAGTTCGCGCCACCCTCCATGAAAAATTCACCGTGGAAAGTGTTTAGCGATGATCGCTCTTATGGGACTGGGAGCCTGCCCGTGCCTGTTCCTCAGAGTTCAATGACTTGCCGCCTTTCGAACCAGCTTCGGAGCGGCTCATCTTCGAACGATCGTGAGCATCGCTGGAGCTTTGGTGGGCTCGTGTGGAGTGCTCATGGGCTTGTGTGGAATGCTGAAACCCCTGCTCATGGTCTCCGCGGCCGTGGCTTTCAGCTGCGTTGCGGTGAGACTTGGCGGCGTTCTCATGATGTTCTGCGGCTCTGTTATGCGATTCTTTTGGCATTGTTTGACTCCATTCGGGATATATCCCTTATCTAAGTCAGATGGGACGCGAATGAGCGTTGTTGTCCCTCGCTTCACGCCAGCATTCATGCGCCCAACAAAGAAAAATTAACTTCATCGATAAATTCCATACAACCCAATCTGCCCGCATTGCTGCGCAGAGACTTCACTCACGCCAACAGGTCTTCCATGCGGGCCTGCAATCGTTTCGCATCTCGCGGCGCTCGAACTTTGGCGTCATTATCGAAGTACACAAAGACATCTCTCTTCGCGCGTTTCGCCGCCTTCTTCGTGCTGGCATAGTCTCCATCGCCCGATTCGCCGCCCTTCGCCCAGGCAGCCACGCGCGTCGCCCACCCTTCAATCGCTGCCTTGCTGTACCCACTCGAATACAAGACTTCTGAACCATGCAGACGGCAATAAACAAAGTCGGAAGTCACATCCATCAAGCGCGGCCACTCGACTGTGTCCGCACACACCAGCGCTACTTTATATTTGCGCAGTATCGCAATGAACTCCGGCACCACAAAACTGGCGTGACGAATCTCCAGTGCATGGCGAATCGGCCGGTTGCGGTCTGTCTCCAGGAAAGTCCTTCCCTCCACCATCTGATCGTGTTTCTTCCCCAGCTCAACCGCCTCCTCCGTATCTCGCGGCAGTAGTTCGAAAAAACTTTCAATCAACTCACTGGAGTATTTGAAATTTGGCGGAAGCTGCCACAGGATCGGCCCCAATTTCGCGCCCAACTTCAGAATGCCAGACGCGAAAAAGTTTGCCATGGGGGCTTCAACGTCTCGCAGACGCCGCATGTGGGTGATGTATCGAGGCGCCTTGACGGAAAACATGAAGTCTTCTGGGGTGCGGTCAGCCCACGACTGATAACTCGATGGCCGCTGCAACGAATAAAACGTTCCGTTGATTTCAATCGTGCGAAAAATGCTCGCCGCGTACTCCAGTTCGCGTTTCTGCGATAACTTCTTCGGGAAAAATACGCCTCGCCAGGGTGGATAGGTCCATCCAGAAATCCCGATCCGAACGACGCCAGAAGCGCTCATCACTCCCTCCTGGCATCCGTTTCCGAGCACCATGGCAATATTCTAGATATCAGTTGCGCATCACTTTTCACGCCGACGAGCGCATCAGCATTTTGAATTGCCTGCGCAACTGAAGCCGTTTTCAACGCCACGTTATTCAGCGGTATTGTCTCGAAAGCTACGAATTTTATCGTGGGCTTCAAGAATATGTGCCTGTTGTTCCCGCAGCAATTCGGCGACAGTTCCTGGCAGGGTTTCGTTCAAGGCTTCGGCGTATTTCTCCTTGGCCTCGTCCTCTCCCTCTTCCGCCGTTTTCAGCAGCGTATGGTCCCCGCCACCCAGCTGCGCTTTCAGATCGGCCCACACGCGGTGAACCGTACCCGCCGCGGTACCGCCTTCTTTCACATCGTGAACTCCCAGGCGATGGAGTTCGTTCTCCAACTCCGCCGCATACTCCGCGCGTAACTGGGTTTCTTGTAGAAAGTAATGTTTGGCTGTTTCATTCTTCAGCTCAGCGCCGATGGCCGCCATGCCTCGTTGACCGTCATGAAGTACCTGAATTACGGAACGCACAGTCCGAATTGCATTGTCATTGTTCGACAAGATGATGTCTCCTCTGTCACTTCAGATGGTGGCAACAGATTTCCTGTTGTACCCGTGGCCTCCGCGTAAGTCTCTTTCATTACAGTCGAATCAATCGACGCCGTGACTGAGAATCACCCCCGCCTGCAGCCCTCCACCAAGGCGAAATTCGCGCTCCAGATGGTATAGTTGGTCTTAGCGCATTCCGCGGAAGTGGTGAAATGGCAGACACACCATCTTGAGGGGGTGGCGCCGAAAGGCATGGGGGTTCAAGTCCCCCCTTCCGCACCAAGAACCAGGCATTTTGTCGCCATTGCGCACACAGTTTCCTACTCGAAAGTGACCCAATGATTTATCTGTTTACCGTACTTCACGTCGTCGTTTGTTTTGTTCTGATCGGGATTATCCTGCTGCAGCCGGGCAAGGGCGCGGATCTGGCTGGAGCGTTTGGCGGCCAGGGCTCGCAGACCGCATTCGGCCCCCGCGGCACCGTCAACATTCTCACCAAGGTGACCACCTGGGCCGCGATCATCTTCGCGATCACGTCCATCTCTCTCACCGTATTGGTCGCGCGCCAAAGCGCTGGCCACTCGGTGCTGCAGGGAGTGCAATCGGCGCCGGCGCAGAGCACCCCGCACAAGAAGTAGATGATTCACGAGATTTTTCCCGTCGGTCCGCTTGCCTGCAACTGCAGCATTCTCGCGGATGAAACCTCCCTGCGGGCGACGGTCATTGATCCCGGCGCGGACATCAGCAAGATTCTGGCCGTCTTGAAACGCCACAACCTGGCCGTTGAGCAGATCATCGTTACCCACGCTCACATCGACCATGTGGGTGGTGCAGTGCAGCTGAAGCGCGCGACCGGCGCCCCCATCTACATGAACCAGAACGATCTGCCTCTCTTGAAAATGATGGATATGCAGGCAGGTTGGCTGGGCGTCCCCGCGCCCGAAGTCGCCACCCCGGATGTCGACGCCTCCGACCTGCTGGCGCTAACCATTGCTGGCGAGCCCGCGCAAGTGCTGCATACGCCCGGCCACACCGAGGGCAGCATCTGTATCTACATGCCCAGCCCGCAACTCCTGCTGGCTGGCGATACGCTCTTTGCTGGTTCAATTGGCCGCACCGACCTTCCCGGCGGCGACCTCAGAAAAATTCTGCATTCCTTGAAAGAGCGGCTCCTGCCGTTGCCGGATGTAACACGAGTCATCCCAGGTCATGGGCCGGCGACGACCATCGGCGAGGAACGGGAAACAAATCCATTCCTAATTAATGCGTAGGTTGTTCCCTCGCGCATTCGCTTCTTTCGCTTACGCGATCGAACGCAGCAGCCGATCCACTCCCTCGGCGAATTCGGCCAACGGCGGCAGCAAGCTGAGAACAATCCATCCATCCCCTTCGAATCCGTAGAAATGTCCCGGATGCACGACAACACGCTCTCGCTCCATCACGCGAATCGCCAACTCATCTCCCCCCATCAAAGCAGGCACTCGCAGCACCGCATACCATCCACCATCAACTTGCAAGCGCGAAACCAACGGCGCATCAGCAAGTCGCCGATCTAACTCCTCCAGGTTTTTCCGCACCCGCTCCCGAATCTGTTGCTGCACGCCGCCGCGATTCGCCAGTAGATACGGCATGGCATGCTGCACCGGCGCGTTCATCGAAAGGAACGTGTCCGCAATCATCTCCAGCCGCGCTATTGCAGCTTCCAGCAACAGCTCTGGGCCAAACGCTGCGATCCACGCAGCCTTCATCTGCGGCAGGCCCGCCACCTTGCTCAACCCGCTCAGCACGTACGTCAGCACCGGGTGATCCCCATTCGAAAAACTTGCGTGCGCATTCCCATCAGCATTCTTCGTGTCGAGCGCGTAGTCGAGAAAAACTTCATCGACAATCAGCACCAGTCCGTGCTCCTCGCAAACCCGCTCGAGCAGCTTTCGTTCCGCCTGCGACGTGAAATGTCCGGTGGGATTGTTGGGATGCACCACCACGACCGCTCGAGCCCGCGATGTGATGCGTTCCTTCAGAGCCGCTATGTCGATGTGCCACCCGTGATCGTAAAACAGCGGATACGGCACCAGGCGCACATCATCCAGGTCGGCCAGAAAATCAAATAAAGGATAGCTGGGTTGCGCGATCAGAATTTCTGCGCCAGGATCGCAATGCAGTCGAAACAGATAGCTGTAGGCCTCGCTGGTACTGGTCGTCAGGAAGATTTGTTCAGCCGAAATTTTGGCCGTCGCAGCCTCGGCATAGTATTCGGCCACAGCGGCACGCGCAATCCGCAATCCGCGTGGATCGGGTTCGTATTCCAGGCATTCCGGCCGGCTCAACTCAGCCAAGAATCGCGGCGCGATCGTACTCGAATCCACACGTCGTCGGATTTGAAGCGGTCAAATCGAAAATTGGCTTCCCGTCCGCGCGCAATCGCTCCAAAGCCGCTGCATACGCAGTCTTTTCAAGGTTCCAATCGGTGCGCCGCGAAAATTCCTGCATCATAGTTTATGTCTCATGTCGGCACTTTCCAGCCCCGGTAGAAATGCTGCCTGATACAGACTATGCTGAAATTCTGGGCGTGTGGCCTCGCAAATCACCGTGAGACAATGGCACCATATTTCTGCGCGTCCGTCGCTTGGGTCGAATCTAACCGGGGAGGAACCCATGGAACGTCGAGATTTCATCAAGCAAGGAACATTCGCAGCCATCGCTGCCACCAGCGGCAGTCTTTCTCCGTCATGGGCCGCATCCGACTCGGTAAAAAATGCCGACCCGATTGCTCGACGACGTCTCGGCAAGACAGACGTCCATCTTTCCATCATTGGCATGGGCGGCATTGTCGTCATGAACAGCACCCCCTCGGCTTCGAAAAGCATCGTTGCGGAAGCTGTCGATCGCGGCATCAATTATTTCGACGTAGCTCCCAGTTATGGCGACGCGCAGCAGTTGCTTGGTCCCGCGCTGGCACCCTATCGCGAAAAAAGCTTCCTCGCTTGCAAGACAAGCAAGCGCGACAAGGCAGGTTCACGCGCCGCACTAGAAGAATCTCTCCAATTACTCAAGACCGATCACGTGGATCTCTATCAATTTCACGCGCTCACCAAGATGACGGAGTTAGACCAGGTGCTGGGACAGGGCGGCGCCATGGAAACCTTCGAAGCAGCGCGCAAGGAAGGAAAAGTTCGCTTCATCGGCTTCTCCGCACATTCCGTGGAAACCGCTGTCGCCGCGATGGACAGATATCCCTTCGACACAGTGCTCTTCCCGATCAACTGGGTGCTGGTCTCGCAGGCGAACTTCGGTCCAACGGTCATCCAGAAGGCACAGGAAAAAGGCGTGGGCATGCTGGCCATCAAGAGCATGGCGAAGACAGTATGGCCGGCGGCGGAGAAGAAAGATCATCCGCATTCCAAGTGCTGGTACGAGCCGGCGAATTTTCCTGACCAGGCTGCGCTGGGTCTGCGTTATACGTTAGGCCACTCCATCACGGCGGCTATCCCTCCCGGTGACGAAGCGTATTTTCGCCTGGCGATGGACGTTGCGCAAAATTACAAGCCGCTCGATGCGCAGGAAGAACAAGCGCTGCTACACCAGGCTTCCGGCGTGCAGCCGTTTTTTCATCGTGGCAATGACGTCTAGACTGGATAGTGCAAGCGAGTTTGAACTAGCTATGGATCTTTCGCAGAAACAATCGCAGCTCGAAGATCGCATCCGGCAATTAGGCAGCGTCCTCGTCGCTTACTCCGGCGGCATCGATTCGGCCTATCTGGCGTACTCCGCCCATCGCGTTCTTGGCGATGCGATGCTGGCCGTTATTGCCGACTCCGCCAGCCTTTCGCGCGCGCATTTTGCAGATGCATTGCGTTTTGCGGAGGAACATGCAATTCCGATTCAGGTTCTGGCAACCGCGGAACTGGACGATCCGGAATACGTGAAGAATGACGCGACTCGATGCTTCCATTGCAAAGATGAACTATTTTCAGTCATGGAAAAAGCGCATCGAGGATCAAAGTTTCAGCACCTCGCGTACGGCATGAACATTGACGATCGCGGCGACTACCGTCCTGGCCAGCAAGCCGCAACCGAGCACGGCGTATTGGCTCCGTTGGCCGAAGCTGGATTGACCAAGCAGGAAATTCGCACACTCGCTATGCAGGCTGGACTACGGATATGGGACAAGCCCGCGTCAGCCTGCCTTTCTTCCCGCGTCGAATACGGACGCCCAGTCACTCGAGAAGTGTTGCAGCAGATCGAAGACGGCGAATCGTTGTTGCATCAGATGGGATTTCGGCAATTTCGCGTGCGCTTTCACGGCGAAATGGTCCGCATTGAAATTGCTCGCGAAGAAATGCCGCTCGCGCTGAACATGGAAACCATGGACCGCATGACGACTGGCTTTCGCGCCCTGGGCTTTAAATATGTCACGCTGGACTGCGAGGGTTATCGCTCCGGCTCCATGAACGCCATCCTTCCAGTGGAGGCAATTCGTTCGGTCAACCTGCAATAGATTTGCCGCATCTACTGTGAAGCGTTTACACCTGCGGCTGCCTTGGAACTTTGAAACCTTATGCGAATTGCTTATCTTGAATGCTTTGCCGGAATCAGCGGCGACATGTTTCTGGGTGCGCTCGTCGATGCCGGCGTCGATCCAAAGTTGCTTCACGACGCAGTCACCGCATTGAACATCGGCGCGACTCTTGAAATCGAAAAAGTGGATCGCAGCGGAATCAACGCCAGCAAGATTCGCGTGTTGGTCGATGGCGCCAGCGCGGAAGCCGCGGCCGGCTCCACGCACACCCATCAGCATTCCCATCACGAACACCATCACCACGGCCGCTCCCTCAGCGTCATTCGCCAGCTGATTCAACATGCCCCGCTCGCAAACGCTGCCAAAGCGACCGCCATCCGTGCGTTCGAGTTGCTCGGTGAATCAGAATCGAAGATTCACAATGTTCCCATCGAAACCATTCATTTCCATGAAGTCGGCGCCGTTGATTCCATCGTGGACATCGTAGCCGGAGCCGTCGGTGCACACGCTCTTGCTGCTGACTCCTGGATCTGCTCGCCGTTGAATGTTGGCGGAGGTACCGTGGAATGCGCCCATGGAACCTTCCCAGTTCCGGCCCCGGCAACGATGGATTTATTGCAGGGAGTGCCGACCTATTCCTCCGGTATCCAGATGGAGCTGGTCACGCCCACCGGTGCAGCCCTGATTCGCGCACTGAACTGCACCTTCGGCCCCGCGCCCGCAATGCGCGTCGACAAGATCGGGTATGGCGCCGGCTCGCGCAATCCAAAACGCTTTCCCAATGTCGTTCGCCTCAGCCTTGGTGAGACCGATGCCGCCGCTTCGATTGCGGGAGACACCGTCGTTGTGATGGAAACCGCAGTGGACGATCTGAACCCCCAAATCCTTGGCGATTTCACAGAACGCGCGTTGCAGGCTGGAGCACTCGACTTGATGTGCTCGTCCGTACACATGAAGAAGAACAGGCTGGCCACGCTGATTACAATTTTGTGCGATCGCGCACACGTTGAGCCATTACAGCAGCTCCTCTTTCGTGAAACCAGCACACTGGGAGTACGCGTTCGCGAAGAACATCGCGCCTGCCTCGATCGCAAATTTGTCAATGTGCAAACCCAGTGGGGCGAAATCAAAATGAAAATTGGGTTGCTGAATGGTGTTGAAGTGAATGCCGCACCAGAATATGAAGATTGCCGCCGATGCGCGGAACAGCACGCGGTGCCATTGAAACTCGTCATGCAGGCCGCGCTCGCGATCTACCAAACTACGCCGCGCGAATAATTCAGAAAGAGCGAACGACCATGGATCAAGAAACGCTGCTGCGCCTGCTCGAAGAGGTTAAGAAAGGGTCCGTGTCTCCGCAAGACGCGTCGGCGAAGCTCGCGCGCCTTCCATTTGAAGACATCGGCTTTGCCAAGGTCGACCATCACCGTTCTCTCCGCACCGGCCTGCCGGAAGTGATCCTTGCCTCCGGTAAGACGCCGGAACAAGTAGCCGAAATATTCGAGCGCATGGCAGCCAGCGGTGTTGAAGTTCTGGCTACTCGCGCAGACGCTTCTACCTTCGATGCCGTGCGCCAGCGAGTTCCCACCGCAAAATATTTTCCAGTTCCGCGCGCCATCACTCTGCGTCAAAAGGAAAAAATTGCCGACCCGAATCAACCGCGCATTGCCGTTGTTTGTGCCGGTACCAGCGATATTCCCGTGGCGGAAGAAGCCGCTGTCACCATTGATACCTTCGGCGGCGAAGTCGACCGCTTTTACGATGTCGGCGTCGCCGGCCTGCATCGATTGCTGGCTCATCGCGACGCCTTGCAGCAAGCTCGCGTGGTGATTGTCTGCGCCGGGATGGAAGGCGCTCTGCCAAGCGTGCTTGGTGGACTCGTCAGCGTTCCAGTGATCGCAGTGCCCACCAGCATTGGCTACGGCGCTTCCTTTCACGGATTGGCAGCACTCCTGGGGATGCTGAACTCCTGCTCCCCGAACGTCACCGTCGTCAACATCGACAATGGCTTCGGCGCAGCCTATGTGGCCACCATGATTTGCCGCGGCCCCGTCAGGTAACGAAGCACCAGCGAACTCCAGTGCGCGGCTCGGCTGTCCGAAACAAATTGCCGAATATGCCGTGATACCCTGCTGTTGCCATGCCCACAAAAGATCTGAACGACCCCACCGCGCCGCACCCCCGTGCGTTGCTGGAACGACCGTGGTTGTTCGGGTTGCTGGTCGCTCCCATGGCGGTGCTCTCCAACGGCATCATTGGTGGAGGCGGTCTTTCGTACCTGTTCCGCAGCCAGGGCGTCGACATGGCTCGCGGCGCCGAGATTATCGCCCTGCTGAATTTGCCGCAGATCATTTACTTTCTGTGGAGTCCTCTTACAGACTTCTGGATTCGCCGCCGGTCCTGGCTGATGATTGCGTCGACCACCGCCGCGATCTGCATGCTGTTCGCGTTTCAGAGGCCGCTGTTAGCCAGCAACAGCGCCGTCGCCCTGATTTTTCTAAGCGCGTGCATCGGCCAGTTAGTGATTGCCGCGTGTGGCGGAATGATGGGCGCATTGCACAGCGAAGCCGGCCGGCGTCGCGCCAGCAGTTTCTACCAAAGCGGGTCGCTTGGATTTGGCGCGGTGGCTTTATTCGTGCTGACATTCCTGTCGGAACGAATGCACATGGGAACCCTTGGCTGGATTGCCGCAGCCATGATTGCGCTCCCATCGCTGGCAGCGCTGGCAGCGCCGGAACAAGACGTCGTCAGCGAACGCACTCTCAAGGAGACCTTCCTCCGCATCGGGCAGGAAGGCAAAGCCACATTCCTTCGCTGGGAAGCGATCCCTTATGCGCTGACCTGCATGTTTCCCATGGGCAGCGGCGCCATGATTCAATTGCTGCCGGGCCTCGCAAGGGATTATCACGTCAGCGGACACCAGGTCGCGTGGATCAACGGTGTCGCCGGCTCGCTGCTGATGGCCGCGGGCGCCATCACCTATCCACTAATCCCCACGCGGGTGCGAGCACCGGTCGCCTATCTCACGGTCGGCCTGATCAACGAGGCGATGCTGGCCATCGTCTGGCTCGGACCGCTGCGGCCATCCACCTACTTGATCGGCTCGACATTGTTCCTCTTCACCGTGGGCGCAAGCTACGCCGGCTTCACATCCGTGGTGCTTGAGTTTCTCGGCAAATCCGGCAAGAGCGGCAGCACTCGCTACTCCATCATCAACGCGCTCGGTAATATTCCTGTCGCCAGTATGGTGTTGATCGATGGCCTGGGATACGCACATTGGGGCATTCGCGGCATGCCCGGCATTGACGTTGTCGTCGGCTCGGTTGCCAGCTTGTCCATGCTTGTCTATTTCCTGACGCATCCACGCAAACCAGCGCCTGATCCGCAAGTCGACGACGTTTCTGTCGCCGCTTAGTGAATGGCGTAGGTCGGCGTGGGTTCGCGTTGTGCGTCCTGCGACGCCACGAATATAGTGTTTCCTATGGCAGAATCGAGGCCGTTCGCCGTTGCATTCTATCCACAACGAGCGACCTTCCCACCTGATCTCATCCAGAAGATTCGTTGAAAGAAGCAGAGAGGAATCATGCTCACACGTAGGAACATATCCGCCTGGTTCATTGTCGCGTTGGTCTTCCCCGTCTTCAGCAGCGTTCCAATGCATGCGCAGAAGGCCCTTCCTGCGCCTGTCGAATTGAGTTCTGGATGGCAATTGCAGGACGCCGCCAAAGTCTCCGATGCAGGCGCCGCGATCTCCTCCGACACGTTCCAACCAACAGGCTGGCTAGCGGCAACGGTACCAGGCACAGTTCTGACCAGCATGGTGAACGATGGTATCTATCCGGAGCCACTCTACGGCGAGAATAGCCGCCCGATTCCGGAAAGCCTGAATAAGACCTCCTACTGGTATCGCACGACGTTTTCCGTCCCGAAGAAATACGCGCACCGCCAAGTGGCACTCCACTTCGACGGGGCGAATTTTCGATCCGAGGTGTGGGTGAATGGAACCCATGTGGGCACCATCCAAGGCGCTTTCATTCGTGGGCAATTCGACATTACAAAGCTGGTAAAGGCCGGCGAGACAGCCACTCTGGCGGTGCAGGTTTTTCCGCAACCGCATCCCGGAGTTCCCCATCAACATACGATTGCCAATGGTGTAGGCCTGAACGGCGGCATTACGGCAATCGACGGCCCCACATTTTTGTCCACCATTGGATGGGACTGGCTGCCCTCCGTCGCCGACCGCGATACCGGCCTGTGGCAGAAGGTATGGCTCTCCGCATCTGGACCGGTGCTGATCGAGAATCCATACATCACGACCGATCTGCCCCTGCCGCGCACCGACACCGCCGACGTGACCGTGAAGACGACCGTCGAAAATACCTCCGAGAAGCAGCAGAAGGGCCTGCTCGAAGGCAGCTTCGCCGATGTGAAGTTTTCCCAAAAGATCACGCTGCCGCCGCACAGTTCGCAAGTCGTCACGTTCGGCCCCAATACAACCGCAGCGCTGCACGTGACCAATCCAAAGCTGTGGTGGCCGAATGGCTATGGCCCGCAAAATCTCTATACATTGCATCTGCAGTTTGTGCAGGGCGGAAAAGATTCCGATGCGAAGGATACGGCCTTCGGCATCCGCAAGATCACCTATGAGATGCCCGGATCGGACAACCTGACCATCTCCGTGAATGGCGTTCCCGTATTCATTCGCGGCGGCGACTGGGGCTTGGATGAAGCCATGAAGCGAATCCCGCGCGCGCGACTGGACGCGGAGATCCATCTACACGAGCTAGCGCATATGAACATGATCCGCAACTGGGTCGGCCAAAGCACCGCCGAAGACTTTTACGAACTGTGCGATAAGTATGGGATTCTCATCTGGGATGAATTCTTCCAGCCCAATCCTAGTGACGGCCCGAATCCGGACGACCTGCAAGTCTATCTAGCGAACGTGAAGGATAAAGTTTTGCGAGTTCGCAATCATCCTTCGATCGCGCTGTGGTGCGCGCGGAATGAAGGCTACCCACCGCCAGAGATTGCAAGCGTCCTCGACAAAATGATTCCAGAGTTGGATCCCGCGCGTTTATACCAACCGAGTTCCACCGCAGGCCGCGGAGTGGAGTCGCATGGACCCTACTACTGGCGCGAACCCTCTGCATTTTACGTCTACGACGCGCCTTTCAAAACAGAAACCGGCAGTGTGTCGGTCCCCACGCTTGAGTCGATTCACGCCATGATGCCGCAGAAGGATTGGGAGACCATCAACGACGACTGGGCGCAGCATGACCTGGCCAAGGGAGCGCAGCACGGCGACACCTATCCATACGTGCTGGCAGGCCGGTATGGTCGCGTGGCGAACCTTGCCGACTTCGTGCGCAAAGCGCAAATGATGAACTACGAGGCCTTCCGCGCCATGTATGAAGGGCGCAACGCCTTGCTGTTTCATCCCGACACTGGCGTCATCACCTGGATGAGCAATCCGGCGCATCCGAGTTTTGTGTGGCAACTCTACGACTACGACCTCGAGCCGAACTCCTCCTTATTCGCGGTGGAATCGGCGTCGGAGATGGTGCACATCCAGATGAATGAAGCGAACAATACGCTGCGGGTCATCAACAACCAGCCGCACGCCATTTCTGGAGCCACGGCGCATTTGTCGATCCTGAACCTGGACGGAAAGTCCGCGCTCGAGCGTGATTATCCTGTGAGTGGACCGGCCGATACGGCGATCGATCTAGGCGCGATTCCGTTTCCCAAAGATCTTTCGGCGGTGTATTTCGTCCGGCTGCAACTGAAAGACGCCACCGGTACAGTGCTGTCGCGAAATCTCTACTGGAAGCCGAATCCAGCGAACGGCGAGGATTTAACGCCGCTCAATCAGTTGCCAGTGATGCACCTGACAGGCACGGTCGCCCGCCATGATGCAAACGGCCGCCTGCTCCTCGACGTTACACTCACCAATCCGGGCGAAACGATGGCGCTGATGGCGCATCTGCAATTGCGAAGGAAAAGTTCAGGCGAGAGAGTGCTGCCGGTGTTCTACTCCGACAACTACATCTCCCTCGCGCCCGGCGAGAGCCGCACCGTGACCATCGACGCATCTCAAGCCGATCTCAAGGGCGATACCCCGCTGGTAGTTTTGGACGGATGGAATGTCGATGTCGCGCCGGTCACAAATGCGGACAGCGCCCTCGCAACCAACGTCGACGCGCAAGTCGGCCACTGGCCCGCGACGGGTCTTCCCATGATCACCGCCGGCCTGGGAACGGAGCAATAATCGCTGCCGAATTAATTCTAGGAGGGGAATAAATTTGGTGGACGCGGAAGGAATCGAACCTTCAACCTGTCGATTAAGAGTCGAATGCTCTGCCAGTTGAGCTACGCGTCCTGGAGGGATGATCGTGCGGCGGCGATCGAGCCTGCAAGGCCAAATCGCAATGCGATCAACGCAAGAATATCACAATCGCGCTTTGCTTTTTGCGGCCCTGCCTGCGGCTCTAGAAAGAAAATGCCAGGCCGCCCGTCACCAATCGCGGCGCTTGCGCAAAAAACAACGTCTGCCCGTCGACGATATAAATCGGACGATACCCTTGCGCCAGAATATTCTGCATCACAAATTCCAACTCCAGCCGATCGGGTGAAGAATTTCCCGTGCCCAGCGGCTGTCGCAGCATCACGCTCAGATAGGGCGCATTCATTCCAGCGTTGAATGGATCGACGGCAGTGATCGTTTGCTCCGGCTGCCAGCGATAACCTGCATTCCACGTGGCGCCTGACGCACCGCGGACCCGCCCGCGCAAGCTCACCAGCACAGATTGGGTGCGAGTCGGCGCAACATCTGACAATGCATCCGCAAACGAGTTTTGTCCGGCAATGCTTGTGGTCGGCAATTGAATCGCTGGTCCTTCCGCATATTCGACGGCCGTCCAAAGATTCCCTTTCACCTGTCGTGCTGCAAAGACGCGGAATCCGCCGCCGGAATAGTTGGGACCCACAGAACGAAACGCTCCTGTGACGGGATCCAGCAAAACATCTCCCGAAGAAAATTCCGCCGCACTGGCGTCGCCATAGCCATTCAAAATGGGATCGACAAAATGGTCATAAAAATAGGCCGCCTCTAATTGGAGGCCGGCCATTTTCCGCTGAATGGAAACTTCCTGGTGCAGCGAATGAGTCAGTCGGATGCTGCCATCCTGCATCGCCATGGCCGGCACTGCGCCGGAGGAAGCCAGGTCGGTCAATCCCTGCAAATCCGTTGCGGTCGCCAGGCTGTAGGTGACATCGTTGCCGGCTTGTTGCAGGTGAACCGCCATGAACGGCAACGCCGCGGTCGCATTATTTCCAGCTTGCACAGCTTCAGTTTCAGCCCCAAATTGCGCCACAACTGCATCGCTCAGCGCCAGTTGCTCGCCGCCGCGCACCTGGAAAATCTGCAGCCGACCCAGACCAGTGCCAAAATCGACGGGCAGCGTGCGGAAGGATGCGACCGCCCGCGTGGTATCTCCGGGCAGCGGATTTCTTTCCATTCCGGCAGCCACAAATCCCGCTCCGCTCGTCGAGGATTGCACGTGCACCACGGCGTCGCCGGAATTGCCTTCGCGCATTCGGAAGAATGCCTCCTGACGGAATCCGCCTTCGCCAAACTGCGAAGAGCCCGCGGTCAGCGCGGCGCGACCACGAATCGGATGGGCTGCATCCGGATAATCGGCAGTGTCATCGCTGTCGGCTTGCTCGGCGTTCGAGCGCTGCATGCTGCGCGAATCCGCAGCAGGCTGCTCATTGGCTCGGTCCGCATTCGACTGGTCGACCCAGCGCAGGATCGGGCGATTTACCCCGGAGCGCAGCAACCACTTCCAATCGTCAGGTGACTCATCCGCGCTGCGCGGGACCGCAGGAAACCACTGCGAGACATCCATCAACGACATCAAACTCAGATTGACGATCGCATGGCTGCCGGTGTCTACCCGGATATTTTTCCGATGCGCAGGCAAAGAATATGCCTGCAACACGCGAATGCTGTACCGGCCCGGAGCCAGGTCGGAAAACTGATAATGTCCATGAATGTCGGTGAACGCGGTCAGCAGGGGAAAGGATTCGACCGAACTAAACAGTTCGACCACAACCCCCATCAACGGGGCATGGTTGGAATCCTGGACAACGCCGCTAACGCTAGCCGGAGCCGCGGCAAGCGCGGGAACGGCTAACGACAACATGACTGCCACTACGAATTGAGACGCGGATCGAATCACCGATCGTTCAGCTACTCACTCGAGGTTACCCTCTCTGCCGCCGCAAGGTCGTTGGGGGGAACGTACCTTCCAGCGCACGAGATCAATATGCCTGTGTCTTAGACGCAGACCATTCTATTGCGTGACCTCAAAGGGTGCGGATTGCGCCAGTTGCTGTTTCGATACTCCATCATTCACACTTATGGTGATTTCGTAGTTTCCTGGTTGCAGACTAGCCAGGGGCATGGATTTCTCCAGCGTCACCTGGTCGGAGTTGGGATTCAGCTTGTTAGCCGACTCCGTGGTTTCAAACAAAGTTTTATGAGTGCCAAGGTTGATCACCTGGTAATGAACCGTAGCCTCATTTTGCTTGGTCTTCGGATTAATTTTCAAATTGTACACCTGCATCCAGAAGTCCAGGCTCTGGTCGCGGTTGAAGCTTACCGGCTGAGCCGAAGTCGCACTCACGCGTGGACGAATAAAGGTGTTTCCGATCACGAACTGGCCGGTTCCGATGTCCTTGGCGGGGACCTGTTGCATTTTGTCCGCCAAAATCAGCGAAGATGCGGCAAGCTTGTCGTCGTCATATTCCGGAACCACAAAAGAACGAGCATAGGTACCAATGTGATCCGGATTGTTTACGTCCTTAATCACGATATCCAGGCGATACCTTCCCGGACGCAGCGGCAAAGCCTTCCAGTAGACTGACTTGCTATCAAGAGTCTTCGCCAGCAGTTCCGACGGTTCGTCCACTTCCACCGTCTCTTCAAAGGTCTGTGCGATTCGGCCAGTGATGGTCGAAACGCGCCCGAGTACGTTCACCACACCCTTGGCAACTCCATCCGTGGTCTTGTACGTAATATCGCGATTGCGAATCTGTAGCGTGATCGGCACCAGCACGGTGTCGTCGGTGACGCGAACAAAATCCGTCCGCACATCGAACGGGAAGAACGGTCCAGTCAGCACCTTGTGGCTGGTCATGAATTCATCAAGGTCTTTGAACTTAATCGTCGGTGCCGCTTCCAGCTTGGCGTACTGCTCCAGCCGATCAAATTCCTTTGAACCTTCCATTGAAGACATGGGTCCCTTGCCGAGTTGTTCCAGGCCGCCATTAAAGCGATCTTTTTTCGTGGAACGGCCCATCTCTTCATCCAGCGTCGGACCGCCTCCAGGAACATGCAGCAGCGCGTCTTTCTCGGCGCGATTGATGGTCATGTGGTAATCGCCGCACATGCAGGGGTCGACGAACTCAATGTCGATGTTTTCGCCCACTCCATCCAGATGGCGATAGTTCCATACCTCAAATGGATAGGTTTCCGTCTGTCCGCCGCCTTCAGACATTGGGCGATTGTAGGGTCCGCCGGCAGGATGCGAGTCAATGCTGTCCGGAGGTCCCCAGGCAATATACATATGGCCGCGATCAGTCATCCATCCCGGCTTCCCGGCTGCGAAGTGCTCGTTGGCATAGGCGATGCGCCGATAAATCTCCTCGCGATAGCTGTTATCCGGGGATTCGGGATCGGGATTGCGGCGACGCCAGAACTGCTCAATAAATGCATCCCGCTCTTCATCGTTAGAAAGGGATAGAAACGCGTTGCGTTCCTGGTCGGTAATGATCCAGCGAACGTCCTGGTCCAGCCACTTCTTATATGGGCCCTTTAACTCCTGTCGCAGTTCCTTCTGCTGCTCGCGAATTTCCTTATCGCTCAGCTTTCTCTTCAATGGATTGGGCTGCTGGGTGGCCGTGTCGGAAGTATTCAGGGAGGTATCTTGCGTTTGGGCCGCTTGAGCACGTACTTCGCTGGCCGGATATCCCCAGAAAACAACCAGGACTGCAAGGGCGATAATAAAGCGTATCCGGGACATGTCTGGACCTCAATTTCTGTATTCTGATTGTATGGTTTTGATATGACTCTTTCAAGCGGCAGAGGGTAACTGATTGCACGGTTCGACAACATGAATTCCGCTAGTTAAGTTTGCACGGCAATTCTCCAAAAAAGCTCCGTCCTGGACCGCAACTCCAGGCCGAAATCGTAGAATGGAACTTTATCAGCGCACCATCGTACATATAGAAAAAGGACGCGTCGGAAGATGCCAGTGAACACCTGCGCGATCCCACCAATGATGGAAGAGATTGCCGAATGAAGATCAATAAAAAAATGATTGCCATTGTGGTCGTGGTCGTGATCGGCTGTGCTGCGCTGGTGGCTCTTACCGTCTATCGCAGCGACGCCGACGCGCAGAAAGTGCTGACGGCCAAGGTGACCCGAGAGAATCTTTCCAGCATCGTCAGCGGCACAGGAGAAATCAAACCGCTACCGCAGAACTATGTCAATATCGGGGCCACTGCTTTCGGCCCAATTACTCACCTCTACGTCAAAGAGGGCGACAAGGTCAAAAAAGGCGAAGTCCTGGCGGTCATTGAGAATGTCGGGCTGGAATCCGCAGTAGGAGCCCAGAAGGCGGCCATCAACGGAGCGCAACGTGACATCACCGCCGACGTCGCCGCTCAGGAAGCGGCCAAGGCGAATGTCGATCACGCCAAGGCAGATCTGGAGCAGAAAGTCCTGGATTACAAGCGTGCGCAGGAATTGTATAAAGATGCCTTGATTTCAAAGCAGGACTTTGATGCCAAGAAGGCAGCCTATGACATCGATGTAGCCACGCTGGCGCAAGACCAGGCTTCATTGACGCAAGCCAACGCCACTACGGCCTCGGCCCGCGCCAAGCTGACCAGCGCGCAACAAACACTGTTGGGCAATGTGAATGCTTACAATCTGTCGATCAGCATCGCGCCCTTCGATGGCATCGTGACCAATCTGCCTGTGCACGAAGGCGAGACAGTGGTGGAAGGCATCCAGAACGCCGTCGGCAGCACCCTGATGACGCTCGCCAACATGTCGGTCGTGACCGCCGAGGTCAAGGTGGATGAGACTGATATCACCGGGGTTCAGCTCGGTCAGCCGGCAGATGTTACAGTCGATGCAATTCCGGGCAAGGTTTTCAAGGGCCATGTCACTGAGGTAGGCGATCAGGCGTTGCTGCGATCCACCGGCGTTTCCACCAGTCAAAGCACAACCGGCACAGAAGAAGCAAAGGACTTTAAGGTTGTGGTCACCCTGGACACTCCCACCTCCGAATTGCGGCCTGGCCTTTCGGCGACCGCAAAAATCACGACAGCGCATAAAGATGACGTGATTGCGATTCCGCTGCAGGCTTTGGTGATGGAGGTTCCCGATTCCGGCAAGAAAAAGGGTGTCAAGAAACTAAATGCCAGCCTGTCTACCGGTCCAAAGCCACAGCCGGTACAGGGAGTATTTGTTATGAGGAAAGAAGGACGAAAGTTGCGCGCGATCTTCGTCCCTGTGCAGACAGGCATCACAGGAGCATCGGATATTGAGGTGACCAGCGGCGTGAAACCAGGAGATGAAATCATCACTGGCCCATATCGCGTTCTTCGTACCCTGAAAGACGACGCAACCGTAAAACGCGATACGACTCCTGCCCCGGCAAATAGCCCGACCTAGGCTGCGGCGGACGAAACTGGTACTCTTCGAGAACAGTACGCATGATGGCAGCGCCTGTGCTGGTTTACCTGGAGATTGTGCATGACATTCGAGACTTCAACTGAGTCGGCCGCAACAAGTCCGGCGATCCGGACCGTGGCGGCGAAGCCAGAGCCGGATGAAGTAATTGTTGTCGACAATCTCTGGAAGACCTACAACATGGGCGCCGAGCAGGTACATGCGCTGCGCGGCGTCAATCTGCGCATTCGACATAATGAGTACGTAGCCATCATGGGACCTTCCGGCTCCGGCAAGTCCACCCTGATGAACCTGATCGGCTGCCTGGATACACCCACGCAAGGAAGTTATTGGCTGAATGGGCATGAAGTCAGCGAACTGAATGACGATGAGCTGGCGCGCATCCGCAATAAGGAAATTGGCTTTGTCTTTCAGACCTTCAATCTTCTGGCTCGCGCCACCGCCCTGCACAATGTGGAACTGCCGCTGATCTATAACGGTACCCCCGCGGAAGAGCGCATCGAGCGTGCGAAGGCTGCCCTGACGGCCGTGAATCTAGGCGAACGCATGTATCACAAGCCGAATGAGCTATCGGGCGGTCAGCGCCAGCGCGTCGCCATCGCGAGAGCGCTGATCAATAATCCTTCCATCATTCTTGCGGACGAACCGACTGGCAACCTCGACTCCAAGACCGGCGCTGAAATCATGGCGTTAATGGACGAGCTCCACGCCAAGGGAAACACCATTATCGTCGTGACACACGAGCCGGATATCGCCAGCTACGCCCATCGAATCGTCCATATCCGCGACGGCGAAATCGCCTCGGACGAAGTCTCCCCGCGTCTCCACGCCTGATTCGCACCGCGAACTCAGATCCTTCACCGCTCGACCAGTTGACTGCTCTTCCAGATATACAAAAATTCGTTGTCGCTGGAGGTCGCAATGTCGATCCCCCTCTGCCGGGTGGCGCGGGTCAACGCTGCACGAACATTCTCCTTCGTGTCTGGCAGGGCCGAAAGAGGAATTTTCAAGGCCGAATTTTCGCGAAGCTGGCCCAGGTCGCGCAGCAGGACTTCGACGATTTCCTTATGTTTTCCGTCACGGCCCTTAGGTACCTTCTCCTGCGGTACAGTTTCAAATTTCATCGAAGAGATCTCCTCGATCATCATGTCCTTGCAAGTCGGCCCGATGCATTAACGTCGCACTAACATAACGCTCGCTTAGCGATAAATTAACACAAACAAAATGCTGAAAAGCGAGAAAATTAAGCGGCAGCTAAATCCGCCATTTGCAATCGCTTGTGGAAAACTGGACCGAATCCTGCTATGGTTGTCTCCCCCGGGGGAACAGGTGAGTCAATCTGATAATTTCGCTACAGTTCCACTCGCCGATGTATTTGCGAAGGGCTGTGCTCCGCAAAATGGTCCCCGAAATCCTGTTGTCCTAGTCGTCGATGACGAAGTCGTCATCGCCGACACACTCACCACGATCCTCGCGCAACATGGCATTGCGGCAATGACCGCCTATAACGGCTTTGATGCCCTTGAGATCGCGCGCGTCATTCCTCCCGACCTGCTGCTTGCTGACGTTGTCATGCCAGGGATGAGCGGCATCGACGTTGCCATCGCCATCAAGAAAGACATTCCTGATTGCACCATTTTGTTGTTCTCCGGACAGGCTGCGACCGCGGGCCTGTTGGCGAAAGCCGGCAAAGCGTGGTGCGATTTTGAAGTCCTGCTAAAACCAATTCATCCGCAGAAACTGGTGCAATTGATTTTTGAGCACCTGCATATCGATGCGACAAAGCTAAACAGCGCCCGCGTAGACCAGCAAGACAAGCCCAGATTGAAAGCCATCTCCTAAACTGCCTGCGTCCATAGCACGCTTGAATATTCACTTCCTTCTCGCCGTTGTTCACCGCGCCCACGTCCCCGTCATAGCCATACAACCAGAATTCCCTTCCTCTCAGATGTAGAAATTCTCGTTCACCGCGTCGGGAAAATCGCGTCGGCTCACTCGCAGCCACCGCGGAACGTGGTGTTATACACTGCCCCCCTGAAACGCAACGAACTTCCTGTGCCCTGTTTAGGAGCCCATCCGTGATATTCGAGCCTTCGTCACCGCGTCGCGCACGTACCGTCGGCATTTTCCTGTTCGCTGTCTTCGTCATCCTGACAATGGGGTTTCCTCTTCGCGCACAACAGCCCACTCCCAAAACTTTAGATCCACTGCACGCATGGGCCGCGGGCGGCGACCCGGCGACGTTTGAGATATGGGTCAATCAGCGTCTGGCGGCCGCACAGGCCGACGTCGACAAACTTGTCGCTGTCAGCGGCCCCAGGACAATTGCAAATACTCTGCGTCCGTATGACGATGCCGTGAGTGAGCTGGCCATCGCCGGCTACGAGTCCTACTTTATGTTCGCCGTGGGCGATGAGGCGCCTCTCCGAGACAAGGCTCAGGCCATGTCGTCCAAAGTCTCCTCCGCCGACACCAACTTGAGCCTGAACCAGAATGTCTATCGCGCGCTGGCTGCCCTGGCCCCACCGACCAATGACCCCGCAACCAAACATTATCTTGAGCGCACGCTGCTGGAATACCGCCTGTCCGGCGTGGACAAGGATGAAGCGACTCGCAAAAAGGTTCGTCAGCTGCAGGACAAAATTACCGCACTTACCCTCACCTTCAATCGCAATGTAGACGACGATGTTCGAAAAGTGACCGCGACCAGGGAGCAACTCGATGGCATGCCCGCCGACTATATTGCTCGGCATAAGCCGGACGCACATGGAATCTATACTCTGACCACCGATCCTCCCGACAGTTTCCCGGTGCGCAGCTTTGCCAGCAACCCTGACCTGCGTCTGCGAATGTATCTCGCCTACAGTCAGCGCGCCTACCCCAAAAACGATGCGGTCCTGATGGACATGCTGAGTGCGCGACAGCAGCTCGCGACCACCCTGGGGTACGCCACGTACGCGGACCTGGCCACTGCCGACCAGATGATGGGTTCGGCGAAGAACGTCCAGGCGCTTCTGGATCAGGTAGATGCCGCGTCGCGCGAACCAGCCGCGCGGGAGTATGCCCGGCTGCTCGCCTTCGCCAGGCAACGGCAACCCGGTCTCACCAACATCTCCGTGGCGGATGGAAGTTATTGGACGGAGCAGTACCGTCGCACGAAGTATGACTTCGATGCGCAATCAGTCCGGCCCTACTTTCCCTACAACGAAGTGCAGGCCGGTATCTTGAAAACCGCCGCGCGTCTCTTCCACGTCGAATTCAAAGCGGTCCCGGATGCGAAGGTGTGGGATCCGTCCGTCTCAACCTTTGATGTGTACGACAATGCCGAGCCAAACAAAGGCAAGCGGCTGGGCCGCATTTACCTCGACATGCACCCGCGCACCGGCAAGGACAAATGGTTCTCCAGTGCGCCTCTGGTTCCCGGCATCGCCGGACGCCAGCTGCCCGAGGGCGCTTTAATCTGCAACTTTCCCGGAGGAACTCCTGGCGATCCCGGCCTGATGCAGTACAGCGACGTCGTCATCTTCTTTCATGAGTTTGGCCACCTGATGCATCATGTGCTCGGCGGACAAAACCAATGGGCCGGCGCGGGCGGGTTCAACGTCGAAGGAGATTTTATCGAGGCGCCCTCGCAAATGCTGGAGGAGATGTTCCACGATCACGCCATCCTGGCATCCTTTGCCAAAAACTATAAGACAGGTGAGACCATCCCCACTGGATTGGTGGACCGCATGAATGCCGCCGACGCCTATGGTCGCGGCAGCTGGGTACAGTTCCAGCTCTTTGCTTCCACTTATGCTTTGCAGTTGCATGACCGTCCGCCGGCCCAGGTCAATCTGGATGCTCTGCTCCGGCAGGACTCAGCGAAATTTATGCCGGAGACGTTCGTCAATGGCGATCGCTTCTACGACTCTTTCACCCACCTGACCGGCTACGCTTCCAACTACTACACCTATGTCCTGGATAAAGTGATTGCGCTGGATTTCTTTTCGCAGTTCAACAAAAACAATCTGCTGGATGGACCGACAGCAATGCGCTATCGCCGCGCTGTTCTTGAACCGGGTGCGACCAAGCCCGCAGCCGAGTTGGTGAAGAATTTTCTGGGTCGACCACAGAATATCGACGCGCTGAAAACATGGATGAATGTGGAGTTTCAAGCAGTTCCCGCCACCCAATCGAAATCAGGCCAATAGAAGCTGTCTCATAAACTCGAAATCTCTCGATGCGTCTAGGATGAGATCCGCAATCAAAGCGGGTCTCAGGTCGTTGGCCGAAGCCACGAGGCCATATATGAGACAGCTTCTAGCACCTCGGAGCCTTTCGGCCCTTGGTACACTAGGGTTTGACCTATGTTTGAAAACCTGTCAGAAAAACTTCAGCGCACCTTTAAAAATCTGCGCGGCCAGGGCACCATCACCGAAGAAAATATCGGCGAGGCGCTCAAAGAGATTCGCATTGCGCTGCTTGAAGCCGACGTCAACCTGAACGTCGTCAAGGAGCTCATCGAGCACATTCGCGTCAAGGCTTTGGGTCAGGAGGTGCTCACCGCCCTTTCTCCCACGGAGCAAGTAATCAAGATTGTTCGCGATGAACTGGTCGCGATGCTGGGTACCGATACGGCTCGATTCAAATTTGCATCGCAGCCGCCAACCGTGATTTTGATGGCCGGCCTGCAAGGGTCCGGTAAAACCACGACTTCCGGCAAGCTGGCCGCCTGGTTGAAAAAAGGTGGACATCGCCCGCTGCTGGTTTCGGTTGACGTCTATCGTCCCGCCGCGCGCGAACAGCTCCGGATCGTCGCCAAAGCCATCGGTACCAACCTGTATGAAGGTGATCTAAAAGATGAGGCCGCGGGTCCTGCGCTGGTCGAGCGTTTGGCCAAGGAAGCTCGTCGCGAAGCCATCATCTCCGGTTGCGACGTAATGATTGTCGACACCGCCGGCCGCTTGCACATCGATGAAGGCCTGATGAGCGAGATGCAGCGCTTGAAGTCGCTGCTGAATCCCCAGGAGATTCTGTTTGTCGCCGACGCCATGACCGGCCAGGACGCTGTTCGCTCGGCGAAGGAGTTTCACGATCGTCTTGCGCTGACGGGTACCGTGCTGACCAAAATGGATGGCGATGCGCGCGGTGGCGCCGCTCTTTCCATTCGTCATGTCACGGGTCAGCCCATCAAGTTCATCGGCATGGGCGAAAAACCGGACGCGTTCGAGCCCTTCCATCCAGATCGCATCGTCAGCCGCATTCTCGGAATGGGCGACATCATGACGCTGATCGAGAAAGCGGAAGAACATCTCGATCGGAAAAAGTCAGAAGAACTGGCCAAGAAAGCGCTTCTCGGCGACGGTTTCTCTCTGGAAGACTTTCGCGAGCAACTACGCCAGATCAAGAAAATGGGCTCGCTGCAAAGCATCATGAAGATGCTGCCTTCGGTCGGGCCGTTTCAAGGCATGCAACAAGCCGCCGGCAATGTCGACGAGACGCAATTTACTCGCATTGAAGCGATCATCAACTCCATGACCGCGGCGGAGAGAAAAAATCACGAACTCATCTCCGGCAGTCGTCGCAAGCGTATCGCACGCGGTTCCGGCACCAGCGTGCAGGAAGTGAATCAAATGCTGCGCCAGTACGTGCAAATGCGCAAAATGTTCAAGTCAATGGGAAAGGGCGGCGCAGTGCAACGTCGCTTGATGGGCTCGCTCGCCAACATGCGCGGCGGCCGCTAGCAAGCAGGCACTTTCGCCGATATGCGCACGGATTCGTGAAAGACTCGCATGCTCAAATTACAGGACCAACTCGACCAGATCAGCGAACAGACCAGAAGTCTGGTTCAGCCTGAGCGCCTGCAGCCCAGCGAAAACGCCGTCGCCGAATTATTTTCAACCGGCATCGAGCAGCAGATTCTTCCCGTCGGAAGTATCGCGCCGGAATTTTCTCTCCCCGATGTGAATGGTCGAATGGTGCACTCCGCCGACTTACTGGCGCTCGGCCCGGTGGTCATCAACTTTTTCCGCGGACGCTGGTGCCCATACTGCCTGACGGAATTAGAAGCCTGGCACAATCTCTATACGGAGTTGCGCAAGCGCGGCGCGCTGCTTGTAGCCATCTCCCCACAGACCCTGCATCAAAATGATCTGTTGTTGCAGCAGCATCCGTTCCCATTTCCTGTGTTGAGCGATCCCGGTCTGGTGGTCGCGGAGAAATTCCGCATCGCCTACTCCGTTCCTGCCTATCACCAGAAGCATTACCGCAGCATCCTGGTGAACATTCCATTTATCAACGACGATCCTTCGTGGCGCCTGTTGCTGCCAGCCACGTATCTTCTTCGTTCGGATGGAAGCATTGTGTTCGCGCAGGCACATGCAGATTTCCGAGTCCGCCCGGAGCCGGAAGAAGTGCTGGCAGCGCTGCATCGCGAACTGTCGCGCTAATAATTCAACCCGAAGTGTGGACTGCCATTCGTGCCAGTGATTTTGATGGGGACGTCGGTACCCGCGCCCTTTTTTGCAAAAAACGGGTCGAACGGGGTCAGCAACTTCCCTTTCCAACCGCCGACAACACTCGAAACCGAAGCCTGCAATCGCGCGCGCCCCGTAAAGTCGAACTCCCTGCCATCCAGTGTGTACACTCCAGCCAGCCGTATTTCTGCGCCTGGCACGGTGCAGACAAGCCGCGGCAACCTTAGCTTTCCATTTGCCAGGTCAAAATCCCCGTTCATGTTCGCTTGCACATCTTCTTGCCCCGGCAATTGCACTCCGGTCTCATTGTCCATGTCCTTCGCTTCAGCCGCCTTGCCGCGGCTTCGCAGGCTCAACTGATCCATCTTCTTTTGGATCTTGTCATTCGTGAATGAAATATTCTCCACCGCGAAGGTTCCTTTCAATTGCAGTTTCTGATTGACCGGTTGCGTTCCCGGAGGAAGATAGAACTTCGTCTTGAGCTGAACGTTCCCTGTCATCACTGGAGGATCAGTCTTCACGCCTATCTGTAGAAGGTCCTCAATCCGCCCCTTGGTGATGGTCACATCGAGACGAATGTCATGACCCGGCTGGCCCTGCGCTCGCACCACCTCGCCGGAAGCGGTGACATCCGTGTGCAGAAAATGTGCCTTCACCGGTTGCAAATAAGTATTGCCGTTCGTCCCATTCACGATGGCATGAAACTGCGTCTTCAAGTCCACCTTGTGCCCGCTCACATCCACGCTGAAGTCCGGGGTATCCGTGGTTCCATCGACATTGATTGTGTCCAGCTGCCCGGAATACTTCCCTTGAGAAGACAGCATTCCGGCGATTCCATGCGTCGTACTCAAATCCGCGTGGGTAAACGAATAACTGCCGTCCACCGGGGAGTCCGAGGGTTCATCCGCATTCCATGGACCAAAATTTCCGCTGGTCGCAATGTTCCCCAACGGCTTGGGATTCACCAGCTGCGCCACAAAATGCATCGGCTTATTATTGCCGACCCGGGTCAGCACCAGGGAGTGAATCTGGAATTGTAGCGGAACCTTGTTGGGCTTGTCGGTCATGATCGTCAGCGTGGTTTCGTCGCACACAATCTTGTCGATCCGAAGCGAAATCTTTCGGTGACTCTTTTTCGTCTGTGGCATCGCTGACCGCTGACCCTTGGGAGGAACCATAATCTGTAACCCATGCACCTCGACCAACCCGATATGCATCGGCGACTGGAATATATCCAGCAACGGTGTGTGGAAACTGAACTGTCCTACCTGGATTTGCGGCGGCAAGCTGGGATCAAGGTTGGAGCGAAGGCTCAGATTCTTGCCTTCTACGTTCAGGCCATGCAGCACAGAAACGTCGAATTCCCCCAGCTCCACCTGGCTGTTAAACCGTTGTGAAAGGTTTTGAATCACGCGCGCCCGCAGCATGGGCCCCGCATGATGGATCGCATATTGAGCCGCTATCAGGCCAGCGACGAGAAGTCCAAGAACGAAGGCGAGAATGACGAGAACAATGTTGCGACCGCGATGCGCATTTTTTCTTTTGGGTACGTCTTGATCTTTCTCCACACCTGCTCCGATGCAAGAAAACAACCCTGAGATTCTTCGATCCTATTTTTTAGCACTCCAAAGCACGCAGAACGCATCGACCCGCCACAGCATTCAACTCCGCGCATCACACCCGAAACGGCGCTCCAGGTGGAGGACACACGCCACAGCCATTTGTTTTTTCCGCCCCAGGAATTACGGGAAAAGATGCAAAGGACCCGTCCAGTGCGATATTCTCAGTGCGCAAATCTCTCATTCGAGAGGCCTGTTTCCGAATGCTTCCAGGCATTGCCAACCCGGTCGGGAATTTGAGAATCTAATCCCTAATTCACTTGATAAGTCTGCGTTGTCAGCTGTAGTCGGCCACCCATTGTTGTCCTGACGCTTCTGCAAATCACGCCTTGTATCGCGTCTCCGAGTTCGTTAGGAGAAGGAGGAAGCTCAATGACTCTTTTGCTGGTCCAGATGACCGTGGTCCTGCTGGTCACCGTTTTTTGTGGGTGGCTGGCTCGCAAGTTAGGACAGGCTCGCGTCATTGGCGAAATCATTGGCGGTATCCTGATCGGGCCATCCGTGTTTGGCCGATTTACTCCCCACTGGTCGGCGATATTGTTCCCCCCTTCCTCCTTCAACGCCTTCGACATTCTCAGTACCGTCGGCCTCATTTTGTTTCTGTTCCTCATAGGAATGGAACTGGATTACGGACAGCTCTACAAGCAACGCGCCACCGCCGTCATGGCCAGCGGAATGAGCATTGTGTTTCCCTTTGCTATGGGAGCGCTTCTGGCTCACTCACTGCGCATTCGATTTGCGCCGCACGGTATCGGCAGCATTCCATTTGTTCTTTTCCTCGGTATTTCCATGAGCATCACGGCGTTCCCGGTGCTCGCCCGCATCATCGAAGAACGACGCATGCAGGGTACCGCGCTGGGAACCACCGCGATCATGTGCGCTGCAGTGGACGATGTCGTGGCGTGGACACTTCTGGCCATTGCTCTTGCACTGATCGGTCATGATGGCGGATCTGCCTCCTTATCGTTGCGCATGGTAGCCTTGGCCGTCTATTTGTTCCTGATGATCGTTGTCGTTCGACCGCTCGCGGCCTGGCTGGTAAAACGTATGCGCACAACCACCGATCTTCCGCTCGAAATGCTGGGAGTCGTTGTGGCCCTCACACTATGTTCTGCCGCTGCGACGGAAGCGATTGGCGTCCACCCGTTGTTTGGGGCCTTTATGGCCGGCGTATGTTTCCCCAGGGTGGAGCGGTGGCAGACTGCAATGCGCACGAAACTGGATATGCTGGTTTCTGTGCTGTTGCTTCCGCTCTTTTTTGCACTGACGGGCATGCGCACACGACTCGACCTGCTCAATGGAGGCAGAATCTGGTTCTGGGCCGCGATTGTGTTAGTTGCCGCCGTCTTCGGGAAAATGGGAGGAGCCGCCCTGGCTGCGCGATGGAATGGTCAGACGTGGAAAGATGCGGCCGCATTAGGCGCGTTGCTAAACACGCGGGGACTGGTCGAATTGATTGTGCTGAATATCGCCTACAACGTGGGCGCTTTCACACCAACATTGTTCACCATGCTGGTCGTCATGGCATTAGTGACAACGATGATCACGACGCCAATCCTGAATATGCTGGGAGTGAAGAACGAGGAGAAACCCACAGAAAATGTGGAAGCGGCTGCTTAACCAATCTTGCAGCCGCGACCCATCCAACAATTATGCTGGTGTTAATGCCTGGCGCGGGAGTGTCGACCAGTGCCGTCCCAATGTCGGCAGCGATCTTCTCAGCGGTGAAAGCTTCCAGCACATCTCCGACCTTAATGTCGTTGAAGTTCTGAATGCTGATGCCGCACTCCATGCCGTTGCGAACTTCGCTCACGTCATCCTTGAAGCGCTTGAGTGACGCTAGCCGCCCCTTGTAGACCTGCACTCCGTCTCGCAACACGCGGACTTCCGAATCGCGCTTGAACATGCCATCTGTCACGCGACAGCCGGCAACAGCGCCGACCTTCGGAATCTTGAACACGTTCGCCACTTCGGCGCGACCAAGGTAATTCTCCTTGATCGTCGCTTCCAGCAATCCCAGCATGGCCTTGCGCATCTCATCCTGCAGTTCGTAGATGATCGAATGCAGTCGAATGTCCACGCCCTCTTGTGTTGCCAGCTCGGAAGCTTTTCGCTCCGGCCGCACGTTGAAGCCGATGACAATCGCATCCGACGCCGAAGCCAGCAAAATATCGCTCTCCGTAATCGCACCCACACCGGAGTGAATCACCTTCACGCGCACCTTCTCGGTCGAAAGCCGCGGCAAGGATTCTGCAAGCACTTCGACAGAACCCTGCACGTCGCCCTTGATGATGATCGGCAAATCTTTCACGCCAGCCTGCTTGATCTGCTCCGCCAGACCTTCCAGTGAAACCCGTGACGACTTCGCCAGCTGCGATTCGCGCTCCTTCATCTTGCGGTATTGCGCCACGTTCTTGGCCTTGTCGCGATCCGCAACCACGGTGAACACGTCGCCAGCATCGGGAATACTTTCCAGTCCAAGAATTTCGACTGGCGTAGAAGGCGTCGCTTCCGTCAGGGCTCGGCCACGATCGTCAAACATGGCGCGTACCTTGCCGAATGTGTTGCCCACCACGAACGTATCGCCAAGCCGCAACGTACCGTTCTGCACCAGCACCGTTGAAACAGCACCACGACCCCGATCCAGTTTGGATTCGATGACGGTTCCCAGCGCAGGACGATCCGGTGAGGCCCGCAGCGTACCCACATCTGCGACCAGGCAAATCATTTCCAGCAGCAGATCGAGATTGATGCGCTTCTTGGCCGAAACATCGACAAACACGGTGTTGCCGCCCCACGATTCAGGCACCAATCCACGATCGCCAAGCTGTTGCTTGACGCGATCTGGCTGCGCATCCGGCTTATCGATTTTGTTGACCGCAACAATGATCGGAACATTCGCCGCCTTGGCATGATCGATCGCTTCCAGCGTCTGCGGCATTACGCCATCATCCGCCGCCACCACGATCACGACAATATCCGTCACCTTGGCGCCGCGCGCACGCATGCGGGTAAACGCTTCGTGACCCGGCGTGTCGAGGAACACGATCTCCCGCCCAAAAGCTGGTGAATCTTCCTTGCTAATGCGAACTTTGTAGGCGCCGATATGCTGCGTAATTCCGCCAGCTTCGCCGGCCGCCACTTCGGTCTCGCGAATCGCATCCAGTAGCGATGTCTTTCCGTGATCGACGTGACCCATAATGGTCACCACCGGAGGACGCGTCACTTCCAGCTCGTTCGTGGTCTCCTGCGTCAGCAGGTTTTCCAGAGCCTCGTTCGCCATCTCATCTTCAAAGCTGATGACCTGGGCTTCCGCGCCGAATTGCCGTGAGACTTCCTTAATCAGCTCTGTATCGAGCGATTGGTTCACCGTCACAAACACGCCACGCTGCAGCAACGTCGCGATCAGATCCTTGGCCCGCAAATCCAATTTCTCTGCCAGGTCTTTTACGCTGACGCCATCTGTCACGGTGATGTTGCGCGTGATCGGTACCGGTCCCGTGGGAATCTGTGCTGCGCCCAAACGCGGCGCAACCATTCCCTTCATTGGACCTTCCTTCGACTTTTCGTAGCGATTGTTGCCACCACGCCGCTGGGCGTGTCCGCGCGATGGGCGATCTGGAGCACCCGCTGGAGGCGCCATGCCAGGCGCTGCGCCAACTCCTGGACGCGGAGCCCCGAAACCAGGCCGCCCCGGCATTCCCGGACGCGAACCAGGCGCGCCCGTGGGATGCTGGCGTGTCGGATGCATGGGACGGCGAACACCGCCCGGACCGATTCCAGGACCTGAAGCCGGCCGAGAGCCATACGGCGCTCCGCCGGGTCCACTTGATCCTTGTGGACGAGGACGTTCGAAGATCGGTTTGCCGCGCTGCATGCCGCCCAGGGTCTGGGCTGCACCTGCGGGCGCCGTATAAATCGGCCGCGGTCCCGTCTGCGGCATAATCACGCGCTTGGCAGGCGGAGCGGGTGCTACCGGTACTGCAGAAGCGACTATCGGTTCTGCGGTCGGAGAACTCACTGCCGCAGGCGTCGAACTCGCAACCATCGGCGGTTCGACCGGCACTGCTGGCGTGGGCGGCGCTTCAACAACCGGCGGAGGAACTGGCTGGATACGCGTCGCCGCCGGAGGGACGCTTGCAGCTGCCGGAGTCGCCGGCTTCACCTCCTGCGGAGCGCTCTTCGCGGGCACGGCAACAACCGTGGGAGCACCAGTCAATCCTGACGATGGCGGCTTCACAATCACCGGGCCCTGCGGCGCGCGAGAAGCAATGGCCGGAGTCGGCGTCGGAGTCGCGGGCACAATCTGTGGCGCCTGGCGTGGCAAGGGAACAATTTTCCGTGGAAGGGGCTTCGATCCTGCCGGAGAACCCGCGGCGACCGGAGCTGCAGGCGCAGCGCTGACCGGGGTTCCGGCGGACGCTGGCCGATTCCCTGAAGGCGATGCCACCGAAGGACTGGCGGCGGGCGCGGAAACGGTCGGCTTTGCAGCTCCAGCTGCCACCGCGGTCACTGTGGGACGCGGCGGCGGTGCAGCCATCACGCCACGAGGCGTTCCCTGCGTTTCGCGCTGTTCTTTCTGCTGCTGTATGGCGCGCAAAACATCTCCCGGCCGGGAAATGTGCGACAAATCAATCTTCGGCTTCTGTTCGACCGCTGCAGCCCTCGCAGGCGCATTCGACGCGGACTTTCCACCACGGCCCAGGGCGGCGCGCACACGCCTGGCCTCGTCTTCCTCAACCGAGCTGGAATGCGTTTTCTTCTCTGTAACTCCCACCTCTGGCAGGATGTCGAGAATCACTCTGCTTTTCACTTCCAGCTCTCGTGCTAAATCGTTAATTCGAACTTTACTCATCCGTCTCTTTCGCCTTTTCCCAAACTGTTAGCTGTTAGCTGCTCATACGGTGCCTCGTGATCTGCAATCAGGTGTGCATCTTCTCTCATTATCCCCTGAAAGTCGCATCGAAATTGCTAATTTTCGTGCTGTCAGCCTCTTCAACGGCCAAAATCAGGGTTTTTCCTTCTCTTCCCAGGTGTCCAAATCCGGTTCACGCGCGTCCGGCGCGTCCACCGAGACTGGCTGGTCGTCGTTATCGGTCGCCGTGGCATCCTCAAGGAAGTTCTTCATCAGGCTTTGCGAATCCCCTTCGCCTTCCGCGTCGGCTATCTCCGAAATATCGCCGCCTTCAGCCAGCGCCATCTCATCCACCAGGTCCAGCGTAGGAACTTCACCGGGTTCCAGTTCGTCAATTTCCTCGGAGACTTCCGATTCCTCGGTTTCCTCAGCTTCGACTTCTGACCCCGCTCCTGCCTGCTTGTCGAGCGCCGCCTCATTCGCGTCTTCCGCTTCCGACGACTCCGGCCCCAGAGGCCCCGCATCCGTATCCGCCGCCGCATCCAGTTGCGCGAAGTAATGCCGCACCGCGGTGCCGATCTTCTCCAGCGTCTTCTCGCCGATCCCCGGAACTTCTTCCAGCTGCTCTGGAGTCATGTCCGCCAATCCCTCGACGGTCGTAATCCCCGCAGCAATCAGTTTTTGGATCGTACCTTCGCCCAGCTCCGTCACCTGCTCGATCGGCGTGGTCACAGGACCAGCCATCGCCTGCATCTGCTGCTCGACTTCCTGGCGCTTTTCTTCTTCGCTCTTGATGTCGATCTTCCAGCCCAGCAACTTCGCCGCCAGGCGAACGTTCTGGCCCTTCTTGCCGATGGCCAGCGACAACTGCGTGTCGTCGACGATCACTTCAATCTGCTTATCCGCCAGGTCGATGATGCTCACGCGGCTCACCTTGGCCGGTTGCAGCGCCTTCTCCGCGAAGGTCGTGATTTCTTCGCTGTATTCGATGATGTCGATCTTCTCTCCGCGCAATTCGCGAATGATCGACTGCACGCGCATGCCCTTCATGCCCACGCAAGCGCCCACCGGATCAACATCCTTGTCGCGCGAAACCACGGCAATCTTGGTGCGCTCGCCGGCTTCGCGAGCAATCGCACGAATCTCTACTGTGCTGTCATAAATTTCCGGCACTTCGCTCTGGAACAGGTTCTGCACCAGCTCCTTCGCTGCACGCGACACAACTACCTGCGGCCCGCGTGCATTGCGATCCACGCGCAACAGCACCACGCGCACACGCTCGCCCACGGCAAATTGCTCCAGCCGCGACTGCTCCCGCTTCGGCATGCGCGCTTCCGCTTTGCCAATGTCGAAGATTACATCCTGACCCTCAATCCGCTTGACGGTGGCATTCAGCACTTCGCCCACGCGATGCGCGTACTCGTTAAACACCGTATCCCGCTCGGCCTCGCGCACCTTCTGGAAGATGATCTGCTTGGCCATCTGCGCAGCGATGCGCCCCAGCACATCCGTCGGCTTGTAGTAGCGCAACTCGCCGCCCACTTCCACTTCGGGCGCAATCCCACGCGCCTCTTCCAGGTTGATCTGGTTCAGCGGATCTTCCACCAGTTCCGGCGTTTCCACCACCGTCTTGTAGGCATAGGCGCGAATCTCGCCCGTCTCCCGGTCGAGCTCGCCACGCATGTTTTCCAGCGTCTTGTAATATTTCCGCGTCGCCAGGGCAATCGCATCTTCCACCGCGCTCACCACAATCTGCGGATCAATGCCTTTGTCCCGGCTCAAAACTTCAATCGTTTCGTAGAGTGCACTTGCCATAGTTCGTCTCAGCCTTATCTGGCGGAATGTAACTCGATCGCTTCGGAAGCTCTGAATTCATCTGCTTCAGCTACCAAAGGCGTTGCGAGGTTTTGAATCTTTAAAACTTGTGTGACTAAATTTCAGGGACCAGGTTCGCCTTCAAGATGTTCGAGAACGCGATGGTGACCTTCTCCCCGGCCACCGTTTCCTTTTTATTCTTTCTCTTTTTCGTCGTGCTCAAATCCAGGTCCAGCGTATCGTTCGTCACGTTCGTAATGCGGCCTTGCCAATGAGAATTACCCTGCACCGGCTCACTCGTCCTCAGCTTGGCCAGGCTTCCCGTGAACCTCACATAATCCTCGCGGCCGTGCAGTTTGCGATCCAGGCCCGGCGAGGAAACTTCCAGCGTATAGTCCGCTCCGGGAACCAGTTCCTCGACATCCAGCACCGTCCCAAAATCGTGGCTGAAAGCCTCACAATCTTCCACTTTGATGCCGGCAAGCTGGTCGACCGATACATGCTCGGGCAACTTTAATTCGGCATCCGCCGCCAAATTTTCCTGAGCTAACTTCGCCCGGCTGGCCGCGTCTTTCTCTATATAGATGCGTAAGGCACGATGCTTGGGGCTCCCGAGATAGTCCACGTCCACCACGGCCAACCCGTGGGAAGCGGCGACACGGTCCGCCAATGCGCGAATTTTCTCTAGATCCAGGGCCATGGAATCGTACGCAGCTGCCGTTTTCCTGAGCAAACTCCAGAGCAAATAAAAAGTGGGCTCTCGCCCACTCATTTCTCCCGCCCCGGCCCATCCGCCACAGGCTGCCGGCGACAAACTTAGGACAAATTCAGGACAAACTCTGTCTGCTTCTCTAGGATACGCCCGTTTCCAAGGGATTTCAAACAGGCGGCTCCACAACCTCAACTTCTGCCCCATTTGAACCAAAGCTGCTTTTTTTCACGCGTTTGCAGTACATCTGGAAATTCCGCTTTATTGAAGTTTTTTAGGATCAGACAGAGGAATAACCACTTTTTGTACGGTTCCAATCTCACCCGATAGTTTTCGATGGCGTGCCTCACTGAAAACCAACGAAATACTAAAAAGGTCAGTTTCAACGCTGGCCGAATACATTGGACGCTGAAGACGCTTCGACCAATCCTGTGCCTCCGGGCTGGCGGGTAAAATGCTTATTCCGGGGTATGCGAGCGACCAATCTATGCCGAAGACGTAGCCTTCGGGCTCACCACAGGCTTTCCATCTGGCATAGTCCGTAAATTCGTCTGCCCAAGAGCTGAGCCAGTTGTTTTCACCTATCCGCGATTTGTATTTGAGATCGACAACATGCGTGAAGGTCAGTTCATATGTTCCAGGATCGTTGCACAGACTATCTTGAATTATGAACCTATAGTCTCTGCCGTGAGGAGCGAAACCATGCTCCAAAACTCCAAAGTCGCACCTGGACAGCGTTTCCGTTAATAGTTTTGTAAGCGGATTTTCAATCGCATTATCACTCATAAAGTTTTCTGAACCACGTCGTGAGCGGTGACTCGCATTGCCACATTCTATCGTTCCGACACCGATCCTTGATCCGTACCCTCCCTCAGCTTCTCCTCTGGCCTAAACAACTGATTCTTGCCGGGTTTTATCCCTTCGGTTGCTCTTCGATAAGCGGAACATTACAATCAGGTATGCAACCTCCGACTGATCCTTCATCGAAGCGGAAACGATTCCGCTCAAGCCGCCTACCCATCGCGGCACGTGCCTTATGATCGAGCTCCCAGTTCCAGAAGCCCTTACCTTCGACGACGTTCTGCTTGTCCCTGCCTACAGCGAAGTGGTTCCGACTCAGGTGGGCACGCAGACACGAGTCACTCGCAATATCACCCTGAATATTCCTCTGCTCAGCGCCGCGATGGACACCGTCACCGAGTCGCGCCTCGCCATCGCCATGGCCCAGCAGGGCGGCATCGGAGTTGTCCATCGCAACCTCTCCATCGAGCAGCAGGCCGCCGAAATCGACAAAGTCAAGCGCTCTGAAAGCGGCATGATTGTCGACCCAGTCACGATTTCCCCCGAGCAATTGATCTCCGAAGCCCTCGAAGTCATGCGCCGCTACAAAATTTCCGGTGTTCCCGTCACCAAGAATAAAAAGCTGGTCGGCATCCTGACCAACCGCGATCTTCGTTTTGAAACCCGCACCGACATTCCGGTTGGCGAGGTGATGACGAAAGACAATCTGGTCACCGTCGCCGTCGGCACAACCTTGCAGGAAGCAGAACAAATTCTCCATCAACACCGCATCGAAAAGCTGCTGGTCGTCAACGATCAGTACGAACTGAAAGGCCTGATCACGGTCAAGGATATTCAGAAGAAATTGAAATATCCGAACGCCGCGAAAGATACCCAAGGTCGTCTCCGCGTAGCCGCCGCCATTGGCGCTACAGGAGATTTCCTGGAGCGCGCCGCGGAAATGATTCGCAATCGTGTCGACGCCTTGGCCATCGACTCCGCGCACGGACACTCTTCGCGCGTGCTGGACGCCATCAAGCTGATCAAGAAAAATTATCCCGACATCGACCTGATGGCCGGCAACATCGCCACCTACGAAGGCGCAATGGCACTGATTGACGCGGGCGCGGACGCCATTAAAGTCGGCATCGGCCCTGGATCTATCTGCACCACGCGCATGGTCACTGGCGCAGGCATGCCGCAGATCACCGCAATTTCAGAGGCCTATCGAGCCGCCGGCCCGCGCAACATCCCCGTCATCGCCGATGGAGGCGTCAAGTATTCCGGCGACGTAACCAAAGCGATCGCAGCCGGTGCCAGCACGGTGATGATTGGATCGCTCTTCGCCGGCGTCGATGAAAGTCCCGGCGAGACTATTCTCTTTCAGGGCCGCTCCTTCAAAACCTATCGCGGCATGGGCTCCATCTCCGCCATGGCCCAGGGTTCCGGCGAGCGCTACTTCCAAAGCTCGCGCGATCTTGGCGAACACGAGGAAGCCATGGCCGCCTCCGTCGTCTCTCGCGAAGGCAGCGCGCAAAATCGCTTGGGAAAATTTGTCCCCGAAGGTATTGAAGGTCGAGTTCCCTATCGTGGACCGCTGGAAGCGATGGTCTATCAGCTGGTCGGCGGCCTGCGTTCCGGCATGGGTTATCTTGGCTGCAGCAGCATCGACGAGTTGCAAAAGAATGCGCGCTTTATCCGCATCTCCAACGCCGGACTGCGCGAGAGTCACGTCCACGACGTCATCATCACCCGCGAAGCCCCGAACTACCACGTGGAGTAATCATCGTATTCGCTATGGCTGACTCAGATCGCACCCCAGTGTGAAGCGCAGCAATTGCGGAGGGAGCAGGGGGTTTTAACCCCCTGAAAAATGGCCCAAAAGCAAGGGCCTTTAGGCCCGGAACTATAGCTATTACGCTCGCCCAACCTGCAGCCTGCGTGGCGCGATCGCGTAATAAAGTTGCACAACAAAAATGAAAGCAATACTCCACCGCGTGCTGATCACGCACATCACCGCCCCCACTGCGTACATCGATTGCGCAATTACCACGCGTCTCCGAATCGCCCGCCGAATCTCTCGCGGCGTATCTTCTTTAATCAGCCCCGCATGATTGGCGTAGCGCCAGCAGCAATACAGCACCGATCCCAGCAGCAAGATATTCAACCAGTAAACCAGCAGCGCGGTGCGATACGAAATAAACGCGGCCAGTAACTTCGTCGAAAACGGCAGCAGCGTCACCGCAAATAAAAATGCAATGTACATCCACGTCAGGTCTCGATCGCACCGCGCCAGAAAATTCATCTGCGTCTGCTGTCCATTCCAGAAAATCCCAAGCGTCAAAAAACTCATCAGATACATGACGATGCTGGGAGTCAGACCCACCAGAGCACGCCATAAATCATGTTCAGAGCGAATGCCTCCCGCTTCCGGCAAGCGAAGGTCCAGCACCAGCAGCGTCAGCGCAAACGCAAAAACCCCGTCACTCAACGCCGCCAGTCGCTCTGGGCTTTGGTTGGCAATTTTGTTGTACAGCGTCACCATTGCGGATGAGTGTATCAGGCAGCAATTCGCAAGGTAGGCTTAGGTTGGGCAACGCAATTTCGCTTCCCGGTGTCCAACATGGCTAAGCTCCAGCATCATTCCCGCATCGGTTAAGGAGAAACCAACGCATGCGAAGTCTGCAATGGCTGACTGGGGCAACCACTGCACAAAAACGCGCGCTCCTCACCACCTCGCTGGGGTGGATGCTCGACAGCATGGACATGATGCTGTTTTCTCTCGTCCTGGTCGACCTGGAGCGCGACCTGCACATGAGCGCCGCCACAGCCGGCCTGCTGATGACCCTTACGTTGATCTCGGCAGCCATCGGCGGCGTGTTTTTCGGATGGCTCGCGGACAAAATCGGCCGCCTCCATGCCCTGATCTTCAGCATGCTCATCTACTCCATCTTCACGGCCGCCTGCGGACTGGCGCACTCCGTCGTGCAACTTGGAATTTTCCGTTTTCTGCTCGGCCTGGGCATCGGCGGCGAATGGGCAGCGGGTGGCGCTTTAGTCGCCGAAACCTGGCCGGACGAACATCGCGGTAAAGCCATCGGCATCGCTCAGGCATCGTGGGCCGTGGGCTATGCACTCGGCGCCACGATCACCGCCGTCATCATGCCTCACTTCGGCTGGCGCGCCGTCTTCTTTGTCGGTGTCCTACCCGCGTTGGTCACAATATGGATTCGCCGCTCCGTCAAAGAACCCGAAATTTGGCGGCAAAAAGCCGCGACCATGCCATTGCGCAGTATCTTTCAAGGCAAACTCGGCCGCGCCACCTTGATCACCGCCTCCATGAACGCCGCATCCCTGTTTGCCTGGTGGGGCCTCTTCACGTGGATTCCGCGATTCCTCTCGTTGCCGGTCTCGCAGGGCGGACGCGGCCTCAACATCGTGCAAACTTCCGAGTGGACCATCATCATGCAGGCCGGCACTGCTCTCGGCTATCTTTCCTTCGGCTACCTGGCGGATATCTTCGGTCGCAAGCGAGTCTATATAGGATTTCTGCTGGTCGCAGCCGCGCTGGTTCCTCTCTACGCGCACACGCGTGACCCGCATCTGCTGCTTCTCTTCGGCCCCATCGTAGGATTTTTTGGCACCGGATTCTTCAGCGGCTTCACCATCATTGCCAGCGAAGTCTTCCCCACCGCGGTCCGCGGAACCGCCATGGGCGTCGTCTATAACGTCGGACGTTTTCTAGGCGCAGGCGCTCCCTACCTGATCGGATACATCACAGACATCAGCGGCATCGAACTTGCACTGTCCTCCATCTCGATCGCGTTTCTGGTGGCCGCATTCATCGCCATGGGCCTGCATGAAACCAAGTCTCATGCCTTGAGCTAGCTTTCTTTCCGCGGTCCGCCTCGGCGATATTGTTTCCCTGACTGGAGTTTCATAGCCGCGCTAGAATAGTCGTCTACCATGCCCTGCTGGAAGCACACCCCGGCTTTTCCCCTGTCACAATTTGTGGCCTGCTTCTGGTATTGGGAAGGCGTTCCAGATACACCCATGATGGAACGTCTGATGCCGACGGGAGAACCGTGCATTATTGTGAACTTGCGTGACGATCCTCTTCGGCTGTACGCTTGCGACGACTTCAATAGCAGCAGGACGTACGGGTCGGCACTTCTCTCCGGAGCCGCTACCGGTCCAACCGTCATCGATAATCAACAGCAGGATCGCGTGTTCGGCATCCAATTTCGCTCTGCCGGTGCGTTTCCTTTCTTTAGCATTCCTGCCAACGAAACCACGAATATAGCTGTCCCATTGGACTACCTGTGGCGCAGCGGCGCGCCTGAATTCCGCGAGCGTCTGCTGGCAGCCACAAGCATCGAATCCATGTTCCAGGTCGGCGAAACCATGCTGATCGCGCAGGCGGCTCGCAGTATGTTAGTGCACCCGACCGTGAATTTTGCGCTGAAGCGCTTTTGCAACGCTCCCCATCAAGCAACAATTGCCGCGGTCTCCGATCAAGTGGGACTGAGCCAGCGGCACTTTATCGCTGTCTTTCGCGAGCAGGTTGGCCTTACACCCAAAGCATTCTGCACGGTGCGGCGTTTTCAATATGTGTTGCGTTCCATCCATGGCGCGTCACATGTTGATTGGGCCCAGGTCGCACTCGCCAGCGGATACTACGATCAAGCGCACTTCATTCACGACTTTCGCAGATTCTCCGGGCTTACCCCCTCTCAGTATTGGGGAAATCGAACTCCCCACCTGAACCACGTGCCCATTTCGCAATAGGTCAAATTTTTACAATCGAAGACGCCAGATAATCGGGAAGATTGTTGTATCGGAGGAAATACTCATGGCAGTCAAACCAATTCCGGATGAATACCACAGCATTCAACCGTATCTAATGTTCGACGGAGCAGCCAAGGCAATCGAGTTTTATAAGAAAGCCTTCGGCGCTACCGAGCGGCTCCGCATGCAGCAACCCGACGGACGTATCGGCCACGCGGAAATTGAAATCGGCGACTCCTGCATCATGATGGCCGACGAGAATCCGCAGATCGGCGCATTCGGCCCGGCGCACTACGGCGGTAGTCCTGTCTCTTTGATGATCTACACCGAAGATTGCGATCGCCTCTATCACCAGGCCATCGCCGCCGGCGCAAAAAGTGAACGCGAGCCCGCCGACCAGTTCTACGGCGACCGCATGGCCGGCGTGCAGGATCCCTTTGGCTACCGATGGTACATCGCCACCCACATTAAAGATGTATCGAAGGAAGACCTGGAAAAAGCGCACTGACATCTGCGATCCTGCCGCCTCGGTGACCCAGAAAATAAGCGAAGCCGATCAGCTTGCCAGCGCCTTGCCTCGCTTCGGGTTGTCGAAGTATTCTTCGATCTCCTCCAGCGTCTTGCCTTTCGTTTCCGGCAAAAAGATCGCCACGATCAACAAGTAAATAACGGTACACGCGGCGAACAGAAAGAAGATCCGCGAGTATCCATACTTGCTGACGAAGGGCAGGAAAATCCCCGCGAGTATCGTCGACACCATCTGGTTCAGCACCAGTGCGATGCTCATGCCGTTGGAGCGAATCCGTGTCGGCATCAGCTCTGAAAGCGCCAGCCACACGCATACCCCTGGGCCCAGCGCGTAGAACGCCATAAACATGTAGAGCCCCAGCGCCACCAGCCATCCGTGACCTGCTGCGGGAACTTGTCCCAGCACCGCCTTCTGAATTCTCAGCGGAGCCGTGCGAGCTTCCTCCACATTGGCGAACGGATCTTTCATCAGCGCTTCCAGCTTGCTGTTTGGAATGGCGCCTTCCCGCGTAATGTGAATCGGAGCTGATCCCTTCTCATCCGATCGCACAAAGCTGGTCTCAGCGGTAAATCCGCCATAGGAATAAATCACCTCCAGCGACGCGCGGTCAGGACTAATCAAGTTTCCGCTGTAATTTTCACTGGCCAGCAGTTTCTTCGCCACATCCGCGTCGAACGGCAGCGTCAGAGTCTGGTCCGGCTGAACCATCGCCTGAATCGCATCGCGGCAATCCAGGTTCGCTCGTTCCGTTTTGATAAATAGCAAGCCGACGATAAGCATCGAAACAACAATGCCTGACGTCCCCAGGATGAACAGGAATTTTCTGCCCTTCTTGTCGACCAGCGACATGCCGACAATCGTCACTAGAAAATTCGTGAATGTGAAGAGGACATAGCCCCAGTGCGCGGCCAAATCGGACAGTCCACTCTGCAACAGGATGCCGGTGTTATACGCAATCAGCGAATTGATTCCAGTGGCCTGGTTGATCAGTAGAATGGCACACGCCAGCAAAAATGGAATGACATACTTGCGCCGCAGCAGAGAATCCTTCACCTTAGTTCCCGAGGCAGAAGTGGTCTTCGCATGGGCTGTGCGCGCCGTTTCTTCCATCTCTCTCAATTCAACATCTGCCTGCTCTTTGGTCCGTGAACGCAGCAGCGCCGCATACGCCTGATCCTTTTTCCCTCGCTTGAATAGCCAGCGCGGAGACTCTGCCAGAAAAAAGCTGCCGATCACAAACAACAGACCCGGTGGCAGGGATACCCAGAAAATCCGCCTCCATGCCTGGTTCTTGAATGCAAAGATTGCAGCCGGGCTCGCGACCCGTTCCACCGCCGTGACGCGATAACTGTAGTAAATCCCGATCAGCGCTGCCAAAACCAGGCCGAGCGTCAGCAGCCACTGGAAAACGCCCGTTCCTTTTCCCCGATTCGACGCCTTCAGACATTCCGCCAGGTACAGCGGCACCACAATCCCAATCAGCCCGCCGCTGATCCCCTGCAACAGCCGTCCGAAAAACAACGGGCTGTAACCATGCGACAAAGCAATCACGGGAATGCTGAAGACAAATAGAAGACCGCTCACCACCATCAATGGCTTGCGTCCCATCCAATCTGCAAGCACCCCGGCAAACAAGGTGGAGATCACGCTGCCCAGCAGCACCGCCGCAACAATGATGGATAGCTGCCCAGCGTTCAGGTGCGAGGTCGCTTCAAGATACGGCAATGCTCCGCCAATAATGCCAACATCCACTCCATACAACAGGCCGCCAAGTCCGGCGACTAAAAGCAGAAAACGGTTATACGTGGTTCTTGAATCGCCCGGTGCCGGCGAATGGTCTCTGCGCCGCTTCAGAATTGGTCATAGAAAGACTTTACGACGGACAGCAATCACATTGAAAACAATGTGTTCGAGAAAAACCGTGCCGGACGCCACGTCGACTCCACAGCACGCCTGAAGGCCACACACCGTTGCGCCCCAACTTGACATTCATTTCCAGGATCGGATAACCTCCATGGCAAGGTATGAATCCCTGTCTCCACAACATGCAAATGCCCATGCGAATGCCAATCTGCGTTTGCGGGCGGCTGTTTCTGGAGAGGCGAACCATCTGATATTCCACCTCTGATCAGAAGATTCAGTTACCCGCAGCCTCCCGCTAGCGGGTTTTTCTTTTTGAGCATCACAAAATCAGCGCCGTCTTAGGAGAAATCGAATGTCTGAACCGAATCAACATCGACCCGCCACTCTCGCCGTTCACGCCGGCCAGGCTGTCGATCCCACCACCGGATCGCGCGCCGTGCCCATCTACCAGACTACTTCCTATGTGTTCGAAAATGCCGATCACGCGGCTGCCCTGTTCGGTCTGCAGCAGTTTGGCAATATCTACAGCCGCATCATGAACCCAACCAACGATGTTCTTGAAAAGCGCGTGGCGGCATTGGAGGGCGGAGTCGCGGCGCTGGCGACAGCCTCCGGCCAGGCAGCAGAAACGCTGACCATCCTCACGCTCGGCGAATTCCGGCGACGAGATTGTCTCCACCACTTCGCTCTATGGCGGCACCTACAATTTGTTCCACTACACCCTGCCCAAGCTCGGCATCAAAGTCCGCTTCGTCGAAGCCGACGACTACGACGGACTGCGCAAAGCCATCAATGATCGCACTCGCGCCGTCTATACCGAATCCCTCGGCAATCCCAAGCTCGATGTGGTCGACCTGGAAAAACTCGCGTCCATCGCGCATGAACATGGCCTGCCTCTCATCGTCGATAACACGGTTCCCTCGCCCATCCTTTGCAATCCCATCCAGTGGGGCGCGGATATCATCGTCCATTCGGCCACAAAATTCCTCGGCGGACACGGCAACAGCATCGCCGGCGTCATCGTCGACAGTGGCAAATTTGACTGGGCCAAGTCCGGCCGCTTTCGCGACTTTGTCGAGCCCGATCCTTCCTATCACGGCCTCTCCTATACCGGAGCATTCGCGAATCTCGCCTTTATCCTGAAAGCCCGAGTACAAGGCCTGCGCGACACCGGTGCCTGCCTCTCTCCTTTCAACGCGTTTCTCATTCTGCAGGGAATTGAAACTCTTCACCTGCGCATGCAGCGCCACTCTGAAAATGCGCTCACCGTCGCCAAGGTGCTGGAAAAACATCCTGGCGTCGAATGGGTCAACTATCCCGGACTGGCGAGCAGCAAGTACAACGCGCTGGCGAAAAAATATCTTCCCAACGGATCCAGCTCTATCGTCACCTTCGGCATTCGCGGCGGCTACGACGCAGGCAAGCAGTTCATTGACTCGCTGCAGCTCTTCAGCCTGCTCGCGAACATCGGAGATTCCAAATCGCTCGTGATCCATCCGGCCTCCACCACACATCAACAGTTAAGCGGAGAAGAACAGGGATCGACCGGCGTGGTTCCCAACCTGATTCGCCTCTCCGTCGGCATTGAGGATGTGACCGACTTGATTGCCGACCTGGAACAAGCATTCGCCAAAGTGCAGTCTTCCCAACAAACTCCGGTGACAGTGTAAGGCGGAATGGAATGAAGCAGCCAACCTTACAACCCGACTTTGAAGGCGATTATCTGCTGGGGCAGGGTGCGCCGTTCCCACTCGACTCCGGCGCTACGTTGCCGCAAGCCTCGCTGCGCTATGCCATCTATGGCAAGTTGAACGAGGCTCGCGACAACGCCATCCTTGCCTGTCATGCACTCACCGGCTCCGCGCGCGTCGCGGACTGGTGGCAGGACTTGTTCCACGATCGCCATCCTCTCGATGCCGACAAACATTGCGTCATCGGCATCAACGTTCTCGGCTCCTGTTATGGCTCTACTGGACCACGCTCTATCAACCCCTCCACCGGCAAAGCTTACGGCGCGGACTTTCCGGTGGTCAGCATTCGCGACATCGTCCGCGCCCAGGCCGAACTGATTCAGCATCTCGGCATTCGTCAACTCCGCGCCGTGCTTGGCGGCTCCATCGGCGGCATGCAGGCACTCCAGTGGACAGTGGATTTCCCGGAGCGAGTCGCAGGATGTTTCTCTGTCGGCGCAGCTCCACTCTCCGCCATGGGATTGGCGTTGAACCATCTGCAGCGAGAAATCATTCGGCTCGATCCTGCCTGGAACGGTGGAGAATACGACGCCTCCAACCCTCCCACTCGAGGTCTGGCATTAGCCCGCGGACTTGCTGTTTGTACCTACAAATCGCCGGCATTATTTACGGAGCGATTCGGCCGCAAACCCGATCGCTCCGGTGAAGATCCTCTCCAGTCCCACGCCGCACGCTACGACGCCGCCGGCTATCTCGACTACCAGGGACGTATTTTCAACGAACGCTTCGACGCCAACAGCTATCTCGTGATCTCTCGTGCCATGGACACCTTCGACCTGTCCCGCGGATACGCGAGCGAGGACGAAGCCCTGCGCCGCATCCGCGCCCGCCTCCTAGTCGTGGGCATCTCCTCGGACTGGCTATTCCCCGCCGCCGATGTGCACGCGTTAGCCGAACGCATTCAAAATGCAAATGCCGTCTGCAACTACATTGAGCTGCACGGCGACCACGGCCACGACGCCTTTCTTGCGGAAGTCAGCAATGTTCGGCCGCTGATTGAATACATCGTGCAGAGCGGCGCTCCACAGGCCCAGGAAAAATCGGCTGCCCCCTGCCCGGCCTAGTAACACCCGCGACTTGCTGCCTCAGATACAATTCCCTTGTCCGAGGCAGCCATGATCGAAACCGAGAGACTCCGTTTGCGAAGGTGGCGCGAAGCAGACCTGCCCGCGTTCGCGTCGATGAATGCCGACCCCATGGTTCGCCGCTATTTTTCCTGTCAGCTCACGCGTGAGGAAAGCGATGCCTCCGTTTCCCGATTCATTCGCATGTACGCCCTCGACGGTTACGGCTTCATGGCGACAGAGTTGCGCGACACCTCAGAATTTATCGGCCTGCTCGGTATTCAACGAATGAGTTTTGTGTTGCCAGGGCGTTCTGTTCCTGCCGTCGAAATCGGTTGGCGCTTCAACGAAAAAAGCTGGGGAAAAGGCCTGGCCACCGAAGGCGCGCGCGCCTGCCTCGACCTTGCCTTCGGACAATTTCAATTGCCGGAGGTGGTCGCGTTCACCACTCCCGCCAATCTTCCCTCGCGCCGCGTAATGGAAAAACTCGGCATGACCCGCAATCCCGACGATGACTTTGACGATCCCAGAATTCCTGCCGGTAATCCCTGTCAACGCCATGTTCTCTACCGTATTCAAAAATCGGAGTGGCCACGCAGCTCATGAATTTCCCGTTTTAATGTAAAGCACGCTTGACATCCGACGATTCTCCGATGTAAAGTGACCTTAACATGGTTTCGGAGTCCTCATCGCATATTTAGGAGTGAAACATGACGCGTTATCCGTTCTACTTTCGACTGATTCTGCTCGCCTGCATCCTGGCCTGGGCAACCCTGATGGTCTCCCCTCACCGCCCCTGGCACCTCATTCTCTTAGCTGCGACCGTGGGAACATTTGTCTGGGGATTGGTCCTGATGTACCTG
>CAWGCV010000006.1:0-10797 GCA_963821145.1 uncultured Acidobacteriota bacterium
GAGCAGAAACACCTGAGTCATATCTGCGAGGCAGATCAGTGCGCCAAGGGTTGCGGTTCGCGGGACGATCAGGAGTATGCCGCCCAGCAATTCCGCGCACCCGGCAAAGATCTCGTACGCCCGGGCAGCGCCGATGGACGACCACAAAACCGCCATGGGCGAGAAGGCGTGGAATGGCTTCAACAAGGTGACGAGAGAAGGGAACGGCATTTGCAGCGGAATTATTTTGTCGGCGCCGTAAATAATCATTTGTCCGGCCAGCGCAAAGCGAACGAACAGCAGGAACCATTTATAGGGGGTTGCGTAGCTTTCACGTTTGCGGTCGAGAATCGACCACAGCGCGGTTGCGAGTGCGCTGATGATCAGCAGGGAAACCACCATCGCCCAGTCGAACATTCTGTCGCCGCTGCCGGTTTCCGTCCAGGGAATTGGTTGCGCAATGCGCAGGATGTGAACCTCGGTCCAAAGTACGATTTGGCTCATTGGCCAAAAGGAATCCAGATCCGGGATGTCGATTTTTGGGATGGGGAAAAGGCTGGTGACGATTTGCGTGCAAAGCGAAAACGATGCGAGGTAGATGAGGCAGAAGCGAAACGCAATCCGGTCGGCAAGATTCCATGGACGGCTTTGCGTCCCGTGCTGGAGTGCATCGGCTTGCAGGCTCATCGGGAACCTCCCAGCGCACCGAGTGTACAACAGTGGTCTCCCGACGCGTCCTGGGAACTAATTCTATGCGGGCAATAGCGATTTCTGCGGTTATCGTCGACTCTCATTCTCTGTTCTCCGCCGCCCATTCCTATTGGGAATCGCTGGTATTCACAATACTGCTAAGTCCAAGTGGGACAATTGCGCATCAGATTCACAGCCTGTAAGCCGAACACGTTTACAATCCATTGAATTCCTACAAGTGGTGTAGCGTTCACAAATGCTAGGGGGAGATTTTATGTCTAAGTTAGCTGGAAAAGTGGCGCTGGTTACGGGCGCCTCACGGGGTATTGGGGCAGCCATCGCGAAACGTCTGGCCGGGGATGGGGCGAGCGTCGCCATCACTTATGCGAAGGACGCGAAGGCGGCCGCTGCAGTGGCGGGGGCGATTGAAAGCGGCGGCGGGAAGGCGATTGCCATCCAGGCAGATGCCGCCGATCCGAAGGCGATTCATGCAGCCGTCGAAAAAGTTGTTGCTACGCTAGGGCGGATTGATGTCCTGGTGAACAACGCCGGCACAGCCATTCCGAAACTCTTCGAGGAGACCACGCTTGAGGAGATGGACCACATGATTGATCTGAACTTTCGTGGGGTTATGGTCGCGACGCAGGCAGCGCTGAAGCACATGAACGATGGCGGCCGGATTATTATGATCGGCTCGTGCGTTGGTGAGCGCAATATGACGCCCGGGCTGGCAGCGTATGGGGCGACGAAGGGGGCGGTGAAGATGTTTACCCAGGGATTGTCGCGAGAAGTCGGGGCCCGTGGCATTACGGTGAACAACGTTCAGCCTGGTCCGATCGATACCGATTTGAATCCCGCAGCGGGTGAATGGGCAGCTCCGCAGAAGGCTAACACCGCGCTGAACCGTTACGGGCAGGTGGATGAAGTTGCTGCGTTGGTTGCGTTTGTTGCGGGACCTGAGTCCTCTTACATCACCGGCGCGAACCTTACGGTGGATGGCGGGACGAACGCGTAAGCAGCGCGAGTATGGCGGCACGCGGGGATTCTTCTGTCAGTTTCTCTCGAGTCGGGATGGTCAGACATTTCTCTCGCATGCTTTGCGGCACGCGTTGCCGGGTTCATGGATGCGGGGCATTGGCTGGATGAGGCGCGGCTATAATCCGGTATCGAGGTTCGAAGGGGGAAAGTGCATGGCGCGTGACAATGCGGCGATTGTTCGGGGATTTGCGGACGAAGTGATCACCAAGGGAAAGATTGAAGCGGCTGGGGAATATTTCTGGGAAGACATGGTGGAGCAGGTTCCGATGCCGGGACAGGGGCCGGGGCTGAGCGGTTTGCAAGATGCGATTCGTGCCATGCGTGCGGGATTTCCTGACATTGTGTTTTCCATCGTCGAGCAGATTGTGGAGAAGGACAAAGTTGCCAGCCGGTTTGAATGGACGGGCACGCACAGCGGAGAATTTCTTGGCATTCCTGCGACGGGGCGGCCAGTGCGGGTGTGGGGGATGGTGATTGACCGGCTGGAGGATGGGCGGATCAAGGACACTCGCATCATTATGGATACTCTGGGCATGATGGGACAGCTGGGGATGTTGCCTGGTGCAGGCGGAGGTTCGTAGGGGTCGTAAGAAATCCACGTGCGTTGATCGGAGTGCGCTGAGATGGAATCCAAGAATTCCATGTCTCAGAAGCGAGACATGGGGCACCCACATGATCAGATTGATCGGAAGCGAACAGCAGGTCCCTCCACTTCGGACGGGATGACACACCTTTCTTATCCACGAAGGCAAAGCCAGGGTGATGAGAGTCACAGGCTATGATTCTGATGTGGCGACAAAGAAATCTGCTCCCCTGAAGAAGCGGCTTGGAAAGATTGGACTGCGAACCTGGCTGCGATGGATTGCGCTGGGGATCGCAGGGCTATGGTTGCTGGCGGCGATGCTGCTGGTGGCGGCGAAATGGATCAATCCGCCGACCACGGCGGTGCGTGCGGAGCGGCAGGTGCAAGGTTGGTTCCAGCCCGATGTTCACGGGAAGGCGTATCACGAGCACTATGAGTATGTTCCGCTGAGAATGATTTCGCCGAATTTGCAGCACGCGGTGGTGTCGGCGGAGGACGCGCGGTTTTATCTTCATCATGGATTCGACTGGCACCAGGTGCAGATCGACGCGGCCCAGGATATGGAAGGCGGGCGGGTGCGCGGGGCTTCGACAATTACGCAGCAGCTGGTGAAGAATTTATTTTTTGGGACGGGGCGATCGATCTTGCGCAAGGGGGCGGAGGCATCGCTGGTGCCGGTGGCGGAACTGGTGCTGGGGAAGCGGCGAATTCTGGAGTTGTATTTGAACGAGGTGGAGTGGGGGCCGGGCGTGTATGGAGCGGAGGCGGCGTGCCGGTATCACTATGGGATCAGCGCGCGGAATATTGGGCGAGACCAGGCGGCGCGGCTGGCGGCGATTTTGCCAGCTCCGCGGAAGAGGCGACCGGAGCGGATGAATCGCTATAGCGAAATTATTTTGCAGCGGATGAGCCAGGTGGGCTGGTAGCGGCGCGACAGGCGCGGTGGCCTAAGGTAGATTTCTCCATCATCTAAATTCTCTTCTGGGGGCTGGTTGAAAGCGTGGCTCCTTCCCATAGGCATTCGAGTGGTGTATAACTTTTCTTGCATAGGCATTCTAGTGGAGGAGCGAGAATATGGTTTTGAAACGGCCGCCGGAAAACGGAGAAATTCTGCAAGGCACGCTGGACCTGCTGATTCTGCGCACGCTGGTGATGGGGCCGGCGCATGGGCACACCATCGCGCAGGTGATTGAGCACACGTCGGAGAATGCTCTGGAAGTAGAGCAGGGATCGCTGTATCCGGCGCTGCATCGGCTGGAAGATCGCGGGTGGTTGTCGGCCGAGTGGGGCGTGAGCGAGAACAATCGCAAGGCAAAGTTTTACAAGCTGACGGCCAAAGGGCGGAAGGAGCTGAACGCTGCGACCAGCCGCTGGCACAGGATGACGCGCGCCATTGGGCTGATCCTTGGAGACTCGATCGAGTCGACAGGGAAGTAACGAGGGGAAGTGACGAGGGGAGTGACGGCGATGAACCTACGACGGTGGACGCAGCGGCGCAAGAAGGACGAGGAGTTGGCGGAGGAGATTGAGGCGCACCTTGGGCATGAAGAGGACGCGAATGCCGCGCGTGGATTTTCTTCGGAGGAAGCGCGACGGCGGGCTCGAGTGCGGTTCGGAAATGCCCGCGCGATGCGGGAGCGGGTGTGGATGGATCGTTCTTTTCCGTGGCTCGAAAATCTTTGGCGAGATTTACAATTCGCGCTGCGATCGCTGAAGAAGACGCCGGCTTTTACGTGCATCGCGATCCTGGTGATTGCGGTCGGCATTGGCGTGAACACGGCGGTGTTCTCGGTGATCAATACAGTTCTGCTGAAGCCGCTGACCTATCCCAATCCGCAGGCGCTGGTGCAGTTGATGAATACCAGCCGGGAGGGAAGTTTTCCTGGCGCGAACATTCCAAAATTCAACATCTGGTTGCAGCAGAAAAAAATCTTTCAGCAAGTGGCGGCGTACGATGTTGGCGGCGCCGGGATGAATTTGACGGGCGGCGATCAACCGCAGCAGGTGCAGGGAATCCATGTGTCGGCAGGATATTTTTCGTTGTTCGGCGCACCAATGGCCGCGGGACGGACTTTTACCCAAGCGGAAGACAGCCCGCACGGCGGCAATGTTGTGGTGTTAAGTTACGGGCTGTGGAAGAGCCGATTTGGTGGCAACGCGAATATTGTGGGTTCGAACATTCCGCTGGATGGTCAGCCGTACCTGGTGGTGGGAGTGATTGGGCGCGGCTTTGTTACGGATACACCGGCGGATCTTTGGGTGCCGTTTCAATTTGACCTGGCGTCGCAGGATATGGCGAACTACTTTACCGTGTCGGCGCGGCTGCAGCCGGGAGTAACGATCGCGCAGGCGAATGCTCAGCTTCGTTTAGCCGGGGATGAGTATCGGCGCATGTATGGGGCGAACGCGCTTTCGCCGGACGGCGGATTCGGGGTTCAATCGCTGCAGGAGTCGATGATTGGCGACACGAGGTTTTCATTGTTTGTGTTGCTGGGCGCGGTCGGTTTTGTGCTGCTGATTGCGTGCGCGAATGTTGCGAATCTGCTGCTGGCGCGGGCCTCGGCAAGAAAGCGAGAGCTGGCGACGCGGGCGGCGCTGGGTGCGGGACGCGGGCAGATTGTGCGGCAGTTGCTGACGGAGAGTTTGACGCTGTCGCTGGCGGGCGGTGCGCTGGGTTCGATGTTGGGATTCGCTGGAGTGCGCCTGTTGCTGCGCATCAATCCGGGAGATATTCCCCGTCTTGGCGAAAACGGTTCGGCCGTCACGCTTGATCTGCACATCCTGTTATTCACGCTGGGAATTTCTATTCTGACTGGCATATTGTTTGGGCTGGCGCCGGCCATCAGCGCTTCGCGACCGAACCTGGCAGCGGTGTTGAATGAAAATTCCAGCCGCTCCGGGCTTGGATTTCGCAACGGGAAACTTCGGTCGGCACTGGTGATTTTCGAGATGGCGCTTACGCTGGTTCTTGTGATTGGAGCGGCGCTGCTGATCCGGACATTCTTCAAGCTGCAGGCGGTTGATCCGGGATTTACGACAAAGAACGTATTGACGATGGCCATGTCATTCGGCGGCGATCGCTTCCAGAAGACTGCGCCGGTGGCGCAGGTGGTTCGCGATGGCAGGGATCGTGTGATGGCTGTGCCGGGAGTGGCCGACGTGGGCGTGACCAACTGCCTGCCGATGTTCAGCGGTTTTGGCATGACCTTCGATGTGGTGGGGCGGCCACATGCTAACCAGCCGTTTACCGGCGGCGCGGGTTTCTACTCCACATCGTGGAGCTTTTTTCAGACATTCAAAATTCCGCTGATACGGGGTCGATTCTTCACGCGACAGGACGATGGCGCCGCGCCGGGAGTTGCGATCATTAATGAAGCGATGGCGAAGCAGTATTGGCCGAAGGGCGACCCGCTCACCGACCGCATCCAGATCGGGGTGGGTGCAGGGCCGGCCTTTGCCGAGCCGGCGCGGCAGATTATCGGCATTGTCGGGGACACGCATGATGGTGGGCCCAATCGCAATCCGGCACCGATTATGTATATTCCGCTGGCACAGATGCCGGACCTGGAGACGGCGCTGAATTCTCGAGTTGCGCCGTTATGGTGGATTGTGCGGACGCAGATGAATCCGTATACGCTGCGCGCTCCCATTGCCGCAGCGCTGCGAGACGCCAGCGGAGGATTGCCGGTTGCGCACATTCGCAGCATGGAAGAAATCGAAGCGCACAATATCGCAAACCAGCGATTCAATATGCTGTTGCTGATCATCTTTGGATCGGCGGGACTACTGATGGCGGTGATCGGCGTGTATGGGGTGATGTCCTACTCTGTGCAGCAACGCACGCAAGAGCTGGGGGTGCGGATGGCGCTGGGCGCGCAGACCTGGAACCTGCGCAACCTGGTGATCGGTCAAGGCATGTTGCTTTCCGGTCTGGGGGTAGTTCTTGGGATTGGCGGAGCGTTTGCGATGACGCGTTTTCTAGCGAGCTTTTTGTTTGGCGTGAAAACGTGGGACCCGGTGGCGTTTATTGTTGCGCCGCTGATTCTTTGTGTGGTGGCTCTGATTGCTGTGTGGATTCCTGCGCGGCGAGCCACTCGCGTGGATCCTATGACTGCGCTGCGGATTGAATAGAGCTGCGGAAGCTTGAATGCGGATGCACGCGGGTTGGGTACAGAGGCAGGCGAGCTTCGCGAGGGGTGCGGAGCCGCGGGCGCACGGGGCGCGGAGCCGCGGACGCGAGAGGAGCGGCTACTGATTGTAGTTGGCGAAGACGCGGACAACTTTTCCGGAGGGATTGAACTGCATGACCTCCGCGGTTTTGCTGTCGCGAACATTGCTGCCGTAGTAGGCGACGATGGTTTCGACACCCCACAGGACATCCGTCAGTGTGAAGCGAAGATCGGGATAGGCGTTGAGGCCGAGTTGGAAGTAATCGCGCAGGGCGGATTTTCCCTGGACGATGCCGGTGCCGTTTTTGAGCAGGGCAAGGGCGACGGGGGAAAGGAGAACGACGTCGTTATCGTAATGCGCGAGGATACGGTCGAGGTCGTGGGTGTTCCAGGAGTCGGCCCAGTCCTGGGCAAAGGCGCGTGCGAAGGCAGGTTGAATGGGGAGGGAAAAAGTTTCCATGGACTATTATGGATCGATTCGGAGCGAGTGCGAGCGGGGCACTCGCGCGGCGGCGAAGCGGCGAGCAAGAACAGCCTACATCAAAAAGACTTTGCATCAGACACCACCCAGGCGGCGCCTGCAACCAGGAAGGTCTCGGCGATTTCTGACCAATTGAAATGTGCCTCCGGGTGAGCGACGAGGTGCGGTGTCCACACCAGCACGCCGAAGAGGGCCACCATGAGCGCCATCAGGCGCATTGCAAGCCGCGCCTGGCGATTGAGGAGAATGGCGATGGCCGCGAGCGCGAAAGCAACGGTCGTGAGCAGCGCCCAAAACATCTGGCTGGGCGGAATCCACTTTGGAACCGCGAGAGCCGTGTCGCGAAGAAGGAGTGCCTGGCCCAGCGTAAAGGAAATCGCGCAGACGCCGAGCCCCAGGCGGGCCGCTCGGCTCAAGACGAACGACTTTGCGGCATCGGTCTCCGTTGCAGCGAACACTGCCACGGCACCGCAGGCTAAGGACAGAAACAGAAAGAAGCTGCCGCCGAATTTGTCGTAGATGTTTGTCGCGGCGATGATGTCCGGGACGCAGGCCAGCGAGAAACACGCATAGACAATGCAAAGTATGAGCGACGCCGGGCGCGCTGTGCGCGGGTGCTGTATCCCAATGCCACCGGCAATTTGAGCGACCATGAGGCACGCGCCGATGACGCTCCCAAAAGGCAGGCTCCAGATATGCCGCACGTTTTGCCAGGTCTCAGCATCGTGCCACATGAGTGCGATGACGCCGAACAGGACGGCCGCGGCGCCAAAGACAATCCGTCCATACGATGGTGTCTTCATGCGGAAAACGTGACGCCGCCGTTGCGTAAGGCCTGTGGCATAAGCGAGGTCATTTCCGCTCTATCGTTTTGCGCCGTGCCGGAGAAGCGCGGCATGCACATATTCGCTTGCCTCTCGAGGAGCAACGAGGAGTTTTCCATGGACATATTATGGAACGAATCGGCGCGGGTGACGCTGGGCATTCGCACGGTGGGTCAGCATGGGTTTGGATAGGGGCTAGTCGGAGTGTGGCACGACGGGCGAACTCCGATTGCGGCCGCGGGACTGGCTCGCCTGGGTGCACATCTTGTGAAAATGCTCTAAGCCGCGTTTGCATTCGCGGATGAATTCCCGATTGCGCTGGGTTGAGAACGCACCAGCCAAACGATGGCGACGATGTGCGTGATCATGAGCAGCGGCACGTAGAGGATGGGGATGACATAGGCAGAGCCTAACTCCCCAGCGATGGAAGGGAGACCGACCTGGATGGCGTGGTAGTAGGCGAGGGCGATATCGCTGGCGCCGACGAGGTTGAAGGCGACAACGAATGACCAGAAGAGCGGACGCGATCGTGCGGTGAGAAGCGCCAGCAGGGCCAGGATCCCAGTCGCGAAGTCGCCATATGCCGTATAGGTGGCGAACCCTGAGGGCAGGTGGCCGACGACGCCGGGCAGGATAAAGACGAGGCCGAAGAATCGGAAGCTGTGCAGGGTGGCGATGGCGCGGTGCGCCTGGAAGCGCTGCATCGACCGGAGCCTGGGCAGAATGTAGACGCTGAAGCACAGTATCCACGCGACATAGCCTAAGACAAGTTGGATTCGGAAGATAGTTTCTGGCGACATTGTGACCTCCTGTTTCGATAGGAGTATGTCCATCATCCTATGGATTCAAAATTTCTATGGGCGGGTTCAAGGGGGAAGAGATTCGGTCGTGGGATGATCGCCAGCATCCTATAATGAGTCATGCGATACGGGGCTGAGCACAAAGCGGAAATCCATCAGAAGATTGTGAAGGACGCCTCGCGGCGGGTACGAGCCAAAGGCATGACTGGGGCTGCGGTTGCGGCGGTCATGCAGGACGCAGGCCTGACCCATGGAGGCTTTTACAAGCACTTCGGAAGCAAGGATGAGTTGCTGCTCGAGTCCCTGCACCAGGGCTTCCGGGAGATGGGCGATGTGCTGGCGGAAGCTGCGAAATCGTCGCATCCCAAGGTGGCCTGGAAGGCGATTGTGAAGCGCTATTTGAGCCCGGAACATTGCGATCACACCGAGCGCGGGTGCCCGTTGGCGGCGCTTGCGCCGGAGTTAGCGCGGACCGACAAGGCGATGAAAGGTGCGATCGTCGGGGAGTTGATCGAATACAAAAGTCGAATGCTTCCCTGGATGCCGGGCCGGCGGGCGGCCGACAAAGAGCGCGCGTTTTTTGCGATCTTTTCGACGATGATCGGGGCAGTTGCGATTGCACGGATATTGCCCGATCGGGCGGCACGTGCGAAAGTGCTGGCGAGCGCACGGGACTTTCTGTTGCGTAGCTTCTGAAAGGCGGCATGCACGAATTCGCTTGCCTCTCGATCGGCAGCGAGAAGTTTTCCATGGACATATTATGGAACGAATCGGCGGGGGTGAAACAGGGCATTCACGAGGCGGTGAGGCATGGTCCTTGATAGGCGCGAGTCGACTATTTTGTTCCGAGGGCCGATGAGTGAGTTGGCGATGATGCGCGCGTCGAGAGTCGCGGCCGCGAGCTATAATCGCTCCAATGAAGCGCCTGTCGTGGGGACTATTACTGCTTCTCGGTATCTCTTGTCGTGCTCAAAACCATTGCTCTCCGAGTGTTCTTTCGCAGACATCAACGCGAGTTGTGGCTCTCCAAAGGGAACTCGGACGAACTAAAGTTGGCGAAATGGACGAGACTGTCCCGCCTGCCACCGCAAACAAAATTACTCAACTCAAAGACGCCTTGAGCCGCGTTTCTGATGCTGCGCTGGCCTGCGCAAACCCGTCCGTAAATCCAATTGCATTGGAAAAGCAGCTAGCTCAAATACTCCACGCAAATGCACCGGAACCCGCCTCGAACACGGCTATTTCCAACAATGATCATCGCTATGACGAGATATTTGGTTCGTATGGACATAATCTACGCGTTAAGGTAAGTCGTCCGCCAGGCTTTGCAGACATTTTGGCGATTCAGTATTCGATCAATATCGAATGCGGAGCAGATACCATGCTGCTGGTTTACGGACTTCAGGATGGAACATGGGTAGAACGACTGCGTTGGCAATCGCCACCATTGAAACAGACTTCAGATGCTTTTGGCGATTTCTTGGTATCAGCCTATCTTCGCGATTCTTCAGCGTCGAAAAGTAGAAGCACAAGATGGCTGGTTGCTGTTGCGCACGGCACTCCATGGTGCACCTCGCGATTCAGCGGCTTTAAGATGGATCTGCTTTCTCCGGGTCCTGGCCCGGCGTCGCCACGAGTTTTATGGCATACCGAGAGAGCGTATTCCCGAGGCGGTTTTGAGCCCTGGATCAAACCGTCCGGAAATATGTTCGAGTTGCGGTTGAATGCCGACTGCATGTCCTTTGATTCGGCCAATTGTTTCGAACGTCGCGTGATTTATCGATATACCGTCGACATGAACGGCCGCGTGCGGCGCGTCGGTCCGCTCGCAATCAACGCTCGCGGCTTCGTAGAGGAATGGCTTTCGGCTCCATGGTCGGAATCGCGGGATTTTGCTATTGCTGGGGCCGTTGATGGGCTGCAAAAGGTTCATGACCAATTCAATCCGCCGTTTAAGCCAAACGACGACCAATTCGTCAGCCACAGTCTCGGTCCAGTTCGCGTGTGTGTGGCTCTCGGCACATTTCAGATACAAATCAATTCGTCGCTGGTAAGGATCATCCCAGGTAAGCCTGGAGGAGAGTCGGAAGCTCTTGCAAGTCGTTATTTTCGTGTGCGTGCAGTGAAGGATGGGTACATGATGGTTGCCGCTCCGACCGCGCCAGATCCGAAGTGTACCGGGCCAAACTTGATGCCATCAGATGGCGAATAACAAGCAATAGTAAGGCTGCTT
>CAWGCV010000007.1:0-884934 GCA_963821145.1 uncultured Acidobacteriota bacterium
GATCTGGACGAGCCCTTGCCGCTGGGCCAGATTCTGGTCGATGAAGGTCATGTCAAGGAGGAGCAATTGGCTAGCGCGCTCGACGAGCAAAGGCAGGGCGACCCGCGGCGTATTGGAGAGATTCTTGTGGCGCGCGGAGCGGTGCATCCGGAGGAAGTCCTTGAAGCGTTGCAGGTTCAGACGGAAGGCGCTACTTCCAATCTTTCCAGCAATAACATTCGCGTCGATGTGGGTCAGCTGGACAAGCTGATGAACCTTGTCGGGGAGCTGGTACTGGCCCGCAATCAGATTCTGCAATTCAGTACCACGCAGCAGGATTCAACCTTTCTGAACACCACCCAGCGTTTGAGCCTGATCACGACCGAGCTGCAGGAAGGCGTGATGAAAACGCGCATGCAGCCGATCGAAAACGTCTGGGGCAAATTTCCTCGCGTGGTGCGCGATCTGGCACTGGCGTGCGGCAAGCGAGTGCAGGTGGAGATGGAGGGCAAGGATACCGAACTCGATAAGACCATTCTCGAGGCCATCAAGGATCCGCTGACCCACTTGATTCGCAACGCAGTCGATCATGGCATCGAATGCCCATCGCAGCGTGAAGCTGCGGGAAAACCGCCCGAGGGCCGACTGTTTCTGCGCGCCTATCACGAAGGCGGCCAGGTCAATATCGAAATCTCCGACGATGGTGCGGGCATCAATCTGACCGCCGTTAAAGCAAAAGCGGTAGAACGAGGGCTGATTCCACAGGAACACGCTGCGCGGATGAGTGAGCGCGAGGCTTACCAATTGCTCTTTCTTCCAGGATTTTCCACCGCGCAAAAAGTGACGAACGTATCGGGTCGCGGTGTCGGTATGGATGTGGTCAAGACGAACATCGAAAAAATTGGCGGCATGGTCGACCTGCAAAGCGCTGCCGGCCTGGGGACGACGGTCAAAATCAAGATCCCGCTAACCCTGGCCATTATTCCGGCGTTGATTGTGACCTGCGGCGGCGAACGCTATGCCATCCCGCAGGTGAGTCTGTTGGAGCTGGTACGGCTGGAAGGCAATGGAGCTCGGCAAGGCATCGAGAGTGTCCATGGGGCGCCAGTCTATCGTTTGCGCGGCAACCTGTTGTCGCTGGTGTATCTCAATCGCGAACTGCATTTCGATTCTGTCGCCGCCCGTGATTCCGCGCAGCAGGACGTGGTGAACATCGCCGTACTGCAGGCAGACGATTGTCAGTTCGGCCTGATTGTGGACGAAGTGAACGACACCGAAGAAATCGTAGTGAAGCCGCTGGGAGAGTTGCTGAAAGGGCTTTCGGTCTATACCGGGGCGACCATCATGGGGGATGGCCGAGTGGCTCTGATCCTGGATGTACTGGGACTGGCCCAACATGCCGGCGTAATTAGCGAAGTGCGTCAGCGCAAGCTCTCAGAGGATGCGACACCAGCTGCCGAGCGCGCCCAGGAGCGCAAAACTCTGCTGCTGTTCCAGAGCCCCGATGATGGACGGATGGCGATTTCTCTTTCCGACGTCACGCGCCTGGAAACCTTTTCCCGATCCTCGATCGAGCGCACCGGAGAGCAGCAGGTGGTGCAGTATCGCGGCACGATTCTGCCTCTGGTGCATGTTGCTGGACTGGTCGAGGAGCGCCGGCTTCAGCCTCGTGGTCCTTCTCCAGCGACAGACGACAAGGTGCAGGTGATCGTTCACACGCGCAACCGGCGTAGCGTTGGCCTGGTGGTGGAACGAATTCTCGACATAGTCGAAGACGATCTGGGCACGCGACGTCCAGCCAGCCGCGAAGGCGTACTAGGCTCCTTCGTAGTGCAGGGGAAGGTCACCGAAATCCTGGATGTGGACGGCATCATTCGCGTGCAGGATCCCACCTTTTTTGAACCGGAGCAGTCATTGACAGGAGTTGCATCATGAGCGATCGGCAGCAGTTCGCCACCTTTTTTCTTGGTGACAATTATTTCGGCGTCGAGGTGGAGCGGGTGCAGGAAATTCTGCGCAGCCAGGAGATGACTCCAGTACCGCTGTCATCTCCGGTGGTTCGCGGCCTGATCAACCTGCGCGGCCAGATCGTTACGGCCATCGATTTGCGTCGTCGTCTTGGATTGCCGGAACGTAGCGAAGGTCAACCACTGATGAACGTTGTCGTACGCAGCTCCGGCGGCGGCGTTGCGGTGCATCCGGAGGAAGTCCTGGAGGCGTTGCAGGTTCAGACGGAAGGCGCTACTTCCAATCTTTCCAGCAATAACATTCGCGTCGATGTGGGTCAGCTGGACAAGCTGATGAACCTGGTTGGGGAGCTGGTACTGGCCCGCAACCAGATTCTGCAATTCAGCACCACGCAGCAGGATTCAACCTTTCTGAACACCACCCAGCGTTTGAGCCTGATCACGACGGAGCTGCAGGAAGGCGTGATGAAAACGCGCATGCAGCCGATCGAAAACGTCTGGGGAAAATTTCCTCGCGTGGTGCGCGATCTGGCACTGGCGTGCGGCAAGCGAGTACAGGTGGAGATGGAGGGCAAGGATACCGAGCTCGATAAGACCATTCTCGAGGCCATCAAGGATCCGCTGACCCACTTGATTCGCAACGCAGTCGATCATGGCATCGAATGCCCATCGCAGCGTGAAGCCGCGGGAAAACCGCCCGAGGGCCGGTTGTTTCTGCGCGCCTATCACGAAGGTGGCCAAGTCAATATCGAAATCTCCGACGATGGTGCGGGCATCAATCTGACCGCCGTTAAAGCAAAAGCGGTAGAACGAGGGCTGATTCCACAGGAACACGCCGCGCGCATGAGTGAACGCGAGGCTTACCAATTGCTCTTTCTTCCAGGATTTTCCACCGCGCAAAAAGTGACGAACGTATCGGGTCGCGGTGTCGGTATGGATGTGGTCAAGACGAACATCGAAAAAATTGGCGGCATGGTCGACCTGCAAAGCGCTGCCGGGCTGGGGACGACGGTCAAAATCAAGATCCCGCTAACCCTGGCGATTATTCCGGCGTTGATTGTGACCTGCGGCGGCGAACGCTATGCCATCCCCCAGGTGAGCCTGCTGGAACTGGTACGGCTGGAAGGCAATGGAGCTCGGCAAGGCATCGAGAGTGTCCATGGGGCGCCAGTCTATCGTTTGCGCGGCAACCTGTTGTCGCTGGTGTATCTCAATCGCGAACTGCATTTCGATTCTGTCGCCGCCCGTGATTCCGCGCAGCAGGACGTAGTGAACATCGCCGTACTGCAGGCGGACGATTGTCAGTTCGGCCTGATTGTGGACGAAGTGAACGACACCGAAGAAATCGTAGTGAAGCCGCTGGGAGAGTTGCTGAAAGGGCTTTCGGTCTATACCGGGGCGACCATCATGGGAGACGGCCGGGTCGCTCTGATCCTCGATGTTCTGGGACTGGCGCAGCATGCCGGCGTGATCAGCGAAGTGCGTCAGCGCAAGCTCTCAGAGGATGCGACGCCAGCCGCCGAGCGCGCCCAGGAGCGCAAAACTCTGCTGCTGTTCCAAAGTCCTGACGACGGACGCATGGCGATTTCTCTCTCCGACGTCACGCGCCTGGAAACTTTTTCGCGATCCTCGATTGAGCGCACCGGGGAGCAGCAGGTGGTGCAGTATCGCGGCACCATCCTGCCCCTGGTGCATGTTGCTGGACTGGTGGAGGAGCGCCGGCTTCAGCCTCGTGGTCCTTCTCCAGCGACAGACGACAAGGTGCAGGTAATCGTTCATACGCGCAACCGGCGCAGTGTTGGCCTGGTGGTGGAACGAATTCTCGACATTGTCGAAGACGATCTGGGCACACGACGTCCAGCCAGCCGCGAAGGCGTACTAGGCTCCTTCGTTGTCCAGGGGAAAGTCACCGAAATCCTGGATGTGGACGGCATCATTCGCGTGCAGGATCCCACCTTTTTTGATCCGGAGCAGTCACTGACAGGAGTTGCATCATGAGCGATCGGCAACAGTTTGCCACCTTTTTTCTCGGGGACAATTATTTCGGCGTCGAGGTAGAGCGGGTGCAGGAAATTCTGCGCAGCCAGGAGATGACTCCAGTACCGCTGTCGTCGCCGGTTGTGCGCGGCCTGATCAATCTGCGCGGCCAGATCGTTACGGCCATCGATCTGCGGCGCCGACTTGGACTACCGGAACGTGGCGAAGGTCAACCGCTGATGAACGTTGTCGTACGCAGTTCCGGCGGCGGTGTCAGCCTGCTGGTCGACGACATTGGAGACGTGGTGGAAGCGGAAGAGTCAACCTTCGAGCGTCCTCCTGACACGCTCGACGGCGATGCCAGAAAGATGATTCGAGGCGTGCACAAACTGAATGAGCGACTCATGCATGTGCTGGACACGGAGGAAGTGTTGATTGGATTTTCTGAAGGACAGAGTTAAGCCAGGTTGCAGCGGCAGAATGGCCGCGCAAGCGACCACAACGGAACGCAACAAAATCAGAGAAACGAAGGGGATGATATGGAAACGATGTTGGAGAAAGGTCAGAGAAATGGGAAACCTAACGGAGCTTTCGTACCTGCAAAGTCAGTCAAGAACGCATCGCGTAATGGGATGAAGGCGGAAGCGGCGGATCTGTCCCAGGAAACTATGCGCTTGGCAAAGGCAGCCAAGGACGGACGTCTCAGCGAGCGGTTCGATACCAGCAAGTTCCAGGGCCGCGACCTGGAAGTCGCAACCGCACTAAATGAAATGCTGGATGCGGTGGTCATGCCACTCAACGTAACAGCGAACTATGTCGAGCAGATCTCCAAGGGAATCATCCCAGCCAAGATCACGGACACGTACAACGGAGAGTTCAACGCGATCAAGAATAGCCTGAACGCGTGCATCGATTCACTCGGCGGGTTGATCCGCGAGATGAATCGCATGTCCGAAGAGCACGACAAGGGCGATATCGATGTGGTGATCCCGGAGGAGAACTTCCAAGGCGCATATCGTGAGATGTCTCACGGCATCAACACCATGGTGCAGGGTCACATTACGGTCAAGAAGAAAGCCATGGCCTGCATTGGAGAAATGGGCCGCGGCAATCTGGATGCGCCTCTCGACAAATTCCCCGGTAAGAAGGCGTTCATCAACGACACCATCGAGCAACTTCGCACCAATCTAAAGAGCCTGATCAGCGAGATGAATCGCATGTCCGATGAACACGACAAGGGCGATATCGACGTCGTGATTCCTGAAGATCACTTTGAAGGGGCGTATCGGACGATGGCCCATGGCATCAACACCATGGTCCAGGGTCATATTACGGTCAAGAAAGAAAGCGATGGCTTGTATTGGAGAACTTGGACGCGGCAACCTCGATGCGCCGCTCGATAAATTCCCCGGTAAAAAGGCGTTCATCAACGACACCATCGAGCAGCTTCGTACAAACCTGAAGTCCTTGATCAGCCGAAATGAATCGCATGTCCGATGAACACGACAAGGGCGATATCGATGTCGTGATTCCTGAAGATCACTTTGAAGGCGCGTATCGCACCATGGCTCATGGCATCAACACCATGGTCCAGGGCCACATTACGGTCAAGAAAAAAGCGATGGCCTGCCTGGGCGAGTTTGGACGTGGAAACTTTGAAGCTCCGCTGGAGAAATTCCCCGGCAAAAAGGCCTTCATCAACGACACCATCGAGCAGGTGCGGACAAATCTGAAGGCGTTGATTGCCGACGCTTCCAGCTTGGTCAAGGCATCAGTGGAAGGAAAGTTGACGACCCGCGCGGACGCCAGCAAGCACCCCGGAGATTTCGGCAAGATCGTGCAGGGCATCAATGACACGCTCGATGCCGTCATCAAGCCGGTGCAGGAAGCGGCACGGGTTCTCGAACAGGTTGCAGAAGGCGATCTGATGGCTCGCGTCGAAGGCCAATACCAGGGCGATCATGCCGCCATCAAGGATGCAATCAACCGCATGGGCGATCAGCTCTCCACCAGCATGCGCGCCATCGGACAGAACTCACACACACTGGCTAGCTCGTCCGAAGAACTCTCGGCCGTCAGCAATCAGATGAGTGCCAATGCCGAGGAAACGGCCACCCAGGCCAACGTGGTCTCCGCTGCCGCCGAACAGGTCACCAAGAATCTGCAAACGGTTGCGACCGCCACCGAGGAGATGACGGCCAGCATTAAGGAGATTGCGCGCAACGCCAATGACGCTGCCCGCGTCGCAACCGCAGCGGTAAAAACCGCGGAATCGACCAACGCTACCGTTTCGAAGCTCGGACAATCGAGCGCCGAGATTGGGCAGGTCATCAAGGTCATTACTTCGATCGCGCAACAGACCAAGTTGCTGGCGCTGAATGCCACCATTGAGGCAGCGCGAGCGGGCGAGGCCGGCAAGGGGTTTGCCGTGGTCGCGAACGAAGTGAAGGAACTGGCGAAGGAAACCGCCAAGGCCACCGAGGACATTACCCAGAAGATTGAAGAAATTCAGGGCGATACCCAGGGAGCCGTGCAGGCGATTGCGGAGATCAGCCAGATCATCACCCAGATCAACGATATTGCTAACACGATTGCCGGTGCCGTCGAAGAACAGACCGCGACGACCAACGAAATCGCCAGCAATGTAGCCGAGGCAGCTCAAGGTGGCAAGCAGGTGGCCGAGAATATCAGCTCCGTTGCAGGCGCCGCCAAGAGCACCACGGAAGGAGCCTCCAACACGCAATCCGCAGCCACGGAGCTGTCTCGCATGGCATCGGAGCTACAGCAGTTGGTGGGTCAATTCCGCTTCGACGAAGTGCAGGCGGGAGCGGCAAGCAAGAAACGGGCGATGAAAGTTGCCTAAACGTATGGCGACCGCAACAGGCCGCCAGGCGCCGGCAGACAGGGCTTGATCCCAGAAGCATCGAGGCCCTGCCTGCCGGCACCGAAACTCCTCTGAACATGTCATCGTTCTAACCTGCGACGCCTCATTCGCCGTTTTTATTTTCAGTCGATGGTCGTGACCCTATGCCAAAGATCCGGGTTCTTGTTGTGGACGATTCGGTGGTGATTCGCAGGATGGTCAGCGATGTACTTTCCGGGGAGCCTGATATTGAAGTTGCAGGTGCCGCGGCGGACGGACGCATCGCGTTGCAGAAAATCGAACAGGTAAATCCGGACATCCTTACGCTGGACGTCGAGATGCCGGTGATGAACGGCCTTGAAACATTGAAGCAGCTTCGCAAAACGCATCGCCGGTTGCCGGTCATCATGTTCAGCACGCTCACCGAACGCGGTGCGTCGGCCACCATGGATGCGTTGGCACTTGGGGGCGTCCGACTACGTAACCAAACCGGCCAACGTGGGAAGCGCGGCGGCTGCCCTGGAGAAGATACGGGCGGAACTGATTCCCAAAATTCGTGCCCATGTACCGCGAGCCACACCATCGACGGCTCATCTTTTCCCGATGACTGCAGTGCAAATGGCGCAGCTCTCATCTCCCTTTTCCGCGCCGCGCGCGGTCACTTCGCGCGTCGAAGTGGTGACGATCGGCACCTCGACCGGCGGGCCCAATGCGTTGGGCGACCTGGTCCCGTTGCTGCCACCGAATTTCCCAGTGCCCGTGGTCATCGTGCAGCATATGCCGCCCATTTTTACCAAGTTCCTTGCTGACCGACTCTCTTCGAAGTCGCAGATACCCGTGGTGGAAGCGTCCAACCTGCAGGAATTGCTGCCGGGACATGCCTACATCGCTCCAGGAGACTTCCACATGATGGTGGAGCGTAGCAAGGAAGGTTTGCGCATTCGCACCCAGCAGGAACAGCCGGAGAACTCCTGTCGTCCGTCGGTGGATGTGCTGTTCCGTACCGTGGCGGATGTCTATCGAGAGGAAGCCCTGGCGGTGATCATGACTGGGATGGGACAGGATGGGCTGCGAGGCTGCGGGACGCATTCGAGAAGAGGGTGGGCAGATTCTGGCGCAGGATGAAGCCACCTCCGTGGTCTGGGGAATGCCGGGATATGTGGTCAATGCCGGCCTCGCCGATATCGTCCTGCCGCTGGGCCAGATCGCAGCGGAAATCGTGCGCCGGGTAGCCGTCGGGCGTGCGCCTGCAGTTCGCCCTAGACAGACCTATTATCTCGACACCCGGAGTCCTAGATGAGCGTCACGCCCAATGAATTCGAATATGTTCGCGCCCTGATTCACCAACGCGCCGGAATCGTGCTGGAGCAAGGAAAGGAGTATCTGGTTGAAGCTCGACTGAGCCCCCTGGCGGAAAAAGAAGGCTTCAATTCGTTAGGGGAGTATCTGGGGCGTCTTCAACGGGACACCTTCAATGGCTCGCATCGAAAATTGATTCATGCGATGACGACCAACGAGACCTTATTCTTTCGTGATATCCGGCCATTTGAATTGCTGCGCACCAGAATCATTCCCGACCTGATCACCGCTCGGGCAACCGAACGCTGCCTGACCTTCTGGAGCGCCGCTTGTTCCACCGGTCAGGAGCCATATACCGTCGCCATGACCCTGCGGGAATATTTTCCACAACTGCAGGGATGGAACATACGTATCATCGCCAGCGATCTGTCGAGCGACGTGCTGGCAAGGGCGATTCGCGGCCACTATTCCCAGCTGGAAGTGAACCGGGGTCTGCCCGTGAAGTTCTTGATCAAGTACTTCAACCGTGATGGGGACGACTGGCAAATCCGCGAGGAAATCCGCCGCATGATCGAGTTTCGAGAAATGAACCTGACGGAAGCCTGGTCCTTTCTGCCGAAAATCGATGTGGTCTTCATACGTAACGTGTTGATTTACTTCAATCAGGAGACGAAGCGGAAAATCCTCAGCAAGATTGCTCCTCTGATTCCCGCCAGCGGATATCTTTTCCTGGGAAGCGCCGAAACTACACTGAACATTGCCGAAGAATTCGAGCCACTTCCGGGAGTTGCGGCGGGATGCTATCGCCTGAAGCGGTCGAAACTCCCATAGGAACGGCTGCGCGATAGCCTATCGGCTGAATTCGCACTCCCATGAGCGTCGACTCGCCTCTATTTAGGAGATTGTTCTAAATCAGTCCCAATTTGAATTACTTTCGTGACTAACTACCCGGGTTTTCGCTTGATTTTCTCCCCCACTCAGGCGAAGGTGAATACACCTTACATGGAAACAAGTCACCTTTCCTCTGGAACCCTCCAGCGGCACGAGTGTCGTTCCATTCAAGGATGCAGCTCGAGAGTTCACAAACTGTAATTCCCTTGTTGTTCTGGAAATGGATTTCTGCCGATGCGAGTTCTGATAGCTGAAGATGACCCTGCGCTGGGAAGTTTGCTGCAGCGCACGCTGGAAAACGATGGCCATACGGTGGCATGGGTGCAGGATGGTGAATCTGCGCTGGCCACGTGGCAAACAGCTCAATTTCGACTTCTCTTGCTCGATCTGAACCTGCCTCGCAAGGACGGGCGGGAGGTTCTGCGCGCGATTCGCCAGGTCAGCGATGCGGCTGTCCTGATTCTGACAGCGCGAAACACGCTCGAAGAGCGTCTCCATTGTCTTGAGCTGGGCGCTGACGATTTCTTGTCCAAGCCTTTTGCATTGCGCGAGTTACAGATGCGGTGCCGTGCCCTGATCCGGCGCCTGGAGTCGAGCGCCGGTTCGCAATTGCGCTGCGGCGACCTGGTGCTCGATCGCAGCCGTCGTGCCGTCGAGCGTGCCGGACGGGCGATTGAGCTGACAGTGAAGGAATATTCGCTCCTGGAATATCTGTTGGAACACCGTGGGGAATGCGTTTCGCGAAGTGGTCTGCTCGAACACGTATGGAAAATGCATCCCGACGTCACCACCAACGTTGTGGATGTCTACATTAACTATCTGCGCCGCAAGGTGGATGAAGGCGCAGAGAACAAATTGATTCACACGGTGCGCGGCAACGGATATGTGATGCGCGTACCCTCCCTTGGACCGGCTTGACCTCGGATTTTGTCGTGGCCAGCGGTCGTTGTTCCTGTCGGTTTTGAGTTGGGGAGGAGTTTCGAAATGCAAGCCTTACATAATATGGATGTTCGCGCGGCGATGTCTCGCACGGCCGTGCTGGTGAGCGCGGATGCTTCGTTTCGTCAAAGATTGGCGGAAATTCTAATCGGTATGCGATGGAAGGTGCGCGAAGCCTCTGGAGGAGCCGAGGCCCTGTCGTATCTGGAGGAATCGCCGAGCGAAGCGCTGCTGCTGGATTTTTGGCTGCCGGATCTTGAAGCCGGTGATTTTGCCGAACAACTGCGCATCCAGTATCCCAATCTGGATCTGATCTGCGTCAATGAAACCGAGGAGATGGTGGGCAAGCCACGATCCGCACGCCGTCCGGAATTGCTGCATGCGCTGCATCGAGCTCAGGAATCCGGGAACTCCGGATGGGCGGGACATTCTGAGATTCACGCAGCGAACCTGCAGCCTATGGCGCCGCGTGGCATTCGCTCTCCGCAAGCCCATGGGATTAACCCGGCGGGAAGCTTTCTGTACACCAAGCCGGTGCGAATTGTCTCCACCGTATCTGAAGGTTCGAGCGCCCGCGACCACTTAGAAGAGATCGAGCCCGAGATGGCGACGAGGTCCGCAAGTTCTTTTGCCGTTCCATCAGTTGCGACGCTGCCGCGTATCCAGCCTGTCGCAAGTCTGCCGGGAATGGTGGGCAGCAGCCGCGAAATGCAGAGCCTTGCGCATGCTGTCCGCCTGGTCGCGCCCCGCACAACGACAGTCCTTATCGAAGGGCCCACCGGAACCGGAAAAGAGCTGGTCGCACACGCCATCCATGGATTGAGTCCGCGAGCGAATCGGCCGTTTATCGTGTTGAATTGTGCTGCCATTCCTGAGGCATTGTTGGAGGCGGAACTGTTCGGCCACACGCGGGGAGCCTTTACCGGCGCAATTCAGTCGCGCACCGGACGCATGGAGGCCGCGCACGGAGGAACACTGTTCCTGGATGAAATTGGTGAGATGCCCATGGCGCTGCAGGCAAAGGTGTTGCGATTTCTGGAAGCCGGAGAGCTGCAGCGGATCGGCGAAAACGAACCCGTGCGCGTCGATGTACGCGTGGTCGCAGCCACCCACCAGCCGTTGCTGCAGTGTGTGGAAGAAGGAAAATTCCGCAGCGACTTGTATTTCCGCTTGGCCGTTTTTCCAGTGCAAACACCGTCGCTGGCAGAGCGTCGCGGGGATATTCCGGAACTGGCTGCATACTTCCTTGAGAAGCTGGGGCAATCGGGTCCCTCGAAAGTTTTTCATCCGGAAGCCATGGAAAAGCTCTGCACGCATACATGGCCGGGCAACGTGCGCGAGCTGGGTCACGTGGTGGAACGCGCCTACATCCTGGCCGAAGATCGCCCCATGATCACTGCAGCGGAAATCCGCATGAGATCCCGCGAACGCACGATGGCCGAAACGAGAGTCTGAGAATTCTCTTATCCGCCGCGTCGAAATTTAGACCTTCTATTGCACATCGACTGAATGGAGCGAATCTTGAGATCGAATCGGGAAAAAGTTTCGCCGAATTCGCCGCGGATCTTAAGGGCAACACAGGCTGTCGACGAAAGCGAACTAGAGCAGGAGGAGGATCGATGGAGATTACGACCCCGCTGATTGATGTACTGGGAAAGTTCCTGGACTTGACGAGTACACAATTCAAGCTGACCAGCAGCAATGTCGCCAATCTGGACACGCCGAACTATCGCGCGGTCGGCATCGATTTTTCTGCGGAGTTTTCTGCAGCCGCCTCGCAGGCCCTGGCAGCTCGCCAGGACGGCAGCAACGGTCAGCCGGCGGGAACGTCAAGCTCTATGCTCTCCAATCATTCGCCGACGATTGAGCAGGTCGATGGATTGCTAGAACGGCCGGACGGAAACGATGTCTCGATGGATCGGGAAGGGCTGAATCTTGCTAAGGAACAACTGGATTACAAAACCGGAATTGAGTTGCTGCAGGAACAGTTGTCCGTGATTCGCAGCGCCATTCAGGCGCAGTAGGCTCGACGATCGTCGCGGTCGCAAAGGGAATGTATGAATCTTTTTGGAGTGATGGACATTAGCGGTTCGGCCCTGGAAGCGGAACGAATCCGCGCCGAGGTGGTTGCCGCGAATATGGCCAATGCGAATACGACGCGGACAGAAAACGGGAAGCCTTACCAGCGCCAGCACGTTGTCTTTCAAAGCTCCGCCGTCGACCAGCCTCAGGATTTTGCCAGCACGTTATTGTCCTCTCCCGCGTTGCCGGGTCAATCGCCGCAAATCGGGGATGGAGTGCGTGTGGCGGCCGTCGTCAGCGATACGGCAGCTCCGTTACAAAGGTACGACCCTGGCCATCCGGATGCGGATAAGAATGGCTTTGTGACTTATCCGAATATCAATCCGTTGACGGAAATGGTCGACCTGGTGGGAGCGCAGCGGGCCTACGGCATGAATGTTTCCGCTGTGACTGCGGCGAAGTCCATGATCACGTCCACACTCGATCTTTTGAAGTAAGGCAGAGAAATGCTTCGAGCGGTCGTTTGAGGCGCGAAGAGAAAGGGTAGGGAAGAAGGCGATGACAGCGATTCCAAATATTCAGGCCGCCGCGCAACGGGTAATGGCCGAGGTTGCTTCCAGCAACGGAACATCCGGGATTGCCGGCAGCAACGACGCTTCGCTGTCGTACCCAACCCCCTTTGCCGGTTTACTGCAGGATGCGATCGGAAAAACACAGCAATTGGAAACGAACGCGGCCAATACAGTCACAGGCCTGCTATCCGGACAAGGAGTCGACGTGCATACCGCCATGATCGCGACAGAAAAAGCCAATCTGGGGTTTGAGATGATGTTGGCCTTTCGCAACAAAGCAGTCGCCGCGTACCAGCAGTTGATGGGGCTGCAATTTTGAGTTTGCGATCGAGCGATAGACGAGAGACATAATGCCAGAGAAAACACCAACTCCGCCGCCCTCCTCCGCCCTGGTCAAGACCGGCCTCGAGGAGCGCCTGACTGCGAATACCCGGGCGTTACGTGCCCGCTTCGGCAGCATGTCTTCCGGTCAGCGATGGGCCTTACTGGCGTCCCTTGCGGTGCTGCTGTCGGTCGGCGGAGGAATGATCTGGCTGGCGATCCGGCCAGACATGCGGGTGCTGATGAGTGGACTGGAGGCGCGTGATGCGCAGCAGGTCGAGCAGGAGTTGATGGAGGCCAACATTCCCTATGACCTGACGCCGGACGGCACAACCATTCGAGTTCCAGACGTTTCCTTGAACAAGGCGCGCCTGGCGATTGCCGGAAGAGGACTGCCCTCGAGCGGACGGATGGGATTTGAGATCTTCGATAAGCCCAATTGGGTAGGATCGGAATTCGACGAGCGAGTGAACTATCAACGAGCCCTCGAAGGCGAGCTGGACCATACCATTGAGTCGCTGAACGCGGTCGAGCACGCGCGTGTCAATCTTGTTCTGCCGCATGATTCCCTATTTACTGACGATCAACGCGATGCCAAGGCCAGTGTGGTCTTGAAGCTGCGGCGCGCGCTGAGCGACGAAGAAGCTCAGTCTGTGCGTAGCCTGGTGGCGGGTGCGGTCGATACGCTAAAGGCCAGTCAAGTGACTTTGGTCGATGCCGATGGCCGCCAGCAATTCGGTCCGAAAACCGCGGGCGCAGAGGAAGCCCAGTACGAACAACTGCTCACCAATAAAGTACTCGCAACTCTGATGCCGGTGGCCGGCGAGGACAATGTACGAGCCTCGGTGACCGCGGATTTCGATTCCAGCAGCGAAGATGATGTCGATGAAGTTTACGATCCCACCAAGGTCGTCACTCTCTCCACGGACCGCACCGAGGCGAACTCCGGAGGCGTGAACGCTACGGGCGGAGTTCCAGGAACGGCCAGCAATGCTCCCAACGCGAAACCCGTATATCCGCAACAAACCACCCCAATGCAGAACAGCAAGCGGGAACAAGATAGTTACGCGGTCAGCAAAGCGGTGCATCACCGCGTGCAAGGTCCAGGCAGACTGCGCCGGGTGACAGCTGCCATCTTGATCAACGATCGCATGGTCCGTTCCGCGGATGGCAAGCATGTCACCTGGGTTGCAAGGACACCGGCAGAGATGCGCGAGATACAGCAGCTGGCGCAGGCCGCCGTGGGGATTGATGCATCACGGGGCGATCAGTTGACGGTGCAGAATCTTGCCTTCGCCACCAACGCCAATCCGACGAGTTCCGGTCTGGCCACGCGGATGATCGAACATGTCGGAGACAGTATGGGGTTCGTCCGCTACGGAGTCCTCTTCGCCGTGTTTCTGATGGTGCTGATCTTTATCGTGCGACCGGTCCTGGCCCAGATCAAGCAACTCAGCTCGTCAGTGCAAACCATGGCGGCGTCGGGTGGGCAAGCGCCACAGCTGAAGTCCGCCGCAGGTGTTGCAAACCTCGATCAGACAGCGGAGTTGAGTTTTGAGCGCCAGCAGGCGCGGGCGCAGGTTCTGTTCGACCATGTTTCAGACTACGTGAGGAAAGAACCGCAGCAAGGGACACGGCTGCTGCAGAGTTGGGTCCGTTCGACGCACAAGTCTTGATGTCGTTGTTCTGCGTGGTCGAAGGATGAACGATCGCGGGATCCATCGATTCGTGATGGGCACTGGAAGTAAAGGAGATTGGATCGATGGCGACAGCAACAACAGTTCCGCAGGATCCGGTGCAGGAGACGCTACCGGCGCCGCTTCCTTCGGAAAGTAAGGACAAGTCGCCGCTCAAGAACCTGACGCCGTTGCGCAAAGCGGCGGTGCTGATGATCACGATCGGCGATGAGCTGGCCCGATCGATCTATCAAAATCTTTCGGAGCAGGAACTGCAGTTGTTGACCGAAGAAATCGCCTCGATTCGAGACGTTTCTCCGGAAGTGGCGAGCGCCGTATTAGAAGAGTTTTATGAACTGATCGAAACCCAGCAATATATGGTGCATGGCGGTTTGGAGTACGCCACCAAGTTGCTGGTCGATACCTTCGGCAAGCAACGCGCCGGCGATTTGCTGAGCCAGGTTAAGAATGCGCAAGAGGCGCAGCACAGTGATCTGGCGATGTTGCAGGAAGTTGATCCACATCAGCTCAGCAAATTCCTCGAAGGAGAACATCCGCAGACGGTAGCGCTGGTGCTGGCGCATCTCGATCCCAAGCGAGCCTCGCAGGTGTTACAGGAGTTAGCCGAGGGGCAGCGGGTCGACTCGGTGCGGCGTCTCGCGGAAATGCAGCAGTTCTCCCCTGAAATGGCACAGAAAGTGGCCTTGGTGCTGCATAAGCGGCTGCTGTCGCTGGGAGATACGCACCGCAAGTCCTACTCCGGATTCAAGGGGGTCGCCGACCTGCTGAATCGTCTCGACGCCATCGCCGCGAAATCCATTCTGGAACAGATTGAAAAAGACGACCCCCAGCTGGCCATCAATATTCGCAATCTGATGTTTACGTTTGAAGATTTGGTGACGGTGCCCGCAGCAAGCATTCGAGAACTGATCTCCCAGGTCGACAAGAAGCAACTGGCGCTGGCGCTGAAGGGCGCCAACCCCGAACTGAAGGCGCACCTGTTTAAAGCGCTCAGTTCGCGGGCCATCGAGATGTTGCAGGAGGACATGGAGGTCCTGGGACCGGTCCGCGCGCGGGAAGTGATGGGGGCGCAGCAGGAAATTCTTGTTCTTGCGCGCAGGCTGGAAGCAGATGGCAAGCTGATCCTGGCGACGGAAAAAGAAGATGACCTGATGGTGTAAATGAGCGGACTCCCACAGGCCGGGGGCGAGACCGGGGGTCGCGTCGCAACCGGAAAGCGATCGCTGTCGAAATGATGACAGGAGGAAAGAGGAACTAGAGTGGCAGCGACACGAGCAATTCGCGCGGACCGGAAGGAAGCCGAATCTTCTGGAATCCCCGTTCTAGAGCGGCTGCAATATCCCACCGTACAATCCAGCAAGACGCAGGACGAATCGTCTCCCAGAGGTTCGCATCACGGATCGGGATCCGCGAACTCCTGGGTCACCGTGTTTCCCAGCCACGCAGATGGGTTTGCGGGCTTGGAAGATTCTCAACCCACGGATGCGCGCCCGGAAAAGAACAGCGATGGACATCGCCGGATCGCTGAACTCGAACAGCGTTTGCAGCAGGAACAAGCTGCCATGGCCCGGGCTGTCGCCGATGCTCGTGAGCAAGGTCGTCGCGAAGCACGCCAGGCCGTGGAGCAGCAGATCCATGGAGAACAGCAACGGCTGCAGGCACAGATTCTTCAGTCTCTCGAACAATTCCGTCTTGAACGGCAGAACTACTTTCACAACGTTGAAGGCGAAGTTGTGCGCCTGGCGCTGGCGATCGCAGCGCGCGTGCTTCACCGAGAGGCCCATCTCGATCCACTCCTGCTGTCGGGCGCCGTTCGAGTCGCGCTGGAAAAATTGGGCGATTCCAGCCATGTTGTCATGCGTGTTCCACCTCAGGAAATCGAACCGTGGAAGGCTTTCTTTCGAACAGGAACCAATCTGCGTATTCAGCCCGGAATCCTGGAGGATCCTTCGCTTTCTCCTGGGGAGTGCCTGCTGATAACGGAACTGGGCACCATCGAGCTGGGCGTGAGAGCGCAACTGGAAGAAATTGAAAAGGGCTTTTTCGATCTACTGGATCGCAGGCCGGTGGAAGTGATCACGAACAATTCCACCGCTGGCCGGAATGCGGTGTAGCGGTGACACGCGCGCCTGACTGCTGTGGGGCGGAAAGGAGAGAGACCGATGTCCGATCCAATGTTGCCGGAAGGATTGGGAGTTGACGGGATTTCTCTTTTCCAACCTGCCGTTCATCCGCTGCGCGATTCGAACCAGCAGCGCCGAAAGGATCCGATGGCGACGGAGAGCGGTTCTGCGGAACTCCAATCCCCGGCAGCGCCTGACGTTTTGCAAGATGATCGCTGGCAGCCAAACTCAGACGACGATGCTGAGGACTTTGCTCCGGGATGGATGAACGTCGTCGCCGAACGCGATCGCGGCGACATTGAACCCGAAGCTTCTGCCGGGGAAGCTACATCCAGCTCCGAGCAGATTCTGAATGCGTATTTTCGGCGTCTGGAAAAGCGGCCGGCATGGCGCTGGCATGGTCGCGTCATCGAAGCCACCGGTCAGACGATTGAATCCGAGGGCCCCTTCTGTTCAGTGGGGGAATGCTGCGAAATTCTCGATCGCGAAGGAAACAGCCACCCTGGCGAGGTCATCGGTTTTCGCGGGCCGCACGTCCTTTCCATGACGCTTGATTCCTCCGACGGCATACGGTTTGGGGATAGTGTGGCGGCGTTAGGCGACACACCTTCCATCGATGTGGGCGACGATTTGCTGGGTCGAGTATTGAATGCTCAAGGCTACTCGCTCGATGGCGGTCCGCGGCTGCGAGTCAAGGAAAGCTGGCCTCTGGAACGAGCGATTCCGCAACCGATGGATCGAGTTCCCATTCAGACCAGGCTTGGCACCGGATTGCGTGCCATTGATGGACTCCTCACCGTCGGCCGGGGACAACGCGTAGGCATCTTCGGCGGCTCTGGAGTGGGGAAGAGCACGCTGATCGGCATGATGACGCGCAACACCGCCGCGGATTTAACCGTCGTTGGATTGGTAGGGGAGCGGGGCAGGGAAGTTCGAGAGTTTCTTGAAGACAGCCTGGGCGAGCAGGGCCGCAAGCGTTCCGTTGTACTGGTTTCAACCAGTGATCAGTCTCCGCTGCTGCGTATGCGTGCGGCGATGGCGGCCACCTCGATTGCGGAGTTTTATGCGGCGCAAGGAAAACATGTGCTGCTGGTGCTCGATTCTTTGACACGCTACGCCATGGCGGCGCGGGAGATTGGTCTGGCTGCTGGCGAGCCGCCCACCGCACGCGGATACACTCCGTCCGTATTTCGCCGCATGGCTCGGCTGATCGAGCGTGCCGGTCAATATGCCACCGGAAGCATCACCGCTTTCTACACCGTGTTGATGGAGGGCGATGATCTGCAGGACCCGTTGGTGGATGCAGCGCGCTCCTTTCTCGACGGACATATTGTTCTGTCTCGAGCGATGGCCTCGGAAGGATGGTATCCGCCGGTCGATGTGCTGGAATCGATTAGCCGCTTGATGCCTGCGGTCACTACACCGGAACATCGGGAACGCGCGATGTTGATCCGTCAACTGCTTTCGGCCTATGCACGATCGGAAGATCTGGTTCGTATCGGAGCGTACAAAACCGGGTCCGATCCTGATCTCGATCGGGCGCTGGCAGCGCGTCAGAAACTTCGCGCCTTTCTCGAGCAGAAGCCGGAGGAGCGATCCTCCTTCGAGCAAACCTTCAGCCAGATGCTGGCACTGCAGATTTGATCGGGAGGACGTTTATTGCGTGGCAAAAGCTCTGCAGCGTATTTTGCGAATTCGGCAGCTGGCGGAAGAACAGGCACGCCTGGAAGTCGAACGAGCGGCGCAGCGTGCTCGCCAGGTTTCCGCAGCCTGTGTGCGACAAATGACGCTTGAGAAGGGTCAACGATCCGCTCTGGCCGGCAGCTGGATGTCCGGTTCGCACGACAACCCAGGAGATATCGCACGGACAAATGATTCCGGCCAACCTGAGGAAGAAAAGGGTTGGCTGATGGAAGAGGCGGTGCTCGAGTTTTACGGTTGGAAGCGAATGCGCCTGGAAAAACTGCGTCAAGCAGAGCTGGGCCGCCTGGAGCCTTTGATTGGCGCCTATACCGAACGCCGCCGCGAGCTGCGTCAGACCGAACGGCTGGTGGAACAACGCGCCAGTGCAGAAGCCATGGAGAAACATCGCCGCGCACAAGCGGAGACCGATGAATGGTTCTCGCAGAGACGCCGGATGCAACAACTTCGAGAATTGCACCGAACCCAGCCCAGCTCACCCCAAGACTCCAAAAAAGAGAGCCTCTGAATCAGGGACGAAAGCGTTCATCGGCAATTCTGAGCCAATCCTTATGGAGCTCTCATCTCTCCGAATTACTTTTGGCACGTCAGCTGCACGCTACTCCTTCATCTGGAGATTGTGTCTGCATGAGTGCCATACAGCCGATGGATGTTGCGACGCCGCACTCCGCAATGCCGGTACCCGTGAGCTCGGGATCTGGAGCCGCTGAGGCTGGCCATCCGTTTGCTGAGGTCATGCGGTCCGCGGTCTCTCCGGCGCAAATGACACAGACAGCACAGAAATCTTCTAACCCCTCCAATCCATCAGCTTCTTCGCGCCAACAATTCAGTCACTCGGCTACCAGTGCTGGATCGCAGCCCAAACGCGCGGATGTATCGGCGTCCAACTCATTCACCCCTGATGCGAGCAGCAAAGCTTCGATGCCGGCAGAAGGTCTCGAGGAAGAAACCGTCGAATCGTCTGTATCTATGTTGCCTTCCGCGGATCCGAATGGGGTTGCTGCTTCGCCGGTAAACGGGCAGGTGCAGTCGCCGATTCTTGTCGCTGCTGCTGGGGATCGATCGAACGGAATGGTGTTGCAGCAGGGGAGAACGACCGCCGCGCCGACAGCGACTTCGGCTTCGGACACTGGTCGGAAACAAGCATCGACCGCCAGGAAAGCGAACAGCAGCGAAAACACTTCCGGTTCGTCGGCGATTGTGACTGTAACAACGACCGTGAGAGCATCGGTCTCGGCGATCGCGCCAAATCTTCCTAATCTGAATTTGTCCACCGCATTAACAAAGGGTTCGACTGCTGCAATCGAGTCACCAAGACGGATCGACGCTCGCGCACCAGACAAGAATTCTTCATCATCAGCCAGCTCAGCGACCACGCTTGGAGCAGCGCCCCACATTCCGCAAGCGGATGGAGCCACAGCAATGGCCGGAATGCTGCAACATGCACCCAGCATTTCGACCGATGCGGTAGCCGCTTCCCACAACCCTATTCCATTGCGTGGAACCCAAGCCATTGAAGGTGGCTCCGCCACGCCGTCGAACTCAGATGCAACATCGACCGGCGAATCCAAGGGAGATGGGGAAGCAAGCCGGCCCGCCTTGGTCGGTGATGGAATCTCATCGCAGGCTCGGACGTACGGATCGGCAAACGTTGCGGGCGACGCGAGTTCAACTAGTTCCGTCAGCGCCAGTGGACCTGGCAATTCGGTTTCCACCGGAAACGATGCGGTCGGTACTTCCGGCAATGGATCGGCAACTTCCATTCACGTCAACGATAGTTCGAAACGCAGCGATTTCACTGCCGCGATGCCGACACCCACAGCGGCTTCGAAAGATCTTCCGGATTCGCATGTGAATCCCCTGGACTCGAGCGTCAAGTTGCAGAGTGGTGCGAGTGTTTATTCCGCCGGCGGTCACGCCGCTTCAACTGGAAATTTCTTCGCGTCCACTACCCCATCAACGACAGCGAGCGCCACAACCGCGGATGGGTTTACGGCCCTGGACAGCGCGGCGACTGGAGAACGTGGGGTACTGCTGCACGCAGCTCCACACCAAGTGGCGGTCGGAGTTTCCGATCCGTCGTTGGGCTGGGTCGAGGTGCGGGCGGAAAGAGTTTCAGGGCAGATCGCAGCCGCGTTAACCCCCAGTTCCGCGGCCAGCCACGCAGCGTTGACCTCTGTGCTGCCGACCATGGCGACGTATTTGCAGGAGCATCAAGCCGGGGTACAGCAAGTTCATGTGGAGTCATTGTTGTCAGGCGGGCAGGCTGGGACAGGATCGCACGGACAGGCCTCGCCGCAAAGCCAGGCCCGCACTGCCCCCGACAACACTACGCCGGCAAATGCAGCAACAAGTTCCTGGAATGCCATACCCGTTGCGAGCGCAACAGTCGCGTCTGGCCAAAGAAGCAGCTTCATCAACGAAGGGCATCACTTCAGCATTCGCGCGTAAATATCGCACCGAAGGACCGACGAAAGGAAGCACTAAAATGAGTCTTCTGCTGGGAATATTGGATCATGTGAAGCAGGCTGTCACTGCACCCTTCGAATCGAAGTCGCAGCCACAAGCGCAGGCAAAGGGAGTGAACGCGCTCGACGCCTCGGGGACTGGGAGCACGGGCACAACCGGCTCGTCCACCAACCAGGCAACAATCACAGCGAATGATTTTCTGACCCTGCTCGTTACCGAGATTCAGAATCAGGATCCCACCACCCAGACCGATCCGATGCAGTACATTACCCAATTGGTCGGGGTGAACAGTCTGGAACAATTGGTTCAGATCAATCAGACCCTCACTACGGCGACCGGTACCGCCACGACTACTGGAGGCGCTGTCAGCAGTCCATCACCCGCTGCGGCAACCTCCGCCGCCGTGAAGACCGCGGCGACGTCGACCTCTGCCGCATCTGCCATTGCCAGCCATCTTCTGCCGCTGGGAAGTCACACGCAGCTGCCGGCATCGGCCGATACCGCCGTGGCTAACGCGTTTACCCAGGCATCCAGCCTGCCGACCCAGGCACAATCCCCGAGTCAGATTCCTCTCAGCCCAGAGGTGATGCGCGCGTTGCAGCATTCCATTCCTGGGGCTACCTTCACCGGTTCATCATCCTTGCCGGCCGCAATTCAGACAGCAACAGGCGGCGCGGTTCGATGATGCGCCGGAAATAACACGCGGCGGTGTCGCGTTGAAGCTTACCAACATTATGTTTCTCGAGGAGAAATCTCATGGCTTCCTTTTCCATTCCACTGACCGGGTTGAACGCGGATCAAACCGAACTCAACACCATCGCGAACAATATTTCCAACCTGAATACAACCGGCTTCAAGTCTCAATCCACTTCGTTTGAGGACTTGTTCTATCAGCAGGTGGGTTCGTCCGGTTCGGGCGATCCGGTGCTGGCAGGACAAGGTGTCAAGGTTGCGGCGAATTCCACAGACTTTACTCCGGGCAGCATCAATACCGCTGCCGGCAGCCCCAGTGACGTTGCCTTGACCGGGAACGGTTTTTTTGTGCTGAATAACGGTGGTACTCCCGCCTACACTCGCGCGGGGGACTTTCAAACGGATCAGGATGGAAATCTGACCAGCGTGGATGGGTTGGCGGTGATGGGGTATCCGGCAAGCAATGGGGTGGTTAATACGAATGCGCCGCTGGCGGCAATTCAGATTCCTTTGGGAGCTACCCAGCAGCCCCAGGCGACTACATCCTTTACGTTGAATGCGACAAACTTAGATGCCAGCGCGCCAACCGGAACGGTGGTTCCGGCACAGGTCACCGTATATGATTCGCTCGGGCAAAGTCATGTTGCCACGGTGAACTTTACCAACCAGGGCGGCAACAGCTGGAGCTACGCGATCTCACTTCCCGCGGGAGATTATTCCGGCGCAACCGCCAACACGACAGGTACGCTTACTTTCGACAACAATGGAAAGCTGACTGCTCCTGCCGCCGATGTATCGGGCATCAGCTTTGGCACGCTTGCGGATGGAGCCAGCAATCTCAATTTCAGCTGGAATCTTTACGATGCCAACAACAATCCCACATTGACGCAGGTAGCCTCCGCTTCGACGGTAGGCAGCACCACTCAGAATGGCTATTCGAGCGGAAGTTACCAGGGATTCAATGTCGGCTCCGACGGAACCATCTCGGTGCAATTTTCCAACGGACAGACCCAGGCGGTTGGACAGTTGGCGGTCGCAACCGTGAATAATGAGCAGGGTTTGTCGCGCCTGGGGAACAACAATTTTGCGGCCACCCTTGCCTCCGGGCAGGCTACCGTAGGGGTTGCCGGTACCGGCGGACGTGGCACCATGGAGGGCGGAGCGCTGGAGGAGTCGAACGTCGATATCTCCAGCGAGTTTTCCAACCTGATCGTCGCGCAAAGTGCCTATGAAGCCAATGCTAAATCGGTGACTACCTTTAATACCGTCACCCAGGCCACCATCAATATGATTCAAGGCTAATCGCTGCCGCGGATTCTGGGCGAAGTCGATATTTGAACGCGTCTTCGCCCCGCAATCGCTCCAAATCTCTCGACCGCTCCGAACGAAACTTTAAAAGATCTAAGAACTTTCTTATCCTCCACCTCCCTCGTTGGTTCCATTCCTGCACACCTTTACATTGTTCTGGCCATCGCTCCTATGTCGAAGCGGATGAATTCCGTGTCGGGTAAATCATCTCCCTGCACTCGATCCGCGCCAGGCATTTGCAAGCATCGCAACTTGTCAGCGGGCAGCGACTGGAACGATAGGCCGCAGAAAACCAGAAATAAAGGAACAGCCAATGGAAGCACTACAGGAACCCGCTCCGCCGCAAACCGAGGGAACTGGCGACTTGTTTGCTTCCGTCGATTCATCGAGATCGGAGTCCACGCAACTGTTGCCCGCGATCGCGCAGCGAAACGCGTGGCCGGCCGTCGAGTGGCTGCCGATTCAGATGGATGTCGCATTGCCTGTGGTGCGGTTTTGCGTTCGAGATTTACTCGCCCTGTCAGCCGGTCAAGTGATCGCCACAGCGTGGTCGAGTGGAGAAGACCTTCCGCTCGCTATTGAAGACGTCCAGTTGGCATGGGTCGAAATGGAAGTTGTGGATCAGGCGATGGCGATTCGCATCACCCGGCTGTTATGACGAGTGGCACAACGAAGGACGGAATCACACAAGGAAGGGTCGCAATGGCCAGGGAAATGGTTGCAATGTGGAGAACAGCGAATGGGTTGGTAGGAGTGCCGGGGCAAATGTCGCATCAGACTTCGGACGCCATGTGGAATTCAGCGGATACCGCAGCGAGAGAATCGGCCCAAGCACATTCCGGGTGGCGCAGCTGGATCCCAAATCTGGAACGGACGCCGCCACTGGTGCAGTTCATGGTGCGGCTGTCGCGGTGGATCCAGGCAAAATGTCATTCCGAAGCTATGCAAACACCGCAATTGCGTCTGGTGGGTCAACTGGCGTTAGGAGCGAAGCGGCACCTTTCTCTGGTGGAAGTGGGTGGCGTGCAATTCCTCGTCGGGGGTGGCGTTGAGCACATCACTGTGATCGTCCCAATTTCCGGCGGAACAACTCCGACAGACAATCTGCAAGATGCAGCGCGGCCGCATTCGCTATGAATTTACCGGGGCTACTTCTGCTGGCGCCGGCTCCGCTGGTGGAGCCGACAACAAACGGACTGCGCATTGCAGGCAACGGAACCGTTCCGTGGACGATCATTTTTGTCCTGACGTTCCTTACCCTGATTCCGGCACTGCTTCTTTCCATGACGCCAATGGTTCGCCTGCTGGTGGTGTTTCATTTTCTGCGCCAGGCATTGGGGACCCAGACCGCGCCCAGCAACCAGGTGCTGATGGGCCTGGGATTGATGATGACCTGGTTCCTGATGCACCCTGTTTTGGTGCAAGTCGACCAGCAGGCTGTGGAACCCTTTCGCAATGGCCAGATCACCGGCACCCAGGCGATTGAGCGCGGGACCCGACCCCCGGAACTGTACATGCTGCATTATGCCCGCGAAAAAGATCTGGCACTGTTTGCTTCCGCCACCATGGAACAGCGACCCGCGAAGCCTGAAGATTTACCGCTGCGGGTGGTCGTTCCGGCCTATATGTTGTCGGAGCTGAAGGCGGGCTTTCAGATTGGAGCCGTTCTCTTTCTCCCATTCTTGCTGGTCGATTTGGTAGTCGCTTCCATCACCACGGCCATCGGCATGCTGCAATTGCCGCCGGTGGTGATCTCGACTCCATTGAAAATTCTGCTGTTTGTGATGGTGGATGGTTGGAACCTGTTGGCGGGCTCGCTCTTGAAAAGTTTTTGAGACTCGGTGGCGAGTGACGGCGATCCGCGAAAGGAGGTTCGACATGGGTCCGGACCAGGTGACAGAACTTGCGCGGCACTTGTTAATGGAGGCCATGCTGCTGAGCGCGCCCCTTCTTCTGGCAGCCGCGGTGATCAGCATCGGACTCAGCGTGCTGCAGACCTTGACGTCGATTCAGGAGCAGACCATCACGACCATTCCACGGTTGGCCGCGGTGGCCGTCATGTCGATTGCCGGCATGCCTTGGTTATTGCGCAACCTGGTGGGATACACCATTTCACTGTTTCGAGACTTTCACCGGTTCCTAGGCTGATTCCGCGCTTCGCGAGAAGTCGGAGGTCGCAGATTTTCGGCTAGAGAGATAGAGGAAACATATGGCGGACTGGAGCGAATTCATCGCGGCAGGGATTCTGGTGCTGATTCGTGTCAGCGGACTGATGCTGTTTGTTCCTTTTTTTTCTTCTGCTGCGATTCCTCGCACCGTCAAGGCCGTTTTTACATTCGTTGTGGCTGCTCTGCTGACTCCCATTGCCGCCAGCCATCCCGGCGCTGTGCCAGAGTTGGGCCTGACCTCGATGCTGGGCGAATTAAGTACCGGGCTGCTCTTCGGCCTGTCACTCACGCTGCTGATGGAAATGCTGAATTTTTCCGGTCAGCTTTTGGGGCTGCAATTCAGTTTTTCTCTGGTGAATGTACTCGATCCCAACTCCTCGATTGAGACGCCTCTGCTCAGCCAGTTGTTGAATACGGTCGGGCTGCTGGTGCTGCTGGCGGCCGGGCTCGATCGCACCTTGCTCTCCGCTTTGATGCATACTTTTGCGGCCGTGCCGGTGGGTACAGCATGGCTCAACACACGCGCCAGCCTGACTCTGGTCGAGATGACCAGCGGAGTATTTCTGGCGGCGGTGCAATTGTCGGCACCGGTGATTGCCGCGACGCTTCTGGTGGAAGTGGTCGTGGCGCTTGTCGGTCGCATGTCGCCGCAACTGCCGGTGTTGTTTGTCGGTATTCCGCTCAAGACGCTAATCGGCTATGTCGTTCTGATCGGTTCGCTCGGAATATGGCCGCGTTTCATCGAAGCCCGCTTCGACGGCTTGCTCAATGAAGGTATGCAACTGGTTCTCGCAGCGCATCGCGCATAGGGGCATATGGCAGGCGATAACGGCGACAGGACAGAGAAAGCATCTCCGCGACAGAAGCAGAAGGCGCGTGAACGCGGCGATATGGTGCACAGCCGCGAACTGACCAGCGCGATTGGCATGGGAGCCGGTGTACTCGCCATTGGGATGGTGACGGAGCGCTTCGCCATGGGATGGCGGGCAGCGTATGTGCACGTTCTCGATCTGGGTATTCACCGGGATATGAGTCTGCAGGACGGCGCCATCGTGAACGATATGGTGCGCGCCAGCGTGTACCAGACTGCGTTTCCCGTGGTGGTGGTGTTGGCTGCGATTCTCGCGGTTGGCTTGATGGTCGGCATGGCGCAGTCGGGAGGAGTGCAGTTTCATGGCGAGTCGATGCAGCCAAAGTTCGACCGGCTCTCTCCTGCATCGAACTTGAAAAATCTGTTCTCGCTCCGCTCATCGACGCGCCTGCTCAAGTCGCTGGTACCGGCGACCCTGGTCATGATCCTGGGCTGGAATATTTTGCAGCACACCGTCCTGTCATTGCCGGTGCTGTCGCTGGCGCAGCTGCCGCTCTTGTTTGAAAGCCAATATCGTTTATTGCTGGCAACCAGTGGCATCCTTCTCTGCTGGTCGGCTTTGGACTATGTGGTGGAGTGGCGCAGTTGGGAGCAGCGCCTGCGCATGAGCAAGGAAGACATGCGCAAGGAATACAAGGAAATGGAAGGCAATCCGCAGATTCGCAGCCGCATTCGATCCATTCAGCGGCAGATGCGACGCCGCAAACTGCAAGCGGATGTTTCAAAGGCCAGCGTCGTCATTACCAACCCAACCCATTACGCGGTGGCCTTGGAATTCAACTTCGAAACCCTGCAGGCTCCCAAGGTGCTCGCCAAGGGAAGAAATCTGATGGCGGAGCGGATTAAGGATGAAGCACGATGGGCCGGTGTTCCAATCATCGAAAATCCTCCGCTGGCGCGCTCTCTGTTTCGCTCGGTGGAACCGGGACAGTCGATTCCGCATGACCTGTACGCCGCCGTTGCCGCCATCCTCGCCTTCCTCTATCGCCAGCAGGTGGAAGAAAAGATGCGCGCCAGCGCGCGGGAACACAGCCAGCCGAAGGAAGCCGTGCGTGCCGATGCGCCATACCGTCCTCCACAGCTTCGGCTCGGTCAAGGAATAGAAAAATCCAAGGAAAGTGTTCGCGACTTTGGCACGACGGATGCACCAGCTTCAGCAACAGACCCTACCATGCAGCACGCACCCGAGCACGATCCGTTCGGAAACAATTCCTCCGCCAGCGGATTGGCTGACGGATCAGGAGCAGGCGAGTGAGCACGCAAGTCGTAGCACAAAATCCGACTTCAGAATCCCAGCAGAAGGGCGGTAGTCTGCTACGCTGGCTCACCCCGGAAATGAGCCGTCGCGCCCACGAAATGCTGTTACCCGCGACCGCCATCAGCATGGTGCTGGTCATGCTGGTTCCATTGCCGGCGTTCGCGCTCGATTTGCTGCTGACGATCTCGATCACGGCGTCGTTCCTGGTCTTTCTTTCTGCCGTGCAATTGCGCCGCGCAGTTGAATTCTCTGTTTTCCCCACCTTGCTTTTGCTGCTGACACTATTTCGCCTGTCGCTGAATCTGGCTTCCAGCCGTCGCATCCTGTTGCATGGATTCGAGGGCACTGGAGCGGCCGGTCAGGTGATTGAAGCCTTCGGGCAATTTGTTGTTGGCGGCAACTATATTGTTGGGTTCGTTGTCTTTCTGGCGCTGATTGCGATTCAGTTCCTGGTGGTGAGTCACGGCGCGGTGCGGACTGCCGAAGTGACGGCGCGATTTACCCTCGATGCATTGCCGGGTAAACAGATGGCCATTGATGCCGATCTGAATGCCGGAGTGATCAATGAAGCGACCGCCCGCAAACGGCGTGAAGCGATTGCGCGCGAAGCCGAGTTCTATGGCGCCATGGACGGTGCGGCGCGGTTCAACCAGAGAGACTCGATGGCGACCATCCTTATTACCGCCATCAATATTATTGCCGGCCTGTTAATTGGAGTGTTTCAGCAAAACATCGCCGTCGGCGAAGCGCTGCGCACGTATACCGTGCTTACCGTCGGTGACGGCCTGGTCACGACCATTCCGTCATTATTGGTTTCCGTTGCCGGCGGCATTGTGTTGACGCGAGCAGCTTCGTCGTCGAACTCGCTCGGAACAGAAATCAGCGCGCAGATATTTCAACGTCCCAGCAGCTTATGGATTGCTTCCGGCCTGTTGACCATCATGGCCTTGATCCCCGGCCTGCCGAAGCTGCCCTTTTTGTTGATGGCTGCCGGCCTGGGCTACATGGCGTATCGCATGCCTGCTCCGACGGCGACTGCCGAGAACGAAAGCGCGGCGGCAGGCAAAGATGCAAAAGCCGCGACCGGCGCGCAGGCGGATAATCTTGCGGGCCTGCTGCCGATCGATGATCTCAGCCTGGAAATTGGATTCCAGTTGATTCCCCTGGTCGACGAAAAACAGGGAGGCCAGATGTTGGCGCGAGTGCGCGCGCTGCGCAAACACCTCGCCAAAGAACTGGGCTTCATCATTCCACCCGTACATATTACCGACAACCTGCGTCTCAAGCCGCGGGAATACACTATCTCGCTGCGCAATGCGGAGATGGCGCGTTGGCAGACAGAAGGCAATCAACTGCTGGCGGTCAATGCCGACCCGAAAGCGCGCGCCTTGCCGGGAACGGAAACTCGCGAGCCGGCGTTTGGCGTGCCTGCCCGATGGATTCAACCGTCGTTGTCGGAACAAGCCATGGCAGCCGGATATTCCGTCGTCGATCCCACCACGGTGATCGCTACGCATTTGGGAGAAGTGATTCGTCGCGAGGCGCATCGCCTGCTGGGACGCGCGGAAACCAAGCGGCTGCTCGACAGTCTGCAGGAAACCCATCCCAAGCTGATCGAAGAACTGGTTCCGAAATTGATGACGCTGGGAGAAGTGCAGCGTGTGTTGCAACAGTTGTTGCGGGAGCAGGTTTCGATCCGCGATCTGGGCTCGCTGCTGGAAGTGATGGTGGAAGCCGCGGCGACCAACAAGAATACGGTGCACCTGGTCGAGACGATCCGCCAGTCCATGGGCCGCATCCTGATGCAACCGATGCTCGATGGCGAAGGCCAGATGCGCGTCTTTGTGCTGGATCCGTCGTTGGAAGAGGAAGTTCTGGCTACGGTCGAAGGGGAAAGCACGCAACGCTTGTTGGGAGATGGAAGCCAGCCGTCGCGCAATGCAACCACATTCCTGCGCCGCATCGTCGAGTCGTGGAAGCAATTGACGGGCGGTGCGTCGAACTCCGGCAGTCCGGTACTGCTTTGTTCCAGTCCTGGGCGATATTACTTGCGACGCTGGCTGGAGCCGTTTATGCCCAGAGTCTCTGTGGTTGCACCCTCTGAACTCCCAGTGGATATACGGGTGCGATCGTTAGGAACGTTGAGTTAGTTGGTTGGCGCCGGCAGATCTTCGCCGGCGAGCAGAAGGAGTGAGCACGATGCCAGTACCGAAGTTTCCATGCGCGGCGGATCGCGAACCGAGTACCCCAATCACGCTGTTGACCGGCCAGGTCCAGCCTGACGCATCCAGCGATGGGGATGCAATTCCAGACACACCCTTCAATCAGATGAATGATGCCGAGCGCGAACAAGTTCTGATGGAACATCTTCCCGTTGTCCGGTACATTGCGCGCCGCATTCATGAGCATCTGCCAGCCCATGTTGAGATGGATGATCTGGTAAGCGCCGGCATGCTTGGGCTGGCCGACGCATTCAATAAATTCGACGCCGGCAAGAACGTGCAATTCCGCAGCTATGCTCAATTTCGAATTCGTGGCGCCATTCTAGACAGCCTACGCACGCTCGATTGGAGTCCGCGCGATTTGCGCCGCAAGGGTCGAGCCATTGAAACCGCCATGCACGCTCTTACCGGACGTCTCGGCCGAACGCCAATGGAAAACGAAGTGGCCGTCGAAATGGACATGTCGCTGGACGAATATCAACACCTGTTGACTGACCTGAGGGGTCTGGAAATTGGCAGCCTCGACGTCGCGCATTCCGAAGATTCCTCCGACGATGAAGTGGCGTACGTCCCTAGCTCCCCGGAGGAAGGGCCGTTATTCCAATGTCTGAAAGCAGAGATGCGTGCCCGGCTGGCGGATGCGATCACGGCGTTGCCGGAGCGCGAGCGGCTGGTATTGACCCTCTACTACTACGAAGAAATGACCATGAAAGAAATTGGACTCACCCTGGATGTGGTCGAGTCGCGAGTCTCTCAGATTCATACCTCCGCGGTTTTGCATCTGCGCTCGCTGTTGGCGAGCGATCCAGCAAAACCCTCCTCCGAGCGGAATCGCAAAGCAGACAGTGGTAAATCTCGGGCACCTCACGCCGGAAAATCAACTGCGGGTATGGGTCCCCTTCTTGCGCGCGCAGGGGATGCGCGTCCGAGCGTGCGACAGCGTGAGGAGGGAGAAGGCAAATGGATAAGCCGTTAGCGCAGGAAGAAATCGACGCGCTGTTTGCGGCTGCGCGCACTCGTGGCAGCAGCGTCAAAGAGCCAGCGGCAAACGCGCCCTTTCAACCCTTCACTTTTTCGCGTGTGGGCCAGATCAACAGTGAACAAATGCGGGCAATTAGCCTGCTGAACGACAATTTCGCGCGCAATTTGACACACAACCTGGGTGCATTTCTCCGCTGTCATTTTCAAGTAGCGCTGGCTTCGGCGGAACAACTGCCGTATTCGGAGTTCATCGAGCGCATTCCGGAAATTTGCTATGTGGCTTCGGTGCGTCTGGAGCCGCTCGGTGCCGTCTGCGGTCTTGAACTGGACCTTGCCCTGGCGCTTCCGATGATTGATCTTCTGCTGGGTGGAGAAGGCCGGGCCGCGGCAGTGCGCGAATTGACTGATATTGAAGAATCAATTCTCTCCAGTGTCGTCGAAGTGTGTTGTCGCGAACTGACGTCTGCCTGGCAGCCGGTTGGACTATCTTTCAATTTCGAAAAGCGGCAACAGCAGACGCAGATTTCTCGCCTGATGTCTCCCACGGAAAAAACGCTTTCCATCAGTTTTGAAATTCGCATGCCGCATGTGCAGGGCAACCTGAACCTGGTCTTTCCGGCGGTGGTCTCGAACACCATTCTGCGACGACTGATCACAGACTGGGGCCGGCAGAATCGTCGCCGCTCACCCGAGATTCTGGCGCGGATGGGGGATCGTCTGCAACATATCCGGCTGCGGGGAACATTGCAGTTGCCGTCGGTTCGTATCCCGGCAACCGAGCTGGACGATCTGCAGGAAGGCTCTATTGTCCGATTGAGTCTGCCTGCGACACAAGTTTCTGAATTGCGTATTGCGGGGATTCCGCTGTTTCACGCAATTCCGGTGCGCGCCGACCAGCACCGCGGCGCGCAGATTACGGCAAGAAATAATCCATTGTTAAATCGCACCGTGGAATGAGGGTGCGCCGGCGGCGTGATTCGCTTGCGGGGGAATTGATTCAGGTTTCTGGAAAGTGAGACGGCACAGTATGGCAAACAATCGGCGAGTCCTCGATCTATGGTTCGAAATCATGCGCGCAGAGCTGGAAGCGCTGGTGCACGTTCCGGTGACGTCGCGAACCGCGACGGAAGTTCCTCCGGCCGCCAGCGCCTACCGCAGCCAACTGCTGTTCGAGGGTCCCGTTCATGGAGTCATGTACGTCACCGCGTCGGCTTCGAGCCTGGTGCAATTGTCACAAATGGTGGCCGGAGAGCCAGTCGATCCCAAGGCAGCGTGGACAGAGGAAGGATTGGATGTCTGGCAGATGTGGTTGACGGCGGCCAGCGGCAAGCTCGCGACACGACTGTCGGAGGAGGGCGAAGACGATTCGAAGAGTGCCTGCACGATTCTGCTTCAGGGCACGACCGCGGTGGACGGAATGGACTCCGCTTCAGGCGCCGATACAGCGGCCTCCGGAGCTGCGATTCAAGAGTGGATATTGCAGGCGGCTGCAGCCGAGTTCGTGCTCTCCGTCAGCGCGCAGGTAATATTTCCCGATGACGAAGTACCGGCGGCTGTTGTGGATGAGCCCGAGATGGAGAAGACCATTCCAGAGCCGGTAGAGACGGTGCCGCAAGCCGACTCCTCGAGCGAACCGAACGTAGATCCACCATTGTCGCAAGTAGCAGCCGCGTCCCGTGAAGATCGACAGACGCCGCAGCCTGTCGACAACCAACCACGCGTCGATCCTCCTCCGGCCTCACGCAAAATCGAAGAGACAGCTGCGCAAGATCCCAATCCTTATACTGCGCCGCGCACCAAGCAACGGCTCGATCTGTTGCTCGATATCGAACTGGAAGCAACGCTGCGTTTCGGCGCGCTGGAGTTGCCGCTGCGCGAAGTGCTGGAACTGGGACCCGGCGACGTATTGCCGCTGGATCGGCACGTTCGCGAGCCAGTCGAGTTAGTGGTGGGCGACCGCATTGTCGCCAAAGGAGAAGTAGTGCTGGTGGGTGGAAATTTCGCGCTGCATGTCACCGAAGTCGCCGAGCCGCGACGTCGCCTGGAAACCATTCGATGTTTGTTCTAGACGTTCTTTGCCCGGCCTGAGACATGCGGTGTGCGCCATGTGGCGGCGAAAAATAGCCGTCCTTACACCTGAGATTTAGAAACACGAAGGGGAATTGATATGACGTTGTGGACAGAGCAACTTGGCACGAATCGAAAAGTGGCGATGCACGACCTTCCGGTGACCTGGGCAGAGGCGGCGCGAATTCCCGACCCGCTACCGTCGAACTGGGGCAAAACCCCGGCGCATTTGCCGCTGATGAATACCTGCATGAACGTCGACTGCAAAACCAGCTGGCTTCGGCTGTGGAGACGACGAAACGTTCCAAGATTCGAGGGACAGTGGGCCTGCAGCGCCAACTGCATGCGTGTGCTGATCGAGGACGCTGTAGAGCGCGAACTAGGCGATGGCGCGCCGTTCGAACCCCAGAAACACAGGCATCGCATTCCGCTTGGATTGCTGATGTTATCTCAAGGCTGGATTACGCAGGAGCAGTTGCAGCGGGCCCTGAATGCGCAGCGCGAGGCGGGCGGCAAGGCTCGCATTGGCAAGTGGCTGATGCAGCAGTGCGATCTGTCAGAAGAACAAGTGACCCGCGCCCTCAGCATGCAATGGGGCTGCCCAGTGCTGTCTCTCACCGGTCATCAGCCGGAAACTGTTTCGACCCTGATTCCCCGCCTGTTATTGGATACCTACGGGATGGTGCCACTACGCAATGGTTCCAGCCGGTTGGCTTATCTGGCCTTTGAGGATCGTCTGGATTCCTCGGTGGCTCTTGCCGTGGAACGCATGAGCGGAATTCACATCGAGGCCGGTGTGGTGACGGCCTCGCAATTTCTTCGCGTTCATGAACGGATGATGCGCGCCCCGTTTCCCAAGGCGCAATTGATGGAGGCAAAGTCCTCGGGCACAGTGGCCGAGGCAATTGCCGGGGTCATCGAACGGGTGCGGCCACATCAGGCCAAGCTGGTACGGATGCATCGCTATTTCTGGCTGCGGGTGTGGCATCAACCTGCGCCCTCTGTGTCCACCGCGCACCTTCAGACCGGGCCGCTACATCTTGTGCCTAGGATTCACCAGGTAGAAGACGTTCTGATTCGGCTACAGCCAGAAGACTAACTTCCATCCGCCAACGATAGGAGGCAGCGGCGCAAGCAGGCGCCAACCTGCGTCCCGTGATTTTCCTTGCGGTTGCAGTATTCGCCGTCGAGAGCCATAGCGTCGAAATGAGGTTTTTCTAATCCTCTGACCTCTCATTCCGGCATGCACAGTGCATAGAAACATGGCATTGGAGAAATCAGGCAACTGTGGACAGCGGATACTATGCAGCTTTTACCGGATTACTGGCGCGACAGCAGGCGCTCGACGCCGTCGCCAATAATCTGGCCAATACAAATACCACCGGCTTTCGCGCAGAGCGAGAATTTTTCAGTGATGCGTTGACCGGCCCGAATGCGTTCGGCTCCCAGTTGAACACCGCCGTGAACGACTATGGCGTGCTCGGCGGCAATCAAATCGATCTTTCCCAGGGCCAGATGACGACCACGGGAAATCCACTGGATCTGGCTCTCGAAGGCCAGGGTTTTTTTGCCATTCAAGATTTGCAGGGCAACATTCAATACACTCGCGATGGATCGTTCATGCGCTCCAGTAAAGGTGTGCTGACCACACGTCAGGGCGAACCGATTCTCGACACCAAGGGAAAGCCGATCACCGTTCCCAGTGGCCCGGTAACCATCGCCGGCGACGGAACCGTTTCGGTGCATGGCGGAGTGGCCGGCAAGATCGGCATTTTCACGTTTGCAGGCGGAACTCCATTGGTGCCGGAAGGCGTCAGTCGCTACCAGGCGCCGCCGAAGACCGCAACACTCACGGCTGCGGCAGTCGTGCATCAAGGCAAATTAGAAGGCTCCAACCAGAACGTGGTGCAAGGAACCCTGCAGTTGATCCTTGTGCAACGGCAGGCGGAAATGATGATGAAAGCGTTGTCAGTGTTCAGCAACGATCTTGACCAGCAGGCCAGCCAGGAGTTGCCGCGGGTTTGATTCGATCCCTGCGCCCACGGATTCTCGCGGGTTGCGAGGGCAGGAAGCGGAACCGCCGAAATTAAAGATTCGCTCAGGAGATTCCATCATGATTCGCGCACTATACACAGCCGCCAGCGGAATGAGCGCCGAGCAACTCAATCTGGATACGATCGCCAATAATTTGTCGAACTCCGGCACCGTAGGTTTTCGCAGCAAGCGGCTTCAGTTTCAGGACATGATCTATCAAAACTTAATCACCCCCGGAGCGGCACAGAGCGCGCAAACGGTTTCCGCCGGGCTGCAGGTCGGGTTGGGAACCCGCTCCACTGAGAGTGAAACGATTCTCACCCAGGGCGGCCTGAATCAAACCAACAATCCGCTCGATCTTGCGATTCAAGGCAATGGATTTTTTCAGGTTCAGCTCCCCGACGGCAGCATTGCGTATTCGCGCGCCGGAAACTTCCAGCTCAACAACCAGGGGCAAATGGTGGATGTGAACGGCAACATGTTGTTGCCGGCGATCACTTTGCCCTCGAATGCCACCTCGGTGACGATTACGCAATACGGTGTGGTGAATGCGACGCTTCCGGGTCAGGCCAATCCATCGCAGCTCGGCCAGATTCAGCTGGCGACATTTACCAATCCGGGCGGCCTCAACAACGTCGGCTCCAACCTCTTTCAGGCGACGCTGTCTTCCGGCCAGGCGGTGTTGGGGAACCCAGGAGATGCAACCGGGCTGGGAACATTGCAGCAAGGGTACCTCGAGAACTCAAACGTCGACGTGGTGCAGGAGTTTGTTGCGATGATCATGGCGCAGCGCGCCTATGAGAGTAATGCAAAAGTAGCCACGGCCGCCGACGACATGTATCAGCAGGTGAACAACCTGGTGAAGTAACGCGGTTGACATGGATGAAGCGCAGGTCCACAAAGATTCGGTGAGAAGTTCCATGACGTGCAGAAGACTCAGTCTCAGCGTAGTGATGGTTGCGATGGTCAGTGGCTGCGGCTTCGCGCAAATTGCGTGTTCCGCGCGCACTCCGAAGCAGGCCCTTCCGCCCGGGTGGGTTAGCGCCGCGAGTGAGTCCATCGCGGACTCCTCTGCCAGTTCCTATCGACTGGCGCAAATTGTGGTTGACCCGGAATTGCATCGGCGCTGGGCGTTGATCTCAAATTGTGCGCATCCCGAGCGCCCGTTGCAGATCGTTGCGCTCTCCGGATACGTCGTTGTTCCGAACATGGCTGCCCAAACCCTGCATTCGGCGCAACCAATTCCTGGACTTGCCCAACGGAGTGTCCCGGCAGAAGTCGCGCTTCGTCAGACGACATCTTCTCCGGCGACCGCCCCGATGACGCACCCTGTCGTGGTCGCGAAGACATCCGCCCAGGATTCCTCCGCAATGGTGCCGGTGATTCGCGCCGGCGATCTTGTTCGACTGTGGAGTTCGGACGGCAACGTGCGTTTGGAGATGGCAGTTGTCTCCCTGGAATATGGGCGCGTCGGGCAGGTCATTCATGTGCGTCGCATGGGCCAGACCACATTGCTGGCAGGAGTCGTCGTGGGCAAGAACTCCGCGGAGTTAATTCCATGAATGCGCGCAGGTCCTCTTCCGTGGTATTGTCGGCGGCGTTCCTGTTGCTGACAGTTCTGGCATCTCCGGTGGCCTGGGGAAAAGACAAAAAGTCATCTCCAATCAAACCCAATCCGGCCAGCGAGGACTTAGCTGCATACATCGCTCAGGTGCGCAAGATGTATCCGGGTGGAACCAGCGACGGTTCTATCTGGAGCGCGACCGGCCGACTGACCTCTCTGCCGACCGACGTCAAAGCGCTGAATCCGCACGATCTGATTTCCATCATCATTTCAGAGAATCTGTCAGCTTCCACCGGCGGGACGGTGAAAAACTCGCGGGCCTCCACCGCCATTTCCCAATTGAGCGCCTTGTTTGGAACTTTTTCCGCGTCGAGCGCGGCCAACAACGCCGTCAATCAAAACGCTTCTTCCAGTTTGAATGCTCAGGGGCAGAGCGTGACGGACTCCAGCTTGAACACCACCATCGGTGGAGAAGTGGTCGATGTGCTGCCGAACGGAATTCTGGTCATCGAAGCAGCGCGCCAGTTGGAGTTCAATCAGCAAACGGAAACGATCGTGATGCGCGGCCTGGTGCGCCCACAAGATGTGAGTCCCGGCAACCAGGTCATGTCGACCGCCATTTCCGGTCTGCAAGTCCAGGTGGTAGGCAAGGGCATCGTCAACGATTCCACGTATCGCGCCAATCCAGTGGTGCGCATGCTGCAACGCATTTTGATTCCATGATACGAAAGCCGCAGACGATGACACCGACCCGCCATCCCGTGAACGTCCGAGCCACCTGCCGCTACCGGCGGGCTGTGATTCTCGTGGGTCTGCTTCTGCTTTTTGAGATTCATTGTTCCTTCGGACAACTCGCCACCAAGGCACCCGCTCCTGCGAATGCGCCGGTCACGCAAGTCGCGATGGTGAAGGATGTCAGCTCGGTGCAGGGAATTCGCGACAATCAACTGATCGGATATGGAATTGTCGTCGGCCTGCAAAACTCCGGCGACAGCCAGATGACATATTTCCCGCTGCAGACATTGCTATCCACACTGCAGCGCCTGGGAATTACAGTACCGTATCCGCTCACCTCCATCATGGTGAAGAATATGGCGGGCGTCTTTGTCGAGGCCAGTTTGCCGCCCTTCGCGCAGCCGGGTTCGAAAATCGACATCACAGTGTCCTCCACTGGAGATGCGCGCAGTTTGTCTGGAGGCATGCTGCTGATGGCGCCGCTTTATGGTGCAGACGGTCAGATCTATGCGGAAGCGCAAGGCCCATTGGTCGTTGGAGGATATTCGGTTTCGCAGAATGGCAATTCAAAACAGATGAATTTTCCCACCACCGCGCGGGTGCCGAATGGAGCGACGGTGGAACGTGCCATCCCCATGGACCTGCTGCATCGCAAGACGCTGACGCTGTTGTTGAATGAGGCGGACTTCGAGACGGCGACGCGGGTGGCGGCAACCATCAATCATTCTCTGGGCAGCCCCCTGGCACATGCCATCGACAGCCGTCGCATTGACCTGGTAGTGGCGCCGGGCCAGGATGTGCCGGAATTGCTGGCGCGAGTTCAATCCCTCCCCGTAGAAGTATTTCCTCCCGCCCGCGTGGTGGTGAACGAGCGTACGGGAACTGTCGTGATTGGCGGCAATGTACGATTGCAGCCGGTTTCCATTCTGCATGGCGGCCTGCAGATCGATGTCGAATCGCATTTTGAAGTGTCTCAGCCCAATCCTTACGGGTCGGGGACCACACAGGTAGTGCAGCAGACGCAGGTACAGGCGAACAATCTTCCAGTGAATCGGATCGAGCTGAAAGAAGGCGCCACCGTCGACGACCTGGTGCGCAGCCTGCAGTCAATCGGCGCCACCGCCACCGACGTAATTTCCATCCTGCAGGCGATGAAGCAGGCAGGCTCGCTCGAAGGCGATCTGGAGGTGATGTAGTCATGAACATTCCAAACTCACTGGCAGTATCGGCTGCCGAATCGGTACCGCATGCTGCTGCCAGCCCTCAGTTGACGAAAGCAGCCAACGCATTTGAAGCTAATTTCTTAGGAGAACTTCTGAAACCAATGCGTGAAGATCCGCTATTTGGAAACGGCAGCGGTCTTGGCGGAGATAGTCTTGGCAGCGACGGGCCCAGCGGCGGCAGCATGGGAACCATCGGCAGTCTTGCCTCGGAGGCATTAGCGCAGGCCATCGCCAAACAAGGCGGTCTCGGAATCGCGAAGATGGTTCTGTCCCAACTCGCTCCGGTCGAGCAAACGGATTCGCAAGCTGCAACAACTCTGTCGGGTCCAAAATGCGGCGGTTGTGCACCAGAATTAACAATGACGCCGGAAGCTGAAGCTTCCATTGATGCCGGCGGTGTGGCCATGCTTGGGGAGGGAAACCTGTCCTCCGCGGCGGTTCACGAGCCCATAAAAAACTCGACGGACAAACAAATATGGAAGAGAACTTCCATAGACACGCGAGACGGTTCGTTGTCGCCGGAAACTCTTCATCCATTAGACTCGGTGAAGAAATGAGCGGACATCGGATAGATAGAATTTCCGGCAGGATTGGCCGCAGCAGTAAAAACGGATTTTCTCGGGATTTTTAGCGGCGTAGCGCTAAAGTCCGCGCCAGATCTGCCGATTTGTTCAGTTGTGGAGGAATATGCAATGAATCTGTCCGGAATTCTTAAATGGTCTTCCCGACCTACTTCGTTCGCAGCAGACGGGCAATACGGCACCGGCCACTTCGAGTGCGAAAACATCGCAATCTCAAGGGGCGGTTCCGAATGGCGGCAAAACGGATCAGGCGGATCTGAGCAGCACGGGTTTGGCGGCGGCGCAATCCGCATCCTCCGATGTGCGTATGGAAAAAGTGCAGACCGTACGCTCCGCGATTGATGCGGGGACATATCAGGTATCTGCCGGCGATGTCGCCGACAAGATGATGCAGAGTCTTCTGGGCTGATTCGGAGCCAATCAAAATGTTCGCCTGGAGCAGCGCGAACGTCCGCTGTGAGGGAGGAAGCGAGACACCATGGAGCGGTTGCAGCAATTGATTGAAGATGCGGTGTCTGCACTGACGGCGCTCGATGCCTATGCGCTGGAAAAGATTCGGTCGGAGATTCACGGTCTACCTGCGGCGCAGCTCTCTGCTGGGGACATCGCCGCGATCGAGGCTTCCCATCGCCTGCTGGGCGCATTGCTGCAGGAAACCGCGCGCAACCTACGGCTATTCCGGGCGGGTTCGGTTTGTGGACGACAGGATTCTGACATGGATTGTTATGCACTTCCGCCCTTCTAGATGAAACGGCGGCTCTCGCAGTTTGCCGCCGAAGCGATGGAGCGTGGGTTGAGTCGGACGTGGGTGAAAGGGACATTGCGGAAAGGATATAGACAATGGCGACACTGAATTCCGCGTTGCAATTGATGTCCGGAGCTCTTGCCGCCGATCAGTCTGCACTCGACGTCACGGCGAACAATGTGGCCAACGCAAACACTCCCGGCTACACCCGCGAAGTGCCTATCTTCCAGGCCAGCGATTCGGTGACCATCAACGGTATCTCCTACGGCCAGGGCGTCCAGATGACAGCGGCGCAATCGCAGCGCAGCCTTGTACTCGATGCTGCCGTCCAGCAACAAACGCAGACCCAGCAAGCCACTAACAGCGAAGCGACCGCACTGACTCAGGTGGAAGATATTTTCAACCAGGTGACGACGTCGACGAGCAGTACTTCCGGCGTGAACAGCCTGGGGGATCAGGTCAACAATTTCTTCAATGCGCTCGACCAACTGTCCGCGACTCCGTCCAGCATTTCCCTGCGCGAAAGCGTTTTGACGACAGCCGGACAGATGACCTCGGCCTTCAACAGCGCCGCTTTGCAGCTGAACCAGCAGACGGTCTCTTTGAACACGCAGGTGCAGGGAGTGGTCGATCAGATTAATCCTCTGCTGACATCGATCGCGCAGCTGAATCAGCAGATCTCCACTACGAGTCCAAGCGCCGATGCGGGTACGCTGGAAAATCAACGCCAGAACGACCTGCAGCAGCTGTCGCAATACATCGGTGTCAACGTCATCACCAACGAAGACAATAGCATGACGTTGACCACCACCGGAGGGGCGCTGCTGCTGTCGAAGGACCAGGCGTTTCAGCTGACCACCGGCAATGTTGGCGGGAATGTGGATGTATTTACCAGCGCCCCGGGGGGAGCAACCGACATCACCAAAGCACAGGCGAGCGGCGGCGGACAGCTTGCCGGCCTGCTGACAGCGAGGGACCAGGATATCCCCTCGGTGCTGGGACAAATCAACACCCTGGCTTCCGGTGTCGCCACCCAAATCAACTCGATTCAGACCAGCGGGACGGATTTGAATGGCAATGCAGGCCAACCCCTGTTTACCTTGTCCGCGCTCGATCCGGCAGCCACTGTTTCCGTGGCCCTCACCGATCCTTCGCTGATTGCCGCGTCCGCAACCGGCAATGGTTCTGGCGATAACACCAATCTTGAAGCGATGATCAATGTGCAGAATCTGACGACCGTCGGGGGGCAAACGCCGGCCAACTTTTACGCTTCTTTCATTTCTATACTAGGCAGCCAGGTATCCGGCCTGAATACACAAAATCAGGCGCAGCAGGCTTCGCTCGCCCAGGTGCAGGCGCAAGTCAGTTCACTTTCCAGCGTCTCTCTCAACGACGAAGCGGCCAACCTGCAGAGCTACGAGCAGGCCTATCAGTCTGCGTCCCAGGTATTCAACATCGTCAATACCATGATTATGAGCGCGCTGAATCTTGGAGTGCAGACCGCGGTGACATAAAGCGGCGCGTGTCTCCCTTGACGAGGAAACCATGAGAATCGATCCACAATACATCCAAAATTTGGTGAGCGCGGCCAATCAAAACTCCGCCAACCAACAGAAGTACAGCACCGAGATTGCCACTGGTGTGAGCGTGAATAGTCTGTCGGATAATCCCGGCGCCGCAGCGCAGGATTTTCTGCTGCGCTCGGAAATCAACACCAACGACAATTTTGTGCAAACCGCGAGCAGTGTGACGGGGGCGCTACAAGTTACTGACACCGCCCTGGGAAGCGTTGTCACACAAATTACGCAAGCCATCTCTCTGGCGACGGAGGGGAATAACGGAACCCTGAACGCCAGCGATCTTGGCTCGATTGCCAATCAGCTGAGTGGTGTGCGATCGGAGATTCTATCCCTGGCGAATACCAGCTACCAAGGACAATTTGTGTTTGCCGGCAGCCAGACTTCCACCCAGCCTTTTTCACTCGATACCAGCACTACGCCGACCACAGTAGTGTATGCCGGAGATTCACTGCAGAACACGATTCAGAGTCCCTCCGGCCAGAGTTTTCCGTTGAATGTTCCGGGCAGTCAGATTTTTGGTTCCGGCACCACTGGAATCCTGTCGACGCTGAACAACCTGATTGCCAGCTACTCTGCCGGCAATGCCGACATCCCCGACACCACCGCCCTGACGACGGATCTGCAGGGCATCTCGCAAAAGCGGGTCATCATCGACAACTCCATCTCCGGGCTGCAGTCCGCCAGCACCTACACGCAAAACCAGAGCACCCAGTTGCAAGCAGTGCAGGATAGTCTGATCCAGGCCGATACGGCCCAGGTTGCCACCCAACTTAGTTCCTCAGAGACCCAGGCAACAGCGTTGCTCGACACCATTGCTGGGCTCGAGCAGGAGCCGACACTGTTCAGTGTTCTAAAGTAGTTGACGATTCCCCGTAGTTCCGCGAGGCGATTTCGGATTCAGGTTTGCAATGTACGGAGACAGCGACTTCTTAACGAATCCGCTGGGGCGAAGGCGTTGTCGAGGAGGGCAGGCTGGTGTGGGAGGCTCGCAATAAAAACTCCCGTACCGGCTGGGGATTCTGTCCGAGCGTAGTCAACGGATAATCCGGCGCTGGGTGCCCAAACTGTCGATCCATCGTTGCAGGCGGTTGGCGCGTCGGCAGCACGATGATGTCGACGCGACGATTGCGGCTGCGCCCCTCTTCAGTGAGATTGCTGGCGATGGGATGATACTGCGCATAGCCGGCGGCTGACAGGCGAGTTGGCTGAACGTGTTCCTCCTCAATAAACAAACGTGTGAGTTCTGTCGCCCGCGCCGTGGACAGTTCCCAGTTGGATGGATATTGGGAATTCCGAATGGGAATGTCATCCGTGTGTCCTTCGATGCGCACGTTATAGGGAACTGCGGCAATGCCCCTGCCAATAATTTCCAGCGTCGGCATGGACGAGCTTTTCGGGACGGCGGATCCGCTCTCAAAGAATCCAACGTCGCGCAGGGAAATAAGCAGGCCTGCACGGCCCAGGGTTACCGCGACGGTCCCATCGGCAATCTGCGGCGCAAGTGCGTGCTCCATCCGTCGCCGCATTTTGTTCAGGTCCTCCATCACGCCAGGCAGCGATGTGACATCATCACCCAGCGTGACCATAGCAATTCCCTCGGGAGGAACCAGCGTTGCGGTGCTCAAGTTGGGCTGGTGCGAGTCGCCAGGAAAAACACCCATGCTTTGAAACGCCTCGCGAATGGAAGACTCGACTTGTTTGACTTTGGTGTGATCCTGGCGCGAGCTGGCAAACATGACGACGAAGAATGCGAACAGAAGGGTAATGAAGTCGGCATAAGAAACCAGCCATCGCTCATGATTCACGTGATTATGTCTGGATTTGCGGCTCATGCTTTCATGGCCTCCGATGCTGCCACCTTGTCGTCCAGAAAAGTCTTCAGCTTCAGCTCGACCATGCGCGGATTCATACCTTCCAGAATGGCGACCACGCCTTCCAGCATTAGCTCCTTGTGGCGATGCTCCTCGCGATAGCGGATCTTGAGTTTGCCGGCAGCGGGAAGGCAAAAAATGTTGGCCAGCCCAACCCCGTAAATCGTGGCGACAAAGGCCACCGCAATGCCGCGGCCCACCTCATTGATGTTGTCGAGGTGCTGCATCACCTGGATCAGTCCCAGGATGGCGCCAATGATGCCGATGGTCGGAGAAAAGCCGCCGGCGGACTCAAACACCAGCGGGATGCGCTCTTCCACTTCGCTGCGGTTGTCCAGCGCCAGTTGCATGATCTTTCGCAGTTCAGCCGGGTCGGTGCCGTCGACCGCCAGCATGAGAGCCTGTTTTAGAAACGGCTCTGTCACTGCGCCCAAATCCTGATCGAGAGAGACGATGCCGCTGCGGCGAGCTTTATTGGCAAATTTCACCAGCTGTTGCACGACCACTTCGCCGTCCGGCTCCTTACTAAAGAAGACACGAGCCAGGTTCTTCGCCGCCGATAAAACAGTGGCCAGCGGAAACTGCAGCATTACGGCGCCCAGCGTTCCCCCAAACACGATCATGGCGGCGGTTGGCTGCAGAATCTGCGCAATCTTGCCGCCCTCCACCATCATGCCGGCCAGAATGCCGCCCACTGCGATCAAGACGCCAGTGAAGCTACTTTTGTCCATGGTCTCGCTCCGCTCTACTGAAAGAAGGCCGATCGGATTTAATCCGTATCGCGGCCTCGCCGCCGCCAACTTTCATCCTGATCGACATTCATGTTGGTCTGCGGGAGAGATGCCGCCATGGACTGAGCCGCTGATGCCGACATCGCGGCGATGGGCTGGGTCGGATCCGCCGCAACCATCACGCCTGGAAACGCGGTTCGTAATAGACGGGAGCGAAAAGCGACCACCCGCTCAATCAACTCGCCGGTCGATTCGGTGACGACAATTTTGTCGCCCGTCACCAGCGTGATCACCGTGTCCGGACTCGCTTCCGCATATCGAATCAGGTCGCTGTTCACAACCATGTGTTCTCCGTTGAGTCGTGTCAGTTCAATCATGCGTGTTCCCCTTCAGGGATGCCCCATCAATAGGCTTATCGGCACAGTTGGGAAAAGTGTGATCGAAGTGTGCCGGGATGGTGCCGCTTTATTCGCAGAAGCACGAGTCGCACGAAACATTTCAGCATTTTTTGCAGGAAAACATAAAGTGCGCGAAGGCAAGGTCGATGAAAGGGGTGAGCACGAGGTTCCTGACCATGGATGTCCTCGAAGCTGACTCGCAAGCGTTTGAGGCGAGCCGGCACAAAGGGCAGGGGCGGGAGGCTCGCAAGTAAAACCATCTCAACAGGAGCCAATCGTATGTCATTAGGTGTTTTGAATAATATCTCCGCAATTTACGCAGAAAATAACCTGAACCAGACCAGCGCCAGCCTGCAAAACACACTGACGCAGCTTTCCTCTGGCTCACGCATTAACTCCGGCGCAGATGATGCTGCTGGCCTTTCCCTGGCCAACGGTCTCGGCGCCAACGCGGCCGCCCTTACCCAGTCGGCAACCAACGCCAGCAGCGGCGTCGGCATGATGCAAGTGGCCGACGGCGCCCTTTCGCAGGTGACGAACCTGTTGAATCGCGCTGTCACACTGGCAACGGAAGCCTCCAACGGTACGCTGAACAGCACGCAGGATGCTGCGGCCAACCAGGAGTATCAATCGATTCTGGCCGAAGTCAACAACATCGGTTCCACATCGAGCTTCAACGGCGTGGCTGTCTTCGGATCCAGCACGGCAATCTTCACTGGAGATGCCTCGGCGATCGGCTCCAGCGTAGATACGCTGAACATCAAAGCCCTGACCTCCAGCAGCGTTGGTGACGTAGGTGGAACGATTGGTGCGGCAACTACGGCGAACATTTATACCAGCACCGGCGTTGCGTCGGGAACCACAACAACGGCGGCGGGAACGCTCGGCATCCAGGTTGGTACAAACCCATCCGTGACCGTCAACATCGCGTCCGGATCGAGCATTGCCAACATCGCCAGCGACATCAACAATTCCCATATCGGCGGAATTTCGGCCACAGTGCAGTCGGCGGGCGGATTCGACAGTCTGGTCATCAGTGATCAGGGTGCAGCGTTGACCGGTTTTGTCGGCACGGCGATGGGCTTTGCCGCAGACCCAACCTTCGCAGCGACCGGCGGCGCGGCAGCCAATGGCATTTCGTATACAGAGGGAACTGGTCAGGACTTGAGCACCACAAAACTGGACAACTCCACCGATGCACAATCAGCGTTGACGGCGATCAGCACCGCCATTTCCGATGTAGCCGCCCAACGCGGTTACCTGGGATCGCAGATCAACACGCTGAATACGGTTGCAAGCGTTGCCAATACCGAGCAGACCAACGTGGTATCGGCGCAAAACAACATCATGGCGACCGACTACGGCCAAGCGACGTCGAATCTGTCGAAGTATCAGATTCTGAGCCAGACCGGCATCAGCGCCCTGGCCCAGGCCAATACCGTGCAGCAGGAAGTTTTGAAGCTGCTGCAATAGTCTCTCCTCCGCCGGCGTCGAAGGCAGCTTCCCCAGCTGTCTTCGGCGCTGCATTTCTCAGGAAAGATTTAAAGACATTCGTATAAATGGCCTGATGCTTGCACACTTCCCCTGCAAGCAGACACTTCTGTCGAGGTTACGATGGGAACTCCGGTAGGAATTTCTTTTGGATCGCCGACCAGCGGGCAAGGGTTCGATGTTGCTACCACGGTGAGTCAAATCACAGCCAGTATGCAGGCCATCGAGACGCCCTGGAACAATCAGTTGACGCAATTGAAAAGCGAAGACACAGCCTACACTGCCTTGGGAACGGATCTGTCGAACCTGACTACCAGCTTGCAGGCGCTGACGGACTTTCAGGGTGTGCTGGCCTCCATGGATGGCTCAAGTTCGAACACTAGCGTGTTGCAACTCACCTCCGCCAGCAATAGCGCGATTGCCGGCAGTCATACCGTGGTCGTCAGTGCCCTGGCGCAAACCAATTCCTATTACTCGAACGATTTTGCAAACTCTTCCGACCTGGTTACAGGCAGCATGACGCTGACGGTGAATGGCGCTCAGAAAACCATCAACGCCGATTCTGGCGGAGATACGCTGACGCAGTTCGCCGCCAATATCAATAACGCGGAGGTTGGTGTCACCGCGAACGTGATTACCGATGCCGGGGGGCAACGTTTATCGTTGACCAGTAACACCAGCGGCGTCGTGGGAGGATTCACCATTGCCTCCGCGCTCACCGATGCGACCACGCCGGCCACGACAATCGGTTTTACCCAGGCACAACCCGGGTCCGACGCCAGTTTTTCTGTCGACGGCATCAGCGAGACCAGCAGTTCCAACACGGTTTCAAACGCCATTCCCGGCGTTACCTTTCAATTGCTGGCATCGGCGCCCTCGAGCCCGGTGCAAATTGAAATCACCAATAATAACAGTTCGGTGGAGACGGCGGTCAATACCTTCGTCACCGATTACAACCAGGCGATCACCGACATCAACACACAGGAAGGGAATGATTCTTCCGGCAACGCGGAGCCGCTGTTCGGCAACCCGAACCTCGCCATGCTTCAGGAGCAGTTGCAGTCGGCGTTAACATTCATGACCTCGGGTGGGGTTACTGCTACCGCAGGCACGGGCAGTCCGGCAAGTTGGCAGCTGCAAGCACCCTCCGCCAATGACACGTATACCGTGGCCGCCGGAGCCTTCGGGACGGGCAGTGGTGGATCCGGGAGCAGCGCGGCCATCACTGCGCCCTCAACGCTGACGCAGATTGCCGCAGCCCTAAATGTTCCCGGCTCTGGATACTCCGACACCCTGGACCCGACTTCGACGATCCTCACCGTAACAGCGGCGACTTCTTCTCCCGCCACGCTGGCGACAACCGCGCCGACACTCGCCTCGAGCGGCACAGGCAGTGTCACTTCGCTGACGCAACTTGGTATCTCCGTCAATAACGACGGTACGTTGACATTCGATTCCAGTACCCTCGACAGCTTGTTGAACACCAATTACCAGGACGTAGCGAATTTTCTGCAGCCAGGTAATGGGTTTACTTCATTTGGCGATAACTTTACTAACACGCTCAATAACCTTGGCAACGCGGCGCCCAATGGTTTGATTTACCTGGCGCTGCAGTCCGATCAGTCAACTGAAGCGACACTCAATACCGATGTGACCAATGAGAACACTCTGATTACGCAGCAGACGCAGACGCTGACCACCGAGTTGAACGAAGCCAATTACACGTTGACTGAGATTCCGCAGCAGCTGCAATATGTGAACGAACTGTATAGCGCCATTAGCGGTTACAACACGAATACCAACGGATGACGCCACGGTGCGGAGGGAGTGCGATGAATTATCAGCAGCAAACGCTGGCGGTGATGAATAGCCTGGATTTGGTCGTGGCGCTCTACGACGGAATGATCCGCTTTTTGCATCGAGCCATTGCGAATATTGAAGCGGGTGACGTAGCAGGACGGCGCGATGCGATCCGTCGAGTGCTGGATATTTTGACGTATCTGCAGGCGCGGTTGCGAACGGATGTCGGTGGACAGCCGGCAGCGGCTTTGGCCGAGTTCTACGCGGCGATGTATGCCCAGTGTGTGCGGGGATCGCGCGATGCCTCGATTCCCCTGTTACAACAATCCATACGGGACATTCTGAATGTTCGCGATGCGTGGAGTCAGGTCTCTTCGCCCAACGGCCGGCCGAACCTTTCGCCGAGCACGGCAGAAACCGGCCATCCAAACTCCTCAGCGTCGCCATCGACGGGATCACCCAACGACAGTTCCGGCATCCCGGCATTCTTGTTTGCCGAATCGGAATCGCATCGCTGGTCGGCCTAGAAGGGGATGTCCATTGTCAGCGCCAATGTTGACAACCTTCGATTCCAACCAAGAGAGGTCGCCGGACTTGTCACAGTCGACCCCTGCGCGATATTTCGCGCGTCAGCCGATTCTCGATCGAAATAAGCAGGTATTCGGGTACGAATTTCTCTTTCGCACCGGAATGGAAAACCGTTTCTGCATTTCCTCTCCGGCAGAGTCTGAGTCCGCCACGCGCCTGATGGTCGACAATTCCGTCCTGTACGACTTCGAGTCCCTGGCACAGCGCGGTAAGACGTTTCTCAATTGCACTCGAGATGCGCTGACGTCCGGACTGGTCACCCTCCTGCCAGCACGTTCAACGGTCCTCGAAATTTTGGAGGACATTGAGCCCGACCGTGAACTTCTGGAGGCTTGCGGGCGGCTTCGTGCTCAGGGGTATCAATTTTCCCTGGACGATTTTGTTCCCCGCCCCGGCCTGGAGAAATTCCTCCCTTATGCGGACTACATCAAGGTCGATTTCCGTTTGAGCGATGCCTCGCAAAGAGCCGGCATACGCCGCTTCTTGAAAGGCTGCGACGCTAGACTGATTGCCGAAAAAGTCGAGGAGCAGGAAGAATTTGGAATCGCCGTCGAAGAGGGATTTGAGCTGTTTCAGGGATACTTCTTCTGTCGCCCTGACCTGCTGGCGCGAAACCACATTCCGTCGAATTTCCTGTCTTATGTTCAAATACTGGCGGCCGTAAGCAAGCCATCGTTTGAGTGGCGGTCGGTGGAAAAACTGGTTCGCCGCGAGACCTCCCTGTGCTATCGGCTGTTACGTCTGGTCAATAGCGCAAACTTTGCCCTGCGCTATGAGATCTCTTCCATTGAACGAGCATTAATTGTGGCCGGCGAAGACCATTTCCGCAAATTAGTTACCGTTGCGATCGCAGCCGAATCCGGACGAGGCCATTCCCCTGAACTCGTACGCCAGACCTTGCAACGGGCCAGCTTTTGCGAGTTGGCGGCCGCCCATCTGAATGAAGATCCCACCGAACAATATCTGTTTGGGTTGCTCTCCCTGTTGCCGGTCCTGCTTGGCATCCCCATGTCGCAGCTTGTGGAACTGCTTCCGTTGCGCGCTCCCATTAAGGCTGCGTTGTTAGGAGAGGCAAGCGACGTCCGGCGCTCGCTGGATTGTTTTCAAAGGTACCAATCAGGCGAGCGGAAGTGTCTAGGCTGCGAAGGAGTTGTCGTGTGTCCGAATCAGATGCACGAGCTGTATCGCACGTCGCTGCTATGGGCGGAGGAATGCACTGCCTCGATGAAGTTGTAGTCACCTTTTGTCATTCAATCAAGGGGTGCTGCAAATCGTCGCAATGCGGGCGATTCCGCTTCGATCGATGGCGCTTCTCCGGCGACCTGCACAGGATGGCGACCCTGCTGTTTTGCCAGCGAAAGCGCCCGTTCGGCTTCTCGCAATATGATCAGTGGAGAGCGTCCTGAGCTGACAGCAACGCTGAGACAAACTGTCACCGAAATTTCGTTTCCATCCACGATGAATGGACGACCTGCAACCGCCAGGCGAATTCTCTCCGCCTTCGCGGCGGCTTCAGGAAGCGCGCATCCAGGCAGCATGATGACAAATTCGTCATCTGAATAACGACCGAGCGCGTCATAACTTCGCAGTTGACGGCGTAACCGATTGGCAAGCAGCTTCAACAACATGTCCGCCACGTTCGAGCTGTATTTCGAATTCAGCACAGTGAAGTCGTCGACATCCAGCAGAACGATACTGACCGGGGTCTGCAATCGCTGCACCCTGTCGGTTTCCTTGAAGATCAGGTCCAGAATGGCTTCGCGCCGCCAGGCGCCGGTGAGCGGGTCATGGGTGCAATGGAATTCCATCGCCATGGCGGAGTCGCTCAATTCCGCATACAGATTCTGCACCCGCTCGCCAGTTCGAATGCGCATGCGAAGGTCCTGAAAATCGACGGGCTTGGCGAGAAACTCATCAATGCCCGCATTCGTGGCCATGATGACTTCATCCGGATTTGGATTTGCGCTCATCAGCATCAGCCAGAGTTGCCGTCTCCGCGAACGGCGCCGGATTTCCAGCCCAACTTCAAGCCCTGTGTAACGGGGAAGCGAAGAACTCAGAAGTGCCATGCCGGGCGTGTCCGGTTCTTGCAGGCGTTGCAATGCGGTCAGCCCGCTCGAATGTAACTCGACGGAATAATGCAGCTGTTGTAGGTATTGTCGTAGCTGCGCGCTGTGCTCCAGGTCTTCCTCGGCAAGGAGAATTCGACGGTCATGCATGGCGGATCGGCTCTCCGTGGTCATAATGAAACATCGGCTGCGGGCGAATAAAGATGAGCCGGGCCCGCGATTCTCAAGATGTGCCACTGACGATGACTCGCTCGAATTCCAGTGATGATGTGTCACGAGCGAGTTCCCAAAGTGGGAATCCTCGCAGCACGAGACAGGATCTACATCAGAGCCAGACTTTGCTGAATCAGGTGTTTCGTATCGACCACGGGATCCACATCCGAGTCTGATTCCATGGAGTAGTAGCCACGATATTGGGCCGCTTTCGCAATCCCGAACAGTTCTGACAGCGAAACCGTCTCTCGCTTGCCGCGAATCATCTCGGCGTCTTTCACATGCGCGATGTTCCATGCGTGGGCAAACATGCGCCGAACCGCCTGCGTATTGAATTGTTCATCACCGCCCATCAGGGAATTTGCGAAGTCGGGGAGAGCCCTTAAGTACGGTGTGTTTGCCAGCTGAATCGCCGCAAGGATGCGTTTGTCGGAGGAGAGTATCGGGTCATCGTTCTCCAGATTGACTACGATGTTGTGCGCGGTTGCGTAATCGAGCGTCGGCCTCAGCGCGCCAACAGCCCTGGGCAGGTCGGAGGTGTCGGAGCACTTCGGAATCCAGATGCGGATGCTCGGAGATTTCAGCGTGACTGCAATATCGATCCACCTGCGATAGCGCGCGTTCCCCGCGTTTCTTTTCGCAAGGTCCGTACTGCAAAGTTCAACCGCGTCGTCGACCGGAATGTTGACGGTGTGGACCCCGGCTGCATCGAATGCCGCGCGCAGTTTCAGAATCTCGCCTGGTTCGGTAGAGGGGAAGTGGAGCGACAGCGGCTCAATACCGGCCACGTGAAATTCCGTCCGCACATATCGAGCAAAGGCAGCCAGATCCATTCCGGGCTTGGACGAGTTGCGATCGTCGTTCGTTGGCGAAATGAGAATGCTTCGAAAAGGGTAGGTTGCTACCGCGATCCTTGCGCGTGGATCCGTCGGAAAGTTGGCGTGCGGTGCCTTCGTCTCTCTTGCAAAGACGGCGGCCGCGGAGCTAAGCATCGCTGCTTTACAAAATGTTCTGCGTGTACATGAGCTCATCCGTTTCCCCTTCGAGAATGGGATAGTTGCCGTCGTTGCTACCCAGTCCACGGTACTTGATTGTCAGCGTGGTCGACCAGTTCAATCCGCATGATGCAGCGCTCGCGCGACATCAGCCCGCGCCGCGTGTGATACCAGACACAGACGCGGCCACTTGCCAGACCTACCCTGAATCGTCGCTCTCTGTGTCTCCGGCCAGGGAGGCGCGCGGTCATGGCTACGCTGCTCGAGAGGCCTTCGGTTGACTCGTCTTCGGCGCAGGCCGCAGCTTCGCTCCCGTCCGCTTTCAACGCACCCTTGCAGGCAGCGGCCTCACCCAACCCGTGGGTGGTGGCCATTTCTGTCATGCTGGCCACGTTTATGGAGGTGCTGGACACCGCCATCGCCTCGGTTGCACTGCCATATATTGCAGGATCTCTCGCGGCTTCAAATTCTGAAGCGACCTGGGTGCTGACCAGTTACCTGATCGCCAACGCCGTTGTCTTGCCGGCCAGCAACTGGTTCGCGCTGCGCTTTGGACGAAAAAGATTCCTTATCTCCTGTGTCGTGCTTTTTACGATCGCCTCCTTCTTTTGCGGAGCGGCTCCTTCGCTGACGTTACTGTTGATTGCTCGCGTGCTTCAGGGCGCTGGAGGAGGGGCGCTTCAACCTTTATCCCAGGCCATTTTGTTGGAAAGCTTTCCGCCCAGGAAACGCGGCGCAGCCATGGCCCTGTTCGGATTTGGCGTGGTGGTCGCGCCGGTGCTGGGGCCAACGCTGGGCGGCTGGCTCACCGATTCCTACAGCTGGCGATACGCCTTTTACATCAATATTCCGATCGGCATTCTCGCGGTTTTTATGATCAGCCGTTTCGTTCACGATCCACCGTACATCCGCAATGCCAAGATCGGCCCTTTCGATAATCTTGGCTTTGGACTGCTTTGCTTATGGACGGGTTGTTTGCAAGTAATACTGGACAAGGGACAGGAAGTCGACTGGTTCGGCGCAGTCTGGATTCGCTGGGCCACTGTCATCCTTTGCGTTTCTCTCGGATGGTTCATCATTCACTCCTGGCGAGCCCGCCATCCTCTGGTCGACTTTCATGTCGTGATGCGCGATCGAAACTTCGGCGTCAGCTGTCTGCTGATTTTCGTGCTGGGTTTTATTCTCTATATCCAAATCACGGTTCTCCCGCTTTTTTATCAGGAGGTGCTTGGCTACACCGCGCTGACGGCTGGGATTATTGTCGCTCCGCGCGGAGTTGGCTCCATGATCGGACTCCCCATTATTGGGTTCATCAGCCACAAGATGGATAATCGATGGCTGCTCTCGATTGGATTCGCCGTGTTTGGGGTGTGCTCGGTTTTGTTCTCGTTTGTGAATCTGGAGATTTCGCCGACCACATTGCTGATTCCCATCGTTGTAACAGGGTTCGCTATGAGTTTCCTCTTTGTCCCCATCGCCAGTGTTGGCACTGCAACGCTCAGTAATCGCGAGATGGGGAATGCCACCGGCATCTTCAACCTGATGCGAAATATTGGCGGCTCCATTGGAATCTCGTTGGCGCAAACCGAGTTGGTTCGCCGCGCAGACTTTCATCAAGTCCGCATCGCCGCCACTGTGCCGCAGAGCGGCTACTGGTTTCAACAGCACGTTGCGATGACGAGCCAATATTTTGTTCGTTTTTTCGGAACCGCTGCCGGAGAACCTGCAGCCCTGGCTGCCATGTATCTCCAGCTCCAGCGGCAGGCGATGCTCTGGGCATTCATCGACGTATTTCGCTGGACCGCTCTCTTCGCTTTTCTCGCAGCGGCGCTCACGTGGCTTTTTAAGAAGGTAACTCATCCGAAAGACGATTCCGTCGTGCCTCACTAAGAGGGGAGCCGTTAAAGGCACACAACTCGACCCAAATCGCAGCAGAGCGAAAGGGCGTTAACCGGCGATAAGAAAACTTTCTAACCCCGGCCGTTTCTCTTTTCAGACGCAAACATATCGGCAGCGAACATTTAATCGTTAGAATAGGAAAACGAGCAAGTACAGGCTTCAGGTTTGCGGCCGTTTCAAGGTGCATAGTCTTTTGGATTCTGCCCGTGCTTGTCACACCTCACTGAGATCTCCTATGACTATCGATTCGACTCACGTGCCCACCTTCGACACCAAACGACAGTTTCCACATCTTATGTTGCGCGAGATTTTCGAGCAGCCGCAGGCCCTGGCCGACACGCTCGCGTACTACACACAAAACGGCAGACTGGCGCGCGAGCCCATGCTGGCAGCCCACAGCGCGCTGCTTGGTCACGAACGCATCGTTATCGCCGCTAGTGGATCCAGCCGACATGCCGGATTAGCCGGCGAAATTATGTTGGAAGATATTGCCGGCCTCGCCGTCGACGTCGAATATGCCAGCGAGTATTGTTATCGCTCAACGCACACGTTGCACAATCCCGCCGTCATCGTCATCTCCCAATCCGGAGAAACTGCAGATACGTTGGCGGCTCTGCGTGAAGCACGTTCTCGCGGGCTGCAAACCGCGGCGATCACCAATCGCAGCGACTCTTCCATGGCCAAGGAAGCACGCGCGAGTCTTCCCGTTTGCGCTGGCCCGGAGAAAGCGATTCCCGCCACAAAGAGTTTCACCGGTCAACTGCTCGTGCTCTATCTGTTGTCGCTTTCTCTCGCTCATCAACGTGGCCGCATGACCTTGAATGTTGCCGATTCTATGTGCGGAGAAGCGCTCGCACTCCCGGAAATCATTGCCAACGCTTTGCCTGTGTGGGAGCAGAAGGTTCAGGAATTGGCCGCCAGCTATCGCGACGCGACCGCGTTTTTATTTCTGGGTCGCGGCATTCATTACCCCATCGCGCGCGAAGGGGCCCTCAAGCTAAAAGAGTCCTCCTACACGCATGCCGAAGGCTACCCAGCGGGAGAACTCAAGCATGGGCCGAATGCATTGGTCGGCCCCGAAACTCCGTTAGTCGTGTTGGCGACACATGATCCCAACGACCATGACTCACTGCTGCGATATTCCAAAGTGGTGCAGTTATTAAAAGACATGCGCCAGCAGGGTGCGCAGGTCTTTGCGCTGGCCAACGAGGGCGACAACGAAGTGCCGCAGTATAGCCAGCATTGCGTCTTCATTCCTCGATGCAGTGAATACCTGCTGCCGATATGCGAGGTAATCCCGCTGCAGTTCTTTGCTTATCAGATCGCGTTGCTTCACGGACGCAATGTCGACCATCCCCGCAACCTGGTCAAGGCCGTGATTCAGGAGTAACGACGCTCGCTGTTTTCAACGCCTCTTCCGGATGTGGCTGGCGAAATTTATCATGCATTTCAAACGAGGAACAAGGTATTGCATGAATGTTTGTATCGGAATAGCATCCGATTTGGCAGACACTTTATCGTTTTAGTAGGCATCCGTAATATTCCCCCGAACGAGATGATTCAGTTGATACAACGAACGTGGGAGAAGGAATGAAGAAGCCAAACTTGAACCGCAGACGCGTGACTTTAACTGATGTGGCGCGGGCGAGCGGTTTTTCTCCCTCCACGGTTTCGTTGGTGGTGAATGAAGCGCCGCTGTCACGATATATTCCTGCCAAAACCAAACAGAAAATCTTCGATGCGGTAAAGCGTTTGGGCTATCGGGCGGATATCTTTGCCCGCTCGCTTCGTAGTCAGAAAAGTCACATGATCGGCGTCCTCGTAATCGATCTGGCCGATCCGTTCTGCACTCTGATCTTGCAGGGGATTGAGCGAAAGCTGTTGCCGACGGCCTACCTGCCGATCGTGATGGACGCACACAATCAACTTCATCAGCTCGAGCGCTACCTTGAAATGATGGTGGAGCGCCGCGTTGAAGGGTTAATTACTGTACCGAATTGGCTGCTGTTCGACATCGGGTTGCTCGAAGACATCGACGATCAGCAGATTCCTACCGTGGTAGTCGGCCGCGATCTCGAATCACCGACGATCAATTCGGTTCTGGTGGATAACGAAGCCGGCGGCTATGCGGCCATCGAGCATCTCTATCAGCTCGGTCATCGCGAGATAGCATTCTTGCGCGGCCCTCGCCGGATGGCCGACAGTCGCATGCGATGGAGAGGCATTCGTCGCTTTGCCAAAGATGCGGGACTCAAGTTGAATCCGGCGTTGATCCGAGACCTTCCAGGCACAGTGGAATCAGGCTCCGTGTTCGATGGGGGTTTGCGGCTTACGAAGGAACTTCTTGAATCGGGTACCAAATTCACCGCGATTCTTGCCTTCGATGATCTCACTGCTTACGGCGCCATTCGTGTTCTCGCAGAAACCGGTCGCAGCGTTCCGGAAAGCTGCTCCGTGATTGGGTTCGACGATATCCCTTCCGCGGCCCTCACGACCCCAGGTTTAACGACCATTCGTCAGCCCATGGCGGAAATGGGAGAGTATGCTGCCAGCTATATCCTGAAGCACCTGGAGCATGGCGCGGAGGATGGCGTTCAGCCCTATGGCGACACTCACATGATCGTGCCGCAACTTGTCTCTCGCGGTTCCACGACAGCCATCGCCAAGCGCGGCCGTGGTAAGAAATAAGTCCCCTATGCCGGCATCGCGCGGCGTAGCAGCGTAAGTTTTGCTACGGCAGCATATTTCCTTTGCTCATCCAATGCCGCACAAACCCTTCCGCCGATTTGTACCCACTCTCAGCGCCGCGAAAATCTGACAGCTGGGTTTGCAGTGGATACCAGTAATCAGGCGTTTGCGAAGCGTGTGCATAACAAGCCTCTCGCTTGCGCGCGGCCTGGGCGGTGATGTCTACGAAATCCGTTGGCTGAAACATCATCGTGTCCTGGCCAACTTCGTAGTAGTAGAAAGCGTATTTCCTGTCGGCCTTGAGCCATGCCTCCAGCGCAAGGATCGACATCGCCAAATGGTCCGGGTGATGATCGATAGGCCACTGCACAAATAAGACATCAGGCGCCAGGCCATCGATGATCTTGCGGAAATCGTCGTAATGCGCGTTGTCGACGATCGCGTGTCCGTTCACTTGACCCGCATACGCGGGTGTTGCACCCAATATCTCGCAAGCCTTCTTGGCCTCGGAAACGCGTACCGGAGCCGGCGTTGGAGGCCATGCGCCATTGTTCATGTAAAGAAGGGTGACATCGTCACCGCGATCGGAGTAGCGGGCAATCGTCCCGCCACAACCATACTCCGGGTCTCCCGGGTGGCCCCCGGTCACGACCACTTTCAATTTCCGCTTCTCAAGGCCACCTGCAGCCTGATCTTCGCCAGTGGCATTCATCGCAGCTCCACCGATTGCCAAACCGGACGCAAGCTTGCCGGCATTCACTAATATGTCTCTTCGTGTCACTCCCAATTGCCACTCTCCTGTAGGAATCAAAATCATTGTCGTGCGGCGGGGCGGGGTTGAAAAATAAACTCTGATTCAACCGATTGAATGCAAAGCCATCTCAATCCACTCCAGCATAAACCACGCGATCAGGAAGCTAAAAGCAGGCGGCTCGCGGTTGACAGCGTCCGCGACGCGAGAGTACTACGAGTGGATGGTATTCAATGCTTTGAATGCTTGCGCCATCCAGGCTGAGCTCGATCGAACAAGTTCAGTCAAGTACAGCGTTCAGGAAATCGAAATCGAAATTCTGAACCCTGATCCCCACTCCAACCTGAAGGAGACCTGACCATGAGGAAGACAATACTGTTTCTGAGTATAGCGATGCTTTCGACGGCAATGATGCAAGCACAATCCCAGGCCAATGTGCCCAATCCCTCCAGTTCAGCCGAAGACCATTGCGCCGGAATCCAGCCGAGACAGAATCATCGCCAGAATGACGTGGGAAATCCCGCAGGTCCGACGGGATTTCTGCTGCCGCCCGGCTATTTCCACACTTGCGGTTCCCAGATTGTCGATGAAAAGGGCAATCCGGTGCGCATCGCTTCGGTTGGATGGCCCGGATACGACGGGAACGGTTTCGTCTTCCGTGGTCTGTACTCCGTGAATTGGCAATCCACCATGCGAGGCATGGTGCAGGATGGCTTCAATACCATCCGCATTCCTTGGAATGATTTGCTGATCACCGAGAACCCACCGCCATATCCCAACCAGATTGACTTTACGCTGAACCCGGATCTTGTGGGTCTAAGCGGAATGCAGATCATGGATAAGGTAGTGGCCTATGCCGGCAAAATTGGCCTGCGAATTATTTTCGATCATCACACAAACGATGGCGGCGCAGGCGGGAATGGTGGTCAACAGCCGAACGGGCTCTGGTTCGACTTGGGACCGGGAACCAATGGGACCGATGGCGGCGGCAACACCGGCACCATCACCGCGGCGCAGTTTGAAAAGGACACGCTTGCGCTGGCGATGCACTACAGAAACTCCCCCGCAGTCATTGGCTACGACCTGGATAATGAGCCGCTGGGCGTTGGAGCGGACAACGAGACGTTGAACTGGGGATTGGGTGGCCCGACGGACATCTGGCAGATGTACACCACGGTCGGCAACGCGCTGCTAAGGATAAATCCGCGCCTGCTGATCATTTGTGAGGGTCCCCAAACGTACGATTGGAACCCGCCCAATGGAATGGCCGATATCGGTCCCGAGGGCGATCTGACCGCGGTCGGTGGAGTCAGTGGCGCTGCAAAAAAGCCTGTTGTGCTGCACGTTTCCAACCAGGTTGTGTATTCCGTGCATGAGTATGGCCCGGAGGTAGACGACTATGGCGCCAATGAACAACCCTCGACGTTGGTTCCACACATGAATGTTGATTGGGGCTACCTGGTCACCCAACACATCGCTCCAGTATGGATTGGCGAGATGGGATCGAATCTGGATTCGACCGTCGAACAAAATTGGGCCCAGGCCATGGTTGATTACATGAATGGAAAATATGGGTCGCAGGGAGGACCTGTATTCAGCGGCAATCAACAGGGAATTGGCGGCGACTGGTGGCTATGGGGAGAGTTTGACGGCGAGGTGCCGGATGGAACTTTAGAAGATGATTGGACGACTCCACGACCCGATCAGAAAGCCATCACGGATCAGATCAGCTATTTTCCCGCGCATCCCGAACATTGGTAAACGAAAGAGGGCGACCTGAACCGGTCGCCCTCTTTCTGCATTTCCGCGCAAGCCTCGATCAATCTCTAACTGAATGCGATTCGCCCTACCACGACCGCCGATGCCGAGGAAAATCCGTGCAGGGGCTGCGCTGGATCGCGCTCGACCGGCACGCTGTGACCCCCAACAACTCCGTCGTACCGCTCCCAGGTCAGCCCGGTTTTTTCCCACGTCGTAACGACATTGGCAATGTAGCGCCGGCTGATCGCTTGCGCCTGTTCCTGGAAACCGTACCGTTGCAGCGCTTGACCCACAACAATCTGCTGCTGTGGCCACGACTCCGGATAGGCCCACTCCAGCGCCTTATACTCCGGATGAATTTCAGGATAGGTCTTGTCGGTGAAGGTAAGGCCGTAAGGATGATCGAACATAGCAAGATGACCCGCTACGCGCTTGGCCTGCGCGGGTGACGCGATCCCGATCCACAGGGGCCAATACGCGTTCAGCGAATGGTAGGGCAGTCGCATCTTGCGTACATAGTCATATTCGAAATAGCAACCTTCGCTCTCGTCCCAGCAGTATTGGTGAATGCGATGTGCCCGCGTGTTTGCCTCATTGCGCCAATGTGCAGCCTTATCAGTCCAGCCAAATCGCTCTGCAAGCGCGGCCAACACCTGGGCCTGGCGCACTAACGCGCAGTTGACGTGGATGGGAACGCAGTTGCTGATGTTTCCGCCAAAGATCGGAGTAAAATCCAGTCCGGATTCCGCCTCGGAAGCCAACTCCGGTCGCAGGTCTTTTCCGCCTTCATCACGGCAGGTGGAAAGCCCAATCGGTGTCGCGTGAGCGGATGCATTCCAATATCCAGTGTAGGAACGTTCCAGTAGCGGATACGCCAGCATTGCCACTTGGTCGTCATTCGTTTTCACGCTGAGATATTTTTCGATACTCATCGCCAGTAGCGGCGGCTGGCCGCGCGTCCGATAAAACGTCCGGTTCCCGTTCGGCACCTTTCCAAAGCGCTCAATCATCGACAGCTGGTTCAGGATGTTCCACCGCACAATGTCGGTGCGATCATGTGCGAATAGACCCAGGTTGATAAAGTGCGTGTCCCAGCCATACATTTCTGGAAATGAAGCCACAGATCCTCCGCCGGAACTATACGGGAACGGAAGGAAGATCAGCGTCTTCGGTGGACTATGCGACCAGGGATTGTGCTCCCCCGTGGGAGTGAGCGAATGAGGCAGCCCGTCCTGGCGAATTGCTTCCTCATCGGCGCGTTGCAGATCGCCATCCCACCAACCGCGTGCGGCGCCATCCAGTTTCTGCCAACGGGATTTTAAATTGGAAGCGTCGGCTCCTGCCGCATGTTCAACCGGCACTGCTTGTTCTCCTCGACCTAACCGGGCTGCAATCGCAATCGTCGCGGCACCGGCAATATTCACGAACTTACGTCGATCCATGCTTTCCCTCTTCAGCGACAATTGCAGGCTAGCTGAATGCTACCCTGCCGACCACCACCGCTGAAGCCGAAGTAAATCCGTGCAGCGGCCGCGGCTCGTGTCGTTCCAGCGGAACAAGATGGCCGCCGTCGACGCCGTTGTACCGCTCCCATAACAGGCCGGTCCTTTCCCACGTAGTGACAACGTTGCCAATGTAGCGTGGCGCGGTGCAGATCTCCATCCCACCAGCCGCGAATCGCAGTGTCGAGTTTCTCCCAGCGGGCTTTCAGATTCTGCTGGTCCTCGGGATACTTGATCTGAGAATCAGCCGCGTCCGTATTCTCTGAGCGGCCAATCCCGGATGCCATCGCCACCGTGCTGGCGAAAGCCATGCTGACGAACGAACGACGATTCATCATTTGCTCCTGCGTTGCACATGCGATGTACGGATTCGAGCTTGATTCCCAGTGCACAATTATCCCGCCGCGCCAGGTTGCAAGGAATCTGATTCCAGACCGTGTCGGAGGGCAGCGTGAATGCGCGGCCTAAGTTGCCATTGCACCTGCACCTGATGTAAAAGACGTCTTATCCGAGACGAAGTAACTTCCGCGTGCCAGGACTGCCTCGAAGACAAGTTCATCTTCAGTCTCTGCCGCGATTGTAGACGACGAAATTTGATGCATCTGCGGAACCATTCAACCGTTTTAATATTCCATACATCTTGTACCGCCCTAGCCTCGCTCATGTCAAGAATGGGCCTGGGGGCAATAGAATCTGTGGGCATTGTATTTAGCGCTTGACACTGAGTAGAGTGCAGAGATTAAATCGATTGAATCATGACCGTCCTCTGGAAAGCTTCAGAATCGGCGCAAGTATCGCTGCGGCAGAAGTTTTAGCCATCTAGTTTTTCGAGCAGTGCGAACCAATTCTTGGTGAAGGGAACCTGGGAGTTTATGACACGATCAAGTTTCACAGCAGCTGTTAGATCGGTTCTTTGTGTGGCGTTGCTCGCTACGTTATATGGCTATCCTGCTCAGGCCCAGAATGCAATTGCCACCAAGGCGACGCCCGATGCCTATGATTGGAACAACCGGCCGCCAGATCTGCGCTTCAAAGCCGACATCCTTGTGGTAGTTGCGCATCCTGATGACGAGATTATGGTCGCTGCGTACCTGGCGCGCGAAATCTATGACCACAATAAGCGCGTCGCCGTGGTATTTCAAAACCCCGGAGACGGTGGAAATAACGACGTTGGTCCCGAGCAGGCGGCGGCACTTGGCGACATCCGTCAAATTGAGGGTCGTACCGCTGTCGCGTCACTCGGCATCACCAATGTCTGGTTTCTCAATGGTCACGACACCGCAAGTCAAAATGTTTTGACCTCGCTCGAGCACTGCGGACACGGAGGCTGTTTAGACCAACTGGTCCGAATCGTTCGTATCACGCGACCGTCTGTGGTTCTTACGTGGCTTCCGGATTTCACCACCGGCGAAAATCATGCCGATCACCAGGCCGCTGGTGTTCTGGCGACCGAAGCTTTTGATCTGGCTGGCGATCCGACTGTGTTCTCGGAGCAAGTCTCTCCTGCCATCCATCCCAACGTCGCGATGAATATGACGGAAGCTCTTCGTCCGTGGCAGCCGGAGAAACTGTATTACGTCTACAATCCGACGCACGATATTTTTGAGGGGCAGGGTCCGCAATATTCATCCCACGATATCTCCCCCTCGCAACATCAGAGCTACGGCATGCTGGCCGCGAAGGAAGTGAGCCATCACGTGACCCAGGGGGGTGGCCAGGTCACCAAGGCGATCGCCAACGGCACGGCGGAAACGAACCCGGGAGAACTCACGAAGTTTGCAATGCAGCCAGTCAAGTTCATCTTCGGCAAATCGTTGGTACCGTCCGGCGTGACCGATGACGTTTTTGCCGGCGTTGTCCCGGATGGCGTTCCCTTCCAGCGCGCACCTGGATATACAGCGGTGAAATATTCGGAGCCCACTCTTCTGATTGGCGATCCGTGGGCTTTCTACCAGAAACTTTGGCAGGCGCATGGATTGGAGCACTTGAAAACCCTGGTGCCGCTGGAGATTTCAATCCATACCGACGGAGTGTTCTACATTCCCTTGATCATTGAGAATCCATTCGATCATGCGATCGATGTGAATCTATCCGCGCAAGCGCCCGACGGGTGGAAGATAAGACCACTGACACCTTTGTCTGTACCCGCGCATGCCGAGTATTATGCTCGTGTAACGGCGGACGCACCCTCGACCAAGTTGCCCGGTTGGCAGAACTTCACCGTAACGGCAGAGTCGGGGGGGAAGAGTCTTGGCACCATTCCGATTCGCGTGGAATTGAGTAATGGCTGGGTCGCACCCCAATAAATACGGCGACGGGCATTTTCTTTCGTCCCAGGATGAAGATGAGAATCATGCTTCGAATTTCTTCTGCCGCACTTTGCCTCGGATTGTGTTTTGTGCTCGCACCTGCAACCGGGTTGGGCGCGGCATCGAACTCTAAAGACACAGTGGATTGGCCCGTGTACGGAGGCCAGCTCGCCAACGATCATTACTCCGCTCTCGCGCAAATCAATCGACAAAATGTAAGCGATCTGCGCAGAGCCTGGGTCTTTGATACGGGAGAGAAAGGTGCACTCCAGACCAGTCCGCTCGTGATCGGACGCGTTCTCTATGCCTATACCTCTAGCCAAAAAGTCATCGCTCTAGACGCCGCATCCGGTAAATTGCTATGGAAGTTTGATTCCGGAATCGTCGGCACAGGACCGATGCGCGGGCTTGCCTACTGGTCGGATGGCAAGCAGGGCAGGCTCTTCGCCGGGGTCATGAATTTTCTCTACGCGCTCGATCCAACTACCGGTAAGCCGATTCCTTCCTTCGGAGAAAACGGCCGTATCGATCTGCGTAAAGGACTTGGGCGCGATTATCACTTCGAATCTCTCGCTATCACCACTCCGGGCGTCGTCTACAAAAATCTAATCATCATGGGCGCCATGGAACCGGAGACGCATCCGGCGCCGCTCGGAGACATTCGCGCGTTCGATGTTCGAACCGGAACCCTGGCGTGGAGATTTCATACCATTCCGCGTCCCGGAGAAATCGGCTACGATACGTGGCCGAAGGGAGCGTGGAAAACAGCAGGCTCCGCCAACAACTGGGGCGGCATGACGGTGGATATCAAACGAGGCATCGTGTTCGTGCCCACCGGATCCGCAGTGTTCGACTTTTACGGCGGAGATCGCATCGGCAATGATTTATTTGCCGACACGCTGCTTGCTCTGGACGCCAATACAGGAAAACGCATTTGGTATTTTCAAGGCGTTCATCATGACATCTGGGATCGTGATTTTCCCGCTGCGCCCGCGCTGGTGACTGTAGAACACGATGGCAAGCGTGTCGATGCAGTGGCTCAGACAACCAAGCAGGGATATGTATACCTCTTCAACCGCGCTACCGGCCAGTCGCTGTTCCCGATTGAGGAGAAAAAGTATCCCCCCAGCACCGTTCCGGGAGAGGTCGCGTCGCCAACCCAGCCCTTGCCGACAGAGCCCAAGCCTTATGCGCGTCAATTGCTAACCGCCGAAATGCTGACGAATCGCACTCCAGCAGCGCATGCCTGGGCAGAGAAGCAATTCAAAACATTCATCAGCGCCGGACAGTTTGTTCCGCTCAGTTTGGATAAACAGACGGTGGTGTTTCCAGGGTTTGATGGCGGCGCGGAGTGGGGCGGTCCTGCGGTGGATCCGACGAGCGGCATCATCTATATCAACTCCAATGAAATGGCTTGGACGGGCGGGCTGGTTCACGGCAAGCCGGCCGCAAGTCAGGGCGAAAAAATCTATCAGAATCAATGCGGCATCTGTCATGGTTCCGACAGGGCTGGCTCTCCGCCAACATTTCCTTCGTTGATTGGCATCGACAAGCGCATGACGACGCAGCAAATTGTCGATAAGGTCCACGCCGGTGCAGGCAGAATGCCTCCATTTCCGAATATCACGGGAAGTGATCTGGTGGCGTTGCTCGAATACTTGCAGAACGGCTCTCACGCGCCATCCTCGGCAAAAACAGCCGCGCAGGCTGAGAACGAGTCAACAAATGTGCCCGGCGCGGATCAGGGCGGTGGTGGCTATATGTTCACGGGCTATCGGAAATTTCTCGATCCCGATGGCTATCCGGCGATCACGCCTCCGTGGGGAACGTTGAACGCGATTGACCTGAACACGGGACACTATCTTTGGAAGATTCCGTTGGGGGATTACCCCGCGCTGGTTGCAAAAGGAATGGCGAACACTGGAACAGAGAATTATGGCGGTCCGGTAGTGACTGGGGGAGGACTGCTGTTTATCGGAGCCACCGCCTACGACAAAAAAATTCGAGCATTTAACAGCCAGACCGGTCAGTTATTATGGAACGCCGATTTGCCCGCGCCCGGCGTCGCCACAGCCATCACGTATAGGGTCGATGGAAAACAATATGTCGCGATTGCTGCCGCCGGAAGCAAAATGGACAAGGTTCCGTATGAAGGTTTTTATGTTGCATTTGCATTGCCGTGAGAAGGGAAGAGATCCACACTACAAGCCGCGATAAACGCCACCATCCACCAGAATGGTTTGTCCGGTAATGTAGGCGGCGCGTTCGGAAGCAAGCCAGACAATCGCATCGGCGACTTCCTCGGGCTTTGCCAGTCGTCGCAGTGGAATGTCTTTTGCCACCTCGGCCTCGTAATCCGAGGCAGTTCGCCCGGTGGTTTGCGCGTTCGACTGCGCCAGTTCCTTGACTCGATCGGTCGCAGTGTAACCGGGGCCGACATTATTGATCGTGATGTTGTCTGGACCGTATTGCGTCGCCAGGGAGCGCACTAAGCCCAGAACGCCGGTGCGAACCGCGTTGGAAAGAACCAATTCAAGCACCGGTTGTTTGACAGCTATCGAAGTAATGGCGATGAAACGGCCCCAACGTTGTTGTTGCATGGAAGGAAGAACCGCATGTGCAAACGAGACGATGCTGCGAAGGTTCAATTGATAGGCGCTGTCCCATTCCGCCATCGTCGTTTTGGCGAATGGTTTGGCCGGCGGGCCACCGGCGTTTGTCACGCAAACATCGATCCTGCCAAAATGGCTGTGAACATTGTCGACAAACTGTCGCACGCTGTCATCTTCAGCAACGTCGAACGTCGCAGCGTAAACTTCCACTCCGTACAGCCGCCGCGCTTCTTCTGCGACAAGGTTCAAGGGCTCTGCATGGCGAGCGCAGATGGCGAGATGTGCGCCTTCGGCGGCGAAAGCCAGCGCCGCGGCACGACCAATTCCTTTGCTGGATGCGGCAACAATGGCGACACGATTTCGAAGTCCGGTTTCCATAGGGTGAGTATAAAGATCAATTCAATCCGCGTCCTGTATCCACGCAGTTCACAGTCCAGCTAGACTGCTATACATGGGCCCACACGAAAGGGAAGGGGAGACACAATGAGCACAACCACAGACCAGGCGAGCTCCAAATTGCAGCATATTCGTCTGCAGGATATGCCTGTCGAGCACCTGAATCCATTGATCGATCGCCAGTTTGTTGCCGGGGAGCGCAGCATGCTCGCCCGAATCATTCTGCGCAAGGGATCAATCGTACCGCAACATAGTCATGACAATGAGCAGATCACCTATGTTCTGGATGGCGTGTTGAAATTCATCATCGAAGGTAAGGAATTGATCGTGCGCAGTGGGGAAATTCTCGTCATCCCCTCAAACCTGCCGCATAGTGCGGAAGCATTAGAGGATACTGTCGATCTAGATATCTTTTGTCCGCCCCGCGAAGACTGGATCCGCGGAACGGATGCATATTTGCGCAAGTAAAGCGCGCCGCGTCCGTAATCGCGGGGGTGCAATGTGCGGTATAGCCAATGTCTGCAGATATGTATCTGTCACTGTTGCAATTGAGAAAGCGATTCGTGAAACATGTGCAGCAACTCGTTGTTGTGGTAGCAGCTTGCATGGTGCTGCCTGCCGTATATTGTTACGCGCAGCAATCGATGCCAGAAATTGACCCTGGAATCGCGCAACAAATAGCTTCTGTCTGGGCGGTCGATAACCACGCGCACCCTGTTCTTGCGCCGCCGCTGGACAAGACAGATCGAGAATTTGACGCGTTACCGGCCACCTCGCTCGAGCCCCAGTCAGATCCGGTGGCGCTACGGCCGGATTTTCCTTTGCTGGGAGCGGCATGGAAAGCGCTGTACGGTTTCGACGCGCCGCTGCCGCTCGATGCCGCGGGCGTCGCCCGGCTGGTGGCCGCCCGCAATCGAGTCAAAACGCAGCAGGGTGAGAATTATCCGGCCTGGGTTTTGGACAAGGCAAAAATCGGAACCATGCTGGCCAATCGTGTCGCCATGGGCCGAGGAATCGAACCGCCTCGCTTTCGATGGGTACCGTATGTCGATGCGCTGCTGTTTCCATTCGACAACAGCGGAATGGCTGCGGTTTCTCCTGACAGAAAAACCTTCTTCGCATTAGAAGATCAGGTTCGTGCCAAGTATTTCAAGCAAGTTGGTATCAGCGCCCCGCCCGCAACCCTGGATGATTATTTGACCCACGTCGTGACGCCGATTCTGGAGCAACAAAAAGCCGGCGGAGCCGTTGCTGAAAAGTTTGAAGTGGCCTACTTGCGCTCATTCGACTTCAGCGATCCACCGCGCGCGCAGGTTGAAAAGATCTATTCCAAATGGGCAACTGGCGGAGTTCCCGATGCTGCCGATTACAAATTGCTGCAGGATTTTCTCTTTCGCTATATTGCAATGGAATGCGGACGCCTCGGCATGGCCGTGCATTTCCACGCGATGGCGGGGGCTGGAAGTTATTTTTCCATCACTGGCGTAAACCCATTATTGCTGGAGCCGCTGTTCAATGATCCGCGCTTGCGGAAGACGAATTTCGTACTGCTGCATGGCGGCTGGCCGTACGTGCGTGAAATTGGAGCGCTGCTGCAAAAGCCCAACGTCTATCTCGATATATCCTCGCAAGATCTGATTATTCCTCCGCATACGGAGGCCATATGGTTGCGGGAATGGCTTGAACTGCAGCCACAGAAAGTCTTGTTCGGAACAGATGGCTATGCCTATAGCGATCAGATGGATTGGCCCGAAGCGACCTGGATTGCAAGTCGAGACGCCCGTGAAGCCCTCGGTATTGCGCTGACTGGAATGTTCCGCGATCACGAGATCAGCCGCGAGCGTGCGAACGAAATTGCCCGCATGGTTCTCCGCGGAAACGCAGAAACTCTGTATCATTTTCAATCTCCACGTTAACAATCCAACCAACCAAATTCACCGACCGTCTCGGAGTTCTTGAGAATGAAATTACATTGGTTATTGATGGCGGTTGCGCTGCCGGGTGCAGCGATAGCGCAACAGTCACCGTCGTCTTCGCAGCCGTCTTCTTTACAATCCACTGCCCTCCGCAATCCTCACCACGGGCCCATCCCCGCCGGACAAGGCGGCTATCTACTACCCGGTGGCTACTTCAGCACACACGGAGCACAGATCGTCGATCGTAAGGGAAATCCGGTGCGCATCGCTTCCATCGGTTGGTACGGCCTTGAAGGAAATTCCGCGCTCCGCGGCCTGGATTCGATCAATTATAAAAAGACGATGGATGCGATTGTTGCCGATGGATTCAACACCATTCGTATTCCATGGTGTGACTTGTTGCTGAAGCAGTCGCCCGCACCTGGGAGGATCAATTACACATTGAATCCGGAATTGAAGGGACTGACCAGCATTCAGGTGCTCGACAAGATCGTCGACTATGCCGGGGTGATCGGATTGCGCATCATACTCGATCACCATACGAACGATGGTGGGGGAGGCCAACAGCCAAATGGTCTCTGGTTCGATAAAGGTCCAGGCACCGATGGAACGGATGGAGCCGGCAATATTGGAACCGTCACCGCGGACATGTTTCAGTCGGACACGTTAGCGCTAGCGTCCAGATACAAGGACAATCCGACGGTAATTGGTTTCGATCTCGATAACGAACCCTTGAGCCATGGGAAAAATGGTGTGTCGCTCAACTGGGGTCAGGGTGGGCCAACGGACATTTGGCAAATGTACACCACCGTCGGGAACGCGCTGCTGAAGTTGAATCCGCATTGGCTGATCATTTGCGAGGGGCCGCAATCCTACAGTAATACCGGCAATGGAATCGCGGGTGTTGGGCCAGAGGCTGACCTCTCACCTGTTGGCGGAATCGATGGAGTCCAGGCAAAGCCGGTGGTGTTGATCCGGAAACGTCAGGTCGTCTACTCCGTGCACGAGTATGGAACAGCCATTGATGATTTCAAGGCCAATGAACATCCGGCGACCTTGATCGCGCACATGAATCGAGATTGGGGATATCTCTACACAAAAAACATTGCGCCCGTTTGGGTTGGCGAACTAGGGTCCAGCCTGGATACACCGGAAGAGAGAACCTGGGCACAAACGGTGGTCGATTATTTGAACGGGAAAGATGGTGCGCAGGGCGGCCCCGTCTTTATAGGAAATCGGCAGCCCGTCAGCAGCAGTTGGTGGTGCTGGGGATATTTGCCCGGCGAGGCGCCGGACGGAACACTGGAAAGCGACTGGGTCACCCCCAAACCAAGCCAGCAGGCGATCACCAATCAATTGCTGTTTCGACTCAAAGGTCAGTAGCGAGTCTGTTGCAATTCAAAACCTGCGAAATTCTCTGAGCCCCAACTTTATCAGTTGCTGTTGAACACCTTTGCCCGGAACGGAGAAGCGGGAAGATTCGCGCCGTTGTACAAATTGCAGTCGGGGTTGGCAGCCCATCCATAGCGCACGGCCGTGGGCACTGCGACCGACGGGCTCGATACCACAACGGTGTCGCCGTCGATCGCCGCCTGCGCCGGGAAGTATTTTTGGTCGGCGCCCGCGATCTCAAATCCGCGCAGCGTTCCGTTCTTGCTGGTCAAACCTCCGCCAGTGTGGTTGAACCACACCCGCAAACTGTGTCCCTCGGTCGTCACCTGGCGAAACATCGGACCCGAATATTCAATCGATTCCCCATAGGCGATTCCACGCGCCGCCAGCGCCAAGCGTGCTCCGACATCCTGCTTATCTTTGGGATGGATATTGTCCGGATCTCCAACATCAATTGAAACCGCCATGCCTGTATTTTTCAGGGCCAATGCCTCGTTCTGTTGTTCGCGCAGTTCCGGCCAGGTCGAACCAGGATTCCAGCTGGTCAACTGGACAAACAGAAACGGAAACGATCCTTCTCCCCAATGATTTCGCCAGTCCTGAATCAGGGCCTTAAAAAGCTTTCCATAAATTGGAACGGCTTCTTCATCCCCGTTGGATTCTCCCTGATACCAGATCACTCCCTTGATGGGAAACGGTGTCAGCGGTGCAATCATCGCGTTATACAGCCCTGCCGGTTTCCACGACGCGGGATCGGGATGCCAGGGAAATTCCGGGATCGGCTTTCCGGCTGCCTTCGCAGCGTCAATTTCCTGCTGCTCTTTCTTCTGTTCCAGCATGTTGGTCGCCAACTCATCCATCAACTTGGCGCGCCATGCGAAGACCGGCATTAACGATGAATTAGAAGAAAGCCCATCCAGACTGGTCCAGGCCTCAGCGATGGTTCCACCCCAGGTGTCATCGATGACTCCGATGGGAACGTGCTGGTGTTCTCGCAAGTCTCTCGCGAAGAAATAGCCAACTGCGGAAAACTGAGCTACGGTCGTGGGCGTGCACGCACCCCAGGCCTGACGGATCACCGCATCGGTCAACGGATAATCGGAAGAATTGGTCGCAATCGTCATCAAGCGGATCTGAGGATAATTTGCGGCCGCGATCTCAGCTTTTTCATTGTTCACTCCGCGATTCATTCCCTCTGCCATGGGGAATTCCATGTTGGACTGGCCTGACGCAATCCAGACATCGCCGACCAGCACGTCCTGAAGCTCGATCGTATTGGTACCGTGTACCTCCATCGAAAATGGGCCACCCGCTTTCCCCGGTTTCAGATAAAGACTCCATCGCCCCAGCGGTCCGGTGGTGGTTGTCTGTGTCTCACCGCGAAATGTAACTGATACAGTTTCATTCGGCGTGGCCATTCCCCAAATGTGCACAGGCAGATTCCGCTGCACCACCATGTGATCCGCGAAAATCGATGGCAGCTTAACCGCCGCGCGAGCCAGAGGCACAGAACAGGCGACCATAGCGAGCGCCGCGATACGCAGCGTTCTCAATCCGGCGGCCGAAAACGACGATTGCACGATGGATCCCTCCTGCTGCTCTGCCTAATTCATGGGATGGGGGTGCGGCACCACGGTGATGGTGATCTCGGACGGATATTCCGCCGAATGATGCACCTCGTTATGCGCGACAACCGTCTTCGTCTCGTCATAATTGTTGCCGCCGGTGTTCAAGTTTCGATCGAAGCGCGGAAAATTGCTACTTGATACTTCGATCCGCAGCGAATGGCCGGCAGGAATATAGTCGCTCGTCTGCATCGGCTGAAATGTCACCTTGTAAACCTTACCCGGCTCCATCCAGGCTAGCGGCTTGTCATATCCATTGCGATAGCGCATGCGCTGGATGTTTTCATCCAGGTTGTAGGCTGCACCATTGGGATCCACATCAATCAACTTCACTGTAAAATCCGTGTCCTTCGCGTCGGAAGATACATAAAGCGTCACGTTGATCGGACCACTGACTTCGGTGCCCTCCTGAAAAGGATCGGTGGTATACACCAGGATGTCATTGCGGGTTTCCATTTGCCGCTGGTCGAATGCGCCTGGGTGTACCGCATTGCCCTCGCAGCACACGTTGCCACCATGGGTCGGCACCGGATTCATAGGGTTGTACGTAAATTGGTCCCCGACGTCACGCTTTGGAGGAGCTACGGATAACGAGCCATCCCCATACAGGCTGTTCGCTTTGCCATCGCTCGACAGATAGAAGCTCAGCGGTTGTGCGCCCTCCGGCGGCCACGTGTTCGCGGTCTCCCAGCGATTTTCTCCCATCACGTAGTAACGAATCTTCGGCATCGTTTCCAGCACGTGATTATCTTCGCCCTTCAGGAAGTGGTCGAACCAGCCGTATGTCAGCGCGTCGACGTTGATGTGCGCATCGCCCATGTCGCGCTCGCCGACCACAGTATGGTCAGTCGCTCGCCAGTAGCCGCAGTGGCCCGTGGGCGCAATCACCGCATACTGTTCGTTGGCAATGTCCGGTCGCGCCGTCTTGCGCACAAAGTTGTAAGCCGCCAGGTTGGGTCCGATCGACACGTCGTACCACGACATCCACCAGAAACCGGGCACATTGATCTTCATGCTGTCGTTCCACAGGCCACCCTTGTACCACGCGGGATCATTAGGAGCCCGCTCGATCATGGCGCCACCAGTCGCGATCCCCGGCATATGATCCGCGAAAATTCCCTTCGGGCCATTCACCGCTTTGATGATGTCCATCTCCGGCAGGTGCCACAGCGCCTTTGACCAGTCGACAGGAGGAAAGTGGGGGTCAAGATCGAAGGCTCTCGACTCTTTGATCAGCTCCGCCTGCGATGTGTCGCTTGGGAACATGGGTCGCACCGAATTCTGCACGCCGTACAGCCAATCGATAAACAGCATCTGGACCGCGCCGCCGCGATACCAGTTTCCCTGCTCATAGTAAGGGCCAACACGGCCTACACCGGCACCAAATCCCATCGGGATAAACGCCGCGTCCGCCGGATTTCCCATGGCCGTGACCGCAAGCTGCCATTCCGCAGTCGAAGAGCATCCGATCGTTCCCACCTTGCCGTTCGACCAGGGCTGCTTCGCGATCCAGGAAAATTCGTCGTTACCGTCACTCAGCGGCGGTCCCAGGATGTCGTAATTTCCCTGCGAAAAATATTGTCCGCGCTCGTTGATCTCAACATAGGCATAGCCGCGCTTCACCGCATTCAACTCCGCGCTCATGTTACGCGGCGCGCCCAGATCAATGTCCCAATAGTTAAAGTTGTACGGCGTCCGTACAAAAATCGTCCCGTACTTCTTCGACTCGTCTTTCGGTCGATAGATGTCGGCCGCCATCAACTTGCCATCGCTCATCGGGATCATCACCTTGCGATCGATGATGGCGACGGATTCGAGTTCTTTTTCCAGCGCATTATTCGCCGCGATCTGTGCCTCTCGCGAATCGCCCCTGCCCTGAGCTGAAAGATTTGGAATGCTAAAAAGGGTAGTGGTCAGAAGTGCCGAGGTAAACAAGGAGAGGGCGATTGTGTTTCGCATTTCGAAGGTCTCCTAACGGGCGTCGGAAGTGTGGCGCCCAAAACAATACGTAGTCTATGCGTCTTCTGCAGGCAGCTCAAAATTGATCAGGTTCTTTCGGAATCCATGGGTTTTCCAGGCCCCGAAACTAATTCCAACGGCCATCCAGATAATCCCCGCGAGGATTGCCGTGTGGCTCAGGTTCAACCACAGCAACAGGCAAATCAAGAATCCCGTTACCGGCGGAACGAAATGAGTGATCTTCTTTTCTTCCGCGCGAAGGAAGTAGTGCACGAAGGCTGCGGCGTTGACGCCCATAAACGCGATCAGCGCGCCGAAGTTCAACATCTCAGCCCCCAGTCCATAGCTCATGATGAAAGCCCCGCCCAACGCGATCAGGCCAACACAAATTACATTGTTCCGCGGGACATGTCGCTTGGGATCGACTTTGCCGAAGAAGCTTTTCGGTAGCGCCTCGCTTCGACCCATGCCATATAGCAGTCGCGCTGCACCCAGTTGTGCCGCCATGCCAGAGCCGAAATTGGCGACCAGCAGCGTCAATCCAACAATGATGAACATGGGATGCCAGGCCCTGGCAGCAACGTGAACGAAGGCCGTGTCTACGTTGGGAAATGTTTCGGCCGCCGGCCAGATGAGTTGCGCCGCGTACACCTCGATGGCCGACAAAATACCAATCACTAGGCAGGTCAGCACCGTTGCCAGCAGAATATTGCGCCTTGGATTTTCGACTTCCTCCGACAAGGTCGAAATACCATCGAAGCCGATATAAGTCAGCACGGCAATCGACGTCCCGCCGAGCACCGCCTTCGTATCCCAGGTGTTGGGATCGTAAAGGGGTCGCAAAAAGAAATCAGCGCCATCGCGCGGGTGGCTGAAAACGTAGTGGGCCGCGACCACGAAAAAAATTGCAATCACCACCCCCATCGCAACCGCCAGCCCAAAATTTACATGGGCAGAACTTTTGACCCCTTGGATGTTCAATCCGGTAAAGATGGCGGCAAAACAAATCGCCCACGCCCAATAGGCAACATGCGGCGCAAACACATGCGCCTGCTGACTACACCAGATAATGCAGATCATCGGGTTCAGCAGGTAGTCCATCACCATGCCCCAACCGGTGATGTAGCCAAGCGCTGGATTAATTTCCTGGCCGACGTAAGTGAACGCGGAACCAGCACTCGGATAGACGCGCGCCATGCGGCCATAACTGATGGCGGTGAACAGCATGGCCAGCATCGCGGTCAAAATGGTCGTGACCGCATATCCGTGACTGCGCTGGTCCAGCACCCCAAACACAGACATGGGAGCGACAGGCTGAACCACAATCACGCCATAAAGAACCAAATCCCACAAGGTGAGACTGCGGCGCAAACGAGCAGCGCTTCCGACCGGAGCGCTGTTTTTGTTCTCCATGGACGATCCTTAGCGAGTTTTTTCTGTTCCTTCCAATGTAAACGTTGCTTGCATCGTTTTAATGCTGAATCTTCGTTTCCGCTGCGTTTGGGCTTTTCTCTACTTGGGACGGTGTGGGTAGTTGCGAGGTGTCCCACCCTCCACCGAGCGAACCTACCAGGCCCACCGCGCCTGTCATCTGCTCGATCTGCAGATTTGCCAAAACCTGCTGACCATTCAGCAGAGTCGTCTGCAACGTCACCACGTCAATGTAGGGATCGAGACCGGTTTGATAGCGGGCCATTTCAAGGTCCAGGGCCGACTGGTCGGAAGCCACGGCCTGCCGCTGCTGCTGAATCTGCTGCGACAAGATTCGAACTTCCGCCAGATAATCTTCCACTTGCTGAAATGCGGTCAGCACAGTCTGGCGATAGTTGGCCAGATCGGCATTGTAGATTGCGACATACTGGTGAAGCGTTGGGTTCAGAGCAGCGTCAAACAGGGGTTGCGAGATCGTGGGACCGATCGACCAGAAGCGGCTTGGCCAGTCAAGCAGGTGAGTAAACGCAGAGCTTTCCGTGCCTCCGCTCGCCGAGAGTGTCAGGTTGGGATAGAAAGCAGCACGGGCCACGCCGATTTCCGCGTTTTCTGCGGCCATGGTCCGTTCGGCCGCCGCAATGTCCGGCCTGCGCTGCAGCAGTTGCGATGGCACTCCGATAGGAATAGGAGGCGGCGCGGTTGTCAGCGGCCTGACCGGAATGGAGAAAACGGAAGCCTGCTTCCCCACCAGGACGGCGATTGCATGCTCATACTGCGTTCGTAAAAGCTCAAGATTCGTGGCGTTCGATTGGGCAGTTTGTAATGTAGCTTCCGCCTCGACCACGGAAATTTTGTCGCCAACGCCAGTTTCATATTGCGTCTGCGTCAGCTGCAGGGCGTTCTTATCTGCCGCTACCGTGTCCGCGTACAGGTGGATGAGAGCATCTTGCCCGCGTATCTCAAAGAAATATTCCGCCAGCGAAATCTGCTCGCTCAAGCGTTCATTTTCCAGATCGGCCGCGCTCACCTGCGCGTTGTATTGGGCCGCGTGTACCTCATTCCGGATTTTTCCCCACAGATCCGGCTCCCACGAAACGGTGATCGGAAGAGCATAGAGAGAGGACAGTTTTCCAGGATTGGCTTGCGTGGAATTTGTCAGGTTACTCGACGATTGGGTGCGACTATATGACGGTGCCGCCGAAGCAGTGGGGAAGTATTGGGCTCGGGCTTCGCGGACGATAGCACGCGCTTCCATATAGTTTTCGAAATAAACCTTTATGTTTTCGTTGTTGATATTGAGTTGGTCTTCCAGCGAATTCAGTTCGGGTTCGTGGAAGATCTCCCACCAGTTGCCACGAAGCATCGCATCTTGTGGCTGTGCGACCGTCCATGTTCCTGTGTCCGTATTTTGCGACGGTTGCGCGGGCGGTGTCTCTTTATACACGGTTGGAGCCTGGGTGACAGGCGCGTGATACTTCGGCCCAACAACACATCCGGTGATCGCGCAACACATCAGCACCCCACTCCAGATACCGGTCAAGCGCAAGTGAAAGCGCACCATCGGACCTGGTTGCATGTTCGCTACCGTCTTCATCATGGCGACGTTCTTCATAAGAATCCTGCCTGCTTCATTCCCACGACTCATCATCGATGGTGAGCCGAGGTACGTTCTACATCTCTGTTGCTCACGACGTTGCTTCGCCCAATGGGGCGGCGAGCGTGTCGTGATCTTTTCCCATCACCCGCAACCGCAAACGGTCCATGTACAGATAAATCACCGGCGTCGTGTACAAAGTCAAAGCCTGGCTTACGATCAATCCACCCACAATTGTGATACCCAGCGGCTGGCGCAATTCCGAACCCGTTCCGGTACCGAAAGCCAATGGCAGCGCACCAAATAAAGCCGCCATCGTGGTCATTAGAATCGGACGGAAACGCAGCATACACGCTTCAAAGATTGCATCAGCCGTGCTCATCCCCTCGCGCTCCGCCACCAGCGCAAAGTCAATCATCATGATCGCGTTTTTCTTCACAATGCCGATCAGCAGCACAATCCCAATAATTGAAATCACGTTCAAATCAATTTTGAACAGCATCAGCGCCAGCATTGCACCCACACTTGCCGATGGCAGCGTGGAAATGATGGTCAGCGGGTGAACCAGGCTCTCATACAAAATTCCCAGCACGATATAGACAGCCAGCAGCGCAGTCACTACCAGGATGGGCTCTGTCTTCAGCGATTGCTGGTATGCCTGCACAGTCCCGGCAAAAAAGCCGCGAAGTGTCGAAGGTGTGTTGAGCCGTGCTTGCATCTGGTTTACCAGTCGCGTCGCGTCGCTCAGCGACATGCCTGGTGCCAGGTTGAATGAAACCGTCACAGATGGAAACAGCCCGGTGTGGTTCACTTGCAGCGGAGTGCTACCCGCTTGTGCCGTGGCCACAGCGCCAAATGGAACGGTGCCGCTCGTGTTTGCGGAAGGATAAATGTAATTCAGTCCTTCCGGCGATTGCCAATATTGCGGAGCTACTTCCAACACAACATAATATTGATTCAGCTCTGTGTAGATCAGCGAAACTTCGGACTGGCCAAAGGCGCTATACAGGCTCGAGTCCAAAGATTGCGAACTCAGTCCCAGACGGGCCGCGGTGGTTCGGTCGTAGTTAATATATTCTTCAAGTCCGCCATTCTGCTGGTCCGTGTTGACATCCTGAAATCCGGGAATTTTCTTCATGTTGGCCAGCAGAATCGGTCCCCACTTGCTCAAATCCTGCACATTGTCCGACTGAATTGTGTACTGGTAGAGCGCTGCGCTCCCTCGGCCTCCGATTCGCAAATCCTGGGCCGCCTGAAGAAATGCTGATGCGACGGGAAGCTTATTCAACTTGGGCCGTAGACGATTGATGATTTGCGCCGCACTGACTTTCCGCACATCCAGCGGCTTCAGCGCGATATAAATAAAACCGCCATTGCCGTTGCCGACGTATGCATTCACGTTCGCAACCGCCGGGTCGGCCTTGATCACCCCGACCAGTCGCTTGATGGAATCGTTCATCACCGCGAAGGACGCGTCCTGCGGACCTTGTACACCTCCAATCAAAGCCCCTGTATCCTGCTGCGGGAAAAATCCCTTGGGAATCTTGATCATCACCACCACATTCAGCGCAATCACCAACAGCAGCACGATCAAGGTTAGGAATGGATTGTCCAGCACCCACGTGAGCGAGTGGCGATACGTCGACAACAATCCTTCGAAGAACCTTTCACTCGTCCGGTACAACGCGCCATGCTGTTCCGTCTTGTGCTCTTTCAGGATGTAGGCGCACATCATGGGAGTTGTGGTCAGCGAGATGACCATCGAGATAATAATTGCAGTCGAAAGCGTCACCGCAAATTCACGAAACAGACGGCCCACAATTCCGCCCATCATCAGAATGGGAATAAATACTGCGATCAACGACATGCTGATGGTGAAGATCGTCGATCCAATCTCTCGCGAGCCCTTCAGCGCCGCGGCAAACGGCGTCATCCCCTGTTCCAGATGGCGCGAAATATTTTCCATCACAACGATGGCGTCATCCACCACGAACCCGGTGGAAATGGTGAGCGCCATCAGAGATAGATTGTCCAGGCTGTAGCCAAAGACATACATCACCGCGAATGTTCCGATCAGCGATACCGGCACCGCAACGGTCGGGATCAGTGTCGAGTGCCAGTTCCGCAGAAACACGAACACGACCAGGATCACCAGCAGCACGGAGATGATCAAAGTCTGTTCAACGTTTAGGACGGATGCCTTGATAGTCGTCGTCCGGTCGAGAACGATCGTGGTCTTGATGCCTTGCGGAAGGACGGCCTCCAAAAATGGAAGTTGAGTTCGAATCAGTTGATTCGTCTGAATGATATTCGCGCCGGGTTGGCGGAAGATGATGACAGTGACAGAAGGAATTCCGTTCAAATATCCGGCGTTGCGTATGTTCTGTGCTGAATCCACCACTGTGGCGACATCGGACAGTCGAACCGCCACGCCGTTGTGGTAGCCAATAATCAGAGGTTTATACTGGGCCGCTTGCGAAATCTGGTCATTGTCCAGAATGTCCGCAGTTATATTGCCGTCGGCGAGCTGTCCTTTCGCTAGATCGGAATTTTGCACGCTTAAAACCGAACGCACGCTGTCCAACGTCAGGCCGTAGCTATTCAGTTGTGCGGGATTGACATCCACCCGCACCGACGGCAAAGACGCTCCACCGACCACGACCTGACCCACTCCCTGAATCTGAGAAAGCTTCTGCATCATCACGGTGGATGCTTCGTCATAGAGCTTCTCTTTGTCGTACTTATCGGATGTCAGGCCGAGGATCATGATCGGCGCATCGGCAGGATTGGTCTTGCGATAGCTCGGGTTTGCCGGCAGATTGGCTGGCAGGTAGGTGCGTGCCGCATTGATCGCAGCTTCGACATCTCGCGCAGCACCGTCGATGTTCCGGCTCAAATCGAATTGCAGTGTGATCGACGTGTTTCCCAGCTGGCTGGACGAGGTCATTTCAGTGATGCCTGCAATATGTCCAAGCTGGCGCTCCAGGGGGGTGGCCACGGAAGATGCCATGATTTGAGCGCTGGCGCCCGGCAAGCCAGCTTGGACAGAAATCGTGGGAAAGTCGATCTGGGGCAGGGGAGAAACCGGCAGCACTGTAAAGGCAATCGCTCCTGCAATTGCGATTGCCGCGGTCAGAAGGGTGGTCGCGACCGGTCGCCGGATGAAGGGCTCAGAGACGTTCATGCCGGGCCTGCCTGCGGCTCGGTGCCGGCGTTACGCTGTTTCTTGGAGTGCGCCAGACGTTGTGCCAGGTTATCGAAGAAAATGTAGATCACCGGCGTCGTGTACAGCGTCAAGGCCTGGCTCAACAGCAATCCGCCCACCATTGCGATGCCTAGCGGACGGCGAATTTCCGATCCATACCCGTGACCGAAGGCCAGCGGAATTCCTGCCAGCAGCGCTGCCATCGTGGTCATCATGATGGGCCGGAATCGCAACAGGCAAGCGTCATAGATGGCGTCGGTCGCGTTCTTTCCGTGTTGCCGCTCGCCCTCCAGTGCGAAGTCCACCATCATAATGCCGTTCTTTTTTACAATTCCGATCAAAAGAATAATGCCGATAATCGCGACGACACTCAGGTTCTGCCGAAACAGGATGAGCGCCAGCAGCGCGCCGACACCGGCTGACGGCAGTGTCGAAAGAATCGTGATCGGATGGATAAAGCTTTCGTACAGCACTCCAAGAACGATGTAGACGGCCACCAGGGCAGCCAGGATCAGCAGCGCCTCGTTCGATTGTGAACTTTCAAATGCCGCAGCCGTTCCCTGAAATGCGGCCTGCACGGTGGGCGGCATGTTCAGGCTTTTCTGCGCTTTTTCAATGGCGGTGATCGCGCTGCCCAGGGCCGCGTTCGGCGCCAGGTTGAAAGAAACCGTGACGGCAGGGAATTGTCCTTGATGGTTGATCGAGAGCGATTCTGTGGTTTTGACGAAATGGCTGAAGGCGCTAAGTGGAACTGCATTGCTGAGAGTGGTGCTGGTCGCCGTGTTCGGCGAGCTGGTTCCGGAGGAACTGGTACTTTTTCCAGTCAGCGCAGTTGTCGGCGGATTCAGGATCCCCGACGAAGGAGTGTAGAGCACGCCTGTTGTTGCCGCGTTCGAACCTGCCGAGGCCGATGCCGAGGAAGAGTACGAAGAAGACGCTCCTGCACCAGAAGCACCCGAGGATGCGTTCGCCTGGATATAGATCTTGCTCAGCATCTCCGGATCTTGCTGGAAGTGCGGCTGCGACTCCATGATCACGTGATACTGGTTCAGCTGCGTATACATGGTGTTGATCTGGCGCTGGCCAAAATTGTCATACAGCGTGTTGTCAATGGTTGCCGGCGCTATGCCCAGGCGCGACGCGGTGATGCGGTCAATTGCCAAAGTGACGGCAAGCCCGCCGGTCTGCTGATCGGTGGCCACATCTTCCAGCTCCGGCAGCTGATCCAGCTTGTCCACGAAACGATTGGTCCACAAATTCAGCTCGTCGACATTCGGATCTTCCAGCGTGTACTGATATTGCGTGCGGCTCACCCGGTCGTCCACCGTGATGTCCTGCACCGGCTGCATATACAGCCTGATTCCTTCCACGTTCTGCAGTTTTTGGTTCAGCCGGCGAATCACGTCCGACGCATTCAGGCTACGATCCGACAGCGGTTTCAGGTTGATCGACATGCGCCCGCTGTTCAGCGTTGTATTGGTGCCATCGGCGCCAATAAAGGACGACAGGCTTTGCACCGCTGGATCTTGCAGCACAATCTTTGCCACCTGCTGTTGCTTCTTCGCCATCGCGGAAAATGAAATGCTCTGCGGGGCCTGCGAAATGGCTTGAATCACGCCGGTGTCCTGCACCGGGAAAAATCCTTTGGGAATAATGATGTAGAGAAAAATCGTCAGTACCAGCGTCCCCACCGCCACCAGCAGCGTGGCCGCCTGATACTCCAGAATCACCTTCAGCGTTCGCCCATAGAACGCGATCATCCGTTCAAACACGCGTTCTGACGCCTGGTAAAAGCGACCCTGCTGCGCGTCTGGCGTGTGCCGCAAAATGCGGGAGCACATCATCGGTGTCAGAGTAAGTGAGACGGCTGCGGAAATGATGATGGTTACGGCCAAGGTAACGGCGAATTCCCGGAACAGCCGGCCGACAATCCCTCCCATAAACAGCAATGGAATCAAAACTGCAATCAGCGATACCGTCAACGAAAGAATGGTGAAGCCGATTTGTTCCGCCCCCTCCAGCGCCGCCTGCATGGGGGAGTGACCTTCCTCCAGGTAACGCGAAATATTTTCAATCATCACAATGGCATCATCCACCACAAATCCGGTGGAGATGGTTAATGCCATGAGTGAAAGATTGTCGAGGCTATATCCGAGCGCATACATGGCTCCGAACGTTCCTACGATGGAGAGAGGTACAGCCACGCTGGGAATAATGGTCGCCGACAAATTACGAAGAAATAGAAAAATGACCAGGACCACCAGCACAATGGTCAGCATCAGTTCAAATTCCACGTCGGAGACAGAAGCCTTAATGCCCGTCGTCAGATCGGTCAACGTGGTGACATCGATTCCCGTCGGCAGCGTCGCTTTTAGCTGCGGCATCAATTGCGTGATGCTCTTGACGACGCTGATGGTGTTCGCCCCCGGCTGGCGCTGAATATTTACAATCACTGCCGGGGTTTCGTTCATCCATGCGGCTTGCTTGGTGTTTTCCACCCCGTTGATTACGTTGGCAACGTCTTTCAGCAGCACCGGCGAGTTATTCCGATACGCCACGACAATATTCTGGTAGTCGCCGCTGGTTACCAGCTGATCGTTGGCATCAATCTGATAGTCCTTTTTGGGTCCATCGAAGTTGCCCTTGGCCGCATTGACGCTCGCTTGCGTCAACGCCGTGCGCACCGCCTCCACGTCGATCCCGTAGGATTCCAATTGCGCTGGATTTAGCTGGATTCGCACCGCCGGCTTTTGGCCGCCGCTGATGCTGACCAGGCCGACTCCACTCAGTTGGGAAATTTTCGGAACCAGGCGCGTGTCGACCATGTCTTCCACTTGCGGCAGAGGCATCGTTTTTGACGACACGGCCAAAGTCAGAATGGGAGCATCTGCCGGATTCGTTTTGTTATAAATTGGCGGCGCCGGCAGGTTCGACGGCAAGTAGCTTTGCGCTGCGTTGATCGCGGACTGCACCTCTTCCTCGGCAATATCCATGTCGAGGCTCAGGTTGAACTGCAGCACGATGACAGAAGTCGCACCGGAGCTGGTCGACGTCATCTGGCTCAGGCCCTGCATCTCGCCAAATTGGCGTTCCAGCGGGGCGGTGACCGTGGTCGCCATCACATCCGGGCTGGCGCCAGGATAAAAAGTCACCACCTGAATCGTCGGGTAGTCCACCTCTGGCAATGCGGAAACCGGCAGCTGTGTATAGCTGACGATACCAACCAGCATGATGGCCGCCATCAGCAGCGAGGTCGCTACCGGCCGCAGAATAAAAGGGCGAGATGGGTTCACGGAGCGTTTGTCCCGCTAGTGCTGCGCGGAATCGGTGTCTTGGACAGCACCACCTTCGAATTGTCTTGCAGCTTCTGAAAGCTGCTGTCCGCCAGGACATCTCCGGGATTGATTCCTTCGACCACGGTCTGTCCGGATTCCGAAATGCCTTGCTTCACATCCTGCATATGCGCTGTGCCGTCGCGGATCACAAACACATAGGAGATGTCGCCGTTCTGCTGAATGGTCGAGGTGGGCACCAGGGTTACCCCGCGAAGGGTATTTACCAGCAGCTTTGTATTCACGAACAGGTTGGGAAATAGCGCGTCCGTCTTATTTGGAAAAATTGCGCGCAGCTTCACCGTTCCCGTGGTCGTGTCGATCTGGTTATCGACGGTCTGCAGCTTCCCGGTAGCGATTTTCGTTTCGTTACTGCGGTCGAACGCCGTAACTTGAAGCGGTTGTCCATGGTGCATCTGCGCCAGCACCTGCCCAATATCGTCTTCCGCAATCGTAAAGACCACAGTGATCGGATCAATCTGGGTGATCACCACCAATGGCGTCGTGCTGTTTGCCTGGACCACGTTCCCGGGATCGACCGGCCGTAAGCCGACGCGGCCTGAGATAGGCGCTGTCAAATGACAAAACGCAACCTGCACCTCGTCATATTGCACAGACCCTTGATCAACTTTGACGGTGCCTTCGTCCTGCAGCACGATCTTTTGTTGATCTTCCAGCGTCTGCCGGGCAATCGCATTGCGAGCCCATGCCGCCTGGTATCGATCCAGATCCATCCTGGCCTGCGCCAGCAAATTGGTATCCCGTTCCAATGCCCCCTGGGCTTGGACCAGCTGCGCTTGATACGGGCGCGGATCGATGTCAATCAGCGGATCGCCTTTACGTACCATCTGACCTTCGCGGTAATGTACCGCCGACACCAATCCCGTCACCTGGCTGGTGATCACATCGGTGTAAACCGGCGTCACCGTCCCGATAGCGTTCAGGTAGACGCCGATATCACCTTTTTTAGCGGTCGCGGTCGTTACCGTAACCGGGCCGCCCATCATCGCCGCTCTGCCGGATGGCGCCTTTGCGCCTTGCTGATGGTGCAGAATAGCCCAGAAAAGAACACCAAACAGCAGCAAAATCAAGACCCAGATCAGGATACGCACCGTGTGCGAGCGATGCGGTTCGGGTCTGGGAGGAGGGAGTTGATGGTCCGGCCCAACGTGCGAAGCAGGAGCTTCTTGTGCCAATTCGTCCTTTTCCATTTCAATAATGTTCGCTTTCCAGCGTATTTTTTAAAATCGCGGCACGATTCCACAGGCAGCGCAACTTCAAGTGTACGAGACGGTTTTGCGGCAATGAATGAATAGACGGAATGGAGGCCAAATAAGATTCAGCTCGGTCTATTGCTCGCGAAAGACAAATCGGGCCTTATTGGGATGCGTAGAAGCGCGTCCGCGATGGATCAGGAAGGAAAAAAGATGGTGAATTTATGGCTGAAATGCCTATTTTCTGGGAGAAAGATAGGAATCTCCACGGGCGGCCAAGTCGACCCCGCCGCCCCCTGGAGAAGTAACTTAAGGAATTTATGCGGCGGCTTGAACATTGACCCGCTCAGAGATCTGAGTCAGGATCTTGTCGGCATTGGCTTCTTCTTTTTCAATGGATAGCAAGACACGTGCGTCATCGGTTAATCCGAGTAGATCGGCCCAGCGGCGCAGCGTTCCGTAGACCGCAATTTCGTGATGCTCCACTTGCTGAGCAGCGCCGATCAAGGCAACGTTGCGGATGGAAGGATCAGTCACGTCCTTGATTGTGTCCGAGGCTTCTGTGGTCAGCCCGTCGATCACCTTACAGGTCTCAGTAGCGGTTTTGCCGGCATCCTTCTGCAGCAGTTGCTCCACCTTCGCAACGTGGCCTTTGGTTTCTTCCAGGTGAGTGCGAAATGCCGATGACAATTCCGGGTCGGTGGATTTTTCGATCAGGTCCGGTAGCGCCTTGGTAATCTTCTGCTCCATGTCCAGCGCCTTCTTCAAATTGCTGATGTAGAGGGTGCGGAGATCTTCGATATTCGCTGAAATCAATTTCATACATCTTCCTTTCGACGTTTGTGATGCGTGGGGATCGTGATCCGAGAATGTGCTCATGGAAGACACGGAACGCCTGAGTCGCAGCGTCCCAACAAGCCTTCTGTCCTTGATACAGTTGGATGCCCAGCGCCATCACATGTTTTCCCCGGCGTGCTCATTCGATGTTGAGCAGACGCAATACCTGTGTGGATTGAGTCGGTGACGCTTTCAACAGATGTTATGGAAGATAGACAGTCGCGTCCTCGCGGTATCGGAACCACTCCGTGGCTCGCTATACTAAAGACTCGGTAGCGATTGCCTATGGCCACGCACTTAGATGAAATTCTGGCGATTACGCGACGTGATCTTGAGCGGCGGAAGCAGACAGCGAACCTCGCCGATCTGGAACGCCGTGCCGCCGCGCACATTCCACGGGGCTTTGCCGCGTCGTTGCGTCGTCGTGCGACTGAGCCACCGGCAATCATTGCGGAACTGAAAAAGGCATCCCCCTCCAAGGGACTCATTCGAGCCGATTTTCATGTCTCCTCCCTTGCCACCCGCCTGGCGAGTGCGGGAGCTGCCGCGCTTTCAATCCTGACCGAAGAACATTTTTTTCAGGGCAGCCTCGCCAATCTGGAAGAGGCTTCGCGTGCCGTCACCATTCCGTGCCTGCGTAAAGACTTTATCGTGGAGGAATTTCAGATTCTGGAGGCGCGTGCCTTCGCAGCTGACGCCATTCTGCTGATCGCCGCCGGACTCGACGACTCTGCTCTGCAACAGCTGACAGCCGCAGCGCATGCGCTGCAGTTGGACGTGCTGTGTGAAGTCCACAACGCCGAGGAACTGGCCCGCGTGCTCGATCTTGGCTGCGACGCGATCGGCGTCAACAACCGCAACCTGCATACCTTTGAAGTGCGCCTGGAAACCTCAATCAATCTCGCCCCGAAATTGCCCCAGAGTGTGGCCCGTGTCGCGGAAAGCGGGATTCATACCGCCGCCGACATCGCCCGTCTTCGAGCCGCCGGCTTCAACGCATTTTTGGTCGGCGAATCGCTCATGCGGCAGCCCGATCCGGATCAGGCGTTGACGCGCCTGCTGTCCCTCCCAGTCGCGACCGCCGAGGTTCCCGCGTAAGGCGGCCGCTATGTGGATAAAAATCTGTGGGATCACATCGCTCGAAGATGCAAAGGTCGCGGTCGACGCCGAGGCGGACGCTGTTGGGTTCGTCTTTGCATCAAGCCCCCGTCGCGTCACCCCGGAGTCGGTCCGCGAAATTACCCGTGCGCTCCCATTCAATGTCGAGAAGATTGGCATCTTCGTGGATTCGTCGATGGATGAAATTGTCGCCACCTTCGAGACCGCTGGATTGACTGGAGTGCAGCTGCATGGCGAATATTCGGCCCGAACACCTTTCGGAGTTGCGGATGCGGATGAAAGAGAAATTTCTACCCGTGCGCGTGGTCTACGTTGTGCCCTACGATAGAGATTCCGCCGGGTTTGCGCGCCGTCTGCACGCGCTCGCCGCCATGCCGGACAGCAATGACGGCCCCAGCGCCGTGCTCGTCGATACGCGTGTCGGCGATAAAGTTGGAGGCACGGGCATTCCGTTCGATTGGGGCGCAGCGCGGACCGCTTTCCGTCAGCACGCCGCAAATCTTCGCCTGATTGCCGCGGGCGGCCTGCACCCGGAAAACGTCCGTCAGGCCATCCACACCATGCAACCCTGGGGAGTGGACGTTTCCAGCGGAGTTGAAAGTGCTCCAGGCAGAAAAGATCATCAGCGTGTGAAGCAGTTTATTCGTGTATCTCGCGCCGCTGCTCTCGAATTTGCGGAAGCAACACAACGATAGAAGGATCGAATGGCAGAACAGAATCGAACAGCAATCGCAACCCCTCAGGCGGAAAATATTCCCGGTCGCTTCGACGCCTACGGCGGTCGCTATGTGCCGGAAACCCTCATGGCGGCCCTGCAGGAGCTTGAGGCTGCGTACGCCGACGCCCAGCGCGACCCGGCGTTTGCCAGCGAACTTTCCTACCTGCTGCATCATTATGCGGGCCGGCCAACTCCGCTTTACTACGCCTCTCGACTGACTGACTCCCTGGGTGGCGCCAAGATTTATCTCAAGCGCGAGGACCTGCTGCACACCGGCGCCCACAAGATTAATAATTGCCTCGGCCAGGGTTTGCTCGCGCGCCGCATGGGTAAGCGCCGCATTATCGCCGAAACCGGAGCAGGCCAGCATGGCGTGGCCACTGCGACCGTGTGCGCCCTGTTCGGCATGGAATGCATCGTCTATATGGGGCAGGAGGACATGCGCCGCCAGGAATTGAACGTCTACCGCATGCGCCTCCTCGGTGCCGAGGTGCGCAGCGTCAATGCCGGCTCCGCCACCCTGAAAGACGCCATCAACGAAGCCATGCGCGATTGGGTCGTGAATGTTCGCACCACGCACTATCTTCTCGGCAGCGTGCTCGGCGCTCATCCCTATCCCACCATGGTTCGCGATTTTCAACGAATCATCAGCGTCGAGGCGCGCCGGCAGATCCTCGAAGCCGAAGGCCGCCTGCCGAACGCCGTGTTGGCCTGTGTTGGCGGCGGTTCCAATGCCATCGGTGCATTCTACGAATTCATTCCCGACAAGAACGTGCGACTGGTCGGCATAGAGGCTGGCGGTCGCGGCCCCGAGCTCGGCGAACATGCGGCCCGTTTTCAAGGCGGCGTACCCGGCGTCCTGCAGGGGACGTACTCCTATGTATTGCAGAATGACGCTGGCCAGATTTCAAACACGCATTCCGTCTCCGCCGGTCTCGATTATGCGTCGGTCGGCCCGGAGCACGCCGCACTGCACGATTCCGGTCGCGCTGAATATGTTTCCGCCTCAGATGAATCCGCGCTGCAGGCCACGGTGAAGCTTGCCCGGATGGAAGGAATTTTGCCCGCGCTCGAAAGTGCGCACGCCGTCGCGGAGGCGATACGGATCGCGCCTTCCATGAACCGCAACGATATTCTGCTGGTCAACGTTTCGGGCCGTGGCGACAAGGATATGGGTATCCTGGCGCGCGAACTCAAGTTGCAGGGGGCGTGATCGATGGCCATTCAATTTCACAATCATCCCGGCCTCGTCGTCTATCTCACCATCGGCGACCCTGACCTTGAAACCAGCAAAAAAATCGCTCTGGCCGCCATCGACGCCGGTGCGGATGTGCTGGAACTAGGTGTCCCTTTCAGCGATCCGCTGGCGGACGGTCCCGTCATCCAGCGTGCCAGCGAGCGCGCGGTCCGCAATGGAACCCGCATGGAAGATGTCCTGGCCCTGGCCGCCTCGCTTCGCAAGCAGCGTCCTTCCGTCGGCCTGGTCATTTTCTCCTACCTGAATCCCATTTTGCGAATGGGCCTTGAGCCGTTTGCAGCAGCGGCCCAAAAAGCTGGCGTGGACGCCGTCCTGGTCACGGACTTGATCGCCGAGGAGTCGGAGGAGTATCGCGCTACCCTGAAAAAACATCATCTGCAGCCGATTTTTCTCGCCGCGCCCACCAGTCCTGATTCTCGCCTGGCGCGTATCGCCGAAATCTCTGAAGGTTTTATCTACGCCATCTCTCGCGTCGGCATTACCGGCACACAGCAGCAGGTTGCCGGCGATGCTCGCGAACTTGTCACACGTTTGCGCCGCTACACTACATTGCCGATCGCTTTAGGCTTCGGCATTTCCAACGCATCGCACGTCGCTGTTGTTGCCGACTATGCAGATGCAGCCGTCGTCGGCAGCGCCATCGTGGCGCTCATTGAGCAGTCCGGCGCCGACAAGGCTCCTGCTGCGGTGGGAAAATTTATTGCTGAACTACGCGCTCCGGTCGTCAGCGAGAGCCCAGTTTCCTGAAAAATTGTCCGCAGTCAATTAGGATGGACATCATTATCTTTTTTCAGGCTGGGAAGCTCACCGAGCGTCCGCTATCAACTCTGAGAACCTGTCTTGAGGGAGCTACATGGATATTGCAGATTGGCGTCAGAAGATCGATGAGCTCGACCGCCAGATCGTCAAATTGATCAGCGAACGTGCTTCCGCGGCGCAGGCCATCGGTCGTTTGAAACGCGCAACCGACTTGCCGATTTATGAACCGACACGGGAAATGACGATTTTCGAAAACGTGCGCAAAAACAATCCGGGCCCGCTGCCGGATATGGAGCTGACTCATATTTACGAGCGCATTATCGACGTGATGCGGACCTTGCAAAAGGACGAATTGGCTGCGGCGTTGGCGGACGATCCGCTGAAAGACAGCAAAGTAGAAAATACGACGAAACGAGAACTGAAATGATTGTCGCTATGTTGCATACCGCCACCGAGGAAGAGATCCAGCATGTGCTGGCCCGGATGGTCGAAGTCGGCTTTAATGTTCATCGCACCACCGGCACGCAGCAAACCGTTCTGGCGGGTGTAGGCCAACCGGCCAGCTTTGATGTGCAGGATTTTCAAGTGATGGCCGGGGTCGCCGAAGCGCACCGCATCACCTCGCCCTATAAACTCGCCGGCCGAGGGTTCCGGCCTTCGGGCACTGTCATTCGATTTCCCAACGGGGTCACTGTAGGCGGCGAAGAGGTCATGGTAATGGCCGGTCCCTGCTCCGTCGAATCGCGCGATCAGATGTTCGCCATCGCCCGCCAGGTAGGCGATGCCGGCGCAAAATTTCTCCGTGGCGGAGCATTCAAGCCGCGTAGCTCGCCCTACTCCTTTCAAGGCATGGGCCTCGACGGTCTGCGGCTGCTGCGCGAAGTGGGCGATTCCACTGGACTGCTGATCGTCAGCGAAGTCATGGAGATTTCTCAGATTGAATTGATGCTGCCCTATGTCGATGTGCTGCAGGTCGGCGCTCGCAATATGCAGAACTTCAATCTGCTGCGCGAGCTTGGCCTGATCCGCAAACCTGTGTTGTTGAAGCGCGGCATCGCGGCCACTATTGAAGAACTGTTGCTCTCCGCGGAATACATTTTGTCGGGCGGAAATTACGATGTCATGCTCTGCGAGCGTGGCATTCGCACCTTTGAAACTTACACCCGCAATACCATGGATATTTCCGCGTTGCCGGTGTTGAAGCATCTGTCGCATCTGCCCGTGCTGGGCGATCCCTCTCACGGTACCGGTCGCCGAGATATGGTTCCGGCCATGGCGCGCGCTTCGGTCGCCGCCGGTTGCGACGGACTGCTGATGGAGGTGCATCCCAACCCGGACAAGGCCGTTTCTGACGGCGCGCAATCGCTGTTTCCGCAGCAGTTTGAAAAATTGATGGACGAGTTGCGCATCATCGCCACCGCGGTCGGACGCAACATCGGCCCACGCGCCCACGAAGCCGCGCTGCACGCCGAAGTGTAGACAAACCGGCTGCGATTCGGTGCGTTTCGCGTCACGCCTCGGCCGTTTCACGGAACACGCAGTTTTGTATCAGGGCACGACTTTAGTCGTGCCATTTGTGCGGCGAAGTCCGGGCGGCTTTAGCCGCTGAGGCAGATACTCCGAGGTTCCCAAACCGTGGCCGAATCCATCCAGAACATCACCATCCTCGGCACCGGCCTCATCGGATCGTCCATCGGGCTGGCTCTTCGTGCCAATGGATTTGCCGGCAGCATTATCGGATGGGATCGCTCTCCGGAAGAAGCCAGCACGGCCCGCGACAAGGGCGCAATCGACTCTGTCGCTTCCGATCCGCTGGAAGCCGTGCGCGAAACGGATTGCGTCCTGCTGGCCACTCCGGTCTTCGGCATTCTGGAGTGGATCGAGAAGTTGGCGCCCGTTCTTCATCACCATCAACTGATCACGGATGTCGGCAGCACCAAGCGAAAAATCTGTGCGCTCGCGGAAGAGGCTTTTTCCTCCCCCGGCGCAGCGTATTTTCTCCCCGGCCATCCGATGGCTGGCAAAGAAGTCTTTGGAGCCGCCAACGCCGACGCGAATTTGTTTCAGGGAGCAGTCTGGCTGTTCACCTCTCCCGAAAAAGGAAACGAATCGCGCGAGCCTGTCACGCTGGGCCAGCAGCGCGCCGAGAAGTGGCGTCATTGGGTAGCTCGCATGGGCTGCCGCATGTTAGATCTCGATCCCACGCGTCATGATGAAATCTGCGCCTGGGCCAGTCATCTGCCGCAGATGCTGGGCACCGCGCTGGCTGCATTATTGGAAGACACCTTCCCCGACGACTCAGAAGAAAAAGGGAAACTCGACAGCCCTTCGGCTCAACTGCGTGCCATCGGCGGCCGCGCCATGCATGAGATGACGCGCCTCGGCGCTAGTCCCTATTCCATGTGGCGCGATATCGCCCAGACCAACGACGAAGCCATCGCCTCCGCTCTTCTGGCTCTAGAACAGCGTCTCGCCGCGATCCGAGAAAATCTCAAGCAGCCCGAGCTGCGCGAAGAATTTAACCGTGCCAACCAATTCCGCTCAAGGTTCTAATTGCATTAGTTGACATCGTCCAATAATATGAGTGACGATGTCATGTATGGACCTCGACCTACCCGACGCCCCTATGACTTCGAATGCGGCCGCTTTTCGCCACTTTAACCGCACGTACACTCGCTTCATTGGTGTTTTGGATGAGGAGCTGCTACAAAGCGGCCATAGTCTGGCAGAAGCTCGAGTGTTGTATGAATTGGCAACTCGTCCGACGCCCCCTGCCAGGGAGATCGCGCTTGCTCTTGGCATGGATCCTGCCTATTTAAGCAGGATTCTGGCCCGCTTTGAAAGCGATGCTATTGTGAAGCGAACTGCCTCCAGGCAGGACGCACGGACCGCCCATCTGACGCTTACACAGAAGGGAAAAGCAAGCTTTAAGCGACTCAACGCGCTTTCAGAACAACAGGCGCAAAATATCCTGCAATCGCTCTCCCCCGTGGATCAGGCGAAGCTGGTTGGCGCCATGACCGCAGTCGAACAACTGCTGGCGCCAGGCGCCCCGCGAGAGTCCCGCGTCGTGTTACGTCCGCATCGTCCCGGCGACATGGGTTGGGTTGTCTCTCGGGAAGGTGCCCTCTATGCACAGGAGTATGGCTTTGACGAGACATTCGAAGCTCTCGTGGCACGCATTGTTGCCGACTTCCTTACCGACTTCGATTCCAAACGCGAACGCTGCTGGATCGCGGAACTCGATGGCCAGCATGCCGGCCACATTTTCCTCGTCAAGCATCCCACTGAGCCCTCTACAGCCCGGCTTCGCCTCTTGCTCGTCGAACCCAGCGCCCGTGGGAAACACATCGGTTCAGCACTGGTAGAAGAATGCGTGCGCTTCGCCCGGGCCGTCGGCTATAAAAAAATCACTCTTTGGACGCAGAGCATTCTCGCGGCTGCCCGTCGCATCTATCAGCAAAATGGATTCCGCCTCGTGGCAGAGCAGCCCAACTGCAAGTTCGGCAGAGACCTGGTGTCACAGACTTGGGAACTGGACCTCAGCCAGAGCGACGCAGGTCCGATCGCCGGCAAGCGAAGACGCGTTCGGCGCGCAGCAACGAGCTCTTGAACGAACGACCAACTCATGATCGAGTTGCGTGGAGTTTTCCTGCCAGTCCCCGATGGAAGCGAAGACACTTACGCCCAGACGGATACAGGCTGCTGCGTCTGTCCTGCATCGTCAGGGCCGCCGCCCTCTGAACCGCTGGAATCTCCCTGACTCTGGCCTTGCTGCCCACCGGAGTTTCCCTCTGGCCATCGCCCCACCATAAAGCTCGCCTCAGGATTCAGTTCACTCTCCCTCTCCAGGCTACTGTTCATCAGCCTTCCACGCACGTCCGCGGCCTGGCGCGCTGCGGCTGCCTTCTCTGCGGCAGCGGCTGACTGAAGGCTCGTGGCTTGCAATGGCATGTGGTTGCCGTGGATATGCATGTTCCGTTCCTATGCAATCCTTGGCAACCGATGCGCCAGCTGCGGTCCCGGGCGAATTAGAAAAAACTTATGTTGACGAACCAGCCGACGGACCTGCCGACTCCCGCAGTACAGTTCGCTCAGACAAGCGCGTCGATCACCGTATTCAGATTGTTTTCCGCCGACTGAACGCTCGATCCGCTGGCACTGGCCCCCGGCAGGTTCGGAACCGACGCGACGTACTCACCATTCGATTCCGCCACGCTTCCCGAGTAGCTCTTACCCCCAACCGTGTCGGAATAAACGGCTGACAACGCAGCCGCCTGCGCACTGCTGCCTGCGCTCGCGGCCGAACTTGACCCATGCGATGAACTTGACGGGGAGCCTACCGGGCTGGGGGATTGCGTCGCCGGCTTCGCGGCAGCCGCAGGCGACGGAGCCGCTGCAGACACGGTTGCGGATCCTGATTTGCGTGCCGCGGTCGGTGCCGAAGCGCTCGACCCAATCGCTGGCATGGATGAAATGCTGCTGATCTGCATAGGTTCCCCTTTGTGTTGGCCTGACCTTCCTTAGGTCGTTTGTCGGCGAGTTTTCCGGGAACTTTAGTCCATTTTCGCTCGGCGGCAATTTTTCCATATACCGGAACGCCCGATTCGAAAAATCGCCACATGTGACTTTCTGCTATCCGCAACCCCCTGCGCCGATTGCATAATTCAAGGACCTTCGCGTACAACGGCAACATGGATGTTTTGACTGCAGCCGAAATGCGCCAATGCGATGAACGCACCGTCGAGCGTGAAGGTATTTCCTGGCAGGCGCTAATGGAGGCCGCAGGATTCCGTGTCGCCGTCTTTGTGGCGCGCGAATTTCCCGCCCAGAAACACATCCTGGTACTGTGCGGAAAAGGAAACAACGGCGGCGATGGCCTGGTGGCGGCGCGTCATCTCGATACCGCAGGCAGGCAGGTTCGCATCGTTCTGCTGGCCAAGCCGGAAGATCTGCAGGCGGAGGCGCGAGGGGCCTACCAGAAACTGCCGCGGCAATTGATGCAGAGCCTGGTCACCGTCACCGCGGAAGAGGATCTGTCCCGCGCCATGTTCGAAAACTGCCTCAGCGATGCGGAGCTATGTATCGATGCGATCCTCGGAACGGGTTTTCATCCGCCGTTGCGCGGAGTCGCGGCCGCGCTGAAAGCCAAACTCGCAGATCATCCTGCTCCCATCGTTTCGGTTGATCTCCCCACTGGATGGGATGCCGACTCCACCGCAATGTCCGCCCCCGACGCCTTTCGCTCCGACGCCGTCATCACCTTTACTGCGCCCAAGCTGGCGCACGTCTTCGGAGCATTGACGCGCGGTCCCGTTGCCGTCGCGCAGATCGGTTCGCCTGACGATCTGGCTCGATCGAACGCCGGCCTGCACTGGACCGGCGCATCGAAGAACATCATCGAGCAGCCGCGTGCCCTCGACTCCAACAAAGGCCGTTTCGGTCATGTCCTCGTCGTCGGTGGCTCTCCCGGAAAAGGTGGCGCTGCCGCAATGGCATCGCTGGCGTCCATGCGCGCCGGTGCTGGTCTTACCACGGCGGCCGTTCCTCGCGGCATCGCCTCCATTGTTGCCGGCTTCGCTCCGGAAATGATGACGCTATTGCTGGACGACTCCTCCAGCGGCGGCATTTCCATCAACAATATCGACCGATCGAACATGGAGAAAATGCTGGAGCGAATCACGACACTGGCGATCGGTCCCGGTCTTGGCCGCGAGCCGGAGACAGCTGAGTTTGTCCGCGAATTGGTGCTTCGCTCCGACCTGCCGACCGTGCTCGACGCCGATGGGCTGAATGCATTTGAAGGCCGCTCCCATTTACTGGACGGATCGAAGCGACCACTCATCCTCACACCGCATCCGGGCGAGATGGCGCGCCTGCTGGGATGCACGATCGCCGATGTCGAACGCGACCGGCTCGCGACGGCGCACACCTTTGCCACCGAGCATCACGTGACCCTGGTGCTGAAAGGTTGGCGCACCCTGGTCGCGCATCCAGACGGCAGCATTGCAGTTAATACCAGCGGCAATCCCGCAATGGCCAAAGGCGGCAGCGGTGATATCCTCACCGGCATGGTCGCTGCCTTGGTCGCGCAATTTCCCAGGCGCATCCAACAAGCCGTGGAATGCGCTGTGTGGTTGCACGGGGCTTCGGCGGACCTGTTTGCGCGCGAACGAGATCAACACACCATGCTGGCGACGGAGATGTTGCAGCACCTCTCGCAGGCGATTCAAACCCCCGTCGACCTCGACAACTTTACCTGGCTTCAGGAGGGACACCGGTGAACGAAACCCAACCTGGTAGCGAAAGTGTTCGCGTGTTCACCTCTCAATCAGCCGAGCAGACCATCGAGGTTGGCCGCGAGCTGGCAAAGTTCCTCGACCCACCGAAGGTGATGTTGCTGCGCGGAGATTTAGGTGCCGGGAAAACCACGCTGGTCAAGGGAATTGCCGCCGCGCTGGGTGCCGCGGAGCCGGAAGAAGTCACCAGCCCTACATTCACGCTGATCCATGAATACGCCGGTCGCAGCGTGGAGCACGCCAAACTCGGCGAGTCCATCCTGCTCTATCACCTGGATCTGTATCGAATCGAAAATCAGCGGCAGTTGGATACGCTGGGCATGGAAGAATTGATGACGCCGCAAAGCGTGTTGCTGATTGAGTGGGGAGAAAAATTTCCCTCCGTCACGGCGCGCCGCGACGGAGAGATCATCATTGAAACGCTGCACGGAGATGAACGCCGCATCACCCTGGCCATGCGAACCCAAAAAAACGCTTCTTAGAATCCCATGATGCTGTAGCCGCTATCGACGTGGATCACTTCGCCGGTAATCCCGGAAGCCAGATCCGACGCCAGAAAAACGGCTGTATTCCCAACTTCCGACTGCTCCGTATTGCGATGTAACGGGGCTCGGTCCGCGTGATACTTCAGCATGTCACCCAGGTTGCCAATGCCGCGCGCTGCCAGGGTTTTGATGGGTCCCGCAGAAATCGCATTCACGCGAATATTCTGCTTGCCCAGGTCGCCCGCAAGGTAGCGAACCGTCGCCTCCAGCGCCGCCTTCGCCACGCCCATCACTTTGTAATGCGGCACGACTTTTTCCGCGCCATAGTAGGTCATGGTCATGATGCTGCCGCCTTCCGTCATCAGCGGCGCAGCCGCACGCGATAAAGCGATCAGAGAATAGACGCTGACATCATGCGCGATGCGAAATCCTTCGCGCGTGGTCTGAAGAAAATCGTTCTTCAGGTCGTCCGCCGGCGCAAAGGCCACCGAGTGTACCAGGATGTGTAATTTTCCGTGCCGCTGCTTCAGGTCTTCAAATACGCTTGCAATTTCGGCATCGTTCGAGACGTCGCACTGCAAAGCCTCAGCCCCCGGAAGTTCCGCCAACAGCCCCTCCGCCTCTTGTTTCATGCGGTCATTTTGATAGCCGATGATCAGCTTGCATCCAGACTCGTGCAGTTTTTGCGCGATGGCCCACGCAATCGAGCGCTTGTTCGCCAGACCGAATACCACCGCGATGCGACCGTTCAGTTGCAACATGCTTCCTCCGTGATTGCTTGTCCCCTCGCCGAGGCGACTGCCTTACGCAGAATACCAGTCCGCCCGATTTAACCGCCGAGATCGATCAGTTCAACCTTCTCAATCGGCCGGCCGAGAAATCGACTGCCCAGCGTGCGAAACTTCTCGACTGAATCTGTAGCGAAAAAATGGCAGACCGGATTGTTCGTGTCGCCCACGCGCGACCGATCTGCAGGTAAGGATCGCAAGCTCTCCAGTTGCGTGCGAACACGCTGAGCCGTACTCTCTGCAGAATCCAGAATCGTCACCTCCTTCGGCAACGTCTCTTGCAACAGCGCTCGCAGCAGCGGGTAGTGCGTGCAGCCCAGCAGCACCGTGTCGAGTGTCATTCCAGCGGCCATAGCTTCCGCCTGCGCCTGCTCCAGATAAATCCGCAGCACTTCGCGCGTCACGGGCGAGTCGATCCAACCCTCCTCAATTAGCGGAACCAGCAAGGGGCATGCTTTTTCGATACTGCGCAACCCATGCGCCGCGCAGGCGCGTGCATATGCATGACTGTCAACCGTAGCCTGCGTGGCAAGCACCAGCACGTCGCGCGTTCCACTCGCAGCTGCGGCGCTATCGGCGCCAGTCTCAATCACTCCCAGCACCGGAACATGCGCGGCCGACTTGATTGCATCGAGCGCCAACGCACTGGCGGTGTTGCACGCAATCACCAAATAATCCGCGCCGTAGGATTCCAGCAGCTGTGCGCTCTCGACCGCATAGCGAGCCACCGTTGCTTGCGATTTTGAACCATATGGCAGTCGCGCCGTGTCGCCCAGGTAGAAGAATTCCGCGGAAGGAATTTGCGGCAACAGGGCGCGCAGCACCGTCAAGCCGCCAAATCCAGAGTCGAAGACGCCAATGCGAATCTTGTCTGAGGCCGTCATGGTTGGCTCTCCGGTTGTTTCGCGGGCGAGTCCGCGTCTTGCGCAGCGGCTCCATTCGACCCGGCCGCTTCCGGAACATCGTTGGCGGTCAGGTACGTTCGGCTCAGGTCTGCATGCCCGGCCAGCGTTTCTCTCGGATGCCCATCGACCAGAAATCGTACCTGTGCAATTTGCGGAAAATTCGCGTGCAGCGTACCTAAGATGGAAAGCAATGTCAGGTTCTCTACCAAAATTCCCGAAGGATGATGGCTGACGAAGCCTCCATCCAGGTTGATGACCGCCATCTGTTGTGGATGCGCCGCGTTCGATTCCGGAACCGGCAATAGGAACACGTCATCCACTGCAACCACCGGTGCCAGCGGATGCGGCGAGCCAGCCTTGGCATACTCTGCAAACAGATCGTTCAGCAGAGTTCGCGCGCGAGTAGTCGTTTCAGCCGGAAGTGCAATTTCCTGTTCCACCGGCGCCAGCGATCCATCCTCATCATTCGCGAACAGCAGCGTCACCTGGACCGGCGCAGCCTCGACCGGGATCGGCATCGGCGCGGAATCTGGGATTGCGGCCAGCCGATCCTGGGCACGCGCACGCATTCGAATCAAATAAGCAGCCATCAGCACGGAGCTGATCAGCAGCACCCACAGGATCACTTTCTGGTAGCGCGGAATCAAGGCTGCTGCCTCCAATCACTGCGCCATGCAACCAGAGCAGCATCCAGCGCGCTGACAATTTTCTGTTGATAGCCCACGTCACTCAGCGGCGTGTTTGCGTCCATCGGAGCGACCTCAATGTCCATCGCCGGGCACGCCATGCTATCCAGTGGCGGGATCGAAGTTCGCGCGATCAGCACTGGGATGTGCTGTTGCGTCAGCGCTGCATCAACATCCGACTCCAGCCGCAAACTCGAGGTTTCGTACGCCGCCTGCGCCGTCTGCCAGGGCAGAAACGCGCGGCGCGGATCAGCCTCCGTCACTGCGGGCAGGGAAGATGTAAACAGGTGCACGCCGTTACCTGTCGAAGTCGCGTGCAGCGAGATGCAGGCGGCTGCATGCGAATGGTTCGCGGTCGTCGCACGTGCGTCGTTGTCGAGCGCCACATCCGAAGTGCGCGTCAACATGGACCGGATTCCGCGCGCATTCAAAGCCGCACGCAATTGCTCGGCGAGCGCCAGCGTGTAGGTTTTTTCCGGAGTCGCCGGATCGAGCATGGCCCCCGTGTCTGCGCCACCGTGAGCCGGGTCCACCAGCACGAGAAAACGTAGTTCTGTCGGTCGCGGCTGTGTGGCCGCTGGAAGGTTGGCCGGCTCCGGTGTGGTTTGCAAAGCAGCGGACGGAGCAGGCGGCGTTGTCGAAGCTGGGGGCGTAGCCGGCTGCGTGCCTCGCTGGGTTTGCGGCTGCTGCGCGTGGGCTGTCCAAACGCCGCAGCCACATAGAATTCCAATCGCTGCCGACCTGCAGAGTCCGGCCCAACTGCAGCCTCGCAGTTTCATGCGTCCTTGTGTCAGCCGTTTTGTTCCCGTCGTCTGTCGGTCGCTAATCCAACGCATAGATGGTCAGACCGCTCAACAGTTTTGGATAAAAGTCGGTCGACTTCTGCGGCATCACATCCCCTGCAAATGCCACTTCCCGCAATTGGTCCAGGGTCACGGGATTCATCAGGAATGCAATGTCCGCATCTCCCGCGCGTACTTGCTGCAGGGCATCGCTGGCCTCGCGCACATAGCGCAGATTGGTTTGATCCAGCACCGCCTGTGCAGAAATCCCAAGCACATCCTCCAGCACGATCGAATGCAGCTGCACCACGTCCAGGCGTCGTTGCCGTTCCGGCTGATCGGACAGGCGAGCTTCCATCGCTTCCTTCTTTGCCGTCAGCAGGTGATTCCCAGTTCGTGTTGCCGCAACAAAGCTGGTCCCCGTTTTCCCTGCCTGGGCCAGCTGGCTCAGAATCTCTGGGACATCCAGCGTCGGCGATAACGGACGCACATCGAAATACTCCGCAGCCCGCTTCAGAAACTTCGCAGTTTCGAAATCCTTCAGGTCGTGGACCACCCGATGCGTCGGCAGAATCGTCAGTCCCTTGGCATCCATGTTCACGAACGTCATCATGCAGGCAGCCTCTGGATACGATGGCTGCGGCAGGTTTCCTGCAGGACGCTCCGTCGGCGCGCTGGCCGCCTGCGACGCACGCTCGCGACTATAGTTCAGCGCAGTTTCATAGCGATGATGGCCATCCGCAATGATCAGCTTCTTGTTCTGCATGGCGCTCAGCAACAGGTTGATCTTGCTTGGTTCAGACACCTTCCACACCCGATGCAGCACGCCGTATTCATCCGTCACTTCAATATCTGGCGTCGGTGGATTGGCAAACAGCAGCTGTTCGGCCGTCAATCCCGGATCCGAATAGAGCATGAAAATCTGGCCAAAATGCGCCCGCGTCGCCCGCAGTAGATTCAATCGGTCCGACTTCGGCTTGGCCAGCGTCCGCTCGTGGCGAAAAACGATCCCCTGGCTGTAATCGACCAGCTCGCCAAGGGCGATAAACCCTCGCCGCTCCTCTGTCGTTCCCGGCGCACCAGGAACCTCATAGCGCTGGCTGTAGGCGTAAATTGCCAATTCATTGTCCTGCGTCAGCACGCCTTCTTTCCGCCACTCCGCCAGGTTTTCAGCCGCGCGGGTATAAACATTGTTTTCTTCGGAGTCGAACAGCTCCGGCAATCCAAGAATCACGCGCACCAGGTTGTACGGGCTGCGCTGGTAATACGACTGCTGCATGGCAGGCGAAATTTTGTCGTACGGCTGGGTCACCACGTCTTCAGCGCGGACCAGTCCGGGGTTGTAGCGGAAAGCGCGAAAAGGATAAATGCGAGCCATGGTAGTGGCGAACTCCTGTCAGATCAGGCGCAACTCGCAAAGGCGAGCGAATAATGTGCGACTCTGTTATTCCCGATTCTATCGCAGCGCTGCCTGCCTTCTTGTGGAACAGGGGGCCGAGCGCATGAAAAGAAAACGAATCCGGTCGATCGGTCGCTTGCCGATGGGACCCAGACATAGGACTATGGTGGATGAAGACTTGCACGCGGAATGAAACGCCTGCCGCGAGACTTTTAGATACTGCATCCTACGATGCTGTCGGCCATCCGTGGCAGCATCTTTGCATAAGGGATCGTATGCCAGTTCGCACCACAAAGCCGTTTTACTTTGTCCTGCTGCTGGTGATCGGCGCCTACCTGTCGCTTGGCGTGTTGCCCGCAATATCGCAGCAGGCCGCGGACGGTTCCGCGCAAAACGCGCCGCCACCCCCCACTACCCCACAGACAGCGATCCATCCCGCACAGAGCCGGCCCTTTACCTTCAAAACTTCTGTCACGGAAGTGGTTCTCTATGCCACCGTCATCGATAACCATGATCATCTGGTGACCAGCCTGCAGAAACAGGACTTCGCCGTCTACGAAAACAATGTGCAGCAGACAATCTCGTCGTTCGGACAGGAAGATGTCCCGGTGTCGCTCGCCATTCTCGTCGATAATTCCGGCTCCATGGCGCAAAAACGGGCAGCGGTCAACCGCGCCGCCATCGACCTGATCCAGGCCTCCAATCCCCAGGACGAAGCCTTCATCGTGAACTTCTCCGACGAGGCATTTCTCGATCAGGATTTCACCTCAAACATCGACCTCCTCCGCAAAGGCCTGTCCCACATTGACTCCCAGGGCGGCACGGCCCTCTACGATGCGGTCATCGCCGCCGCCGATCATCTGGCGAAACAGGCCAGGCACCCCAAGCAGGTCATTCTCATCATCACTGACGGAGAAGACAACAGCTCCAGCGCCACGCTGGCGGAAACCGTGCGCCGCATTCAGGATCTGAACGGCCCCATCGTCTACTCGATCGGCTTGCTCTACGACGAGTCGGATCATACCCAGAACCATCGCGCCCACAAGGCCCTGCAGTCACTCAGCGACGAGACCGGCGGCATCGCCTTCTTTCCCAAATCACTCGATCAGGTCGACACCATTGCCGCCGAAGTGGCTCAGGATATTCGCCATCAATATGTTCTCGGTTATCACCCGACCCAACCCATCAGCCAGGGTGGCTATCGCGCCATCCGCGTCGACGCCAAAGCCAAAGGAGTTGGCAAGCTGTCCGTTCGCACCCGCGCCGGCTATTTCGCCAATCCCCACCCCCAGCTCGGTATGACTCCCTCCACCCCCACGCGTCCATAAGTCGCCTACCTTCCGCGGGCATCGTTGTCCCGACCGCCACGGGTTGCCGTATTCCGGCCAATGGAATCTCTTCGCGAGGCGAACATTTGTTGACGCGCTGACACCTCGACCCTAAGATTGATCCAATCCGGAGGCGGGTTTCTCTGCAAATGATTGGGCAAATCATCTCGCGCTACCGCATTGTAGAGAAGCTGGGCGATGGGGGAATGGGCGTTGTCTACAAGGCTGAGGATATGACTCTCCGCCGCTTCGTCGCGCTTAAATTCCTACCGGATAACATCGTTCAGGATCCAGTCTCCCTGCTTCGTTTCCATCGGGAAGCACAGGCCGCGTCCGCCCTCAACCACCCAAATATATGCACGATTTATGAGATCGGAGAGCAAGAGGGTCGACCGTTCATCGTCATGGAGTTCCTGGACGGTATGACCTTGCGCCACCGCATCTCCGGAAGGCCGCTCGAACCTGAAGTTCTTCTGCCAATTGCGATCCAGATCGCCGACGCACTCGACGCGGCCCACACTGCCGGCGTGGTTCATCGCGATATCAAGCCCGCAAACATTTTTGTCACGCGGCGAGGCGAGGCCAAGATTCTCGACTTCGGCTTGGCCAAAATGATGCCGACGTCCTCCGCGGTCATCGATCCAGACCAGCCCGGGATGACAACCCTCGAGGAAGATCTGACCAGTCCGGGGACGATGCTGGGAACTGTAGCTTACATGTCCCCGGAGCAAGTGCGAGGCAGAGAGCTCGATGCGCGAACCGATCTGTTTTCCTTCGGCTCTGTTCTGTACGAAATGGCGACGGCCACACCGCCTTTCCGCGGGGAAAGCTCGGCTGTCACCTGCGAAGCCATCCTGAATCGCGCTCCTATTCCTCCGGTCCGCCTCAACCCCGATCTCCCCGTGGAGTTGGAACAAGTCATTCGCAAAGCCTTGGAAAAAGATCGGAGCTTGCGCTATCAACACGCATCCGATATGCGAACGGACCTGCAGCGTCTCCGGCGCGACAGCTCCCAAAGCCATTGGAAAGAATACCCTTCAGTTCAGGAGGAGGAAAGAAAAGATCCCGTCCCGATCAAGCCGATCCTAACCAAAAAATCGGCCCTGCGGAGAAATCTCTACTACCTTATAGCCGCAGCCATTGTTTTTGCGGTGCTCGCCGGAGCGTTCTTTTTTCGTCGCTCCTCCCCAGATCGCCTTCCGGCCCCCAATCAGTGGGAGCAGCTGACGTTCTACACCGACTCGGCCGTGTATCCCGCTCTGTCTTCGGATGGACGAACGCTCGCATTCATTCGTGGAGCTGATTCGTTCATGGGGCCCGGAGAAATTTACGTCAAGTTGCTGCCAGGCGGGGAACCAGTTCAACTCACGCACGACTCCAAGACGAAGTTAGGCCCGTCGTTCTCTCCCGACAACTCGAATATCGCCTATAGTGTCGTATCGCCCTGGGACACATACGAAGTGCCCGTCCTCGGCGGCGAACCGCATCTCCTGCTGCCCAATTCCTCCTCCCTCACCTGGATTGAAGATGGAAAGCGCCTGTTGTTTTCTGAGATTAGAGAAGGACTGCATATGATCCTGGTCACCACGGATGAAGCGCGAGGGAATCGCCGCGACGTGTACGCTCCGCCGGGCAATCGAAGTATGATCCATCATTCCTATCTTTCCCCGAACGGCCGCTCGGTCCTTATCGTTGAGATGGACAGTCGAGGCGAGATTCTTCCTTGCAGGGTGGTGCCGTTTCTGGGCAACGGTGAGGTCAGAGTCGTTGGCCCTCCCGGTGGGGAGTGCATCTCGGGCGCGTGGTCCATGGACGGCAAGTGGATCTATCTCACCGTCAAGACGGATGATTTTCATATCTGGCGGCAGCGTTTTCCAGATGGAAAGCCCGAGCAGCTAACCTTCGGCCCCACCTCTCAGGAAGGCATTACCATGGCTCCCGACGGCAAATCGCTCATCACATCCGTCGGCTCGCGCGACAGTACCGTGTGGATGCACGACAAGGACGGAGACCACCAGATTTCCTCGGAAGGAAATGCACAATCACCGAAATTTTCTTCGGATGGACTCAGGCTATATTTCCTGATGGCGAATGGTCAGACCCAGGGTGAGGAGCTATGGGTCAAAGATCTGGCCACGGGCAGGGTCGACAGAGTGCTGCCAGGGTATCCGATGGAAGCCTACTCAATTTCCAAGGATGGCAAGCAGGTTGCCTTCGCCATGGATAAGCCGAGCGGCCGTTCAAGCCTGTGGGTCGCACCGATCAACCGTCGATCATCTCCAGTCCACCTCGCCTCTACAGCGACGGAAGATTCACCTTTCTTTCTGCCCAACGGTGAATTGGTGTTCCGCGCCATCGAAGGCGGCTCGAACTTTCTCTACCGCATGAAGGGAGATGGCAGTGATCGTCGCAAGATTATTCCCGGACGCATCTTGGAAATCGACTCTGTGTCACCGGATGGTCGTTGGGTCGTTGCGGCATCGCCAGGCGCCGGAGAAGAGGATGCCCAGGTAACAAAGGCTTACGGGCTGGATGAGAATGTTGCGATACCGCTCTGCGTGGACTACTGCTTTTTCCAGTGGGATTCGACCGGGAAGTACGCTTTCATCATCTTCCCCGCACTCCAACAGGGCACCTTCCCGGTTCCCGTGATGCATGATGAGGGGCTTCCGAAAACCCCGTCCGGCGGGTTTGCTCGTATCGAGGACATTCCCAGTCGGAACACGTATCCTCCGATCCCGTGGTTTGTGGACTCCGCAATCAACCCTCTCGTCTACGCCTATAGCCGTCAAAATACCAGGCGCAATCTCTACCGGATTCCATTGCAATAAATCGTCCGGATAACCCGAGCCTGACTCGGGCTCGCGTATTCAGACCAATCGACGGACGAAAATTTGCTTGACGTCATACACTGTGTGTAATACAGTAGTTGATGTACAGTGTATGAGGAACAGCATGAGCCTCGCCGATAACCTGTTTGAAAATCTTCGACTTGAACTCCGTCGTGGCTGCCTGACCCTCGCCGTCCTGGCCCAGCTACAGCAGGAGCATTACGGTTACACCCTCCGCAAGGCTCTGGCGCAGCATGGCCTCGAAATCGACGAAAGCACCCTCTACCCGCTGCTGCGGCGCCTGGAAAGCCAGGGGCTCTTGGTCAGCGAGTGGCGTGAGGAAGACAAGCGCAACAAGCGCTTTTACCGCCTCTCGAACGACGGCGAAATCATGTTTGTCGAGTTGCTGCAGGAGTGGCGTGCGCTGAACAAATCCATCGACAGCATCTTGCAAGGAAATTAGGAAGACGCCATGAACCTTCTCGCTCGGTAGGGCGCACAGCACGCTTCCATGCATCACGGGATCTTTGCGGGGCTGGCTTGGTGTTAGGCGGTACGATTGGGTCACGAGAGAGGAAATTGCCAATGCACAACGCGACGATGAACGATTCTCCGGAGTCAAGGAAAGCGGTCTTTCGAAAACTGGTGGAGCTCTATGCCGCCGGAGATGTTTCGGCGCTGGATGAAGTGGTTGCGCCCGATTATGTCGGGCATCCGTCCGCAGGTGACCGCGATCTGGAAGGATTCCGGCAAAGCATCCTGTACTTCCACAAGCTGTTTGTCTTTACCCAGGACTCCTTTCAGATTGAGGATCAACTGGTCGACGGGGAGAAGGTGGCTACCCGCATGACCGCCCATGTGACGATACGAGAGACCGGGGAACCGGTTACGCTGCTGGGCATTAACATTGCTCGGATTGTGGACGGCAAACTGGTGGAAGAATGGAACACCTGGGAACAAACGAAGGCGACCGAAAAGCTGAATCCATCCGCACTGAGTGCCTGACCCGACGGTGCAGTAGGCTCTGTCCTCATCCAGTAGAATCAGCCATCCGGTCGTAGGCGCTACTTCGGGGCAGCCTAAGCCTTCTTAAAGCGACGGGCTTCTGCCTTCTAACGCAGATCGAGATATTTTATGTAGAGCTTCAGATATATTCCCGCGCCATATTCCTCCACGAAAGCTTTGAGAGCGCCCATGGTATGAAGATCGTGGCCTTCATAGGTGAGCAGCGGCGGCTTCTTCTGCGCAGGTCGTTTGCCATACCGAACGGGTATCTTCAAAACCCAATTGTGACTGCATTTGTTACGGAGATTATTGAGCACATGAAGTCGGTCTTTCGTGTTTTTCGTGATGATCCGCAGGGCGAGAGCGAGAGAAAGCTTTCTGTGAAAGCCTATGCTTTCGCCGCCAGTCAAGAGGCCGCGCAATGCCCTCGCTGATTGACTGCGCAGAGGGCGATGGGCGCGCGTGCTTCCCGTTACAGCAAAAGTAATTAGCTGGTCGAGAATGTCTTCGATTGCTGTGTGAATTTGGATAACGAACCCACGCACAAGATCGTCTCGCTTGCGTTCGAGCATACCGGCGTGAAGGCATCGCTTGTTCTTGTCCGCGGGATAAAACAGCGCGTCCATCTGCTCAATCTCGTGCGACAAACGCTTGATTGCGGCTTCAACGCGTTTCGGGTTTTCCCACATAGCTGCTTATTATGCCTCCATGGGGCGGAACTGCGGAATTCTAAATCGTGGGATCTCGCGATAAGTCGGCTTGTCGGGAACGGGATTGCGGATTATTTGATCACGGGTAAGCTGCTTTAATGAGGCATGCAGGATTTCTTGGAGGATAGGAAACGCAGATACCTACGTCCGATCGGGATGAAAGTGACAGATTTACCTACCCACTCAAGCGAAAAGGCCGCTTGAATGGGGCACCCGGCCCCAGAGTTCAGGCGGGCGGAAAGGGATAGTCCAGCAGTTCCCAATCCCACACCTTCGTCCCGCCCTCGGCGTTTGGAATGTAGCATGCAGTGGGGTATATCCGGTGATCGACCTTAAGTGTGAAGACGCTTCGGACGAGGCTGCGCTTCTCATCGTCGTGCTGGAATATGTACCCAAATTGCGCGTAAAACATTACGGCCGCGGCGCCGACCGCATTGACAGCCCGGTCCAGAGTCGCGAGCCCGAGGCATTCCTCGCGGTTGTGCTTCGTCTGATTGTAGGCATCGTACCAGTCGAGAGATTGAGTTGGAGATTGCGCTGTCCACCCCTTGAAGGGAGTGATGGTCGGAAATTCGGGGTAAGACCTCAAATTCAGCGAAAAGCTGTCGAGGAGCATAGGTGCGAGAAGCTTCACGTAGTCTTTCGTTGTAAAGCGATTTCCGGCGTAGTTGTTCGCTCTGAGAACAGCCGCCCAAGATGTCTCGACTTCCATCGCGGCTAAAAGCAGCAACTCCCGGATTTTGTGACCATAGGTTTGCAGGTTCATCTGCGCTGGCTCGACCGTTTCGAAGACGTCCTGCATCTTCGTCACTAGAAGCTTCAGCGCGACGAAGGATTGGGTAATAACCTTCTCGTCAATCGTCTTGTGCAGGTTTCCACCGGGCAAAGAAATTCGCCTGTAGGCGGTTCCCGGTTTGTATTCCGATTCCAGCGGCTCATGGTCGCCAAAAAGTGCCAGAATCCAAGTTTTGAGAGTCGGGAGGTCCTGTTGCTCGATGGGGACGGCCATCCTCGATCCTCCGAAGTTCAGCCCCGAATACCACCATCTACCCGCGGAGAAATACGCAACGCCATGCTCGAAGCCATGAATGGTCGGCGCGGGCGGGTTTCGGGGCAGGAGGTTCCGGAAGAAGACAGTGGGTGGCATGGTGAGGCTGACTCATTATAGCTTCGCTACCCAAGCCAGCAATATGCGCTCACATTGAATTTCGCGGCCTTGAGTTTCATGGACATCGAGTGCAGGTGAGCAAGCCCGACAACGAAGATCCCAATATTATGGTTTCCCATCGCCCGGTCTATATTTTGCAGCATTTGGATTTCTCGGTTCTCCTGGCGATCGAGCGGCCCGTACTCGCTCATGGACGGTCCATCGTCGGAGATTCCGAGGATGCCGTCATGGGCAGGATGATTAACAGCATGGTATGCGTAGGTGCTAAATTCCTCTTCAGACGAGGTGCCAACGTTCGCATATTCAAACCTGTCTTTGAATTTAAGAGGAACGCAAGACAGGAATCCGTTCTCGGTCCACTCTTCCAAAACCGTGGTCGCCGCAAATTGGTCGATGAGAAATTGAATCCGGGAACACAGTTCCGAATTCAGCGGTTTTCCAGCCATTTGATACTCGTGGACGGTTCCCAATGCGACTACGCGCTTGCAGCTTACTTCATGCTCAAGTTCTCTATTCAGTTCGTTTAACCGCTTGCTATTTGCAGCTTGCCAGTTCTCGTCGCGCGAAATCCCCAACTGCTCGCAGCCGGCGATTTCCCCTTCGATCCTTTCGATTTCGCTCCGGATTCGCGCCGCGATGCCAACAGGTTGTCGATTCATTTCAGTAATGATATCGCTTGACCTGAGTTCCGGGGAGGGGGTAGGGTGGACCGCACTATGGGATACCGATTTTCTGCGATGCTGCATATTCCTGGGGATGTGCGAGAGGCGATTGCGTTTTATGCGCGGGCGTTTGAGGCGAAGACAGGTTGGAGCTCGCCGCCGGAGGAGGGCATGGTGGCGCAGCTGGTGGCGCATGGGGCGGAGTTCTGGGTGCATCCCGCAGACGAGGCGATCGGCAACCCAGCTCCACCGGCGGCGGGAACGGCGGTACGGCTGATGCTGATTGTCGACGATCCGGATGCGGTGTTTGCGCGGGCGGTGGCGGCGGGGGCGCGGGTACGGTCGCCGGTCGAGAACCATGAGTATGGTTGGCGGGATGGCTCGGTGGTGGACCCGTACGGACACAGGTGGGAGATTGGGAAGCCGCTGTAGCGAGGGATGGAAGGGGCGGCGGGGCGGTGGGTGGTTGGCTGGAGGAGAACAAATTTGCAGAAACTTTGAATCTGCTGACGCGCTGGAGTTGCGGGTGCGGTTACGATAGCCTGAGAAAAGCGCTCTTCAAATTACGTTCCGGAATCGCGGCAGCGCGGAGGTCATTTGCTCTACTGGCTTCTTTATCAGAAGTTATTCGTCTACATCCACGCGTTCCGCGTCTTTCGCTACCTGACGATCCGCACTGCGTTTGCTACCCTCACAGCGCTCCTGATCGGGCTGCTCATCGGCCCCTACCTCATCGAAAAGCTGCGTGAATTTCAAATCGGCCAATACATCCGCGAGGATGGCCCCAAAGACCACCAGAAAAAAGCCGGCACTCCCACCATGGGCGGCCTGCTCATCTGCGTCGCCATCCTGGTGCCCACATTATTGTGGAGCGATCTTTCCAACCCGCTGGTTTGGCTGGCCATTCTGGCGCTGGTCGGTTTCGGCGGCATAGGATTTGCCGACGACTATCTGAAGGTCGTCCATAAGCGAAATCTGGGCCTCACCGCCCGCGTCAAATTTACCGCGCAGATCGGCGTCGCTTCGCTCATCGCGATATTTCTCTTGTTGCTGCGCAAGGAAGGGGAATACTCCACCCGCCTGATGGTCCCCTTCGTCAAGCGCTTCCGTCCCGATCTGGTCCTTCACTCCATCCACCACATTCCGCATCTTGGCCCGCTGGCATTTCTCATCTTCGTTTTATTTACCGTCCTCGTGCTGGTGGGCTCCAGCAATGCCGTCAACCTCACGGATGGCCTGGATGGTCTCGCCATCGGCTGCGCCATCATCGCAGCGTGCGCCTTGACAGCGCTGACCTATATCAGCGGCAACGTCGTGTACGCCGACTACCTTGGCCTGCAGCGCATGCCGCTGGTTTCTGAGCTCACGGTTTTCTGCGGGTCCATGGTCGGCGCCAGCATCGGTTTCCTCTGGTACAACGCTCACCCCGCAGAAGTCTTTATGGGCGATGTCGGTTCGCTCGCCCTGGGCGGCGCCATCGGAACCGTCGCCGTCATCATCAAGCAGGAACTGCTGCTGCCGTTCATCGGCGGTGTTTTCGTTTTAGAAGCTCTCAGCGTCATGTTGCAGGTTGGCAGTTATAAACTGCGAAAAAAGCGCATCTTCAAAATGGCTCCCATCCATCACCACTTTGAGCTGATGGGATGGTCGGAGTCGAAAGTGATTGTTCGTTTCTGGATTGCCGCCCTGGTGTTCGCCCTGTTTGCGTTAACCACGCTCAAACTGCGTTAACTCTGCGTGGACGTTCTCGCTGCTGTGTGAAACTGTGGGAAACAGGGGCGCAGAAACATGGGACAATCAGATCGCGGCGGAGATTGATTTCGATGATGGAATTAAAGGACAAGCGAATCCTGGTCGTGGGGCTCGGAAAATCCGGCCTGGCCTCCGCCATTTTTCTGCGGAAAAAAGGCGCGCAGGTGACCGTGTCCGATCTGCGCAGCGTCGAAGCCTTGGCGACGGAATTGCCCGCGCTGCTCGACATCGGCGTCATGGTCGAGGCTGGCGGTCATGGCCTGCTTACATTTCGCCGTCAGGACTGGATTGTTGTCAGCCCCGGCGTTCCGCTCGATACTCTGGAACTGGTGCAGGCCCGCGGCTTCGGAACCCCTGTGATCGGGGAGTTGGAACTGGCGTCACGTTTTCTGCAAGGCAACATTCTCGCCATCACCGGATCGAACGGCAAAACAACCACCACCGCACTTTGCGGAGAAATATTTCGCGCCAGCGGCCAGCCGACCCAGGTCGGCGGCAACATTGGACTGCCGGTGATTTCGCTGGTCCCGCAAAGCACGCCTGAGACCTGGAATGTGCTTGAGGTCTCCAGCTTTCAATTGGAAACCATCGTCGACTTTCATCCCAATATCTCCGTCATCCTCAACATCACGCCCGACCACCTCGATCGCCACGGCAATATGCAAAATTATGTGGCCGCGAAAGCACGCATCTTCGAGAATCAGACGGCGAAGGACCATTTGGTGTTGAATGCCGAAGACACGGAGTCGCAGCCCATGGCTGGCAAAACCAAGGCCGGCGTCTTCTGGTTCAGCACCCGGCGTCCGGTTCGGCAGGGAAGTTTCGTGTATCAGGACTCTGTTGTGTGGCGCGCCAGCGAGCAGGCGGCCGCGGAACCAGTTCTGCCGGTCAGCGAAATTCCTCTCAAAGGCGAGCACAACGTCGAGAATGTTCTGGCCGCAGTCTGCTCCGCCAAGCTGGCCGGAATTTCCAACGATGTCATTCGCAAAGCCGTCGGCGCGTTTCGTGCTGTCGAACATCGGCTCGAATTCGTCGCTCGCATCGCTGGGGTCGAGTTCTACAACGACTCGAAGGCCACCAATGTCGACGCCACCATGAAGGCCATCGGCGCATTTCCCGGCGGCATTCACCTCATCCTTGGCGGCAAAGATAAAAATTCCGACTACACCTTACTAAATCCATTGCTGAAGGAACGCGTGCGCGCCGTCTACACCATCGGCGCAGCCGCCGAAAAAATCGAGAGCCAGATTACCGGCACGGTCGACGTGATTCGCTCTCAGACTCTGGAGCGCGCTGTCGACCAGGCCGCTTCCGAAGCGAAGTCCGGCGAGATTGTTTTGCTGGCGCCCGCCTGTTCCAGCTTCGACCAATTTGAAAATTACGAGCATCGCGGACAGTGTTTTAAACAATACGTGCTGGCGCGGCAAGGTGTGGATGCATGGCAAAACGTGTCGGCGTAGATAAATGGCTGTTCATCATCACGCTGCTGCTGGTGCTGTTTGGACTGGTCATGGTATTTTCCGCGTCCGCGGTTATGGCCAAGGCCACCTACGGTTCTCCGTATGAATTTGTCGTGAGGCAATCCGCCTGGGCGCTCGCCGGGCTCTTGTCCATGATGGTGTTGATGCGTGTCAATTATCGCCATTACAACACCCCATCTGTCATCTTTCCGTGTGTTGCCATCACCACGCTGCTGTTGCTTGCGACCTTTTTGATGCACGATTCCCACCATACCCACCGATGGATCCGTTTCGGCATCTTCAGCTTTCAGCCATCGGAGATTGCCAAGCCCGCGCTGGTGCTTTTTCTGGCATGGTTTCTGCAGAACCGCGTCGACCAGCTGCAGGACTGGCGCCGTGCGCTTATTGCCCGCGGCTTTGCCCAGCCTCGTCTTTATCGCACTCATCCTTAAGGAGCCCGACCTCGGCACCGCGTTGGTCTGTGCCGCTGTGACCGCGCTGATGCTGTATCTCGCCGGCGCTCAAGTCAAGTATTTGGCGCTGGCTCTGCTGGCAGCTTCGCCCGTTCTCTATTACATGCTGTTCCACGTGGCCTGGCGTCGCGCCCGCATGATCGCGTTTCTCAATCCGGAAAAAGATCCTCGCGGCACCGGCTTTCACATTCTGCAATCGTTGATTGCGGTCGGCGCCGGCGGCATTCATGGCGTAGGGCTGATGGAGGGGCGGCAAAAGCTCTTCTATCTGCCCGAACCGCAAACCGATTTTATTTTTGCGAACATCGCCGAAGAACTCGGCCTCATCGGAACTCTGTTTGTCGTCGCTCTATTTCTTCTGCTTGCCTATCGCGGACTGCGCGCGGCGTTGCTGTCGACAGATCCCTTCGCTCGCTTCCTGGCATTCGGCATCACCGCGACGATTGTCATCCAGGCATTCTTCAACATCAGCGTGGTTCTGGCGCTGGTTCCAACCAAGGGCATCGCGCTGCCGTTTATCTCCGCAGGCGGCACATCGCTGTTTTTTACTTTAGTCAGTATGGGTGTGCTCTTAAACATCACCAGGGAGATTGACTGACGCGCATGGCCAATGGAAAGTTGCGCGTCCTGATCGCCGGTGGTGGAAGCGGCGGCCACGTGTTTCCGGCCCTCGCAGTGGCGCGCGAGTTAGTCCATACCTATGGCGCCCAGGTTCGCTTTGTTGGCACCGCGCGCGGTCTTGAAACCCGCCTCGTGCCGGCCGCCGGCTTTCCATTGGAGCTAATTCAGGTCGGCCAGCTGAACCAAGTCCATCTCATGACGAAAGTGGCAACGCTCTCCAAGCTTCCGCTCAGTGTGTTGGCCTGCCGTCGTCTCCTCCGTAAATTTAAGCCCCATGTCGTCTTTGGCGTTGGCGGCTATGCCTCCGGTCCCGCGATGATCGCAGCCATCCTGAGCGGCACCCCGCGGGTTGCATTCGAGCCCAACGCAGTTCCCGGCATGGTGAACCGCTGGGTCGGTCGATGGGTGCAGGCGGCTGCCGTCAACTTTCCCGATACCTTACGATATTTTCGCAACGGTCACGTTACAGGAATTCCCGTGCGTCCGGAGTTTTTTGAGCTTCCGCCGCGTCCTGTCGACGCACCTCCGCAACTGCTTGTATTTGGCGGCAGCCAGGGAGCACGCATGCTAAATCGCATCACGCCGCAGATTGCCGCCGATCTGCTCGCCGAGGTACCAGGCCTGACCATCCTCCACCAAAGCGGCGCTCGCCACCTGGAAGGAACCGAGCAGGCCTATCTGCAATCGCCGGAGCTGCGTGGCAAGTGGGCCGATTCCTGGAAAGTCGAACCATTCCTCGACGATATGGCGGCGCGCTTTGGAGCTGCCAGCCTGGTGCTATGCCGCAGCGGCGCCAGCACCATGGCGGAACTGGCCGCCGCCCGCAAGCCCTCGCTTCTGATTCCATTCCCGAAGGCCGCTGACGATCACCAGCGATGCAATGCCGAAGTGTTTGTGAAAGCCGGCGCCGCTACCATGATTGAGGAGTCTGAATTGACGCCGCAGCGGTTGACACAAGAACTGATTCGCCTCCTCACAGGATCCCGAAGGTCTGGCCGCCATGGCCGAGAAATCTCGCGCCCTGGCGCACGCCGACGCGGCCGCTTCCATTGCCGCGCTGATCAAGAATTTTCAGAAATAGTGACAATAACGCGATGGTGTAAGGGAGAAATGGTTTTTATGAGGCAATGTAGACAGACTCTTGCGGCTGCACTTGTGGCCGCATTCTTGATCGCTGGTATCCTCACCGCCGGCCTGCAGAACGCCGGGGCAGAGGAGAATGGCGTCGACCAGAAACCCGTCCTTGGCTGGAGCAGTTGGAGCTTCATTCGCGAGCAACCGACGGCAGCCACGCTTGAAGCCCAGGCTCACGCCATGCAGAACTCCGGCTTGCAGCAGCTCGGATACGAATACATCAACCTCGACGACTTTTGGGAGCAGTGTCCGGGCCCTCAGGGTCCCAACGTCGACTCCTATGGCCGCTGGGTCATCGACTCGTCGAGATTTCCATCCGATGGAGATACCAATGGCATCAAGGCCGTCGCTGACCACATCCATAGCCTCGGGATGAAGTTTGGAATCTATGTCACCCCCGGCATTTCCAAACAGGCGGCCGTAAAGAAGACGCAGATTGAAGGCACATCCTACACGGCAGACCAGATCGCAGAACCCTCCATCGCGGAAAACAACTACAACTGCAAGGGCATGGTTCGCATCGACTTTAGCAAGCCCGGCGCGCAGGCGTTCATCAACTCCTGGGTCAACATGTTCGCGTCCTGGGGCGTCGATTACATCAAGATCGACGGCATGAGCAACGACAATGTGCCCGACATCAAGGCCTGGTCCGCAGCCATCCACCAGAGCGGGCGCCCCATGGTTCTCGATGTCACCCAGGGAAGCTACACGCAAGTCATCGCTCCCACTTTGATGAAGTATGCGAATCAGTGGGAATTCGCTCCCGATGTTGAATGCTATCGCTGCGAGAAGAAGGGCAGCAGCTATCCGCTGACCAGTTGGAAAGATGTCGCCAAACGCTTCAACTATGTTGCCGAATGGCAGCCGTACGCCGGTCCCGGAGGCTTCAACGACTATGACTCCATCGAGGTAGGGAATGGCAGCAACGACGGCCTTACACCAGTCGAACGTCAGACGCAGTTGAGCCTGTGGGCTCTCGGAGCGTCACCGCTCTTATTAGGCGTCGACCTCACTCACCTCGATTCGCTGGACCTGCAGTACCTGAAGAACACCGCTGTCCTCGCAGTGGACCAGGATTCGATTGCGGCCAAAAGAGTTCTCAATGCTGGCACCCGGCAGGTATTTGCGAAGAAGGAAGCCAACGGAGATGTCATTGTCGGCTTGTTCAACACCGGCAGTCAGGCGCAGACGGTCTCGATCGCTGCGTCTGCCGTCGGTCTTCCAGCAAAAGAAGGCGGGTATTCGCTGGAAAACCTCTGGACAGGCAAGATGGAAAAAACAGGCAGCACCATCCATGCCACCGTTCCATCGCATGGGGTCGCCTTGTACCGCGTTCGATAAATGTAAGGTGAGTGTCCAGGGTTTTTCGCGCGTGCGATCTTTCGAGGGTTGCGGTCGTTTTGCTTCTCTCGCTCCACCCAGTGCACCTCCCCACAAAACAACAGCAGCCTGCATGGAGCAGGCTGCTGTTGAAGTTCTGTCTCGCGGAAGATGTTCGATTAGTGGTGTCCGCCGCCGCCACCGCCGCCGTGGAATCCACCTCCACCGCCGCCGCTGAATCCGCCGCCGCCGCCGTGGAAGCCGCACCACCACCACCGCTGAATCCACCGCTGCCGCCGCTATACCCGCGAGTACCACCGTAGCTTCCACCAGTGCTGCCGCTATATCCGCGGGAACCACCGCTGTAGCTGCTTGAACCGCCATAGCTACCTCTGGAGCCAAAGCTGTTGCCGTAGCTTTGCCCGCCGTAGGAGCTGCCACCGCGTGGCAGATTGTAGGCCCGCGTCGGTGAAGCTCCTCCGAAGCTGCCCGTACTGCTGCGTGCCGCGGAATTGCTGTAGCTCCGCGTCGTTGTGCCTCCGTTGAATCCACGATTGTAGCTGTTGGGTGCGCCGCCGCGAACCGTACCATAGCTGCTGCTGCGCGCCATGCTTTCATTCGCCATTCCGCTGCGACCGTACGTCGATCCGTGTCCCCCTGCCGCTCCATAGTTCGCCGCGGAATGGAACTGGCGTCCGTTCGATCCACCCGGACCCCGTTGACCGGCATACGAGTGGTAGCTCGCGTTATGAATGTTGTTGACATTGCGGTTGTTGTAATAGTGGCCATGGTTCCAGTAGCCGCCGTAGTATCCATGTCCCCAATAGCCGCAACCGTAGTAAATGCCGCCGTAGAAGCCGACCGTGAATCCCCAGTAGCCCGGGTACCAGCCATAATATCCACCGGTCCATCCCCAGTATCCAGGAGTCCATAAGGCTCCAACGTAAGGCGGGTACGCCCACACACCTGGAACCCAGTTCCAGCCGTCATTCCAACCCCAGTATCCTGGCGTCCAAATGTAGCCATCTCCCGGCATCGGCGGCTGATCATAAGCGTCGATGGGGAAGGGAGGCGGCGCGGAATCTACCTGCTGCACCGCGGCTCTACCCGGATCGTCGCTGTCGGCTTGATCCGCTTGCGGCGGGGGAGGAGGAACATCTCCGTTGTATTGTCCGTTGGATCCGTTGTATTGTCCGTTGGGCTGGTCTTGTGCCTGTGCTCCGCCGGGGCCACCCTCATACGAGGGACCGTTCGGCGCGTCATATCCCTGCGGCGCGGCTGCCTGCCCATTGTCATAGGGTGGCTGGCCATTGTAGTTTTGCTGGCCATTGTCCTGCTGCACAGTCTGTTGGCTGTTGTCGTAATATCCGTTGTCCTGCGCCAGGGCCGGGATCGCCGCAGTGGCGACCATAAAGCTGCCTGCAAGTACGGGAACGAAAACGGACCGAAGAGAACGCATATCGTGTCTCCCGACCTGCGCTCCCGGCTATCCACCAACTTCTGTGGCTTCAGGAGCGAAGAGTCTCGGAGAGCTTCTGAGGAGGCGAACCATTGCGCCGTCCCTCACAACTCTCATCTCAATCTAACGGATTTCCAGCGAAAAAGTTGTGGTCTTTACAACACATTTCGCGTCGATCATCCGCTTCTGTCAGCACCACTTGGTTGTGCTGCCTATTGGATGATCCGCCGCATCGCCGGATTCGAATTCGGAAGCTCCCATCGACAAAAGAAGCATCTTCCACCGTCTTTTCCACCATATAGTCGCTGCTATTGGATCAGATGAGGCGCAGCCAGACCAATGAACTCGCGAGATGTGATGATTTTGGTCTTTTTCCAGAATGCCGGGAAATGCTTCTGGTTCCCCGTAATCAGGTAATCCGCGCCGGCCGCATCCGCGCATTCCAGAAACATATTGTCATCAGGATCACCAGTCACTTCCAGCCGCCGAGTCGGTGCCACCAAATGACTGTGATTTTTGATCAGCTGAACCAGTTGCAGACGAACGCCTTTGCGAATTCCAAGCTCCGGCCGAGCAAGAACCTCTTCATATTCTTCTAAAATTGGCCGCGACACATACAGGCGGGCTGGCTTGGTAATCGCTATCAAGAAAGTAGTTCGCTGCAGACTTTCGGGCTTCAGAGCGGCAGAAACAATCACATTGGTATCGATGGCAAGGCGCAGCGGAAGCATCAGCGCTTCTTCTTTTGCGCCCGCGTCAATTGAATCACTTGGTCAATCTGGCGCGAGGTAAGACTGTTGGTCTCGTTCCGCTCCGACTCTTCTCCTATGATTTTCAGCACATCCGGTTCAGGTGCCGCCAGCTTTACGTAATCGCGCAGACTTAACAGCACCGCTTTGGGTGTGCCGCGCTTTTCGATCACCAGCGACCGGCGTTCACCGTCCACACGCTCCAGCAGCTTGCCAAGATTGTTCCGTGCACTCAGAACCGAAACCACGATTGTGTCACTTTTCCCAGTCGTTGACTTCGCCATAAACTCTCCACTTCAATATTCTGAACTGTACAGTTGCCGAAGATTCCCGTCAATCGTGCTTTGCCAGAATCGAGACATAGATCCAGCGAACCCCATCGCTCCCGCCCGCTTTTCCACTATGCCCTCACTGCTACAGTAGAAGCTAGGTGCCCATTTAGAGATGTTCATCCGCACGCAGCACGTACATTTCATAGGGATTGGCGGCATTGGCATGAGCGGAATCGCCGAGATCCTGCTCAACCTGGGCCACCGCGTCTCCGGCTCCGACCTGAAACGCTCGCCGATCACCGACCGTCTTCTCAGCCTGGGCGCTACGATTTTTGAAGGCCATGCCGCCTCCAACATCTCGGGCGCAGATGTCGTCGTGACCACCTCCGCTCTCAGCTCCAAAAATCCTGAAGTCCTCGCGGCCCGCGCGCAGTCGATTCCCGTCATTCAGCGCGCGGAAATGCTGGCCGAACTGATGCGCCTGAAATACGGCGTCGCCATTGCCGGCATGCACGGCAAAACCACCACCACCTCCATGATTGCCGCCGTCCTGGCCGCCGGAGGCCTCGACCCCACCGTCGTGGTCGGCGGCCGTGTAGAAACCATGGGTTCGAGCGCTCGCCTGGGGCATTCGCAATACCTGGTCGCCGAGGCCGACGAAAGTGATCGATCCTTCCTCAAGTTGTCTCCCATTCTCGCCGTCGTCACCAACATCGATCGAGAACACATGGATTGCTATCGCGATATGGAGGATGTGGAGCACGCATTCTTAGAATTTATGGATCGCGTCCCGTTTTATGGTGCCACCACAGCCTGTGTGGATGACCCGAAACTTGCGGCGCTGCTGCCGCGCGTGCGCCACTCAGTGTTCACCTACGGTTTGGCTCCGGAAGCTGGCTTTCGCCTGGAAGTCTTGAAAAATAAATCCGCCGCCCTGCCCGGTCGCGTGTCGCAATTTCTGGTACATCGCAAAGGCGAAGCGCTGGGTCCGTTCACGCTTTCCGTCCCAGGCTTGCATAACTTGAGAAATGCCACTGCCGCCGTTGCCATCGGCGTCCAGCTTGGCGTCTCGCCTGAACATATTGCCACCGGGCTCGCGGATTTCGGCGGGGTCGAGCGGCGCTTTCAACGCAAGGGAGAAGTCGGCGGCGTCACCGTCGTTGATGATTACGGTCACCACCCCACAGAGATTCGTGCCACCCTGGAAGCGGCCCGTCAATGCGGATTCAAACGCATCCTCGTTCTCTTTCAGCCGCATCGCTACACTCGCACTCGCGATCTGCTGCATGAATTTCGCGATTGCTTCCAGGCCGCGGACGTTGTTCGTGTCGTCGATATTTACGCGGCCAGTGAAACTCCCATCCCCGGCGTCGATGCGCTCGCCTTGGTCGAGGCCATCGACGGCTCCGATGTCCGCTATAGCGCCTCGTTTGAGGAAGCTGTCGAACAAATTGTGCACATCGCCAAGCCCGGCGATCTGGTGCTGACCATGGGAGCAGGCAATATTCATCAGGCCGGCCCCATGGTGCTGGCTGCTTTGGCTCCCTCGACCCCGAATGTTGCGCCCAACAAAAAACCTATAAATTCCGGAAAAAACCGGAAGAAAACCGAAAAATAGTGTGGCGCGAAATTGCAGGCAGGTTATAGTCGAATTGGCGACTCTCACGACCAGCGGCGGCCGTGCCAAAAAACACAAGAAGCGACGGACGGACCGGGCTGCTCGAGGATGAGGAGGCCAGCCGCCTCTTTCGCTCAAAATTTAACGCGGAGACACGAGAGATTCCCAACCCTGTATTGGATCAGCCGACCACCCGGGAAACAGAAACACCGTTTCTGCGTTCTCAGCGGCGCGTCCCGGTACGTCGCCGCGGCGGATCACGCTTCTTCTCTCGATTCGGGTTTGGTGCTCGCTGGATTCGCCTGCTCAAAGTCTTCGTCGTGCTCGTTGCCTGTGGCCTGATCGCGCTGGCCGGTCTCACCGTCAAGTCATTCTTATTTCAGAATCGCCATTTCATCCTGCAATCGACGGAAGGCATACGGGTCAGCGGCAACCGCGTCGTCACTCGATCCCAGGCCACATCTTTCTTCGAGCCGGATGTCAGCCACAGCATCTTTCGCATTCCGCTTGCCCATCGCAAAGCGCAGTTGGAACAGATCAAGTGGGTCCGCTCGGCTATCGTCATGCGTCTCTGGCCGAATCAGATACGCGTCAGTGTCGTCGAGCGTACGCCCGTCGCCTTTGCGCTCGACGGCAACGCGGTGCGACTGGTCGACGATCAAGGCATCCTGCTCGACCTGCCCGATGCCGCCTCGCAACATTATTCCTTTCCCGTGCTCACCGGCATCACCTCCGCCGATCCGTTGCCGATTCGCGCCGCACGCATTGCCATGTATCTGCAATTCATCCACGCGCTCGACGCGCAGGGCGGACGCATTTCCTCCTCCCTCAGTCAGGTGGATTTGTCCGACCCCGAAGATCTTCGCGCCATGTTTCTCGGCGCAGTTCGTCAGCCTCTCGTCCACTTCGGCGATTCGGATTATCTGGCGCGCTACCTGGCGTACCAGGCTCACTTGAAAGAGTGGCTGCAGCAATATCCCGGGCTGCGATCCGTCGATATGCGCTACGGAAAACAAGTGGTGCTCGACACCGGTTCTGTCGCAGATGGATCGACCGCGCCATTGGATGACAGCTCCGATGCAAAAGCATTCGCACCCGTGCACGACGCGACCACCGCACCGCATTCCAGTGAGACATCGAAGCCGTCCGCAAATAGCGAGAAGCACGCGACAACGTCGACGCACAGTAGCTCAACGCATCAGAAAACCACAACACACACGCACGATTCGCGGCATACGCCCGAACGAGGACATCCGGTGAAACATCCGCTCATGCACGTCGTGTCGGGAATGTAATGGCTGGAAAGCGGTTCGCCGCAGCAAGAAATATTCGGCGGCAGCCAGGGAGTAAGAGATGGCAGAACGAGAACAGAAGCACATCGCGGTACTCGATGCGGGTAGCGCCAACGTGCGCTCTCTTTCCGCGGAAATCTCGGACGGCGCCGTTCGCTATCGCGGCCACAGCACTGTCCAGGCGCGCGGCATGCGCCGCAGCATCATCGCGGATCTCTCCCCCGCCACCGAGTCGTTCGACCACGCCTTCCAGGCCGTCGAAGAAGCGGCCGACACGCAGGTCTCCACCGCCGCCGTCGGCATCGGTGGCTCACGCGTTCGCGGCGTGACCAGTCGAGGCGGCATTCTCCTAGGCAGCCGCATGCGAGAGATCACTCGTGACGATGTCCGAGCCGCTGTCGAGCGCGCCCGTGAAGTTCATCTTGCCGCCGGAGTATCGCGTGCTCCATCTTTTGCCGCAGGATTTTCTAGTCGACGAACAGGAAGGAATTCTCGATCCCGTCGGCATGGTGGGCAGCACGCTGGAAGTAAATCTCCACATCGTCATGGCTCCGGCCAGCACCATGCAGAACGTCGTCACCTGCGCCAACAAGGCCGGCATTGAAGTCTCCGACACAATTTTCGAAGCCATCGCCGCCGCAGAAGCTGTGCTCACCTCCGACGAACGCGAGCTGGGTGTTTGCGTGCTCGATATCGGCGCCGCATCGACAGAGGTCGCCGTGCTGTTCGAAGGCGCCGTCGTGCACACCGATTCGTTGCCCATCGGCGGCGCACATTTCACCAACGATCTGGCCGTCGTGTCTGCGCGTACCATTGCCCGAGGCCGAACGCCTGAAGCTGCAATACGGCCACACCATCGTCACTGCGATTCCGCAGTCGAATGAAATCATGATCCAGGCTCCCGAAGCCGGCAGCGGTCAATATCGGCAAGTACCGCAGCGCCATTTGAGCGAAATTCTCGAGCCCCGCGCACGCGAATTATTCCAGATGCTGCGCAACAGCCTGCGCCAGGGTGGCGTGCTGGAAGCCATGGGATCCGGCTGTGTTCTCACCGGCGGCGGCGCCAAATTGCCAGGCATGGCCGAACATGTCGAGAATATGTTGCGTACCTCCGCGCGGATTGGATTGCCGGTTCCGCTGTCGCGCATGCCGGAAGATTTGATCGATCCCGAGTACTCAACCTTGATTGGACTTTTGTTGTATACCCATCGCGTTCGAGAGCAGCGATCCGCGGATGAAGTTGGAATGGGCGCCAGGTTGCGCGCCATCTTTGCCGGCAGTATTTAGCAATGGGATCGCAGCGTAGAAATGCGACGACACAAAATTGCGACAGCAGCGAATGAGAAACAACAACGGAATCGGAACCTAGCAAACCAAAGAGGGATTTTTCGATATGAGCGATATCAGACAGCATGAGAATGGGCACATTGCCATCGACGATGGCCTGCGGATTCAATACCAGGACGAAGTGCCACGGGGCGCGAAAATCAAAGTCATCGGCGTCGGCGGCGGCGGCGGCAATGCCGTCAACCGCATGATTGAAGCCCACGTTGAAGGCGTTGAGTTCATCGTCGCTAACACGGATGCTCAGGCATTACGTTCCTCCAAGGCTCCGGTGAAACTACAGCTGGGAATGAAGCTGACCAGCGGTCTGGGTGCGGGTGCCAATCCGGATGTGGGACGACGTGCCGCGATTGAGGATTCGGAAAAAATTATCGAAGCGCTGGAAGGCGCCGATATGGTCTTCGTGACTGCAGGTTTGGGCGGTGGCACGGGAACCGGAGCGGCGCCTGTCATTGCGTCGCTCGCCAGCGAGATGGGCGCGCTCACCGTCGCCGTTGTCACGCGTCCGTTTGCGTTCGAAGGCAAGCGCCGTTTGCTGCAGGCGGATCATGGCGTCGCCGAGCTGTTAGATAGCGTGGACACGATGATCGTGATTCCGAATGAACGCCTCCTCGCCGTCGCCAAGGATGCGGGCTTCTTTGAATCCTTCCGCATTGCCGACGACGTATTGCGTCAGGGAGTGCAGGGAATTTCTGACATCATCACCATCCCCGGCATCATCAATCGCGACTTCGCCGACGTCAAGACGACCATGTCCGGAATGGGGTATGCCGTCATGGGAACAGCCATGCGCGGCGGTCCCGACCGTGCCAGGGAGGCAGCCAACGCGGCCATGTCTTCGCCCTTGCTGGAAGAAGGCGCGATTGACGGGGCGCGCGGCATCCTCATCAACATCAGCGGCTCCAGTTCCTTAAAGCTGAGCGAAGTCAATGAGGCCTCGACCATCATTCAGAGTTCCGCACATGAGGATGCGAACATCATCTTCGGCGCGGTCCTCGATGAATCGCTGGGCGATGAGATCAAGATCACCGTCATCGCAACCGGCTTCCGCCCCGACCTGCCCTCGCGCGGTGCCCATGGGACTGCTTCGCATGGCGCGACTGCTCATACAGGTGCGCAATTGCCGAACGGAGTTCCTGCCAGTGCGTTCAGCAATCGCCCCGTAGCGTCGCCGAAATTTGCCAGCGAAATTGCCGAGGAACAGGCACAGCAATCGGCTTCTTCTCATCGTGCAACAGCAGCAACGACGCCCGTGCCGGCACACGCTGCGAAACCTGCGGATGCACCCGTCAAATCGGCGCAGCCGCGTGACGATGCAAGCCCCGCAACTCCGGCGTCATCGCAGCACGGCCATGCTGCAGAGCGACCGGCGGCGGCCGTCCATCCCGCCCGCGTGGCGGAGATGGAAGATCAGCAGTTGGACGTGCCCGCCTATCTCCGTCGTAACGATTTGTAACGCACGGTGTGACGGGCAGCACCGGAAGGTTCGTCTCGATATGGCAGCATAGATCCCTGGAGTAATCGCCATGTTCGCGACGGACCTCACGATTTTCGCGTAGTTTCGCACGGAACAAACTGCGTATGTTGAAGAAATGAGGCGTTCGGCCCGCATGTATCAGCGGGATACTTGGCAAAAGAAATTGGCTGCAATTCGCCCGTTTCTGCGATGATTGAAGTCTCAATTACAATACGAAGGTGTAGTCCAAATGAAGTTGCGTCTCCCCCTCTCCCGACTTCTTTTTCTGTCCGTGTTGGCAGCGTTCGTGGCCATGGGTACAGCGCCAGTCACTGTGGCGGCCACGATCAATACGCCGCGCGTGAATGTTCATAAGAAGTCACGCCACCTTCGTACCACGCATACCGTGCATCACAAGTCGGCTGCCTACAGCCATTCCGTGCACTCTGCCCCGACCGTTCGGCGGGCATCGTATTCCTATCACCGGCGCTATCGCCACCATCGCTATTACGAGCGTTTCACGGCCAGCTCCTACGCCCAGGACCAGACGGCGGGCGATGTCACGGCCGGCGAAGATCCCGTCGTGCGTCAGGCCGCCATCTCTGCCCTCGGAGATATGAACGGCACCATCGTCGTGATTGATCCCAACAATGGCCGCATCCTCACCATGGTGAATCATCACCTGGCACTCTCGAGCGGCGCCGAACCTTGTTCGACAATCAAGTTATCCGTGGCCCTGGCCGCGCTGGAAGAAGGCGTCATCACCGTGGATACTCCCGTCAACTTGGGTGGCCACTATCACATGACGTTAACCGACGCGCTGGCGCACTCGAACAATCTTTATTTTGAAACTGTCGGCCGCCGCCTTGGATTTGAGCGTGTCAAGTACTACGCCAACATGTTTGGCCTGGGAGAACTCGCCGGCTACAACATTCCCGGTGAGCAACTGGGCGTCTATCCCTCTCACGTTCTTCCGGAAGCCCAGGGTGGGGTAGGGCGCATGTGTTCCTTCGGCGAAAGCGTCTCGGTGACTCCGCTGCAACTGGGTGCGCTCGTCTCCGCAATCGCCAATGGCGGCACACTCTATTACTTGCAGCATCCGGAAACACCCGCGGAAGTGGCGAACTTTCATCCCATCGTGAAGCGCGAACTCAACATCGGTCCGCTGCTGCCCTCGATGAGTATTGGCATGACCGACGTGGTGAAGTTTGGCACCGGTCGCCCGGTACTCGCCAACTTCAAGGAGTTTCCAGTCCTGGGAAAGACCGGCACCTGCTCAGACAATGGAACCCGCTTTGGCTGGTTCGGCTCTTACGCCGACACACCCTACGGACGGCTGGTGACAGTGGTTTTCCTGGAGGGCGGCCGACCCACCTATGGTCCCAAGGCTGCGGAACTGGCGGGCATCTTCTATCACAATCTGGAAGAGCAGAATTATTACGCCACCATGACTCCGGCGCAGCCGAAAGCTGAAGTGTCGTCCCTCGCCACCCAGCATTAAGCACGAACGCGCACAAGAAATTCGCTTACTGCTCACGCACCTTCGCGCGACAATGATCGCACATTGATTCCCTAATGTGTCCGCTCAACCAGGTAGAGAGCCACCGCTTTCAGCGGGTCCGCTGCCGCGCCAAATTCTTCCAGCTCCTTGAACGCCGCATCGATCAGTCCGCGCGCATCTTTCAAAGACCGATCCACGCCGTAGACTGCCGGCCACGTGGCCTTCACCGTCGCCGTATCTTTGCCCGCCGTCTTGCCCAAATGCTCCGAGCTTTCAGTCACGTCCAGCACGTCGTCGATGATCTGAAACGCCAATCCCGCACGTTGCCCGAAGACGCGAAGATGTTCGACCGCCTTTGCGTCGCCGCCTGCGTAGATACCTCCGGTCACCACGCTGGTCGTAATCAGCGCGCCCGTTTTTGCCGTGTGAATGGCGGACACCAGTTCCGCCGTCGGCGTCAGATGTTCGCTCTCCAGGTCCATCACCTGGCCGCCGATCATGCCCCCTACCGTGCCCGTAGCGCGGGAAATTTCTCCCAGAATCGCAACCGTCGCCGCCGCCGGGCAACGCAATCCCGCCAGCGTTTGGTAGGCCTGCGTCTGCAGCGCATCGCCGCACAATATCGCAATCGCTTCGCCGAATACCACATGGCACGTCGGCTTTCCCCGCCGCAAATCGTCATTGTCGAGCGCCGGCAGATCATCATGCACCAGCGAATACGTATGCAGCATTTCCAGCGCCGCCGCCAGATCTTCAATTCCCGCCGGCAGCTTTCCGTGTGCAGAGAAAATCCGCGCCGACTCCATGCACAACACTGGACGCAGCCGCTTTCCGCCCGCGAACGTGCTGTGACGCATCGCACGGTGGATGGAAGAGGGAAGTATATCCGCAGCGGGGAGCAGTCGTTCCAGGGCACGATCCGTCAACTCCGCGCCGGAGTGCAATATTGCTTGAACATCGGGAGACATGGCTTCCATCCTACCGAAGACTGCGCTCGGAGAGTAGTCCCCTTCAACCCCCGCGCTCCGGCATGCCCCGAAATTCCGCTACGGAACCAACGTCAATGTATGCGTCGCAGCCGCAGCCACAGCGGCGTCGCTGAATGGCAACACAAATGTTTTCCCCGCATACCAGTACGGCCACTGGTCCATATAATTCGGGCTCAGCGGATCTCCCGATTGCCCAATCACCAGGTTCAACGTGGATTTGTCCAGATCCGACAGGTCGACCGTCAGCCGCTCCGACGGCCCAAAAATCCGCGACACCTGCTTCACCGTGGTTCCATCACCCGACTGTGGCTGCACCCCCGTACCGGTCCATCCTCGCATCCACGGAATGGCGCCATACAGCGGATGTTCCACTTCCACCGGATGCGCCTTCCCATACTGCCAACGCTTCAGATCCAGCGGCGCATGCAGAGCGGTCATTCCATGATCCACCGCCGCTGCCAGAAATTCATTCCAGTTGCTGTACGGTTTCGGAAGCCAGCGTCGCGATTGCCCGGTGACAATCTGCTCTTGCGCAAATGACGACGATGCCCACTCATACAGTTTCCAATCGTCTCCCAGTCGCGGCTTCAAAAGCATCGGCCATAGCGCTTTGCGCGTTGCGTCCACGATCGTCGCCGCCACCGACGGAATCGTCACGTTCCCGTCCCAGGTACGCATCAGGTCCGCCGCCTCGCGCAATCTGCGGCTCGGATGCGCCGCATGATCGATCGCGTACGTAAATCGCTGCGCCAGTTCCTGGTCGAGTGTGGAATACACATCGTTCTGCAGCGCCAGCATGTCGGCTGCCGACAATTGAGGTTTGCTGGCCAGCACTTTCCAGATGCGCTCATTGCGATACGGCGGTCCCCAGTCGAGCGTCACCGGATACGCATATCCATCCGGTGTTACACGCGAGTTCGCCGTCGCCAGAATTCCGCCCGGCGGGTTGTACACCGACGGCAGCTGATCAAAAGGAATGTATCCCTGCCATTCATGATTCGCATCCGCGATCGGAACACCAGTCAGCCCATGTGGTCGCATCGGGATTTTTCCCGCCGCCTGGTAGCCAATGTCACCCTGCGTGTCCGCATAGACCACATTCTGCGGCGGTCCGCCTAAGCTTGCCAGCGCCGCGCGAAACTGCTCCCAGTTCTGCGCGCAGTCCAACTGATAAAACGGCAGCGTTACGGCCGCAGGATCGTACACCGTCCAGCGCAGCGCCAGCGTTCGCTTTTCATGCGGCAGCAGCGGAGTGATCACCGGCCCATGATCGGTTCGCAACACATCCAGCGTGATATCGCGGCCGTCGCGCACATGGATCACTTCATGGTCTTTTTGAAACGGCTGCCACCCTTGCGCCGTTTGATACACATTGCCGTCCGTCTGCTCGACATACACGTCCTGCAAATCGGCATACAGCAGCGTAAAACCCCAGGCGATGTTGGAATTATGTCCCGCGATCACGAAGGGAACTCCCGGCAGCGTCAGTCCGGCAACGTCGAATTCGCCCGCCGTCAGTTGCGCCTCATACCAGGTGTCGGGAATCGTGTGATCCAGGTGCATATCGTTCGACAGTAGCGGCTTGCCGGTCACGCTGTGCGCTCCGGAAACCACCCAGTTGTTGGAACCCGGCGCACAGTCTCTGCAATCCGGAATTTGTATGGAAGGCAGCAGTCGCTGCAATTGCAGCAGGTCTTCCACGTCGTGTCGCACGCTTGTCTGTGAGGAGTCGAGCGGAATCTGCGGAACCTCCTGCGGCGCGGTAATGTCCGGCGTTGTCGAGATGGGCGGATGGTCCCGCCACGAACCGACCGGATACAAATCATCCGCCAGAGCGGGCCAATGCAGGCGCGCTTCGACTTTTTCTCGCGCCAGCTTGGTCGGAAAGTCTACGCTCAACGTCTGGATCAGGTTCATCGCCACCAGCACAGAGTCGCGCGGCGTCCACGGCGCCGGCCGATACCGCAACAGGCGAAACTCCGCGGGCAGATGATCCTGCGTCTGCGCGATGTACGCATTCACCCCGCGCGCATAATCCTCAAGAAAGCGTTTGTCTGCCGGATCCATGGCCGCGAGCGCCGCATCCGTCGCCGGGCCGATTTCGAGAATTCGCTGCACCCGATCATGCTCGATCGCCCGCGATCCAAGGATCTCTGCAAGATTTCCTGCAGCGAACCGGCGCACCATATCCAGCTGCCACAGCCGATCCTGCGCGGTCACGTATCCCTGCGCCACCACCAGGTCGTCCATGTTCGCCGCCGTTATATGCGGCACCCCATGCGCATCCCGCCGTACGGTCACAGGCTGCGACAACCCGCCCACATGCAGCGTTCCATCCACCTCGGGCAGGGAAGTTCGCATGGCATGCCGCAGCCACACCGTCCCTCCCCAGCACACCAGCGCGACCGCAGCCACCACCATCACCATGGCAGTCAATAACCAGCGGGCGCGCACCACCGGAGAGTTGAGTTTTTGGATAGACCGCGCGCGGAAGAGTGACATTCGTGTTCAGTCTAGGGCATTTTCAAAGATCGTGGAATGATGACTGCTCCGTCTGGCCACGACACGATATTCCCGCAGCTTTGTATCAGCGCGAGGGGGACTTCCGCTCAAGGCCAGGTCATCAGAAAGATTCGATGCGGAGGGCCAAATACCGGCCTGCCCCTAAGCCGTGGCCGAGGTGTCGAACTCGGCATAGTTGTCCAGGTGATTTTTGATAATCATGTAGCACTCGCAACTGGCTTGTTCCAGGCCGGCAGCATCGATAATGTGAATTTCCCCGCGCGTGTATTCAATCAGGCCTTTATGTTTCAAAGCGCCCGCCGCCGTCGACAGAGTAGGACGGGTTCCCCCCAGCATATCCGCCAGAAACTCCTGGGACATTTTGAAGCGACGGTTATGCGCCCGGTCGGCGCAGATCAGCAGCCAGCGGGCCAGCCGCTGCTCTACGTTGTGCTTTGCGTGGCAGCCTGCGGACTGGATGGCCTGCACCAGTTGCGTCTGCACATAGCGCAGGGCAAGCTGCTGAAAATCCCCGCCTCGCTCAAACTCTCGCCTCGCAGGTTCGACGCCGCACGCATATCCGTGTCCGGCGATCTGCGTGTAGACCCGATTCAGTGCTCGTTTCGTCCCCATCAAGGCTGAAACGCCGATGACGGATTCATAGCCGAACATGCCCACTTCAACCTGGGAACCATCCAAAAAGGTCGTCGTCATGGAGGCCATGCCCTCTTCCACGAAGTAGAGATAGTCGATCGCCTTCCCCGGAAATTCAATTTCATGCTTCAGCTCAAATTGAACCGGCTGTAAGAACAGTCGATTCCGGATTTCAGCTCCCAGGCTTCGCAATACGGTGTTCTGAAATTGCTCCATAAGGTCCTCGCTTTCTGGGGACAGTGATTTCAGCATTTGCTCGGCAAACAATAAATGTTCAGCAGAATACAAGGCATTGTCGCCTAGCCGACAGAATCTCCATTCACACCAAGGTAACATCCAGAAACGGTGCCAATCTTCTCGACCTTCCGTTGAGGTGCCGAACACGTCGGATTCCCCGAATATGTGCCAGCGGATGTTGCTTGCGTGGCTTTGGAGTTATGGTGCAGAATCGCGAGAAATCCCTGATTTTCGTCGTCGACGACGAAGAAATTATTGCCTCCACCATCGCCGCCATCCTTCGTCTGAAGGGGATGGACGCAGTCCCATTCACTCACTCCTCTGAGGCGTTGGAGGCTTCTCGCGCCGGGTCTCCGGATCTATTGATTTCCGATGTCGTGATGCCCGGGATGTCAGGAGCTGCATTGGCACAGGGCATCCAGGCAAGCCATCCTCAATGCAGGGTCCTGTTGTTTACTGGACAGTGGGATATGGCGGACGCGGAGATTGCCGCCTGTAAGGACGGACTCATATATCAGATAATTACCAAGCCGGTTCATCCGAAGGAACTGCTGAGAAAAGTCAGCGAAATGTTGGCAAGCGCTCCGGCTGTGCCTGTCACCGGTGAAGATCGCGCTCGCCTTCGCACCGTCGAAAACATGAAGCAAACCATCGCAGCCGTGCAGGCCGACATCGCAATCACCATCGCGCGCCGGCGTTCCAGCCGAAAGCGATCTGCCCACCCCAGCCAGGATTAAATTCGCTTCTCTACCTGCAATCGCAATTCAAAGCGCGCGCGCTTTGTATCGACTACTTGACTGCCAGAATTTCCAGCTTGTGGACTTCCGGCGTCTTCGAGAATAATTCCGGGGCCTTCGCGAACAGAGCTTCCGCAACCTTCCCGGTAAGATGAGCCTGCCTTCCCGATTCATCCTGAAACGTATCGAAAATGCCGAACGTACTTGTGCCGGGATGCCGAATGGCAAACCAGGAAATCGTTCCCGCTTCTGCGTTGACCAGTGGCAATGCGCTGCGAAGGAATTTGTCCACTTCTTCTTCTTTGCCTGGCTTCGCCTCAAGGTTTGCAAACAGACCGAGCTTCTCCATGTATCACCTCTGCCAAATTTGATGCAGCAACCGTCCCATTCGATTGACGCAATCCCAGCCACTCTGCGAGACTCACCTCCATGCGATACAGCGGAAAGGTGGAATATGCCCACGCACGCAAAATGCGCGAGCGGAATACGCGCGTCTACCGGTTGGCTCACTGGCCCATCTGGATCTGGGTCTTCTTTCTCGCGCCCGGACCGTTGACCTTTACCCTCTTCGCCCACGGGTTCGGCATCGGAAATCTCGCCTGGCTTCTGCTGGTGCTGGTAGGAACAGGCATCGCCGCGATCCGCGGAAAGCTTCCCGGCTCTGAGCCGCGCCCCTACATCCTGCGCTTCGATGAAGACAAGCCGAATCCGCTCTATCGCAGGGTCTGCTATACCTTTGCCTGGAACGCAGTGTTGAGCTTCGCCCTGCTGAACCTGAGTGGCTTGATTGTCGCGGCAGTGGCAGGGAAGTGGTATATGCAGCAGATCTACCAACATGCCTACTTGCCGCTGTGCGCGTTCATCCTGCTGCTGGGCGCAATCGGCAAACTGCCGAGAGTCGGTCCTTCCACCAGGAACGAAGGCACAGAGAGGCGATATTTTTACGGCTCCGTCTGGGCCGTCACCGTGGCACAGACGCTGCTGCTGGTGTTGTGGAAAATTCTTCCCCAGACGCAAGGTACCAGCGTGATCAAGCTGATTGTGTTTGTTGGCGCACTATGTGCCATGGCTGTCGGCGCCTATCGCGGCATACTTCCCCGCACCCGTCCCATCCTCCCCGGCGAATCCATGGTCGCCGACTGATCCGGCTATTTTTGCTGGACCACGCGCCAAAGTGCGCCACCGATGGCAACAATATTTTTACGCACCAGGAATTGTGCAAATAATTAGTTGCTAAGGCAACCAGTATGTTCAATATGGTTGCTAAGGCAACTATGCTGCTGAGCCCTGAATACGCCCCGATTCGCCCTCCGAAGAGGTTTAAAAGTTCATTTTTTTAAGAGCTCGATTCCCCGATACGGCTGAGTCATCCAAACCAGAATCGCAGCTAACACAATCACGAGCCCGCACCAGACACTGCCTTCGGGCCCGGTTGCGCCTCCGCTAATCAGCGTCGCGCCATGCGCGTGCGCCTCCATCAGGCGACCTGCAGAAACGCCGCCGCTATCGGGCGTGCCGTAAAAGTACGACTCCGCCCAATCCCAGGACATATGAAATCCAATCGCCCACCAGAGATGTCCGAGCCGCCACAGGCTCAACGAAAACACCAGTGCGATGAGCGCCGCAGCCACCAGGCCAAAAGGACTTTCACCGGGATTGCCCTTATGCAGCGCGCCGAACAGGATGGCTAACAATACGGCAGCCGGCCAGAAGCGAATGCCGCGCGCCAGCGTGTAGAGCAGGTAGCCACGCAGCATAAATTCTTCTGTCATGCCAACCAGAAAAAATGCCAGCGCCCACGCGGCAGCGTACCTCAGAGACCACCCCAGTGTCATGTGCGATTGTGTGAGCGTCAGGTGATGGGTTCCAATCAGGATGCCGACCAGCAGTGAGAGGAACACGAAGCCGCAGACCAGGCCAATCAGAAATTGCCGCACCCGATCGAACCCGACAAGCCCGTAATCCGCAGTGCGCCGATGTTCCAGCCGTGCCATGCCTGCGGTCGCAAGCAGCAGTGCGATCAGAACGCTGGCTTCCGACAAGATGGCGACTGCAGGGTGAAAGCCTGTGCCCGGAGTTCCGCGCATGCTTGCCGGCAGGTGCGGGCCGAGCCATCGCATCTCCAATCCAACAAGAAACAGCAGCGCAGCCAGAACCGCTATATAGATCACCAGGCTCCAGCCGGCGCGCAGGCCATCGGGTCCGTACAGCACGGTAGACCGCGGATGCGGCGCTGGAGTAAGCGGTGGCGCGGTGGATTCAGGGATATTGACAGACGGATCCGGCGGGAGAACTTCCATGGATGGCCTCGTGCGATCGAAATTGCAGCAGGTTCGTGCTTCCATACTACCGGCGAATCTGCGCCCACGGCACAGGGTTCTGCTTCTTCAGATATTTTCTCGCGATGCAGTATGTTGAATGCATGCGCTCTCTACGCCCGGCACAGGTGACTTCGCGCGCTTTTCGTAGCCGATGGATTCGACCGTTTTCGGCTCTTGCCCTGTTCCTCATTTCTATCGCGTCCGCTGCGTCGTTTGCGGCGACACATGCGATTCCAGTTGAAAGCTATCGAGTCGTCCACACCTATCCCCATGATGCGACGGCGTTCACGCAAGGCCTGGTCTTCGTGAATGGCATGCTGTATGAGTCGACCGGTCTACGCGGCCAGTCGAGTTTACGCATGGTCGATCTTGCATCGGGTCGCGTTCTGCAGCAACATGACCTGGCAGCAAAATATTTCGGCGAAGGCCTTACCGACTGGCAGAACCAGTTAATTCAACTCACCTGGCAATCGCACCTGGGCTTTGTCTACGACACGTTCAGCTTCCGCACCCTCCGAACCTTCACCTATCCCTGGGAGGGCTGGGGTCTGACGCACGACGCGCATCATTTGATTCTGAGCGATGGCACCTCTGTCCTTCACCTGCTCGATCCATCGACGTTCAAGCCCGTGGGAAAAATTCAAGTAACGGCGGACGGCCAACCGGTCCTCAATCTGAATGAGCTCGAATATATTCACGGAGAAATCTACGCCAACATCTGGGAAACGAATCGTATCGCGCGAATTTCTCCCGCAACCGGCAAAGTGATTGATTGGATCGATCTGTCGGGCCTGCGTCCTCCCTCCGTCCAGCAAAATGACAATGCTGTGTTGAATGGAATTGCCTACGACAGCCAGCATGATCGCCTGTATGTCACAGGAAAGCTATGGCCTAGTCTCTATGAGATCAAGCTGATCCCAGTTGCCAGCCACCCGCAGTAGGCGCAATTTCTGGCCGTTCCTAAAGATCGCGCGGCAGTTCGAACCCAGGCCGTCGCGGGTCGCTCGCTTGACACATCGCCGAATGCCAGCAATGCTAGTTGTTTCAGCCTATTAAGATATCGTTGCCATCGCATGGTAGCGAATGGAGTGATCGCTCTCAAGTGAAAGTACGCGTCTTCTATCACGATAAGTGTTTCGATGGAGCCTGTTCGGCCTCGCTGTTCGCGCGCTTCCATCGCGAACGCATCGCTGCGGGCGCAGACTATGAGTTCTGCGGGTTGGTCCACCGTGCCGGTGCATTGTTTGACGAGAAAGAATTTACCGGCGATGAGAATGCCATTGTCGACTTTAAATATTCTGCTTCTCCGGCCATTACCTGGTGGTTCGATCATCATCTGAGCGCATTTCTGACCCCGGAAGATCATCGGCACTTTCTCGACGGACAGAAAGATCCGAAGATTCGCGAGCGGAAATTTTACGATCCCGATTATGTTTCCTGCACCGGTTTTATCGCCCACATTGCGGCAACACATTTTGGATTCAACGCTTCGCCGGTCGCTGAGCTGATTCGATGGGCCGACATTGTCGATGGTGCGCACTACGAAAGTGCGGAGAGTGCAGTGGAAATGGCCGCACCCGCCATGAAGCTGACCATGGCAATTGAATCGGCGCAGGACCCTGGCTTCGTTCCCAGATTGATTCCGTTGTTGACGGAGATGAGCCTGGCGGAGGTTCTGGACCAGCCCTTCGTGCGCGACCTGATTCCCGGACTGCTGGAGCGCCATCATCAGGCATTGGAATTGATTCGTGAGCGCTCCACATGCGAGCAGGGAACCATCTATTTCGACATCACGGATCATCCGCTGGAAGGCTATAACAAATTTATTCCGTACTACCTGCATCCAGAGGCGACCTATAGTATTGGCCTCAGCCGCTCCAGTTTTCGCACCAAGATTGCGGTGGGTTCCAATCCATGGACGCGCGTCCCCGCGGAACAAATGGTGAATCTCGCCGTGATCTGCGAACGTTATGGCGGAGGCGGTCATGCACGGGTAGGTGCGATTTCTTTCCCGCGCGAGAAAGATGATCTGGCTCGGCAGGCTGCGGCAGAGATTGTTGCCGAATTGCGGGCCCACGATCCAACCCCGTTGCAGAAGCTTACGGCGCAATAGCGAACGTAGAAATCCAGGTGGATCCCAATGTTTCGCTATCAAACAACGTTTTTGTTGTCGGCCACCAGCGCCACGCAATTCCCCGCAACCTCAGCGCCGGAGATTGCTTTTCTTGGCCGATCAAATGTCGGCAAATCCAGTTTGATCAATGCCTTGCTGGGCGAGCCGGCAGCGCGGGTTTCGTCCACTCCCGGCAGAACGCGAGCCATCAATTTCTTCGCGCTGCATCAGGGTTCACAACCGACGGCCGGATCTGATCCTGGCGGATTTGCCCGGCTATGGATATGCAAAAATCTCACGCTCCATCAGCGCTGAATGGCCGGCATTTATCAACCCATATCTTGTCGAGCGCGAAACGCTGGCGGCCTGCGTTTGCCTGGTTGATATGAATGTGCCGCCGCAGCCCGGCGACGTGATGCTGGCAGAATATCTGGATAGCATTCATCGCCCGCGAATTATTGTAGGGACGAAGGCAGATAAGCTTTCAGGAAATCAGCGCGTGGTTGCGACCAGGCGGCTGCGCGAAGCTCTGGAGACGGATGATATTCTCGTCTGCTCCGCCAAGGATGGCCGCGGCGTTTCCTCTCTTTGGAAAGCGATCCATGGGATTGCAGAGGAAGCGAAAAAGGAAACGTCGTAACTCGTCACAATCACTGCAGCGCGATGGTTTCCTTCGAACCATCTCCCGTTTGCCGCACGAAGGTTGCAGGCGATTGAATCTCTCCAGCCGAAATTGCGTTCTTCAACGCTTCTGCCAATATCGACACTTCTTCCGAGTGCATGCCGAGGACGCGCTGCAAGGGTCGCTGGCGATGGAAATATCCAGGCGCCTGCTGCAGCCACTTGCGCCGAATGGAATCGTCCGCAGGCAAATGTCGCAGTGCGAGCTCGTCCATTCTCCGCAGGTCAGCGATGTTGCCTGCGGTCCAGATCACTTCAACAAATTCGCCGAGATCGGAAACGGATGATGCGTGGATATCCACGTTCACCGCGCCGCGCTCAATGAATTGCATCAGCGGCGCTGGATACGCGGGGGTCGATCCGCTACTTGACTTGCCGCAATCGGCAACCAGATCAGGCTGTACGCCACGTTCGACCATTGCGGCCAAGATCGCCGATGCTTCTCCGAGGAGCCCGACAGAGAGGGCCTTCTTCTTGCGCAATTCGTTCTTCAGCACCCGCAGCGATTCGTCAAGCGTGTTCACCATAAAGTCGCAGGAACCGTTGCGCACCGCGGTCTTCAAATGTTCGGTGGAGGGGTCGATGCCAAGAAATGTGCCGCCGGAAATTGTAGTCGCGAGCGCTAGTTCTGCGCCTTCCAGTCCGAATCCGACGCACGTCAGCAGCAGTCCAGCCAAGCCCTCAGCGAACGCGTTTGGAAATCGTTCAGCCGGAATCGACTGCAGCTGCACGTAACGGCGATACACGGCGGATTGGTCAGGTTGCCTTGCGGAAGAAATTTCTGGGTCGGTCACGGTGTCAGTCTTTCAGATTCCGTCACCATTGCGAATAGGGCTCACCATTGCTGCCGACCAAATCCGAACCGCTGTGGACGTCGTCAATGCCGGTCTGCGATTGATCCAGGCTGCTGTAGGTGTCCGACTGGTCCGGGACCCAGGTGGTGTTGCTATGGGTCATGGGATCGATAGGAAGCGATTTCAGATAGCCGGCCTGCACCAAATCGTCGAGCGATTGCGGAGCGGCCTCTTTATCTTCGGTATATTGCTCGATGGCATCGCGCATGGTGTGCAGATCCTCGCGCAGGGCTGCTTCTCGGGCGCTGCGGATAGCGGACACGAAACTGGGAACAGCAACCGCCATCAGAACCGCGATAATCGCCATCACGACCATCAACTCGACCAGCGTAAAGCCGCGCTGGCTGCCAGATGGCGTTCGGGTCGTCGCCGGCACGCCCCAGGGACGGCGTTTGAAGAGCATGGTGCGGAATGGGTCCAACGTTGATTGTCTGGTGGCTACCATGTGTTGTACTTTGTCCCGTCCAGGGCCGTCCCCTCGGAGGCGGAGTGGACGTCGAAGACATCCTGACCACCCCAGGAATCGCTATCGGGATCATCCTGCATAGAACGCAAAACCCAATCTTTTTTCCCGGTCATTGGATCGATTGGAATTTGACGCAGAAATCTCAATTTCTTCCCCTGAACGTCCACACCGTTGACTAAAGTATCCAGGTCCGGCGGATATCCGTTGCTGTCGATCGAAACTTGAAAGGCTTTGCGATCCGCCGCGTCCTTGTACTTGTCGATGGCACGCCGCATCGTCCAGAGGTCGTCGCGAAGTACCTGTTCCTTTTGCCGTTGAATCTTAAAGCGCGCGATTGGATAGGCCACCGAAGCCAGAATCGCGAGAATCGCCACCGTTACGATCAGCTCCACCAGGGTCAAGCCCCGCTCGCCCTGCCGTGTTTTGCTGTGTGCCGCCCGTCGGCGCAATCGCGGATCGAAAATCGCCGCAGCGCGGGGAATCGAGCGCGCGAATCTATCCTCACGGTTTCCGCGATTCGCATGCATCCTATTCAACTCCATTGCGAAGCGCTCCCTACTTCTCCAGCTTACTGCACATGGACAATAGCTGGGGAGCCCGCAAGCACGGGCAGGATCGATTGCGCACTATTGCGTGCGGCTGCTTTGGTCACCTGCACGGTGGCATCGCCCGGGGCCTTGGCCATGAAGGTCAGGGTAACTAGATTGCCGTTCCCGGTGATGCCCTTCACACCCGGTGGGCGAGAGGTACTGATCGTCACATCGCCATTGCCCTCATCTCGATGGACGGTGGCTGTGGTCTGGCCATCTTTCGCCAGCAGGTTGCCGGTGTCGACATTGATCAGATCAAGAACCTTGGGATCGTAGTGCAGTTGCATGGGCACTGAGAAAACGTCATGGCCGCCGGTCAGATCCATCTGCATCTGGAATGTGCTGCCGACCTTGTGAACGCTCTGCTGCGGCGCGAAAGATAGCGTCATTGGAGAGTTCGCAGGCGCAGGATTTTCTCCCGCGTTTTCCATATTCTGCGCCATCTGAGAGACGGCCTGATTTGCCGCGTCTGCAGCACCCGCGGGCGGAGTGCTGGGCTCAAACGTCAGTGCGCTGTGGCCGGTGCGAGTGATCAACGCCGATGAAACGTCCGAGGTCTGCGGCACCTCGCGCAGACTCACGTTCGTACCCGTTCCTGTGTCGATAGTGCGCAGGTTCAGCGGGCTTAAATCGATACCGCGAACCAGGTGAGGAATCATGACGAAGACAATTTCATCATTCGTCGTCTCTGTTTGTTGCGAGCTGAACAGATACTTCAGCAGTGGAATCTCTCCCAGTCCCGGCGTACCGCCGACGGTCAGACTTTGGGAATGTTGCAGAATTCCGCCCAGCAGGTTGGCCTGGCCTTCCTTCATACGAATGACCTGTTGAAGTTCCTGGTTCCCAATCACAGGCTGCTCAATTCCACCCAGGTTGCTGTAGCTGGTAATGTTCGAGACTTGAATATGCAGTTTCATCGAGACATCGCCGTCATAGTGAATCGTCGGCGTCATTTCAATCTGCACGCCGACGTCAATATAGGAAAACTGCGTGCTGACCAGCGGGCTGATACCGGCCGCGGCGATGCCGGCACCGGGCGAGAACGAGCCGGTGGCAATGGGGACTCGGGAACCGATTTTGAGGTTTGCTTTTTCACCGTCGACAGCGCGGATTTGCGGATTCTGCAGCACGCGCGTATCCGCGTCCGTCAGCAGCATATTCAACGTGGCCGCGCCGATGCTGATTCCAAAATTGGTGGCGTTTAAATTGCCCAGGTCGTTCAGGGTCAGGCCGCTGCTGGTTGACGTTGTACTGGTGGTGCTGGTCGTACTGGTCGTGCTGGTGGTACCGGTCGTTCCTGTCGTGGCAGCGGTCGAGCTTTGCAGTTGCACCCCGATCGAACCGGGCAATTGCAGACCAATGTTGCGCAGCAGGTCCTTATTCACTTCCAGCACCGCAATATCGACCACGACTTCCGGTTTGGCCTTATCTAAATCGTCGATGATTTTTTGCGCCAGCAGCAGTTGGTCCGGAGTGCCGCGCATGACGATGGCATTCTGGCTGGGCACCGCCTGCATTTTTACCGTGGTGTCCATCAAATTGCGGACCGCGTTCAGAACTTCATTCAGATCGTTGGCCTGAGTGATGTTTCCCAGGTAAAAGGTCTGGACAGCCTGGGCTTCCAACTCAGTACGCTTGGTGCGGGTATCCGCGGCCACAAAAATGGTGTCAGCGGTGACGGGGCGCCAAAATGTCTGTGATACGAAAGCGACGCTCCGAAGAGCGTCGGCTAGCGTCACCCGATCGAGATCGATCGGGATGCGCTTGGAAGTGTAGTCGGGGTCGAACAGAACATTGATGCCCGCCAGCTTGCCGATGGTTTTATAGATTTCTTTGGTGTCGGCCACCATGTGGATTGTCATCGGCGCATCGGAGAGCGGCTTCAACTGCAAGGGACCGCCCAGATCCTGCAGTTCCCGCTGCGCCCTGGCGGAGGTGGCGGCGGATTGATCATTTTCGGCCTGGGGCGCCGAACCGTTGATACGTGCACGCAAGCGATCGGCCTCTTGCCGCGCTTCCTCGTAGGTTGGGTCGATCTCAAGTGCGCGGAGATAATCCGTCAATGCGTCGTTCAGCTGGCCTTGGTCGCGCAGCTTTTTCGCCATCTCCACGTATTGCGCGGCAGCCTGGAAGCGAAGCCGGGTATAGGCTTCCTTGTATTCCATGTCCTTGGGCTTCGCCAGCCACGCCTGTCGATAATCCTGATAGGCCGTGATGTAATCTTCGCGAAGTTCGGCTTGTCTGCCTTGCTTGAAATAGTTCTTAGCGGCGTCCGCATGCAGCGGAGACAAAGTTCCCTGGATGGCGAATGCAACGACGAAAAAACCAATCCAGCCGAACAGGCGCAGAGTGCGGGAAAGGGACAGGCTCGAGTTCGCGCAGGACAACGGAACTTCAGTTGGACATGCGAGCGGGTGCGAACTTGCGGCGATATCTAAATTCCGATCGCGAGAAAGATAAAAAGGAAAATGCATGAATTCAGCGCATCCCGGCATTGTTAACAAACCCGAACGACCAGCGGCTGTTTCGCTCGAGCCAATGCAACGGTTCGTTACCATCACTATACCATTGGGGAGTTGGACTGGCCGTGCCCCCATTCGGTTATCCAGCGGCGCGACAAGTGCTGTGATTTGCGTGCTAGCATGAGAAATTGCAGCGATTTCTTCGGGGTTCACGGGGTCGAGACTCGCTCCTGAAAGTCCTCGGTCGTGGGAGCCCGCAACACCGCTGGCCTTCCTCGCATTCGCGTGAAGCGGTAAACGTTCAATCATGCCACGCCCAACTACCAATCTGGTTCCAAATCCGCCGAAGAAGCCCAAACCGCGCGATCCTGTTGCCTCAGGTGAGAGAGATGCGGCGCAGAACCGTCAGGCTGGCCACAATTATTTTTTGTTGGAAAAGTTTGAGGCGGGCGTGGTGCTGCGCGGTACTGAAGTGAAGTCGATCCGCGAAGGCAAGGCGAACCTGCGCGACGCCTACGGGCTGGTCAAGGATGGTGAGGCGTTTTTGCTGAATCTGCATATCGGGCCCTACTCCCACAGCGGCTATAGCAACCACGATGCTATGCGTACCCGCAAACTATTACTGCACGGCGAGGAGGTGCGCAAGCTGCTGGGCAAGGTGCAGCAGAAGGGTCTCACACTGATTCCGACTCGACTTTATTTCCGCAATGGGCGAGTGAAATGTGAAATCGCCGTTGCCAAAGGAAAGCAAACCTGGGATAAGCGTGAGACCGAGCGCCGCCGCGAGGATGATCGCGATGCCCGGTCCGCCATTGCCGCCAGCAAACGGCGCAATGCCTAGTCCGGCGCGGATACAATCGTCATCTCCGAAGATCTGAAAGGAACACAAATTCCAAATGAAAACTGACCTGAAGTTTGAAGCGCTGCAATCTCTCGAAGCTGAATTGTTGGTGGTGCTGGCTGCGGACGCCTCCACGTCGAAGGACAAGAACGCCACGGCAGAACCGGTACTGCTGACGAAAGATGCCACCGTCATCGGCGCCGATAAGCCGGCGTTAAAAAGCGGTGAATTTTCCGCGACCGCTTGTGAAACTCTGCTGCTGCACGCGCCGGCGGACCTGAAGGCCAAACGGCTGCTGATCGTTGGTGTGGGGAAGGCCGCTAAACTTTCACTGTCGGAAATCCGCAAGGCCGCGGGAGTTGCGGTTCGTTTTGCCAAGCCTCGCAAGATCCGCCAGGTGACGTTTGTGCTGCCGGAATACGGAGGCCTGGATCTGGCCGAAGCCGCGCGCGCCGCAGTAGAAGGCGCTTTTGTGGGCGACTTCGATCCGGACACTTACAAGTCTGACCGCAAAGATAGATCGATTGAGCAATTCAGTGTGATAGCGCCTGCGAGCGCGGATAAAAAATCGGTCGAGGCAGGTTTCCGCGTCGGCGTAATCCTGGGCGAGTCGCAAAACTTTACCCGCGAACTGGTCAACGAGCCGGGAAATCGCCTGACGCCGACAGTTCTGGGCGAGCGCGCCGCGGCCATGTGCAAAGCGCAGAGATTGCCGTGCGAGGTGTACAGCACCGACAAAATCAAAGAGCTGAAGATGGGCGCATTCTGGGCCGTCGCGCAGGGATCGGATGAACCACCGGCGCTGATTGTGATGCGGTATGAGCCAAAAGATGCTCCCAAGGATGGACCTGTGCTGGCCCTGGTGGGCAAGGGAATTACGTTCGACACCGGCGGTATTTCCATCAAGCCGGCCGACGGCATGGAGAAGATGAAATACGACATGGCGGGTGGCGCGGCCATGATTGGAGCGATGCGAGCGATTGCGCAACTGAAGCCCAAGGTGCGGGTCATCGGGATTGTTTGCTCGGCGGAAAATATGCCTTCTGGCAAGGCGTACAAGCCGGGAGACGTGACGATTGCCATGTCCGGCAAGGCGATTGAGGTGCTGAACACCGACGCGGAAGGTCGCATGGTGCTGGCCGATGGTCTGCATTACGCGAAGCAGTTAGGCGCGACGCATTTGATCGATGCCGCGACGCTGACCGGAGCCTGCGTGGTGGCGCTGGGGACAGTGAATGCCGGCGTCTTCGCCAACGATGAAGACAGCTACGAGCATTTCAAGAAGGCGCTGACGATTTCCGGAGAAAGATTCTGGCGTCTGCCGGTCGAAGATGAATATCGCGAGATGATCGTCTCTCACATTGGCGATATTACGAACACGGGCGGCAGCCGCTACGGTGGCGCAATCACGGCCGCCATGTTCCTGAAAGAGTTTGTCGATGAGACGCCGTGGCTGCATCTCGACATTGCCGGCGTCGCCTGGGTCGATGACCCAAAGCCGTGGATTTCGAAAGGCCCGTCCGGCGTGGCCGTCCGCAGCATTGTGGAGTGGGTGCGAAGCTACGAAAAAATTTAAAGATGTCCTACATAGCAGCGAGAAATTGGCGACTCGAAACCACGCGAGTTGACTTCCATGGCGCAGGTTGCCGCTTATCAGGTAGTCTGCGCGGGCCGCCTCTGAGCATTCCAGGAACATGTTGTCCTCTGGATCAGAGCAAGCCTGAATGTGCGGCTTGGGCGCAACCTTGATGGCCGCACGTTGAATCCCTTCAACGATTTGTTGCTGCACACTTTTAGTGAAGCGGAATTTAGGTCGCGCGAGAACCTCGGCATACTCCCGAAGAATTGGTGGAGAAACATAGAGGCTAAGTTCTCCGTTCAACGCGAATCGAAGAATTTGCGACTCCAGACCGGCCCGCGTCAGAACGGCGGACACCAACAATGTTGGTGTCTAGAATTACCCGAAGCAAACTGTCGCTCACGCCGACCGCTGCCGCTTCGTCTGCCGGTATGCCTTCACTTCGCGGTCAATTTCTCTTGTCGTCAAAGCATCCGTTCCACCGGCTTCGGCCTCTCGCCACGCGGCCTCGAGCCAGCCCGGCGCTGGGGCCATCGCGTCGACGTAATCCTCAACACTCATAATGATCACGGCAGGTTGTCCCCGGCGTCCCACCAGGAATCGCTCGCGGCGTTCTGTCGCGCGTTGCATGATCTGCCCTAACTGGGTGCGAGCTGTGAGCGCGGAGATGGGTGTCGTCTTCTGTTTCGTTTTTTGTTTCATAAAGCCAGTATACGGCTCGAACTGATTAATTACTTAGTTCGCTGTGGCGCCCCTCTTGGTCGGGTCACATCACATCCGGTGCTTCGATGCCCATCCAGGCAAGGGTACGCAACAGCTCTCTTTGGGCAACGGCGGCGGTTGCCAGCAATAATCCTTTCCGCGCGGGATCGCTCTCCGTCAAAATGTGATGGCGATGGTAGAAGTTGCTGAATTGCTGCGCCAGTTGAAACGCGTACTTCGCCAGGTAAGCCGGCTCGGTCGTCTGAATCGAGCGCTCCAGCACGTGCACGGACTTCGACGTCAGCAGCCAAAGCTCCCACAGGCTGTCGCCGTCTTCGCCAGTGAAATAGATTGCGGCGTCGATGGGATCGAATTGTTGCAGCGACTCTTCCGCCGTAATGCCCGCTTTGCGAAAAATGTTGGCGGCACGGACCACGGCGTATTGCGCGTAGGGTCCGGTCTCGCCCTCAAAGCTGAGCGCATCCTGAAAATCAAACGCGATCACGGTGTTGCGGGTGTAGCGAAGCATGTAATAGCGCAGTGCGCCGACGGCAATTTTGCGGGCGATGTCTTGGCGCTCATCTTCGCTTAAGTCGGGATGGCGCGCGTTCACTTCCGCCAGCGCAGAAGCGATCAGCTTGTCGATCAGGTCATCGGCCTTCACGCCGAAGCCCTTGCGCCCGGAGACTTCAATGTAGGCGCGGCCCTGATCCTCTTCGGAAAGCACGTAGCCAAGATCCATGGCGCAGCGCGGAGTCAGAGCCACCATTTCATACGAGAAGTGATGATAGTTGTCGGCCTCTTTGGTGAAACCCATGCCGCGCAATGCCTCGATCACGTTGTTCTGCGGATCGGCCTGGCGCGCGTCGATGACGTTATAGATGGCATCCGCGTGTCCGAAATGCGGCAATCCGGATGCAGGCTCGTCGTTGTGCTCGGAGGAGATCCAGCAGCGATCGCCGTCGGGATAGATATGGAACAGGTGATAGCCGAAGTCGAGGCCAAGCTTGTTGAACTTCCACAGGTGATACGCGATGTCTTTGCCGACGTAGCCGACGGTGCCATTGGAGCGCACAATCACCTTGGCTTCTTCATCGGGATTTTCGCCGTCCGCACCTGCGGTTCCTGCGCGACGCATCACCCAGCAGCCGGTATTCTTGCCTTCTGTCTCCTCGTAGAGGACGCCTTTTTCTTTCATCAACCTGAATGCGGCATTCCAAAAATGCAGATGGAGGATCTCACTTTCGCGCGGCAGAAATTGGTATTCAATGCCAAGCCGCATCATGGTTTCAAGATGGCGTCGCAAGATCGCGGTGGACACTAGATCAGCAATGGCGGCGGTCTCATTCCCGCCTGCTTCCAGAGCATGCAGCGTATCCAGACGAACTTGTTTGCGCGCTTGCTTATCGCTTTCCTCGGCGTCATACCACTGCGAAACATGGGCGTACACGTCCCAGCATGCGAAGTCGATGCGTTCGCCACGCGCCGCAAGGTCGCCGATCCAGCGTTCCACCCCGGCCAGATCCATGCCGCGCAAATGCGTTAGGGCGACCACCACATCCGCCACCTGAACGCCGGTGTTGTCGATGTAGTTCTGCACGCCCACCTGATAATTGGCAGCGCGCAGCATGCGAACAAGCGTGTCGCCCAGGATGGAATTGCGCAGGTGGCCCACGTGCGCGGCTTTATTGGGATTGATGCTGGTGTGTTCCACCAGAATAAATTCCTGCTCCTGCGGCAGGCTTTCCATCTGCGATGCCAGTGCGTGCGCCGCCAGGTTTCGATCAAGCCGGCAATTGATATACCCCGCCCCGGCAACCTCAAATCCCGTAAATCCCGGTACGCTGCCAATGGCGGCTACCAGTTCCTCTGCGATTTTGCGTGGCGCTTTGCGCAGCGTACGCGCTAACTCAAAGGCGATCGGCAGGGCATAGTCGCCCATCTCTACCTTGGGAGGCTCTTCTACCGTGAGGCGAGGAATTTCTACCTCGAACTTTTCCAGCAGGACGGCGCGAAAACGCTCAAACAAAATTTGTCGATAAGTGCGATACACAAGAGTCGTCCGTGGGCGCTGGGCCGCCGCGGCGACCTGGTAGCGATTCGATGAGTTAGAGCAAATTTTAGCAGAGACCGCTGTAACAACTCGTCGCGGTGGCATTCGCTGCAGCGTTTGCCATGAAGTGCGCATGGTTGTCGGTGACCGTCGACGCAAGTCGCAGCGGCAAAACGTTATAAGATGAAGTTGACTCGCTCTCCAGCCTTTTGCGCGAGCGATGAACGCCTATTTCATGCCAATCCAGGAAAAAAAGCAGGATACGAACCCGCCGTATTACCTCACCACGCCTATCTACTACGTGAATGCCCGGCCGCATCTTGGCCACACGTACACAACGGTGGCAGCGGACGCCATCGCGCGCTGGAAGCGCATGCGAGGCTTCGATGTGCTGTTTTTGACCGGTACAGACGAGCATGGCCAGAAGATTGAGCGGTCGGCGGCCAAGGCCGGGAAAACTCCGCAGGAATTTGCGGCGGAGGTGTCGAGCGAGTTTCGCGGCCTGTGGGACCGCATGGGCCTCACCTACGACGACTACATCCGCACCACCGAGCCACGGCATAAGCGCGGCGTGCAGCATTTATTTTCCGAACTACAGAAGCGCGGCTTCATCTACAAGGGCACCTACTCCGGCCAGTACTGCGTATGGGATGAGTTATACGTGGAAGGTTCGCCGGGAACGCCGTGCCCGGACTGCGGGCGCATTACGGAGACGGTGAGCGAAGAGAATTATTTCTTCAAGCTGTCCGCATTCGAACGCAAGCTGCTGGAGTATTACGAGCAGCATCCCGACTTTATCCGGCCGGAAGCGCGACGCAACGAAGTTGTGGCCTTTGTGCAGGGAGGTCTGCGCGACTTGTCGATCAGCCGCACCAGTTTCAACTGGGGCATCCCTGTCCTCGGCGACGAGAAGCACGTTATCTATGTATGGATGGACGCGCTGGCCAACTACATTACCGCGCTTGGCTACGGCAGCGAGGACTGCGCGAACTTCAATAAATATTGGCCCGCGGACGTGCACCTGATCGGCAAGGAGATCAGCCGCTTCCATTGCGTCTATTGGCCGGCATTTTTGATGGCCGCAGAACTGCCGTTGCCGAAGAGCGTGGTGGCGCATGGATGGCTGCTGTTTGAGCAGTCAAAGATGTCGAAGTCGCGTGGCAACATTGTGCGTGCAGAGACTGTGCTGGATGTACTGGGAGCGGATGCGCTGCGCTATTTCCTGCTGCGCGAAGTGACGTTTGGGCAGGATGGCAGTTTCAGCTTCGACGCGCTGGTGCAGCGGTATAACGCCGACCTGGCGAATGGATATGGCAACCTGGTCAGCCGCACCCTAGCGATGATCGTGAAGTATTTTGATGGCGTCGTGCCGGACGGTGCGGCGGCGGACAGCGGCATTCGGGCCATTCTGGGGCAGCAGACGGAGCAGTTCGATCAGCGGCTGGAGCAATTCGATTTCTCGCGCGCTTTGGAAAATGCCTGGACTGCGATTGCTGCTGTCGACAGCTACATTACGGCGCAGGCTCCGTGGAAAGTTGCGGCCAAGGAAGTTGCGGAGAGCCGCGCCAAGCTAGCCGGCATCTTATATACCGCGGCGGAGTCGATTCGCATCATCACCGCACTCGTCTATCCGGTGATTCCGGAAGCGGCAACGAAAGTGTGGAAGCAGCTTGGACTGGGCGATATCATCCAGGCGGATTTGAAGGATTTGAAGTGGGGAGGGCTCGCGCCGGGCACCAAGCTTGGCGAGCTGGGTTCCATATTTCCCCGCGCAGAAAAGGAAGCGATAGAGCGTATGAAGAACATGGAAGAGGATCGTGTCGCCGCAGCGGCTGGGGAGGAACAATCCGCAGCTGCGGACCAGGAGCCCGTTCCCAATAGCAAAATATCGGGGCAAGCGGAGCAACCGCCGCCTCCGCATGTGCCTGAGCCGTTCTCCGCAACCGGGCTGTCTCCTCAGCAGGAAGCGGATGCCGTCGCGCAACAAGCCGCTGCCAACCAGCAGGTGAGTCCCGTGAGCGCAGTTTCCGATCCGCTCCCTCCGCCGCAACCGCTCGTAGAGCCCGTGACCCCCGCGGTGCCTCCGGAGCCAAAAATCGGCATTGAAGATTTTGCCAAAGTTGACCTGCGCGTGGCCATCATTCGTGTGGCAGAACGAGTGCCGAAAGCGGATCGCTTGCTGCGCCTTGAAGTTGACCTGGGTTATGAGCAGCGTCAAATTCTCGCTGGAATCGCCGAGGCCTACACCCCGGAAAGCCTGATTGGACGCAAGGTCGTGATCGTGGCAAATCTGGCGCCACGAAAACTGCGCGGCCTGGAATCGAATGGCATGATCGTCGCCGCTTCGCTCGGAGAAAAAGGCAAGCCGGTCCTTGCCGGATTTTTGGAAGATGTAGAAATCGGTGCGCGGCTGAAATAGGTTAGGAACTCCCCATGTTAGTCGACTCGCACGCACATTTAGACAGTGACCGCTACGCGGAAGACCGCGAGGCGATGCTGGTGCGCGCCCACGAAGCTGGAGTGGAAACGATTCTGGCAGTCGGGATCGGCGAAGGTCCGGACACCATGCACGCCGCCCTCGATTTAAGCCGCGAGTATCGTTCCAGGGCGGATATGCCGCAGATCGTCGTCAGCGCGGGAATTCATCCCCACGAGGCGAACCTGGCCGATGAGAAAGCCCTGGGCAAGCTGGATGCTTTAGCGGGTGAGGCGGAAGTGGTGGCGGTCGGCGAGATTGGCCTGGATTATTTCTATGACCATTCGCCGCGGGAGGTGCAGCAGCGCGTTTTCGTGGGTCAAATGAAGATTGCCGCGGCGCACAAATTGCCAATCCTGATTCATTGCCGCGCCTCTGCGGACAGCACCAACGCCTGGGATGATGCTTTGGCGCTTCTCGATGAGCATTGGCGCGCGACCGGTCTAGGCGGGGTGCTGCACTGTTTTGCCGGGGAGTACGGGCACGCAAAGCAAGCTATGGACATGAACTTTCTCGTTTCCTTCGCTGGCAATATTACCTTTCCCAAGGCACAGCCCATCCGGAACGTGGCGGCGAAATTACCCGCAGACCGCATATTGATTGAGACGGATGCGCCCTTTCTGGCGCCGGTACCCAATCGCGGCAAACGGAACGAACCTGCCATGGTGCAGCGGGTGGCCGGGCAACTGGCGGAGGTTCGCGGCTCGGACTATGAGACCATGGCTTTGACGACGACGGAAAACTTCTATCGGTTTTTTCACCTGTCGCGATCCATTAGGATGCCGGCGAGGGAAGCCGGGACAGAGATTGGGCTTCAAGTAGAGAATTGAAATCAGTAAGGATAGGCAAGTATGGCTACAGAGAATTCGTTCGATATTGTCAGCAAAGTGGATGCGCAAGAAGTGTTGAATGCGGTCGACCAGGCCTCCAAGGAGATTCGGACTCGATTCGATTTGAAGGACACGCATTCTGAAATCAAGTTGGAGGGGGAAGAGGCAATCCAGCTGGCCTCCAGCGATGAGTACAAGCTGAAAGCGGTCACGGAGATCTTGCAACAAAAGCTGGCCAAGCGTGGCGTTTCGCTGAAGGCGTTGACCTACGGGAAGATTGAGCCGGCCTCCAACTCCAGTGTTCGCCAGAAGATAACCCTGCAGCAGGGGATTGCGATCGAGAAGGCAAAAGAGATCGTCAAGCTGATCAAGGACTCGAAGAGCAAGGCGCAGGCGACCATTCAATCGGACACGGTAAGGGTTAGCAGCAAGGATCGGGACACCCTGCAGGATATGATTGCAATGTTGAAGAAACATGACTTTGGGATCGATCTGCAGTTTACGAATTATCGTTCCAATTAGTTAGCCGGTGGAGTCCGCGGCTGCATCCTTATCGTTGAGGTATTCGGCGAATCTGGGCGCCAGCAGGGAAGCGAGGATGGAAAGCGTTTGAGCACAACGGCCATTACGACGGCGAAAGAAGTGTTCGACCTGCTGCGCGATGAACTGATCGCGGTGGAGCAGGAATTCGAGCGCCTGTCTGCGTCGGAGGTCGATTCCATCACGGAGATTGCCGGGTACCTGCGCGAAGGCGGCGGCAAACGGATTCGTCCGGCGTTGCTGCTGCTGGCGGCAAAGGCGCTGAGTTACAACGGCAACAGCAGTGTTCGCCTGGGTGCGGTGATCGAGATGATTCACACCGCCACGCTGGTGCATGACGACATTATCGACGTGGCCGATATTCGCCGCGGTCGCCCCTCCGCCAATACTCAGTGGGGCAACTCCAAATGTGTGCTGGCCGGGGACTGGCTGTATATGCAGGCCTTCCGCGTAGCACTCGAGGAGCGCAATTTTCGCATCCTCGATTTGTTGATCGGCCTGACGCAACAAATGGTTGAAGGTGAATTGCTGCAGATGGAAAGTCTCGGCACTGCGTTGACCGAGCATGACTATTTTGAGCTGATTTATCGCAAGACGGCATGCCTGTTTCGCGTGTCGATGCAACTGGGATGTGTGCTGGCCGATGCTCCGCAAGCCATGGAAGAAGCGTTGGGAGATTACGGGCGCAATGTCGGTCTGGCTTTTCAAATCGTCGATGACGTTTTGGATTTGACCGCCAGCGAAGCCGTCCTGGGTAAGCCGACCGCGAGCGATCTGCGTGAAGGCAAAGCGACCCTGGCCGTGGTGCATGCATTGGAGCATGGCACACCGGAGGAGCGCGCCGATATTCTGGCGGTGATTGAAGACCAAGGTTTTGAGCGCGTTCGACATGAACGTATTCTTGACATCCTGCATCGCAATGGCTCGCTCGATTACGCCATTCAAGTGGCGGACGCGCACGCCGAGGCAGCACGAGGCAATCTTTCCGGGTTGCCGGACTCTGAGTTCAAACGGGCATTATTGTGGGTGCCCGATTTCGTTGTGTCCCGTGAAAAATAGCGAGTGGCGAAAGTAATTCTCTGCCTCATGCCTTTCTGCCCATAGTCATCGCGCATCATAAGCGATATAGACTTTCAATTTTTTGGAGATTGTATGCGGGTTCTACCCAACCGATTGCGTGCGCTCGTTCTTTCCCTCGGCGCATTTGCCCTGCTGGGCTTGATTACGGCCGACGGCCAAACCGCAGTGCCGGCAGCTTCCGCGCCGGTTGCAACTTCGTCCCATGCCACCGCGCCGAATCAAACCACGTCTCCAGCGATCGCACCGAATAACGAAATCCTGGTGTTGGACCACGTCAATCATGTGTTGCAGTGGTCCCGTTTGTGGGGTGGCGCAGACGCGTATGCGGTTGTGCCCGGGGATGAACTATTTGTTGAAAACGGCCAGGATATCGCTCGCAAAGTTGTGAACCTGGAGTTCAAGTCCGCACTGGCGCAGGCCGCGCTGCTTGCGGAATCCACGAGTAAGCCGGCGCCGACACCGGAAAGCGCACCGGGCGCTGTGGATTCGCAGAACCTTCTAAAGTTGCAGCAAAACGTCGATGAGAAGCTGCAGGGTTTGAATGCGCAACTGGACGAGATCAACAAAGAGATTCCCACAGCGCACCCAAAGGATCGACCCGCGCTGCAATCGCAGCGAGATACGGTACAGGGGCAGATCGCCTTGGCGCAGGCGCTGCAAGGCAATTTGCAGCAGTTAGCCTCGTTCGTAAATGCGACCGACGCGGCCAACGGAGTTGCTTCGGAACTGACTACGAAAATTCGCGCATTGCAGCGGACAGTTCCCACCGCTGCCATTCCCGCGGAATCGACAACCAGCAAATCGCCGGCGAAGACTTCTCCCGCACCAGCGCAAATCCAATTACCCACATTCGGCGGTGCACGCAGCGAAGGGCTTGTCGGGCAGATGAGCCAGATGATCCATTTGGTCAGCAGTCTGCATTCGCTGGATCAGTTGAAGAATCAGACGACACAACTGCAGACGGCTACTGAGCATCTGCGAGCGCCACTGCTGGCCGCATTGCGCTCCACCCTGCAGCAGGGTCAGGTTGAACTCCAAAACAATGCTCCGTCCGCCACTTCGGCTCCAGCCAATGGCGGCAACCAGGGCGCAGCTCCCACCCCGAACAATGGTGAACCGGGTTCGACCGCTTCACAGACTCCCGCTGCAGCAGCCGCCAACGCAACTGCTTCGCAACAAACGCCACAGCAGCGACAGCGCGCGACCGCCCAATTGGTCCTGCATTTCAAGCAGATCTCTGACGCGACAATACCTCTGAGCCAGGAACTGATTCTGATGGATCAGAGCCAGACGAATCTGAAGCAGTTGCATGACTCTGTTGATCACGAATACGGCCAGATTCTGCGTTCTGTATTGCTGCGAGTTGCAACGTTGCTGATCGCGCTCGGGCTGATCTGGCTGTTCTCAGAATTATGGCGGCGAGCTACGTTCCGCTACATCCGCGATGCTCGCCGTCGTCGCCAGTTTCTTGTACTTCGCAGAGTCATTACCGGCTTCTGCATGTTCGTTGTCGTCTTGCTGGGATTTGTCAGCGATTTCAGTTCGCTTGCCACCTATGCGGGCTTGATTACTGCCGGCGTTGCCGTGGCGTTGCAGACCGTCATTTTGTCGGTGGCTGCATATTTCTTCCTGGTAGGGCGCTATGGGGTTCGCGTCGGCGATCGAGTGACCGTGGTGTATAACGGCGCCAACAGCGTAACCGGAGATGTGGTTGACATCGGCCTGGTTCGTTTTTACCTGATGGAGTTAGCGGGGAGCGGCATTGAGTTGACACCCACGGGCCGCATCATCGTGTTTCCCAATTCTGTCCTGTTTCAGACCAGTCCACTGTTTAAACAATTTCCGGGCACGGAATACATGTGGCGCGAAATTGGATTTCCGATGCGCGCCGACAGCGACGTGGCGCTCGCGGAAAAAGAATTGCTGGCAAGCGCAAATACGCTGTATGCGGAATATAAACCGGCTCTGGAGCGTCAGCATTCAGGACTGGAACAGTCACTCGGGGTGCATATCGAAGCTCCCAAGCCCTATACGCGCCTTCGCCTGATCGCGACCGGGCTGGAAATCGTCGTCCACTATCCGGTGCCATTGCGGCAGGGGTCGGCCATGGATGATCGCATGGTGACGGCAGTGATGGATATCCTCCGAAATAATCCGTCAATTCATATGGCGGACGGAGCTCAGCCAGAGTTGCGCTCGACGATTAAGGTCTAGGTGATAGGGTGTGCCGAAGATTCCGGCGCGAAAAGTACCTCGCTACAAGCTGCCGGACTGGCGCGACATTCCGCCGTCGATGAAGAAGGTACTGCCAGTGCAATACGCGGCGGCATCGGAAGCGAGAAAAATGGCCAGGTCCGCAACCTCTTCTGGTTTGCCCCACCGGCCCAGCGGTATCTCCGCCATCAGTTTGGACTCAATCATCTTGTTCGCCTCCACATCCGCATCGATTGGCGTATAAACGGCGCCTGGCGCGATATTGTTCACCGTGATTTTGTACTGCGCTAACTCGACAGCAATGGTTCGCATCAGCATGCGGAGGCCACCTTTAGCCGCGCAATACGGAGCATTGGTCGGCATCGGCAGGTCCTCATGCACGGATGAAATGTTGATGATGCGGCCGCCGCTTCCTTGCTGGATCATTGCTTTGGCCGCTGCCTGCGCACATAGGAACGGCCCCGTCAGATCCACCGCAATCACTTTCTGCCATAATTCGAACGGATAATCCGTGAATGGATGTTTCGATTCCATGCCGGCGTTATTCACGAAAATATCAAGCCGCCCCATGGTCTTGATGGTCTGCGCAACTAACGCGTTCACCTGATCCGGATTGGAAACATCGGCTTCAATCGCCATCGCATTGCTACCTTTGCCACGTATCGTGCTGACAACAGCGTTCGCCAGATCAGGCGATCCAACGTAGTCGATGACGACCGCAGCTCCCTCCGCAGCCATTCCAGTAGCGATGGCTTTGCCGATGCCCGTGGCTGCGCCGGTGACGATGGCAACTTTACCCTGAAGTTTCATTCAAGCGTTCCTCCTAGAGCGATCTTGTTTTGCGCGGAGTGACGGATGCGGCCGGGTTCAAGCTGGCGAAAACTTGCGGCGGCAGATCGAAGCAAAATCAGGATACCTGTTCGACGAGAAACTTCCCGGCTTCTGTTTCTTTCAGCTCCAACCCCAAACCGGGGCGAGACCAGTCGGGAAACATGTGGCCCTGGCGCGGCTCGCAGAATCCATCGAAAAACATTCGCTCAATGCGAGCGTGATCGTGGAAGAACTCCAGGTGACGCGCGCGGGGAACAGCGCAACAGGCGTGCATATGGATACTAGGGGCGCAATGTGCGGACAGAGCGATCTGATGAGCGTCACAGACCGCGGCCGCAGCCAAGAATCCAGTGATCCCCTGGGCTCGCGTGGCATCAGCTTGCTGCACGTCCACACTTTTCGCCGCCAACATGTTTTCAAAGTAGGGAACGGTGTAGCCGTACTCACCGGCCGCTACTTCCATGGGTGCTGGGACATGGCTGCGAACGAAATAAAGACCGGCAAGGTCATCGGAGCTCACGGGCTCTTCAAACCAGGTTACGTTGGAGGCATGAAATGCTTCGGCGAGATGAATCGCCTGCTTTGCCGTATACGCGCCGTTGGCGTCGACGAATAGCTGCACATTCTCACCGATGGCTCTTCGGGCGACTTGGACGCGTCTAGGATCATCTTCCGGATGCGTCCCGACTTTCATCTTGACGAAAGGAAAACCTTTCTCAGCCCATCCACCGAGTTGCGACTGCAATTGGCGATCATCGTAGGAGGTGAATCCGCCACTGCCATAGGCTGCGATCGATTCTCGCGCGGCTCCGAGAAGTTGAACCAGTGAGACATGCAGCAGTTTGGCACGCAGGTCCCACAGTGCAACATCGATCGCGGAGATGGCCATGGCGGCGATTCCACGATTGCCGAGGTTGCGCACAGATTGCTGCATCTTCATCCACAGTGCCGGATGTTGAAATGGATCGGCAGAGTCGATGATTGTACGGAGTAAATGCTGCGCGACCTTCGCTGTTGCCGCGTCGGCATAGGTGTATCCGATGCCGCGAACATCGCCGACCACGAGTTCTACCAGGACCATCGTGGTTGAGTTCCAGGAAAAGGTGCCATCTGCTTCCGGCGCATCGGTGGGGACGGTATAGACGCGAACAGAGCTGCTCGAAATGGATTCCACGTAGAAGGAGATTCGCCGCGCGTTCCCGGAGTTGTGTCAAAGCGGATTTTCTCTGCGAACGCGCGCTGATACATCCCGCTTCTTGAATCTGTCCTCTAACTGAATGTGGCAAGGTTTTGTTCGATGTGTGTTTTGACAGCGTCCCGTGCGTCTGTTTCTGCCCATCTCATTCCGACATTCCGCGATGCGAACGAGGTTCCATCGCCCCACTGCGAAACCGAAGAGGAAGTGATTCCATGAGCCAACAAGTTGCAGATGTGCTGTTTGAGCGCCTGATTTCCTGGGGTGTGGATACAATCTTCGGCTTCCCTGGCGATGGCGTTGACGGATTATTTGAAGGGTTGAGGACGCACCAGGAGAAATTGAAATTCATCCAGGTGCGGCATGAAGAAGCCGCGGCCTTCGCGGCCCTGGGCTATGCGAAATATACCGGTCGCCTCGGCGTTTGCCTGGCGACATCGGGCCCTGGTGGAATTCACTTATTGAACGGCTTGTATGACGCCAAGTGCGACGGGCATCCAGTGCTTGCTATTACGGGTCACACCTTTCATGATTTGATCGGTACCCACTATCAGCAGGACGTCGACCTGGACAAATTGTTCATGGATGTCTCTGTATACAACGAGCGAATCATGGGTCCAGCCCACTTGACGTCGGTGGTGGACGAGGCGATTCGTACCGCTTTCGCTCGTCGCGGTGTGGCGCACATCACGATTCCAAAAGACATTCAGGAATGGCCCGCCACCAACCAGAAGCGCTCCGACGCGAACGTAAAAAACCATAGCGAGAATCGGTTTCGTCCGTCTTATCCAACCCCGACGCACACATCTCTCGAGCAGGGCGCTGAGATCTTGAACGATGGTAGTCGCGTGGTGATACTGGTCGGCGCGGGAGCGTTGGGCGCGCGCGAACTAGTGATTCAAGTGGCGGAAACGCTGGGCGCGCCGATCGTGAAGGCTCTGCTCGGCAAAGGTGTCATCCCAGATCGCCACCCGTTGGCTCTTGGAGGAATTGGTTTGCTGGGCACCGCACCGTCGCAGGAAGCCATGGAAGAATGCGACACGCTGTTGATGGTTGGCACAAGTTTTCCGTACATGGAATTTCTACCGAAGCCAGGCAATGCCAAGTGCGTGCAGATTGACATTGATCCGGCGCGCATGGGGCTGCGACATCCCGTGGATGTGGAGCTGGCGGGCGATGCCAAAGCCACGCTGGCGGCGCTGTTCCCCCTGTTGAAACGGAAGAAACGGCGTGGATTCCTCGAAGATTATCAAGACCGCATGAAGAGTTGGAACGATGTCATGGAGAAGCGCGGCACGCGGATGGATATGCCGATGAAGCCGCAGGTGGTGACGTACACACTGAACCGGCTGCTGAATGACGACGCCATTGTCTCCTCCGATAGTGGCACGATTGCCACCTGGGCAGCGCGATATATCGAGATGCGTGGCGAAATGAAGTTTTCTTTGTCCGGCTCGCTGGCAACCATGGCGAATGGTTTGCCGTACAGCATCGGGGCAGCGGTAGCGTATCCGGGACGCCAAGTCGTCTGTGTGGTTGGGGACGGCGGCCTGACGATGTTGATGGGTGAGCTGGCCACGCTTGCGAAATACAAGTTGAATGTGAAGGTCATCGTCATTAAGAACAATGTGCTGGGGCAAATCAAGTGGGAGCAGATGGTGGAGGATGCAAATCCGGAGTTTGGCGTCGATCTGCATCCTATCGACTTCGCGAAAGTGGCGGAAGCCTGCGGCGTCGCCGGTTACACGCTGGAGCAACCGGACCAGGCGGAGACCGTGTTGCGTCGGGCGCTACATGATAAGGGTCCTGCGGTCGTTCAGTGCGTCGTCGATCCAAACGAACCACCACTGCCCGGAAATATCTCCACCAAGCAGGCACGCAATTTCGCGGAAGCCTTGATAAAGGGCGAGAAACATCGAAACAAAATCATCAAGACAATCCTGGAAGATAAAGTGCGCGAAGTGGTCTAGCAAGGTCGGCGTTTTGCGACGATGGCCATTGCAACGAGCCTGGACGGATGAGGATGGATAAGGCAATAACGAAACGCTCGGAATTTCTGCGGTCGGTCGAGATTGACGGGGACGATGACTCTTCGGCGGGCACTGTAGTTGGAGAAATGGAGGGCACCGCCGCCTCTATGGACGAGCATATTCGCGAGGGCAGATTTCAGCGGAGCTTGTCGTTGCTGGCCGGCGCGTCCAGCCTGATGACAGGGCTGGAGGTCGGATACGAACATTATCGCGGCAGCTACAGTCGTCGAGTGATGTACACCCCAGTCGCGCTCAGCTTACTGTTATGTGCAGGCGGCGTGGCCGGATTCCTTAGCGGACGGGCGGCCCGGCGGGTCTTGCGTCCTATCGCTGCACTGACTCTCGCGGATGGTTTGATCGGGTTTTATTTTCATCTTCGCGGGATTGCTCGCAAACCCGGCGGCTGGCGATTTCCTATGACCAATATGGTGATGGGGCCGCCGGTTTTTGCGCCGTTGCTGTTCGGGATCAGCGCCTATTTGGGATTGATTGCTTCTTATCTTCGCCGCGAAAACGAGCAGGACAGTCCGGCCGATGATGTTGCCTGGTTCCCGCGCGCGGCGCATGAAAAACATTGGGCGGCGGCTTTGCCTTCGGCGAAAATCTCCAAGCCGGAAACAATCAGTTTTTCTCAGGATCTGCGCGAGGGACGTTTTCAGAAACACATGGCAACTGCGACAGTGTTCGCGGCATTCTTCAGTGGCTTTGAAGCTTTCTATTCTCACTATAAAAATAATTTCCGCTATAAAGCGCAGTGGACACCGGTTCTGTTGGCGCCGATGGTGATGACCGCCGGAATCGTGTCGCTGCGAAATCGCAAAGCGGCGCAGACCTGGCTGCCGGCGCTCTCCGCTGCCGCCGTACTCGATGGCGGGGTCGGATTTTTCTATCACGCGCGTGGCGTCTTGCGGCGACCTGGCGGCAGAAAACATCTTCTCTACAACATCATGTATGGTCCGCCGCTTTTGGCGCCGCTGCTCTTCAGTGCCTGCGGCATGCTCGGGCTGCTGGCCAGCTTGTTTCGGAGAGAACCATGAAGTCGCATCGTGGTGGTCAGCCGGGATACTATCCGGGATTCTCTACCTTGGATCAGCAGGCACAATGGGATGAAGCGACCCGCAAGACCGTGCTGGAACGAGTGAGTCGCTGGCAGAAGCTGCGATTCTTTACCGCGAAGGAAGCTCCGCTGATCGAAGCGATCTTCGAGCACATTCTGCCGCAGAGCGATCGGTCAGAACAATATCGAATTCCCATTGTGCCCGCCGTGGATGATCGCCTGTACAACAATCGGCTCGACGGCTACCGCTACGAAAGCATGCCGCCCGATCAAGAAGCATATCGACTAGGAATGCAGGCCATTGAGGAAATCGCAAAGGTGAAAGACGGGCGAGGATTTCTCGACTTAACGCCGCTGGAGCAGGACAAACTGCTCAAGACGTTGCATGATGGTAAGCCTGAGGGTGCTCATGAAATCTGGAAGCGCATGCCGGTGCATCGTTTCTGGATGCTGCTGGTGCAGGATGCGGCCGAAGCGTATTACTCGCATCCCTACGCGTGGGATGAAATCGGCTTTGGCGGCCCTGCCTATCCGCGCGCGTACATGCGGCTGGAGCATGGCGAACCAGAGCCGTGGGAGGTGGACGAACAACGCTATGCCTGGCTGGCGCCAGAGGATTCTGTCTCCGATGTCTCTGAGAGGATTGGCGGTCATGATAAGCATCTTGGCACCCCCGGTCAGGGAGGTACGCATTGACGCCGTTGCTTCGCGACTGGTGGAAGAAAGATGTGTTGAACGAACGCAATGGCGACGGTCATGCACTGGGTCCAATCCAAAAGATTGACGTACCGATGCGGCGCTTCGGCGAAGAAGAAGTCGACTATGTCATCGTCGGCGTGGGTTCGGCGGGCGGCGTATTGCTGCAGCGCCTATCGCGCGCCGGTTTTCGAGTGTTGGGCCTGGAAGCGGGACCGTTCTGGAATACGGAGCGCGACTGGGTCAGCGACGAAGCGGGTTCGCACAATCTCTACTGGGAAGATTTGCGCATCACCGGCGGCGAACATCCGCTGGCACTCGGCGCGAATAATTGCGGTCGTGGCGTTGGCGGGGGGTCCGTACATTGGGCAGCCTTCACGCCTCGCCTGCATCCTTCGGATTTCCGTATTCACTCGGAAGACGGCGTCGGCATTGACTGGCCGATGACGTATGAGGAGTTAAAACCCTACTACGAACAGCTAGAACTAGAGATGCCGGTCGCAGGCCCCGCCTATTATCCATGGGGTGACCCGCACGGATACGCCTACGGCCCTCATCCGATGGGCGGCGTGGGCAATGTTCTCATCAAAGGCTGCACACGCCTTGGCATTGGAGTCAGCATCGGCGGACCGGTGGCGATTCTTTCCGGTTCGCACGGCGATCGCCAGCACTGCATCTATCGTGGCTTCTGTATTCAGGCATGCAAAGTCGGCGCGAAGGCGAGCACGCTAATCACCCACGTTCCCGACGCGTTGAAAAATGGCGCGGAGATTCGTGACAACTGCATGGTCAGCCGCATTCACGTCAACAAGGAGAATCGCGCCACTGGAGTGAGTTATTTTGACGCGAAGCGGCAAAGAGCATTTTCAAAAAGCGAAAGCGGTCATCGTTTCCGGTTATGCGATTGAAACGCCGCGCCTGCTACTGAATTCCGCATGCCCCGGTTATGAGAATGGGTTGGCGAATTCGAGCGATACGGTCGGGCGCTATTTAATGGCGCAGGCCGGCAATGTGGTGCTGGGGCGATTCGAAGAACTGGTACGAATGTATAAAGCTCCGCCAGCGCATGCGTTGACTGAAGAGTTTTACGAGACCGATCCTAAGCGGGATTTTGCTCGCGGATTTGCGATTCAAACGGTAGGGCCACTACCCATCGCATTTGCCAAGCAGATGATGACCGCGAAAGGCGCATGGGGATGGGGCTTGCGTCGAGTGATGATGGACTACAACCACTGGGCATCGATTGCGTTGTTGGGAGAAATTCTGCCGTGGCCGGAAAATCGCGTGCAGTTGGCGAAAGAGAAAGATCGTTTCGGTCTACCGGTCGCAAAGGTCACATTCAATCTGCATGACAACGACAAGAAGCTGATCGAGTTTGGAAAAAACAAAGTGATGGAGGTGATGCATGCTGCCGGTGCACAGGAAGTAGTGCAGGAGTCACGTTACGCGCATTTAGTCGGAGCGGCCCGAATGGGTTCCGATCCGCGTACTTCCGTGGTCGATAAATTCGGCCGGACGCATGACTTAAGTAACCTTTTCGTGTGCGATGGAAGCGTTTTGCCCACGCAGGGCAGCGCCAATCCGGGGTTAACGATTCAAGCATTAGCAGCGCGAACAGCTGATTACTTAATTGCCCAAGGGGCATCTATTTTTACGCGCAGGGATCGGGATATGATGCAGCCAGCCATCCGGAGAGATCTTGCTCCACCCGGGACATACGGTCGAGGAATTCCGCGACTGGCCAATGCAAGTCTCGCGAAACGATAGAAATGGCGACATTTACGAGAGACGCGCGAACCAGCGCGTCAAGCTGGAGAAGGGGATACACGATGAAGAGGAACCAAGTGGTGATGGTTACCGGCGCTTCTGCAGGACTGGGCCGTGCCATCGCACATGGATTTGCAAAGCAAGGTGCGAGGATTGGGCTGATCGCACGCAATCGAGAGGCACTGGAAGCTTGCAGAGAAGAAGTCGAGGAAATGGGCGGCGAAGGGCTGGTTCTGCCGCTGGATGTGAGTGATGCTCCGTCGATTGAGCATGCAGCCAATCGGCTGGAGGAGGCTTTTGGGCCGATTGATGTGTGGGTCAACAACGCCATGGCGTCCGTATTTTCGCCGGTGAAGAAAATGACGGCGGAAGAGTACAAGCGGGTGACCGAGGTCAGTTATCTGGGTTATGTCTATGGTACCCAGGCAGCACTGCGGCGGATGTTGCCGCGAGATCGAGGAACGATTATCCAGGTGGGATCAGCGCTGGCGGTGCGCAGCATTCCGCTGCAGTCCGCCTATTGCGCCGCGAAGCACGCCATCATTGGATTTACAGATTCGCTGCGATGCGAGCTTTACCACGACAAAAGCAATGTTCAACTGACAGTCGTGCAGATGCCGGCCATGAATACGGTGCAGTTCACATGGGTGAAGAGCCGGCTACCCGATAAGCCGCAACCTGTGCCACCGATTTTTCAACCGGAGGTCGCCGCGAAAGTGGTGGTGCATGCTGCCAGTGTCGATCGGCCGCGTCGCGAGTACTGGGTGGGTTCGCCTACGGTGGAAGCCATCGTGGGGCAGATGTTTGTTCCTGGCTTGCTTGATCGCGACCTGGGGGAGACGGGATACAAAGCGCAGCAAACGGATGTTCCGGATGATCCCAATCGGCCGAATAATTTGTGGGACTATGTTCCGGGAAAGCACAGCGCGCATGGTCCGTTCGATAAGAAATCTTGTTCGTTCAGCCCACAGGTCTTCCTGGATCTGCATCATAAATGGTTTGCAGCCGGTGGCGCCGCGCTGGTGACGGCCATTGTGGTGGCGTACAAAAAGAAACAGGAAGCCTAGGGGAGAACGTATGGCGCTTGAGTTGGCAGTCGACAATCAAAGTGGGAAATCGGTCGCCATGGCAAAAGTATGCGCCGTGCACAAAGGCATGGCGGTTGCCTGTTGCTGCGCTGCGATGGCGACACTGGCCCCGGTGGCGCTGGTGCAACTTCACATCATTCGAGACCTGCCGGATCTGCCGGGACGATTGTTCGATTCCAAGCGCGTGGTCACGTCGAAGGGTGCGTATCACCTAGGCATTCCGGACGGTGTGCTGGGTCTGGCGAGTTATGGCGTGACGCTTGGACTGTTGCTGGCGGCAACTCCGGAGCGACCGATGGTGCGACGGCTGTCTACGCGGCAAGCTGGCCTGGGATGCGACCATGGCGATTCGAAATGTTCGCAAGCAGGTGACCGAACATAAGCGCATCTGCTCCTGGTGCATTGGAGCTGCGGTGGCCACGGCGGGCCTGGTGTTTTTTGGGCGCAAAGTGAGAGACGCGGAACCGGCGCGCCCGGACTGAAGTCGCCTTCCTGAAGCGAGAGCATCTGTGCTGTTGCCGGCGTTCGAGTCGGCATTGAGGCATCCGCTCTATAATTCGCTTGTTCATGAATTGGGCTCCCGTACGAATAATCCGTAGTTGGTTCGACTCCGAACAGGGTGTGCCCGACCATCATATTTCGCGCTGGATCTTTCTGCGCGCGCTGGGCCTCATCTACTTTTCTGCTTTCTATTCCCTGATTTTCCAGATCCGCGGATTGATTGGGCCTCGCGGAATTCTCCCAGCCGAGCAGTATCTTTCTGCAGTCGAGCGAGGCCTAGGTCCGCTTCGCTTCTGGTACGCTCCCACGTTGCTTTGGTTTTCCAGCGGTTCGCATATGCTGATGGCCATTTGCTGGGTCGGCATTGTGGCGTCGCTATTGGTGACGGCAAACGTATGGCCGCGCGTCAATCTGATAATTTGTTTCCTCTGCTTTCTCTCCTTCGTCAGCGCTGCCGGCGATTTTTCCAGCTATCAGTCCGATGGCATGCTGCTGGAGGCAGGATTCATCTGCCTCTTCTTCGCGCCCGCTGGATTGTTGCCCGGCTGGGGAACAAGCAGTCCACCGGTGCGTGCCAGCTTGTTTCTCTTGCTATGGGAGTGGTTCCGGATTTATTTCGAGTCCGGTGTGGTGAAGCTGGCGAGCGGTGATCCGCAATGGCGTCACCTGACGGCGATGGATCAGTATTACCAGAATGGTCCGCTGCCAACATGGATCGGCTATTATGTCGAGCAACTGCCGCATTGGTTTCAGGCTTCGACCGTCGTGGCGACGCTGGTGATGGAACTGGTGCTGGTGTGGATGCTGTTTTTGCCGCGGAAATGGCGCATCGTTTGTTTCTTCATCGTGACCCCGTGGCAGGTCGTCGTCATTCTTACGGCCAATTATGCGTTTTTGAATTACATTGTGCTGGCCCTGGGATTTCTCCTGCTGGACGATCGCTTCCTGATGCGCTTCGTTCCTGCTCGCTGGCAATTCACCATCCCTGAAAACAACAGCGAGACCGCGACCGATAACGACGGCAGCCCAATTAGCGTGTTGCGAGAAGAGCCAGCTTTTGTGCAACCGTCGGGTTTGCGTCGTCAGCTTCGACCCATGGGGTTGGCGTTCACCGCAGTGATCCTCAGCTGGATTTTCTACGCGACAACGGTGCCGATGTTGCAGATGTTCTGGCGCAGCATTCCGCTGCCAACCGCGCCGCTGATGGCTTTGGAGCGGTTTCGCATAGCCAATGAATATGGGTTGTTCGCGGTGATGACGCCCAATCGATATGAAATTGAATTTCAGGGATCGGATGACGGCAAGAACTGGATCGCCTATCCGTTCCAGTACAAGCCGCAGGCTCTCAACAAGGCACCGGGCATTTACGCGCCTTACCAGCCCAGGTTCGATTGGAATTTGTGGTTCGCATCGCTGGGTTCATGGACGCAATATCCCATTGTGCCGCGAACGGAGGTATTGCTGCTGACGAATGATCCTGCCGTGCTGTCACTATTCGCTGGCAATCCATTTCCCAATCATCCACCACGCATGGTGCGGGCGGTGCTGTGGCAATACTGGTTCACGACCCTCGACGAGAAGCGCGCCACTGGAAACTGGTGGCGTCGGCTCCTGCTGGGCGCCTATGCTCCCACATTGACGATCGGTCCGGACGGGAAAATCGCCATGGTGCGAGAAAATGGCCCGGACATGATGGCTCCTCCGCAGTAGAGTTCAATGTATGGGCAAGCGCGATCGTGACGTTCGGCACAAGAAAGCATGCGTCATCGGTGCCGGTCCCAACGGGTTATCGGCCGCAATTGTGCTGGCACAGGCCGGCCTGCGCGTAGATGTATTCGAGGCGGAAGCGCAACCGGGCGGCGGCGCACGCACCATGGAGCTGACGCTTCCAGGATTCCATCACGACTTTGGGTCTGCCGTACATCCCATGGCCGTCGGATCGCCGTTCTTCAATTCTTTGCCGCTCACGGATTACGGCCTCGAATGGATTTATTCTCCGGCACCGCTGGCGCATCCTTTTGACGATGGCACCGCAGTAACGCTCGAACGAAACTTCAAGGATGCGGAACGAGTGTTACAGCAGGATGGCCGCGCCTGGTGCAACCTGATGGCGCCGCTTGCGAAGAATTGGCCTGCCTTTGCGAAAGATGTGCTTCAGCCGCTGTTGCGCTTTCCGAGCCACCCATTTCTGTTAGCAAATTTCGCGCAGGATGCACTGGCTCCAGCGACCTTTGTCGCGCGGCGTAGATTTCGCAACGAACGAACACGCGCGTTGTTCGCCGGTCTCGCGGCGCATTCATTTCTGAGCCTCAATGAGCCGCTCAGCGCATCCTTCGGCATGGTGCTCGGAGCCGCGGCACACGCAGTGGGCTGGCCGATTCCTCGAGGAGGTGCGCAAGCCATCACCAATGCATTATCGGCGCATCTGGTTAGACTGGGAGGAAAAATCATTCCCTCCTCTCGCGTCGATAACCTCGAACAGGTTCGCAAATACGATGTCGTGCTCTGCGACATTACTCCGCGTCAGCTGTTACATCTGTCACAAGGAAAGCTGTCGCCGGGATATCGCAAGCGCATGGAGGAATTCCGCTACGGACCGGGAATTTTCAAAGTGGATTACGCTCTTTCATCGCCGATTCCGTGGAAGTCGGCGGATTGTCTCCGGGCCGCAACCGTGCACTTGGGCGGAAGCATGGCGGAAATTGCCGCGTCAGAAGCCGCAATGGCAAGCGGCGCGATTGCCGAGCGGCCGTTCGTGTTGCTGGCGCAGCCGACGTTATTCGATCTCTCACGCGCACCTGCTGGCAAGCACATTGCATGGGCCTATTGTCACGTTCCCAACAGTTCATTCGTGCAATATGCTGTCGCGAATCGAAGCGCAGATCGAGCGCTTCGCTCCTGGGTTTCGCGATTGCATCCTGGCGCGGCGCGCTTCGTCTCCGGCAGATCTGCAATCCATGGATGCCAACCTGGTAGGTGGAGATATCAGCGGAGGCGCGTCCGACTCTTCGGCAATTTCTTTTTCGCCCGACGTGGCGGCAATATGCAACCTCAGACGAGCGAATTTATCTTTGCTCTTCTTCCACGCCGCCGGGTGGAGGCGTCCATGGCATGTGCGGCTACAACGCCGCGAAGCTCGCGCTACGTCGTCTGCCCAAACATTAAGTAGGAATCGAAGATGGCCGTAGCGCCGAGGTGCGCGGAAGGCCCACGCTAGCGGAAAATCCAATTCAGCAAGAATACAGATGGCAGCGATTGCTGTGGCCATGATCCACGGTGTTCGCATCAGGCGAGGCGTAGTTTTTTCTTCCAGACGGATGTCGCTCGAAGACCACGCCCTTCAGTTCTTCCGCGGGCTTTCGCGCTGTCCACAGGCTGATGACGCACGTGGTCAGAAAGCATACTGACCATCCCGCCATGGCACCATAAAAATTGGCTGACATGTCGCTGCCGTAGTGAATCCAGTGCAGACGATAAAGAATGTTGTGCAGCAACGCCGCGAAAATTCCTGCGAGCAAGCCCCAGAACCCTGCGGCCGGTGTCGCCCAGGTGGTGAACATGCCCAGCAGAAAAGTTGCGAACAGCGGCGCATTGAAAAACGAGAATAACAATTGCACATAGTCCATCAGGCTGTTAAAGCTGAGCACAATATATGCCGTCGCGATGCTCAGGATGGTTGCGACGACGGTGGTGATGCGGCCGACCCTCAGGTAGTGGCGATCGGGTCTGTGCTTGACCAGGTGCGCGCGATATAAATCGTGTGTCCAAACGGTATTGAACGCCGTAATGTTGCCAGCCATGCCGGACATGAAACTTGCCAGCATTGCCGTTACTCCCAGGCCAAGCAATCCGTGGCCATAATAGTGCGCAAGCAGTGCCGGAAGTGCCAGGTCATATCGCGCTGTGAGATTCGAAGGGAACAGCGCCACCGCGGCAAGGCCGGGAAGTACAACCAGCAATGGGAAGAAGAGCTTCGTCACCGCGCCGATCAAGGGTGTTTCAACAGATGCCTTCAGGTCGCGAGCCGCAAGAGCGCGCTGAATCAGAAGAAAATCTGTGCACCAATATCCGCAGCCGAGCACAAAGCCCAAGCCAACCACGGTGCCGAAAACATCCATCGGCGATTGCGAGGGACTTACAAACGGAAGACCTTTCCACGTATGTGACATGGCCGTCGGCAGTGCGGCACGCAGGCCGCTAAATCCGTGAAAATCCTTCAGAATAAATGTTGCCAGCGGGAGCAGGCCGCCAACCAGCAGTACAAACTGCAGCACCTCGTTATAGATGGTGGCCTTCAAGCCACCGAGTACCACGTACAGCAGCACAAATACTGCTGCCAGCACAACTCCGGTAGCAAAACTCCAGCCGAGAAATTCACGCAGGATGATGGCCATGGCGTACAGGCTGATGCCGGAAACCAGGATCATCAATGATGCGAAGGAGACGGCGTTCAGGATTCGGGTTTTTTCATTAAACCGCAGCTTCAAAAATTCCGGCACGCTGAGTGCCTTGCTGCGGAAATAAATCGGCATCATGAACAGCGCAAGAAACAGCATGGCCGGGATTGCACCCACCCAATAAAAACTGTTCGCCCATGCGCCATACTTCGCCGCCGCGGAGACAATACCCATCACCTCCAGCGCACCACAGTTGGCTGCAACGAATGCAATGCCAGTCACAATTGCCGGCAGCGACCGACCGGCATGGAAGAACTCCGCCGAGGTATTTGTACCTCCACGCAGCCGCAGACCGATCAGCACAATCACCAGGAAATAGGCGCCAATGATGACGAGATCGAGCCAGTTCAGCGAAACTGCATGCATCCTTCGGTCCTATCGCCAATAAGTGTCCTGACGCGCGCGCTCGCCAGGCGAGAAAAGTCTGCTGCAGTTGTAGCCAAGCTGCTATGGAGTAGAATCGGTCCGGCGAATTGAAAACACCGCAGTTGTTTCGCCGGAAGCAAAAGGAATCGTGATGTGGGTGCGCATCTTGTCGCCTTGGAGCGCAATCTTTTTTCCGCTGCTCCAGTCCGTCAATTCGAATGCGCCGTCCGGATAGCCTGGAATGCTAAATTGTGCCGAGGGTGCGCCGCTATCGTTGCGGAACAACACCAGCATCCCTTCACCGCTGCGCGCCAGCCGTGCGAATCCGTCCCATTGATCGACCCGCGGCTGCTGCCACGATCCCAGCGGGAAAAAGGAATCCGTCATTGGCACCGCACTTCGAAGCTTGGTATAGCGTGCGATCCACTCCTTATAATGCTGGCTTTCCGCAGGCGACTGCTTCGTCAAATCTCCCAGGAAAACCGGGCCTGATCCTATCTCTGTCGCAACATGCTCCTGCCAAGGAGGAGTCTCCGCCTGCAGATTTCCAATCAACATGCTTTCTACCGGTATCGCCATGCCTCGCTGATAGAGCAGCGTTCGCACTTGCAGGGGCCCCGCTTCATTGGCAGATTGATCACGTACGTTGCTCATCCAGTCCAGGTCGGCGACTCGCAGCAGGCCGTAGTCGATCAGGTGTTTCTGTCCCCATAGCTCGAAGGTGTAGTCGATTAGCAGGTCGGGGAATCGCTGATGCAGGGTCTCAGCGATCAGCTGCAGGGCTTCGTAGATTCGTTCGGCGGACTCCTGGTGAGTCTTATGTTCGTGACCTTGCTCGTAGCAACCCGGCTCTTCGCCGTACGCGTTAAACACTGACGTCAAATCGAGCTTCACGTAGGTCAGCTTGTTTTTCTCCACCAGTTCTGAGATACGCTCGATCACATCATATTTGTAAGGGGAGGCAAGGCACATCACGACTCCGATTCCTTCCATTGCCCGGGATAGTCGAGGTTGACCATTTTCGTCGCGACAGGCCCATTCTGGATGCTGCACGTAAGCCTTCGCTTTGCTGTTGATGAGAGCCACTGGAGCCCAGAGACCGCGCTTCATACCGAGTGCGTCTGCCTCTGCGAACACGGGTTCCAGGCCCTGTGGGAAGTGCTCTTTATTGACGGCATTTTCTCCGTAGATCTGTTGCCATCCGTCATCCATCGTGAACAACGTAAATCCATCCGCACCCGCCTTGGCGATCAGGGTTTTCACAAGCGAGGCGTTGATCGTCCTTTGCCACGGCTCCCAGGTGTTGTAGATCCATTCTGGCGGCGTCTTCTCCTGGTCGTGAGCGATGCGATCGCGAACGTAGGAAGGAATTCGCCAATGTGGATCCTCTGCAGTTCCGCGCTGATAGAACAGGACGGACGCAGCCGCAGAGGTAAACTTTTCGTGTGGCGCGAGAGTACGTTCAAACGGAAACAGATCGGTGTCGTACATGGCGGCAAAGCTGGTCCCCCATCCGTCGCCAATTTCCATCCGCTTCATATATCCCGGAACTTCGCTTAGAACGGCAAAGCCGACGCCACTTTTCGCGTCCTCTAGCAGGCCGGCAATGTCATCGACGCGTCCCGTAAAAAATGTTTCGCGCGGCTGCTCGCCGTAGCCTCCATACGCAACCAGATTGTGTCGCGGGCCGGGAAGGAGAACTCCGCAGGAGACAGCCAGGTGGCTTAATGTTGCGGGCCCAGGGCCGCTATTGGCGATGGTCAGATATTGGCGAATCGCCGGTTGCCCTTTACCCAGTTCATAGTGAACTGTGATCAACACCGGCGCATGTCGGCCGGCAAATGAAATCGCCAGGGTCCTGGTTCCGTCCGGGAGCGTGCCTTCCTGGCTTGCCGTGAGCCGCACATCCTGAGCTTTGCCGGAGATGGTTTGTTGATCGAAGTCGACACTAAATTCGTCGCATGACGGATGCAGCGACGCTTGCGTAATAAATTCGTGGTTCGACTCCAGATCCGTCCACTGCGTCGCCTCCAGACCAAAGTCGTCGGTAAACTTCAGAACCTTGCGCACGACGCCGTTCTCCAACGTCCACTGGCGTTGCTGTGAATCATTCTGCGCAAAAAGAATGTGGGACGACAGACAGTAGAACAGGAACAGGGCGAGAGTCAGACGAGCGATCTTTTTCACGGGTCTTCTTTCCTGGAGTTTGACTGACGAAACGATCTTGGGAGATTGTAATGACAGCGCCGCTGGTTCGCAGAACCCAAGAATTGCCGTAAACAGTATGTCATCATGCTCTATTTGATTGGGAAGGTCAATGATGATGGGTTCATGCAGCAGGTTCACTCAACCGAGAAGCGGAAACATTCTCATTTCCAGGTACAGGAATGAACCGTAGAGAATCTCTAAAGTTGTTGCTGGCTGCGGCCAGCGGCACACTGCTTGTTCCCGACTCGGCGTTCGGCTTGGCTTCGCAAGATGGAACCGCCGTCGCAAAAGAAGCATCAACTGCGGGTGCCTCCTCTGCCGCGGTGGCACCGGTGTTTTCATGGCTGACGGTTGGTGAAGTAAAGCCGTCGGGTTGGATCCAGGCGCAGATGATTCGCGACTTGCACGAAGGCTTTGCGGGTCATCTCGGCGACCTGTGCCATGAGGCCTCGAGCGACATTTTTGTGAGTCATCGCAACTCAACGCACTCCCAGAATTCAACCAATGCCGACAATTCGAAATGGTGGAATGGAGAAACGGAAGGGAACTGGCGCGCCGGCTTCATCCAGATGGCATACCTTTCGCAGGACCCGAAAACCATGCACGAGGCGGATGCATATGTTCGACACATTCTTAGCTCCCAGGGTGAGGATGGATATCTAGGTGTGTACGCGCCGGATTCGCGGTTCCAGCACTCGGGTGAATTATGGACGCAGGCATGCCTGTTGCGTGGCCTGATGGACTACGCGGAGCTGGCTGGCAATGCCGACGTGATGACGGCTGTGAAGCGGTCCGCCGACCTGACTGTTTCTGTCTACGGCACCGGCAAGGAGCCCATTCCTTGGGGGGAGCCGCATGACCTGATGATTTCCGACGTGATGGAGCGTTTGTACTATTTGACCGGAGATCAAAAATACCCAGATTTTTCGGCCATGCTGTATCGCGAATGGAGCAAGCAGTCGCCCACCGCAGACACTAGTCTGACCTCATTGCTGAACCCGAACGTCCCGTTTGTTTGGCACGGCGCTCACGTGTATGAATCCATCCGCTTGCCGTTGTGGCTCGCCATTACAACCGGTTCTCAAGATATAAGCATGGCCTCGCAGAATGCGCTGCGAAAGGTGACCTGGTACACAGAGCCCAGCGGTTCCGCAGTCAGCCAGGAATTCATCGACAATCTTCCTCCTGATCCTACCTACTCTGAGTACGAATATTGTGGCAGTAAAGAACTGCAATTCACGTTGGAGTCGGCGCTGCAGAAGACTGGTGTGCCTGCCATTGGCGATCACATCGAGAAACTCTGGTTCAATGCTGCGCAAGGATCGAGGATGGCGAATGGTCGCGCTATCACCTATTTGACTCCAGAGAATCGTCCGCGCTGCAATGGCCGCACTCCCGACGGGGCACAAGCTGAGCCCCGAAATAAGTTTTCTCCCACTCACACTGACGTTGCAGTCTGCTGCAATCCGAATGCGACCAATGTGGCCGCAATGTTCGTTCGCGGCATGTGGATGCGTCACCAAAGTGGCGCACTGGCTGCGTTGCTCTATGGGCCTTGCAACCTGAATACCCAGGTCAACGGGGTAAAGGTTGCGATAGAAGAGAAGACAAATTACCCCTTCCAGAACACGGTCGAGATGGTGCTGCGGCCCGAGCACCAGGCGGAATTTGCTATTCTGCTGCGTGATCCAGGCTGGTCGCGCGGGACGGATGTTTCCTCTGCGGGTGCACAGATTTCTCGCGTCGGTGAATATTGGCGGGTGAGTAAGATGTGGAATGCGGGCGATACGATTCAGATTCGATTTACACCGATCGTAGAAGAAGTCGTCGCGGTCAACGGCGAAGTCGCATTGCAGTACGGGGCGTTACTATTTGCGCGGCCCATTCCGTCGAGTAAAACGGTGATTAAGACCTATCCTCTGCCGGGATTCGAAGACGGCTATTACGAACCGACAGAGGCAGTCGAGGAGTGGACCCTTCCACGCGAACAACGCTGGGACGGATTCGGATTTCAGGCTGTCGATACATCATCGACGGCGAACCCGCTGCAGCCGTTCGACGCGCCGGTGGTGAAGCTCCGCGGAAAGATGATTCCAAAATCGGGTGGGGTGCCGATCGAAGCTGAATTGGTTCCGCTGGGAAATGCACCTATCCTGCGGCGGCTGACCCATCCTGTCTCCACGTAGGTCGCTTGGGTAGATTCCAGCGCAGTCTCAGGGGAGAAGTATGCCCGTGGCCCGCTTTGGCCAGGTCGGTGATACCTGAAAGCATTCCGCGTATTGCACGCCACACTGCAGTCCGCGGAATCGTCCAACACAGTCGATGAAATCCAGATAGGTCATCTTGTACTGCTCTTCAAGCCACGAGGATTGACTTCTGTGACACGCCAGCATCTTTCTCTTCACATCGAACGTGGTGGTGATGTCGACATAGTGTTGCGGGACAAAATCGATGCCCGCCATGGTGTCAAAAAAGTAAATCTCTGGAAGGATGTCGTACGGCGCAGCCTCCGTCTTGATGTTCGGAACCGTGATCATGATGCGAACGTCACAAACAATTTGGGAGACGATTCGATGGTCTGGATGATAGTCGTTGGGGGCATGCGTAAGAATTACGTCGGGGCGCGCCAGACGAATGACATTCAGAAAATCCAACCGCGTCTGCTCTGTGGAGAAGAGAAATCCGTCGCTGTAGCGGCCCATGGAAAGAAATTCTGCTCCAATCATTGCTGCGGAGGCGCGAGCTTCTTCTCCGCGAATGGCCGCAATTTCTTCTTTCGGCAGTGTGGCTGAACCGCAATCGCCGCTCATCACCACCGCCATTGTGACGTGGTCGCCTCGTAATGCATATTTGGCCAGCGTGCCAGCACACTGCAGTTCCAAATCGTCGGGGTGAGCGCCAATCGCTAATACTCGCAAGGGTCTGTCTCCAGATTAAAGTTGTGTTCGAGGGCGGCCACTGGCGAGACTCTCGTCGCACAGCTCGATGACTACGTTCACGATATAGGAAATGTAAATTTCCTGAGGGGAACTTTGGCGAACCAGACGCGGACCAAATCGGACGCTGATTATTTCTTCTTGCGGACGGGCTTTGTCACCGGCGCCGTTGATCCACGAGCAATCAACGTAGGCTTCATCAGGTGACTTTCACCGTAGGGCTGGGTCCCATCTTCGCACTTATGGGCCAGATGCTTCAGGATGTAGTCGGCCGCATATTCTCCCATTTCTCTCATGGGTTGTTGAATTGTCGTCAGGCCTGGAGTGCTCAGCGCGGACGGAGGAACATCGTCGAATCCAATCACGGAACAGCTTTCCGGTACGCGTCGGCCAGCCTCAGACAAAGCGCGAATTGCGCCATAAGCAGTGAGATCGTCGAAGGCCAGAATGGCGGTGAATTTTTCGCCGGACTGGATGAGCTCATTCGCAACCTTTAAGCCGCCGTCAAAGCTCGAACTGGAATCCATCGTCCCAGGCAGATCGCGAATCAGAGCCGAGTTCAATCGAAGTCCGACATCGGTCGCGAAACGCCGAATACCTTTCCACCGCATTCGGCTGTCGGCCATGCGGCGCGGTCCGCGTACGAAAGCAATCTCACGATGCCCGAGCTGGTACAGGTGTTCCATGGCTGCATATCCGCCCGCCTCGTTGTCCACCAGGACAGAGTTCACGGTAGGCGACTCAAGATCGCGACCGACCACAAGCGTGGGAATTTGACGATCATCAATATCTTCCAACACAGTGATGTCGAACAGTAGCCAGTTCGCCACAGTGATCAAACCCTCCACTCTTCGCTCGATCATCATCTCGACATACCGTTCCAACTGCGCCGGTTGATTGTGAGCGTCCATCACGATCGGCAGATAAGTCGTGGGCAGCAACTTGCGTTCCACGCCCTGCAGGATGAGAGTGCAGAAGGGATCGGCAAGGTCGATCACTAGTACGCCGATCATCTGGCTGCGCTGGCTGCGAAGCGAACGGGCAAAGATGTCGGGCCGGTATCCTAGCCGCTCCACGGCGTCCAAAATCTTTTGCTTGGTCTTCTCGGGGATATAGCGCGCCAGCGGCGCCTCATTCAAAACCAGTGAAACAGTCGAAGGCGAAAAACCGCTGGCTCGCGCTACATCCATCAACGTCACGCGTCTGCGGTTCAAACTGATCCTGGTCATTTTTTCAGTCCGCTAATGTATTGGTTCGATTTAATAACAGTTTCAACAAACCCAGTCAATCTGAAAAATATCATGGGTCGAAGCCTGCAAAAACGATTTAATACTTGACATGAGTTTGTGCCAAATAGTACAAACCATGCAATCGTTCTCAACAAAGCCGAATGCAAGATCTTTTGGGGGCTGCATATGAGCCGGGAATTTCGCACGATATCTTCGGCATTAGCGTTATCGCCGTTAGACACGACCGGCAATCGCGGTCGCTACGCTGCCACTCATTCACCCGCGCCAAAATCCCCGAAAGCCAGACTTATCGCGGTTATTGTGTCGATTTTGTGTGTGCTGGTTTTAGGGTCGATCTCCACTCCCCGACTTGCCGCACAGATTGCAACCGGCGGCGTCACCGGTACGGTAAAGGACGCTTCTGGCGCGGTGGTGCCGCAAGCCATCGTCACATTGACGAACACACAGACAGGAGTTGTCCAGTCGACGCAGTCTACCTCCACCGGAACATATGGGTTCACTGCGGTGCCGGTCGGGACCTACACACTGAAAGCGGCGCATCCTGGTTTTCAGGATGTTGTAATCGACAATATCGACGTGCATATTCAGGTTGTCCTGACTGAGGATGCCACCCTGCCCGTGGGCAGTGCAGCCCAGCAGGTTACCGTGACCGCGGCAGCCCCCCTGCTCCAGGCTGAAAGCGGCACTATCGGTACAACGATTGAAGGCAAGTCCGTCATCGACCTTCCGTTGAATGGTCGTGACTGGGCGGCATTGGCGCAAGTTGCGGCTGGTGTAACGACCGCCTCCACACAGTTTTCCGGGGCTCCCGGCAGTGCTTATTACGTCATCAACGGCTTGAACCCCTGGATGCAGGACTTCCGCCTGGACGGTATCGACGACAACGTGGAGTTGTATGGTGGCGCCGGACCGACCAACAGCAACGTAAACGTAACTCCGCCACCGGATGCGATCTCTGAATTCCGCTTGCAGACTGGCGATTTTCCTGCGGAATTTGGACACTCCTCAGCCGGCATCATTAACGCCGTCGTTAAGTCCGGAACTAATTCTCTCCATGGAGACCTGTGGGAGTTTGTTCGCAACGACAAACTGGATGCGAATGATTATTTCTCGAACTTGTATGGCGCAAAACGCGCCTCCTACCACCAGAACCAGTTTGGTGGAACCGTCGGCGGTCCCGTTTGGATTCCGAAGGTGTACAACGGAAAAAACAGGACATTTTTCTTCTTCGATTATCAAGGCACCCGCATCGTTCGACCCAGCCCAACTACCGCCAGCGTCCCCACGGCTTTGGAGCAAAGCAGCGGCTTCACCGATTTTTCTGAATTGATCACAAACAACTCGGGTACGAAAACGGACGGTCTTGGCCGAGTCTTTCCGTATGGCACCATCCTCGACCCGGCGACGACGCGTTCTGTGGCCGCTGGCCAAACCGATCCCGTCTCTGGACTGCAGAACACCACAGCGAACACTGTTTATGTTCGCGATCCATTCTTCACAGGCGGCAGTATTGCCGGCATCACGAACTTTACCGGCTACACGGCAGACTTGAATCAAATTCCTGCAGGAAGAATCGACCCAAACGCGGTCAAGCTGTTGCAGTTGTATCCGGCGGCCACCAGCGCGGGCACGGTCAACAATTATTTCCAGAACAACAAGACGCCGAACAACATCAATCAGTTTGACGTACGTATCGACCAGTCATTTGGCGAGCACGACACTATCTTCGGGGTGTATGACTGGAGCCATTTCGTTATTAACCAGCCGAACGTATTGCCGGGAATCGCGGATGGCGGCAACTTTGGTACCGGCACGATTTCACTTCCGATCTACGCCATCGCGCTGGGAGAAACGCACACCTTTAGCCCCACCCTCAGCAACGATTTTCATATTGGCTGGGGCCACAACGTGCAGAGCCAGCTCTCCTCCAACGCAACACAGATGGGCATCCCAGCGCAGTACAACATCCAGGGCGTCCCCCAGGTCACGGACAACGGCGGTCTAACCAGTTTCTCAATCTCAGGTCTCCAATCTCTCGGCGCATCTCCATACATGCCGACGCTTGGAACGATCACGGATCTTGAGATCATGGACAACGTCACCAAGCAGAAAGGAAGCCACACGTTCAAAGGCGGCTTTCAGTGGGACAGGCTGTATGGGATCGTATTGCAGCCCCCGTTTGGTCGCGGACAGTTTAGCTATTCCGGCCAATACACCGACGTCATCAATTCGAACACCGGACTTCTAGGTATCTCCGATATGTTGATTACCCCGGGGCCCGCCACTGTCCCCAACGGCATCAGCAATCTGGGCAGCATGAGCGGATTCCAGGCTTCCAACATCGCCCCGAACCGCGACATACGCTACTACTATGGCATTTACTTCCAGGATGACTGGAAGGTCACTCCGAATCTAACGTTGAACCTCGGGCTTCGCTGGGATCACTTTACGCCGTACGAAGAAATCAACGGGCGGCAGGCGAACTTTATTCAGAGCGGCAATGGAAATGGACCTACGGGAACCCTGTATATTCCCACCGAGGGATGCCAGGTACCCCGCGCACCTGCTTTTGATGCGCAGTTGCAAGCCAGCAATATCACCCTCGACTGTACCTCCAACAAAGCCACCGGCGACGCGCAGAACTTGAACTTCGCACCGAGAATTGGATTCGCTGATCGTATTACGCCGATTTGGGTGATCCGTGGCGGATTTGGAATCGCTTATGGAGCCCTGTCCAATATTGGCTTTGGTGGAAACATTGGAAACAACTATCCATTCGCATACGTCAACTCGTTCAACAGCCAAAACGCGTACACGCCATTCGTAGATCCTGCGGGACAAACGCCGACTCTGGAGACAGCATTGACCAGCATCAACGTCCAGGATCCGGCGCAGGTAACTCCTGTGGGACTCAACTTGAACGGTCGGCAATATAACTTCCAGACGCCGTACACCGAGACCTTCAACCTGACGACACAATACCAATTCACTCACAATGACTCGATTGACGTGGGCTATGTGGGAAATGTCGGACGCCACCTGGATAGCTTTGCCACCCATAACTCTCCGAGCGAAATCCTGCCGGTGGGAACAAATATCTACAATTACATTCCGTTCCCTTCTTTTGCTCCCAACGCGTTCTATGAAATCACTACGGGTAAGAGCAGTTATAACTCCATGCAAATGACCTACCAGCATCAGACCAGCATTGGGCTGAACTTGCTGGCAAACTATACCTACAGCAAATGCATGTCTGACCAGGCATTCTATGCCACCACGTTCCAGAACTATCGCGCATTGTGGCTGCCAGGATTCGGAGCCGAGGGCGACTACACGCTCTGCGACACTGACTCCACTCATGTGGTGCATATCGCGGGTGAATATGCACTGCCGTTCGGCCGTGGAAGAATGTACGCGAAAAACATCAATCGTGGCGTCGACGCCGTCATTGGTGGCTGGTCGGTCAACTATATTTACACGTTCCAGGGTGCCGAGCCGTTCCCAATCAGCTGCGCTCAGGCAACGACGGCCGACTTTGGCTGCGTGGCCAACATCGTTCCAGGACAAAACCTGTATGCAGGCGGCAAGAAGCAGTCGGAGTGGCTAAATCCAGCCGCGCTGGCCAATCCTCCGCAGGCAACAACCATCGGCCAATCAGACTACTCGCCACTGGGCGGAACTCCTATGGTGGCACGCGGTCCACACCTCAATAACCTGGACTTCTCAGTGTTCAAGTCGTTCGGAATTCCGAAAGTCGGGAACCTTGAGTTCCGCGGCGAAGCTTTCAACCTGACCAATACACCGCAGTTTGGTCAGCCATCCAACACCGGCGGGTTCACCAGCACGGGACCGGGAAATCCCAACGGATTTAGCACAATCTATGGATTGCGCAATAATCCGAGACTGTTGCAGTTCGCCTTGAAACTGTACTACTAACGAGTCGCGGGACAGGAATAGCGGGGGCTCTCCATGCGCACTCATGGGGAGCCTTCAATTTTGTTGCTCGGTGTGCCTCGATTTGCCTCCCCTGCCTAAAGAGGGGGTATCGTGGAAGTAGCGATCGATTCATTTGGAGGAAATCAATATGATTAGTGACTTTTCGCGTCGCAAATTTTTGCAGACGAGCGCCATTGCTGCCGGAGGCCTGTTCGCTTCAAATACCAAGGCCATCGCCCTGGAACCGCAAACGCAATCCGCACAAACTAAACCTGTGGGTGCGAACGACCGACTGCGGTTTGGAATTATCGGTGTAGGGATGGAAGGTTCGGCGTTACTATCGAACGCCATTGCGCTACCCGGCGTCGAGTGTGTTGGTGCGGCAGATCTATACGACGGGCGACATACCCTGGCCAAAGAGATCACCGGCAATCCCAACCTGCAGACCTCACGCGATTATCGCGAATTACTGGACCGTAAGGACGTCGATTGCATCATCGCTGCGGTTCCGGATTTCTGGCATAAGCAGGTGGTTGTGGATTCCTGCCAGGCCGGCAAGGACGTCTACTGTGAAAAGCCGATGTCTCATACCGTGCCCGAAGGATTCGAAATGATTGAAGCCGCCAAAAGCAATCATCGAATCCTGGAAATTGGTTCTCAACGAGTAAGCTCTGCCTTGGTCGCCAAGGCTAAAGAGATGTACCAGGGCGGCGCCATTGGAGAAGTGAACATGGTGGAGCTGACTCTGGGACGCAACAGCCCGACCGGCGCGTGGGAGTATCCACCGCCCTTCGATCTTTCGCCTTCGAACCTGGCGTGGGACACGTGGCTGAAAGATACTCCGAAGATTCCTTTTAATCCGGATCGATTTGCTCGATGGCGCTGCTGGAGTGACTATGGCACCGGAGTCGCTGGAGATCTGATGGTGCATTTGCTGAGCGGTATGCAAGCCACCCTGGGCTGGAATGAAGCGCCTCGTTCGGCGCTCTCTCTCGGCGGAATTTTCCGCTGGAAGGATGGCCGCCAAATGCCTGACTTACAAACGGTGTTATTCGACTACCACGGCATTCCTGTCTACGTTCGCCTTGGACTTAGCACAGAGACTCCGGAGACAGCTCGATTTATGGGTCCGCACGGAATCATCGATGCCACGGAATTTGGAATTCATTATTCGTCGCAAACGGGCAAGGATATGGCGCCGAGTTATTACGACATGAGCTTCCCGGAAAAGATGCGAGAACAATATGTCAGCGAATGGCATGCCAAGAACGATCCGCGCATTGGAAAAGAACCGCTGACAGCGGAGACAATCTATTCGGGCGACGATTGGGACGACTACAAGCCCCATCTCCTGGCCTTCTTTGAAGCGGTCCGGAGCCGCAAGCCGGTTGTAGAGGACGGCGTCTTCGGCAATCACGCCGCCATCGCCTGTCACATGGCGAATCAATCCTATTTCAGCAAGCACCAGGTCTTCTGGGATGCTGCTTCTCGCACCGTAAAGACCTAACATGTAGGCCTTCCCGGAACGTCTGAATAACTTGCCAGCTCTTGAATGCGCTGGCGCAACATAGGGATTCGATCTAGGAGACTTGCTGTAATGAACACTAAAAAGATACTGGGAAGCGTGTTGTCCATTGCGTTCCTTGTTTGTAGCTGTGCCTTCGCGCAACCGCCGGCGGCAAGTACAGATGCTCCGGCCGCAACGCAATCCAACGTAAAACCATTCCTCGGCCGCTGGGATATTACGATCAAGACTCCAAAGGGCGAAGCTCCAGCCTGGATCGAGCTTTCTGAGCAGGGCGGTGAATTGAAAGCTCTCATGGTCGGCCGCTGGGGAGGTGTATGTCCGGTTGCGGAGGTGGATGTGACCGGGGGGGTGCTTACATTTGCCTCTGCGAAAGAGGGAGATTGCGACACCAAATTGGCCTTCAAGGGGAAGCTTGAACATGGCAAACTGACCGGCTCGGCAACAGGACCGGATGGAACTCCCTGGACGTGGGTCGGTGTTCGTGCTCCGGCGTTGAACCGGACGGCCGTTCCCGCGTGGGGCGCGCCCATCACGCTCTTCAACGGAAAAAGCCTGGACGGATGGCACGAATATACCGCGGGATATTTTCCGGTGGACGGCCATTGGTCGGTGGTGGATGGAAATCTGGTTAGCCCCGGTCATGGGGTGGAGCTAGCCACCGATCGCAAATTCGGGGATTTTAAATTGCATCTCGAATTCAAGATCGGGCCGGATGCCAATAGCGGAGTCTATCTGCGCGGTCGCTATGAACTCCAAATTGAAAATGAGTCCGCCGGGGAGCCACCGAGTCATCACACCGGCGGTATCTATGGATTCTTAGCTCCCCATCCTGAATTACCCAGAACTACAGATAAGTGGCAGACCTATGACATCACGCTGATTGGTCGTCACGTAACGGTAGTGCAAAATGGAACCACTGTCATTGATAACCAGGAAATCCCCGGAATTACCGGCGGTGCGGTGGATAGTAAAGAAGCGGCGCCCGGCCCGATTTATTTACAGGGAAGCGAAAAAGGGCATGTGTACTTTCGGAACATCGTAATTACGCTAGCCAAGTAGCGCTTACCGCCGACCGCCGCGACCGTGACCAAAATTCTACGGACGGCGGTCGGCCATAGCCCGCTGTATTCACAATGACCTAAGGGCTGCCGCATCGTAGTTGAGAAGAGATGTCCAGCTGTTTCCCGGACAGGTCACCAGCGAGATCTTTGCTGTGCTCATTGTAGCCAGCGCAGGCCAGACGTTGCGGCCGTCCCGTCGAGTTCACAATTTGATTGCCTGACGTCCTGAGATTTCCCGGCGAAAGCAGACCTGAGCTTGAGCTGACCTCAGGCAACAATGTTTCTGGCCGCGTGGATTTTTTGTCGGCTGCTTCCGCCGCCAAGTTGCAACCAACTAAAACGGAGCCAATCAGCAGGGAAGTGCCAAGCCTTTGCAGCGTTTTCAGTTCTGCAGTTTTCATGGTGTCATCGTTCTACGGGGAAGAGGCGCTCTCGGCGTGCGCTCAGAATTCGTCGAAAAGAATTTGTTCCTTGGGAACGTTCAAATCCTCAAGCATCCTGATCGCGGCATGCACCATTGCCGGTGGTCCGCATAGGTAATATTCGATTGCAGTCGGATCCGGATGATTGGCGAGATGCTGCGATTGCAACACCTCATGAATAAAGCCGGTATGCGAGTTCCAATTGTCCTGCGACTGCGGCTCAGAAAGCGCAAGATGAAATGTGAAGTTAGGAAATCTTCTGGCAAGGTCTTCGAAATATTCGCGATAAAAAGTTTCCTGAAGCGAGCGCGCGCCGTACCAGAAGCTGACCCGGCGACCCGTTCGCAGCGTATCAAACAGGTGGGATAAATGCGAGCGAAGCGGCGCCATCCCAGCTCCGCCGCCCAAGTACACCATCTCTCGATCTGTGTGCTTGATATGGAAATCGCCGAACGGTCCAATCGCCGTCACAGTATCGCCCGGTTTCAGGCAATGGATATAGGTCGATCCAGCGCCGGCGAGGCAATCCTGGCCACGCGGTGGAGTGGCAATTCGAACGTTGAACCGAAGCTGTTTGTCGATGGCGGCATTCGATGCCATCGAATAATTCCGTCGCACGGGAATGTCATTTACGGCACGAAATTCGAACACTCGTTGCGTCTTCCAGACGTCGGTGAAGGGTGCTGCGACTGAGATTTTGTGGAACGGCAATTCCCCGTACGCTGGAATCTCCAACTGGATGTATTCGCCAGCCTGGTACTTCAGTAGTGGCGAACCAGGCTCCGGTTCCAATACCAGTTCTTTAATAAATGTGGCGACATTCTCATTGCTGACAACGCGGAATTTATAAGTCGTCGCCGGCTGCGTGAGTCCGCAGCCACCGGCCGATGTCACATCCAGAAAAATCTTTTCATCGTGTTCGTTCACCGAGTAAGTCTTAAGCGCAACACAGACCGGCGGCCGTTGCGGGGAACCGTCAATGACATTGAAACGTCCGTTATGCTTAGCGCATTCGATTAAGTTGCCGGTAACAAAGCCGTCCGCCAAGTGACTGTTCGCGTGCGTACACATACCATCGGTCGCGTACAAACTACCATCGGCAATGCGATAAATCGCATAGGTCTTCTTGTCATGGTCGAAGCGAATGACATCTTCATTTCTCAGGAAGGAACTGGCGCAGACCTCTACCCAGCCGTTCCTCGGTTGACCTTTCGCTGTGAAAATATGCGAGGTCGGAGGCGCCTCAGAACGAAGCGTCGGCGTCGGCAGCTTACGCTTCACATGGTAGGCAGGATCTTTGACCTGTCGCAGTAACTGCCGGGACAATCTCCCGCCACGCATCGATCAGCCCGGTATACGGCGTGGGCATGTCGTCCTTTACCAGTTCGTGCAGCCTGGGCAGGTTGTAGTAGGGCACCAGCGGAAACATGTGATGCTCCACGTGGTAGAACATGTTCCAGTAAAGGTAGCGATGGACCGGGTTTGTATACAGCGTTCTGCAGTTCAGCCGATGATCGAGAACGTTTTCAGCCAATCCCGCATGCTGGGTGTATCCATATACGTGGTACAGCCAGGAGCCGTACAGATTGGGCAAGCCGATGAACATCAGCGGAAGAATGCTGCGCATGTAGATCGACAGCCCGATGACTCCCAGATAAATCAGTAAGTAAATGCGAGCCCGCAGAAACACGCTGCCGTATTCAGATTCAGGTACGTATGTTTTTTCTTCCGGCGTGAGTCGCCCAGCCGAGTGCAGCAGCACGTGGCGAAAGTAAACCGGCATCTCCTTCAGGTCAAAGAAGGAAAGAATCATCGCGAGAACATTCGGTGGCCGAGGCACCGCGATTTCCGGATCACGGCCAACGATAATTGTGTCGCTATGGTGGCGAGCGTGGCTCCATCGCCAGGGCACCGATTCGCGAAGCACCATGAACGAAGCGACTTCATAGAGTGCGTTGTTCAGCCAATCTGTTTTGAAGGCCGTCCCGTGACCGCACTCATGCCAGCGGGAATCGGAACTGGAAGCATAGATAGCGCCGTACGCCAGGAAGGGCAGGATCGCCCACCATGTTCCCCAGAGCGCCACGCCACACGCTCCGAAGAAGATGAGCAAGGCGAACCATAACAGCGTGTCCCGGAGTGGGGGGCCGTCCCTGCGCTCCAGCAATTCGCGCATCTTGTCTCGCGGGACTGGCGATGTGTACCAGGTCGCCTCAGCCAGTCCCTGCTGGATGGCGAGAACCGTATTCTTGCCCACCAGGCTGTAATCATTCGGTTGGATTTCAGTGGCGACGGGCATATCTTCCCTTATGTTACCCCTGCCGCGATGGACCTTCCAGTAGCCTGCAATGATAGCCGCCACGCGGTTTTTGTTGAATTCAAGCTACGGCGGTTGTATATTTCACGGTTACCTACGATGTCCCGCTTCCAGCCTCTCCTAAATGAGATGTAGGTGACGGAGGGAAATTATGAAAGCTACCGGATATTTTTTTCGTGCCTTGTGTGTGGTTGCGATTGCCGTGGTTTTTGGCGGTATTGTATTGGCTCAATCAACATCTGCGGTGGCCCAGAGTAACGCTGGCCCATTCGGCTTTACCTGTGGCAGCAATAAACAAGCGATTAGCAGCCTGGTCGGTCCGCTGAAAGAGGAAGGCGCGAATCAGTACTCTACCGCGACCGCGCCCAATCCATTCCCCAATGTTGGTTATTACGGTTTGACCATTTCGCCCACCCAGGGCCTGCTGAGAGTTGCAGCGGAGACCAACGATATCGATACCGATACAACCGGTGTGGATCTGATCAATCAGTTCCATACGATTGAAGCCGAACTGACAAAACAGTATGGCAAGCCAACCCGGCAGGAAGACTTTCTAAAACCAGGTAGTATCTGGGCCGGCGAAGATGAGTGGACCCTGAGTTATATGAAGAAGGAACGGATGCTTGCCTCCCATTGGGTGTTTAACCCTTCGAATCATTGCGTGACGTCCATCGATCTGACGGCCGAAGTTGCCAATCAAACCACAGGTGCTATTTTGATTGGATTTGAGTTCACCGGTTACGTCGCTCCGCCGGAAAACTCAGTCAAAAAGAAGAACGCTTCGCTGGATACGCCAAAGTAATTCGCTGGCCCATGGTCCGCGATGTTGACGGTCGGGCTGCAACGAAGACCGGCCTGCGTAACTCAAGCCGTTTGCAGGTACGTTGTGTAGGGCTCTGAGCCAACCTCGGTAAAAGGAACAAGACGGTAGGTTGCATCGCCGCTGCGAACCTGCCACTCTCGCTGCGAGATTCGCTGCAAATTCAGCAGGGCATTCCTGCCAAAGCTCGGCATCTGGCTCGTTTGCAAGGGCTTCAACGCAAAAAGGACCAGCGGCCCGCGCATCACCGCTACGGTATTCGGGTGCTGCGAATCGATCGCTTCCAGGCTCGCAACCAACGGCAACTCTAGCTCCACCCGGTCCCCATCTTTCCAGGTGCGTTTCACGGCGGCAAATTGTCCCGGAGTGACTGAACCATTCCAGCGCTGCCCGTTCACCGTTAAAGAAGCTCCACGTGTCCAGGCTGGAATCCGAAAGTGAACCGTCATCTCAGATGGAGTGGCCGTGTTGACCACGAAGGAAATATTTGGGTCGTAGGGCCATGTGCTGGATTGCGTGAAAGAGAAAGTACCGTCGCCTCGCGACCAACGCAGCGTCGAAGGAATGTACAGATTCACAAAGACGTTGTTGCCGTCGTGGAAATAAGTTTGGATGCGGTAATCGGCCGCCACCTGCGGCAGCGTTCCGGAGCAGCACGGCCATGTTGCACGATGATAGACGCGCTCGCCATCGAAGTTGTAGTCGGAATAGTAGAACGATTGACCGTTATCCTCTAACGCCTTTGCCCCAAGCACCGTGTTATACATCATGCGCTCCATGCTATCTCCGTAGCGAGAGTCGCGAGTGACCCGCAGCAGGTAGCGAGTTACCTTAAAGTGGGCATAGCTTCCGCAAGGCGTTTCAAAACTGGCGTGCGTTTTGCCAAGGCTGGCAAAGACATCATCGCTGCCGGGAGCCCGCAGTTTCTCGTCTGGTCCCCATCCGCCAGTGGCAAAGCTTTGCTCCAGCAGCATCCCAAATGCGTTTTTCGCCGCCTGCAAGTGCATCTGGCTGCCGCCTACCATATAGGCCATCATGGCTGAGCTCAGGGAGTTGACGTAGCTATAAGCGTGATGGCCAGCCAGCACATTTTCGCCGCGCGACAGCGGCTCGAACCAGGTTTTATCGTCGAGATATTGGAATCCGAGGTCATAATATCGCCGGCCTGCCCCACGCTGGTAGGCAAGAAACAGGTTCTCCGGCATGGTGTACGACTCGTCCCAGTTCCAGGAAATGTCGTGTTTATCCGGTCGCCAGGAAACATCATGGTCAATCGCATGCGGCGGCAAATGGGGCAGCGCCGTATCGGTGGTCCGCTGCAGGATTGCCATCGCATCCGGGTCATTCACATAACTGTGGGAGTCGAGTAAGCCCAGCACCAGCTTGTCGTAACAGTAGGCGGGGAAGCGGTTTTTCGTGTAGAAGTCGGGACTGATGGTCGCCGCGTAGAGCCGATTCAACCGCAGAACTTTCGCGCGGGTGGCGCCGTCCCCGGTGATGGCATACACGCGAGCTAACGCCGAAACCCACTGCCCGAAAGTGCAGGCTGGAGCAAATCCGTAGTCACCCGCAAAGTGCTCGAGATCGGGATCATAGTGGTACCAGCCGCCTAGATCCTCGCCGGGCGCAGGCATGCCGGCCATCTGGCGAAACGGCTTCAGCAGGCTGTCATCGCTCAACTGCATCAACACAGAATGCGTTCGGTGCAGCTGCGATTCGTGCAGATCGCTGGCAAGAATCACGTCGCCATAGTTGAATTGCGATAGCAGGTCCGCCGGGTGAAGGTCGCCTGCAAAAGCGAGATCGCCCCAGAATCCTTTGGCGGCGACAGCAGCGGCCGCAGCGGCTGCTGATTGTACAAAGCTACGGCGTGAGAGATGGCACGGCATGATGAAAGCCCTCTACACAGTAGTATGCCCCCACCACGAAATGGCGGCCAATGCATCGCCTTAGTCGGGATTCTTCAGCAGCCAGAAGTGGAAACCGTCAAGAATCGCCATCAGGGCTGCCTGATTCAAATCGCTGCTCACGCCCGCAGTGGTCCATGGCTCGTGCCCATCAGCCTGGAAGCTGACTGTCACCCGCACGTGAGCCGCCGTATCATGTGCGGAAATGTCGATGGCAGTGACGCTGAAGGTTTCCAGACGCATCTGCTTGATGGTCGGATACCAGCGTTCCAATTCTTTCCGCATCGCTTTGCTGAGCGCATCGACAGGACCTGCGCCCTCAGCTGTCGTCTCGATGATCTTCGCGTCGCCCAGTTGCAAGGACATCGTAGCGCGCACGGAGCGGTTTCCCGCCGCATCCGATTCATCGAGTACCTTCCAACTTTTCACGCTAAAGCTGTTTCGCAGCGTCTCCAATACCCGGATGCACGCCAGTCGAAACGAAATTTCGCTCGCCGTGAAGCCGCCGCCGTCGATCATCGATTGATTGGCCTCGATCAGAGCCTGCGCCTGAACGGCATTCAGTGGAATGCCCATCGATTCTGAAAGCAACATGATATTTGCTTTCCCCGACTGACCATTGACGCCGATCACTGCGCTGGCACCCACCTCTTCCGGATGGCACCACAGGTAAGCGCCAGGATTTTTTCGCTCGCTGCTGCCGTGCATTCCCGCCCAGGTGCCAAACGCGCCCTGGCCTACGATCGCAGCTCCATGGGGTACTTCCAGTCCGAACGCGCCATACACGGTATGCGCCAGGCCAGTCAGTCCGGTCAGTGATTCGGGTGACACAAACTCCGCCTCGCCGCGCAATTGCATGCTTCCGATGACGGTTGTAAGGTTCACGTTGCCGCACCGCTCGCCGGTTCCGACAAGTGTGCCTTGAATCTGCGCGGCGCCGGCGAAAATTGCAGCTCGTGTATTGGCAACGCCCAGTCCACGGTCGGTGTGACCATGAAATCCGAATTTGACGTTGGGATACGCCCAGGTCAGGCAACTCATCACCTGGGTCACTTCCTCCGGGCCTGCGCCTCCCGTGGTGTCACAAACAACCAGCCGGCTTACGTTCTGGCGCACACATTGCGCCGTCACCTGGTTGAAATAATCCAGGCTGCGTTTGCTGAACTCTGCGTCGCAAGGGACCCCATTTTCCCGGCGACCACATGCCGCATCCATGGCATGCTCAAGGTCCACGATCACCTCAAGGCCGTTGTCCTGCAGGCACGCGATGGTCTCGTACACCATTTGCAGGTTTTCTTCTGGTGTCGTTTCCAATGACCGAACAACGTCCAGCAGTCGGGATTTGACGACGACAACTGCGACTGCGACCCGCTCTTTATGGCGCACCATAAATTGCACGTCTGGCCATTCCTCCACCTTGGTGCCGCGCCCGCGAGTTCTGCCAAACAGCGCGAGTTTGGTCGCTCGCGTATCAATCGAGCCCAGGGCACGGGTTAAGTCTCCTACAAATTGGTTCGCGCCCGCGAACCCAATTTCCGCGTAATGCACGCCGAATCCGCCCATGCGCTGCAGCAGGCTGATCGCGTTCGGTATGGAAATTTCGAGATTCGGCTGTTGCATCCCATCCCGAAGACTGGTGTCGAATAATTCAACTTTTCTAGTGCTTATGTCCTGCATCCTGTCCTGTTCCCAAAACATTTTCAGGGTTCTGAATAAATTCTACTGTGCCGCGCGAAATCGCTGCGGTTTGGGCCGCACATCCGAGGGTTGGTCGACGATGAAAATGGCGAGCCATTCTTTCGCCGAGCGGAGAATGAAAATATGTGCGAATCCTACGGTGCGCCGACAACCCTGGTAGATCTTTGAATTGGGGTGCCCGGGGAGGAAAGTGAACCGAATGGGCCTGTATGAAATCAGGAGCTTGCTGAGCATTTCGGGCGTGGGATAATCCATCAGGCATCAAACAGCCGCATGGTTGAAGGGGGGAAGTTGCCAATGATACGAGCCCAAGTCTGGAAAGGTGCAAGCCTCACCATCGACCGCACCGAAAGCACAGTCTTTCGATTCTCCGGTCCGTTCACCGCGCACGGTATGCACGCCAGCCTGTCTCCGGATGCCTTTCGCAACCTTTTCGAGTCGCCGCCGCGCGATGGGTATCCACCCGTACACATCTTTGACCTGACGGAAGTTCCATACATGGACTCGCTAGGCCTTGGCATGTTGACGAGCCATTACGTCCGCTGCCAACGCAACAAGATTCGACTGAGCATCACGGGGGTGAATCCTCGTGTCCAGGAATTGCTCAGGTTGACCAAATTGGACACGGTGCTTCCCATCGCTGGGGCCTAGCGATTGAATACTTTCTCCGGGAAACATTGCTATAGGTCGCTATTGCATGGGCTCGGCAGGCGACCTTTGTTCGTTGGGCAGAAGCAGTGTAAAAATGGCCTCCTTTCCGTCGAAGGTGTTTTTCATCTGATATCTTGTTAGGCGATAGTTCTGAGATGGATAGCGGAGATCGTGCGCCGGTGATAGCACAAGAGCTTGTTGATCGGCTGGCGGACCATAAAACCTTGCGGGGAGCACCACGGTCGGAGTTGGAATGGCTGGCAGCACACGGGGTCCTTCGCAGACTCACTACCGGGGAAGTATTGAGTGTAAAGGGTGTGCAGGTGGAGGCTCTGTACATCATTCTTTCCGGCCGGCTCGCTCTGTTTGTCGATCGTGGTGCGGGGCCGACTAAAGTCGTTGAGTGGCGCGCAGGAGATGTTGCGGGTATGCTACCGTACTCACGCCTCGTAACTCCGCCGGGAGATTCGAAAGCCATGGATCCTCTGGAAATTTTCGCGATACCCCGCGACCATCTCCGGAAGATGACCCAAGAGTGTTTTGAAACCACTTCGATCCTGGTCCATACCATGATTGATCGCGCCCGCCTGTTTACCTCAAGCGACCTGCAAAATGAAAAAATGATTTCCCTTGGAAAACTCTCGGCGGGTTTGGCCCACGAATTGAATAATCCAGCCTCCGCGATCGAGCGTTGTACGGGCATGCTCGAGGAGTGTCTCAAAGTTTCAGACGAGGCTGCACGCTATCTGGCCGCAGCCAATCTGAGCACCGCCGAGATCATCGCAGTAGACGACGTTCGCATGTCTTGCATGAAGAAACGGGACCATGAGATGCGGTCCCCCTTGGAGCAGTCTGATCGCGAAGAGGAAATTGAGGGATGGCTTGCCATGCACGGTCTGGATACGGCGAATGCAGCAATGCTTGCTGACTCCGAGATTACATTTGAGGTGCTCGACCGGTTGGTTGATGCAGTAGGGCGACCGGCATTGAACGCAGCTGTGCAGTGGGCCGCGGCCGGATGTGCCGTGCGAAACCTGACTTCGACGATTCAGGATTCCGCGATGCACATCTCGAGCCTAATCGCCGCAATAAAGGGATTTACTCATATGGACCAGGCGAACGTGGCCGAGCCAGTCGACCTGAGCCCAAGTTTGTCCAACACTGTGGCGGTGCTTAAGTCGAAGGCGCGTGAGAAGTCGGTGGACGTTACGCTCAATTTGGAAGCCAACCTGCCGAGGGTAAGTGGCTTTGCCAGCGAGTTGAGTCAGGTATGGGGAAACCTGATTGACAATGCCCTGGACGCCGTAAGGATCGGAGGCCGAGTGGATGTCTTTGCCAGTCGGGAGAACCAAAGTGTGGTGGTGCGAATCCTCGATGACGGGACCGGGATTCCGGCGGAGATTCGCAACCTCATCTTCGATCCGTTCTTTACAACGAAACCAATGGGACAAGGAAGTGGTCTTGGGCTGGACATTGCCCGACGGCTGGTGCGTCATAACGACGGTGCGGTCGAGTTTGACTCGCAACCGGGTCGGACAGAGTTTCGAGTCAGGCTGCCGATCGCAGAGATGTTACCAGCTTGAGTTTGGACCATAACTGCTGTTTTCGGAGCTATCAAGTTGTTGAATAGTGGTGGCCAGGGAGGGAATTGAACCCCCGACGCCAGCCTTTTCAGGGCTGCGCTCTACCACTGAGCTACCTGGCCGTGTAGATTTTTCCGAGAAGGGAACTCTGCACACGAGTGGAGGGAAATGGAGATTTCCGATTGCTGCTTCTTGCTGAGTATATCAACCACTGGGAAGACTGCCAAACGCGGTTGAACGATGTTGCCGGCTGACATACTCTGAAGTCAGCGAGGAAGCTATGACTGAGAACGAGCAAAAAACCGAGAAGATTCGCAAGAGTGAAGAGGAGTGGCGTCAGCAGCTGACGCCGGAACAGTATTACGTGACGCGACAGAAAGGAACCGAGCCGGCATTTTCCGGCGCACTCTACAAAAACCACGAAGATGGAAGTTATCATTGCGTGGCTTGCGACGCACCGCTGTTCAAGTCCGACACCAAATTTGAATCGGGCTCGGGCTGGCCAAGTTTCTGGCTTCCGGTTTCGCCCGAGGCTGTGGAGAACCACGAGGACGTGAGCCACGGAATGCGTCGTGTGGAGACGACATGCGCTCGCTGCGGCGCGCATCTCGGCCATGTTTTTCCGGATGGTCCCAAGCCGACTGGGCTGCGCTATTGCATCAACTCTGCCGCCCTGAAATTTGAAAAAGAATAGAGCGGCGTAAGCGAATAGTCGGCACGAGGCAGTGATCACGCCATCACTGCTGGCCCATTTGTTGTTGCATTCCCGGCGGCATCGGAATCGAAATATCGAGGGTCTTTACCGGACCCAGCGTTGACAGCGGGGTGCCGAATTGCGTTTCGTTCCCAACCACTAAAATCGCCAGCTTCGATGGGTAGATATACTTGTTGGCCACGCGGGTCACATCTGCCGCTGTCACCTTTTCAATGCCGTCACGATACTTCTCGATAAAGTCTGGCGGATAACCGAAGAACGCAAGCGTCGCCTGCTGCCGCAAGATTTTTTCCGGTGAATCAAAGTGGAAGATCCAGGAGTTCAGCACCTGGTCTTTTGCATTTCGCAACTCCACAGCTGTCGGAGGCACAGTTTTCAATTCGCCAATCTGCTGCAGCATGGCTTGGGTGGCAGCAACGGTGCTGGCGCTTTTCGTTCCCGCAGCCACGTAGAAAAGTCCGGGATGATCATAGCTGGCGCCGTAAGCTCCCTCTACGGCATAAGCGAGTCCCAGCCGTGTGCGCACGTCCTGGAACAGGCGCGAGCCAAATCCGCCGCTGAACACGGTGTTCATCACACTCAGCGCGTAATAGTCGGGATTGCTTCGTTCGGTTCCCAGCCCCACGATCCACACATTGCTCTGATTCACATCGCTCTTTTGAGCCAGGTAAACCCCAGGTGTTGGACCGGGAAATGTTGTTTTCACCGATACAAAATCCTCTTCGCGAGGCAACGGTTCAAAGGCGGCGCGCAATTTCGCTTCCATCTCCGTCGTGTTGAAGTCTCCACTAATTCCCAGAATCATGTTGTTTGGCGCCACCGTGCGATGATGCCAGGCAGAAAGGTCCGCCAGTCTCACCGCATGCACCGTGGCGAATTCCGGCACGCGTGCATAGGGGCTGTTCTTGCCGTAGGCAAGCAATTCCGCTTCGCGCTCCGCAATCTGTTCGGGATCGTCGTTGCGGCGAATAATTCCGGTGTCTTCCTGCTGCTTGGCGAGTGCTAGTTTGTCCGCGCGAAATTCGGGATGCAACAGCAGGTCCGTCGCCATTCCAAATACTTGGTCGAAGTCCTGCTTGAAACTGGACCAGGTCAGGCTGGTGGATTCGAGATCGTTATTGGTTTCGATTTTGGCGGCTTTCGCTTCCAGGATATCGTCCATCTTGTCGCCGGTCATGGCCGCAGTGCCGCTGGTGCGCCACGTCTCGCCGTACAAATCGGTAAGCCCAGTCTTATCGGCGGGTTCATCTCGCGAACCGCCACGAATCATGATGAAGCCGTTGATGAAGGGCAGTTCGTGATCTTCCTGCAGGAAAATCGTCATCCCGTTCTTCAAGACGATCTTCGTCGGCTGTTTCGGATGGAAGGCCGGCAGCGGCGGAATAGGCACTTTCTTCCATGAGGTCCACGGAGCCACTGATCCGGATGCTGACGTCGCCGGTGAAGCGGTCTGTCCGAATACTGGGCCTGCCAGTGTTACGAATGCTACTCCGAGAATTGCTGCAAAGAGTCCGATGCGAGTACGCATTAGCGGCCTCCTTGTTTCGCCGGAGCGGGCTTCGCTTCCGGTTGCGCCGGCGCTTCGGGAGCAGGCTTCGCCGGCTTTTGCGCTGCGTATTCAATCATGGCGTAAGTTCGATTTTTTGCGGTAAATACCTGGTTGGCGACGCGGCGAATATCGGCTTTGCTGACGGCATCAATCTTATTCAGTTGTTGGAATAGCATCCGCCAATCACCATAGCGCAGCTGATACGTGCCTAACTCCTGCGCCAGCCCCTGGTTGTTGTCCAGGCTGCGAAGAATATCAGCACGGGCGCGTGTTTTGAACATTGCCAGTTGATCATCCGTCACGTCTTGCGTCTTCAACTTGTCGATCTCAGCGTGGATTGCGGTTCGCATCTGTTGCGGAGTATGGCCGGGGGTCGGAACGGCGTAGAACGCAAAAAGGTTGGGATATTTGTCGCCCGGAAATCCGCTGAATCCCTCTGCATCCGCTGCAATCTTTTGATCCCGCACCAGGCTGCGGTACAGCACCGATGTGCGTCCATTCGACATGATGTCGCCGATCGCGTCATACACCGCATCGTCTTTATTCAGATAGTCCGGACGGTGATAGCCCTCAATGTAAAACGGCTGCGTCGGCTCTTCCAGCGTCACTGACTTCTCGGCCTCTTGCGGCGGTTCTACCGTCGCCAGCGGCAATGGTTTCGGTCCCGCCGGAATGCTGCCGAAATATTTTTCCAGCATCGGCATCGCCTTGGTCGCAGTTACATCGCCGACCACCGTGACCACGATGTTCGCTGGCACATAGTATTTCTTGTGGAATGCGTCCGCTTCGGTGGCGCTGATCTGGCTCACGTCCGACATCCATCCCACGCCAGGGTTCCGATAGGGATGTGCGACGTACGCCGTCGCCAGAAATTGCTCGATCATAAAGCCGATCGGATTGGAGTCGACGCGCATGCGGCGTTCTTCCATCACCACGCTGCGCTCTTTATAAAACTGCCGCGGCACAGGATTCGCAATGCGGTCGCTCTCCATGTACGCCCATAATTGCAGCCGATTCGCCGGCATGCTCCAGAAGTATTCTGTTGCATCGCTGGCGGTCTCCGCGTTCACGCCGACTGCGCCATTCATCTCCGCAATTTGTGTGAACTGATTCGGGATCACATATTTGTCGGCTGCGGCGGTGTCGGCATCGAACTGCGCTTTCAACTGTTTCAGCTTGGCTGGATCTTGACCGACTCGCTTGCGATATTCGGCGTCATAGGCGGCATACGACTGTTCGACTTTTGCCAGCGCAATCTTTTCGGCAGGGTAATTGGTGGTGCCAATATCTTTTGTTCCCTTGAATGCCAGGTGCTCGAACATGTGCGCTATCCCGGTTTCCCCCTTGGGGTCCTGTACGCTACCCGCATTCACAATAGTGAAGAAGCTGAACACCGGTGCTTCCGGCCGGTCGCAAACAACCAGAGTCAGACCATTCGGCAGTATCTTCACGGTCACATGCTGCGCAAAATCTTTCTCAATCGTCTGAAATTCCTGGGCGCTCGCAATCGAGCACAAGCAGCCTGCCATCAGCATTGGCGCCAACACAAAGCGCAGCATTCGACGAATCATTGGACTGAATACCTCGGAGGGGTGTATCGAACGATCGAAACCTGCTATTGAACAACATTAGTGTCGCATTCGGACGCGTTCTAGCAAAATGCGACGTGACCCCTGGTTCCGTCGCCAGGAGCCGCGCCTCGAAGGATCGCAGCCGAGTGCTCGGTGCCCCTCAGTCTTCGACAAATGCTTTCAGTCGTCCCAGGGCGTCGTCCCACTGCGCTGAAACCTGCTCCAGGTATTGCTTCATCTCCGCAATCGGCGCTGGGTTGAACTCAAAAAGACTCTCCCGCCCCGAGTGAACTGAGCGCACCACCTCGACGCGCTCCAGGACGCGCAGATGCTTGGTAATGGCCTGCCGAGTGAGTTTCGACCCCTCCGTCAATTGGGAGATAGAAAATCGCTCGCCGTGGCTGAGTTTTCCCAGCAACCACAACCTGGTTCCGTCCCCCAGCGCCGCGAAGACGGGCGCGTTTTCCCGTCGCTTCTGAATTGTTTGACTACGGTTGCTTCTCAAGGTAATCCTCAATGTTTTTTATCTGCTGGGTCCATCCACCATCGTTTTTGCGAAGAGCTTCCTCACGGCGACCCAGCGGAATCTTGTCGAAGCCGGACTCAGTCAATAACAACAGCGTTCCATTCGCTGTCTTCTCCAGGCGAAACTCGACCAGCGTCGGCGGCTCTTTGGAGTAATCGAAGCCCGGATCCACGGCATACGGGTGCCAGGTGAAGGAGAATAAATGTTCGGGCTCAATCGACTGAACAACGGCTTCCCATTGCAAATGCTCGTAACCAGGCCAAGTAATAAAGCCGCGGGAGACCTGGCCGGCAACAAATGGACCCTCCAGTTTTACTCGAAACCATTCCCCAAACTGCCGATAGTCCGTCAACGCCTTCCACACTCGCGAAACAGGCGCCTTCAACTCGATACGTTTCTCAATTCGGTCGCTCATAATTATGCAACCTCCTGGTTGCATAGTAGTGCCACCCGAGAATAAAGGCAACCATGCGGTTGCTCGTTACGGGCGACGTGAGATGCTGCAGCCTCCAGATCCACGGTCTAGAATGAAACTTCCGTCGGAACTCTCAACTATGAATCTTGACGCTATTCAATCTGCATTGCAGGCAGCCGGCCTTGATGGCTGGCTCTTCTACGATCATCACCATCGCGACCCAATTGCCTATCGCATCCTGGGACTGAGCGATTCATTGCACATTACGCGGCGATGGTTCTACCTGGTACCCGCGCATGGTGAACCCAGAAAGCTGGTGCACCGCGTCGAGCAGAAAAGACTCGACCCGCTGCCGGGCTCGAAGGAGGTCTACTCGACATGGCAGGAACTCGAATCGCAGTTAGCCGCGATGCTCGAAAACGTTACGCGACTGGCCATGCAATACTCCCCGCGCAACGCAATCATGTATGTGTCGATGGTCGATGCCGGAACGGTCGAAGTGCTGCGTGATCTTGGCAAGGAGATTGTCAGCTCCGCAGATCTTGTCAGCCATTTTGAGGCGGTCTTGAGCGACGAGCAGATTGCCAGCCACTATGCGGCGCAGCAAGCTCTCGACGCGATTCTGGCAGAGGGCTTTCGCGAGATTGGCCGTCGTGTGCGAGCCGGCGGCACCACGGAGTTTGCTATGGTCGCTTGGCTGCAGGAAGCGATGCGGCGAGAAGATCTGGTCTGGGACAACGGACCGAATGTTTCCGTCAATCGCAACAGTTCAGATTCTCACTATGAGCCCACGGCGGAGAAGACAGCGCCCATCGTCGCGGGAGATTTTTTGCTGATCGATATCTGGGCGCGGAAGAATTCCCCGGGCACCGTCTTCTATGACATTACCTGGACTGGCGTGGTGGGCAGAAAGCCGACCACCCGCGAGCAGCAGGTGTTTGACACGACAGCCGCGGCGCGCGATGCGGCGATTCAGAGCGTTTCGCAAGCCTTCGCAAACAATCAAGCCATTGCCGGATGGCAGGCGGATGATGCCGCGCGCCAGGTGATTCGGGCCGCCGGATTCGAAAAGTATTTCACTCACCGTACCGGTCATAACATTGCCACCGACATTCACGGCAATGGTGCCCATCTGGATAATTTTGAAACCCACGATGAACGGCTGATCCTGCCGAACACATGTTTTTCAATCGAGCCCGGGATCTATCTTCCAGAGTTTGGGGTGCGCACCGAGGTCGACATGATCACGCGTCCTGGCGAAGCCAGGGTCACCGGCCGAATCCAAAAGGAACTGGTTCGCATCTAGGTGATCTTTTCGAAAGCGCGCACAGTGAAACGTGAGTGGCAGTTATTTTTTTCTAGCCGTATTAACGCTGTTCCTGCCGTTTCGGTGCGAGGGCATTTCGATGATTTTGGAGTTAGCGGTTCTGGATGTTCAACCGGGAGAAGAAGAAGCTTTTGAAGCGGCTATGGGTGCGGCGCGTCCGCTGATCGAAGCGACCCCCGGTTTTGCCGGCATCGAACTGCGCAGATGTCTGGAAATATCGAACCGCTATGTGCTATTGGTCTCCTGGGAAAAGCTGGAGGATCACACCGTAGGGTTTCGACAGTCCGTTCGATATCAGAAATGGCGAGATTTGCTGCATCATTTCTACCACCCTTTTCCAACCGTCCAACACTATGGTGAAACGCTTCTATCGTAGGCGTGTTTGCCCGGCACGGTTGCGGGGAAAATAAATGCGACCCACAATCGAGGTTCGAAGGGATGAAAGTGTTGTCCCTGAAGCTGGTATATTCGTTGGAGATGTCCACCGCCAAGGCCACCACGAAGGATAGCGCCGCGCCACCCGCAGCTGGCACCAAACCCTACCCTGCCGGAATGATCCTCCTCGCCGGCTGGATGATTCCCGGACTCGGTCACTTGATGCAGGGCAAGTGGATTCGGGCCGTCCTGCTGTTTGTCTCCGTCACCTGCATGTTTTCTCTCGGCCTCGCCATGCATGGCAAAATTTATTCGGCGAACACCGGCGAACTGCTCGAGATGCTGGGATTTATCGGCGACTTGGGCAACGGCATCCTCTACGTTATGTCCGTGTTTTTTGGATGGGGTCAGAATGTCGTGCAGGTTGTCACCGCGGATTACGGCACCAAGTTCATCGTCGTTGCCGGGCTGCTGAATTTCATTTCCGCCGTCGATGCACATAGCCTGCGACTGGGGAGGAAGAGCTGATGTACACGCCCTCTCATTTCACCGCGGTACTCCTGTTCGCGCTGTTCACGTCTGTCGTCTTTGGAATTACCCAGCGGTCAGAAACGCGCGCCATGATCCGCTACGGCGCGTATTGCTTCGGCTTGTTTGTCGTGGGCACCATCGTGGCCAGTTGGGCCATGTGGCTGATCAAGCACTGACAAGTCGCAGACGGCTGCGTTGCATTCCGCGCGATTCGCCGACATCCAATCCCCAAATTTAATGCCAGCGCTTTTCCCACAACATCGCGTCAAATCTGTGCTGTACGTGATAGCCGAGCTGGCGATAGAGGCTCACCGCGCTGGCATTTTGTTCCGTGACCGTCAGGGTGACGGAGGTGCATCCAGTGGCCAGCAATGATGCGGCGCACAGTTCGAGCAGTTTTTCGCCCACTCCCCGGCGCTGAAACTCCGGCAACACGCATAGCTGTGTCACGTGGCCTACACCGGCACTCACTCTAGAACACAGCAAAAGCCCCAGCAGCCGATCGTTATTCGGCGACGCCAGTACCCAGGAAGCGTGCTCCTCAAAAATTCCACAGCCCGGGAAACGCACGACATTATGCAAGAACCGCTGCGCCCCACCCAGCGATAAATACTGGTCATTGATTTCGCTGTCGATATGTCCCGAGTATGCCGCCGTGATCAGTTGTGGAGATAGTTCGAAGTCAGAATTCTTCCAGCGGCGATAATGGCCTCCGCCGGGGCCTGCGAACTCTTCCGCACGCGCCGGTGGTGTGGCTCCCGTCGTCTCCGATGGATTCAATTCCATTTCCATAAATAACCGAGGATACAGTTGAAAGCCGGCTCGCTCAAACGGTTCACGATGCATCCCATGCGGATGCAGCAGCAGTTGCGCTTCCACACGAGTCAGGTCGGGCGAGTGTTGCAGCGTTTCCAGCAGGCGATCAATCAACTGCAGCTCGATAGCGACGGCAGCAGTTTCGTCCACTCCCTGGCGCGACGCGAAAACATCTCCGATGACAGCTTTGTTCGTCTCATAGACGCAAAAGATATATCCGCAGACACGGCCCTGATCCAGAGCCGCATAGCCGCTCAACAAATGCGATTCGATGTATTGCAGTACCAGGCTGGCGGAACTGCGATAGTCCCAATGGAGGCGCTGGCTCCAAAGCGCGCTCTCCTCCTCCAGCAACGGACGCAGGTGCTGCGCAGAAAAATGGCGCAGGTCTAAAAACTCGAGTTCGAGTGCGGAGGTCATGATCGACTTCGCGGTCGAATCCAGGGGAAACTCGCGAATACACGATGCCGGAGATATCAACCGTATGGCGCGAGTGTACGGCATTCCAGGCAGAATGGAAAAGCCACAAATCCAGAAATCGCATTGGATTTCGCGGGCGTACATGGACTGACACCCTTGGAGTCGAAGCTGTAAGCGAAGGTTCCGTTAGGGTTACTGCGATTGCGGGCTCACCCGATACACCGTCAGATCTTGCGGGCGATAGAAAAACAGGGGCTCATACTGTCGGCCCGCCAGCAGCTTTTTCAGGCCATCCTGCGAGTGCTGTTCCTCTGCCTCGTTGGAAAAGTCCTGTACCACCAGCAGATGCGCTTCCGGGGGAACTCCGGCTCGCTGATAGTTAGAGACGCGCTCGTCTAGATAAAAGCCCAAACCATATTGCACATCGCGGCGAGCCTGGTACACCGCCACGACATGCGGAGCATCTGGTAGAGCCGCAATTTCGTGGGCCAGTGTGCGCGCCGAATATTTTTGATCCAGCAGGGTGCCATTGCGCGTGCCCAGCAGGAACACCAGGATCAGTGCCACCGGCACCAGTGTTGCCACACGCAGCCGGTTCATTCCGAAGCGCACGACCACCACGAGGATGGCGATGGCAACGGCGGTGCCTTCCATCATCGCGGCAAGAATCACACGCAGCGGCGGCCACTGGTGGGGATGAATCAGAATCATGGGTAGCATCAGCGTCCCCGCGACCAGCGACCCCACTACGATGGCATGAATTGTGAGTAGAGGCATCTTCAGGCCGCGTTTTCGTATGCGGTTCAGATAGTCGCCGCAAAGAATAGTGACTGGCGGAACTGCGGGCAAAATGTATCCGGGAAGTTTCGATTGAGAGAAGCTGAAAAAGACGATAGGGAAGACGGCCCACAACACCAGGAACTCCGGGAACGCATCGCCTGCCCTGGGGTTGCCGATGTAGCGATCCGGATTGCGCCGGACCTTCCATTCATCAATGGAATCCCGCACCGCGTCCCAGCAGGCCGCCCACGCCAGTGCAAGCCACGGCAGCAGCGCCAGCGCCATAATCGGAATATAGAACCAGATCGCCTGCGAATGCCGGAAACGGTCAGTGGCAAAGCGCTCCAGATTATGCTCCCAGAAAAACACTCTGAGAAACTGCGGGTTTCGATGCTGCACCGCGATGAACCACGGCAACACCATCGCCAGGTACAAAACAATTCCCGGAATCCAGATGGTGCGACGGAGCAGCGACCATTCTTTGCGCAGCGCCGCGAAAAGAAAAATAATGCCAAACGCCATGAATGGCGCGACCGGGCCTTTCGCCAGCGTGGCAGCACCGCCAAAAAAATAGAGATCGAACAGCCAGAATTTCTTGTCGGTCTCATACCACGCGTACCAACCCAGCATCCCAATGCAGAAGGGAGCGGCCAGTTGCATATCGGTCGACGCGCCGCGGGCAAATCCAATGATTCCGGCGCACGATACGGTGATCAGCGCAGCATCCAACTGGCCACCCGGTCGAAACCGCCGCATGTGCAGATAAATCAGGATGACCAGAATAAAGGCGAATTCCGCCGATGGCAGCCGCGCGGACCAATCATGAACCCCAAAGTCTTTGAAAGAGAACATGGCGCGCCAGTAGTACAGCGCAGGTTTCTCCAGCCACGGCTTGCCATACAAAACGGGAGTGATAAAGTCATGCCGCGCCAGCATCTCCCGTGCGATTTGCGCATAGCGGGGCTCGTCTGCGCCGACCAGGCCAATCACCGACCCACCCAGGTAGGGAATCAGTCCATAACCGAGAAAGAAGGTCGTGAAGCCCACCAGCGTGGCAAACTCAGCCACCGTTGCGGCGCTGAGCTTCTGCCAGAACGTTCCACCTGGCAGGTATTGCCTCCAATTGTCGCTTCGATTTGCGATCACTTCGTCCTGAGTACTCAGCTTCGCAACGTTACGCGCGAAGACCTTTCTCAGCCTACCAAATGCCGCGATGAATGACGACGGAAAGCGAAAATCCGCTGCGTGACCGACGTTTCGTCGCCTGGATGCGCGAACCGCCGCGTGCACGGGATGGTTTGAATCTGGCAGGATAGTTCCAATGAGAATTTCCAGACGTCGCATGTTAGAGAGTATGGTCGCGAGCGCTGCGGTTGCGACCGGCGGCCCTGCGCTGTGGTCTGCGACTGATGTTCCCATCGCCCGGCGCGGACGAATTCAGCAATCCGTCTGCCAGTGGTGCTATCCGCATATTCCGTTGGATGACCTGGCAGCCTATGCGGCGCATATCGGATTGAAGGGCGTTGACCTACTGAATCCCGATCAGTATGAGGTTCCCCGACGCTATGGATTAATTTGCACCATGGGGTATGCCGGCGGCGGAGAGATTGCCCAGGGCCTGAATCGCCTCGAAAATCACGCTGCCATAGAAGATGGATTTCGCAAGAATATCCCGCTGGCAGCCAAAGCCGGTGTTCCGAATGTAATCACGTTCTCCGGTCATCGCGCCGGTCTCTCCGATGAGCAAGGGGCGAAGAATACCGTCATTGGATTGAATCGAGTCAAGAAAATTGCCGAGGATCACGGCGTCACCATCTGCATGGAACTGCTGAATAGCAAGGTGAATCACAAGGATTACATGTGCGATCACACCGCCTGGGGTGTGGAGGTGATGCAGCAGGTGAATTCGCCGAACGTGAAGCTCTTGTACGACATCTACCACATGCAAATTATGGAAGGCGATTTGATCGACACCATCCAGCAGAATATTCAGTGGATCGGGCACTTCCACACCGGCGGCGTTCCCGGCCGGCATGAACTGAACGATCAGCAGGAAGTGCAATGGGATGGGGTCATGCGCGGAATCGCGGCCACGAATTTCCATGGCTACGTCGCGCACGAGTTCGTTCCGGCCGGCGATCCCTACGCGGGACTGCTGCAGGCGGCAAATCTTTGCGATGTCTAGCGAAAATCATTAAGCATTTTCAGTGACAGCATGCACGCGAAGATGCTGGTGTACCGCATCCAGAATGCGTCCTGTGGCCGTTTCGATCGGTCCGTCGAGTGTGCATCCGCTGGCATTTTCGTGCCCGCCGCCACCAAACTGTTCCGCGACATGCGTGACGCGAATTGTGCTCTTGCTGCGCAAGCTCACACGGATGCGACGATCCGCCATTTCACGCAGGAAAACTGCAACCTCAACCCCGGCAATCCCGATGGCATAGTTCACGATGCCCAGCGCATCTTCGTCGCTGGCGCCCAGGCGAACCATATCGTCATGCGTCACCCACAGCCACGCTACGCTGCCATCACGCTGCAATGTTGTGAGCGCCACGCCCAGCAAACGCATCTTCGAGAGCGGGTTGCTGAAGTACAGATCCTCGGCGATGCGCGCCGGGGTGGCTCCTCTGTCGACCAGTTCCTTCGCCAACTCAAATGTATTGGCGCCTGTGCCTTCATAACAAAACGATCCGGTGTCGCTCAGCAGAGCCGTATAGAGGCATGTCGCCATCGCCGGCGTAACCTTCACCTGGGCTGCGACCGCCAGCCGATACACCATCTCCGCTACTGCGCTCGCCTTGGTATCAATCCAGTTCACGCTGGCGAATGGAGTGCCGCTGGTATGGTGGTCGATGTTGATGAGAAATCTGTTGTCCAGACCTTCCAGGCGTGACCGGCCGACGCTGTCGCATTCCAGAAAGATCACCGCATCGGGCTCAAATCCAACCATCGGCCCGGGAAATTGCCGAATCTGGTCCGCCGCCGGAAGAGTTCCATAGATGACAGGCACGGGATCAAACAGCTGCATCTCCGCTTGCTTGCCCATCGCATTCAACGTCATCCACAGCGCCAGCAGGGAACCGACCGCGTCACCGTCCGGCCTCGCATGCGACGTCAGCAGAAAGCGTTGCCGTTGTCGGATTGCGTCCAAAACTTCCACGATCGAACCCTGCGCCGTATTGCGCGTCAGAATCTCGATGCGTCCGCCGTTTCCAATCGGATTCGGCTGGCGTTCGCTGCTCGGTCGTGGAGGGTTCGGTCATTCTTATTCGGGCTCGCTCGATGCAGGCTTAGCCGTCGCGGCAGCTTCCGCATTTTCTTTCTGCAATCTTTCCTTCTGCCGATTGCGCCGTTCCACTCGGCCCAATAGCTCGTCGATTCTGGCTCGTACCGGTTCGGAATGGTCGACCTGGAAAAACAGCTCTGGGATATGTCGAACACCCATCCGCTGCAGCAGTTGATGGCGAATGTATCCGCGCGCCGCTTCCAGACCCGCCAGCATGTCGGCTTCGTCCTTGCTGTCGCCGTCCACGGCCACATAAATACGCGCCGATTTTCCTCCCGGAGCAAGCACCACCTCGCTGACGTAGCCGAAATTGATGCGTGGATCGCTGAGCTGACCTTCCAGCATGGCGCTGATTTCCTCACGTAGCGTTTCCGCTACGCGGTTCTGGTGATAGGTGCGTCCCCGTTGTTCTGGCATGGTGTCACCCCTTTCGATTGCATCGGATCAAAATAGTTGGCGCAAAGTAAGCAGCAAACGAATGAGGATATCAAAATTGCAACCATTCAACCATTCGAACGCTTTATTCTTCCGGGAAGAACTCGACAAAGCTGTCGCTCACCTGTCCGCCGTGGGTTTCCACAATGCGGATGCTGGCTTCTTCCACCTGCTGCATTTGGCCGCGAAGATAATCTCTGGAGGCCGAAATTGCAGCAATTCCCACGGTGGCGCGCTGCCACACAATCACTTCATCCAGTTCCGCCACCGAGACGTTGAACCCGTGCCGCAATGAATCTTTCAGGCTGCGGACACACTGCCGCCGATCTTTCAGCGAGCGGGCGTATTCCAGTCTCAACTCCAGGGTAAGTACAGCGAGGTGCATGGAAAATGATACGGCGTCGCCATGGTTTGCGGCGATCTCCGCGTCTTGGCCGACGATCTGCGCGTGAAATCCAATGCTGCTTCCGCAAGCAACAATCCTCTGTTCGCTTGCTTCCTAATGGATGGGGAAGCGATCGAACGCAATGGCTCCCGGAGGAAACAAACTTGAAAGCAGTTCAATTACACGCCTATGGCGGAGTCGATCAGCTGTTTTATGAAGATGTCCCGGATCCGAAACCAGGGGCCGGTGAAATATTAGTCAAAGTTGCCGCGACTAGCCTCAATCCAATTGACTGGAAGTTGCGACGTGGAGATATGAAGAACGCCATGCCGCTCAAGCTGCCTGCCATCCTGGGCCGCGACGTCGCAGGTACCGTTGTGTCTCTCGGTTCCGGAACCCGGGGATTTCAACCGGGCGATCGTGTAATGGGCTTAGTCAATCGCGCTTACGCGGAATTTCTCGTAGCCAAACCGGAGGATCTGACGCACATTCCCGAAGGCTTGAACACCGAAGATGCCGCCGCACTGCCACTGGTAGTCCTAACGGGCTCGCAATTGATTGAGGATGGTGTAAAGCCGACTCCCGGACAAACTGTGCTGATTACCGGTGCTGCCGGCAACGTCGGGCGCACGGCCGTCTTTGTCGCCAGGCAACACGGAATGAAAGTGATTGCGGGTGTGAAATCCAGTCAGCGCAAAGATGCGGAGACGCTGGGCGCCGATCAGGTCGTCGCATTGGACGACGACAAGGCGATCGCTGCGTTGGGTCAAGTCGATGCCATTGCGGATACTGTCGGTCACGACGTCATCCAACAACTGATGCCGCACATCCGGTCGAATGGAGTGCTAGCCACCGTAGTTGGCGCGCCTCCAGGTTCCCAGGGAAAAGCCTTCCGAGTGCAGCAAGTCTGGGCTCATCCAGATTCGAAGCGCCTGCATGAGCTGGCCGAAGCGGTTGCCAAGGGTGAGTTCTCCATTCCCATCGCGAAAAAGATGAAGTTATCTGAGGCTCGTGAAGCGCAAACGACAGCGGAAGCCGGCGGAGTCGCCAAGATTCTCCTCGTCCCATGAGCCTTTCTCAAGCAATGAACCGAAAGGAGGAATATCGCATCATGCCAACTGAATCTTCTCGCGAAGCCATCAAGCGATACATCGTGGACGCGATTGCCGCCGAACAAAATTTCGAAACCCAGCTGAAAGCCTTCTCCAAGGAGGGCGACCAAGCAGCCGTTCAACATGTCTTTGCCGAGCATGCCATCGAGACACGCCATCAACATGAGCGACTCACCGCCCGTTTAGAGGTGTTGGGCGGAAGTCCATCTGTATTGAAAAGTTTTCTCGCCCATGTTTTTAATTTCGCGCCCAAGACCGCACAAATCGGTCACGACGCGTCGGAGAAAAGCTCGCAGGACCTGATCATCGCCTTTGCCATTGAGAACAGCGAAATCGCGATGTACGAGGAACTGGCCGTTGTCGCCGCTTTCGCCGGCGATACGGAGACTGAGCAGTTGGCCCGCGCGATCCAGCAAGAGGAACGCGCCGCGGCCAAAGAAAGTCTGGGACCTGATTGATTCCAGTTGCCGTCAGTCATTTATGAAGGTGACTTCGAATCCAGCCAACGTAGCCGTCTGAGCCTGAGAACGAACCCGCAACGCCATCAGCAGCGGGGGATTCGACTCAGGCCTGGTCTGCTGCGAAGCGTTGGTGTCGCTGCCTTGCAATTCGCGTCAGACTTAGGCGTCTGCAATGAAGCTCGCTACGACGATGGGGCACCCTCAGGGGTCTGTTCCGCGGCGGGAGTTGCAGCTTTCTCTTCGCCGTTGGCCTGGTGGTTCACCAGGTCACGCAAGTCCTTGCTGGGCTTGAAGTAGGGAACCCGTTTTGAAGGAACTTCAACGCGCGCACCAGTCTTTGGGTTGCGGCCGATGCGGGGATTGCGCTGCCGTGTGCGGAAGCTGCCGAATCCGCGAATTTCGATCTTATCTCCGGAGCGCAAAGCAGCTACGACGGAATCAAAGATGGTCTCGATGATCGTCTCCGCGTCTGTCCGCGTCAGATCCCCCAGTCGCATTACGTCCACTACAAGATCGGCTTTTGTCATGAACAGGCCCTTTCTCCTTCAGAGTATAGGATGCATGCCGGGGTTTGCGCATCGATATCACAACAACTTATTGCCACAGAAAATAAAACCCTGGACTTTTCTCCAGCAGAGACTGCAACTCGTCCGGACTGGGGAAAGCCAGCTTCGAGTCAGCCCCCAGCATCAGGTCAAGCAGACCGGGATGCGGTTCGCTTGGACGAACGATCACAGGCTCTCCTTTTATACCCACAGCTCGAGCCGTGTCCAGTAGGGCCACCCGAAAACCGCCATATTGATCTATCAGATGCAGCGGCAGCGCTTGTTGGCCGGTCCATACCTGTCCCGTTGCCAGCGTCTGGATGTCCTTTACCGGCAATCGCCGCCCGGTCGCCACGTCCTGAATAAATTGCCCATGCATATTGTCAATCAAACCCTGAAAATAGGCTTGCTCCTCCGGTGTCAGGTCCCGGGTCGGCGAACCGGCATCTTTCAGCGCGCCCGCCTTGAGCGTCACATTCTTCAGCTTTGCCCATTTCAGCAGATCGCCATAATTGACCCACTCCATAATGACGCCCACGCTGCCGACGATACTGGCTTGGTTGGCATAAATCTTGTCAGTGGCCGTGGCGACATAGTAGGCACCGCTCGCGCCAACGCTCTCAATGGAAGCGACAATGCGCTTCTTGTGGTGGCTGCGGATGCGCAAAACCTCGTGGTAAATCTCCTGCGAAGCGGCAGCCCCGCCGCCCGGCGAATCAATGTGCAGGATGATCGCTTTGACCGAATCGTCGTTGGCGAATTTCTCCAGCTGGTCGTCCGTCTTGTCCGCCGACATGATCACGCCCTTCAGGTCCACTACGGCAATCTTGCCGGAACCGAACCCGTCAAAACCGGAGGTGGTGCCACCGGAAGATCGCATCACGTGCCATGCCGCGGTCCACAAAAGCACAACAAACAGCAGAAATAGCCCACCCACCAAGCTGAGCCAAAACCAGAAAGAATGTCCAGATGTCGTCTCGGTTTGTACGTCCATACCGGGGAGTGTAGCACCGGAACGGCGCTGGCTCACACCCATAGAAAATCCGAGCCTTCGCAATCGTGATTGCAGAAATAGCGGGGTTCCACCATAATTGGTGCAGACTCCATGCCCGGCAAGCGGCATTTTCCTCTAACTGCATAATTTGCTCTGCCTGAATTCATCAACCGACGACTGGCATTTTTACGACCATGGATCAGCCGCAATACAGCATCGTGATTCCCGCCTTCAACGAGCAGGTGCGCATCGGTGCCACCCTCGATCGGGTCACGGAGTGTATCCAGTCCCGCGGCTGGACCGCGGAGGTTCTGGTCGTGAATGATGGTTCTCGCGACAAGACTGCAGCCATCGTGGCAGCCGCGGCGCAAAAACATCCCAATATTCGGCTGATCGAAAATCCCGGTAATCGCGGGAAAGGCTATTCCGTGCGCAGCGGCATGCTGCAAGCGCGCGGCGCAATCGTCATGTTTACCGATGCCGACCTCTCCGCCCCAATTGAAGAAGCGGAATTATTATTTACCGCCATCGCCAATGGCGCCGATGTCGCGATTGGATCGCGGTGGCTGGACCGGTCTCGGCAAACCCTTCGCCAGCCTCTTTACCGGCGATTCTTCGGACGCTGTTTCAACTGGCTCACGCGGCTCATCATGAACCTGCCGCTGGCGGATACGCAGTGCGGATTCAAGGCATTCCGCAGGGAAGCAGCGCAAACCATCTTCATCCGGCAGCGTATCGAACGTTGGGGATTTGATCCTGAAATTCTCTATATTGCGCTTCGCCTGGGAATGCGGATCGATGAGGTTCCCGTCACTTGGGGACATGACGAGCGCACCCGCATCAGCTACCTGAAAGACGGCTTGAAAATGTTAGAGGATCTCCTGAAAGTCCGCTTCTATTCGCTGGCGGGCTACTACCGCGCTGACCCCTACCAGGATGCCTGCGGATGTACCAAAAAAAGTGCAGCTCCAGTCGCCAAATCCTGAGGGCCGATCGCAAGCGAAAACTGCCGCTCCCCTTCCAGGAAAACAAAAACTCAATGCGCTGGAATCGGGGATTGCCGTCGATACGTATTGCGAAACCGGCGACGCTTTCTTTCTAACAATTGAACTCCCTGATCGGCATCCATCGTGAGCGTCCACTCACGTGCACACTCTCCGCATAGCCAGTAATGCTCCAGGAGCTGAAATGGCTTGGAATTTTGTTTCGAACTATTTTTGCGAGAGAAAAGAAATACCTTGCCCTCGCGCAGATAGTGGAGCGGTTTGTTGCAATTCGTATTGGCGCAATGACTCAACATGCCAGGACAAACTCCTTTGATGTAGGGGAGAAGTAGGTAGGAAATCTCAGAACACAACCCTCAAGCGAACCGAAGTAATTCTGCCTCGAACTTCTGCTGCCTTTCACTTAGTTGGATGCTGAATGGAGAGGTAAGGTCACAAGAATCGCTCGTCAGCCAGCGAACAATTCATCTGAATTTGAAATTGATCGGCAGAAATTCAGAACCTCAAAAAGCGACAGATTTCTCGACACGAGATTCTTTTGCGGCAATTTTCCGTAGAGGTTCCAGCACGATCGGGACCAAGAGCGGTGAGCAGGAAATGGAGTTTGCAGCCTCCCCACTTCCTGCCTCGCCATTTAGTGGATGCGAATGTCCCCGGAGCCGGTGTCGATGCGGACGGTCGGGCCGCCACCGTTGATCTCTCCCGTAATGTGGTGGTGGTTCAGGGTTCCGTGAGTCGTGAGCGGAGGATCACTGTGAACGTCGCCGGAACCAGTGCTGGCCTCCAGGTTGTAAGCAGCGTGTCCGGTGTTGAGAGTGACAGATCCGGAGCCGGTTTCGAGCTTCCAGCTGTCGCCTGGTTGGCCGGAGATTTGGATATCGCCGGAACCGGTCTGCGCATAGAGGCCGCCTGTGACGCCTTCGAGCTTGATTGTTCCGTTTCCGGTTTCTGCTTTGGTGTAATGAGCGCCGTTCATCAACGCGTGGATCTCGCCTGAGCCAGTGCTGAGAGCGACGTCGCCGGTGAGGTCGTTGGCGTAGATGTCTCCAGATCCCGTTGAGGCCTTCAGGGGAGCGCTGAGGCCGGTGATGTTGACATTGCCCGAGCCGGAGTTGGCGGTCACGCTTGTGCCACGCGGTGCGGTTACGACGTAGTCAATGGAAACGTTGTTGTAATGGGTGTGCATACCCACTTCAACGTTGTCACCATTTTGCACAATGGGCGGATTGTCGGTGACGCGGCGGACGGTCTCTTCCGGCGAGCCGGAGAACAAGCCTGTGGATGAGTGGACATGGCCGACGATGTGGATCGCGCCTGCGGGTCCCGGAGTGATGTGGATGTACCCCGAGCCAGTGTCGATCGCCAGGGTGGCCGCCCCATTCACGGTGAGTGTCTTGTCGAACGTGCCTTCAGCAGCGAATAGTGCTGCGGGAGTCAGCGCGAGAATCGTGAGCGCGATAGCTGGAATGACAATTGTTCGTCGAACATGCATGGTGGTGCCTCCGTTTTCGCGGGGGTCCCAGAAGACTACTGCCAGGACACGAAACCTCCCGCACACGAAGACATATACGGTCCTCGCATAGCGTTGGTTCCGCGCCTGGTTATGTTTTCTATTTTGCGTTCGGACGGCTGGAAGGCGGCACGATGCCATTCATCCGCAGGTACTCCACCATCTGACCGAAGTGATCGTTCATGTGAATAATGGCGAATGCCATGATCCCCCCGCGAGTGGAAATCCCGTCGACAGGCTTCACCGTTTCCATGGCGTTCTGGCTTGTCAGCGTTGCAATCGCGCGATGTCCGAATGCGAACGAATCCTTCAACCCCTGGACCAGTTGTTCTTTCGTCTTCATCGCCTTGAAAGTCTGCCGATCCGGCGTTGGTAGGGAAGACGCCGCGCCGAACATATAGTAGTTGGCCGCGATCACATGCTGCACTTGCTGCCCGAAGGTACGGACGCCCTTGAAATCTCCGTTGGTCGGAGCAAAATTGAATTTATCAGCGGGCATTGCTTCCACCAGCGGAACCATTTCACCCTCGACGATGCTCAACAATTGATCTACAACCTGCGCCGGCGTGGTGGATGCCGTCGCAGCAGTTGTATCCGCTTGCGCCTGGATCGGGGGCATGGTCCACATTCCGGCAACGGCAAGAACTGCGGAAAGTACGGCCAGATTCCTGATTTTCATAGAGGATCCTCTTGGAGCGAAAACTCGCAACGCCTGAGCGTAGCAGAGCGACTCACGCGCGGCAAGCACGATCCGATCGCGAACCCGACATGTTCTCCCTGCAAACCAGGCCCAGCTGAGGTCGAACGCCTAGGTCGCCCCATCTAACATGGATAGACGATTGGCTCATGAATTGGTCGGAAATCAACAATGCGGCCGCGGTTCTGGTGCTGGTTCTGCACCTCACGTGGATTCTGTGGGTGATCTTCGGCGCCTTCTGGACCTCGGGCCGTCCGTGGCTCACGGCATTCCACGTCGCGTCTCTGGTGTGGGGAATCATGGTCGAGGTCGGGCCTTGGCCGTGCCCGCTCACTATGGCCGAAGACTTCTTTCAGCGCAGCGCCGGGCTTGCTCCAGCCGGCGGAAATTTCCTGCAGCATTACATTAGCTCCATCGTCTATCCCAATGTTTCAGTGACGCTTCTCACGATTTGCGGCGTTGCCGTGTGCGCCGCTAACCTGGCCCTCTATGCATGGAGAATCTGCCGATGGATAAGTCGTCGTCAGCACGCATCGTAAATCGCCCCTAAAACCGTGGCCTCGAACGGTGTGCAGACCTTTGCGCATCTGTAAGCGCCTTATCTGCAAATTCTTGAAAAGACGCCTCTCCCCGGAATTCAGATTTTGTACGACTTTTCCGCAACTGAAATGACTCCCGTACGCATCTCTAATCTGATAGAGTTTGCGAAAGGAGTAACCCAATGGAACAGGAAATGACTTGGTTGCGAGCGCTGGCAGCAGGGTCCTTGGTTGCCGGTGCTGCATTGTTGCTGACCGGACGAAAGAAGGCTGCGCTGACAGCTTCGGGTTTGGGAGCAGCGGTCATCCTATCCGAAGATCCGGAAGCGATGAAGGAACTGTGGAAGCACGTTCCCAATTTGTTACAGGACGGCCATGAAATGTTGGGTCGCCTCGAAGGCGTCCTCGACGGAATTACCGAGCAAGGTGGTCGCGTCCGGCAACTGGTGCGGCGAGCTTAACAGAATCCATTCCCCGTGGTTCCCCCCAAAGAAACCTGGTTGTAGGTTCCTGCCGAAGTGACCCTCACAAACGGCTGGCGGAAGTGCGTATCAAATCATCGCGCTCCGCCATTTCTATTTCGGCAGGCAGTTCCAGTGCACCCGGCTTAAAATAACTTCCGCATCAAGTCGTCGCCCAGGCCAAATCCCAGGCCCATCTCCATGGCGCGACCGAATCCAGATTGCAAAAATCCACCCAGGCCGCCCGTCGACTGCGCTGGCACGCCTCCGGGGACATATCCCGGCTGTTGGTAGCCTCCCTGAACCGCCTGCGGATATCCCTGGCTGTACGCCTGGTTCTGATTGGCCACGAAACCATGGATCGCCTGCAACAGGTTCATCGTCTGCTGCTGCTGCGACTGGATAGCCAACGCGATTTCCTTCAAGTCCAACACCCAATCACGAGCCTGCGAATTCCCGCCAGTGGATTCAGCCTGCAGCTTCGTCGCCAGCTCCCTCAGCTCCTGTTCCACCTGCTGCGACGCATTTTGTAGCTGGCTGTACTGCTGATCGATTGTCTGAATATCCATTCCCCTGTTCCTGCTTTCTTCGATTGTTTGAGAAAGTTCAAGCTCGGCACCGCCCCGCGATGATGCCAAACGCTGTCGTTCCCTCCATTGTAAGACGTGGAAATGTTGCATTCAGGGTTCCGTCCAGACGCTGTTGGTGGGGGAGATCGGTCAACCGCATGCAGATCTCTACCCAGTCATCCCCGCCGAACAATTCGCCCCGTTTTTTAACCTTCCCGTCACACAATGTCCAATAACCTTGCAGCAGTCCGTATGAAGATTCTGGTAATTGAAGATGATAAGAGAATCGCCCACCTTGTCGACCGCGGTCTGACAGAAAACGGGCATCAGGTCTTCATTTCCCATCATGGCGGTGAAGGCGCCGACATGATGCTCGCGGGAAAATTCGACGCCGCATTGCTCGATATCTACCTGCCGGGTATGGATGGCCTCGCCGTTCTAGAGCAAGTGCGCGCACGTCGCTGCAAAACACCCATCCTAATGCTGACTGCAGTGGATGCCGTGCCCAAAATTTTGCGGGCGTTCGATCTTGGCGCCGACGATTATCTGGTCAAGCCATTTCTGCTGGAGATTCTATTGGCGCGCGTATGCGCTATCGCAAGGCGCATGCAGCCCGTGACCGAGCCCCCTGTCGTTCACGCCGGCGATATAACGTTAGACCCGAGCCGCAGAGTCGCGATACGCAAGAATAAGCACATTTACCTCACGCGTAAGCAGTTTGAACTGCTTGAAGTCCTGATGCGGCGCACGGGTCTCGTCACCTCCCGCGAGCAGCTGATTGAAGCCGGATGGGGACACCTTGCCGATGTAAAAGAAAATACTCTGGAGGTCTACATTCACGGCCTGCGGGCGAAGCTGGAAGACAAAGCCGACGACAACCACACCCTGATCCGTACCATTCACGGAGCCGGCTACATGTTTGTGGCGAATTAAGGTGCCCGCGCATGCGCGATCTTTCAGTCCGTGCCCAACTTGCTCTGTGGTATTCGCTGGTCACTTTTACCGGGTTGCTGCTGTTCGGAGTTCTTTCCTTCGGCGCTTTACGATTCGCTCTATTTCAAGCAAAGAAGTCGCACCTGCGCGGGCGCGAACAGCGATTGATTCAGTTTCTTAAGGACAACAAGGCGGATCGCAATCCCTTGCCGCTGTCGGAGCAGCTTCGAAATTATGCTGTTGTCACCCATGAAGGGAATTTATTTGAGATCCGCAACCTCGATGGGAGCCTGCTCTTTCCACTCGATGTAAAGCGCGCCGACTTGATATCGGTCACTCCGAAAGATTGTTCCCATACAGTTTTCTTTTACCAGACGCTCGAGCATCAGTCTGCGATGGTCATGTGCCATCAGACCCTTTTGAAAGGGCAACCGGTGCGTCTCTATATCGGCGGCGTACTGGATGAAGAGTTCTACATGCTGAGGATGTATCGCGATGCGCTTCTGGTGCTGATGCCGGGGCTGTTGAGCCTGGCCGCCATTAGCGGATATCTGCTCAGCCGGCATGCCCTCAAGTCTGTCGACCGCATGACCAGGGCAGCTCTGAACATCGGCATCGGCAACTTGTCCACGCGTTTGCCGGTGCCTTCCGCCAAGGATGAAATACAGCACCTTGCGGTGTCATGGAACCAGCTGCTGGACAGGCTTGAGACGGCAGTCTCCCGTCTCAGTAGATTCTCCGCGGATGTTTCGCATGACCTTCGAGCTTCGATCACAGTGATTCTGGCGACCGCCCAGCTTTCGCTTCACCGCCACCATACCGAAGAGGAATATCGCGAGGACTTGAGCAAGGTTGTCACCGAATGCCGTACTGCATCAACTTTGCTGGATGCGCTGCTTTCGTTGGCTCGGAGCGACACCTTCAGCCATGAGGTGGCTTTTCAGCGAATCAACATCTGTGATCTTGTGGTCAACGGTTGCAGGCGGGTCGAAGACCTGGCGGAATCCAGCGGAATCATGTTGGATTGGCATCTCCCCGACGAGGCGGTGTACATCGAGGGAGATGAACTGCTGCTGCAAAGGCTGTTAGGTATTCTCCTGGACAACGCCATTAAATTCACGCCGGAACATGGTGAGATTGCTGCATCGGTATGGCAAAGCGACAACCTGGTGATTGTCACCGTGCGTGACACTGGCATTGGCATGTCAGAGGATGTGCGACGACGTGTCTTTGAGCGTTATTATCAGGCCGACCTGCGGGAGAGAAAGTCGCAAGCAGGAAATGGATTAGGCCTATCAATTGCCCGATGGATTGCCGATGCCCATCATGCAGAACTAACCGTCGAAAGCGTTCCACTCCACAGTTCCGTTTTTCAAATCAAATTCCCCGTGCCCGCGGGCATGCATGCCGCTGCGCCGCAGGTATCAGGCAATTTAAGTCTCGATCAATCGCCCGCGGCATACTCTTCTTAATACCTTAAGAAAAGCTGAAATCGATCTTAAGAAAAACTGAAATTCGAGAGATGTGAAAATTTCTCAACTGCAAAGATCTCTATCTCCCAATCGGGGTTTTCGCCCCGCATCCACGTACAAATAGGCAATGAAATCAATACCCTTCGCCGATGGATGTCGGCTCGGAGACGGTATCGGTAGACATGCGGTCGCTGTTCCGACCGTGTCGCGACTTTCCGAATTTCCCTGATGTAACAACAACTTCACACTCCCCGGATATTTTTGCGGAATTACCGAATACGTAGACGGGCTTTGGAGGAGTAATTGAAGCAAGGCATTTCGAATGCACGGCGCAGGGTACTGGCCGTCGGCTCGGTTTCGGTGCAGGCGGATCAAAAAATTGGCACGACTTTCACCGGCAATAGTCAAAATCCGCAGGGGAGTGTACTCCCAGACACATCGGTCTCTGTCACCAATTTAGGATTCTCCACGCTCTCGGCGGGAGAAGAAAACCCTTCCTGCGTTAACCCGACCCAATCCCAAATTTTTTAGGAGGATTCAAAAAAGTGCGTAGGTTTATTGTCGTGTGTGGAATTGTGTTCTGCAGCTTGTTCTGTGCCACCGCCCGCGGAATCGTACCGCCCCGTAAAACGGAACAGGTCCAGGGAAAAGTAGTTGATGCTACAGGAGCCGCAATTCCTTCTGCGGCTGTTACGCTAACCGATTTATCGACGAACATTTCGAGCCATACGACCACCGGACCCAATGGCACTTTCGTCTTCAACACCGTTTCCGCCGGCCCCAAGGTGCTCTCGATTGAAAAGTCGGGATTCGAGTCGTACTCGGAGCAGGTCACGTCGGCGACACAGAACAACATCGCAGTCACGCTCAGCGTGGCCAAACTGAATGACAGCGTGGTCGTTCGTGGAACCGTAAACCCTGAGGCCACGCCCGTGCCCTCTCGCGAAGATGTCTTGCTGATGCCGCAAACGGTCCGCGTGCTCGATCGCAAGCAACTGGATGCGGCCGGTCCCGTGGCCGGCGGAGCGCAGATGCTGCAATACACCCCAGGCGCCAATGTGATGGGATATGGCCAAACCGGCTCAACCAAATATACGGTCATCCTGAATGGTCTTCAGCAGGGTTGGGCAGGCGAGGCGACCAGCTTCATCGGGGTAGGTTCTCTGGGCATTACCTATGACGGCATTCCGGTAGCCGACCCGGCCACTGGCTTGTGGCAATCGGCCACCATGCCGCAGAACCTGGTGATTCAGAATGTGCAGGTGAACTACGGACCCGGGCCTGCGAACGGCCGCTGGTACACCGATATTGGCGGACGGGTGGAATTCACTCCCGTTCAGCCGACCGAAGAAGCCCACCTGAGCGCCGCGGCTACGCAAGGTCCCGACGGTCAGCAGAACTTCGCATTCGTCGGCAATACTGGCCACTTCAAGGGGTGGTCGACGGTACTGGGCGGCGGCATGGGGCGTGGCAACAGTTTCCGCATTGCTCCGGACGGCTTCGACAATCACACCAAGAACGGCTCGGTCTTCGGCAAGACCGTCAAGACAGCCTCAATGGGCAGTTTGGCCTTCGGCGTTCTGTACGCCAAGGGAGGCGGTTATCGCCCCACGGTAATCCCAACCACAGACGTGGGCTTGGTCGACCCGGTCAGCGGCATCCATTTCAGCCAGGCAGGCTGCGGGTTCTATTGCGCACTCCCGTACGCCTCCTACAACAAGTACGACACGAACGAAGGCTTCATGGCGTATACGCGCCAGAGAATGTACTTTAGTCCGACAACCACGCTGGAGAATTCGGCATGGTACACGCACATTCGCCGTTTTCACCGGCGAAATCAGGATTCTCTCGCCCAGGGCGCGCAGGTGGACGAGTGGAACAACCCGCACAGCAACATGTTCGGAGACCAGATCGGCTTCACCCAGGTTCTGCCGTACAACACGGTCAGCTTCGGCGGCTACATCATTACCGAGGTCTATAACGCGCACAACCTTTTCTACAATCCCGCGGATGGAGGTAGCGGCTCCCAGCAGATCGTCGGCGAAGGGTCAAAGTTCCGCTCGGGATACTTCCGTCAGGACAACGTGACCTTCTTTGCCCAGGACGACTTTCACCCTATTGCCCGCATTCACATCATTCCCAGTGTGCGCGTCGATGGTTTCTCCACCAGCTATAGCGATCAGGCGGCGCGTGATTTCACCTTTGCCCCGCAAACATACTTTACCCAGGCAACACCGACCAGCCCGCAGGTCGCGTCTCCCTATCCGGTCTATCAGACTCACTGCTCGTTGTACCCCCAGGGCCAGACTCCGAACCAGGATCCCTATTACAACCTCTGGGGAAATCCCGCCTACGCTTCTGACGGCAGTCAAGCAAAAGACCAGGGCTCTCTTTGCGGGGCGCATGAGAGCCGCTCGGCCGTCGAGCCCGGCATTGACAGTTCTTACATGCCCAAGGATTGGCTCATGCTCTACGGCGGCTACGACACCATCTACCGGTCCCCAGAACTGGGCGGCGGCGGCGGGCAGTTCCAGGCTGTGAACCCTAGCTACTATCAACTGGCGAAGGGCGCCTACGCTCAATTCGGTGGCAAGATTCACTTCACCAATGCGCCGGTGCTCGGAAATTACATCGCCGGCGTCAGTTACTTCCACAACAACTACACCAACCAGGAAATTGACGTCGAAACAGCCAACGGCGTCGAGGAAACCAGCGGCGGCAGTTCCACCTACCACGGCGTCGACGCGTTCTTTGATGCCGATCCGCGCAGCAACATCCACTTCTTCTTCAATTTCTCAGGAGAAGCTTCAAACTTCACAACCTTCGTTACAGGTGGACCTCTGGCTGCCTGTGGCACTCCAGCGAATCCCGCCCCCGGTTGCACCTTTTACAACAACCTCCCCGTTTCGTATGTCCCTAAGGTGACCGTGAACGCGGGCCTCTACTACGGCTTCCAGCACAACGACCGCACCATCCTCGAGCCGCGCTTCTGGTTTAATACGACCGGCAGCCAATATATCTGGTCGAACGAAAGCGGCTCCCCAACGAAAACGACTCTGCCTTCCTACACAACGGCGAATCTGTCCTTCAATGCTCCCTTTGTTTTCAAAAAACAGTCGCTCAACGCGCGTCTGGATATATTGAACCTCGGCAATGCGCAGTACAACGAATTCGCGTACATCTCCAGCGGGGCCTATTTTTCGGAGCTCGCTCCGGATCCAAACAACCCTCCGAGCGGCTACGTCAACGCCTATCCCGGAGCACCCCGTATGGTCTACGGCACGATCAGCTATCAATTCTGATTGAGCTGTTCGCAACCTGGGGCATGGAAAGTGGAAACGTTCGTTGCTTCCACTTTTTCATGCCTCGTTTTTACCTACAGTCTTCCATGGAAGGCCGAAATTGAAGGTGAAGCAGAAATCAATCAAAGATTGGGGAACCATAGGGTTGCGTCTCGTCCGTCAATGTCGGCATCTATCCTAGTGTCGCAGTGAACGAGACGCGCGCATCAGAATCCGTTGCAGGAAAGAAGTCGAGATGGACTTCCGCTATTCGCTTCCGGCAAAACTTGAACAGGATTTTTCGGCCGCCGTCATAGATTGGGAGAAAGGAAAAATCGATCGCCTGTGGGCTCGCGACGCTTCCTTGTGGACCAATCAGGATGAGTCGAAGTGGCTTGGCTGGCTCGACATCGTGGAACGTCAACAGAACGACCTGCAGAGGTTTCGCGCACTCGCCCAGGACATCAAGACGGCCGGCTTTGAATCCGCATTGCTGCTCGGCATGGGCGGTTCCAGTTTGTGTCCAGAGGTGCTGGCGGAAACTTTTGGTAAGCAGCAAGGTTTCCCGCGTCTCTCCATCGTCGATTCAACCGACCCAGCGCAGGTGCGCGCCGCCGAACAAAGTGTCGACCTGAAAAAAACAATCATCCTCGTGTCCAGTAAATCCGGCTCAACGCTGGAGCCAAATATCCTTAAGCAATACTTCATGGCGCGCATGAAGATTGCCGTCGGAGCTGAAGCAGGGAAGCACTTTATCGCAATCACAGATCCCGGCTCGCACATGGAACAGGTCGCCATGGCCGAAGGATTTCGCCACATCTTTTATGGCGATCCACAAATCGGCGGCCGCTACTCCGCACTTTCAAACTTCGGCATGATTCCTGCCGCCATAATGGGTCTGGATGTTGAAAAGTTACTGGCGAAGGCAAAGATCGCGGTTGACGCGTGCCACTCGACCGACATCAAGAAAAATCCCGGCGTAGAACTGGGCTTGATCCTCGGAGTCGCGGCCAACGCCGGGCGCGACAAAATCAGCTTCTTCACCTCGCCGCCCATCTACGACATGGGAGCCTGGTTCGAACAATTGATCGCCGAATCGACGGGCAAACAAGGCAAGGGAATTACGCCTGTCGACCTGGAAGAAATCGCCGACCCCGACGAGTACGGCGACGATCGCATCTTCGCCTACGTGCGGCTGGAAGGCGCGGACAACGCTCATCTCGATGCTGCTGTTGAAAAACTGCAGAAGGCTGGCCAACCCGTGGTGCGCCTGGCGATGCGGGATGTCTACGATGCCGCGGAGCAATTCTTTACCTGGGAAATCGCGACCGCTGTTGCGGGATCGATCATCGGGATCAACGCGTTCAATCAGCCGGACGTGGAAGCCGCGAAAATTGAAGCGCGGCGCCTGACCGACGAATATGAAAAGACCGGCAAGCTCCCGGAGCAGACGCCAATCTTCGACGACGGAAAAGTAAAACTTTTTGCCGACCCCCAATACGCCGCTATTCTCCACGGCGGCCAGGATATCGGACAGTCGGACTTGCCGGGATATTTGCGTGCTCATCTGGCTCAGCTGAAAGCCAGAGATTATTTCGCGGTGCTTGGTTTCATCCGGCGCGATCGTGAGCATGAAAAGGCGATGCAACAACTGCGCCACAAAGTTCGCGACAGCAAGAAAGTCGCAACCTGTCTCGGATTCGGTCCGCGCTTTCTCCATTCCACCGGTCAGGATTACAAGGGCGGTCCCAATACCGGAGTTTTTCTTCAGATCACGTGCGATCATGCACAAGATCTCGCCATTCCCGACCAGAAATACACATTTGGTGTGGTGATCGATGCTCAGGCCGCCGGCGATCTGAGCGTGTTGCAGCAACGCGGACGTCGCGTCCTGCGCGCCCACCTCGGCAAGGATGTTGAAGCGGGCCTCGAGTACTTGGCCAGCGCTGTCGAAAAAGCGCTTCGCTAGTTCTGACGCATCGCCAGAAAAGAAATTCACTCGGGATCAGCCGCCGCCGACCGTTATTCTTCCGCGCGTATTAACGAGGGGGAGTTCCGCGAGGACTCGCGCGCGCAGAAATATATCCCGAAACATGGCGCGGGTCAGCAGCCCGGTATTCGTGTTCTGCAGCGACGGATGATACGTCGCCAAAATATGTTGGCCGCCGGGTAGAGAGTATTCTGCCCCATGACGAAAGACCAATCCTTTGCGATCGGAGATTCTTCCCGTCCGCATTAGATGGCTCACAAATCCATCGAACGCAATCTTTCCCAGGCACACGACGACGCGCAGGTTTCTCAGGTTCGCAATCTCTTCATCGACAAAGGTCGCGCAGTTTCGTATTTCCATGGGCAGAGGTTTGTTGCCCGGCGGCGCGCAGCGAACGACAGAAGTAATGTGAAGATCCGTGAGCTTCATTCCATCGTCGCGAGATTGTGCCGTCGGCTGCGATGCAAATCCTGTTTCGAACAGCACAGGGTAAAGGAAGTTTCCGGATCCATCACCCGTGAATGGACGACCCGTTCGATTGGAACCATGCGCACCGGGAGCTAGGCCCAGTGCAAGCACCCGCGCATTCGGATCGCCAAAGGACGGAACGGGTTTCCCCCAATAGGTTTGATCCGCATAGGCACGCCGCCGCACCCGCGCAACCTCCGCGCAGTAGGTTCGCAGTCGCGGACAAAGTTCGCAGCTCTCAATGCGCATGGCGAGCGCATCGAAGTTCGCCGCCGCTTCCTCCGCACCGGTCGCGTCTTCGCCGGGAATCACGTTGCTGCCGATTTCTCGGATCTTCAAAACACGTTCACGCGTCACACAGAAAATTGTACGGTCTTCATTACGGCGGTTGCAGGGTTGTCATCTTACCTTCGCCGCCGATTTTCTATGTCGGCGTGTACTCGCGTGATTCTGACGCTCTAACCTTCCCTGCGCCGCGGGGTAAACTAAGCTTGTCGCGCTCAATTTTGCGGGCGCGTTGGCAACAGAACGAAAGAGGTTTGAAGGTTGCATTCGATCGACGTTCGTACCCATAGGCGGAAACGGGCAGTGTCGGCAGCTTTGCTGTCGCTGGCCATCGCAGGTTGGAATTCTGGTTGTAAGTCGCGCCAAGCGCCCCCACCCCCCACCCCCACTGCAACGGCTTCGGCCAATCTACCCGATGTCGGCGGTCAGAAAGCCATTGAGTTACGCCGCGAGCAAAGCGGTGTAGGCGCAAAGCCTGAATTCCTCAGCGTGACGCTTCTCCCCGGTCGCGGCATGAACGTATTTCAGATCACGGCCTACCTCCCAGGCAGAGGCGAAGTTCCGTTGCTCGCCTCGCAGTCCCTCGATGCTGCCGCGAAAATCATGAACGGTGGCCCCGAGGACTCCAATGGAAACGCCAGCTTCTCCATGGGAGGGGCCTTGTTGTTTCCCTTTGCCAACCGCCTCGTGGGCCCAATCACCATCGACAAAAAGACGGGCGACCATATTCTCACCGCAACCTGGCACGGACGCAGTGTGCCCGTCATTGCGAATTGGCACGGCAAACAGCCAGGCGCTCCATGGTGCGCTATGCACGGACAAATCTTGGCAGCGAAGGCGGACAATGTTTCCCTCAAGGCAGACTCGGACACAGCCGCGGCCATCGCAACCTATCATCTGCCGGCGAACGGTCACTGGTTTTCGGACAATGATGTGAAGGTCACCGTGGCGCTCGATCGTGACACCGTGACAGCGATCATGACAGCCACCAATCGCGGTGACAAATCAGAACCGGTTGGCATCGGGTGGCACCCATATTTTCAGTTACCCAGCGGAGGCCGAGCCAACGGACGGCTTCATATTCCAGCCGCCATGCGCGTCGAGGTCAATAACTATAACGATGTTTTCCCGACCGGTAATTTGCTGCCAGTTATTGGTACGCAGTACGACTTCAACGCGCAGGAAGGTGGCCCGCTTCCCGACACGCTGGTGGATGATTCGTATGTCAACCTGACACCGAATACCCAGGGCGACGTCGTTTCAGAGATTCGCGATCTCGCCGCCAACTATGGCATGCGTGTCACCGCTATGTCGCCCCATATCCGCGCCTTCCAGGTCTATTCGCCGGTCAACAAGTCCTTCATCGCACTCGAACCGCAGTTCAACTATGGCGATCCATTTGGTAAAGAGTGGAAAGGTGTGGATACGGGGATGGTAACCCTTGCGCCTGGCGAATCCGTCACCTGGAAGGTTCAGCTGCAGTTGTTTCAGCCCGCGAACGACCTCGTCGGGCAAGCCCCTCCCCCCAACTTTCAATAACTCCGCTGACGGAATCGAAATCGTACTCCAAAGTAAGGTTACTGAATCGTTCCTTCCGGTTTGACCCACTGTACGTAACCACCTACCATGGATCGTAGGAAGGTTATCCTTTCGCTCCGAGCGAAGCGGTCTGTGGCTGCTACCTGCCATGGCTCGTGTTCAGGCGGATCGGCGGATGACAAGCTCTTTTTCTGGAAGGCATACACCCCTTGAGTCCCACTGAATCGACCACTACCCCACAGGCCGGGGAAGACACCCAGCAGCCAACAGAAACTGGCGCGCACGAATCGACCCTGGCAACTAATCAGGATGCAAATTCCCTGGCCGAAACTTCCGCGGACGCGGCGCATGAGCATGAGCACGACCACACACATACGCACGATCATGGCCCCACGCTCAATCCAGAGTGCACTCGCCAGGTGAACGTCGAAGTCCCTGCCGATGAAGTCAGCAAAGCTTTCGCCAGCGTGGTGAAGCAATTCCGCCGCATGGCTCGTATTCCCGGCTTTCGCGCCGGCAAGGTTCCGGAGTCAGTAATTCGCAGAAAATTTGCCGACCAGATTCAGCAGGATGTCCTCGAGCAGATTCTTCCGCCGCACTTTCGCGCTGAGATTGAAAAGCAGGGAGTTCAGCCGGTATCCCAGCCACAGATCACCAGCATGCATCTCGCCGACGGCGAGCCGATGCATTTCCAGGCCGCCTTTGAAGTGCTTCCGGCCATCGACATCACCGGCTATGAGCAGGTCAAGGTCGATCGCCCGGACACAGTCGTCGATGACGCGGAGTTCGAATCGGAACTGGCCCACCTGCGCGATTCGCACGCCATCATGGAGCCGGTCGAGGAAGATCGTCCCCTGGTCGATGGAGATTTCGCGCAGATTCGATTCACTGGGCTTGTCCACAGCGGAGATGGAACCGCTGATGCTTCTGTAGCGAAGCCGATTGAAGGCGACGATGCAACCGTAGAAATTGGCGGACCGAATACGGTAGAAGCCTTCACCGATGCCTTGCGCGGCGCCAAGGTCGGACAGCAGATGCAATTCGAGGTTTCCTATCCGCAGGACTTCACCGAGAAACGTCTTGCTGGAAACGCCGTTGCGTATGACGTGGAAGTGAAGGGAATTCGCAAGAAGATTCTGCCGGAACTAGACGATGCCTTTGCCAAGCAGATGGGCGAGTATGAAACCATCGACCAGTTCAAAGAGAAACTGCGTGAGCATATGGCGAACGACAAGAGTCGGCGTCTGGAATCGGAAGCGAAAGATAAATTGGTCGGATCGTTTGTCGAGCGCTATCAGTTTCCAGTGCCGGAATCTCTGCTGCAACAGCAGATCGATGCGCGACTGGATCGCGGATTGCGCGCCCTCGCTGCCCAGGGAATGACGACAGAACAGATGCGCAATCTGGATTTCACACGGCTGCGAACCGCACAAAGAGAGTCTGCGATGAATGAATTGCGCGGCTCCTTGATTCTCGATCGCATTGCCGCGGTTGAGAACATTGAAGTTGCCGATGAAGAGATGGAATCGCAGTTGCAACTGTTGGCGTATCAGGCACGGGAACCGATTGAAGTACTGCGGAAGCGTTTGACTGACGACGGTGGGCTGACTAGAATCCGAGAACAACTACGTAGAGAGAAGACAGTGAACCAACTCTTCGAGAGGTTGGCCGCCTAATGTTTTTTGGGGTATTGGTCGATGGATTTACCAGAGACCTGCAACCGCGAGAGAGGCAATAAGGTAACGGTATGGGTTTAGTTCCAATGGTGGTAGAGCAGACGAGTCGGGGCGAGCGTGCCTACGACATTTATTCTCGCCTGCTACGCGATAACATCATTTTTCTGGGTACTCCGATCGACGATCAGATCGCAAATCTCATCATCGCTCAGATGTTATTTCTCTCCGGTGAAGATCCGGATAAAGATTTGCAGCTGTACATCAATTCTCCCGGAGGTTCCATTTCCGCCGGGTTAGCAATTTACGATACGATGCAGTTCATCAAGAACGATGTGGTGACCTATTGCATTGGACAAGCGGCCAGCATGGGGGCATTCTTGCTGATGTCGGGCACCAAGGGGAAGCGGTTTGCATTGCCGAACTCCCGTATCCTGATTCACCAGCCGTCCATGGGCGGACTGTCGGGCCAGGCCACGGATATTGACATTCACGCCCGCGAGATTCTTCGCATCCGTGAAATTACCAATCGTTTGATGTCCAAGCACACCGGTCAGCCGATTGAACGGATTGAACGGGATGTAGAGCGCGACTTTATTATGAACGCGCCGCAATCCAAGGAATATGGCATCATCGACGAGATTATTGACAGGCCAAGGACGTAAACTGGGGTCGAGCCCGAAAACGGGCAGGAACCGGTAGCAGTAAGGAGACGCAAAGATGAAGACACGCGCGGGTTCCGACGATGTTTTACGTTGTTCGTTCTGCCATAAATCGCAGGACGCAGTAGCTAAGTTGATTTCCTCGCCCAGTGATTATCCACGGGCTTATATCTGCGATGAATGCGTTGCTGTCTGCAACTCCATTCTGGAAGACGATAAGAACGAGGCACGCCCAGCCGCCGCTCCGGCGCATTTGCCCAAGCCCCAGGAAGTGAAAGCTTTCATGGATGAGTACGTGATTGGGCAGGAAACCACCAAGAAGAAACTGGCGGTCGCCGTCTACAACCACTACAAGCGCATCCAGATGAACCGCGCCCGCACCAACGACGTGGAACTGACCAAGTCGAACATTCTCTTGATTGGCCCCACCGGCAGCGGCAAAACCCTCATGGCGCAAACCCTGGCACGTACCCTCGACGTTCCCTTCGCCATCGTCGATGCCACCACCCTGACCGAAGCCGGGTATGTCGGCGAAGACGTCGAAAATATTATCCTCAAGCTGCTACAGGCCGCCGACGGGGACGTAGCTCGCGCCCAGACCGGAATCATCTACATCGACGAAATCGACAAGATCGGGCGCAAGGATGAAAATCCTTCCATCACCCGCGACGTCTCCGGTGAAGGTGTGCAGCAGGCGCTGCTCAAGATCCTCGAGGGCACCGTCGCCAACGTTCCTCCGCAAGGTGGACGCAAGCATCCCCACCAGGAATTCACTCCTGTCGATACCACAAACATTCTCTTCATCTGTGGCGGAGCCTTTGTGGGTCTGGAGCGCGTAATCGGCCGCCGCGCCGGCAAGAAAGCCCTCGGCTTCAAGGCCATCTCCGACCGTGACGGCCAGCCTACCAACGCAATTCCTTCGCTTCGTGATACGGAGTTGCTGCGCCAGACCGAACCGCAGGATCTGATCAAGTTTGGATTGATCCCAGAGTTCGTCGGACGTCTGCCCGTAATTGGAATTTTGGACGAACTGGACGAGGCTGCGCTGGTGGAAATCCTGGTGAAGCCGCGCAACGCCATCATGAAGCAGTATCAGCGCATGTTCGAGTATGAAAACGTGCGCCTCACCTTCAGCCCGGATGCGGTTGGAGCGATTGCCCGTGAGGCCTTGCATCGCAAGGTTGGCGCTCGTGGTCTGCGCATGATCCTGGAGGAATTGATGCTCGACCTGATGTATCACCTGCCCAGCAACAAGAAGGTGAGAGAGATCGAGATCACGGCCGACATGGTTCAGAAGCGCGATCTTTCCGTCACGCTGCTCGAGAAGGCTGGGTAGCGCTCCACGAACAATTTCGCAAAAAAACTTCAGGCCTGCAGCAACGCTGCAGGCCTGATCTTTTTTTCCTTTTCGAACCTCTTCTACGGTCCGAACTGGGTTACGAACAACATGTTCACGCTGTTTGAGTTCGTAAAGTTTGGGAACGCTCCTGTCGTCGTTCCGGCCACAAATGCGTGGTTCTGAGCGTCAGTCGCGACATAGATCAGTGCGGAAGCGAAGGACGTTCCCCAGGGGATGTCATAGCCGGTGCCGAATTGCTGCAACCACACCGCCGCTCCGGTCGAGTTCAACTTGGCCACAAATACATCGTTCGTTGCCGCTGGGTTGGTGCTGGAAAAGAAGGGGTGATACATGCTGCCGCCCATCACCACGTTGCCCGACGAATCGACAGCTACATTGCCCGGGATGCACGACTGCGACGCCCCAAACTTCTGTCGCCATTGTTGTACACCGGTGCCATTCGCCAATTCCGCCACCGTGCACTGGCTCCATCCGGAGCTCGCATCCAGCCCTCCCGGGAAGATGTCCCCCTGCGAATCCAGAGCGACTTGCGTGTAAATCAGGTTCTGGTAACCATACCGGGAAAATGTCACCGGTGCCTGCTGCCATTGGAAGGTGCCGTCCGCCCCGCTGAGTTTGGCAATCATGTAAGTGGTGCCGCTGGTACTGCCCGTGCCCCGGAAATCGCCAACGACGACCACATTCCCGGAGGGGTCTGCGGCGACGCCGGTCACAAAGTAATACACGCCGCCGGAGCTATTGCTCTGGGTCCAAATCACGGCGCCCGTCGCGCCCCCCAGTTTACTCACGTAGCCCAACTGGATGCGGCCGCCATTCGACCCTTTGGCCACGTTGACGCCACCTACGATCAGGTTTCCCTGGGGATCCACCGCCAGACTGGTCGCCTGGCTCGGCCCATACGACGCAAATTGCTGAATCCATTGCGTTTGACCGGAGGAGTTCAGCTTAATCACGACGCTCTGCTGTGGTCCGCTATTGGTGAAACCAGGAAACGCCCCATTCGTGAAGCCGCCGACGTAAATGTTTCCCTGCGGATCGGTCGTAATCGCGTTCGGATAGTCGCCGGCCCCAGTGCCAAACTGCTGCGTCCACACCAACGTCCCGGTGGAATTGAACTTGGCCACTGCAAATTGGGCGGAACCTGTGTTGGTGGATCCTGGGAAGGCGCCGTAGGTCTGATCCAGCACAATCACATTGCCTTGCAGATCGGTGGCGACGCCGTAAGCGGTATCGCCATTGCGGGAGTGAGTGCCCACGTAGCCGGTACCGTATTGTTGCAGCCAGCCCTGCGTGGATGCTGCGGGAAAGGTCACCGAGTCCGCGGGCGCAGGCCCCACAGGGCCATACACGCTGCTGCTGCAGCCAGCCAGCCCTAGGAGCAAAGGAGCCACCCATACCGCTCGCGCGTCAGGTTTGCGTAACAGCCATTTGAGGGACATGTTCGTCGACCTCCAGAACATCACAGTAGCACGGAATTTCGACTTCCGACCCAGCAAAACGTCAACAGGAACCTACCTGATTTTCATCAAATTTCACGGGTGTATCCTCGAATCACCGCCGCATCCTTACGGACGGAACAGCATCGAAAAAAGTATGCAAATCGGAGAATCTTTACAAACGACAACTCGGCAGCTTGGCAATTCTGACCTGCACATCACCGCCATCGGTTTTGGCGCCTGGGCCATCGGCGGTGGCGACTGGCAGTTTGGCTGGGGATCGCAGGACGACAACGATTCTGTCGCCGCGATCCAGCGCGCCCTCGACCTTGGCATCAACTGGATCGATACAGCCGCGGTCTACGGACTAGGCCATTCGGAAGAAGTGGTGGCACGGGCGCTGGCAGGACGCCAGCAGAAGCCCTACGTCTTCACCAAGTGCTCGATGCTCTGGAGCAAGAAATTCTGGCAGACCAAAGATCAGATTCATCGCAGCCTGAAGCGCGACTCCGTTCGCAATGAATTGGAGTCGAGCCTGCGCCGCCTGAAATTGGACGTCATCGATCTCTACCAGATCCACTGGCCAGATCCCGAAGATGAAATCGAGGAAGGCTGGGAAACCATGGCGAAGTTGAAGCAGGAGGGAAAAGTTCGATACATTGGCGTCTCGAATTTCTCCGTCGCGCAAATGAAGCGCATCTCGAAAATCGCTCCCATCACTTCGCTGCAGCCGCCGTATTCCATGTTGAACCGCGGTGTCGAAAAAGAAATTCTCCCATATTGCCAGCAGCACAATATTGGCGTCATCAATTACTCGCCCATGGTTTCAGGCCTGCTCACCGGCGCGATGACCAGGGAACGCGTAGCCCAGTTTCCCCAGGACGATTGGCGCCGCAACAACGCCAGGTTTCAGGAGCCGCAACTCAGCCGCAACCTGAAGCTGGTCGAACTTCTGCGGGAGATTGGCAGCGCCCATGGCCGCTCTCCTGGAGAAGTTGCGATTGCGTGGACCTTGAATAATCCTGCAGTCACGGCCGCCATCGTCGGCGCTCGCAATGCAAAGCAGGTGGATGGAATTATCGGCGCCGCAACCTTCCGTCTGCAGCCTGACGAAATCGCGCGCATTGAAGATTTCCTCACGGCAAATCCCGTTCCGGCCAAGCCGAATAGGTAAGGCTCCGATTCGACTATCCTGATGGCTATGCCTAAAGCTGCAGCGGCGTCCGCGAAAGCGAAAAATTCTAACACGGCGACGCCATCGATAATCCCGGCGCGCAAATTGATCGGAGTTCATCTTTCGACCACCGGCGGAGTCGCCGGCGCAGTTCGCCGCGCTGCGGAAGTGGGCGCCAATACGCTGCAGATTTTTTCTTCCAGTCCGCGCATGTGGCGCGCATCGAAAATCACCCCGGACCAGGCCAGCGCAACCCGCGCCGCCCGCGAGGAGTTGGGCGTCGGTCCGCTGGTCATCCACACCAGCTACCTGGTCAATCTCTGCAGCCAGTCGGAGGAAGTGTGCGAGAAATCCGTGCAGGCGTTTCGCGGGGAGATAGAACGCGCGCTGGCTTTGGGCGCGGAATATCTGGTTGTCCACCCCGGCTCCTATCGCGGCATGACGCGGAAGCAGGGTCTGGAGTTGGCGGCCAAATCCATCCAGCAAGCGATTGACGGTCTCCCCTGGCAGCAGACGCCATTTCATATTCTGATCGAAAATACCGCTGGCTCGGAGCATTCGCTTGGCGGTTCGTTTGAGCAGGTGGCGGAACTGATCGAGCATCTTCGTCCCTATGCTCCGGTGGCCGCGTGCCTCGACACTTGCCACACCCACGTCTCCGGCTACGACATTGTTACCGAGACCGGATGGGCCGAAACCATGGCGCAGGTTGAGAAGACCGTTGGTTTTGAAACCGTGCGCGTCTGGCACTGCAACGATGCCAAGGCCGATCGCGGCTCGAAACTCGACCGGCATGAGCACATCGGGGAAGGGAAGATTGGGCTGGATCCGTTTCGCCGCCTTCTGCGCGAACCAAGATTCTCCCACGCCGCCTTTATCGCCGAAACCCCCGTCGACGCCCCCGGCGATGAAGAGCGAAACGTCCTCACCCTGCGTGGACTCGCCGGCTCGCTCGTGCCGCGCTGAAGTGTCAGAGTACTCGGCAACACTGAACGCGCGGGCAGCTGAAATTCTTCTCGTCCCGCCGCCCCATTTAGAATCAAAATAGTATGTCGAAAACCGAATCCAGCCAGCCATCTGCCCCTGCAGCGACGGACCGAACGCCGCGCTATAGCCCTGCCGAAATCGAACCGCGCTGGCAGGCACTGTGGGATGCGCAGCCGGATCTGTATGCCGCCGAGCCACCCACCAGCGGCAAGCAGAAATACTACGTGCTGGAAATGTTGCCGTATCCCTCGGGCCAGCTCCACATGGGGCACGTGCGCAACTACGCCATTGGCGATGCGCTGGCGCGGCATATGTGGATGCGCGGTTACAACGTACTCCACCCCATGGGCTGGGACGCCTTCGGTTTGCCGGCGGAAAACGCAGCGCTCAAAAATAACACGCCTCCCCGCGACTGGACTCTGGCGAACATCACCGCCATGCGCGGACAGATGAAGCGCCTTGGCCTGAGTTATGACTGGCAGCGCGAAATTACCACTTGCCTGCCGGATTATTACCGCTGGAATCAGTGGTTCTTTTTGAAGATGTACGAGCGTGGCCTGGCCTATCGCAAGAACAGCAAAGTGAACTGGTGCCCGCAATGTGCCACCGTTCTGGCGAATGAGCAGGTGGTGAACGACTGCTGCTGGCGGCATGAGGACACCATCGTCGAACAGCGCGAGCTGGAACAATGGTTTTTCCGCATCACAAATTACGCTGACGAGCTGCTGCGTGATTTGGACAAACTGGATGGCTGGCCAGAAAAAGTTCGTACCATGCAGCGCAACTGGATCGATCGCAGCGAAGGCGCCCTGGTCGATTTCATTGTCATCCCAAGAGACGAAGATCGCCGCGGACCGCGCTATTCGCCGGTCAAGCTGAATCTGACGGAAACCTTTTTGGAGCCCGCGCCGGACCAGCAGAAAATTAGTGTCTTTACCACGCGAATCGACACCATTTATGGAGTGACGTCGCTGCTGCTGGCGCCAGAGCATCCATTAGTCGCGCAATTTTCCATCGACCATCCCGAACTGAAAAAGAAAGTTGGTCAGTTGCTGGAAGAGCAGAAGATCGCCAAGGAAAAAGGCGACCTGGCAGTTCTCGCGAAAGAAGGTGTCGCCACCGGTCGATTCGCGACCAACCCTTTTACGCAGGAAACGATCCCGATCTGGGTCGCCAACTACGTGTTGATGGATTACGGAACTGGCGCCGTGATGTCCGTGCCGGCGCACGATGAACGCGACTATGAATTCGCCAAAAAATTCAACCTGGAATTAAAGATCGTCGTACTGCCGCGCCACGCCAACGAAGGCGAAAAGGGCAACGCGGAGCCATTGTTGCCGTACACGCATGAAGACAGTTTGCTGCTCAACTCCGGCTCATTTACCGGCCTGGGATGCGAAGAAGCGCAGAAAAAAATGGCGGCCTTCGCGGAGGAGCATGGATATGGCAAGCCGTCCACAACCTTTCGCCTGAAGGATTGGGGAGTGAGTCGCCAGCGCTACTGGGGCACACCCATCCCCATGATCTATTGCCCGAACGACGGCCTGGTGCCGGTGCCGGAGGATCAGCTCCCCGTGTTATTGCCGGACAGCATCGCCATCACGCAGGAGGGTGGATCGCCGCTGTCGCGCGTGCCGGAGTTTGCCCAGGTGAAATGCCCCAAGTGTGGAGGCATGGCTCGGCGCGAGACCGACACGATGGATACTTTTGTCGATTCATCCTGGTATTTCTATCGCTATACCGATCCCAAAAACAACCGCGCGCCCTTTGACACAGATACAGTTGCCTATTGGTTTCCGATTGATCAATACATCGGTGGCGTCGAACACGCCATCCTGCACCTGATCTATTCGCGCTTCTGGACCAAGATGATGCGCGATCTGGGCCTGGTCAAAAATGACGAGCCCGTCGAGCGTTTATTCACGCAGGGCATGGTCATCAAGAATGGCGCGAAGATGTCAAAGTCCAAGGGAAATGTGGTCTCTCCCGACGACATGATCGCCAGCTATGGCGCCGATGCGACCCGCATGTATGCGCTCTTTGCCGCGCCGCCGGATCGCGACCTGGATTGGCAGGAAGATGGTGTTGCCGGCATCAGCCGTTTTCTGTCGCGCGTCTACCGCTTCGCCATGCAAGCCATGCCGCGCGTGCTCGCCGGCCGTTCGCAGCCGCAGCCGCCCACGCTGAATCCGCTGGAGCGGCAGTTGATGCGCAAATTGCATCAGACCCTTCGCCGTCTCACACAGGAGTTTGATGGCCGCTGGCACTTCAACACCTGCATCGCCGCCATTATGGAGCTGGTGAACGAGTTGACCGCGGACGAGAAAGCAATCGCCTCTGGTGGCGTTGCGGATTCTGTCCTCTATGCGATCACGCGTAATCTGGTGTTAATGCTGCAAGCCTTCGCGCCGTACCTGGCCGCGGAGTTGTGGTCGCAGATGGCAGAAGATAGTGCGCTGCTGCGTGCCGAGTGGCCCGCCTATGACGAAGCGCTGGCCGCGGAACATGTGCTCGAGGTCCCAGTACAAATCAACGGAAAGTTGCGCACCGTAGTCTCTGTGCCGGCCGGAAGCGACGGAGAATTGCTGCGCGCGACCGCGGAACAGGACCCGAAAATCCAGGCCGCATTGGCAGGGAAAGAAATCGTCAAGGTTGTTCTGCTGCCCGGCAAGTTAGTCAATTTCGTCGTCCGCTAGCTAATGCTGCGACACATGAAATGGCCAGGAACAAAAGAGTCATTCTGAGCGAAGCGAAGAATCCACACAGCGATCGCACCGCCGAGATGTCGTTGCTCTCGGGACAACAGGCATTTTTCAGATGGGCATGATTCCGCCAACCGACGCTACACATATCGAATTGCAATCGACACCCCAACTCGCAGGCCAGCACGAACACATTCGCGGCACGCAGTCCTTTCTCGCGACCATTGCGGAGTGTTGGAAGCGGCCGTCATTGCTGGGTTTGGAGTTGCTATGGCGCTGGGCCTTTGGAATTCCCGCCGCCGCCGTGTTGGGTTGGGAAGCCTACAGAATCCTTTCCTCCGTCTCTCTTGCCGGCACCGGCATCGCCCATTTTTCGCTGATCGACACCGTCACCGCGGCGCAGATTTTATCTGCCACCGCCGACGTTCTGTTGCCGCCAATTCGTGAAGTCGCCTGCTGGCTGTTGCCCCTGCTGGCTGTCGGCTGGGCCCTGGCGTCCGGCTTTGGCCGCTCCCTGGTGTTGCGCCGCTATGATCCTTCCTTGCGTCCTGCTCCGTGGATGATGGTGGGCCTGCAACTGCTCCGTATCGTGGTGCTGGGCGCGAGTGTTGCGCTGTGGTTCGCCGGGTTGCATTGGGCCGCATGGAATTCGCTCAGCGGTCCACAACCGAGCCTGGTTCTCTATTTCGTTCAGGCGATCGCGCTCTCCTTCGGCATTTTCTTTTTCTGGGCACTCGTTAGCTGGGTCTTTAGCGTCGCGCCCTTGCTGGCACTGTTGGAAGGTACCGGCATCATCGCCAGTCTCCGCAACTCTCTGCGGTTCGGCCAGGGCTCCTTGCGCGGCCTGCGTTCCAAGCTCGTCGAAATCAATCTGGTTCTCGGCGTTGTGAAGGCCGCGCTGATCGTGCTCGCCATGGTCTTCTGCGCCACCCCGGTTCCATTCAAAGAAGAAATCAACGGAACTTCGCTCTATGTTTGGTGGGCACTGGTGAGTGTCTGGTATTGTGTCGCGTCGGATTTCTTTCAGGTCGCTCGCATCATCGGCTTCATGGAAATCTGGCGAGCCGCCAACCATCCGCAGCACACTGAAATATCATCACCCATTGCAACCCCAGCGAACTGACAAACTGGCCTGCGATACACTGTGCAATAACCCATGGAAACCAAGCAAACAGCCGAGCCCTCCACTATCGTCATTCTCGATTTTGGCTCTCAATACACGCAATTGATTGCGCGTCGCATTCGCGAGCAAAATGTATTTTCAGTCGTGCTTCCTTGCACCGCCTCGTTTGAATCCATCCAGCAGCTGAATCCCGCCGGCGTCATTCTTTCCGGCGGTCCCAGCTCCGTGTATGACGCGGACGCACCCCCTGCGGATGCGCGCGTACTTGCCATGGGCGCGCCGGTGCTCGGCATTTGTTACGGCCTGCACTTTATCCTGCATAATCTGGGCGGCAAAGTTCGGTCCGCCGATCGTCGCGAGTATGGTCATGCCGACGTCGAAGTGGTCCTCCCAACCGCGCTATTTGAAGGCCTGCCGACTCATCTTCCTGTCTGGATGTCGCACGGCGATGAAGCGCTGCAATTGCCTGAAGGTTTTCAGCTCACCGCGAAAACTTCGAATGCCGTGGCTGGCATTGCCAACGAGGCGCGTCGCATCTGGGCAGTGCAGTTTCATCCGGAAGTCCATCACACCCGGCAGGGCAAAGAATTGCTGCGGAATTTTCTCTTCAATATTTGCAAAGTGGCGCCCGACTGGACCCCGGAGCATTTCATCCAGACCACGGTCGAGCGCATTCGAGCTCAGGTAGGCGACGGCCACGCCATCTGCGGTTTGTCTGGTGGAGTCGACTCCTCCGTGGCCGCGGTGCTGGTCGATCGTGCCATCGGTGATCGCCTCACCTGCGTCTTCGTCAACAACGGCGTGCTGCGCAAAGATGAATTTCGCAAAGTCCAAGAAAATCTCCGCGACAAACTCGGCCTCAACCTGGTTGCCGTCGATGCCAGTGAACAATTTCTGTCGCTCCTCGCCGGAGTGACCGATCCTGAAACCAAACGCAAAATCATCGGCAATGAATTCATCATGGTGTTCGATCAAGAAGCCCATCGAATTGCGCAGAAAACCGGCTCTGTCGATTGGCTCGTCCAGGGCACGTTATATCCCGACGTCATCGAGTCGTCTTCCGTGAAGGGACCATCGCAGACCATTAAGAGCCATCACAACGTCGGCGGCCTGCCGGAGACGATGAAGTTGAAATTGATTGAACCCCTGCGTGACCTCTTTAAAGATGAAGTGCGCCGCATTGGCCGCGACCTGGGCATGCCGGAAGATATTCTGCAGCGTCAGCCATTTCCCGGACCTGGACTCGCGGTTCGCATCGTGGGCGAAGTCACCGCCGAACGTGTCGCCATTCTGCAGGAAGCTGACGAAATTGTCGTCGAGGAAATCAAGGCTGCCGGGCTGTACAGGGAAATCTGGCAATCCTTCGCAGTGTTGCTGCCGGTTCGCAGCGTAGGCGTCATGGGCGATCAGCGCACCTACGCCAACACCTGCGCCATCCGCGCCGTCACCTCGGAAGACGGCATGACCGCCGACTGGGTTCCCCTGCCATATGAAGTGCTAAAGCGCATGTCGAGCCGCATTGTGAATGAAGTGAAGGGAATCAATCGAGTGGTGTACGACATCACATCCAAGCCGCCCGGCACCATCGAGTGGGAGTAAGGTTGCGAGCGCTAGGCCTCGTCTTTCAGCAGATTATCGTCGGCTGCATCGACAGCTTCCAACTCATCCTCATCGCTGACGTACGGTAGTCCAGCCAAATCCTCTTCGATCAAAAGAAATTTGCGAATGTAACGGAGTGGTTCTTCCGCGATCGCCATTTCTTTCAGATGGTATCGCCATGCATCTGCAATCACCGATCGTCGAATGTGCCCCTTGCGCTCCACCACGCGAATCGTGCCGTCTTTTGAGACCCTGGTAAATGTGCTGGTCGGAACGACAAACGTCATCTTGCTGCCCGGTCGCCAGAAGGATTCGGCAAACTCATGCGCGAACAGCAGCGCGTAGTAGCGCCGATGTTCTGACAGCGTCTTCACGGAGTCCAGAAAGCTGTTCCACGGCAACCCCAGGCGAACGGTGTACCACCTGCGGTATTCGAAACCGTTGGACTTGGCTTGACGAATCAAGGCACGTAACAGTTCGGCGCGCGTCATCGGCTACAGAGTAGACCATAACTACTGGCGCGGGAAGACGAAAATAAAAGACCCATCGTCACTTGCGTCACCTCGCACCTTGGACCGAAACTGGTACTGTTCGTCCAATCCATATGGCCCTGGTTTCTCAAGCGCAGCCCCGGCAAATCTCGATCGACAATTCCCATCCGCGAGCATCTGTACAGCCGCCGATGCACGCGAGACCTGCTCGCCTGTCGCGGTGGATGCTGATGGGTGTTATCATCGCAGTCCTATCGAATGTCGCCATACCGACGTTTGCAGCGGTCAAGGCTCCCAATGGCACCGACACAAACCCTTTAAATCTTGAGCCGGATGTTCAAGCCGCCTATCAACACTTTTACGATCTCGATTACGGTACGGCGGAAACTCTGTTCGCAAAAATTGCCGCCGAACATCCCAACGATCCAATGGCGGCCGGTTACGTCCTGAACGCTGCCGTGTTTCGCGAACTGTACCGGCTTGATTTGCTCGACACCACGCTGTATGTGCAGGAAGGGTTTTTGTCAGGCAAGCATCCAGTGGTTGAAAACATGCAGGCCCGCGCCCACATCGACGCGCTCTATCAACGCGCTCTCGATCTCAGCAATCGCCGAATTGCGGCCAACCCAAACGACGCGGACGCGCTGTTTGCTCGCGGTTTTGCCACCAGCCTCGAGACGCTTTACATCGGAATGGTGGAAAAGAAATATGTCACTGCGCTGCACATGGCTTCAGCCTCGCGCAAGGATGACGATGCTGTTCTGAAGCTCGATCCGAAGTACGTCGATTGCTACTTGATTGTCGGCGTACACGACTATGTGATGGGAAGTCTCTCGTTGCCGTTAAAAGTTCTTGCAGGGTTGGTCGGTATCCACGGGTCCAAGTCGAAGGGTATTCGGGAACTGCAATGGGTGGGTCGAGATGGAATCATCAATTCCGTTTCCGCCAGAACCGCGCTGGCCATCTTTCTCCGGCGCGAAGCGCAATACGGCAAAGCGATCGAGGTGATCGATGGCCTGGCGGAGCAGTATCCGCACAATTTCTTATTTGCTCTGGAACAGGCCAATTTGATGAAAGACTCCGGCGAGGGCATGCGCGCCGTCGCCGCCTACCAGGCCATGTTGCAGCGTGCCACCGCACCAGGTGGCTACTATCCTGACGCGCACCTTGAAATGGCATATTACGGCCTGGGCGAAGCCGCTCGGGGTCAGCGTCATATTCAGGAGGCGGCCAGCGCATATGAAAGCGCGACCAATCAACCGACTGCCTCTCCGCTGATGAAGCGGCGTGCTCACTTGGGGGCGGGCGAAATGTTTGACCTGTTAGGCCAGCGCGCGCAAGCGAAACAGCAATATGACGCTGTCCTTGCGCTGGGAACGGATTCCGACCAGGCCGATCGTGCCACCAAGTATGAGTCCAGCCCCTACCACGGCAAATAGTTAGCGCAGATTCCTCCCAATGGAACCACGGACCCGCTCTCTGCGTATCCTCTGTAGCAGTCGTCAATCTGCCCGCAGACCTCAAATCGGCGCAGGCGATGGGACGACCGCGCGGAGTCGGCATTTTCGTTGCACGGTGCATCCGGCGTAGCTGGACTTTCACGCAGCTTTCCTGTAAGAAATGCTGCATAACGTGATGTTCGGCCCGGGTAGAGCGACCGTGGACGGCTCTCATATCGCCCAAGGGGGTAGTGTTATGTTCTGTCACCAGTGTGGAAAGCCGTTGCCGGCTTCATCGAGTTTCTGTCCCAGCTGCGGCGCGCCCGCCACCAGTTCAGGCTTCGCACCGTCGCCGCTGCGCACCATGTATCGGCCCCAGGCCGGAAGAATGATGGCCGGCGTTTGTGCCGCATTTGCGCTGCGCTATCGCTGGGATTTGACGGCCACTCGCATTATTACCGTGATCCTCGGCGTGCTGATTTTTCCAGTGATGGAAATTGCCTATGTGGTTGGGTGGATGTTGATTCCGGAAGAAGTTCCGTTTGGCATGCACGCGCCGTACGTACCGCCTCCGCCCCCGGTTCCTCCAGCTCCGCCGTCGAATCCGCAAGCCTACTAGGTCAACCAGCCTTTCCGCGACCGAGTCCTCCGGCAAAAAATCCGGGGTTCTCGTTCGCGCGCACCACGCTCATCATCATCCCGCAACGGCCCTCGATGCTTCGCCATTTATAGTGGACATAAATGCGAATCGAATCGCCGCTGCAGATTGAACACGACGGAGCACGCTTATTTTCCACCACGCTGGGATCCGGCCCGGATGTGGTTCTGCTCCATCCCACACCGGTTCACCATGACTTCTGGCTACCGGTTGCCGATCGGCTGGCCGAGCGTTATCGCCTCACTCTCATTGACCTTCGTGGCCACGGCCAATCCTCCGCCGGCGCCGGAACCATCAGCATGGCCAGGTTGGCCGAAGACGTCCACGCAGTGTTGGCTGCCTTGAACATCCAGCACGCAGCCTTTGTCGGTTGTTCCATCGGCACCTACACACTCTATGAATACTGGCGGCGGTTTCCGCAACAGATGGCCGCGTTCGTTTGCACCTGCGGCAAGCCGCAACCGGACTCCCCGGCCAATCGCGACACGCGACGCGAATCGATGCAAGCCGCCCAGCAACCCGGCGGACTGGAAAAATTCTTCGATCGCATGGCGGATACACTGATCGGCCCCACAGCCAGACAGCATCATCCAGTGATCCGAACGGCAGCCCGAGACATGATGAATACCGTGTCCCTGCCCGCGATGCTGGCCGTACAGCAGGGCCTGATGGAGCGCCCGGATTCAGTCCCGACCCTCACCACCATCAACGTCCCCATTTGCGTCGTAGCGGCTGGAGAAGACCAGAGCAGCACGCCACCGGAGATGCGCGTCATCGCCGACAAGGCGCCCAATGCGGAGTTTCATCTTGTCGAAGACGCCGGCCATTATGCTCCCTTCGAGCAACCACAAAAGTTCGCATCCCTGATCGGCGATTTTCTCGATCGAAAGTATCGACCCCACGCTGGCTCCAACCCGACAAGGAAAGCCCTTTGAAAAAATCCCCTGCAAATCTTGTGCGTCCGTTTCAGTACGCCGGTACCAAAGATCGCGAGCTGTTCTGCGATCGCGTTTCGCTGGCGCGTCTGGTGCGCGAATACGGCACCCCTCTCTACGTCTACTCGGCGACCAATATTCTCGATCGCGTTCGCATGTTTGCGGAAGCGTTTGCCGGAATGCGATCCACTCTTTGCTATTCCGTCAAAGCCAATCCGAATCTTTCAATCCTGCGGATGCTGGCGGATACCGGCGCCGGCTTTGACATCGTTTCTGGCGGAGAATTAGACCGCGTGCGGCAAGCAGCGAAGCCCTCGCTGCGCAATGTCGTCTTCTCCGGTGTCGGCAAGACTGCCGCGGAGATGGACGCCGCCCTGGCTGCGCAAATTCTCGTCTTCAACGTAGAAAGTCCAGCCGAGCTTGACCTGCTGGAGCAGCGCGCCCGCCACTTACGCAAGCGCGCCCCCGTTGCCATGCGTGTCAATCCGGATGTGTTTGCCGCAACCCATCCCTACATTTCTACCGGGATGACTGCGCACAAATTCGGCGTCGCCATTGGAGATGCAACCGCGCTCTATCAACGCGCGGCACGAAGCCCCCACCTGGTTCCCACAGGAGTCAGCGTGCACATCGGATCGCAGATTCGCGTTACGGAGCCCTTTGGCCAAGCGCTGCAGCGGGTGATGGAGATGGTGCGCGAATTGCAATCGCTCCACGGAATTCGAATTCGGCACATCGACGCAGGCGGTGGCCTCGGCATTTCTTACGATGATCCCGCGCCAGTGGGCAAGCCTCGCGGCGACTTTCAGGTCTTCGACCCGATGGCTGCGGTGCTCGGCTATGCGCAACACATCCGCACCGCTCTCGCCGGCTTTGATGGTGATTTGCTGCTGGAGCCAGGGCGCTTCATCATCGCCCAGGCAGGAGCATTGTTAGCCCAGGTGCTCTATACCAAGCGCAATGGAGCGAAAACATTTGTCGTGACCGACGCTGCGATGAATGATCTGCTTCGCCCCGCGCTCTACCAGGCCTACCATTCAATCGTGCCACTTCGCCGTCAGGAAAAGCGTTCCTCGATCGTGGTGGATGTGGTGGGACCAATCTGTGAGACCGGCGATTTTTTTGCACGCGATCGCGAGTTGCCAGAGGTCGAAAGTGGTGATTCCATCGCGCTGCTCGATGCTGGAGCCTATGGAATGTCTCTCAGCTCCAATTACAATTCGCGTCCGCGCGCCGCGGAAGTCCTGGTCGAAGGCAATCGTCATCGCCTGATCCGCCGCCGAGAAACCATGCGCGATTTACTCGTCACGGAACGCAGTCTGCTCGAATAATCATCCACGCACAATCGCGGAGTGCCGTTGCAGTGCGCACTCCCGCGCGATCCACGCCACGTGGCTCATGGTTGACCGCCGGAAAAGTGAGGGTCGACAATAGCTGCGAATCCATTTCATGGGGGATACATGACACCTGTCACTCGCAGGAAATTTCTGGGCAGCGCCTTGCTGACGGGCGGCGCACTCACTTCAACCTTGGTTTTGCCCGAGGCGCTTGCCGAGGAACCCATCTTCGAACCCGCGAGCCATCCTGGTGTTGCCATTGCCGATGATCCCGCCGCAGCGACTCCCATCGATTTTCGCTATTCCCCCGCATTTCGCCAGACGGCCTACTGCTTTCCAGATGATCCCCACAAAAGCGTGATGAATGAGAAGGGAACACTTCTCTATGGCTATGACCGCGACAAGCAGATCGACTATTTTCCGCTGATCATCAACTTCGCGCTGGGTGGCATGCAGCCCGCAACGTTCGTGGAGCAGACAATAGAGTCTCCCTCGGTGCCAATCGTGCACACCACCCTGCAACGTGCAGACGCCACCATGTACCTGACCACCTTTGCCACTCGCAATCCGGCGAAGGTCGCGTCGACAATGTTCTGATTGAAATTCGTCCCAGAGGATCGGCATCGCTCCACGTATCTCCAGTGGTCGAGCTTCACTCGGAAGATGATTTCACCGCGGCCATGATGGACAAAATAGTGGTCGTCACCAACAAGAAAACCAACGGTGTCCTTCTGGTTGCCAGAGTGTTGGATAATCCGCCGCACGCCGAGTTCACGGGGCAATTCTTCGATCCCGCAGCCAACATCATGAAGCCGCTGACGTTTCATGCTGGGGTCGCATCCAACGCCAAGCCGTACCGCGCATTTGTTCGTTTTCCGCAAGCCGGGCAAACCGCGGCGCAGTTGCAGAGCGGGCTTGAAAATCCCGACGCGCAGATTGTCTCGGCGAGGAAATTTTGGTCTGCATGGTCGCCGTTTCAGTCGCCTGTCTCCTGGCAGGTGTCTGGCCGGCGCGGCGAATTCGTCACCGCCTGCGCGCGCAATATTCTGCAGGCCCGCGAACTGAAAGGTGACAAGCTCACATTTCAGGTTGGACCCACCTGCTATCGAGGTCTGTGGGTCGTCGATGGAAATTTCATTCTTGAAGCGGCGCGCTATCTTGGCTACGACAAAGAGGCGGCGGAAGGCCTCCGAACCACGTGGAGTATGCAGGAGAAAACCGGGCAGGTCATCGCCGGCGGCGGAAGTGAACACTACAAAGACACCGCCATCGCTCTGTTTACGCTGGTGCGGCAATGCGAGTTGAGCCAGGACTGGAGCGCATTGCGCGAGTTCCAGCCGAACGTGGTGGCGGCGCTGGCCTATATCGATGCTTTGCGCGCTCGCGCTAGAGCCGAAGGCGGCGTCATGGGCCACTACGGCCTGCTGCCCAAAGGGTTTGCCGACGGCGGCCTGGGAGGCTCTCGCGATGAGTTCACAAATACTCTGTGGACCCTCGCAGGTCTGAAAGCGATTGGCGCAGCCGGCGAACAACAGAAGATTCCTCAAATCGCCCGCGCCACAACGATGTATCGCGAGTTGAGGACAGCCTTCAACCAGGCCGCAACCCAGCAGATGCGATCATATGACGGCCAATTTGAATATCTCCCCATGCTGATGAAGCAAGATCCAGACTGGCAGCTGCCGGACCCGTGGGATCGGCCCCGACCGCAAACCGCGCAGTGGGCACTGTCGCACACCATCTTTCCGGGAATTGTGTTTGATCCCGACGATCCGATTGTCCGTGGCCATGTGCGCTTGATGAAGGCCGTTCGACAGGAGGATGTTCCTGCGGATACCGGCTGGAGCCAGCACGAAGCGATATGGAATTACAACGCCGCGTTTGTTGCTGAAGTGTACTTGTGGCTCGGAATGAAGCAGGCGGCGAACGATACCTTTGTCGGATTCCTGAACCATGCCAGCCCGCAATATTGCTGGCGCGAGGAGCAGCCGCTGCAGCACGCCCTTCTCGGCTCGTACGTTGGCGACATGCCTCACAACTGGGCCAGCGCGGAGTGCATTCGCTACATGCGTCACGTTCTGGCGCTGGAGGATGGGCCGGACTTGCGGTTGCTCGCCGGAATTACCGAGGATCAACTGACCCCCGGTCAGCCCTACCGCCTCGCGGCATCACCCACCCGATTCGGTCGAGTCAACATTGACCTCGAACCACTCGACCGGATGCAAGGCTGGCGTTTGAGTTATCGCAGGGAAGCAGGGCCTGTGCCCGCGCGCGTTTCCGTACCGCTCACGTTGGACGACCGGTTTCATCTGGCTACGTCAATGGGCATCTCGTGGAAGCGCGATCAGGAATTTGCAACCGTCGATCCCGCCAATCGCGAATGGTCGCTCACCTGGACCGCGTAAGGCGTTTGAAACTGCCGTGGGATCGGGTTCACAAGACAGCAGCAGCGTCTAGTTGCTGGGTGTAGCCATCGGGATTTCTGAAGTTGCCATGGTGCGGATGGTGTCCGTTGGCGCTCCACTCGCACCGCTGGAAGTTTCCGCAATTCCCGATGGGCGCGAAGCGTATTCTCCGGCATCCTGCTTCGGTCCCAGGCCCAACTTGATCAGCGCTCGAGAATCGGGCGTAATCTTGGTCTGCCAGCCATTGTCGTTCTGATACTTCACCATGGCCGCCTGCGTGTCCGCGTCCCATTGTCCGGTGGGGCTGCCGCTCAGGTAGTGCGCCTGAATCAGCGCCTGTTGGATTTCCGTGGCCCGCGACGAATCCATCACTCGTTGACCGGTAATGGTCGAATGATGATGTCTCGATTTGCGATGGCTGGAGCTATAGCTGGTGTGGTGCAGCGACGCCTTATGGCTGCTGGAAGTACGCGTCCGCGTCGAACTCGTATGGTGCAGATGAGCGGTCGTGTGCGCTTTCTTCGTCGACGTGCTGGTCGACGACGCATAGGCCGTGCCAGCCAGACCCAGCATTAGCATCAGGGCTGCGGCGCAGCTCCGCACGTAAGTGAGGCGAGACATAAGCATAGTGTGAAAGTAACGCAATTCTAGACTCCTCGAAACTCCAAAGCAAATAAGATGCAGCCCATGGACTCGGCGTGTGCTTATTTGCATACATCAACAGAAAAAGGAGATGGCCTTCGCCACCTCCTTTTTCTTGCAGTTAACTTCATGGCATGCAGTTACTTAGGCAACTTTTTTGCAGCAACTTTACGGAAGTGTTCCTCCCACATACTCATTGCCCATGTTGGGGTGTTGCGGATCAACCACCAGGAAAACCACATCATCACCGGATTTCAGCTTTGACGCCAGGTCCTGGAACTGCTGCACACTTGTAATGGCTTGGCGATTCATCTGCAGAATCACTTCGCCCGGTGCCAGGCCCTGCAAGCCATCCGCGAATGAACCCGGACGGATACTGCGAATCAGAACGCCACCCGAGATGCCGGCCTTTTGGGCCATTTCCTGCGGAACATTGCTGACTCCCATGCCCAGCTTGGTGGTGCCATTTTCCTGCGGTCCATTCGAGTTCCCGGACGGGGAAGACCCGTTGCTCAGAGCTGCCAACATTGCGGAGCGATCGGCAATCGTCACGGTGGTCGTAGCATGTTTGCCATCGTGAATATAGCCAAGGGTCGCGGTACTGCCCGGTTTGCGTCCCGCAATGTCATTGATCAGATCGTCGCCACCCTTGATAGGACGGCCATCGATGCTCACAATGATGTCACCCGGCTTCAGTCCGGCTTTGTCCGCCGGGAATCCAGGAGTTACGGAACTGATGATGACGCCGTTCTTGAAGCCGTAAACGTGTCCCACTGCGCTCGACATGACGGCCTGGAAGGTAATGCCGATGGATCCGCGCACCACCTTGTGTTCCGGTCCGATCAGCTGGTTGTACACATTCGCGATGGTGTCCGACGGCATAGCAAATCCAATGCCCTCGTTGCCTGCGGACTGCGTATAGATGGCCGTGTTCATGCCGATCACCTGGCCATCCATGTTCACCAGCGGGCCACCGGAGTTACCCGGATTAATGGCCGCATCGGTCTGGATGAAGTGTTGGAACTCTCCTGCGCCGATTCCGCCCTCACCCTGCAGCGAACGGTTTTCAGAAGAGATGATGCCGGCAGTCACAGACTGGTTCAGGCCAAATGGGCTGCCGATCGCCAGCACCCAGTCGCCAATCTGCGTTCCGTCGGAGTTCCCCAATTTCACCGTGGGCAATGGAGAGCCTACGTTGATCTTGAGCACTGCAATATCAGTCGCCTTATCAGTACCGACCACGGTGGCTGCATGTCCCTGGTCGCCAACTGGATCGCTCGTCAGCTTGACCCAGATTTTGTCTGCCTTCTCAACCACGTGATTGTTCGTGATGATGTAACCGCGGGGATCCACTATAAAGCCGGACCCGAGCGCCATACGCTCGCCACCATCCGGACCTTCGCCTTCCGGACCCTGAGGACCGCCGAAGCCGAAGAAGTGGTTGAAGAAATCCTGCATGCCATTGTCGCCCTGACCTTGACCTGGGCCTTGCTGCCCCTGTCCCGGCCCTTCTTGTTCTCCCTGTCCATTGTCATCGCCGCCCTGCGGGTTGCCTTGCATGCTCCGGCCAGTGGAGTTCTTCGGGTAGGAAACGGTATTGATGTTCACCACAGCCGGTCCAACTTCCTTCGCAATCTTGGTGAAGGTTGTGGACAAATTGACTGGGTTAGGTACCTGTAGCGGTTGTGCGTCGGAGCTATCAACCTTCGCTTCTTTTCCATCTACCCCGTGGGCGACGACAGACCCGATCAAAATACCGGCAGACAGAGTCGCGAGAATTGCGAAAGTGAAGCCTAGGCGGCGCGTACGAAATTTATCGATCCAAACTTTCCAAATGTTCATGCGGTGTCGAACCTCGTTCTGTATGCGGTAGGAAGCTTGATGTAAGGGATACTAATAGACCAGTATACGGTTTCGTTGGAAGTGCTCGCCATTTTTAGCGCAGCGCCAGAATAATGTCTTTCACGTTATTAGACGCACAATCTTGTCAAACCGGAGCAAGTTTCCTGCGAAGCGTTTACTCGCCGCTCTGCTGGTTTGCCGGCCATGTGGCAGTCGTTTCTCGGTTTTGCTGGGTTCGCCGTCGCCAGCGGGGCAGAATCTCAGCAGTAACGATGCCGAGCAACACCAGTATCGCTCCCATCCCCGGTCGAAGCTTCAATTTTTCCTTCAGGACCAGGAAAGCCGTCAGCCACGCAAACACCGGCTCCAGAGTCAAAATCACCGCAATGTTGGCGGCGGGAATCACTTGCTGCGCCCAGGTCTGCACGCCGAACGCCAATGCCGTAGCCAGAACACCCGCTACCAACAGAGAAATCGAAACAAACGGCTCTCGCAGGGCTCCTCCCGGCGTCACAAGTCGAGCGAGAGAATCCATCTTCACCGGTTCCATAATGAGCGCGCCAATCGTCAAAAAGACCATGGCGAAACCGATCTGCAATAGGATGAGCTGCTCAAACCGTGCCCTTCCAGATGCATGCGCCAGTGCGATGACATAGAGCGAAAACCCGACCGCGCAGAACAAGGTCAGCAAATTCCCCACACCTTCTTTTCCGCCCGCGGTAAACAACATCGTCCATGGCGCATTCTCCGGCAAAGTCAGCAGCGCGACCCCCAACAGCGCCACCAGCGCGCCAGCCCACGCCGTCCACTCCGGCGAATCGTGATCCGGTGGCCGCAATCCCGGAATGCTGGCCAAAATCGGCACGATCACCACTACCAACGCGGTGATGAATGCTGAGTTCGTCGCCGTCGTGTACACCAGTCCCTGCGTCTGAAACACATATCCCAGCGCCAGGCTGGCCCCCGCAGCGGCGCCAAATATCCATGCTTCGCGCGTTAGACGGCGAAATTCTTTGCGGTAAATCAATGCCAGGCAGACAAACGCAATCATCATGCGGATGGCGTTGAACCACTGCGGCGAGATGACGTCCATCGCCACTTTGATCAGCACAAACATCGCGCCCCAAAGCATCACCACCGCCAGCATCAGCAGATGTGCCATCGCATTCTGCGAAATTTTGTGCGACGTTGCAGCGGTCGTCATCGATGAATCATTCATAAATTCGGAAGTAATCGGTTTGCCGGTTGAGTTATAGTTCTGCCTGCGCCAGGGCCAGCAACAAAAGCAAAATCCGCCGCAACGCCAGGTCACGTCCGGTAGCGTCGAACCACTCCTGCAGGCTGTGGATGCCACCGCCGCTGCCGCCACTGCCGAGGCTGATCGCTTCCACTCCAAGTGAGAGCGGAATGTTCGCATCGGTTGAAGCAACGCCGGTGTGACTCTGGATCTGCAAATGTCGGTCGACGGCTTTCAATGCGGTCAGAATGCGCGCTTCGTCTGGGAGTGTCGCCGCAGGCCGTTCGCCAATCGGCTCGATGGTGAATTCAATCGGAGCCGCGTTCGATTTTCCGCCGGCCTTCTTCGTCGAGCGATTGGCCGCCGCAACCGCCGCTTCGACCGCTTCGTAGATTGCATCTTCCAGTTGCGCCAGCACCTCTGCATCGGTAGAGCGCGTATCGACGCGGGCTTCGGCTCGCTGTGGAATCGCATTGATAGACGTCCCACCCTCGATGTGACCAATGTTCCACGTGGTCCTCGGCGAAGTCGGCAACATCAACCCGCCAATTTCCGCCAGCGCATTCGCCAGCACCAGGATTGGGTTCGGCGTCCCGGCATCGGTCCATGAGTGCCCACCGGGTCCAGTCACCGTGATGCGAAAACGCTTGCTCCCCAATCCCTGCGTGACAATCGTATCCGTGCCCGCACCATCCAGGATGACCGCGAAGCGTACTCTCGTGGCAATGTGCGTTTCGCCGAAGATATGTCGCATGCCGCGCAAATTGCCTTCGCCCTCTTCGCCGACATTGCAGGCAAACAGAATGTCGCTGGCCGGCTTCAACCCGGCAGCGCGCATGCCCGCGGCGATGCCCAGCAGCGCCGTGATGCCAGCGCAATTATCGCTCGCGCCCGGAATCGTCAGTCGGTTCCCATCCTGCACCGGTTCGCCAATTGCCTCGGCCGGAAACACCGTGTCGAGATGCGCGGAAAATAGGGTGCACGGTCGAAACGCATCAGCATCTTTTTTCGTGGAGTCATCGCCCGCGCGCATCCATGCCAGCGCGTTGCCACAGGCATCGATAGTCACATCTTCCAGCCCCAGCGCGACAAACTGCTCTGCCACCCAGTTCGCTCGCGCCGCTTCGCCAAACGGAGGAGCAGCGATCGCCGCCACCTGCCGATGCCACTCGCGCAACTGCGTTTCCTGCAGATGAAACCATTGAAAGGCGCGATGCACCGCCGGTTGCCCAGCCAGTTGGCTGACGGTCTGAAAAGCCGAGTTGGCGATCGTTTTCGGCATGACGTGGTTGAAAGTGGGGCTCGCGGCGATGCGCTTGAAGGTTCATGCTCAGTCTATCGAAGTTCGACTCGCGCCTCCGCAGGACCTGCCGCAGCGAACCAATTCAGTAGAGAACCTTCATCAGACACAGTCCTCTCGCCGCAGCGGTCGGGCCAGCCTGGGCGCGATCACGACTCTCAAGAATGCGAGATATTTCGGCGGCCGCCAGTCGCCCGCGGCCTACTTCGATGAAAGTCCCCACAAGGTTGCGCACCATGTGATGCAGAAATCCATTGCCGCACACGGCATAGGTGAGTATCTCCCCACCGTCACTCGCCGTCGTGTCGCTGGATGAATCTTCCTGCGCTCCAATCAGCATGCTTTCCGGCGCACCGGGCAAGGGAAGTACCGATTCACGAGACCACTGCGACGTCTCAATGCGGCGAATATTTCCGCAGACCGTCGTTGCGCATTTCTCAGCGACCGCATGACGGCCGTCCTGGCTCCCGTTCTCGTCGGCAAGCCGCGCAGCGCGGTCAGGATCGGACGCTGCGAAAGAAGTAAAGTCATGCACCCCAAGGATCAGGTCCGCTGCCGATTGCATGGCTTCCAGATCGAGTGGCCACCTGCAGACAGAAACATATCGTGCCAAAAATGGCGAGCAGATCCCGCCTCGAAAAATTCGATATTGATACACCTTGCCAACGGCGCTATGCCTGGCGTGAAAATCCTCGGCAGCATGCTCCGCAGACAGAATGCGTATCGCCGCCGGAAGAATCCGATTCAGCGCGCGGGCAAAATTCTCAGCCGGGATAGCAGCGCGCAAAGAGAAGCTCGCCACCTGTCCCCGGGCGTGCACACCGGCGTCCGTTCGCCCGGATCCCTGCGGCAACACCTGTTCGCCGGTGACTACGGAGACCGCATCCGCAAGCGTGCCTTGGATCGTGGGTTTTCCCGGCTGAACCTGCCAGCCATGGAAATCGCTTCCATCGTAGGCCAAAACCAGCTTCCACACTGTTCTTGAATTGCCATCCACGCCGTCTTGCATCGCCGCTTTCTTCCCGCCGTGAGTACGCTGTCTGGGTTGAGCTATCTGCCCTTTGTCGCCGCCCTGGAACGCCCAGCAGAGCAACCGGGCCTTTCCAAAATTGAGGGGATGACCGAAATCCAGCTCTCGCGGAATTTTTCCCGCTTTATAGAAACTCCGTCACTGCCAGTCCCTACCCGAAGCTTCGCGGCCACGAACCCTCTTGCGCCCGTGGTGCTGCGATATACTCATCCTCGTTAGCAGATTACACGTGGTTTAACGCGGTCGACACGCAGCACTTGAGTGGCGGCCTGGTTGAATGCCTGGAAGACTGTGCGTTGGGCGGGCATAGGAGAAATCTGCAGTCAGCCCCGCTTGAGAAAATAGTTTGCTTGGGGATCGACGGGAACCATCCAGTCGGAAATCTCGTACCCAATTCGTAGAACGCGAACGAAGAGCAAAGTTGATTCGGGAGACCACCGTTTTGCCATTTTCTTGGAAGTGACGCTTGTGTGTTCCTCATCAGGAAAGAGCAGGTTTTTTCGAAGCCAAAAGTCTTTGAAGGCCATCGAATGGTAGGCTTTCCGTTCTGCAGTAAAGCGAGATTTCCCTGCATGCACGCGCCGGTCGCGTTCAGCCTGGGTTAGGACGCACCGATTAAAGTTCCATACCGCGGATGAATTGAAAATATTTTTGTGAGGCAATGAGAAGGGTAGGGAAACGTGAAAACGAAGGATTTGCAGAGTGGTTGGGTCATTGGGCTGATGTTGCTGAATCTGGTAATGCCGGTGGCCGGCGCTCAATCGCAGAGTTCCAGTAGCGCCCTTCCCAATGCTCCCGCCGAGGCGGCGGCAACTGTTGCCTCGCCAGCCCCCCCTCCACCTGCGTTGACGGAACCCTACGCCCTGCGTCCCACCGATCAGAATTTTTCCGTGGGCAAATCGCAGTTTCCCAACCCCTTCCGTGCCTTTACTGAAACGGTAGTTCCTCCGGCTCGCCTGACAAACTCTTCCCGTCTCGACTCTCTGTACCGGGACGGCAAGATTTATCTCAGCCTGGACGACGCCATCCTGCTGGCGCTCCAGAATAATTTTGATATCGCAATCGCGCGTTACAACCTGGACATTGCCGACACCGATGTCTTGCGTGCCCGCTCCGGTCTCGCGTACCTTGGCGTGAATTCCGGGTTAGTGACTGGCACACTGGGTGGTACGACGGGTCCGGTTGCCAGTTCCTCTCCGGCCGCCACCACCGGGGCGACAAGTTCGACCAGTTCCACGTCCGCAACTACGATTCAGACCGCGGGAGCTTCCGGGGGAGGCCCGGGCGGAACATCGGTCGGTGCGGGTGGCGCGGCGTCCGGCCCAAACGGAATTACAGCTTCCACCCTGGGTGCTGGGCCACTGGATATCCCCGAGGAACCGCTCGATCCAGTGTTGACAGGCACCATACAGCTTGGTCGTGAGTATGTACCCCAAACCTCGAACTTCTTCACCGGCACCTTCCAACTCAACCAGAACCTGGATGAATACAATTTCGCCTATACCCAGGGATTTCTGCCTGGCGAGACTCTAGCAGTCACGTTCAACAATAGCCGGACTACGACGAACGCGAATTCGGCATTCGGAAGCTTCTACAGTCCATCGCTTAGCTCGTCTTTCAACGCCCAGATCACGCAGCATCTACTCCAGGGATTTGGATGGGCGGTGAATGGTCGCTTTATTGCGATTACCAAGAACAACCGCCAGATCACCGATTCCTCATTCCGCGCGCAACTGATGTACACCATCGATCAGATCGAAAACATCTACTGGGGATTGGTGGGCGCCTATCAGGATGAGCGAGCGAAAGAAGGCGCTCTCAACCAATCCACGCAGTTGCTGTCCGATGACCAGAAGCAACTGCAGATCGGAACCCTGGCGCCGCTGGATGTGGTGAACGCCAACGCGCAGGTCGCCAGCGATAAGCAAGCCTTGATCACCGCGAAAACCAAGCTCGAATATCAGCAGCTGATTATCAAGCAGGCGATTGCCCGCAACCTCGACGATCCCATCTTCGCCGCGGCTCCCGTCATTCCCACCGACCGCGTCTCCCTGGCGGAAACGCCGGAAGAACAAAAGCCCCTGCAGGAACTGGTGCAGGATGCCTACACCAACAGCCCCAATGTGGAGCAGGCAATCCTGGCGCTGAAGAATCAGGAAATCACCCTCAAGTCCGTCAAAAACGCCATGCTGCCGGTCTTGGATGTCTACGCGTTTTACGGTGCGGCGGCCATCGGAGGTTCAAAGAACCCTCTGATCACCTGCGGCGTCAACCCAGTGATTGGTTACGATCCCTGCGCCGGTACGCCGGGCCTCAACATTCCTTACAGTACAGTCATATCGAATCTGGGTAGTAGCACAGGCCCAAACAAGGGCGTGGGATTCAACTTCACCGTGCCCATTCGCAACCGCCATGCCCAGGCCCAGGCGGATCGCGCCCAGTTGGAATACCGCCAGTCGCAGATGCGGCTGCAGCAGTTGTATGTGCAGCTCAAGATGCAGGTCACCAACCAGATCTACGCGCTGCAGAATGATCGCGCCCAGGTGATGTCCGCCGAGGCCAGCCAGAATTATGCGGTACAGGCCCTCGACGCCGAGCAGAAAAAATATCGGCTAGGCGCCTCCACCAGCGCCAATGTACTGTCGCAGACCAGGCAACTTGAGACCGCGCAGGATAATTTGATTGCAGCGCAAACTACCTACGCCGTCGATCGCGCGGCGCTCTCACAATTGGTCGCCGATACTTTGCAGAAATATGGCATCGACATCACCGAAGCAGCCACCGGAAATGTCTCTCAGGAACCGAACGTACCCGGCCTGCGAGCGCCCCAACCGGAAGCCAAGCCTGAGCCGCTCCATCCCAACCAGGGACAGAACGGTAACGACACTGTAACTCCGGCACCCGCAACGCAAGGGCCGCAAGGCTTGTAAGTTCCGGGTGATCGAGAACACAAAAAAGGCCGGATCATTTCGATCCGGCCTTTTTATTTTGACCTCGCCGGTCTATCGCTCCGTGATGCGGTCCAGAAAATCGAAAAACTCCGGGAATGAAATTGCGGCCGACTCGGCTCCGTGAATCTGAGTCTGCCCGTCCGCGCGCAATGCCGCCACAGCAAACGCCATCGCAATGCGATGATCGTCGCCGGCATCGATATCAGCGCCATGCAGCGTCTGTCCTCCTGCCACGTCCAAACCGTCCTCGAATTCCTCCACCTTCGCTCCCATGGCACGCAGATTCTTCGCCACCAAAGCAATGCGGTCCGATTCCTTCACGCGCAACTCACGCGCATCGCGAATGCGAATTCCGTCCCGTGTATACGGCGCGATCGCGGCCAACACCGGCAGCTCATCAATCAATTGTGCGGACAGCGCACCGCTGATTTCCGCTCCGACCAATCCATTTGGATTGCCCACCACCTGCAGCGTGCCCACCAGCTCCGCGTGCTGCTCACTCAACTCCAGCACGTTCAACCCGACACCCAGAGCACGCAACACATCCAGCAACGATGCGCGCGTAGGATTCATCCCGATCCCATCCAGCACCAGGTTAGACTCCGGAAACAGCGCCGCCGCGCACAAGAAAAATGCTGCCGAGGAAAGATCGCCTGGAACACTCGCATCGATGCCGTGAAGCTTCTGCCCGCCGGCGATGCTGACCGTCAATTTGCTTCGTTCGATCTCTGCCCCAAAAGCGCGCAACGCCAGTTCGCCGTGATCCCGCGTGTGCACCGATTCGTGCACCTGTGTGGTGCCGCTGGCCTGCAATCCGGCGAACAGCAGGCAGGTCTTCACCTGCGCGCTGGCGATCGGCGTCTGATAATCCAATCCACGCAACGGACCGCCGTGGAGAGTCACAGGCGCGTGCCCCTCCGTCAGCTCAATCCGCGCTCCCATCGCCATCAATGGTGTGCGAATGCGTTCCATCGGGCGCCGACTCAGCGATGCGTCGCCCACCAGCGTAGTTGAAAATGGCTGTGCCGCCAGCAATCCTGCCAGCATGCGCATTGTGGAGCCGGAGTTGCCGCAATCAAGCGCCGCTATTGGCTCGCTGAATTTTCCCGCGCATCCACCAATCGTGATGGCGCCGTTCTCGCCGCGCTCGACCTGCGCACCCAGCTGTTCCATGCAGGCCAGCGTGCTGTGCGGGTCCGCGCCACTGGAAAAATTCGTCAGATGCGATGTGCCATCGGCGAATCCCGCCAACATGGCGTATCGATGCGAGATGCTCTTATCCCCCGGCAAACGCAGACTTCCCAGCACATTTCGCGCCGGCGTAACCACGCGCGTCGAACCAGCAGGTAAAGCATCGGACGACTTCATGGGTGACAAAGAGATTTCTCCTCCAGATTTTCCAGATCCCCGCAGGGAAAAATTACGGCCCCAGCGCGGAGATCCCAATTTGGAACAGCTCGATCCAAACCGGAAATCTCATCGTACCGTGAACCGATTCCTTCGTGGAAACTTCGCCGAATCGCCTCACCATAAAAACAACCAGCAGAGCGGACCAACATCGACTGCCGCTCCTGGTGAGGCTTCCATGTTGAAGATTGATCCATTCCGATTGAGTATCGCGATTGCAGTTGCCCTCGGTTGTCTATCGCTTCCTCCAGCACTGGCACAGAACTCGCAATTCGACGCATCCATCCCAACCAACGCCGACAGCCTGACTGAATCAGGAATCCAGCCCGCTGCACTGCAGCTCTATGATCGCGCTGTGCATGAACTCCATCAGGGCCACGCCGTCCTCGCCGAGGCAGACGCGAATCGCGCCCTGCAGCAAGATGCAACATTCGCCGACGCCGCCGCACTCGCCGCGACCGCCGCGCTAATGCAGGAACAATTCGCCCGTGCAGCGACTGAAGCAACTCAAGCCATCCACATCAACGCCGACGACGAAAAAGCCTACGTCATCCTGGCCACGGCGCAAAATTATCTCGGCAACTATTCCGCCGCAGCCGATGCACTCCGCCAGGTGCGCCCGCAAGAGCAGCAAACCTGGCAGGTCGCCTATCAGTGGGCTCGAGCCGAAGCCGGTCTACAGCATCTGCAGGAATGTTTGGAGTGGCTGAATCGCGCAGCCCTATCCGCGCCTGTGAATTTCGCCCCGTTGCACCTGCTGCGCGCCAGCGCTCTATTGGCGACCGGAGACAACGCGCGTGCCGCCGACGAACTCGACATCTACTTGCAATTCCCCAGCGTCAATGCAGAGCAGCGGGATCTGCTGACGCAGGAATTGCATCGGCTGCGGCAGTTGCCGCCATCAAACACAACCGCATCCGTCGCCACCGGCAACTAAGCTCGCGAATCAATCCTACCCAGCAGCCGTGTGCAACGTGTTCGCGCGCCGCAACTGCATCCACCCTCCAAAACCCTGCTCAAATTATGTGTGTAGAATGAACCTGCTTTTCTACCGTTGAATCTGGAGTTATGGGACATGCAGCGTCGCGATTTCATTAAGTCTGTGGTTGCCGTCGGTGGTGCGTCCGTATTGGGTCAGAAATCAGCGTTCGCATTTCAGGATGTTTCCTATACTCCGACTCCGCATCCCGACGTCAAGCGCGTGCTGGTCATGTTCAAATGCCATTTCGATGCCGGCTTTGTCGCCACCCAGGCGAGAGTCGTCGATTGGTATTTCTCCGACTATTTTCCTGAGGCAATCCGTCTGGCCAGCGATCAGCGTCGCACTCACGGACCTTCGTATGTGTGGACCACAGGATCATGGCTGGTCTACGAATACCTGGAGCAAGCAACCTCGCCGGACCGCAAGCGCATGGAGGATGCAATTACGCGCGGCGATATCGCCTGGCATGCGCTGCCGTTTAGTTGGCAGACGGAGCTGATGGATCCATCCATGATTGCCGGCAGCATCGGCCTGTCGCAGGCGCTGGACAAGCGTTTTGGCCGCACCACCGCCGGCGCTAAGATGACCGATGTACCCGGGCACACCCGCGGCCTGATCTCTCCGCTGGCCGCGCACGGCGTCAAGTTTCTCGATATCGGAGTAAATGGTGGATGCACTCCGGCGGAAGTTCCCCCGCTATTTCTCTGGAAAGACTCGAACGGCAGCAGCCTGGTTGTGATGTATCACCTCGGTTATGGCGGAACCGTTGTGGTTCCTGGATCCGATCTCGCGGTCGTCATCGAAGTGGCCAATGACAACGCCGGCCCACATTCGCCCGATGAAATTGTTCGCATCTATTCCGAACTTGGCCATCGCTTTCCCAATGCGGACATTCATGCCGCCAGCCTGACTGAAATTGCCAACGCCGTCGAGCCCTATCGGAATCAATTGCCCATCCTCACTCAAGAAATTGGCGACACCTGGACCTACGGCGTTTCCAGCGATCCGCTCAAAGTCGCTCGTTATCGCGAAGTGGCCCGCCTTCGCAACTCCTGGATTGGACAGAAAAAATTCCGCATCGGCGACGCAACCGACGTTGCCCTTCTGCGTTCCGTTGCCCTGGAGGCAGAACACACCTGGGGCACGGATACAAAAACCTGGCTCGACTACGACCATCAAACCCCGCAGGATTTGGCGAAAGTGCTCGACACCAGGAACTATCGGGTCGTCGCGTTTAGCTGGGAGGAAAAGCGCAAGGACCTCTTCGATGGCGTCAAACGGCTTCCCACGCCGCTCCGAGTTCAGGCAGAACAGGCGATTCGCAACCTGCAGCCAAAGGTGCCGCAATTAGCCGGCGGCACCCTGGTCACCGCATCGCAGCCTGTCGAGAATGCGCACTTCATCCTCCAACTCGATCCCAAAACCGGCGCGATCCACCGCCTGCAAAATAAGAAAACGGGCAGGGAATGGGCGTCGCCCGATCATCCCTTAGCTCTGTTTTCTTACCAGACGCTTTCGCATGAAGATTACGTGCAATATCTCAAGGACTATACCGTCATCAAAGCGGATTGGTTGAGTTTCGATTTGGGCAAGCCGAACATCGAAAGCTTCGGCGCCAGGAATCAGGAGTGGCAGCCATCGCTCGCCGATCTGCGGTCTCACAAGGATGCGCAGGGTCATCGTCTGCTGGCGCGGTTGGAGGTTCGCGATGCCGAAGCGCAGCAGTCCGGCCGCACCGCATTCCCGCAAAAGCTGTATATGGAGTGGTTCCTGCCCGATGCCGAACCGGCCATCCATCTGAATTTTTACGCGTTTCAGAAACCGGCAACACGGCTGCCGGAATCGCTTTGGCTTACCTTTAATCCAATCGTCTCTGACCCGAAAGGATGGATGCTGCAAAAATCGGGCGAGCAGGTTTCGCCCTTCGACGTTGTTCGCGGCGGAAGCCGGCAAATGCACGCCGTCTCCACGCACTTCAGTTACAAGGATGACCAGGGATCGTTCGTTGTCGAGCCGATCGACTCGCCGCTGGTTGCCATGGGTAAAAAATCACCGCTGAATTTCTCCAAGGACCAGCCCGATCTCTCGAGCGGCATGCACGTCAATCTTTTCAACAATGCCTGGGGCACCAACTACATCATGTGGTACGGCGAGGATATGCGTTCCCGCTTCATCGTGCGTGCCTGATGCCGCAGGGTCTGCCGCTACGAGCTAGCACTTCACCGGTTTCTTGGGATCGATCACCCGCAGCGCAATCACGGTTTCGTCGTCGAAATGTTCCACGTTCCCCTGAAATTCAGAAACCTCTTTCAGGATGTTCGCGACCATGGTGGAAGCGGAGCAGTGGCGATGTTTTTCCAGCACCGCTGTCAGCCGTTCCATATCGAACATTTCGTCGCGATCGTTTTCCGCGTCAATCATGCCGTCGGAATAAAACACCAGCATGTCTCCCGGCTGTGTCGATAGGGTGAACTCTTCATATTCCACATCGGGGAACATGCCCAGCGGAATGCCCGTCGCCTGAATCGGTTCCACGCCCTTGGCACGGATGTAGAGTGGTTGGCACCCGCCCGCGTTGGCGACTTGCAGCGTCCTGTCGTTGTCGTTCCAGATCGCGAACAGCATGGTGACATATTGCGCGTCCAGTTTTCTTTCCTGCAGCTGATCGTTCAGTGCTGCCAGCATGTTCGCTGCAGTGGGTTTCTGCGCCGCCAGTGAACGCATCACGCCGCTGACCAGCGCCGCATACAACGCACCCGCAGCTCCTTTGCCGCTTACATCTCCCAGTACGATGGCAGTGCGTCCGTCGCCGTAGTCCAGAAAATCGTACAAATCGCCGCCAATGGTGCGAGCCGGCACAAACCGCGCTGCCACCTCCGCATGCACGGGCTCCGGAACAGTTTGCGGCATCAGGCGAAATTGCACCTTGCGCGCCATCGTCAGATCGTCTTCCAGACGCTGCTCTTCCTGCGCCAGCCGCTGGTACAGACCGGCGTTCTCCATCGCAATCGCCAGCTGCGACGCCAGCGTGCTCACCGCATGCACATTGTCTTCGCTGAAGAAGTGCGGCTTTGTATGTTCCAGGTCCAGCACACCCAGCACTTTCCCCTTGTAGATCAGCGGCACCGCCATCTCCGACCGCGTCTCCGGGTGCACCATAATGTACCGCGGATCGGTGCGCACATCGCCCACCGTAATCGTTTGCCGTGTGCTCACGGCGGCCCCAATCAATCCCCGTTGCAGCGGCACCGGCTCAGAAAAAGAATTGTCCGTCTTTCCGAATCGAATCGAAAAGCGGTGGATCAGCATGTTGCTTTTCTCATCCAGCATCCAGATCGCGAACATCTGGTACGGGATCACTCGCTGCAACAATTTTCCAACCCGCTCCAGTAACTGCTCAGGATCCAGAATCGACGTCAGCTCGCGGCTGATTTCATGCAGCAACTCCAGCGACTGCGCCTGCCGCGAGATGCGCGTGTAGAGCCGCGCATTTTCGACCGCAATCGCCACCCGCGATGCCGTCAGTTGCAACAGGTGCAGATGCTCCGGACGAAAATAATTTGCCTGCTCCGACTGAATATCGATCACGCCGATCACGCGATTCTTGGTCACCAGCGGTACGGCCAGTTCCGAGCGCACCTGGGAATTCGCATCGATGTAATTCGACAGCGAGCTGACGTCGTTAATCAGCATGGCCTCTCTGCGCTCCGCAACCTGTCCGACGACGCCTTCGCCCATGCGAATGCGCAGCCGCTCTGCGTCCGCGGAGTGGCCAATCTGGAAGCGCATGCGCAACTCGTTGGTGCGATCGTTCAACAGCAGAATGGCAAAGATGCGGTAGTCAATCACGGCACGCACCAAATCTGCCACGCGATGCAGCAATGTCTGCAAATCCAGCGTGGTATTCAGCGCGTCGGCCAGCCGGGTAAGAAAGTCCCCTTGCACCGCATCAATTCGTGGCTCGTTGCGAAGTGTCACCGCTGAACTGGGGCGATAGTCACCCTCGTAGGCATGATGTTCGGTCCCGGGCCTGGCCCCGCCGGCATTCCTGGATTCGATTTCGTTTGCTTGGGCGGACCCATCGGTACCGATCGCCGGCCGCTGCGGCGACTCGGAGGGAGTTTCTCGCACCTCTGGCTCGGCATTCTCGGATGCGGATTTGCGTTTGTTGGGACTCATGGCTCGCTCTTCAGGATAGCTTAGGAACGCGCAACGAGTTCCACAAGTTTTCCCATGGAGTCGTCGTTGCGGTTGCCGCTATTTTGAGGATGCCGCGCCCTGTCCCGCCAGATAGTTCTGCACCGCGCGTTGTTGCTCCATGTAGCTTTCCAGAATCGCGACACTGGACGAGGTTCCAATCCGGCTGGCTCCGGCTTCCAGCATGTCGCGAACCGCTTCCAGAGTGCGAATGCCACCCGCCGCCTTCACGCCGCATCGCCCTCCGGCCACGCCGCGCAGCAGGCTCACGTCTTCCACCGTCGCGCCGCCGGTAGAAAAACCAGTACTGGTCTTCAGGAAATCCACCCCTGCGGCCACACAGATCTCTGACGCCCGCAGTTTTTCTTCCAGCGTCAGCAGGCATGTTTCCAGAATTGCCTTCAGCGTGGCGCCGGCATCGTGCGCCAGCTCTACCAGGGTGCGAACATCGCTTTGCACGGTCGCGTTGTCGCCGCTCTTCAGCGCGCCAATGTGGATCACCATGTCGAGCTCGCGCGCTCCCAGCCGCAACGCGGACTCGCCTTCTTCGCGCTTGTTGTGGGTGAGAGAAGCTCCGAAGGGAAATCCCACCACCGAGCCCACGGCCACGCCGGATCCGGACAGCGCACTATGCGCCAGCGCAATCCAGCAGGGGTTAACACTGACGCACGCGAAGCGATAATGCATCGCCTCTTCGCACAGCTGCACCACATCGGAGGAAGTTGCATCCGGTTTTAAAAGGGTGTGGTCCAGAGTTGCCGCCAGGTTTTGCCAGTCGCTGAGCGCATTAGCGGCAAATCCCGCAACGTCGAAGCTTGAGATTTCAAATTCGTCTGCCAATTCAGGGGAAGAGGATGCACTCATATTTCAATGTTCCTATCTACTGCTTTTAGATGCAGCACTACTCTACTACTCCCACACATCGGCGGGAGTATCTGTTGCCATAACGCAAATGTCCGGAAGATTGCGGTAACGTTCGGCGAAGTCCATGCCGTAACCGACCACAAAACGGTTGGGAATCGAGAAGCCGACATAGTCCGCTTGAATATGGCACAGGCGCCTTTCAGGCTTGTCCAGAAACGCCGCGATTTTCAGTGTAGCGGGGCCTTGCGCCAGCAACATATTTTTCAAGTAACAAAGTGTGCGCCCGGTATCCAGAATGTCCTCAACCAGGATGACGTTCCTGCCCTCAATCGGCTCATCCAGGTCCTTAAGCAACCGCACCGCGCTCGAACTCGTTGCCATGCCATAGCTTGAAACCGCCAGAAAGTCGAACGTGCAGTCCACCGTGATCGCCCGCGCCAGGTCCGCCACAAAGATCGCCGCACCTTTCAGCACCCCGACCAGCATAATCCCCTTTCCCGCGAAATCACGGCTGATTTCTGCCCCTAATTCGCCGACCCGCTGCTCAATCTGCTTCTGGGTCAGCAGGCACTCGAGCCCCTGGTTGATGGCTGTGTTTGTCATGGATGGTTCTATCTATCGCTGATTGTAGGACGGAATCTTGAACATTGTGTGAGCCGCCGCTGCCGAAAGCCATCTTAGTCCAGCCATGCGAACAGCTCAATTCCCATATACTGAAAGTCTAGGGAATTCTGTCTGGCATGTATCCATTTATTCACATTGGTCGTTTTCAAATTGGCACTTTCGGCATCTTGCTTTGGCTTGCCGCTGTTTCCGGCTGCTGGGTGCTTTATAAAAATTTTCAGCGTAAAGGCGTCGACGCGGATGCCATCAACGTCACCGCCCTGGCTACCGTCGCCGGGATTATTGGCGCCAAGTTGTGGCATGTCTTTGAATCGCCTCATCTGCTGATGCAGATTCCGCTGCAACTCCTGCTCGATCGCGCCGGTTTTGCCTGGTTTGGAGGCCTCGTCGCTGCCATTCTTGTCTTGATGTGGCAGGGCCGCGTCGCCAAGGTGGGTGCCTTGGGCATGCTGGACCTGGCAGCGCCTGCCGCCGCTGTTGGCTATGGCGTGGGTCGTATTGGGTGCCTTACCTCCGGAGATGGCGACTACGGCATTCCTACCTCGTTGCCCTGGGGTGTCAGTTTTCCACATGGGCTGGTTCCCACCGTGCAACGGGTGCAGCCAACGCCGATTTATGAGTTGATTGCCGCCCTGCTGATCGCCTGGTACCTCTGGCAGCGCGGCAAAGTGGACCGGCCTCTCGGCATGATCACTGGCGAGTACCTCGTCTGGTCTGGACTGGCCCGTTTTCTGGTCGAGTTTGTTCGCATCAATCCCAGGATCTATTTCGGCATGAGCAACGCCCAGGTCGCCAGCATCGGCTCCATGATTGCCGGAGTGGTTTTGATCATCTGGGCTCGCCGGCATCCGCACACCATTATCCAGACACAAAAGCGAAAGCCTAAGCCCGCCGCCCATACAGTGACCAGTTGAGCGCTCAGAGTCTCTTCAGAAATTCCTTCACCTGTTCCAGCTGAGGAAACATTTTTTCCTCCTGCTGAAATTCGCGCGAGTGCACACACCTGCGCCCCCCGCGCATCTTTACCGGATGTTTTAAGTGCAGCATCTCGTGAAACACCAGATACTCGACCGCATAGCGTGGCGTCTCCGGTCGGTCGAACACGCGGCTTACGACGATCGTATTGTGCGCCGCGTCATAGTGACCTAACTGCCGCCGCGCGGAGTGGGCGCTCCAGGTCAACACCGGCCGACCCAGCAACCCATGAAAAAATTGCCGATTTAGATGATCGAAGACTTCGTCCAGGTCGTAGTAATTTCCTTGCGCCGTAGATACATTTTTTCTTCCACGGCTGCGCCGCACCATCTCCGCCCGGCGAATCACTGCCTCGCTCCCTAGATGTCGACGATAGCGATTGGCATGCACCGGCTCAATCGGCTTGCGATACAGCTTGGCTAACAGGATGTGGGCAATCGCGCGCGTCACGCTGTCCGGCGCCCCTTCCAGCATGTCGGAGAGTCGCACAAACGCCGTGCCCTCGCGCAGCCGAATCGTCGTGTTCACGCCGGTAAATGGATAGAAGCTGACGCGAAACAACGGCATGGGAGCGCGCGGTCGCAGGTTTCGATATTCTGCGGAAAAAATCTCCTGCAGGCGCAGTCCAGACGTTGCAGTTTGCGGCTCAGGTTCCAGCATGGGGAGAAGCGCTGGGGGCGATGCGGTCAAAGCGAGGTTCCCTTCTGCAGGTGGTTCCAGTCTTGATTGTAGAGAATTTTCACGCGCGATGTCAGCGCCTCGCATCCGCCGCCACGCACTCTCAAACCAGCTCATCGCGCCGGGCACTCGCTGCCTACTTCTGCAGCGCCTTCAGGCGCTGTCGTGTTTGTTGCACTTCGTCGGGATATTGGTCATGAGCAGCCGCGAGAAATTTTTGATAGTACTGAATCGCTTGTTTTGCCTGATGCAGATGATCGAGCGCCGTGGCGCGAAGAAATAATGTCGCCGGGCTGTCGCTCAAAGTTTGCGAGCGATGATCGAGCGCCGTCAACACCAGCGGATATTGCGCATCTCGCCACGCGGCAAACGCGAGACCACTCCATGCATCCTCCTGCGTTGGTTGAATCTGCAGTGACTTCTGAAATGTCTCCACCGCCTGCGACCATTGCTGTTGGCGCACCATATTCTCCGCAGTTGCTGTCAGCAGATCAGGATTGTTTCCGTCGTTCGTCAGCAGTTGCTGGTAAAGCGGTTCTGCCTTGTCCGGATGTCCGGCACTGCTGTAGAGATCTGCCAGCATGCGCGTCACCGCAGGCTGATCGGGATTCTGCTGATGCAGCGATTCCAGCTGCGACTCCGCCGCCGAAGTATTTCCTTGCCCCGCCAACGCGGTCACAGACAGAGCCAGCAACGTCGGATCGTTCGGCTCCTGCGTCAATGCCGGCTGCAGCGCAGTCTCTGCATCCTGAAATTTGCCTTCGTGAATCAAAGCACGCGCCAAACCTTCTGTCGCAGCGATGGACGTCGGATCTTTTGCGAGAATCTTTTGGTATTCCTTGCCGGCACCATCGTAATTGCCGACGTCTTCCGCCAGTTGCGCAGCGAATAGAGTGTCGTCGGGTTGCTCCGGCGTCAACTGCAACGCCAACAGAAGGGCATCGCTGGCGTCCCCGGGATCATGCATTTCCGCATCGACGCGAGCCAGCGTGCGCGCAGCACTGGCGACCATCTGGTGCGCATCGCCGCTGGCCGGCTGCAGCTTGACCGCGGTTTCCAGTTCATGCCGCGCGTCTGCCCATTGTTGCTGCGATGCCAGCAAATGTCCCAGCGCAGCGTGCGATTCAAATTGCTTCGGATCCACTTCGATGGCCTTGCGGTAGTTGGCTTCCGCCGTCGCATTCTGATGCTGCGCCTGCTCAATGTAGCCGCGATCGTAATCGATGCGCGCATTCTCCAGCGACTCTGCCGGCTCCAATGCCTCCGCCTTGTTCAACAGCGCCACGGCATGATCGTATTGCTGCTGCGAAATCGCGGTCTCCGCCTTTCCCAGGTATGTCGCCGCTGAAGTCGGAGCATTGACCCCTGGTTCAGACGTTCCCGGAGGAAGCGGTGTCGTCTGCGCTTGCATCCACCCTGCGGCAGCCAGAAATCCTACCGTCATCACGCATCGAAACACTACCGATTGCTTCATCGTTTTCCTGCCGCTGCCAGATTCGCGGCCTGGTTTGCGGGCTGCAGCACTCGAGCCAGCCATTGACCTGTATGCGATGCGGGAACCGCCGCAATCTGCTCCGGAGTGCCTACGGCCACAATCTCGCCGCCGCGACGTCCACCCTCCGGACCCAGGTCGATGATCCAGTCCGCCGCCTTCAACACGTCCAGATTATGCTCAATCACCAGCAGCGATCCGCCGCCATCAATCAACTGTCGTAGCGCGGAAAGCAATTTGCTGACGTCGTCAAAATGCAATCCAGTCGTCGGCTCATCCAGAATGTAGAGCAGTCGATTTTTCGCGCGTTTGCCGCCTGCCGGCCTCGCATTCGCCAGGTGCGATGCCAGTTTGACGCGCTGCGCTTCGCCGCCGGAAAGTGTCGTCGCCGATTGTCCCAGCCGCACGTACCCCAGGCCAACATCGTCCAGCACGCGCAGCCGATCCTGAATCTTGACGTGCCCGGCAAAAAATTGCAGCGCCTCTTTTACCGTCATGTTCAGCACGTCGTGAATGTTCTTTCCCTTGTAGCGAATCTCCAGTACGCCCGCTTTGAAGCGTGTGCCGTTGCATTCTTCGCACGGCAGCTCCACATCCGCCAGGAACTGCATCTCCACCGTCACCGTGCCATCGCCCTGACAAACTTCGCACCGACCACCGGGCACGTTGAACGAGAAAAATCCGGCGGCATAGCCTTTTCGTTTTGCATCCGGCAACGACGCAAACAAGTCGCGGATGCCGTCGAACGCCTTCATATACGTCACCGGGTTCGATCGCGGTGTGCGCCCAATCGGCGACTGATCCACCAGCACCACTCCATCCAGATATTGCGAGCCGTCCAGCGTGTCATACAAATGCGTCGGATCGGCAATGTCGCCTTCACCCAGCCGATGCGCCAGCGCGCGATACAACACATCATGCACCAGCGTCGATTTACCAGATCCCGAAACGCCGGTGATGCACGTCAACATGCCCAGCGGAATGTCGCAGCTGATCGAACGCAAATTATGCGCGCGCGCTCCCGTCAAGCGCAGCCGCTCGATCCCAGGAGTTCGCCGCCGAGAGGGAACCGGAATCGCCAGCTGGCCGCGCAGATATTTTCCTGTCAAAGAATTTGGAGACCGCATCAGCTCCGGCAAAGTTCCAGACGCCAGCAGTCTTCCGCCGAGCTCTCCCGCACCCGGTCCAAGGTCCAACAAATAATCTGCCGCGCGAATAATATCCGCATCGTGCTCGACCACCAGGATCGTGTTTCCCAGATCGCGCAAGCCTTCCAGAATTCGAATCAGCCGTCCCGTATCCCGCGGATGCAATCCAATCGACGGCTCATCCAGCACATACATCGCCCCTACCAGTTGCGATCCCAGCGACGTCGCCAGCTGCACCCGCTGCGCCTCGCCGCCCGACAGCGTCGAGGACAGTCGGTCGAGCGATAAATAATCCAGTCCCACATCATTCAGAAACCCCAGCCGCTGGCGAACTTCTTCCAGAATTCTTCCCGCCAACTCCATCTGCGCTGGGCTCAACTGCAGTTGCGCAAAAAATGCCTGCGCCTCGCCCACGGTCAGCGCCGTCACATCGCAAATGTCGCGTCCGTCAATCTTCACCGCACGCGCTTCGGCGCGCAGGCGCTTGCCATTGCACTCCGGACACAGCGCGTATCCGCGATACTTGCTCAGGAACACGCGCACGTACAGCTTGTATTTCTTGGTCTCCAGGTGCGCAAAAAATCCTCGAATGCCGGGGAACGATTTGTCGCCATTCAAAATAAAATCCTGATGCTCCTGCGAAAGATCTTTCCAGGGCACATCCAGCGGAAGATTTCTTTCTTTTCCTGCGCGCCGCAATTCGCCGAACATCGGCCGATATTTCGGCCGCACCCAGGGATCGATCGCACCTTCGTTCAGCGTTCGCGTTTTGTCCGGAATGATCTTGTCCAGATCAAAATCGATGGTGTTGCCGAACCCTTCACAGCGCGCGCAAGCGCCATAAGGATTGTTGAATGAAAACATCGGCGGTTCCGGCTCACGATAGACGCGATTGCAATGGCTGCACGTGTACGAGCCCGAAAAGCGCAGCCGCTGCCGGTCTTTCGCGGCCATTTCCGGCTCGCCCTCGCCGGTCCGCGGAACCACTTCGAACACAACCTCACCGCTTTCGCGATAGCCCGACTCCGCCGCATCCACCACTCGCGCCCGCGCCTCAGCGGAAACAGCAATCCGATCAATCAGCACAAATATCGGCTGCGAAAAATCCAGCTCCAACAGCGATTCCGGCGTGGAGAACTCCACAATCTTTCCGTTTTGATATAGCCGATTAAACCCGCGTTGGCGCAGCTCGCCCAACCGCTGACGTCGCGGATCCATCGGTGCCGCCTCAACCTCGGGCGCATCCGGCACATACTCCGTCGCATAACGATTGATCTTGGCCGCCGTCCGCGTCGCGGCCGCCAGCGCCACCCGCGCGGCTTCCGCTTTCGTCACCGGCTTGCCATCTTTTTTCGTCGGCGCGGCCGCCGCTTTTTTCGCAGCCTTGGCCGCCTTCTTGGCAGCTTTCTTTTTTGCGGAGGACTTCTTGCTGTCGTCGGTCACGTCCGGCAACACCACCGGAAACAGCGCCAGAATCCGCGTTGACTCCGGCAGGCTCAGTACCGCCTCCGCAATTTCGTCTACACTGTCGCGCTTCACGATGTTGCCGCAGGTCAGGCAATACATCGTCCCGCAGCGCGCAAACAACAGCCGCAGATAATCGTAGATTTCCGTTGCCGTCGCAACCGTCGAGCGAGGATTCCTTGTCGAATTTTTCTGCTTGATCGCAATCGCCGGAGCCAGCCCGTCGATCTGGTCGACGTCCGGCTTCTCCATTCGCTCCAGAAACTGCCGCGCATACGCCGACAGCGACTCCACATACCGCCGCTGCCCCTCGGCATAAATCGTGTCGAATGCGAGCGAAGATTTCCCCGAACCTGAAACGCCGGTCACGACCGTCAACTGGCCGTGCGGTATCTCAAAGTCGATATTCTTCAGGTTGTGAACGCGTGCGCCGCGAACGACGATTGAATCCATTAGGTCACAAGTCCCTGCAGAGGGGTTGGCAGCGCACAAATCGCACACTGCCGCATCTTTATAGTTTACAGCCTTGCAGGGATGATCTTGGTACCCGCTAGGATGGGAGAGTTCAGAGGATTCGATGTTTTGGTGAGCTGAAACATTGCGTCCAGAAAGCCCGACGACCCGTCATGAGGAGCATCATGAAAAATCCCGCAACCACCAATATCCTGCTGCTGGTCATCGCCATGGCGTTCATCGCCATCGCCCTCAAACCTCTTCGCCAGCCACAACCCGCCAAAGCGCAGGCGGAAATATCGGCACCGTTTCCCGTTTACATCGAACCCGGTACGCAGATGATCCGCTCGCCCGATGGCAGCCAGAATGTCTACGGAAAAATGGTGGTGGATCTATCGACCGGTCGCGTCTGGGGATTTCCTACGCTGAGCAGTTCGCCCTATCCCGTCGACATATCCAGCCCCAAGCCGCCCGTCTCCCACGCCATTTTTCTGGGCACATTCGCGTTTCAGGATATGTACAAGTGACAGCGGTCGCGTGCGGGCTATTTTTCTTTGGACTTGAGCGCCTTCGCGATGGCCTGCTCGGCCAGCGGCGTCATCACCGCGTAGCCATCCGCGTTGGGATGCACGCCGTCAATGGTCAACGCCTTCTTCGTGCCCTGGTTTGAGTCGACCATGGCCGAATAGTAGTCGAGATAGACGTAATGTTTCTTCTCGCAGTAATCGCGCATCCAGCTGTTGATGGCGGAAATTTCTGCTCTCGGATCAATGCCCGGCTTCCATGGATACGCAGCCGCCGGCAAAATCGACGCCATCACCACGCGGATTCCATTCGCCCTCGCCAGGTCCGCCATCGCCATCAAATTGTCTTCGATGGAGGTGGGTGTTGTCGGGCCGGTATTGCCGGCAATGTCGTTTGTCCCCGCCAGAATCACAACCACCTTCGGCTGCAGCGCGATCACATCCGGCCAAAAACGCACCAGCATCTGCGGTGTGGTTTGCCCACTGATGCCGCGGTTCACATATGGCTTGCCCGGGAAAAATACCCCGGTCGGATGTCCCCACGCGTCTGTGATGGAATCGCCCATGAACACGACGCGCTTCTCGTCGGGCGAGGGCGCGCCCAATTGCGCATTCGCCTCGCTGTATCTCGCCAGATCGCCAAAGTCAGTCAGCAATTGCTCGTCATGCTTTCGTTGATATGCGCTTTCGGGCGGTGTCGCCGGCGCGGTCTGGGTGGCAGCTTCGGGCGCCGTGGCAGGTGTCGGAGTGGTTTGCGCAGCGGCGAAGGGAACCAGCATCAGCAGACAGCAGAAAAGTTTCATCGTTTCATCCTCTCAAGACGGCTCACTCGCCTGCGACGGCGCTCGGCGATTCCAGCTCAGTCAATAAACGCCGACTTTGGCGCGCGGAAAACTTCAATCAACAGCAATCCCGCGCCAATCACAATGCAGGAATCGGCAACGTTGAAATCGGGATAATGATAGCTGGAAAAATTGAATGCCAGAAAATCGATGACGTAGCGATACATAAGCCGGTCATATAGATTTCCAATCGCGCCACCCAGCACCAGCGCCAGCGCAATGCTGGTCAGGTTCACGCGCCGTCCGGCTTTCATAAACACAAACAGCACGATCGCGATCGCGACCAGAGAAAAGCCGATCAACATCCAGCGCACTTTGTCTGGAGAGGGTGTATCGGAAAACAGGCTGAATGCCGCACCGTTGTTGTACACGTGCGACAGATGAAAAAAATGCGGAATGATGGTGATTTCCTGACCGGAAATAATGTGATGAAGAATCCACAGCTTACTCAACCGGTCGGCAATAAAGACTGCGACAGAAATCAGAAGAAGTTTGAAACGTGGATCGCGCGCACCTGTAAATCGTGAATCTCCGCTCACTGCCCATCCTTTTTCGAATTTCCCACCGCCGCCGCAGCGGGCTCACCGCCCATGGCAGGCGCCCCAATTGCTTCCAGAGCTGCGACACAGCGTTCGCACACGGTCGGCCACTTATGGCTCTCACCCACATGCACGGAATAGTTCCAGCAGCGCTCACACTTCGCGCCATCGGCCGGCAGCGTGGTCACGTGCACCGATCCCGCTCCATTTGTCTCGGATGCCGTCACCAGTTCCACCTGCGATACATTGAATAATTCTTTCAAGCTCGATTCATACTTGCGCAACAACGGCTTCAGCCCGGTTGGAACTTGCAGCCGCACCTTGGCTTCCAGCGCTTTGCCAATGCGCTTTTCCTTGCGCGCTTCTTCCAGGCTCTTCAGCACGTCATCGCGCACCGCTAAAAGTTGTTTCCAGTCACCCAGCAATTCTGCCGCAGAGGCAGGTGCGATATCTTGCGGCCGCGGAAAGAGCGCTAAATGAACACTCGGTTCGCGGCCGCTTTTTGTTGGGGGACCCGGGTAATGCTGCCGCGAATGGAGTGCCTGCTGCACACTCGATTCACGGCTCTTCACTGTGGTGGGTAGATGTTGCCATACCTCCTCGGCAGTGAAACTTAGGTAGGGCGCGGTCAACAGCACCAGCGCCTCTGCAATGCGCGCAATCGCCGTCTGCGCAGAACGTCGCGCAGGATTGTTGGGCGCAAAGGTGTACATCCGATCCTTCAGCAAATCAAGATACATGGCGCTCAGGTCGGCTGTACAGAATTCGTTGATGGCCTGGTATACGCGATGGAACTCCATCTCGTCATACCATCGAAGCACTTTCGTCGTCAGCTCCGCAGTTCGCGCCAGCATGTATTGATCGATCGGCAGCAACTGCTCGAACGGCAACGCGTCGGTGCGCGGGATTGAAATCGCCCAGGTTCCCCAGCAGAAAGCGGAACGTGTTGCGAAGCTTGCGATAAATATCTTCCGCCAGCCGCTTCAGCAGCGGAATCGTCGCCACCACATCTTCGCGAAAATCGACCGACGCCACCCACAACCGGATAATGTCCGCGCCCAATTCAGCGGCCACTTCCGTCGGACCAATGTCATTTCCACGGGACTTCGACAGCGCGCGTCCCTGATCGTCCAGCGTCCATCCGCAGGTCGCCACGCGACGATACGGCGCCGCATTTTTCGTGCCCACGCTGCACAGCAGGGAAGTGTGGAACCATCCGCGATGCTGGTCGCCGCCCTCCAGGTACAGGTCCGCAGGCCACGTCAATCCAAAGCCTGCCTTCTCGCCCAGCACGGCGGCCTGGCTTGAACCGGACTCAAACCACACATCCAGAATGTCCATCTCCTTTTCGAACTTCTGGCTGCCGCATCCCGGGGTCTGACACGTCGTTCCCGGCGCAAGAATTTCTTCCGGCGTATGCGTATGCCAGGCCTCCACACCTTCCTCTTCAAACAGCTCCACCACGCGACGGAAGATGGCCGAATCTTTCAGCGGCGCGCGGCATTTCTCGCACAGGAACACCGCAATCGGCACGCCCCAGATCCGCTGGCGAGAGATGCACCAGTCCGGCCGCGTCGCAATCATGTTGGCGATGCGCTCTTCGCCCCAGCTTGGATCCCAGCGCACTTTCTTGATTTCATCCAGGGCCCGCTCGCGAAATGTCGCCGCCGAGCCATCCGGATTTTCCATCGGCGTTTCCATGTTGATGAACCACTGTTCGGTCGCACGGAAAATCACCGGATTGTGGCAGCGCCAGCAGTGCGGGTACGAGTGATGGATGTCCACCCGCGCCAGCAGCGCACCACGCTCCTTCAGCACTTCGATAATCGGCTCATTCGCCGCAAAAACTTTCTTGCCCTCATACTCCGGCAATCCGTTGTGCAGCCGCCCCGCGCCATCCACATTGCATGTCGGATCCAGCCCGTACCGCGCGCCGGTATAAAAGTCATCCGCACCGTGCGCCGGAGCTGTATGGACCGCGCCCGTGCCGGTATCCGCCGTCACGTAGTCCGCGAGCACACCCAGAATGCTGCGATCCAGAAACGGATGCTGAAATGTCGTGCGTTCCAGTTTCCGTCCCGCAAATCGCGCAATCTCCTTCGCGTCTTTGAATCCAACTGCCTCGGCGACAGATTTCGCCAGCGATTCCGCGACGATATATACCTGCCCGTCCGACTCCAGCGCGACATATTCAAAATCCGGATGAAAGGCCACCGCCAGCGAAGCCGGCAGCGTCCACGGAGTCGTCGTCCAGATGATGGTGCTCACTTGCTTCCCAGCCAGCGCTGCATCCAGCGCCGCAGGATCGCTCGTCATCCGATAGCGCACATATACGCTGGGGCTGGTGTGCATTTCATATTCCACTTCCGCTTCAGCCAGCGCCGTGCGGTCGTAGATGCACCAGTACACCGGTTTCAATCCCTTGTAGACGAATCCCGCTTCGAAAAATTCAAAGAACGTTTCCAGCACCCGCGCTTCATACGACTTTGACATCGTCGAATACGGATGGTCGAACTGCCCCAGCACTCCCAGGCGCAAAAATTGTTCGCGCTGCAGATCGACATATTTTCCGGCGTACTCACGGCAGGCCCGCAACACATCCACTGCAGGGATTTCCAGCTTCTTGCGGCCCAGCTGCTCATCTACTTTGATTTCGATCGGTAACCCGTGGCAATCCCATCCCGGAACATACGGGGCATCGTAGCCCGACATGTTCTTCGACTTCACCACAAAATCTTTTAGGCACTTATTCATCGCGTGGCCCAGATGAATGGGTCCATTCGCGTACGGCGGCCCGTCGTGTAACAGGTACACAGGAGCGCCTTTACGTGCTTCACGAATCTGTGCGTACAACTGAGATTCCTCCCACGCAGCCAGCCGTTTCGGCTCATTCTGGGGGAGATTGGCCTTCATCGGAAAATCGGTGTGTGGCAGGTTCAGGGTCGCCTTTAAATCAGGCCCAACGGGCATATCTTCTCCGAAGCAAAGTTTCTCGTACTCCACTATGATAAATGCATACTTCGCATCATCGGTCTGGGGTCCTAAACGGATTGGCTGGTGAAGCGTCTAAAGCATTAACGTTATCGATATCCGTGTCGTACTCGATAACCTGAGGATTTTTTCAGCCGATTGGGTCTTGCCAGTTGACTTGAAACACTGGATCGATTGCCCTGGATATCACGGAAGGATTTCGGCGAAGACGACAAATAAAGCCTGCATCCAGCATAATTGATGCAGGCAGGTCACCGCGGCGACCGAGCGACCCCACTCGTGAGCAGTCGAAAATGGGTTATGGATGTCGAATCAGCTTCTGATACCGCCTGAAATCGAGAGAAACCGATCACAAGAGCTCCCCCAACCGTCTCTTTCGAGCACGGTCGCGGGAGATCCTTCTTTTTGGGTCTCGCTGACGGAGAATCTCCGTGCCCGGTTTTTCCCCCGGCCGCAGCCCGCACTCCAGCTGAAATCGAAGCCCATTCCCGTCGCCGATCCCTTCTATCAGCAACCCATCTGGGTCGGCATCTACGAAGATTTTCGCGACCTGTTCTTTCCCCGCAAGCTGCCTCCATTGCAGCTGGAATCGCATGCGATTGCGGTGTCAAACCCGCTGGAGCGGCCGCGCGATCGTAAATCAAGCTTCATATCCGTGGGGATTCACGTGCTGGTGCTCGCCATCATTCTGGTGGCCATCTTCTGGCGTCCAAAACGGCCTGCGGTTGCGGAAGTCGTGCCTCCGCCCAATTTCAACATCACGCCCTTCATGCCCATCGATGCGAACCCGAAAGTGATGGGCGGCGGCGGTGGCGGCGGAGATCGCAGCATCACGCCTGCAGCGGCCGGAAAACTACCCACCATCGCCAAGACGCAGTTCGTTCCTCCGGATGAGATCATTCGCAATCCCAAGCCCAAACTCGCCGTCGAGCCCACCGTGGTCATGCCGGCAAACATCAAGCTCCCCAACAGCGACATGCCGAATCTCGGCGATCCCTTGACCTCTGTCCATGGACCGGCCTCCAACGGTACCGGTAGCGCCGGCGGCATCGGTGCCGGCAACAGCGGCGGTGTCGGCTCGGGTTCCGGCGCAGGCGTAGGACCCGGATCAGGCGGCGGCTATGGCGGAGGCATCTATCAGGTCGGCGGCGGCGTTCGCCCGCCTGTGGTGATCTTTGCCCCGGAGCCCGAATTTTCCGAACAGGCCCGCATGGCCAAATATCAGGGCCTGTGCGTGGTGGAAGTGATTATTGACGCCAACGGAATTCCCCGCGAGCCGAGAGTCGTGCAACACCTGGGCATGGGTCTGGACGAGAAGGCTGTCGAGTCAGTCAAGCAATATCGCTTCAAACCCGCCACCCTGGCCGGCAAGCCAGTAGCCGTGCGCATGGATATTTCCATCGACTTCCACATTTACTAGCCGCCGGCTCCTAGCTGAAGGAAACCACGGATCCAGCCTGTTTCGGTCTGATTCAGCCCGTTTTGTATCAGGGCACGACTTTAGTCGTGCCACACTCGGCGAAATAAGCAGGTGGGCTTTAGCCCCTGGGCAATAACGAATCGGGCGTAACTCTTGCGGCAGTCTGATAACAGCTGGATGCAATCCGGTCTCGCACAAATTCCGTCAGCGCATCGCTTGTATATTCAGGCGCGCCCACGAAAAACTGCGGCTTGCTTCGCAGCAATTGCAGCCACTCCGACGGCCATGCAGGCTCTTCTGGCGCAGATTGCATCCCGCTCCACAGCACCGCATCCGCGCGATCCAGAAAATATTGTGCCGACGGTTTAAAGTCGCGAATCGCCGGATCGAGCACCGTCAAATATAAATCCGCCTTCAAAAACCGCACAATGCTGTTCGACTCCAGAATCGCGTTCTTCGCCAGTGCCAGCTCTTTCCGCACTCGCGGCATCGCCTCCGCCAGTTGTCCCTGCCGCGTCCGCACCCAGTAGGAACGGACCGCACCCGCCGCTAAAAATCGCGCGCTATCAGTCCCGCTGTCGAAGGAACGTTCTTCCGTCACCGCCACGGTGTGAGCATCGGTCTCGCAATCGCACGGCTCGCCGTTCGCGGAGCATATCCCATGGCCAAACTGCGTCACCTTGAACGCGGTCCATTCCATCTGCGGAAGGGAAGCGATCAGTCCCGTGACCACCGACGTTTTGCCGATGTTGCGCGTCTGCCCGCCAACGACAACTATGGCCACCGCTCCACTCCTCCTTCTTTACCGTGGAAATGAGGGGGCCCCATCCTCACCGCGTTTCTTGCGAGTAGGGTGGGATCGAACACAGCCCGCACCGCAGTCACAGCCGCGGTTTCTTTTTTTTGCGCGGCGAGCGCGCCAGCTCGGCCAGCGTTGCCAGCCCCTTCAGGTATTCGCGCAACGGTTGCGCCGGTCGTCCCCAGAAAACGATTCCTGCGCCGCGCAGTTTCTTCTTGCTCAACACCCCCGCGCCGCCGCCCAGGATCACGCCTTCGCCCACATCGGCATGCTCGCCAATACCAACCTGCCCGCCCAGAATCGCACCGTCCCCTACGCTGCTGCTGCCGGAAATCCCGGTCTGCGCTGCCATCACAACATTGCGCCCCACGCGCACATTGTGGCCAATGTGCACCAGGTTATCCAGCTTGGTGCCGCGCGCGATCCGCGTCTCCTCCAGCGCACCCCGGTCGATGGTGGTATTCGCGCCAATCTCCACGTCGTCCTCAATCACCAGCGTGCCCTGCTGCGGAAACTGCGTATACGCGCCCGTCTCCGCATCGCGCACGTATCCGAATCCGTCCGATCCCAACACGCATCCGGCATGCACCTGCACCCGGTCCCGCAATTCCACCCCGGAATAAATCACCACCCGCGGATACAGCGTGCAGTCCGAGCCAATTTTTACCCCATCGGCCAGCACGCATCCAGCTCCAATACGCGTTCGCGCGCCGATTTCGACGTGCTCCCCCAGCACCGCGTACGCGCCGATCGAAACGTCTTCCGCTAATTTGACGCTGGAAGCCAGAACCGCGGTGCGATGGATACCTGTGCTCGCCTTCGCTGCCCGCAGATATTGCGATGCCTTGGCAAACGCCAGTCGAGGCTGCGCCACCAACAGCAAAGGTTTTGTCAGCGGCTTCGCTTCGGACAGAAACGCCTTGGCAATTTGTGGAGTCACCAGCACCGCCGCAGCAGGGGACGACATCGCCTCTTGTAATGTGGCTTCGCTCTCAGCAAAGGTGAGAGAAGTCTGCGCGGCATTGCGCACGCTGGCCACGCGCTCTACCGATTCCGCCTGCGACGAATCTTTTTCTTCCGCAGAATTCGACCGAGGCACGTATTCCGCCTGCAGCGCTTCCGCGAGTTGCCGCAACGTCAGCATAGCGTTATGGTAGCCGAGCCCAGCCATTTCGGCTGGCTTTCCACTTGCCTGTTTTCCGCGTGGCTAGACCCCGTACTTTAGTCCGGGGATAAGACACCGCCGAAACACGCCTTCACAGGCTGCGGAAAAACGCTGCCTTGTATCAGGGCACGACTTTAGTCGGGCCACAAGTGCAGAAAAATCAGGCCGGGCTTTAGCCTCTGCCACGTGCTGTTCGGGCATGTGGTCCGAAATTCGGCCTTTTTCCGCAGCCTGTTCAGGTGCTGGGGTTCGCTAGATTCGCCCAAGCCTCAAGAAATATTCAATAAATCGGAGGTTCTCCCGGCGGCCTTGTCTTCCATCGCCGATGCACCCACAGCCATTGCTCCGGATACTGCCGAATCACATCCTCCAGCGCGGTCGTAAACGTCTGTGTGTTGGTCGTCGCGTCCAGCTCCGCATCGCCCGTGTCTACCAATCTCAGCTCCGGCAAAAAATGCAGCACGTATTTTTTTTCCGCCGGCTCCCACACCAGAAAGCCCGGCAATACCGCTGCTCCCGTGCGCACCGCCACTCGAGCGACGCCCGACGCCGTGCACGCCTCGTGTCCAAAGAAGTCCACGAACACGCCCTGCGGTGGCGTCATATTCGTATCCATCAACACGCCGACGGTTTCTCCCGCTCGCATCGCCGCAATCAATCCCCGCGCAAAATCATCTTTCGGCAGCACGCGATTTCCATGGCGCGTGCGAATATCATTCACGAACCGGTTGACCCACGGATTATCCAGCTTCCGAATCACCATCCCCATCGGATAACCCGCCAGCGAATGGTAGAAGCTCGACATCTCCCACGCGCCCAGGTGTCCGGTCAGCACCAGCACGCCCTTGCCGCGCTGCTTCGCCGCCAGGTAGTGTTCCAGGCCTTCATAGCGGATAAATTGATTTGCGCTCTCCAGCGAATAGCCGGGCATGTGACAAAATTCCGCCAGCTGCCATCCCAGTTGCCGATACATCCCGCGCAGAATGGTTTCGCGTTCCGCGGCCGGCTTCTCAGGAAACGCCAGCTCCAGGTTTCTCAGCCCCACCCGTCGGAGTCGCGGCGTGGCCGCATACGCCAGCCAGCCAATCGCCGCTCCAATGTTTCGCGACATGCCGCGAGGCAGCAGCCCCATGAATATCACCAGGAGCCACACCAATCCGAACTCGAATCTTTCCCGCATCGTGGATTGAATCGATTTTATTGGAGATCGCTGAACCTGGCCGGAAATCTGTCGTTTCCACCCGCTTCATAATCCAAAGCCGAGCGCTTCCGCGAGCGGGGTTGTCTCGTCGTCGATCGACTTCCATCGCCCTCCAGACTCCAGATACACCGCGCTGGCGCGCTCCAGCGCTGCGCGCACGTGAGGACAAATGTTTTCCACGCCCACATGCTGCTCAAATTCCGCCTGCAGCATCAGCCTCGCCGGTTGTTCCCGCGCCCCGCAAAGGATCAATGTGCGCCCCGAGCCGTGCACTTCGTCCGCGAATCGCTGCAGCGTCTGCAGTCCTGTCGAATCGATGACGGTCATGTTTCGCAGCCGAAGAATCACCACCGGCGGCCACTCATCCAGATTTTTGCTGACATCGGCAATCTTCTCCGCCGACCCAAACAAGAACGGTCCATGGATCCGCAAGATGACGACGTAAGGAGGAATGTCTTTGTCCGACAGCGTGTGATCCGAACTTTCTTCCAGGTATTCGTCCGTCACCCGCGTGACCGTCGTCGTCGAAGTCACTTTGCGAATGAAAATCAGCGCTGCCAGAATCATTCCGGCTTCCACCGCGACCGTCAGATTCACAAAAACAGTCAGCGAAAGCGTCACCATCCACGTGCCGATCTCCAGCTTCGACAGCTTCAGCAACTGCGGTATTTCGTGCCATTCGCCCATGTTGTAGCAGACCACCACCAAAATGGCCGCCAGCGCGCCCAGCGGAATGAACTTGGCCAGCGGTGCCGCCACCAGCACCAGTACCAGCAACGTCAGTGCATGCACCATCCCTGACAGAGGAGTTTTACCTCCCGACCGAATATTGGTTGCGGTTCTCGCGATGGCGCCGGTCGCCGGCAGCCCTCCGAACATCGGCGAAAAAATGTTGGCGATGCCCTGGCCGATCAACTCCACATTGGGATTGTGTGTATCCCCGCTCATCCGATCCGCAACCACCGCCGACATCAACGACTCGATTGCACCCAGCATTGCAATCGTGATTGCCGGAGAGGTCAGGCTGCGGACCAGCTGATAACTCAGCACCGGCGCATGAAAGTGCGGGAACCCCGAAGGAATGCCACCGAAGCGCGTTCCGATTGTTTCCACCGGCAGCTTGAACACAGCCACCAGCAACGTTCCCACCACCATCGCGATAATGTATCCCGGAATCCGCGGCCAAAACCGCACCGCCAAAAGAATGATCAGCAGCGCCGAACAACTCAGCACCGTGGTCAGCGGCGAAATTGTTCCTGCACTGTGCGCCAGCACCTTGAACCGGCCCACAAAATCTCCCGGCACCGCACCCGTCTTCAATCCGAAAAAATCTTTGATCTGCGTACTGGCGATCAGGATGGCAATTCCGTTGGTAAAGCCGATCACCACCGGACGGGGAATAAATTTCACCGCCGACCCCAGCCCGCTTGCACCCATGATGACCAGCATCACGCCCGCCATCACCGTGCAGACCAAGAGACCATCCACGCCGTAACGGCTCACGATGCCATAGATGATCACGACGAAGGCGCCCGTCGGTCCGCCGATCTGCAGCCGCGAGCCGCCCAGGGCAGAGATCAGAAATCCTGCGATGATCGCCGTGTAGATGCCCGACTGCGGAGGCATTCCGCTCGCAATCGCGAACGCCATGGCCAGCGGCAGCGCCACCAGGCCCACCGTCACGCCGGCGATCAGATCATGCACCAGGTCCTGGCGCTGATAGTTTTTTAGCGCGGCGACCGACTTCGGCGTCCAATCCGTCAGGTTCATTTCGTCACGTTCTTGCTGGACTCAATTTGCGACAGCATGTCCCGAACTTCGATCAACTGGTTGTTGAAGATCCTGCGAGCGGCATCGAGCAGACGAAATATCTCCCGGTCGCGCACCGAATAAAAAACGTTTTGCCCGTCTTTTCTGGCGTTCAGAAAATTCCGGCTTCGCAGCACGGCAAGCTGTTGCGACACGCCGCTTTGCTCCACCTTCAGTCGCGCGCTCAGCTCATTCACTCCGACTTCTCCATTTCGCAGTTCGTCCAGAATTCGTATCCGCAAAGGATGCGACAGGGCCTTGAAGAACTCCGCTTTGAACTGGCTGATCTCAGACATATATTAATATTACAATATTTGAATATATTTCACACCGTCCGTCAGCCATCGAATCGCCCCACCCGCAAGCAGTTGCAGTCTAAGGTTCCACTCTCCCTGGCAGCCAATTCCTTGGCAACCGTTCCCCCGGATTGGTGCTCTAATAGGATCAGTAAGCAACATAACAAGTACGCACGCCGCACGCCGGTATGCGAGTCTGGAGCTCATCATGGATACGTGGAAATTTTGGATGGCATTTGGGGTGGGTGTGGCAGCTGGAGCAGCAGTCGCGCTCCTCTACGCGCCGCAACCTGGCGACCGGACCCGCAAGCAGATCAAACGCGGGTTGGAAGATGCATCGGATCAAATCAAAAGCACTGCCGAGGATTTCAGCGAGAAGGCGGAACAGTACGGCAAGCAGGCGGAGCGCGTGATTCGTCGCGGTCGCGAAGTTGTCGACGACACCATCTCCAAAGCTGGATCGGTTGCCAGCAAGGTCTCAGGATTTATTTAGAGCGCCGATCCCAGCCGGCGTCATTCAACGCCGGGTCGCCGCACAAGTGCGGGCCGCAAGCCCACAACAGCCGACAGGCCCACAGCATCATCGAGTCCTGATATTTGGCTGACAAACAAAAGAAGCTCCGCCACGGCGGAGCTTCTTTTGTTTCTGCGTTCTGCTTTTCTATTAGCTGCTGGAAAGCGAAATCCCTTCCGACGACCGCTCCGCGCCTTCACTGCCGATCGGCCGGTAGAACAGTTGATTGTTATCCAGGTAGACCTCAAGGAATGCAGGCCGCTCCTGAATATTGCCGGCAATCAACGCCTCCGACAAAGGATCTTCCACGTACTTCTGCAGCGCTCTCCGTAGCGGCCGCGCCCCGTAGGTGCGGTCCACCATGGTCTTCTCCAGAATCCACTTCTTCGCATCTTCCATCACAGAAATCGTAATGGCCTTCTGCGCCAGGTTGGCATTCAACTGCTGTACCAGCAGTTCCATAATCTGGATCAGATCTGAATCCGTCAGCGCCTGGAAGATGATGATCTCGTCCAGCCGGTTCAGGAATTCAGGATTGAACGTCCGCTTCACTTCATTCCGCACCAGGTCTTCGACCTTCTCGGCCACCGTGTCTTCCAGGTTCGACTGGAAGCCCAGCCCCTGCCGCTTCTGAAGGTGCCGCGCGCCAATGTTCGAAGTCATGATCAGAATCGTGTTCTTGAAGTCGACCGTATTGCCCAGGCCATCGGTCAACTGTCCATCTTCAAATACCTGCAGCAGGATGTTGAAGATGTCCGGATGCGCCTTCTCAATCTCATCCAGCAGCACCACAGAGTACGGCGAGCGCTTCACGCGTTCCGTCAGCTGTCCGCCTTCCTCGTAGCCCACGTAGCCCGGAGGCGATCCGATCAGCTTCGAGACCGAATGCTTCTCCATGTACTCCGACATATCGAACCGGATCAGCGCCTTGTCGCTGCCGAACAGGAAATTCGCCAGCGAACGCGCCACTTCCGTTTTGCCCACGCCCGTCGGTCCCAGGAACAGGAACGAGCCAATGGGACGGTTCGGCGATTTCAGGCCGGCACGAGAGCGACGAATCGCCCGAGCCAGCGCAGAGATCGACTTCTCCTGCGAGATGATCCGCTTGTGCAGCTCTTCTTCCACCCGCAGCAGTTTCTGCGTCTCTTCCTCTTTAATGGAAGTGACTGGCACGCCCGTCCAGCGACTCACAACATCTTCGATGTCTTCCCGCGTCACCACGCCCGCGGTCGAATCATCCAGATGATATTTGTCACGCAGCGCGCGCAGGTTCTCGCGCTCCTTCCGTTCTTCATCGGAATAGAACCGCGCCTTTTCAAATTCATGATTTGCTATCGCGTTTTCCATGCGATGAACAATGAATTTGATGCGCTTCTGAATCTCCGTAATTTCCTCGGGCAGGGAAGTCTGCCGCAGTTTCACCCGCGCCCCCGCCTCATCAATCAGATCAATCGCCTTGTCCGGCAAAAAGCGATCCGGAATGTAACGGCTGGAGTGATACACCGCAAACTGGATCGAATCATCGGTATAACTGACCGCGTGAAACTTCTCATAGCGATCCTTAATGCCCATGATGATCTTCACCGCGTCTTCTTCATTCGGCGGCGGTACTTTCACCGCCTGAAAACGACGTTCCAGCGAGCGATCCTTTTCAATCGACTTGCGATATTCCGCAGGCGTGGTGGCCCCGATGCACTGGATTTCTCCACGCGACAGCGCCGGCTTCAAAATGTTCGCAGCATCCAGCGATCCTTCCGCAGAACCCGCGCCCACCAGCGTATGCAGCTCATCGATAAAGATGATGGAATTTTGATTCTCCATCAGCTCTTTCATAATCGTCTTCAGCCGCTCTTCAAACTGGCCGCGATATTTTGTGCCCGCAACGATCAGCGACAAATCCAGTCCCAGCACTCGCTTGTCCGCCAGAAAACTAGGAACATCGCCATCAGAAATCCGCTGCGCCAAACCTTCCACGATCGCGGTTTTACCCACGCCCGGTTCGCCAATCAGTACTGGATTGTTCTTCGTGCGCCGGCACAGGATCTGAATGACGCGATCTACTTCCGCATCGCGACCCACCAGCGGATCCAGTTGGTTGTCCAGCGCTGCCTGCGTCAGGTCGCGCGAAAATTCCGCAAGGATGCTCGATTCACGATTCCGCGCTGCCTGCGGAGCCCGCTCCTGCGTCGTCTTGGCCAGCTCATCGCGAACTGTTGAAAGCCGTAGACCGCGCTCCAGCAAAATCTCTGAAGCAAAGCATTTCTCTTCGCGCAGCAAGCCCAGCAGCAAGTGCTCGGTGCCAATATGTTTGTTGGATAGCCGCTCCGCCTCTTCCGCGGCATAGGCCAGAACTCGTTTGCATTCATTCGACAGCGGCAGGTCGACCGAGGTCGAAACCTTCTCGCGTATCGTGGTATGCGCCTCAATCTGTTTGCGAATTGATTCCACTGAGGCATGGGAGCGCAGGAAGCGATTGCTTAACGCTTTATCCTCGCGCAAGAGTCCAAGCAGCAAGTGTTCTGTTTCAATGTACGGCGAGCCGAACTGGCTGGCCTCGTAGCGCGCAAAGAAGATCACGCGCCGCGCTTTCTCCGTGTACCGTTCGAACATATTCCCCCCTTGGCTCATGCCGTTCCCGTGCGGTTTGCACCCGGAACTGCGGTACGAACAATTGGATGCTCCGGCGTATCAGAGGATGCAATGCGGCCTTCTGCGGATGCCTCTTCCGACTCGCTCGTGTGCAGCCAAACTTCGTGCAACCGGCCTTCGTGCAACCGGAGCGTGCGTCCACAACGTTTTGCAATTTCCATGTTGTGGGTGACGAGGATGGAGGTTAACCGATGCGTGGTGTGCAGCCGTTCCAGCAGGCCAAACACAGCTTCGGCCGTACGGTTATCGAGGTTGCCCGTTGGCTCGTCCGCCAGCAGTAACCGGGGTTGTGTAACCAACGCCCGTGCCAGCGAAACGCGCTGTTGTTCCCCACCGGATAGCTCCCCGGCAAGGTGGTGCGCTCTGGCTTCCAGTCCCACTTCGCGCAACAGTTCCTGCGCTTTCGCAAAGGCGGACGGTTTCGGTTCTTCACGTGCGAGCAGCGGCATGGCCACATTCTCCAGAGCCGTAAATTCCGGCAAAAGGTAGTGCAGTTGCCACACATATCCAATTTCGCGGTTGCGAAACGTGGCAGCCTCTCCCACAGTCAATTTTCCTAGCCAGGTTGCTGCGAAGTATACGTCACCAGCAGAGGGACGATCAAGCGCTGCGAGCAAATGTAGCAAAGTACTTTTGCCCGCACCAGATTCGCCAACAATAGCGATCATCTCGCCCTGCCGCACGCTCAGGTTCAGTCCGTCAAATAACACAAGCGGTTGCGTCCCGCTGCGGTACTCCTTGCGCAGATTTTCAACCCGCAGCAGCACCGAATCGTCTTCCGTCCCCGAAGCTGTCAGGCGCTCTTGCTCCAGGCCCTCAATCCTCTGGGACGAGGCAAGATCGCGGCTGGATTGGCGGGTCATGTCCTGGCTCTATCATAATGCTCCCGCAGGTAACAGACGCCACGTCTCTTCGGTCACTCCCACGGCCCAATAGAACCATCGGCAGCGCTTCCGTTTGACATGAGCTCGTGACTTCCGTGCTCGCCTTGCTATTCTTCTTTCTGGAATCGAGGTTCCTCATGACGGAATCGAAGGGCGGCATCGGCAATGTCACGCCGAATCAGGGGTTGGTAGAAATGGCGATGGCCTATTCTCGCAGCCGCATTCTTTGCGCCGCTGCTCGCCTCGGCGTTGCCGATGCGCTTGCAGATCAAGTCCGTAGCGTCACCTTCCTCGCCAAAGAGTGTCAAGCCGACCCCACGGCGCTCTACCGCCTGCTGCGCGCTCTTGCCGGCATCGGCGTCACAGAAGAAACCACGCCCGAACATTTTCGCCTCACTCCCTTTGGCAAACCTCTACGCAAAGATGTGCCTCAGTCCGTCTGGCCAGCCGTCGTCTTCTGGTCAGATCTGCTCGCCGACAGCTGGTCCCTGCTCACCGACTGTGTTCGTACCGGCTTGCCGGCTCACGATGTCCGCGACCCCAACATCCCTTCCCGCTGGTCGCAGGATCCCGAGGCCAGCTCAATTTTTCGTGCCGTCATGGGCACCGCTCCCGCAGAGGATTATGCTCCCATCGCAAAAGCATGGGATTTTTCCCGCGCCAAAGTAGTCGCCGATCTCGGCGGCGGCGGTGGCTCGCTCATTCTCGCAGTGCTCGCGCTCCACCCGCACCTGCGCGGCATGCTTGTCGACCTCGAACCCAGCATCGACGCAGCCAGGCCTCGCTTCGTCAAAGAAGATCCTTCCTCCCGATGCGAATTGATTGTCTCCGATCTTATGCAGTCAGTCCCGCCCGGTGCGGATGTCTACATGCTGAAACATGTGCTGCACGGTCGACGCGACCCGGACGCCATCACCATTCTCAAGAACTGCCGCGCCGTCATTCCGTCCCATGGCAGTTTGTTGATTATCGAATTCATCCTTCCGCCCCTCGTCTCCCATGCAGACCCGCAACTGGAAGGCCACCTGATGAGTGACCTCAACATGCTCGCCGTCACCGGCGGCAGAGAGCGCAGCGAACGCGAATGGAAAACCCTTCTCGACGCAGCAGGCTTCACTCTCACCGCCGTATATCCGGTTGGGGATGATAAGCAGATGGTTCGCAACGTCGGCATCGTCGAAGCCAAGCCGCAAGCCTCACCTTCCGCATCAAGTAGATAAGAGTCCGCCGCCTTCAGCCGGTACAACGGCGCACCCTGGCGTCGCCACATCGCGTTGCTGTCACCTCACGTCGCCCTACATATCTCTGTAACGAATCGTGACGCAAATCCACCATTAGGATGTGAGCCATTTGCAGGTCGGCGTTTTTCAGCCCTGGCTGCAGACGGCTTTCCGGGCTCTCATGCCTGAAATGAAATCGCCAAAGGAGAAACATCATGCCAGAAGGATTGAAACTGCAGGGCCCTGTGCACGTCACCGTCAGAGAAAATATTTCGCTCGAGCAACTCCACAGCCTCATCGGCAGTCTCGTTGGGATGAGTGGATGCCGGGCGTGCGGAATTTTGGGAATTGATCTTCGATTGACCGGCGCATCGGTCGAGGCAACCCAGATCGCAAAGCTTCCGGGCGTCGAGTCCGTTGGCTTCGGTGCGTAAGGAATTCCACAATGGCCAGCGCCGCCACAGTCTCCCGTTTGCATTCCAAACCGTCGCTGGCCGCGACGTATGAGGGCGATGACATTGCCCTGCTCGAGCGCATCCTGCCGCTGATCGATACCATCGAAATTTCTCCGGATGCCATCGCTCGCTCCGGCTGGAAACATGCGTATTTGCGGCCGGAGGTGCTGCAGGAGTACGAAGCCGTGCAGCCCGGCGTGAACTTCGTTGCCCATGGCGTCGGTCTCTCCATCGGCTCCTTCGATCATTGGGACGAAGGCTATCTCCGCCTGCTCGATGAACTCTTTGCGCGCTTCCATCTGGAATGGCACAGCGAGCACCTGGCCTATACCGCCGTCGCCGGCGAAAACGTCGGAACCATGTTTGCACTGCCGCGCACCGACGAAGCTCTCGACCTGGTGTGCGAGCGGGTTCGGCTTCTGCAGGAGCGTTATCGCGTCCCTTTCCTTCTCGAACACGTCATCCATCTCCTGCCTGACTCTCCCGCGCAATATTCGCCCGCAGGTTTTTTGAATGCCATCACATCGCGTACCGGGTGCGGTCTGCTTCTGGATGCGTACAACCTGGAATGCGATGCCATGAATCAGGGGTTGGATATTGTCGCTTTTCTCGACGAGCTGAATCTCGAGCCGGTACGCGAACTGCATCTCGCAGGCGGCGTGCAACATAAAGGGTTTCATCTTGACATCCACTCCGGCGTCACCAGCGACCTCGGCCTGGAGGTTGGGCTGGAGATCATCCGGCGCGCCCCTGGATTGCGCACCGTCACCTTTGAATTTTTGAAAGAGGCCGTGCCTCTGCTCGGCCACGACGCCATCTGCGCGGAATTGGCGCGCATCCGGCGGGCCATCCAATGATGCCGCTCGAAGCCGAGCAGCGCGGTCTTCTCGATCTGCTCAAGAATCGCGGCGCCTCCACCGCAGACCCGTATTTACGCCGGGTGGAAGGCTCGCCCCAACTGGCGATGCTCCGTGAGATTGCTCTCTGGTGGCGCATGTTTGCTCTCGAAGCGCAATGCCGATTCACTTCGCGATTGTTAAAGCGCTTCGGCTTTTTCGAAAAAACAGTCGCATATTATTTCGACAATCATCCCACTTCACCCTTTGTTGAGGAGCTGGCCCAGGACTTCCTCCTCTCGCTCCACCAGCATCCCGACGCACTGCTTCGTGCTGTCTCGCAATCGGAACGCGCCTTGCTCCAGTGCAAAGCAGGCTCGGGCGATACGGTGGAGGTAATGTGGGACCGCAATCCCGATCATGTATTTCAAGCGCTTGAGGATGGGAGCGAGCTTCCACCCGCGGAAACCGACGGCATCTATCGCCTGACAATCGACAGGGAACTGCGCGGCCTGGTCGCATGCACCCGCGATACCGTTCTTCATTAGCGCTCCAGGAGTGATTCCCGAAGTGCCCGCCAACTTTTGGTCGGCGCCGGATGAGTATGAAAATCGCTCCGGTGAAGCGGGCGAGGAGTCTACTTTGCGGATGCCATGGTCGCTTTCGAATAGCGTCCCGGTGGCTGGCCTACGTAGCGGCTAAAGGCCGTACTAAACGTGCTCGCCGATCCGTACCCGACACGCTCGGCTACATCGGCAATGTCGATCTCGCGGTGCCGAAGCAGATCTTTTGCGAGCGCCATGCGCCACCCCAGAAGATATTCCATCGGCGGTATGCCGACATTGCGGGTGAACCGTTCAAAGAACGCTGAGCGCGACAGCGCAGCCTCTTTCGCGAGTTGAGCCATAGTCCAGGAACGACCGGGGTCGGCGTGGATCTTCCGGATTGCTTCCGCCAACCGCACATCGCCCAATCCACGCAACAGTCCTGCAGGCGCGTCGGGTGCAGGTGTTAGCCGCAACGACTCGACCAGCAAAACCTCAACCAGGCGGCTCAACACCAATTCGCGTCCTGATCGTTGTTCCGCTGCTTCGTCGATCAGAAGCTTCACCAAAGTCGACAGTCGATCAACACCGCGAATATGAACTTGTCCCGGCAACAGAGAAACCAGTAGTCCGGAGTCTTCGCTGCCGAAGATAAAGTAGCCGCCCAGCATGCGGACGCTTGGCGGCCCGTCCTGAGTTCCGTGACGAACTTCTCCCTCTGCCTGCGCGGCCACATTTGGATCAATGAAATTCGGTTGGACGGGCTCGAAGCCCGACATGGTGAACCCCGGCGTGGTTGGCAGCAATACGAAGTCGCCCGCCTCCAGCGTCAATTCTTTTTGTCCGTCCACAGCCAGACGGCACGATCCTTCAATCACGACACAGAAGCTTGGGTGTCCAAAATTCGCATAGCGGACGCCCCAGTGTCCCGCCCCGCTGATGCCCTTGGTGAAGACAGCCCGGGGCCGGAGCAAACCTATGACTTCGGAGAGCGGGTCAACCATATTCTGGACTATTGCAAACCAAATATGGACTGTCAATTGTAGATAGTCCTGAAGCGTTCGCATAGATTGGATTCAGCAAAGGAGATGTTCCATGAAAACCATCATGATCACCGGATCCTCTTCCGGCTACGGCCTTGAAACGGCCCGCTATTTCCTCTCGAAAGACTGGAATGTCATTGCAACCATGCGTACCTTCCGTCAGGACATCCTGCCACCATCGCCAGCACTGCGCATCCTGCCATTGGACGTGACGGATGAGAAAAGCATCGCGGCGGCAATCAATGCGGCTGGTCCGATCGATGTGCTCGTCAACAACGCGGGCATCGGCGTCGTCGGTGCTTTTGAAGCAACGCCCTTGTCGCACATTCGCAAGGTTTTCGAGACCAATACCTTCGGCGTGATGGCCATGACGCAGGCCGTGATCCCGCAGATGCGCGAGCGGCGCTCCGGCGTGATTGTCAACATCACATCGAGCACAACCCTGGCGCCCTTCCCATTGGCGGCAGCTTATACCGCCAGCAAGCAGGCGATCGAGGGCTTCACCGCTTCACTGGCTCATGAGCTTGGGCATTTCAACATTCAAGCGAAGCTGGTCGAACCCGGATACGCTCCCACAACCAGGTTCGCGCAGAATACCGAGGTTCGCGTCGAAGACCTCATTCCGGAAGCTTATGCCGACTTCGCCGCTCCCATCTTCGCGGAGTTTGCAAGACCGGCTCTGACCACGAAGGAATGCGATGTGGCCGAGGCCGTATGGCTGGCCGTAAACGACGCCAGCGGCAGGCTACGTTTCCCGGCGGGAGCGGACGCGGTAGCCCTTGCAGGCGCCGCGTGATAAATGCGGTCCGTGCCGTCGCGCCGGGTGAATGGGGGCACCCATCCTCCCGCGCAACATGAATGAGGGTGCCCCATCCTTCGCGTCCCTTGCGAAGGGTGGGATACGACAATCTCATGGTCTGAAACTTCTGCTTCGTGCAAGCGAAGTCGGACTAGGCGAGTGGTGTTCCGGACTATTGCGTTGGCGTGGCGGTGTTTTGTTCATCCGGCCGGGTGCCCGACCTTCCGCACAACATGAATGGGGGTGCCCCATCCTTCGCGTCCCTTGCGAAGGGTGGGATACGACAATCTCATGGTCTGAAACTTCTGCTTCGTGCAAGCGAAGTCGGACTAGGCGAGTGGGTTTCCAGTTATTGCGTTGGCGTGGCGGCGTTTTGTTCATCCGGCAAAAACAGGCTGAACACAGATCCACTCCACCCTGGCTTATCACTGCTTCTGAGCGTCAATAACCCATGATGCCGCGACACAATTCCATTGGAGATCCACAATCCTAGGCCGGTCCCGTTCACTTCCTTGGTGGTGTAGAAGGGTTCAAAAATGCGTTGCTTCACTTGCTCTGACATGCCATGGCCTGTATCCGCCACAATGATGCGAACCCCGGAGCGCCCCGTCTTCCAGTCGGTTGCATCGCGGGTGCACAGCAGCAGTCGGCCGCCGTGGCGCATGGCATCCAGAGCATTGGCAATCAAATTATTCAGTACCTGGCGAATATCACTCTCGAAGCACAAAATTCGCGTGGTCGACTTGTACCGGGTGCTCACCTGAATGTTGGAATTGAGCAATCGGCCCTGGTAAAGATCGACGACCGAGGCGATGAGTTCTTTGGGATCAACGTGGGTGGGATTCATCGTTTGTCGATGAAACCGCAAACTCTGTGTAGCGATGTGCGACACTCGCGTCAACTCGCCCTGGGCAGTCTCCAGGTAGCGTCGCGTAGTCGCCGGCAACTGCTCGTGATTCAGCGCCAGGTACAACAGGTTTGTCACCGCTTCCAGCGGATTGTTGATTTCATGCGAAATGGAACTGGCCAGTCGACCGACCGCTGCCAGCTTCTCGCTCTGGATCAGCGCCTTTTCGGCTCGCTTCTGCGCCGTGATCTCCAGCGAGGCAGCGGTGATCGCGCGAATCGTTCCATCCGGTCGATACACGGGATAATAGTTCACCGTCCAGTACCGATGATTTCCCGGCTGCATCGGCAACTCACCCTCCAGCAAATTGTTGGTGATGGGCGTGCCCTCCGCCACCTGCTGAAACATCTCGTTCAGTCCTTCGATCGGAGCGATTTCCGTTAAGGTTTTGCCGAGAATTTCTTCGATCGGCAATCCGACAATTTCTGCCTGGCGATCGTTCAGCCGCAGATAGCGGAATTCCACGGGATCGAACAGGGCCAATCCAATCGGTGCTGTCCGATAGACCGTCTCAAGTTCCAGCTTCTGATGCTCCGCGTCCTGCTGGCTCTTCCGCAGCTCCTCCATGGCTAATTTGTGTTCGTGGATATCGATGCAGACGCCAAGCCAATACAGCATTTTGTTTTGCTCGTTGCGAACCGGCAGTCCCCGAACCCAGAACCAGCGATACGATCCATCAGAGCCACGCCGAATGCGCGTCTCGGCCTGGAATTCAACCTCCGTCGTCACCGCTTCCATCCATGTCCGCAGCACACGCATTTCATCGTCCGGATGGACCGCCTTGCGCCATCCATCGCCCAGGCTTTCTTCCAGTGACAGGCCGCTGTAATCCAGCATCCGCTGGTTGGCGAACGTAATCTGTCCCTGGGTATCGGCCATCAGAATTAGCTGCGGATTCAGTTCTGTGAACGCGCGATAGCGTTGCTCGCTGGCCTTCAGCGCCTCCTGTGCCTGCTTGCGTTGCGTGATCTCCTGAAAGTAAACACTGATCCCGTCTTCCGTCGGGTACACATGCATCTCGAACCATGCGTCATAGGCTTCGCCGTGGAACTCAAAATGGGCTGGCACGCCCGTTTCCATCACTTGGTGGTAATGCCGTTCAAGTTCCGAGCCGGCAAGTTCTGGCCAGATTTCCCAGACATTTTTTCCGATGAAGTCTTCCGCCCGCTGACGGCTGCCCTGCACGGCCTGCTGGTTGGCGTAGGTGAAGATCCAGTTGCGATCGAGCGTGGCGTAGCCGGCTGGTATGTTTGTCAGCAACTCCGCCAGCTGTCTCTCCGCGCGTTGCGCGCGTAGCAGCAGCGATTCTGCTCGCTCGTCTTGTGAAGTCTTATTGTCTAAAGAGTCGAGCATGGAAATTCTGTACGCCAAAACATTCGACAACGATTTTACTCATAAAGTCTGCGGCTCGTAAGGCTCCTGTTTCATGGCACACCTCTGCCGATTTCCCAGGGATATTGCATTTCGTACGCAGCGCCAGGTAGTGCGCCGTGCCACCGATATCTTCGCTGCATCCACGTGGTTCGCGCCCCGGGTATCACCAGCTTGTCAGGTCGAACTTCGTCAATCAGCTGAAGTAGTCCCTCGATCTTGTTGTTCTCGATCGGTGTAACTTCGATATACACTCCCGCTCACTCGGCAGTTTGTCTGGCCTTGTGATGCAGTTCTCCATCGAAAGTTTGCTTCTCTCACCGCAGGTCTTATGGAGCGGCCGGAGTTACGGCCGACAGGGAACGAACCAAAGTGACCAGACATTCGGTGACCGTGGTACACGTCAGTTCCCGGCGGACAGGTTTAGCGGAATGCCGGTGTGGAAAGAAAGATCCGGCGATACGCCAAATCCCACCCAAAAAATTTCTTCAATATTTTGGCGTACCTTTTTCCAGGTCCAGCGAAAATGTCCGCGGGCACTTAGTTGCCTTAGCAACCATAAACGCAAAAAACGTGCTTTTTAGATGCTAAGGCAACTAAATGTTCTATGACCGATTTGCACCCTAAATTGACTGCTTCTCCAGATCCTTACGGTCCCAACCGCCAGTGTTTGCGCCCGCTTCATACGTGCTCTGCAGAAACTCCAGCAGCGTCGCTCGCGGCGAGCTGGCCTGCCGCAGGTCGTCATACATCAGCAGAAACTCTTTTAGCTGCGGATGATAAAAAGCTTTTTCGGGCCGAACCACCTGTTTTGCAAAGCTTTCCGGCTCCGGCGCCGCATAGGCGTAGAACGCGGGGCCCGCAATATCGCCGCCCCCCGGCCACCATCCCGCGCTGATCACTTCATGCGAATACGCTTCTCGCGTGATCGGATCGGCACCCACACGCTCTGGCGCGCGACGCCCGGAGAACCGCGTTACGGCCAGATCAAAACTTCCCCAGAAAAAATGTGATGGGCTCGATTTGCCAATGAATCGCGCACGAAATTCCTTGAACACCGCATCGCTGCTGACCAGAATTCTCCAGAACCGATTCGCGTATTCCGGGTTGTAGGATTTGTGCTGCGTGTCCTGATCGAAAGCGATTGGATTTGGAATTTCAACCGGCATCGGCCAAATCTTCACCTCAATGCCAAGCTCGGCGAGAGTCGCCATCAGCATGGCGTAGAAATCCGCTACGGTTCGCGGCGCCAGCTTCATGGTTGCGCCGGTCGAATGGTTCGTCTGAACAGTCAGCTTGTGATCGACGAAGTCGAACTGTATTTCAAAAATTCCACGCGCGTAGGGAATCGCAGAAGTGGTGAGCCCGACCGCGTTGACATAAAGCGGGACTTCCCACCAATGGTTCAACCTGGGGCTCAATGCAAGTCGAATTTTGCCGACGATCTGCGACCACATATGCAGCGTGTTGCAGGTGTCTTGCCACGCGGCTAACGGAAGCTCCGGCCAATCTTCAGGACCGGTGACAACGATCTCTGTGCTCATGGTCTTCTCCGCAAACAAGTGTAAGGTGTCGCGCCTGCGGATTTCGAGAATATTTCTGGAGTTACTCGTACCGCAACGCTTCAGCGGGCAGAATCTTTGCCGCCGATGACGAAGGATAAAGCGTCGCCAGCAGCGATACGCCCAGCGCCACCAGCGCAACGATCACGCCATCTTGCCAACGCGGAGCGAAGGGCAGGTAATCCAGCGAGTAAACCGCCGCCGACAGGTGGATGATGCGATAGTGGCCGCCGATCCAGGCCAGCGCATAGCCCAGCATCAGGCCGATGGACGTACCCAGGATGCCGATCAGCATCCCCTGCCACACAAAAATGCGCCGTACCTGCGAGGGCCGCACGCCATAGGACATCAGCACAGCAATATCGCGCGTCTTCTCCATCACCATCATGGTCAGCGCGATCAGAATATTTAAAGCCGCCACGCACACGATGAGTCCAATTACGAGAGAGGTGACCGCCCGCTCCTCGCCCAGCGCGTGGAATAATTCCTGATTCTGCTCGATCCAGTTGTTGGTCATAAAGCCGCTGCCGGCGGCCTGCTCAATTTCCTTTCCAATGCGGTCCGCGTGATACAAGTCGTCGACCTTGAAACTGATGATGGAGACGATGTTAGGTTCGCCGAATAAATGCTGAATGTCCGTGAGTCGAGCCAGCGCGAACGATGAATCGTACTGATAGAAGCCGGAATGGAAAATTCCCACAACCTGAAATCGTTCATACTTTGGCACCAGGCCAAACGGCGTCAATTCACCCTGCGGGCTGGTCACCATCACGCTGTCGCCGACGCCTGCGCCGATTTGATCGGCAAGGTCGGAGCCGAGAACCAGCGGCGGAAGCATCCCCGTAGAATCCTGATCGGTGACGGGGTCGAGCGGTGCTGCGGTTCCTTGCTTGATGTCGCCGAGCAGGCTGCTGACAGTACGCTCTTCCGCAGGTAGAATGCCTTTGACCAGTGCGCCGCCGGAACGCGCCCCGCGCGAAATCAAAACCTGGCCGTAGAGTGCCGGAGCAGCCGCAGTGACGTGAGGCAGAGTTCTCAGCCGATCGGTCAGGCTGCGCCAATTCTCAATGCCATCGCTGGCGGTTCGCATCAATTGAACCTGCGCGGTCGAGCTTAACAGGCCTTTTTGCAGATCGCGCTGCATTCCATTCGTAATCGCCAGCGCAAGGATCAGTGAGGCCACGCCGGCCGCCACTCCGATGACCGAGATCGCCGTAATGACGCCGACCACCGCCTGGCGGCGCTTGGCACGAAGGTAGCGGCTAGCGACAAACAATTCAAAGCGCATAGAGAGACTCGCTCATGACTGCACGCACGCTTACTGCACAACCGCTTTGCCGGAAGCCGAATTGCCCGCGCGATTCAACACTCGCACTGCAACGACATGTTGTTGCGCAGAGCCGGGCTGCACGGCCGGAGAAACATCGCTGCCTTCTGGGCGTTTCGGTATCGGAATGGTGAAGTCGTAATGCTCATGCAGAGAATCGCTGAGGTTGCCTACCGGATCGATGTACTGCCACGGGCCCGCATCCACCGAATAATACGCGCGCGCGATCGTGGAGAGTTTGTCCTGCGCGTCGAACACCACGTGGATTGAAGCAGCGGATTGCGATGTCAGCGTTGCCTGCAACGGAGAAAGAACCGGCGGCATCGTGTCCAGAAGGAACTGATCGCTGTCTTTGTATCCGGTCAGCGCATTTCCTGTCAGGTGGGATGGAGCGTCCGTAGCAACAATGCGCAGCGTGTAATAGCCGTCGGGAATCCGATTCAGATCAAAGGAGAGATACGTCTGTGACACGTTCTGCTGGAGCGGCAGCCAATTCGCCTCATCCGCGCCGCGATAGTACACGGAGTAGTGCAGAAGATCGCCGTTGTCATCGTGGGCTTTCCAGCGGACGGTAGCCCATCCGTGAGTTCGCATTGCCATTAACGGCTGCGAAGTCTGCGTTGCTTCATAGACGATGCCGTCAGTCGACTCGGCAGGGAAGTTGATCTGCACCGGTGTGACTTGCGATTCCTGGTTCAGTCCGGGAACGACGCGGGCATGCAGCTCCACGACGATGTCGTCCACAACCGGCGCGACATTTTGCGGCAGGTAATAAAAACCAACCTGGCGCAGGGTTGCATCCCCATGCAGCACAGCTTTCCATTGCAAAAATCTCGCTCTGGGAAATTTTGGCGCTTCGCCACCGAGGTTGATCGGCTGCCAGTCACTCCAGCCTTCCGTCGGCTGTTCAATGTTTCCGACGCGAGCGAACAGATCGTAGTGGCCGCTGCCGCGTACCGCTGGCAGACCCCAGGAGGAACTGAATCTCGCATCCGCGACAGGGCTCACATAGGTCGAGTTGTCGCCAGATCCGGCACTGCTGCCCGACAGTCGATACAGCTTGCCGGTATTGCTGGTGGCGACGTAAAGGTTGTTGTCCGACATCGCAAACGCAGTTGCTTCGGTGGCTTCTAAATGTGCCAGGTCCGCGAAGGTACCGTCAAGAAAGATTTGGTACAGATGTCCTTGATTCCCGCTGCCCGCCAACAGTCCGCTCTGCTTCGGATCGGAGTTCTGCTGCCACGCCAGCGTATACACCACATCATGCTGGGAGGCCCACAGTTGGCGCGGCGCGCCGTCGGGAGAGATTTGATAAATGACTGTGCCTTTCGGAACCAGCGTGCTGTCGTGCGAAGAGGCGATGGAGCCTGGCAGCACAATCGTAATGCTGGCCGTCATGGTGGCGCTGCTGTGAACATTCAGCGGAGGTAGGGTGGACTTGCCTTTCTCCCCCAGCGCGGCCACATATAAGTTGCCCGCGGGGTCGAGCGCCATGGCTGGAATTTCCTGGCTCGGCGCTTCAAACATGACAAAGCCTTTGCCGCTGGGATCGATGCGATACACCAGTCCGCGGCCATCCGTGCCCGCATACAGCGTGCCATCCTTGGCAAACAGCAGGCAGCGAATGTGTTGTTCGCTGCTGGAGAAAAACTTTTCAGGCGCGGCCCCAGGCTTCTTCAGGTCCACGCGATAAATGTTTGCCGGGCCCCCGGTTGCCACATACATCCTTCCCGACGCATCGAAGGCCAGGTCCCAGATGTAGGTCACCTTGGGATCCAGCGTGCTGGAATCGAAGACCACATTCGCGGAGGCGCCAGTTTTCGCCGGTGCTTGCTCGCCCTGTTTGTACACCGGGCGCGGAGCGTTATCGATCTTCACTTCCGGTCCGTTGGGATCGATGCGATAGACTTTGCCGTTGGGCAGGGTGGCTGCATACAACATTCCATCGGGACCAATCTTTACCACCTGGACGGAAACATCCTTCGTCTCCAGCAGCGGCGTGGATTTGCCGTCCGGCGCCACCTTCAGCACCATCGCCGGCGAGCCCGTACCTAAATATGCATTGCCTCGCTTATCGACCGCGACCGACCACACTTCTGATGCCGCCGTGGTCAGCACTTCGCTGGCGACTGGAGAACTCTCCAATTGGCCATCGCTGCGGATGGCGACACCATGGGGTGTTCCTGTTTCAAAACTTTCATAGCTCGACTGTTGCCAGAGCTGCGTGCCCTGCGCCTGCGCAAGAACTGAAATGGAGAGAATCGCACTACCAACAAAAAGACGGGTCCACATGCTGTGTTTGAGTGTACCGAATGCGACTGCCTTTCCGCGCGTGGCGCGGCAGATGCGGAAAAAGCGTGGATAGCTGCGCCGAAATGGAATTCGAATGCTCGAGTGCTCCGGTACACTCGGATTAGCACCGCCTTGCTCGATGACAATCCTTCAACTCATCAGTGTTCTAGTTGCGATTGCAGCCCTGTTCGGTTGGATCAGTGCCCGCTGGCTGAAGCTGCCCACCACCATCGGAACCATGTTCCTGACTGTCGTCAGTTCCTTGTTCCTTGTGAGCATTGGCGAATACGCGCTGGGGCTGCGACCCTGGGCGACGAATCTGGCTCGTCAAATCGATTTTGAACGCCTGATCCTGCATGGAATGCTGCCGCTGCTTTTATTCGCCGGCGCATTTTTGATGGATATCCAGTCGCTGATACGTGAGCGGCTGACGGTTGCGATCCTGGCCGTCGTCGGAACCGTTGTCTCCACATTCGCAATCGCGGCCTTGATGCATTGGACTTTGCCCGTCATCGGCATCCAGGCGCCGTGGATGCAGTGCATGCTGTTTGGCGCGCTCATATCACCCACGGATCCCATCGCGGTCTTGGAAATGTTGCGTCGTGTCGGCGTACCCCATCATATTGAGGCGCAGTTGGCGGGCGAATCGCTCTTCAATGACGGCGTAGGCGTCGTCATCTTTGTCACGCTGCTCGACGCGTCGCACGGCGTCAATGTATCGGTGCCGCACATCCTGGTTTCCTTGTTATTCAGTGTCGGCGGTGGCTTTGGGCTGGGAATTCTGTTGGCCTGGATCACCTACCGCTTAATGCGGCAGGTTGATGCCTTCCAGGTCGACGTTCTGCTGACACTTTCGCTGGCACTGGGCGGCTACGCGCTTGCCCAGGCCTGGCACCTGTCCGGCCCTCTGGAGGCGGTTGCGGCCGCCATCGCGCTGCGGCGATTCAATATGAGTCATCCTGCCAAACTGGTCGCGCGCGAGCGGGTCGATGATTTCTGGAAGATGGTGGATGAGGTGCAGAACGGCGTGCTCTTTGTTCTGCTGGGGCTGGAAGTTTTAGCGATTCCGTTTCAATGGTTCCTGCTCGGCTCCGGGGCCACAGCAATTGTCGCCGTGCTTGCGGTTCGACTGGCCGTGGTGGCAATCGTGTTGTACTGCATTCGGTGGGCGGGGCAGGCACGGGAAAGCTCTGTGCTGGTGCTCACCTGGGGTGGATTGCATGGCGGGTTGTCGCTGGCGCTGGCCCTGGCGTTGCCGCTGAATGACGGTCGCACCTGGATTCTGGCAACGACCTACATTGTGGTGGTGTTCTCGATGGTGCTGCAGGGCGGCTCGCTGGGATTCTTTCTTCGTCGCTTCAAACCGACGGAAACTCACCCTCCCGTCCAACAGCCGCAAGAGCTGTAAAGGTCGAGGGGAAACTCCGCTTTTCAATTTGTCGAGAGTTGGAGTTAAGTATGTCTGGGCGGACCGCTAATTACTCAGCACGGCGCGGTAGCGGACTTGATTCTTCTTCAGCTTCGCCAATGCGTCATTCACCTTTGCCATGGGAAAGCCTTCGGTGATCGCTTTGACTCCATGCCGCGCCGCAACGGTCAGCATCTCCTGCAACATACTGGGGCTGCCAATGGGGCTGCCGGCAAGGCTGCGCTGGGCGGCGATCAGCGGAAAAGCCTGCACGGAAATTGGACTCGGCGGCACACCGACAACGGACAGCGTTCCCCGCGGGCGCAGCGCGGCGATCAGCGTGTTCCAGTCGGGATCCTGATTGATGGTCGACAGAATCAAATCGAACGAGCCGGCCAGTTTCTTCATCGCTTCGTTCTCGCGCGAGTGGACGAAATGGTGCGCCCCCATCGATTTGGCTTCGGCTTCCTTATTGGGGGATGTCGAGAAGGCCGTCACTTCCGCGCCAAACACTCGGGCGAATTGCAGCGCCAGGTGGCCGAGTCCGCCAATGCCGACCACACCCACGCGCGATCCAGGAAAAACACCGGCACTGCGAATCGGGTTGTAGACGGTGATGCCTCCGCACATCAGCGGAGCGGTACCTTCGCTGGGCAGGGCATCGGGCACTGGAATCGCGAAGCGGGCATTGACGCGTGTTTTCTCCGCAAATCCGCCATGACGATGCACGCACGTCGGTACGCTCTGCGCGCAAAGATTTTCATCGCCGCGCAAGCACCACTCGCAAGTGCCGCAGGAATCTGCCTGCCAACCCACGGCGACGCGCTGACCCAGCTTGCGATCTTTCACCTGGCTGCCCATGGCAGAGATGGCGCCGACAATTTCATGTCCGGGGATAAATGGGTACTGCGTGATTCCCCAGTCATTGTTGATCAGGTGCAGGTCGCTGTGGCAGATGCCGCAATGCGTGATCGCAATCTCGACCTCATTCGGCTTTAATTCTGGTGCCTCATACTTGAAGGGAAGAAGTTCGGCGCCTGCGGCATGGGTGGCGTAGCCATGAATCGTGCTCATTGGAATCAGTTCTCTTCTTTCCTGAGGGGCTCGGGCATTTCGAAAAAGATTTACTCCCTAAAGTACATCACAACCATAAATTGGATGTTAGGGTTGAACGTCCATCGTAACCACTTGCGATCCGTTGACCGCCATATCCAGAGGCTCGGAGGCCAGAGCAATGGCGGTTTCACCGTCGATCGAGAAGCTGCCATTGTTTTCCACCGGCTGCAAAACATTTGCCATCGACAGCGGAACCGCCGGCAGATCGTGACCCTGCACCATGGCTTGCGGCACTGGCGCCAGTAACGTCGCGTATAGCACATTGTTCGGATGCATTTGGTTCAGCCGTGTAATCGTCGCTCCCAGTCCCAGCGGCGGCGCGGAAGGATTGGGAATCAAATGCAGCGTATGGTCGAGGGTTGTGCCATCACTGATCAGCAGCCGAACCTGACCGGGTGGCAGCGTAGCCGGCAATGCGACCTTCCAGCGAAGAATGCGCTGTGGTTCGCGATAGGGATGCAGGGTGGCTTCCACGGTCACATGATCGCCGGCGTGAACGCGGCTCTCCAGTATGCGGGCTCCATCCAGTCGCGCGGACTGTCTGCCCGGCGAGCTGTCGAGCGTCAACGAAACCTGCCGGATGGAAGGCATTTCTCGCGGATTGCTATAGAGCCTTTCGAAACGCTGCGCGACTGCAATCGCAACCGCTAGACTCGCCGGCTCCTGATTGGTCGCCGCAAACCAGTCGTCAATGTGAACGTCCGGGTATCCCGCGATAGAAATTGTGCCGCGCAGTTCATCGGTGGAAGGATCGTTATAGCCGTTGGTATCCTGCATTGCCTGATAGACAGTGGCGAGAAGCGCAGCAGAGGTCAGACGTGGATGCTCGACGACTGCAAAATGATAGGTATGCGGCTGAGCGATTCCGCCTAGCGCCAGTGTTACGGGAATCATGCTGGCTTTTTTCCCAAACACGCCGAGGATGCCGGATTCACGATCCTGCGTAAACGATCCCACCGTCTCCGTGGTGTTGATAATTTTCATCGGCTCTAGCGAAGAAGCCACGGTGGTGATCACCTGGGCTTTGGTCATGGGCAAGGAAACATCGCCGAAGCGCGTGATGGGATGGCCGCAGGCTAGCAGACGTTTTGGATCGACATAGGTGACGGTGCAGGTGGCGGCCATGTCAAAGTCGCCCGAAACGATGATGGCGCTGATTGCGGATCCTGGCACCACAGGCGCAGGATCAACCACGTTGGGAGTTGCACTTCCCAGTCCAGAGACAGGAGTCAGTCCGTACGCGTGAAAGCGCTGCTGGAACATCTGGATCGCCTGCGATGAAAAGCCGTCAAACACCAGGGGAGTTTCGATCGGGTGAACTTCAGCATCGGCACCCGTGGACCACGGCATTGCCGTCGACACGCTTGTCGGCTGGCCTGTCGCCGGTGCCGGGACCGAATCCTGCGGCCCTTCGGACGTCGAGGCTGAGAGAGAGGAAACCACCGGAACTCTGTCGTCCTCTTTCGCAACTTCCAACATTTGCGCAATCGGAGTGATGCCTGCGATTGGCTCCTTCGTGAACTGGCCGATACGGAATCCAATTGCGCCAACCAATTTGCCGTCGATATAGACCGGGCTGCCGCTCATGCCGGCGACAACGCCGTCGTACTCCGCCTTGCTACCGAGCAGCCGCGCCAAAATCATGTCTTTGCCGGGACCAATGGCATCGCGCAGCACGCCGAGAATTTCCAGATCGATCGCTTCCGGTTTGCTTCCGACCAGAACCGTGTAGGCAGTGCCATGCAAACCGGCGTGCACCTCTGACAGCGGAAACATGGGCTGCGACGCCAGGGAAACAGCCGGTCGAGGTGCGGGTGCGGTGGCTGTTGAACTCTGCGCGCCGACCGAAGAAGCGCAGGTGGCGATCACCAAAGCAGCGACCAACCGGGAAAGTCTGTGAAGAAAGGTAGGCACCTTACCAGAGTAGAGGGGAAGTGGCTGCGACGGAAGTGGGCAGGTCGTGGAAGCCCAGTGTAAGATTCAAATTTGCTGCGCCGTCGCCGCATTTGGGACCAGCGAAGAACTTCCGCGGCGCAACTCGAGGAACCTTTGTGTTGACTGCTTCCGCCCTGGCTATTGGCCTTCGGACGAATCTGACCGGGATTGACTGGCTGATTATGCTGGTCTATTTCGCCTTCGTGTTAGGCATCGGCTTCCTGCTGAAACGCCACATGCGCACCAGCACCGACTTTTTTCTGGCTGGCCGGGCGCTTCCAGCCTGGGTGTGCGGACTGGCGTTCATTTCCGCCAACCTGGGGGCACAAGAAGTTATCGGCATGGGTGCCTCGGGCGCGAAGTACGGCATCGCGACCAGCCAGTTTTACTGGATCGGCGCTATTCCCGCGATGGTGTTTGTTGGCCTGTTCATGATGCCGTTCTATTACGGCTCTAAAGCGCGATCAGTGCCGGAATATCTGAAGCTTCGCTACGACGAAAAGACGCGCGCGTGGAATGCCGGGTCGTTCGCCATCATGACGGTTTTTTCCTCCGGCATTTCCATGTATGCCATGGCCAAGCTGATCCAGGTGCTGCACATTTTCGATGGCGTCTTTATTCATTTTGGCCTGCCTCTCACCTGGATCTTTCACTTCTCCATTTTTCTTTCCGCGGTCATCGTGCTGGGCTATATCTCGCTGGGCGGGCTGACCAGCGCGATTTACAACGAAGTGCTGCAATTCTTTTTGATCGTTGCCGGCTTTATGCCGCTGGTGTGGATTGGACTGAAGAACGTGGGGGGCTGGCATGGCATTCAACGCGCTCTGGGGCCGGCGTATACGCACTCCTGGCGCGGCATGGCTCATGCCAATACCAATCCGTTGGGAACGGAATGGTACGCGCTCGTCTTTGGGCTGGGCTTCGTTCTCTCCTTTGGATATTGGTGTACGGATTTTCTGGTGATTCAGAGCGCGATGGCCGCCGAGTCGCACCTGGCAGCGCGGCGCGTTCCGCTGATCGCATCCATCCCGAAAATGTTTTTTCCGTTCCTGGTGATTCTGCCAGGGCTGATCGCCATCTCTGTTCCCACTGTCACGCAGCACATGATGGCGCAAGTACAAACCGCGCCGGGCCCCGGAGTTGCGCGGGGAGCGGCTGCCGCCTCCATGACGTCGGATGCATCGACGATCCCTGTCGGGAGAGGATTGCTGCCGGTGAAGATCGATCCGGTGAACGGCCGTGTTCTTACCGATAACAAGGGCAAGCCGCTGCTCGACTACGATCTGGCGACGCCAAACATGCTGCTGCATTTCTTTCCAACGGGGATGCTAGGTCTGGGACTGACGGCGCTGCTTGCCAGCTTCATGTCCGGCATGGCAGGCAACGTGACCGCATTCAACACGGTGTGGACCTACGATATCTACCAGTCCTACATCCACAAAAATGGGACCGATGCACATTATTTGTGGATGGGACGTATGGCTACGATCGGCGGGGTCGCGCTGTCGATCGGCGCGGCCTATTTTGTCACCTCGTTCAACAACATCATGGATGCGCTGCAGCTTGTCTTCTCCTTCGTGAACGCGCCGCTGTTGGCGACATTTCTGCTGGGCATGTTCTGGAAGCGCACCACCGGCCACGGCGCTTTCTGGGGATTGCTGTCGGGAACCTGCGCGGCGGCGCTGCATACCGGGCTCACGTTGCCTGCCGATGTTTCCGGTGTCGGCATTCACGGCGGATGGATCGCCGTGCTGCATGTGTATCCCAGCACCATGGCGCAGACCTTTTGGACAGCGATCTGGGCCTTCGCCGTCTGTTTCGTGATGACCGTCGGACTGAGCCTGATGACAAAGCCGCGTGAGGAAAAAGATCTGGTCGGCCTTGTCTATTCGCTCACACCCAAGCCTGCCGAAGGGCATCTGCTTTGGTATCAGCGGCCGGCTTCGCTCGCCATCCTGGTGCTGGCGATGGTGGTGGTTTTGAACCTGGTGTTCTTGTAAATCGTACGGGAAGGAATTTTCGATGGGGCTTGATATTCGATTACCGCTGGGACTGTTGTTCGTTGTGACCGGGGGAATGATGACGGTCTACGGACTCTTCACCCGCGGCAGCGCGATCTACGAAAAATCGCTCGGCATTGATATCAATCTTATCTGGGGAGTGGTGCTGTCGCTGTTCGGGCTGGCGATGCTGTTGCTGGCGTATCTCGACCGCCGCCGTACGGCCAATGCGCCGCCGGTGAATTCGTCCAGCGAAGTTCCTCCACCGTCCCGTCCTCACGGTCATTAATGCGTAACTAGCCTGTGCCTCGGCCGCGTTACTTGGGTACGCTGGATGCCTGACAGTGAGCGGCCAGCTCCTCGAGAGTGGTCTGCAATTTCTCTACGGCAACTGAACCTTGCGCCATGTCTTTCGATCCACCGCCGCGTCCGCCGTGGGTCGCTAGCGTGGTTCGCAACACGGTTCCGCAGTCGATCTCAAGATCGCTGCTTCGCGACAATACCACCGTCGCCGGTGTAGAAGCGTCGGCCGGATTCCATCCAAGGATTGCAATCGTATCGTTCGACTGCGCGGCAATTTTGCTGGCCAGCATTTTTGCATAGGACGCGTCCACCTGGTTGGCAGCCGTCAGTTGCAACTGAATCATCCGCAGGCCATCTTTGACGGGCGTCTGCGCGATCAGCTCCGCCGCCTGATACTGCGCGAGTTCATTGGTCAGCTTGAGTGTGTTCTTGGCGCCCTGTTTCGCATCTGCCTGCAGACGCTGAATGGCCTGCGGCACTTCTCCAAATCCCACGGAAAGCTGTCGCGCTGCTTCTGTCAGTCGATTGAAGTCGTTCCGCGCCATTCGCGCGGCACGCAGGCCGCAAACAAATTCGACCCTCAGCCCTTGCTTCACTTTCTCCAGCCCGCGCAGATGCAGCCCGCCAATTTGCCCGGTCGAGCGAACATGCGTACCCCCGCAGGCGTTACGGTCGAAGTCGGCGATGGTGATGATGCGCAGATCACCCTGTCGCGGGGGCAGCTTGCGCAACTCGCCTGCAGCCAGCAAGGTTTCCGCGTGTTCGCGCGGCACAACGCTCATTGTGACCGGTCGATCTTCCGCGATGATTTGGTTGGCTCTCTCTTCTACCTGCTGCAACGTGCTGGTGGTCAAGCTATCGACATCGAGATCAATCGTCGAACTTGTGTCGCCCAGATGGAAGGAAACAGTCCGCGCTCCGCAAACCTCAATGAACGCAGCCGACAGCAAATGCTGGCCGGAATGTTGCTGCACGTGATCGAGCCGCCGGGTGGAATCAATGCTGCCGCGCACCGAAGTGCCGGCGATCAATGGCTTCAATGTGTGGTGCCACACTTCACCCTGCTCGTCTTCTTCCACGTCGATGATTTCGGCGGTCAATTCCGCTCCGCTGCGAGAGGTCGCGGTCAACGAGCCGAGGTCATACGGTTGGCCGCCGCCGGTGGGATAAAACGCCGAACGATCGAGCGCTACCCGCCACAGTGATTGGCCGCTGGCGCGCGAAACTTCCTGGATGTCGGTGACCACCGCATCGAAATTCGTCAGAAATGAGTCAGCGGAGTAGAGGCGTTCTGTCATGATCTCCTGATGGTGCCGCGATCATTGCGGCATGATGATGCCGCCAATGCGCGTGCGCCGGGGCATCACAACGCCGCGATGATCGACTTCACGGTCTTCTTCGATTTTCTTTGCTGCAGCGGGTTTCGTCGGGCTCGGCTGCTGCTTTCCGAGTGGCGCGCCGCATGTGGGGCAATGCGAATCCGGTTGTGTCATGTAGCCATTTCCCCTTGTACATCGAAACTTCATTGTCGCCGATTAGACTAGGAGTATGCCACCTCGTCAGCCCGGTTCTCCGCGGATCCTTGCCTGCGATCTTGATGGAACGCTGCTCAACGGCAAAGGAGTTCTGACCGAAGCGACTGCCGCGGCCTTGCGCAAAGCTGTCGCCAGCGGGGTCGAGGTTGTATTCGCCACCGGCCGCCGTCATAGCTTCGCGTGGACCATGCTGGCTCCGCTGGGCCTTGATCCGGAGACAGTTCTCATCAGCTCCAATGGCGCGATCACCCGCACCTTGGGTGGTCGGCCGATCGATCGCACTGGCATGCCGGTCGAAACAGCTTTGCAACTCTGCCGTCAGTTGAATGATTTTCGCAATTCGCTGGTCTTCACGTTTGATCGCACTGGCCCCGGCGCTCTCGTTGTGGAAAATATCGCAGCGCTGCATGCGCGACTGTCGCGCTGGGTAGAGTCGAACTTGCACGAATTGGAGGCAGTGCTGCCATTGGAGCGCGCCTTTGATAGCGGGGAGGAGCCGGTGCAGGCCATGATCTGTGGCACCCTCGCGGTCATGAGTGAAGGGCTCGCCGTCCTGGATGCGCCCACAGAGCAGGCGGAGAATCTGCGCAAAATAATTTCCATCCACCGCACGGAATATCCTGCGCGCGATCTTTCGATTGTGGACCTGATGCCGAATGGCTGCTCGAAGGGAAGCGCATTGGCACGACTCGCAGAGCTTCGCGGTGTCGACGCTTCCGAAATTGTAGCCATTGGTGACAACATGAATGATGCCGAAATGCTGGCCTATGCCGGCCGCGCGGTCGTGATGGAAAATTCGCCGGCGGAGCTGCTGGATATGGCGGCTGCGAATAGCTGGAGCGTTACCGGTAGCAATGAACTGGATGGGGCAGCCCAGGCGATTCTGCGTATCCTGAATGAAGCGCAACCCGCGATTGTCTGACCGATCGAAGAGATCCGGCTTTTCGCAACCTGAGAGTGCGCCTGGCGTATGAAAATCACGCTCACTGGACGTATTCATTCCGGCAAGAATGACGCATCCTATTGGTTACAAAGGTTTCATGCTCCGTACTGTCAGAAAACGGGAATGGACATTTTCCCCGGCTCTCTGAATTTGGAGCTGGAAGCCAGCTTCGATTGGTATGCTAAACGGTATCGGCCACATATTGTGTGGTTTGGGCGCGACGAGTATGGGGGCGAACGCGACATCTTGTTGCTGCCCTGCATCCTGTCAAAGCTCGACCGCAAGCAGGCGTTCTTGTGGACCACCACGACGGCCGCGCACGATCGGCCGAATAAAAATTTGATTGAAGTCATCACAGATGTCCCGTTGCGTGCGTCCTATGGGCTGGTGGACGGCGATAGGGTCGATGTCGAGTTGAGTTTGTAGGGCCGGAGCGTTCTGACGCACTACGGCGATGGATCAGAATGAAGCGAATGACAAAAATTCCGGAGATTACAGGTCTGGTGCTGCTGGCGATCTTGCTCGCGGGTTCGAACCCGGCGCGTGCTGCGGAACGTGTCACATTGCGCAATGGATCAGCCCTGGTCTGTGATCATCAGAAAAATCTCGATGGGCAGGTCCGTCTGTATCTGACACCCTCTGATGAGAATTACCTGGATGTGGCAGCCGCTGACATTGTCGCGACCGAATTCGTTCGCCCCGAAGCTGTTCCGCAGGCCACTGCAAAGGACTCCGAGGTCTCGCAGCCGAAACCGGCGATTCAGGCAGATATCCCCGCGTTGCTGCATCAGGCTGGCGCAGAACACCATCTTGACCCCGATTTACTGGCCAGCGTTGTGCATGCGGAAAGCGGCGGTCGCACTCACGCGGTTTCTCGTGTTGGCGCGCAGGGTTTGATGCAGTTGATGCCCGCGACCGCAAAAGACCTGGGCGTGCGCGACAGCTTTGCGGCGGCGCAGAATATCGCCGGTGGCACCGCCTACCTGGATGCGCTGCTGATGTATTACCACGAGGACATTGCCCTCGCCCTGGCCGCCTATAATGCGGGTCCGGCAGCCGTAGACCGCTATCACGGCATCCCACCCTATGCGGAAACGCGGCGCTACGTGGAACGTGTCATCCATGATTTTAATCAGCGGAAATTGCGTGAAGCGCACCGGCAGTCGAACCACGCGGCCTGGGCTTCGATGGCTGCAATCGCCACCGCGCCGGCAAACTAACTTCCATTAAGGAAACCTGAAAGACCTGCATGAAACGACATCGATGGCTCGTTATGGGCGGAATATTCGCCGTCCTGGTGTTCCTTGTTTACGTCCAGTTTCGGACGTTGAAGAGCTTTGACTGGTCCACACTGACCCACACCTTCGATTCGATTCGTTGGTCGCGGCTGGTACTGGCGACTCTGCTGACGTATGGCGCCTATGTCTCCCGCGCGTTTCGCTGGAGCGTGTTTCTGCGCCCGACCAAGCCGGCCACACCGGCCCAGATGATTCCAGCGCAATTCATTGGATTTACTTCCGTCGCGGTCTTGGGTCGGTTAGGGGAACTGGTCCGGCCTTACCTGGTGGCACGGCGGCAGCAAGTTACCTTCACATCGCAGTTGGCTGTCTACGCCGTCGAACGCGTTTTCGATTTGCTGGCCGCCGCCAGTATCATCGCGGTCACTCTTTCCATCAGCCCGTCGGTGCGAAATCTTCCCTATCACGAACAGTTTCGTCGCGCCGGATACATCGGTATCGCGGCGGCACTGGTGCTGGCATTAATCGCCGTCTCCATCCGTTTCTCGGGAGAGAAAATTGCCGATCTTGCCAGCCACTGGTTCGGCATGATTTCAAAAAAGCTGGCCCATGGAATTCATGAAAAAATCCTCGCCTTTAGCCACGGCCTGAATGCCATTGCCGGATGGGGCTCATTGCTGGAAGCGCTTTTTTATTCCTTCCTGACGTGGGGCATGATCGCGCTGGCTTACGTTGTGATTGTGCATTCGTTTACTGTTCCTGAATTGGCGGCGATCCCCGCGGCTCAAACCATCCTGCTGATGGCGGGCAGCTTGCTTGGCTCGTTCGCGCAACTGCCGGCGATCGGCGGTGGCTCACAGGTTGCCATCCTGTACGTGCTGACCAGCGTGTTGCATGTTGGGCCGGAGGCGGCGACAGCATGCACGTTGACGCTTTACGTCGTCACCTTCCTCACCGTGATTCCCGCAGGTCTGATCTTTGCCCGTGTCGAGCAGGTTTCGCTGCGAAACGTTGCCCGGGAGTCCGAGATGGAAGAGGAAGAGTTGGAAGCTGCCAGCGAAGATCCGCAGCAGGCCCATTCGCTGCCGTAAACAGGCGGGACTTGCTTCTGCCATTGGCGTCAACCCAGTAGGATTTCAAGCGCCTTTTCGTGCGGCTTTCTAAACTGCGACTATAATGGTCGTAGATAGGAATTGGCGCGTAACTTTCATGATTTCAGGCACGACCGTACGGTCACATCCAGCGAGAAACCGATTTCTCCCCATAGCTTTAGGCGGCGGTGCTTGCCTGTTGCTTGGGGGGGTGGTTTGGCGGGCCATCGCGACTTCCGGTGTTCCTGATCCCTCCGCATTGGGTCGCGGCTCCATCGCACAAGTGGTTGACATCGCGATCCTCGTCTTCCGCGAGGGGCTGGAATGCATTCTCGTGCTTTCTGCGATTACTGCCAGCCTGATGAAGTCAGAGGATGCTTACTGGCGTCCCGTCGCCACTGGTGTCAGCGTGGGCCTGCTGGCGACGCTCGCCACATGGTTTGTCGCCGTCGGCATCATTGACGACCTGGCGCAGAACGTGAACGCGCTTTATATCCAGGCCGCCACAGGGCTGCTGGCGATCGTCGTCCTTTTGATCGTGATGAATTGGTTCTTTCACAAGCTGTACTGGACGGGCTGGATTTCGCTGCACAACAAGCGCAAGCATGACCTGATCAAGGGGGCAACGGAGCAGAATACTTCGCTGCGGCGCGTTTTCTTCGGCATGGCGCTGCTCGGATTCACTTCCTTCTATCGCGAGGGCGTGGAAGTAGTGTTGTTCCTGCAAAGTTATCGTCTTCGGCTCGGTGGTCAGCCGGTTTTGTATGGAGTCATCCTGGGGGTACTTTTCACTAGCATTGTTGCCGGGCTCACCTTCGTGGCTCATCGCAAACTGCCCTACAAGAAAATGCTGGTGCTGACCGGAATCATGTTGGGTGGCGTCTTGCTGGTGATGGTTGGCGAGCAGGCGCAGGAGATGCAGTTAGCACACTGGCTGCCGACCACGCCGATCCCCTGGTTGGCGAATGTCATTCCCGGCTGGATGGGACTATGGTTCTCGATCTTTCCAACGGTGGAAACCTTAGTGGCCCAGGTGATTGCCGGCGTCGCCGTCATCGGCTCTTATTTCATGGCGCAGCGATAGTGGGTTCAGCTTGATTTCGCTTATAGTTTCAATCGCGCGATGCTGGGAATCTTCGATAGATCGTTGAACAAAACGTAGACCATAAAGAGGACGAGAAAGACGAAGGCAGTCTGATACACGCGCTCTTTTACGGTCTCGTTCACGTCGCGGCGCATGACCGATTCAATCAGCAGAAACAGGATCATTCCGCCATCGAGGATGGGAATCGGCAGCAGGTTCAAAATGCCAAGCTGCACGCTGATGAAGGCCGTCCAGGCCATCACTGGCGACCATCCCGGCATCGACACCACATACCCCGTCTGGCGTGCAATGCCGACCGGACCGCTCAACGTGCGGGCCGACATTTGGTGCGTCACCAGGCGGCGCAGCACGTCGATCAGCATCGTCGATTCATTCACGCATTCCCCGACAGCCTTGGAAAACGCCTGCGGCAGCGAAAGTCGCTCGATATGCGACGGCGGTGGTTCGGTGTTAAATCCTATTTCGTACCGCGGCTTTCCATCCTGCCCTGTTGCTTTTTCGGGGGTTACCGTCAGCGTGATGGCGGTTCCATTCCGCAGAATGGAAAGCGTGACCGGCTTGTCGCCATTCTGTTGCAGGTACAGCACCATCGAGGGCAACGAATGTAACTGAGTTCCATCTACGGATACAATCTCGTCGCCAGATTTGAGCCCGGCTTTTCCACCCGGCATGCTCGCCTCGACCATCGCAACTTTCAGCGGTTTCTTCTGGATTTCCGGCGTAAGTCCGACATCCCCCAGGTTAAAGTCGTCCGGATTCGACGGCGATTTCAGAAACAGAGAGGTTTCCTTCTGCGTGCCATCCGGCTGTTGCACCACAATTGGCACCGAGTGATTCAAATTCAGAACAGACCGCTCCAGCACCTGGTCCCAGCTGGGATTATCGGCAGTGTCGAAGCGGACAATGCGATCGCCTTGCTGTAGCCCAGCATTGGAGGCCACCGAATCCGGCACAACGTAGTCGATGACGGCCGGTTCGCTGAGATAGTTTTCAACTTCGTTATGACCGATGTATACCGCGGTCATCAGCAGGATCGCCAGAAGGAAATTTGAGACTGGGCCGGCGACGGCAATCAGGATGCGTTGCCAGCGGGGTTTTGAATTCAGGTCGCCGGAGTCGCGAACTACCGCGCCCGATGCGTTCGCGCCGGTTACCGGTATCGTCCCATCCCCGCCCAGTTCGCCCGCCATTTTTACGTAGCCGCCCAGCGGCAGCAGGCTGATGCGATAGTCAGTGTCGCCGCGGCGAAAGCCGAACAGGCGCTTGCCAAATCCGATGGAGAAAGTCTCGATGCGCACGCCGAAGAGTTTCGCCACGGCAAAATGACCGAACTCGTGCACCAGCACTAGCACGCCGAGGACAACAAGCATGGAGACGGAACTTATAAGGGCAAATAACATGCTGGTTTGGGGGTATCCGTTCTCTGGTTTTACGCTCTCTGGTCCTTCGCGAGCAACTCGCGGGCTGTGACCCGTGCCCGTTCATCTGCATCCAGCACTTCCGCGATGGTGGCGGGATGCCGGTGCGGCGTCTGGTGCAGCACCTCTTCAATTGTACGCGGTATGGCGGGGAAGGGGATGCGTTTCGCCAGGAACGCCTCGACCGCGATTTCGTCGGCTGCATTCAGCGCAATGCAGTGCTCGCCGCCGATTTCCGCTGCCTCGTACGCCAGTCGCAGGCAAGGGAAGCGCTGCAGATCCGGCGGGGAAAAATCAAGCTCCGCCAGGCTGCGCATATCAAAGGTCAGATCGGAGGGGATTCGCTCCGGGTACGTCAATGCATACAGAATCGGCAGGCGCATATCCGTCACCGAAAGCTGCGCCAGAATGCTGCCGTCAACAAACTCCACCAACGAATGTATCGTCGATTGTGGATGCACCGTCACCCGCACGGCGCTGGGTGGCAAATCGAACAACCGGCAGGCTTCAATGATCTCCAGACCCTTGTTCAACATGGTGGCGGAATCGATGGTGATGCGCTGACCCATCACCCAGGTCGGATGGCGCAATGCCTGCTCGACCGTGATGTTTGCAAATTCTTCCAGCGGCGTGGTTCGAAAAGGTCCGCCGGAGGCGGTCAGCCAGATGGCACGCACTTCGGCCGGCACGCCCCCGCGCATGCATTGATGGATGGCGTTATGTTCGCTGTCGATGGGAAGAATCATCACCTTGCGGCGACGGGCTTCTTCGATCAGGATTTCGCCCGCAGCCACCAGGCATTCCTTGTTCGCGACTCCAACGGTTTTACCGGCTTGAATGGCGGCGTAGGTCGCTTCTAGGCCTGCCACACCCACGATGGCGCTGACGACAAAGTCGACGTCTGGCAGCGTGGCCGCGTGAACTGTTCCCGCCGATCCATAGACAACTTCAATGTCCGTGATGCCTGCCGCGCCGAGTCGTTGCCGCAAGCTTTCCGCCAGCGTTTCATCGGCAAGGGAAACCACTCGGGGGCGCCAGCGCTGGCACTGCTCGAAGACCGTATCCAGATTGCGGCCTGCGGCCAAGCTGACCACGGCGAATCGCTCCGGATAGCTTTCGACGATGCGCAGCGTGCTTTGGCCGATGCTGCCGGTAGAACCGAGAATTGCAAGTTTTTTCAAGAATTTTCCTGACGTTGTTTCTTCAACGGCTGTGGCAAAACTTCGCCTTAATAGGCCTGTCGCAACAGTAGCGCATACCACAACACCGGCAGAGCCAGCAGCAGGGCATCAATGCGATCAAGCACGCCGCCGTGGCCGGGCAGCAACGTGCCGGAATCTTTGACGCCGGCGCCACGTTTGATCGCCGACTCCAGCAGATCCCCGATCTGGGCGGCCACGTTTAACAAAATCGCCATGCCGGTCCAATACCACCATGGTTGAGCATAGAACAACAGTTCGATGCCGTGACGATAGAGGTGGCTTCCCAGGTAAACGATACCCAAACCGGCCGCAATGCTGCCGATGACCGATCCGGCTGCACCCTCCCAGGTTTTTTTCGGACTGAGTTGCGGCGCCATGGGATGTCGGCCGATCGATCGCCCGACGTAGAGTGCCACAATGTCACCCGCCCACACCACCACCAGCAGGAACAGCAGCAGGGAAACGCCGTTTTCCAACTGCGTCAGCAAGGGAGCAAACACCAGCGGCAGCGCCACGTAGATCAAGCCAAAGAATCCCGCAGCCGCGTCTGGCAAAATGCGTTCCAATGGCGAGCGCAGTGAGCAGACACCTAACAACGTCAACGCGGCAAGGCCCACGGCGGCCAGCAACAGGGGTGGCGTCCAATACGCCACGGCAAACAAAGCTGCGCACCAGGCCAGCACCAGCCAGCGCGGAACCCGCGCCCCGGATGCATCCGCCAGCACCAAATACTCATGTAGCGCCAACTCGGCGATGATCCAGGCAGCCAGCATCTGCAGCCACAATGGACCCCACAGGATCAACGCCAATACCAGCGGAATCAAAATGACCGCCGTAAGAATACGTTTCATTAAATCGAGTTCTCTCTACCTGCCGCGTGCACGCACAGCGGACAACTGTGACCTTGGGATGGATTGAGCCTGTTGACCATTATCGTATGAATGGAGAAACAGTGCGGAGCTTTTCAGGGAAGGGATTTGAAGGAATGTAACGTGCAGGCCGGTTGTTCATGATTAGGCAGCGGTGGAGGGAAATCCTCTAACGGACGAGGACTTGTTCCGGCTCAACGGGCTTGGCTTTCGGCGCATTGCCAAGACCGCCGAAACGACGTTCTCGGCACTGGTACTCGCGAATCGCGTCAAGGAAATGCTTGCCTCGAAAGTCCGGCCAGAAACGATCCGTCACATAAATTTCAGAGTACGCAATCTGCCATAAAAGAAAATTGCTGATGCGCATTTCACCGCTGGTGCGAATCACCAGGTCGGGGTCTGGCATGTGGGCGGTATAAAGCGCCTGAGAAATGTGCTGTTCGTCGAATTTTGACAGCAGCTCTTCAAGCGAAAGCTGGCCGTTCTGCTCCGCGGCAATTTTTCGCAGCGCATCCCGCACGGCGTCGACAATCTCCACGCGCGCGCCGTAATTCAACGCCAGCGTCAGAGTCGTGCCGGTATTGCGCACGGTCTGTTCGGCCGCCCATTGCATGGTCTCCTGGACTTCCTGCGGCAGATCTTTAATCCGTCCGATGTAGGCGATGCGGACGTTGTTATCGTTCATCCGCTTGACGTTGTTCACCAGGTAGGTGCGCAGCAGGCGCATCAGGAAACTGACTTCCGTTTCCGGTCGGCGCAGATTGTTTTCCAAAGAGAAGGCGTAGAGCGTCAGCCACGGCAAGTCGATGCGCGAGGCCGTTTCGACAACATACTGTACCGATTCCGCGCCCTGCTGATGGCCGAAAAAGCGCTGCAGCCGGCGTTGCCCCGCCCATCGCCCATTGCCATCCATGATGATGGCGATGTGCTTCGGCAATTGCTCGGGATCCAGCTGCCGGTAGATGGCGAGCTCGTCCGCAGACAATTCATGAATTCGGCTGGGTCCGGTTACGCTGGACAAGGGGAAATACCTCAACTTGCTTCGACCGTAGCATAGTGCGAAGAGGGGTCGCAAATTGGATGCTGGTACGCCTGCCGTCAGCCACGGTTTCGGCAAATATTATCGTGGCTGTACTGGGTTGGCGGCGTGGTCTTAGGCCTGCTGGGGGAGCAGGTTCTAGGCCGTTCGGCGGCCGCCGCTTGCCATTTCCCGAATATGACCCAGCACCATGGCGCGATGCAGGTTATCGAGTCCAGCAGCCCACTGTGCGATTTCCGATAGAAAAGGATCTTCCATCATGGCAGCAATTTCGCGTTCCCGCTCATACCGCGCGTCATGCACCATTTCCGACATGGGTACTGATAAGGCATTAGCCAGCCGCTGCAGCGACGACAGGGTGGGCATCGCGCGACCATTCTCGATTTTCGAGATGTAGGTGCGCGGTACCTCCAGCCGGGCTGCGAGTTGCCGTTGACTTAAGTGCCGGGCATTGCGAATCTCTCGCAGACGCACGGCGACTTTGGACTGCCGGTTGCCCGGCGCACGTGTCCCCATGACCTCGACTTCCGAGGACACTATAGGTTCGGGTTCAGCTACTTCTAAGGGTTTTCGGCAGCGTCGACAAAGCAGGTTGCTGGTGCTAAATTGCACCAGGTTGCAGCGATCGCAACGTAGAACCTCCCTCGAAGCAACGGGAGCCATCATAGTTGCCATAGATTCTTTTACGGAGGCCAGAGCTGACATCCGTCGCATGCTTACGGCATGCGTCTTTTGATAAGCTGCAAGGAAATCAGCGACTTGTCAAGATAAAAATGATGAAAAGGCTGAAATACCCCAAAAATGATCCGAAAAGGCCCCGATTTTCGTGGATCATAAGCCAAGGAGATGTGCCAGATGCCCGAAGTAACTTCAAGCCTCTTTTCCGGCGAGGGATCGCCTGAATCACCCTTAAGCAAAAAGGACGAACATCTGAACCACGATCGAGAAGCCGCCTGGCGCCTGCTGAACCAGTACACGCAGTCCTCGAGTTTGTTGAAGCATGCTCTCAGTGTCGAAGTCTGTGTTCGTGCCTACGGCGAGCAAAGAGCAGCCGAACTTGGCTTGCCACCCGACGAGGGACATGCCCTGGTCGAAACCTACACCGTGACTGGCCTGCTGCATGACTTCGACTACGAGAAATATCCCTCACCGGAAGAACATCCGTGGATTGGCAATCGCATCCTGGCGGAGCAGGGATGGCCGGAAGAAGTTCGGCACGCCATCATGGGCCATGCGGAGTACACCCACACGCCGCGCGAGTCACATTTGGATAAAGTCCTGTTTGCCTGCGACGAACTGGCGGGATTTCTGACCGCCAACGCGCTGGTCAAGCCAACAAAATCCATCCGTGACGTGAACGTGCCGTCTGTCCTGAAAAAAATGAAAGACAAGGCCTTTGCCCGTGGCGTCAACCGAGACGACATTGTTCATGGAGCCGAAGAGCTGGGGATCGCGCTACCGGACCATGTGGCTTTTTGCCTGGCGGCGATGCAGCAGCACGCGGAAGAATTGGGCCTAGCTGGCGTGACGTCGTAAGGTTCGAAACGGAGTGCCTTGGGTCTCCTTGAGGGGCGGGCTATCGGTTTTGTTCATTCCGCCGATGAACCTGGCAGGAGGATTTGCCGAATGCTCAGTCCCATCTCGATGTCACCTATGCCAGTGCAGCAAGCCCAGGCAGTGCAGGCCAAACCGCAAACTGCGGTTGCAGCACCCCCAGCATCGAATCCGTCCGCAAGCGTACAACCCGACACCGTCAGCCTCAGTTCGCAAGCCCACACTGCCGCCAGCCATGATAGCGATGGCGACAACGACGGCCACTAAACAGTCGCAAATCGTACTTCATTTCTGCTGCTCAATGGCCTCGCCTTAGCTCGCAAAGGCGAGGTCGTGAGCTTGTGATGCGAGTTTTTTCATAGTTCCTCCTTATCAATCGGGTGTATATTCAGTTGATTTCCTGCTTGATCTCCTTCCGGAGGATTCTTCATGAAAAAGTATTTTGCGGAGTTAGTCGGGACATTCGTGCTGGTGTTTGGCGGCGTTGGCAGTGCCGTATTTGCGGGCAAACACATCGGCTTTGAAGGTGTCGCGTTTGCCTTCGGACTTTCCCTGCTCGCCATGGTCTATACCATCGGACCCATTTCCGGTTGCCACATTAATCCTGCTGTCACGTTCGGAGTTTTGCTGTCGAGAAAAATCGGCGGCAAGGATGCTGCGATGTATGTCATTGCGCAGATCGTTGGAGCGATCATTGCAGCCGCGCTTATTTTAGCGATCGCTCGCGATGTTCCCGGCGGCTATTACGCTTCCGTCGGCGGGCTGGGAGCCAACGGGTTCGGCATGCATTCTCCGGACCTCTATGGAATGTCGGCAGCCTTCATTGCGGAAATCATCCTGACTGCCTTCCTGGTGTTGACCGTCCTGGGAGCCACTGACATCAAAGCTCCGGTCGGCTTTGCTGGTCTTGCAATCGGGCTGGTCCTCACCTTGATCCACCTGGTGGGCATTCCGATCGACAACACTTCAGTGAACCCGGCGCGCAGCATCGGTCCGGCCCTTTTTGTTGGAGGTTGGGCGGTGCAGCAACTCTGGCTCTTCATCGTCGCCCCATTAATCGGTGCCGCGATTGCCGCAGGCATCTATGGCGTGATTCGCACTCCTGAAGAGCGCGTGATCAGCACCCGCACGGCAGAACGCTCCCTGGCCAGCCAACAGCAGGAACGCGGCCGGCACACGGCGTAGCTGCAGTTAACTAGTACTAATGATTGCCCGTCCTTTGCGATGCGGAGGGCAGGTATGCACTTCGTCGAACCGCCAGGTGAGCCGCGGGACGCAGACTCAGTGAATCGCACTAATGCGCCGTCCATGTATCAAGGAGTTCTTCCATGCCAGACACAACGTCGTCCAATCCGATATCGCCCGATTCCACACAACAGTCGCGTCGTAATTTCCTGCGCGGTTCTGCTGCCGCCGTTGCCGGTATCGTGACGGCTGGAGTCGCCGCCGAAACCGCCCACAGCTTTCTCAGTCCACATTCGGTGTCGGCGCAATCGACAACGACGCCGGATGCGGCTTTGAAGGAACTGATGGACGGTAACGGACGCTTTGTCAGCGGCAAAACCACCGCGCACGAACATGACGTGGCGATTTTGAAGCAGCACCTGGAAGAGAAACAGGAACCCTACGCTGCGGTGTTGTCTTGCGCCGATTCTCGTGTGCCGGTCGAGATTGTCTTCGACCAGACGATTGGCCACCTTTTTGTCACGCGTGTTGCCGGCAACATTATTACGCCGGAGATCATTGGCAGCCTGGAATATGGAGTCGCCGTGCTCGGCACCAAGGTAATCCTGGTTCTGGGCCATAGTAATTGCGGCGCCGTCAAGGCAGCCGTCGCGGGCAAGTCCGTCCCCGGGCAGATCAGCGTGCTGTATCCGCACATTCAGCCAGCCGTAGACCAAGCGGGCCCGGACTACAAAGCTGTCACCAAGGCGAACGCGAAAATTCAGGCGAAGCTCTTGAGCCAGGCTTCGACGGTTGTCTCTGAAAAAATCAAGGACGGTGGCCTGAAGGTTGTTGCCGGATATTACGACATCGGCAGTGGCGCGGTCACGCTGCTGACGTAGGAACAGCACGCGGGGCCGTTTTATTCAGGAGTCTTGGGACGCAGTTTTTTTGCTCGCTTACCCACGTGCGCCGGTCGCGGTCGACCCCAGTACCCGGCGATAGCGCCGCCATAGTGCGTTTCCCAAGTCAATAGATCTTCACCCGACAAGTAGTTGACATGCTGCTCAATCGAGCGCAATTGGGCGGCAGCACGTTTGATGTCCTCGCCATTGAACCAGCCGAACGCCGCAATCAAAAGCAGGATAAATGTCGCCCCAAACCAGAAGCGCCCGTCCATGGTGCGGCCAAGCAGCCACGTCGCCAGCACCGCGCAAATAATCACAACCTGATACACATGCGCGATGCGCTGTTGGATTTCGTCGCGCAGCGAATCATATTCATGCAGCAATACCTGGACCCGCTCGAAGTCGGAGAATCCCCCCGCCTGCTGTTCCGCCATGATTTGCTCCTGACAGATGAGTCTATCGCTCCTCCGCGCAGAACGCTTGGCCGCATTTGCGCAGGACTGTGCGGTGTTCTATGCTGAGCAGGCTCCGACTGTGTCTCGCTGCCTATGACGATCTCTTCATCCCAACCGCCGAACGATTCGCTGCCCAATGTGCTTTCCTCCGCCGTTGATACTGGCAGTGAGCGCTTCCAGTCGAACGTATCTGCCATGCGCAACCTGCTGGCGGAATTCGATGCGGAGCAGGCGGTGATCCGTCAGGGCGGCGGCGCCAAGGCGATTGAAGCGCAACACAAGAAGCAGCGCCTTACCGTGCGCGAACGCCTCGACCTGCTGCTCGATCCTGGCGCGGAGTTTCAGGAGCTGAGCATCTATGCGGCTCACGGCATGTACGTCGAATATGGCGGCGCGCCGGCGGCAGGTACAGTCACCGGCGTGGGACGAGTCGCTGGCCGTCTCGTCATGATCATCGCCAACGACGCTACGGTCAAGGCTGGAGCGTTTTTTCCCATGACCGCGAAGAAGGTAATTCGTGCACAGAACATCGCGCTCGAGAATCACATTCCCACGCTCTATCTGGTCGATTCCTCCGGCGTGTTTCTGCCGCTGCAGGAAGATGTCTTTCCCGATCAGGATGACTTTGGCCGCGTCTTCCGCAACAACGCGGTCATGTCTGCGCGAGGCATTCCGCAGATGACCGCCATCATGGGAATGTGCGTGGCCGGCGGTGCCTATCTGCCGGTGATGACTGATCACGTGTTGATGACGGAGGGCAGCGGATTATTTCTTGCCGGGCCCGCGCTGGTGCAGGCGGCCATTGGCCAGAAGGTGTCGGCGGAGGAGCTGGGCGGCGCCACTATGCATTCGGAAATCTCCGGAACGGTCGATTTTAAAGAGCCGAACGATCATCTCTGCCTCGCGCGTCTGCGGTCGTTAGTCTCGCGACTCGGACATCCTGCGACCGCGCGGTTCGATCGCGTCGCCTATGACGAAGCGACGGATGCTCCAAAATATTCCGCGGATGATTTGCTCGGCATCGTCAACCCTGACCCCGCGGCTGCCTCGCAAAGTTACGATATGCACGCCGTGATTGCTCGAATTGTTGATGGTTCGCGCTTCGACGAGTACAAGCCGGACTACGGCCAGACATTGCTTTGCGGCTACGCGCGCATTGGCGGTTTTGCGGTCGGCATCGTCGCCAACCAAAAACTGCACCGAACTCAGATCAGCCATACCGGCGAAAAGCATATGGAGTTTGGCGGTGTCATTTATCCCGACTCTGCCGACAAAGCTGCGCGTTTCATCATGGATTGCAATCAGAACCTGATCCCGCTGATTTTTCTCCACGACGTGAACGGATTTATGGTCGGCCGCGACGCGGAATGGAACGGAATCATCCGTTCCGGTGCCAAAATGGTTTCCGCTGTTTCGAATAGCGTGGTGCCGAAGATTTCTGTCATTGTTGGCGGTTCATTCGGGGCGGGGAACTATGCCATGTGCGGAAAGGCTTACGATCCGCGATTCATTTTTGCATGGCCAACGGCGAAATATGCGGTGATGAGCGGAGCTTCCGCCGCCAACACTTTGGTTGAGGTGCGAATCAAACAACTGGAGCGCAAGGGGCACGCACTCAGCGAAGCAGAAAAGAAGGAGCTGTTCGACTCCACCAAAGCCGCTTATGATGAGCAGACCGATCCTCGCTATGCGGCTGCGCGACTCTGGGTGGACGCCATTATCGATCCCCGAAAAACGCGCGACTTTTTGAGGATGGCGCTCGAAGCGGCCGCGCTCAATCCTGACGTTCCCCGATTCAATCCGGGAATTTTGCAAACATAATCGAAGCGCCAGAATGCAAAACCCATGATCAGCGACGAAACCAAAATTATCGAATGTCCCCGCGATGCCTGGCAGGGATTGCCGAAAATTATTCCTGCGGATGTGAAGGCCTCGTATCTTCGTGAGCTGATCGCTGCCGGGTTCGAGCACATTGATGCGGTCTCTTTCGTATCGCCACAAGCAGTACCGCAGATGGAAGATTCGGAGCAGGTGCTGCGCCTATTGCAAGCTCCTGAAGAAGTAGACATCATCGGCATTGTGGTGAATGAAAGAGGGGCGGAACGCGCCATCGCGACGGAATCCGTGCACACCCTGGGCTTTCCATATTCCATCTCGCCGGGATTCCTCGAGCGCAACCAACACCAAACGCCGGAGGAATCGCTCGATGCACTCGACGCAATTGCGGAGCTGGCCTATCAAGCCGGCATCGACTTGGCCGTCTATATATCGATGGCCTTCGGCAATCCGTATGGCGATCCGTGGAGTCTCGACGAGGTGATGGAAGGCTGCAGCTTGCTGATTGAAATGGGTGTTGAGCAGATTTCTCTCGCCGACACGATCGGTGTGGCGGATCCAGAACGGATTGCATCTGTCGTGTCCGCAGTTCTCGCCACCGATGATCACACGGAGTTTGGGGTGCATCTGCATGCGCGACCCGACCAGGTGGAAGAGAAGATTGTGGCCGCGTATCGTGCAGGCTGCCGGCGCTTCGACATGGCGATGGGTGGTCTGGGAGGATGTCCGTTCGCGCAGGATACGCTGGTTGGCAACATCGCGACCGAGCAGGCCCTGGCCGCGCTTCGCAGTGCGGGCGCCAAGCTGCCAGAGTTAGGATCGCTGACAGATCTGCTGGCTCGCACGCGTCAGATTTCGGCGGAATATGGGCCGCCGTTGCAGTAGAGCTTCGCCTCCAGCTAATTCGCCGGAATCTATCGTAATACGATAGAATATTGATGTGAGCAAACGGCCACCCCGTCAAGACCCAGATCAATCTCTCCATCAAGCCCTTGCTTCATTTCGCCGTCAGCTAAGGAAATTCCAGCTGGTCAGCGAGAATGCTGCGAACCAGGCTGGTCTCCATCCGCAGCAGCATCAGCTTTTGTTGGCGGTGGCGGGTGTTCCTGCGGACCACTCGCCTTCGATTGCCTATGCTGCAGAAGCGCTCGGCCTGAAGCACAACACGGTTGTTGAGCTGGTGGATCGATGCGTGCAGCAAGGTTTGCTCGAGCGGGCGACGGACCCGGCGGACCGCCGCCGCGTTGGTCTGCGAGCTACGCCGCGCGGACAGAAGCTGCTCAATCGACTGTCGCAGGTCCATCTGCAGGAACTCCGAGTGCGAGGCCCTTTGCTGATCCGTTCGCTGCAATCCGTATTGCGAACGGAAACGCAAGGACTGCCGTGCACCAGCCGGGAAAAATCATGTACGGGAAAACTGTGATGGAAGACCCAGAGAATTATTCCCAGCGTAAGCGGAGATTTCGGCTGATTCAGCATCCCCTTCTGCGCAAGTATTTTCCCAGAGTCGCGGACGATTTGGCTGCCACTTATACGCGCGACCTGCATAAATGGCTGATCATTGCGCCCATCATCGGCATCACCACCGGGCTTGCAGTCACGGGGATTGCGGTCGTCATCCTGAAGGAGCTTTGGCCTCTGGTGCTGCATCTTTTTCTGCGGCGACCCTGGACGATTCTTCCGGTGATGACAGCAGCCTTTGCGGTGACGGGCCTCATCATGCAGTTCCTTACGCCCGATCCGAATGAACATTCGACTGAGGAGATTATTCGTTCTTATCACGAGCACGAGGGCAACATCGATGTGCGCTCTTTCCTGCCGAAAATATTGGCCGCAATTACGACAGTAGGATTCGGCGGCAGCGCAGCACTTGAGGGGCCAAGCATCTACGGCGGAGGGGCCGTCGGCTCGTGGCTTTTTAAGAAGCTGCGACGGTTTGGACTGGAATCGCGCGATCGCCGCATTATGCTGATCAGCGGCGCGGCTGCCGGCATGGCAGCGGTATTTCGCGCGCCCATGACTGGACTCGTCTTCGCGCTGGAGATGCCATACAAAGATGACCTGGCGCATGAGGCATTGCTGCCTTCGCTCATTGCATCGGTGGTTTCCTACGTGACGCTGGCATTTTTTCTAGGTGCCGCGCCGCTCTTTAACTTTGCCAGCGCCAATTCTTTTACCGGCCGTGATCTTCTATGGTGTGCGCTCCTTGGTGCTCTCATCGGATTGATTGCCATGGCGTTCACCATCACCTTCCGCCGCGCTCGCGTTTTTATGGTGCACTGGGCGATTCCGCATTGGATCAAGCTGACTCTGGGCGGGTTTCTCACGGGACTTTGCGGTGTGATTTTTCTCGCGCTCTATCGCGGATCGCTGGTTCCTCTGGGCGCGAATTACGAAGCGGTTGGAGAGATTCTCGGCCACCATCACGGTTCGCTGGAGCTAGTCGTATTCGGTGTGTTGAAGCTCGCGGCCACTCTGTTTACGCTTGCCAGTGGCGGCGTCAGCGCAATGTTTGTTCCGCTCTTTTTGACGGGCGGAAGCTTCGGCACTGCCTTCGCGCAATCAATCGTTCACTCCAGTTCTGTCGAACTATATGCGGCGGTCGGTATGGCGTCGTTCATCGCCGCCGGATATAAAACGCCATTGGCCGCGGTGGTGTTCGTCGCGGAAGCTACGGGTGGCCATGCCTTCATTATTCCGGCGCTGATTGGCGCGGCTATAGCCTACGCAATTTCTGGTGAGGCTTCCGCCTCCGGTGACCAGCGCCTGCACGAAGTTCGCAGCCATGAATTGAATCGCTTACCTCCACAAACCAGTTAGCAAAAGTCCAGGCGTGGCGAAAGTGACTTGCGCGAATCCATCCTCTACTATGGATTTGCACGAGTATCGCTTTAGGAGCCAGGATGTCATACCAAACGCTGTACGTGGCGGACGCGGACGACGTCATTACTGTCACGCTCAACCGGTCAGAGCGCCGCAATGCACTCACTCCTCAAATGATCGACGAGTTGATCGCGATTTTTGATGGCCTGGCAAATCGAAATTCCGGCGTGCTCATCCTCACCGGCAGAGGTCCGGCGTTTTGTGCGGGTCTCGATTTGGAACACCTGCAGTCTCTGCTGAAAAATACAGTTCCTCAGCACAATGTCGATGCGGAACGCATTGCATTGTTGCTACGCCGGCTGTATGACTTGCCGCTCCCGACCATCGCCGCAGTCAATGGACATGCGATTGCCGGTGGTATGGGAATGGCGACTGTTTGCGACTTCACCCTGGCGGTCCCTGAAGCGAAGTTCGGATACACAGAAGCGCGCATCGGATTTATTCCTGCGATCGTCTCCGCATTTCTGACTCTGCAGGTAGGCGAAAAACATGCCCGGGATTTGCTGTTGACAGCGCGCTTGATCACCGCGGAAGAAGCGGAACAGATGGGCCTGGTAAATGAAGTTGTGCGCGAAACCAGCCTGATGGAGCGAGCCCTGCGCCTGGCGCGTCAACTTATCAAGAACAGCCCAGAGTCTATGCGCGCCACCAAGCAATTGTTATCCGCGCATGTGAAGGATCGGCTCGACCGCCAGTTGAAGGCAGCTGTCGAAATGAACGCGAATGCACGCAGCACAGAAGACTTTCGCGAAGGAGTATCGGCATTTCTGGAGCGACGCACACCCGAGTGGCCCTCTCGAAAACGTAGTAAGACCCCTGTCCACCCTTGAGGAAAAGTACGCGTGAACGAATCGAATGCCAGCGGGAATGGCGTGACAGGTGAAGTCCGCCTGCGCGTGCGCTATGCGGAAACCGATCAGATGGGAGTCGTCTATTATTCGAATTTTCTAGTCTGGTTTGAAATTGGACGTGTGGAATTGCTGCGTCAACTCGGCTTCGATTACAAAACCATGGAGATTGAAGACGACTGTTTCATTCCGGTCGTCGAGGCGAATTGTCGTTACAAGGCTCCGGCTCGTTACGATGACGAACTTGATATCTCGACGGTCGTGACAGGTGTTCGCGGCGCTGTTCTGAAATTCCGCTATCGCGTCGTGCGTGTGACTGACCAGCAGTTACTCGCCGAAGGTGAAACGACCCACGTTGTCACCGACCACACCCTGACGAAACGCGTGCTTCCAGAAAAATATGTGCGGGCCCTGCGTCGCGATTGAGGTTGTTCTCAGACGGCGCTCTCAGCTTGGGAATCGCGAGGCCTACTCGCAGTTAATCATCCACGGAATACCGAATGAATCGGTAAACATGGCGAATCGCTTTGCCCAAAACGTCTGCTGGATCGCCATAAGAACCTCCCCGTTTGCCGACAAGGCGGCATAGACCCTGTCCGCTTCAGCAGGGTCTTTCAGGTTCAGCGAGACTGAGAATCCTTGCGGCGCCCGATAACGATCTCCCGGCCCATCAGATCCCATCAGCACTGTTATGCCGACCTTCATGCGAATGTGCATCACTTTGTTTCGCCACTCCGGCGGTAATTGACTCTCCATTGGAGAGCCAGCAAAGGTGTGGATCGTTTCAATTTTTCCGCCAAGGTGCTTCTCGTAAAACTTGAACGCTTCTTCGCAATTGCCATTGAAATTGAGATATGGATTTACTTCCATGATCGTCTCCTGGTGCGACAAAGATTGGAATATTGGTGGGACCTACTTCTCAACTGCCTTCTGTACTAATAAGGGCGCAAAGTAGTCGCGCAGTCTCCAAACCAAAATCAGCCAGAGAATGGAGCAGATAACGCCCGGCAACAAGCCGCTGGGCTGCATGGTGATGTGAAAAGCAAGAATGTTGTAGAGCACAGGGGCGAGCAGCGCCAACGCCAGCGGTACGAATCGGTTGACCAGTAGCAGCGCGCCCGCGATCACCTGCGCGGCGGAAACAAAATAGATGAAGTGGCTGGCCACGAGCGCGCTGAGAAAGGTCCCAGCCATGCCGGGAGGCAGTGGCGCATGCATAAAGTTCAGGAATCCATTCATGCCGAAGACAAAGAACGTCAGTCCCAGCAGGATGCGAGCGATGATCGCGACAATTTTCATTCGAGCTCTCCGTTGTAATTGTTTTGAATTTGCCGTCCGCAATTCGACATAGGGCGACGGCACACTGAGGATGTTGCCAAAACGCGCATCGATTCAAACAATCTTTAGTCCCCCGCAAGCCGTTCGATTCATTCCACTGGATCGCATGCGGGTCGGATCACGCGTGATCGTATGCAGCCTGTATTGTTTTCATATCGAGTTTTCTCATTTGCAAGACGGCGCCCATGACTCGCGCAGATTTTTCTGGGTTTTCATCGCCCAACCATCGCTCTATCTGCGCCGGAACTATTTGCCACGACAAACCATATTTATCTTTGAGCCAACCACATTGGCTTTCCTGGCCGCCGGCTGAAAGCTTCGCCCAAAAGTTGTCAATTTCTGCTTGCGTATCACAGTTGATGACCAATGAGACGGCTTCCGTAAATTGAAAGTGCGGCCCGCCATTCAACGCGATGAATTCCTGTCCGTCGAGCTGAAATACGACGGTCATCACCGATCCTGGTGGCCTTCCTGAGGCATTTGCCGCGGCCTCCCGATAGCGGGTGATGGTTCCGATCTTGGAGTTTTTGAATATCGAGGTGTAGAACTGGGCCGCCTCTTCAGCTTTATCGTTGAACCATAAGAAGGTGGTGATTTTTTGCATGTTCTCTCTCCTGAATCGCGAAAATTTGCCAAGGGAAATGACTGCAATTTTGCCGGTACAAGGTTCGCCTATCCTCCAGCGATCGCTCCCAGCACAATCAAAGGTTCTTTTCCAAGAACAATGGCCTCGGGCAATGGGGTGTCCGGTGAATCGTGCGATAGATCTTCCTGGCAGGCAAAGAAACGCAGGAAGGGTCGCCGTTGATGTGTGACCTGATCGCGAATGGTTCCACACAGCATGGGATAGCGAGCCTCCAGCGCATCGATGGCCGCGCGAAGCGTCGCTGTCCCCTCCACGTCGACACTCACTTCGCGACCGACGCCTGCCAGCGTCCGCAAGTGCGCCGGCAACTCGATTCGGACCGTCGACCTCATCGCAGAGTCTGAACCTCCACCGAAAGTACAGCGGGAAGGTCGCGCACGATTGGGTTCCAACTGTCGCCTGCATCGGCGGAACAATAGACCTGGCCACCGGTGGTGCCGAAGTAGATGCCGCAGTCGTCCAGCGAGTCGACGGACATGGCGTCGCGCAACACGTTCACGTAGCAATTTTGCTGCGGCAGGCCCTTGGTCATCGCCTCCCACTCGTTGCCGCCGGAGCGGCTGCGATGCACCTGCAGCTTGCCGTCGATCGGATAATGTTCCGAGTCGCTCTTGATCGGCACGACGTACAGCGTTTCCGGTTCGTGCGCGTGCACATCAATGGCGAATCCAAAATCGGTCGGCAGATTCCCACTGACCTCCTGCCAGGTATCGCCGCCATTGTCGCTTCGCATTACGTCCCAATGTTTCTGCATAAACAAGACATTTGGGCGTGAGGGATGCATCGCGATGTGATGCACACAATGTCCCACTTCGGCATTCGGGTCGGGGATGTATTGCGAATGCAATCCGCGATTAATCGGCTTCCACGTCTCGCCGCCGTTGTCGGTGCGAAAGGCGCCGGCGGCGGAAATTGCAATATAAATCCGCCTCGGATTCTCCGGGTCAAGCAGAATTGTGTGCAGACAAAGTCCACCCGCACCTGGTTGCCACTGCGGCCCGGTCCCGTGCTTGCGCAACCCCGACATCTCCTGCCATGACTGTGCACCATCGGTCGAACGGAACAGCCCGCCATCTTCCACGCCGGCGTATACCATGTCGGGATCGGTCAGCGACGGTTCGAGATGCCACACGCGCTTGAACTCCCATGGATGTGGGGTACCGTCGTACCACTGATGTGTGCCGGGAATGCCATCGTAGACAAACTTGTTGTTCATGGGCTCCCATGTTTTGCCGCCGTCGTTGGAGCGCTGAATCAATTGGCCAAACCATCCGCTGGTTTGCGAAGCGTACACGCGATTGGGATCAACGGGCGATCCCTTCAGGTGATACATCTCCCAACCGCCGAAATGCGGGCCGCTCACATCCCAATTCTTGCGTTTCCCGTCCGCCGTCAAAACGAACGCACCTTTTCTTGTCCCCACCAATACGCGTACACCACTCATTTCTTTCTCCTTTCACTGTTTCGCGTGGGATTGTCTTGCGGTAATTCATCAAAGCGAGGAATCAAAGGCTTAGAATCCCGTTCCCGCCAACGTTTGACGGTTTCGGCGAGCACCTGTTCGCGGCAGTTTTCCATCTGCACAATCAACGCGCAGGGTGCTGCGGTCGATTCATACTTCGCTCCCCAGATCAGCAGTTCCAACATTACGGGCGCAAGATCAATGCCTTTCTGCGTCAGACGATAATTCAACCGTCGCCCGTCATTCTCATCCGGCTCGGTGGTCAAAATGCCGGCAGCCTCAAGCGTTCGGAGGCGATCGGAAAGGACGTTGGAGGAAATGCCTTCGCCTGATTCCTGAAATTCCTTGAAGGTGTGATATCCACGGACCATCATGTCGCGAATAATCAGCAGCGACCAGCGATCGCCGAACTGCTCCAGCGACATGCTGACGGGGCAGCCGGATCGAGATCGCGATTTTGATCTTTCAGGCATGAAACAGGTCTCGCTTTGTTACTTGCGGATTGCAAGTAACATGGAAAACAATAGCAAAGTTTACTTGCAAATGGCAAGTGACTTGTTCGTGAATTTTCCACAGGAAACTATCGTGCGGTGGCGCAGCAAATAGGGAAAATATGAAACAGCTTTTCGCTACGCGGGTACGCCGCGGGGCTTGACGTTCGCCCGGATAAACTCCACCGTAGTTTCAAGCGGAGTGCCCGGACCAAAGATGGCGGCGACGCCCTGCTGCTTGAGAAAATCAATATCCTGCGCGGGAATGGTACCGCCAAGAACAACCAGAATGTCGTCGGCACCGCGTTCCTTCAGCAGCCCCATCAGGCGAGGCACAATTGCATTGTGCGCGCCAGAGAGAATACTGAGGCCGATGCATTGCACGTCTTCTTGAATGGAAGCATTGACGATCATTTCCGGTGTTTGACGCAGACCGGTGTAGATGACTTCCATGCCGGCATCGCGCAGCGCGCGCGCGATCACTTTGGCACCGCGGTCGTGACCATCAAGGCCGGGCTTGGCGACCAGGACGCGGATGGGAAATTCATGCTCCGGCTTAACGTTCGGATTGGTTGTCAAAGGTTTCCTCGTGCAATTTTGTTCTTAGAAGCGATAAAGAATTGCTAAAAAGACTTTTATGTCCAACTGGATTCTTCATAGGTTCCATACACATCGCGCAATGCTTCGCAGATCTCGCCGACGGTCGCGTAGGCTCGGACACAATCCAGAATATACGGCATGGTGTTGGCGTCGGAGATTTTCCCTTTTTCCGCTTGCGGTTCGCGGGCAGCGGCCTGGCGGAGCGCGCTCAAGGTGCGGCTGACATCCGCCCCAGAACGGCGAGCACGAAGTCGCTTCAATTTTTCTGTCTGCGATTCACGTACACTCTCGTCGATGTAGAGAATCTGCTGCGGAGTTTCTTCGACGACAAAATCGTTGACGCCAACAATGATTTTTTCTTTGGCTTCGACGGCACGCGCATATTGATAGCTGGACTCGGCGAGCTCCTTCTGCGGGAAGCCCTGTTCAATGGCGTGGACCATGCCACCCATTGCATCCAGCTTGTCGAAATATTCACATGCGCCATGCTCCATCTTCAGCGTGAGGTTCTCCACAAAGTAGGAACCTCCAAGTGGATCGACCGTCTGGGCGACTCCCGACTCGTATGCCAGAATTTGTTGGGTCCGAAGCGCGATGCGCGCCGCTTCCTCGGTCGGCAGTGCGAGCGCTTCATCGTAGGAGTCGGTATGTAGCGATTGTGTACCACCCAAAACGGCGGCGAGAGCCTGAATGGCCACGCGCGCAATGTTGTTCATTGGCTGTTGCGCGGTAAGCGAAACGCCGGCGGTCTGGGTATGGAAACGCATCAACTGCGAGCGCGCCTGCTTGGCGTGAAAGCGATCCGTCATCAGGCGGTACCAGAGTTTGCGGGAGGCGCGGAACTTCGCAATTTCTTCAAAGAAGTCGTTGTGGGAGTTGAAGAAGAAACTGAGTCGAGGCGCAAAATCGTCAACATCCAGGCCGCGGCGAACCGCCCATTCCACATATTCGACGCCATCGTAGATGGTGAAGGCCAGTTCCTGCAGCGCCGTCGCGCCCGCCTCACGAATGTGATACCCGGAGATGGAGATGGGGTTGAATCGCGGCGTAAACAGCGAGCCAAACTCGAACGTATCGATCACCAGACGCATCGACGGCGCGGGAGGATAAATATATTCCTTCTGCGCGATGTATTCCTTCAGGATGTCATTTTGCAAGGTGCCGGAAATCTTTTTCCAGTCCGCACCCTGCTGATCCGCGACCACCAGGTACATAGCCCACAGCACACTGGCCGGCGAATTGATGGTCATCGAGACCGTGGTTTTTTCCAGGTCGATGCCGGAAAAGAGAATCTCCATATCTTCCAGCGAATCGATGGCGACACCGCACTTGCCGACTTCACCTTCGCTGTTGGCGTGGTCGGAGTCGTAGCCCATCAGCGTAGGCAGATCGAAGGCGACCGAGAGGCCGCTGCCGCCTTGTTGCAACAGATATTTGTAGCGCTGATTTGTTTCTTCGGGCGTCGCAAAGCCGGAGAACTGGCGCATGGTCCACAGCTTGCCGCGATAGCCAGTGGCGTGAATGCCGCGGGTATACGGAGCCTGGCCGGGTTGGCCGAGGTATTTCTCTGTATGCTCCTCCCAGTCCGCGGGAAGATCGGCGGGGGTGTAGAGTCGCTCGACGGGAACGCCAGAAATCGTAGTGAAGCGTGCAGTGCCATCGGGATTGCGATTGGTACCGGTGTTGGCGCCGATAGGCCGCTCCGGCGATTTTGCGAGCGCGGGTGTCAGGGTGGTGTCGATCCAGAGTTGTTCCGCGGCGGAGATGTCGCGGCTGGGTTCGGCTGGGGGCGGCGGAGGCTTCAAAACATCTTCAGTGGTGCTTCGTGACATACGGTACCCCTGGGGCGTCAGCCAGCTGAGAAGAACCCTTCAGCATAGGGTATTGGATGTGCGCGAGGCAAACGGAAAGGGCTATCTTTGCTGGAAGCGTCGATCCAGGAGCCGCGCGTGAGGACGACGAATCGACCCAGCGTAGTACTGTGAGAGTGCTGAATGGCCACGCTCAAAGCTACTGCGCCATTTCGGCTTCGCGTTCCCGAGCCATAAAGTGGATTAGACGCCACTTGTCCATCCACACGATGGACTTGCCACCCAGCATGATGTGCGACACCACGGGAGTAATCAACAGCCCATCCAACTTTCCCGGCGGCAGGTCGTGCGCGGTCCATTCCGCCTCGGCGGAGGGAATGTAATCGTCATCAAGGCCGTGGAGCACAAACACGTGGGCGGAAAGGCCGGCCAGATTCCCGTGGGGTGAAACGGAGGCTAATTCCACGGCATCCTGCTTGGCGAGTTCTAACAGTTTTGTGCGGCCGGGAGGGTTGGCGAGCAGATACTCGAGTTCGGCTCGCTGGGACGGCGAGAGGGCGGCTTCCATCTCTGGAGTCAAGGGGCGACCGTCAAACAGGACAGCGCTCAGGACAGGCTCGATCGCCGCACGATCCCCGGCGGGAACCAGGTAGGCGAGGGCCATGTACTCCAGCAATGGAGCTCCAAAGTGATTGGGCTGCGCGGTTTCAATGGTGCCGTCGGGGCGCGGCTCATTGCCAGTGACATAGAAGTGAGCTAAACGGGCGAGATCGTCATAGCCGCCGACGACAAGAACCGTCTTAACGCTGGACGCATAGGCGGGGCGAGCGGCCGCCATCAGCGCCATGCCACCGGCGAAACTGACTCCCATTAAAGTGACGGGATGGCCTGTTTGCTGCGCGAACCATCGTGCAGACTCCCCCATGATGTCGATAGAGGAGGACTTGATCCGGTAGGCGCGCAGTTCGGGCATATCCGGGGTTAAAACGCGGATACCGGAAGCTGCTTTCCAGCTGGCGAACCTTCTCATTTTTATTTCATCGATGCCTTGATGGTTGAGGCCGTGGACAAATACGAGCCCGGGAGCGTTGGGATCATTTGCAGGACTATAGATGCGGGCGCGAATCGGTCCATTCGGGCTTGGAATGGTGACGTCCTGGATGGTGATTTTCCTGCCCGCGACGGGTTTCAGGATGGCGGGCAAGGACGCTCCGTTCCATTGCATCAGGAGAGCGATGGATTGCAAATATGTGCGAGCTACGGGCCACAATGCCGCGGACAGCGCGACAATGGCGACGAGTAATCCGAGACCGAATGGCAAACGCCCGCGGTTCGTTCGCTGCGGTGCCGCAGTTTGGACGGAGTAAACCAATGTATTGAGCCTGTCCTAACAGACTAATGCTACCGGAGGCGTTCGAGCGTACCGGCAATTTAAAGCGGCCGGGAGGTACCCGAAGTGCAACGCAATGCGGGGGTAACCAGCAGGGGACGAGGCACTGAGTCGGATTCCCGACGTAGGCGAGGGCAGGTCGGCTAATCGTCGATTTTTCCATACGTTGGATGGCGTCGATTTTGTGGATACGCCGGTTCGCCATAGTATGCGCATAGGGAGAGAAGCGAATGATATTGACGGGAAACACGATTCTGATGACGGGTGGCGGCAGCGGGATTGGGCGCGGGTTGGCAGAGGCTTTCCAAACCCTGGGAAATACCGTGGTGATTGCCGGGCGACGTAAGGAGATTCTGGAGGCAACGACGAAGGCGAATCCTGGGATGGAGTGGATGACGCTCGACATTGAAGATGCGGCAAGTATTCAGGTGTTCGCGAAGCGGGTGGCGGAGAAATATCCAAAGCTGAACGTGTTAATCAATAATGCTGGAATTATGAACTTGGAGGATCTGCGGACGGCAAATGAGACGGAGGTTGCAGAGCAGACGATCGCCATCAACCTGCTGGGGCCGATTCGCCTGACGACGGCACTATCGCCGCTGCTGCAACGGCAACCGCATTCGACGATTATGACGGTGTCGTCCGGGCTGGCGTTTGTGCCCTTAGCGCCGACGCCGACCTATTGCGCGACCAAGGCGGCGATTCATTCGTACACGCAGTCGCTGCGATATCAACTGAAGGAGACGACGACGGAGGTGGTGGAACTGATTCCGCCATATGTGGCGACGGACCTGATGGGCTCGAGCGCAGGTGATCCGCGGGCCATGCCGCTGGATCAGTTCATCGCGGAGGTGATGGAGATTCTGAAGACGCAGCCCGACGCGACGGAGATTTGCGTGGAGAATGTGAAGCGGTTGCGCTTCGCAGCGGAGAGCGGACATTACGATGCGGTGTTCAAGGGCCTAAACGATGCAATGGCGACCGGGTTGCACTGAGGCAGGCTTTTCCTTGAACGCAGACTGAGCGACATCGCGCAGGCAGGGCGCATGAGTGGGCCCGAGCATAGAAGAGTGGCTCGAAGAGGCTGCGATTCGGGGCGAGCTGCAGGAAGGTATGCATTCATTGCGGAAAGCAGCTAGCCGCATTGGCACAACGCGGCAAATCAGCCGACATTGGCCATCCGCGCCGAGTCCATTTAGCTAGTCGTTCGCGGGCCCGAACCTTGAATGATCGGCTGAGAATCTAGTCTTTCCACGCGCCAAGCTGTTTCCGCAACAGGATCAACTGTCCGAGGTGATAGCTGGTGTGGTCGCCCGCTAAAAGAATTTCGCGCAGAATATTCTGGTTTTCTCCCCAGGGAATTTTCGCGGTGAGATCCGTCTTCGGATCCTCGATCAGTTTGTCGAGAGCCTTCAGCTCTTTGTGGATTGCGGCGACGCAATGATCCCAGGCCGCGGAAGATTTCGGCGACTCTTCTTTCGGCCAATATCCTTCCGGCCACTGCAGCGCTTCATACTGGGGATTAGTGCAAAACTCCAACAGGTCGTGCAGGGCCATGCGGATGTGTTCCAGCATCTGCCAGGCGTTGTGCGGCGAGCCCGCAGGCTTTTTGTCGAGCAGGGAAGCGGGCATGTTCTTGACCGCGGCATCGAGGCTGGCGTGGGCCTGGTCGCCGCGCAAAAATGCGGACAGCTCTCGCCGAACGGAATGATCGTACTTGGAATGATCGGGACTGCTGGAATGGGTTGGCATCTTCGCTCCTTGTATCCAAGCTTCGATACCTTGGATGCTGTCTTCGGCGAAGAGATTCGCATCTTACCGTAGGGTGTTTGATCCTCGCCGCATTAGCTGAGGACGACCTGGCCAGTGCCGAGATGCTCCGTGATCAAGCGGGCGACGAGCGGTTTAAGGGATTCGCCGGTCTTCGGAAATACAAAAGCCTGAGCGGCCTCATCCCAGTCGAGTTTGAAGCTGGTCGAGAGAGCCGAAATCCAAATCTGCCGGACGGGAGCATTAGGTGTGAGAACAAACTTGGAGGGGGGCTCCTCAAAGCTGATGTTGAGGACACCATTTTGTTCTTCCACTTCAAAGTCGGCGTCGGATTCTGCGAGGATGAGCGCTTTTTTCAGGGACTCCAAAGCGCTGTCCGCGTGGCGCCGAAAGGTGATTTCGTCAAGCATGGAGCCAGTGTACCAATATTCCCGCCGCATCGGATGCACGTAGAATGGACGTATCGATGGGCATCGACGTATGGAAGAAAGAAAGTTTACAAATTTGCGTCCGACGTGAAGCGCTGCGTGCGCGAGCTCAGTTGAGCCTGGTTTCACTTCTGGTCGTGTTGCTGTTGTTTGGACTATTTCCTCAGCCGACAGACGCTTACTCTTTCCTGACGCATGAAGACCTGGTCGACGTGGCGTGGCACGGATCGATTCGTCCGGCGTTGCTGGCTCGGTTCCCGAACACCACTGTAGCGAAGTTGCGCGAGGCTCGCTCGTACGCGTACGGCGGGACCACGATCCAGGATCTTGGATATTATCCTTTCGGACATGGATTTTTCAGCGATCTGACACATTACGTGCGATCGGGCGAATTTGTGAACAACCTGATCCGCGATTCCCGCAATGTGAATGAATATGCATTTGCGTTGGGCGCGCTGTCGCACTATGTGGGGGACAGCGATGGCCATCGTTTCGCGACCAATCCTTCAACGCCGATCGAGTTTCCATCCCTGGGGAAAAAATATGGACCGATTGTCACCTACGATGAGGCGCCGCATGCTCACGTGCGAACGGAGTTTGCCTACGATGTGGAACAGGTGAGCCGCCACGAATTTGCGCCTGTGGGATACATGCATGCGACGGGATTCAAAGTTCCACGCAAGCTGGTGGAGCGGGCCTTTTTTGAAACCTACGGATTGCCGTTGCGCAGCGTGCTGGGACACCCGCGGCCGGCGTTTGAAAGCTACGACTCGGCGGTATCGAAACTGCTGCCGACCTTTGCCCATGCGGAAGTTCTGATCCACCACAAGGATTTCCCGCCCGCCGATCACACTCCGGCGTACCAGCAGTTTTCTAGCCGGCAAGAGCAGGCAGGCGTGGATAACCAATGGGACTTGTACAAGAAAAAGGCGGGATTTGAAGTACACTTCGTTGCTTTTCTGATTCGCATCGTGCCGAAGATTGGAGCCGCATCCGATTTGGCGATTCGCGGACCCAGCGCGGAAACCGACCGCTGGTTTATCGCGAGCGTGAATCGCTCCGTCGACGATTACGAGCGGATGCTGGGCGAGCTGGCAAAAGATCCATCGCACCAGCTCGACCTGCCAAATCGCGATTTGGACACCGGCAACCTGGTGCGGCCCGGCGGCTACAGACTCACTGACAAAACGTACGCGCAGTTGCTGAACGAGCTCACTGCGGACCCGGAGCGGCGCGTGCCGAGCGGATTGCGTCACGATGTCCTGGCGTATTACGCGGATCCGAATGCGCCGATTGCAACCAAGAAAAACGCCAACGCTTGGAAGCGAGTGCAGACCGAACTGACGACGCTGCAAAGAATGCAAACCGTAGGCAGCCAGAACGTCGCAATGTTGCGCCGATAAGTTTTTCTGCAGACATCTTCGATCCGAAGAGTGGGCCGCCAGATTTTATTGCTCATGGAGGAACTTCTCGCGGTCAATGCGTTGACGCGTTGCAGACTGTGTCCAACAATAGGTTCATGGCAAAGTCTGCAGGATCCGGATCTGGTGGGACCGATATCGGTTTGCTTGTGCTGCGCGTGGTATTGGGAGCAACGCTGTTCTTCAAACATGGGCTGGAGAAGATCACCCACTTCTCGCAGATGTCTTCCCACTTTCCGAACCCGCTGCACATTGGTTCGCACGCGAGCTTGATCTTTGCGTTGCTGTCGGACGCGATCTGCTCGGTGCTGGTGGTGTTCGGACTGGGGACGCGCTTCGCGGCATTCCTGATTGTCGTGAACATGAGCGTGGCGCTTTATTTTGTGCATCACCTGGCGATGCGGCAGGAACATTGCGAGATGATGCTGATCTATATTGCCGGCTTTATCGCATTGATCTTCGCTGGCGGCGGGCGATTCAGCCTCGATTGGAAGCTCTGGGGACGCAGCTAGGCGATTCGCTACTCGACCGCAAGCAGATTTATTGCGGGACGAATTGAAAATTCTGCAGGACCACTTCCTGATCGGTTGAGGGAAGGACTTTGAAACACCACAGGTTCATGCCAGTGGGCATGGGTTGTTGCGGAATACGTGCCATGGGATCGGTGGGCGTGAAGGTCCACGTCTTAAGAACATTTGCCGTGGTGCCGATTGGTTGCAGTCCACTCATAATGGTTCCAGTGACGCTGGTCGGCGTCCAAACCAGGCGCGCGGTGGTCAGGGTTCCGCCATTCAGATTGATTTCGAAATCCCTTTCCGTCGGGCCCAGCTTAATCTCTCCAGTGGCGGGATAAAAGGTGAAGTCCGCATTGCAGGCGCCTTTGCAGAGAGTGTTATTCCATTTGGAAAATTCGATGTCGAGTTCGTCCTCAGCATCCTTGCCGATGTGACGCACTGGCCCATAGGGAAAAAGGCCGAGCACAGTGGCCTTATCCATATCGTCGATTTTCCCCTGGATCCACCATTGGTAGGTGCCGTAACCCATCATGTCGGTGGAGAACATTTCAGCCGCGGTGTACACGCCATCTCGCTTGACGATTCGCAGATGAACGTAGCCGTGGGAATCGATGGAGACGTTGGCTGGATTTCCTTTGGCGACGCCGGCCATGCCGCCGTTGGTGACTCTCCAGGTGTGGCCTGCCCAGGAAATAGTTGGGGCGGCAGGTGTGGCTGGTTTGCTGTTATCAGCGGCTTGCGCGCTACAAGCTGGGATCGCAACCATGGCCGAGGCCAGCAGACAGGCGCGAAGGGGTTGAGCCAGGAGTGATCGCATGTGGGGAGAACTCCTCCCGGCAGACCTGGGCGGCATGCCGGGGTGATGGATTGTGGAGGGAAAAATCCCGGCGGGATTCTTCCCCAGGCGGTTGCGCTAGAACGTTCCCTTAATGCCTAATTGCACCTGTCTTGGACTGCTGGACGTATAGCTGATGACTCCGAAGTTGGGGTCATCCACTGAAGTATCCGGCTGGCCGAAGGTAGGATGGTTGAATGCGTTTTGGGCTTCAATACGGGCCTCGATCGACGCCCCCTTGCGCATACGATCCAGAGAGAACGTCTTCATCAAAGAGAGGTCGGCGTCGAACAAGTAGGGTGTGCGAACTGAGCCCAGGCTTCTTGGAGCATTGCCAAGGGCGTACAGAGGAGGCAACACGAAAACTCCTGGATTGGTGAAGTAATTGTTGATCCAGTTGTGGCCATGGTTGCGTTTTGGTGTTCCGACAATGTTCGGCCGTTGCGCGCCATAGGTCGGCAACGACGTTCCATCATAGGTCAGCATGTTCAACGGGCGTCCTTCCTGCAGTCGCCATATTCCGTTCGTCGTCCACCCACCAATGAAAGCGTCCACTAACTTCGGCATATCGCTTCCGAATGCCTTGCCGCGGCCGAACGGTAGCGAATAGACGTAGCTGGCTTGGAACACCTGTGGAACATCAAAGGTGGAGAGACTGCGTTCCAATTCGGGCCTATTGGGATCCTGCAGACTGACAAAACTTCCCAGGAAACTGGTGTTGTCGTCCTGGATTGAGGAATCGTCAATCGATTTCGACCACACATACGTGATCAGGAACTGCAGGCCGTTGGAGAAGTTTTTCCCTGCCGTAATCTGCAGTGCGTTGTAGATGGAACTGGCAACAGGCGGAACATCCGTCGTAACAGAAGTAAATTGCGGGTAGGGCAGTTGCAGCTGGAACTGCTGTACCTGCGATCCGGAAAGGGTGCTGTTGGGATTTGTAATGTAACCCTGGAAAGGATTGTTGACGTAGCTCTGGATTGCGGCAATCTGATCTTGAGAGTAGTTCTCGACGGAAATTGGCAGGATGTTCAGCTGATTGTCGCCGCCAAAATAAAGGTTGGTTCCCTTTTTCCCAATGTATTCGGCATCGACCAGGACGCTCCACGGGAACTGATGTTCGATGCCGAGGGACCAGCTCTCTTCCGACGGAGTTTTCTTTTCGTTGCGCAGGGGTCCGACGGCTCCAAATCCTACATCGTTGAGCAGGCCCAGGGAATTTCCTGGGGGCAGGTTCAACCCATTGGGATATGGATTGCTGAGTCGGAGATACGGCGTGTTGCCTTCATTCTGATACGTAGGAATGAGGTTTGTTCCCTGGTTAAAGCCCTGTGTCCCGTAGGGACCAACGCCGGTGGCACCGGAGCGGGACTGCGAGTAGTAGACGCCGAAGCCGCCGCGTGTCACCCACTTGGGAGCGAATTGGTAGGCGAAGCCGAAGCGAGGCTGCCAATCCGTCCAGTCGGTATCGACGATCTTCCGCTGAGCGGAACTGGCAAAGACTTCGCCGCCAACCAGCGGACCGCTGCCGCCGTTGGGGCCGACTCCGGGCACCTGAAGCGGCGACGCCACGCTGGGATCAAACCAATTTTGGCGATTATGACGCTCGGTGCGGGGCAGCGAAACCTCATAACGTAAGCCGAAGTTCAAGGTGAGTTTTTCGGTGGCTCTCCAGTTGTCCTGGAAGTATCCGGCAAACTGATAGTTTTCAGTGGCTGCCTGGTACTGGATTTCGTAATAGCCGCCCTGATCGGGGTAACCCATCAAGAAGGTCGCCATGGCGTCGCCACCGCAGTTGGCAACGGCGTTCGGGCACCCCGCGCTCCCACCTTGGCTGAATGTGAAAGTGCCATTCGGAGCGTTGGTTTGGATGTAGTTCATCTGATGGAGGCGACCGTCAAATCCAAACTTCAACTCCTGCGTGCCCAGTTGCTTGGTCAGGGTGGATGTCAGCTGTCCGGTGTCCTGACCTTGCTTGTAGTTGCCGTAGGGATCGGAGCCCATGCTCTGGTAGCCCGCGGAGAAATAACCACCTTGAATGAACATGGATGGAACCCCGACGAAACCAGCCGAATTCAGATACTCCGGAAAGCCCAGGGCAGAGAGCGGATCGGAGGGAGGATTCTTGGTGCCGTTGGGCGGATAGGTGGAGATCCTTTCCACACCGCGCGTGAAGCCAAAGGTGGTATCCAACAACAGTGTCGGACTAAACGTCTCGGTATCGTCGAGAGCGATGGCATGGACCGGGGTGGAGTTGGGTCCGCCCGCGCAAGGATCGACGAAATTCTGGAAGCAGTTGTAGGGGGAGCTATGACTCCAATCCTGCGACCACTTTCCTGTCAGCAGGTTCGATTGACTGAAGCGCTGGTCGATTTTGATGTCGTACTGCTCATTTGTACTTTCGGATGTTCCCGACGCAATCCAATTGTCATAAATATTGCCGTTATTGATGTTCGCCATGGGGAACAAATTGATCATCTTCTGAGCGACGGGGTCGATCAGATCGCCAGGGGTTCCGTTCAATTGATAAGGAGTTCCCGCTAAATAAGGGCTTCCAGGGCTGGCGTAGGTGGCCATGTTGTTGTAGGGGATGAAGGTGGCGGCCACTGCTCCTCCCAGGTTTGGGTCATACGTTCCGGAATACGGGTCCCAGATCTGGCCCTGAGGAACCGAACAGAGTCCGGTGGAATCGAAGGTTCCGCCGTAATAAGAGCAGACTTCGCCAAAGTCGCCAGTGCGCTCGGCGGCACTCGGAACGCCCGCCTGAGGTGTTGTCTGGTCGAACTCGATGGTTCCGTCGTAGTCAAAGAAGAAGAAGGTTTTGTTTTTGAAGATGGGTCCACCAATGGTGCCGCCGTATTGATTTCGGCTGAGGCCAGGGATCGGTTGCCCATAGTAATTCGCAAACCAGTTGTTGGCATCCAGCACCTGGTTGCGCACAAAGTCATACAGGCTGCCGTGAAACACGTTGGTTCCGGACTGCGTGATCATGTTGATGATGGAACCGCCGGAGAAGCCGTACTCCGCGCTGAAGTTTGTCTGTTGTACCTTGAATTCCTGCACGGCCGCGACGGATGGCGTGTAGGTGACATTGGTGACGCCGCCGTTGGGCTCAAAGTTGGTGATGGAAGCGCCGTCCATGAGGATATCTGCGGTGGAGTTGCGGCTACCGTTGGAAATGAAGTTGGTACCGGTGCAATTGATGCCGCACTGGTCATCGACGTTGGTGACGCCCGGAGCCAACTGCACGAGGTTGAGCACATAGCGGTCGACCAGGGGCAAGTCATCGATGAACTTCTTGTTGATGACCTGACCGGTGGTTGCATCCTGGGTTTGCAGCGACGTGTTCTGCGCAGAAACTTGAACGGTTTGCGTTGCTCCAGCAAGCTTCAAGCTCATGTTTACGGTTACATGGGCGGTGACGTCCACCTTGATTCCGGTGCGTATAGCTTTGTCAAAGCCGTTCATCTCCGCCGTCAAGGTGTAGACGCTGGGAGGAATAGAAGCCAGGGTAAACTCACCTGCTTTATTCGTCGTTGCAGTAAAGGTATATCCCTTCTCCACGTCAGTGAGTGTTAGCTTGACGCCGGGTACGACGGCTCCGGACGGATCCAGGATCAGTCCAGCAACGGTGCCAAAGTAGGCTTGACTCAGGAGCAACGCAGGAAACGCAAGCAGCAGGATGAACGCCAGCCCGGATAGAAGTCTCTGGTGGCATTTCACTTTCATTCCGAATGTACTCATAGTCAATCCGCCTCTCTTAGTGGTTCTACTGCGTTGAATCTTGGCCTCGTGCCTGGTGAAGAATCTCCTCAGGGTTTCGCAGCGAAAAATGGAGATTCAGCCCGAAAAATCAATTACCCTTTAAAACGTTTCAGTACACGGCAACGGCGTTAGAGCGTCAAGCGAAAAATTAAAACTCAGATCTCTCGTACGAGCAACCGACTCAGGAAACTGCTGCGTCGCATTGAGTTATTTGCTGTCGGAATTCAGTTTCCCCCGAAGGACAACAATGGACGATGCGGGCAGTTCAAATTCTGTAGCTTTATCAGCCTGCAGCGTGGAATCTTTGATCGGCCCGTCGGGTTCTGCAAATCCTGGCTTGTACTGCTGCAATGGATTTTTCGGTTCCAACGGAAAATGCGATGGATCGACGATCTGCTCCGCAGGATGCCACTTGTACTGATCGGGCCCAAAGTACGCGGCGTCGACGGTACCAGAGAAATAGTTTTCTGTTTTGGTCTGAGCGTTCTTGAAATCGATGGCGACACGGTGGGCATTGTGCTGGTCGCGATTTACCAGCATCACGGACCAGGTTCCATCGGGACGTTGCACGGTGTAGGAAGTGACCAGGATGTGGCCTGCGCCATCGTTGTAGGTTCCGGTGGAAGGAAACATGGTGTGGCTTGCGCCGTCGTGCTGCAGCCATTCGTAATTGATCATGCGGCTGGCGAAATACTGGGAGAGCGGTTGCTGGATGGCATAGTCGGCATTCACGGTGAACATACCGAAGGTGCCCTGGGAGCCGTTACAGCCTTCCTCCATCTTGAGTGGCAGATAGTGGAAGTAGTACACGCCATTGCCGCCGACGTCGAGGAAGGAGCCAATGTAGTCGGCCAGCCAGAGTCCGCCGAACATATCCATCATGCTCTCGGTAGCGCGGGGAGAAAGGTTCGACTCCGTAATCAGCATGGGCATCGTGGTCGGAACGCCATCGTTGTACCAGGTGCGCATGATGTTGGCGACCAGTTGCGGCTCCTCATAGAGGCGATCCCAAGTGTTAAGGCAGGGATCGTATGGGTAATGCTCAAAGGAGAAAAAGGCAAGGTCACTCATGCGGTTGTGCGACTTTAGATAATCAAGAAACCGGCTAAGCCAGGAGGCATTGCCATTCTGGTCGGGCCAGAACAGGATGTCGGTGTTTTCTCCTTGAAACGAAGGGCCGCCCAGCTTCAGGTTGGGATCGACACGATGAAGAGCAGTGGCAAATTCCAGGTAAAGCGCGCCGTAGTCCTCTGGAGACATATTCTGGCCGTCAACTTCTTCGCCCATTTCGACGTAGGAGATGGGGTAGTGACGGGCTTCAAGGTATTTGATTTCCGCAGCGGCATTGTCCGGATTGTCGTACACCATGGCGATGGGAACGATGGCCGGAAGCCCCTGCGTGATTCCGCTCTTGTAGAAGAGGTCGAATCCCAACTGGGTTCCGGCGTTCCCGAGCATGTCGGCGGAAGTATGCCACGAGTCGACCGACGACGTGACGGTAAATGTATGTTCGCGGTCCGCGGTATGACGGACCAGATCGTGAAACTCGCCGTCAGGGGTGGTGGTGCCGACATACAGCTCATTCACTGCATACCCGACGCAGTTTCTTGGGTCGGAAGAACCGTGGGAATCGCAGGTGCTGGACGAATTCGTCATCAGGATGCGAATGAAGCGAACGGAAATAAGCTGATCCGTCAGATGAATGGTCTCGATGCCACCTTTGCCGGAATCGATCTGACCGCGAGGAAATGTCACCCAGGCTCCCTGCGTCGGGCCACCGAAGGGATCTCTGCCGGTCCAATATTGCACGAGGTAGCGGGTCGCGTATGGAGAGGCCCAGTTGATCCGGATGGTGTCGATGTTCTCGTAATTGCGCAGGTCGACGACTGCCCACTGGGGATGCATAGCGTCGGACTCGCCGGTGAATCGGCTGGCGAGGTAGGGATCACTTTTCCAGTAGGTCGAGGTGTCGCCGTCGGTCAGGCGAGAATAGCCGGAGCCGCTGTCATCTCCGCGAAGGGGCAGGGCGTAACCGAAGGAATAACGAATGAAATTGGTTGGGGTTGCCGAGCCGGTGAAGTAGCCTTCTTTCTTGCCGGGATCGCTCCATGTTCCGGCGGGATTCCAGTGCCAGGCTTCGACCTGGAGATCAGTGTTCTGGCGATAGGTAACCGGCTGCCATCCGGCAGAGAGGACTTGTTTCAGGGTTGCAGGGTTATCCAGAGTTTGATCGATGGCGTTGGTGGGAATGCGATCGATGCCTGCCCCCAGAGTTTTGCTGGGGATGAAGTGATTGGTGGCGTGACCTGGAGTAACGTCAACCACGATGGTTTGGGCGCTCGAGGTCCCAGAAGGGACGGCGGCCGCAAAAACTGCCAATAAACACATGGCTCCAAACCTCAACTTCATCTTTTCCTGCTGAAATTACGGGGCATTGACACTCGCACGGAAGAGCCTTGGGGGAAGGTTTCAATCGTTTGAATACTGAAGATATGATTTTTGGATGGGACTGTCAACAAATTTCTTGCTACCTCGGCTTTCTCGATTGCCGCGGACCTGGCTGAACGATAGCCGGCAGATGCCGCTGCGGGATTGGTCGGCCGCAAAATCGATCATCTATTCTTATGAAAGAGACGACCTGGCAAGGTTCCAAACAGAAATCCTGCCGAATCGCTCTTCGACGTCCTGCCCATGACCTCCACCTACCTGCAACGCCTTCGAGCGCGGACCCAACGACTCAATCACGGATTAGGCGGCCATTATTGGTTCCCGCATGTGCCGCTGGCGCTTCTATTGGCGTTGGCCGGCTACTGGATGTTGCGGGCGAGTTTCGGCACGCACTGGCCGGAATATCTGAAGATGCTGGCTGAGGGCAGGTTTCGCCTGGAGCTGAAGCGCCTGCCGTCTTTGCTGATTGGCGCCGGCATGATGACGATGGCGCTGGGATTATTGTGGCGCTCCCGTCTGGCGTGGGTGATGGCGGTGATGTTGGCGGCAACGGCCGTGGTGAACACAGTCTTCACTGGGCATGCGGACGCCCATGTGCTGATGGCCTTTTTCGCCTTTGTGCTGGCCTCCCTGCTGCTCACCTGGCGACAGTTTGATCGAACGAGTATTGCCGCCAGTACTCTATTCGCACTGACTGCGGTCGCGATGTTGATTATGTACGCCACTTTCGGGACCTATTACCTGGGAACGCAGTTCAAGCCGCGAATCACGGACCTCGTCAGCGCGTTTTACTACGCCATGGTGACGATGAGCACCGTAGGTTATGGGGACATTGTTCCGGCGACGCCACAGGCGAGGTTGTTCGCGTTGTCGGTGATTGTGCTGGGGGTCGCGGTCTTCGCGACTTCGTTGACGGCGGTAATTGGACCGCTGGTAGGGAGAAGCCTGCAGGGTATTGTCAACCGCAAAGGAAGCAGAATGAGACGGGAAAATCACTTCGTTGTTATCGGCAACACTCCGCTCGCCATCAATACCTGGCGGGAACTGGCCAAGCGCGGCCGACCGGTCACTCGCATTCTGCGAGAAACGCCGGAAGAAGGCGAGAACAAGGATGTCGACGTGGTAGTGGGTGATCCCAGCATGACGGAAACTTTACGTGAGGCCGGAGCGCACCACGCGGAAGCGGTACTGGCGATGCTGGCTGACGATTCTGAAAACGCATTTGCCGTGCTGGCGGTGAAAGAGCTGGCCGGACCAGCGAAAACCGTGGCCGCGGTGAACGACGCGCGCCATCTGAGCCGCGTCAAGTTAGTGCAGCCGGATGTGGTGATTGCGCCGCAGGTGCTGGGCGGTGAACTGGCGGCGATGCTGCTGTCTGGCGAGCAGGTGACGCCGGAGTGGGTTGTAGAGCGAGTCTTTCAACAGGTCAACCCAGTCGCAGTCAAGCCAGCCACAGAGAAGCCGTCTTAGTCTGCGCCCGGCGCCGATCAGAGGATGACGATCGACGCAGACTACTTAAGGGTGAACGAAAGCCCAGTCGAGAACTGGAACGAATTCTTCTGATATCCAACCTGCGGATCGTTCTGGAAGTTATCAATGACCGCCAAAGAGAATGAAAGTTTTTTATAGAGCGGCAATTTCACTCCTGCGTTTCCGGCAGCGGAGAAGGCATTCTCATCATTCCAGGCAAAATCCGCCAGGGTTTTCTCGTCGAACGTAATTTTGCCGAATTTGCGGGTATACGCCTCGCTGACCATGGAACCGAAGAGTTTTCGATTTAATGCGGTTACGTCGGCGGTGGAATTGAAGGCCTGTCCTTCATAGTGCAGATCGGCCGTCACATCGAATTCACTATCCTCTTTTTTGAAAAATGTAACGCCGACGCCGGCGCCATAGATCTGCTGCAAGTCGAGGCCCTGAGTGGTGTCGTGATCGAAGTTGACTTGCTGTAGATAATAGCCGCGTCGGGAGAAGTACTCATCGCGTTCGGCGGAAACATGGAAAATGTTGGTGACGGTAGTGACAGTTCCGGGCTGAGAGACCTTCCCGGCGCTTTGGGTGTAATGAAAGGTCGTTCGAAGCTTGGGATCGAGCCAGATCACGGTTGGAATGGTGCGTTGCAGCGTAACGTCGGTAAGGAATTGATAACTATCCTGAGTGGCGCGGATTACTGTGGTTCCAGTGGTGATACTTCCGGTCCATCCTGTCCTCCAATTGATTTTTCGATCAATCTCTTTTTGATAGGTGCTGTCGTCCACCACATAACCGATTTGATCGGCGGGAATCAAACGGCTTGCTTCAACGGTCACAGGCGGGGTGGTCTTCACGATGTTTGGCTTGGCGGGGGGCGTGGACGGACTCACGGCTTTGGCAGCGGCCGATGGGGGTGGGGCGGGTGTCGCAGACTTGGCAACTCCGGCGGGGGGAGTTTTGGCTTCGGATGGTTTGGCTTCCGGCTTGGCGACGGCTTCGGCCAGTTCCTTGGCTTTTTCCGGGGTGACTGGAACGACGATGATGCCCTTGGCTTCGAGTTGAATGATTCCTTCTACGACGGGCTCTCTCTTCTTGAATCCTTTGGGCTCCTTAGGGACGATGGCGAACGGGCGATCAGATTTCAGCTCTTTGATTTTTTCTAGTGGCACGGTGATTTCGCCCGCGACTTCACTATCGAACTTGATCTTGGTTCCGGTGGAATTCAGCAGTTTTCCCGTGATCTGATCGCCATTCTTGAAGATCAAGATTTCCTTCGGCTCCTCAGGCTTGCTGGGCTCGACCTTGGCTGGCTTTTTTTTGGGCGTGGCTGCCCACATGGCGGGCGGTGAGATCAGTAGCAAGGGAAAGAAGATGGCGGCGATTACGGCGGTCCATCGTAATCGAAAGCGGCGAGTTTGGAGACGAACTTGGATCGGCGACATTGGAGACGTACTCCTAAAAAGAGCTGCGACGGACAGTGTCATCAAGGTAGAACGAACCCTACGGGAAGTGAAGCAAGAATGGCGGAGAACTTGATCGGCTCCGATGCATCAATGGGGAGTGGAAGGATCGGGAGTGAGCACGAAGCAGGTTTTCCTGGAGCGGCTGAACGCGATGTCGGCAGGCAGAGGGCCACCTAGGCAGGAGGATGAGGTTTCAACCGGGACAATTTTCCCACCATGATTGGCGAGAAGTCGCGCGAACAGATCATTGCGAACAAAAAACCTTTGACCCGCGGCGCCCACGATGGAGTAGTTATGCAACAGTTTGCTGGTGTAGGCACCCTGATACGATGCCCAATTTGTGTGTGTTTCGAAAACATCCGGGCGAACCGAGTTGAAATATTCCGCGAAATGGACCCAGCCTTGTTTTGCCAGCTCCGGGTTAGACAGAAGCGCGGAGTCAAGGATTCGCAGGTGTTCGTTGTAGAGCGAGGAACCGCCTACGTCAGGCAGCAGCACTATTAAACCCGGCTCGCGGAGAGCGGTTCGAATGGCATCGGCGCCCAGTCCGATTTGGCGAACGTATTCGATGCTGGCGCTCGGCTTGGATGCATAGGCAGCGACAATCAGCCAAAGCACAATCTGCGAGGCAACCATCCCGCGCAGTAACAGAGCCAGGTGCGACCGGTTGGCCAGCGCGCTTTTGCACACAGCGACCATGGCAATCAAAAGAAAGGGAAGTGCAGGCCCGACCATTCTCCCTGGATAGCCCCAGTCCTTGCCGGTGATCCACGCGATTGCCACGGCGGCGGCTGTCAGTGTCCAGACTGCCTTGCTGACGCAGCGGAGTGATGCGAAGTTGGCGTGTTTGCGCCGGAGTTGATTGGCGGCAACGGCAAGCGTGAGCAGAAGTGGAATGCTGATCATGTTGAAGATGATTTCAACGGCCGTAATACTCGCAGCCACCCAAAGATTCAGAGATTTCTTCCCATGCCAACGGCTGTAGGGAGGCCATTCCTTGGCGTACACGGTGTTCGGCATCCACATTCCAAATTCGTGATGACGCCAAAGCTCGAGCAAGGCGAAACTCGCCAATGTGCACGCTGCGAGTAGAAACAAGGCGCGATGAGAGGGTCTATCGTGACGTCGATCGCCATCGAGATAAAGTCCAATGGCGAGCATCGCAAGCAGCAGCGGGGATTCAAAGCGAGTCGCGAGCAAGACGGTTGCGACGATCCATCCGAGAACGAGATGATGGGGACGCACGGGCGATCGAGTGAGGAGGTAGAAAAGGCAAACCGTCAGCAATATCGCCAGGTTCATTTCCATGCCGTTGCCGATCTCGAGCATGGACGTATAGCTGAACGCGAGCATGAGGGTGCAGGCGAGAGCACTGGTCACGCTCCCATCGAGTTGGTCGCGGGCGACGCGAAAGAAAACCGCCAGCGCCAGAACGAGCGAGATTGCGGACGCGCACTTCATCCAGATCAGAATGATGTCTGGGTTGCTGGAGAAAAAGCGGGGGATTGTTAACAGAAAGAACCATGTCAATGAAGACATGCCTTCGGCCTGTGGGGACCCTGGGGTGAGAGCGATTCTGCCGGATTCCGCAAAGGTTCTGGCGTAAGCCGCTGTAATGGCTCCGTCATCCCAGGACCCTCTGAGGTTGTGCAGACCGAAGTCGAGAGAGCAGACGACCGGCAGGAGTATTAAGGCGATCCAGAATGGCCGCAGAGAGTAGTTGTAGGGTGCCGAGAGCGAATTGGCAATCGCCGGGTTTGCGCCCGTCGGACTCACATCCATTCGGGATGTCATGTTGCCCTCGTTCACGCGAGTTTCTATCTGCTTGACTGAAACTAGCAGACCATAATCGCGGCTGCGGCGGATAGGTCTTTTAGCGACTTTGAACGCATTTGTGTACTGGCGCGATTAGCACAGCCTGGAATTGAAGTGATTGATGGGAACTGGCTACGATGCGATCATCAAGCTGCGGACCGCTGATGTTGGAAGGAGGCCCCAATGCCGAAACGAAAATTGGAAAAGGTAAAGCAGGTGAAGGAACAGGCGAGGCTCAAGATTGGCCGGCCGCCGCGTGCCCAGGTCATCCCAAACAAAAAGAAAGACCGAAAAATCGAGGATGAATAAAGGGCAAAAACCCTCTGGATAGAGGGCTTTTCCGGGAATACATAACAAAATACTTTATGGCATCGATTAGAACGGAATGTCGTCGTCGGTGATTTCGGTGGATTGAGAATAATCCTCCGAGGGGCCGCGCTGATCGAACGAAGCGGTGTTGGATTTGCTGTAGCCGCCGCTGCTGGCGCCATCGCCTTCGCCGCGACCCGAGAGAAGCGACAAATCGCCGACGATGATTTCTGTCTTATATTTCTTCTGGCCGGTGGTCTTGTCGTCCCATGATGAGGTCTGCAGGCGGCCTTCGACGTAGAGTTTGTTGCCCTTCTTCACATAGTCGCGAATGATCTCCGCGGTGCGCTGGTAGGCCACCAGATTGTGCCATTCGGTGCGGTCCTGCCAGTTACCGGTTTTATCTTTGAAGCGCTCGCTGGTGGCAATGGAAAATGTCGCGACGACGGTGCCGCTGGCGGTGGCCTTGATCTCGGGATCTTTGCCGACGTTGCCGAGAAGAATTACCTTATTGACGCTTTTTGCCATGTTCGACCTGCTTTCTTTCTGAAACCTGTTTTCGGATAACGATACCAGAGCCGCGCGATCACTGTATTTTTGTTAGGTTCCGCCGCGGCTGAGCCTGCGATTGCGCAGCCATTTTGCGCCACCGAGTACCAGCAGCATCAGGCTGAAGGGAACTCCCATCAAAGCGAACATCAGGAACAGCCAACCGCCGTTGGAGCGCGCGCCGTAGATGCCGATGCCGCCGAATACGGTTTCCGTGAGAAGCAGGCAAAGCAAGCTCACCACCATAATCCAGAAGCCGGCTTTGAGCAGCGCGCGGGTACCATCATCGGGCTTCGGGGTGTTGTCGCTGGACAGCCTGGAGAGCATTTTCAGCGGCGCTGGATCGATCGCGGGCATGTGGGTTTCCAGGGTATTCAACGCCAGGCCGCGAGCATCGCGTAGACCACGACTCCCGTGACGGAGACGTAGAGCCAGATGGGAAAGGTGTAGCGCGCGATGCGTTTGTGTTGAGGGAATCGTCCACTCAAGGAGAAGAAGAACGTAATCAGGATGAGCGGCAGGACCACGACGGAGAGAATGATATGGCTGATCAGGATGGCCAGGTAGACGGTGCGGACGGTGCCGTGGCCGGGAAAAATCATATCCCCGTGGAGCGCGTGGTTGGTGACGTAGCTGACGAGGAATAGTGCCGAGAAGGCGAATGCGGTCATCATCGACGTGCGATGGCGGGCGATCTGGCGATGGCGAATGAAGTAAAGACCGGTCAGGAGTGCGATGACGCAAAGGCTGTTCAGGAGGGCATTCAGCGCGGGCAGGAACATCAGGCTCTGGGCATATTGCGGCGGCGCGTGATGCACGTAGATCAACCACAACAGCAGGCTGACGGCGGCGGCGCTGAGCAGGACAATCCCGACGATGGGAACCCGCGTGCTGATGGCCGTGTTGGAGGGTGAAGTCTGCATCGATTTCATTTGCGTTCTATGCCGCGGGCTTATTGCTGCGGCGGTTAACGACAGCCCAGGAGCCGACGAACACGACGGCACAGAAGACCACGGTGATGATCAAGTTGAACTCGGGCGAAAACGTTGTGATCTCCCCTGGGAACAAGCCGTTGCGCAGCATATCGACGCCGTAGGTCAGGGGATTCAGCAGCATTAAGAATCGCAACCAACCCGAGGCTCCGCTGACAGGAAAGAGCGCGCCCGATCCCAGCCAGAGCGGAATCAGCACGAGGTTGATGATGGCATGGAAAGCCTGGGTGGAATCCATGGGCCAGGCGATGACAAAACCGAGCGCGGTGAGCGAGAACGAGGTGAGCGCAATCGCCAACATCGCGTACAGAATGCCGAGCGGCGTGGTGTGCACACCGGCCAGCGGACAGAAGACCAGGAAGACCCAGCCCTGAATTGCGGCCAGTGTGGCTCCGCCGAGAACTTTGCCGAGGACGATGGCGGATCGGCTGACGGGCGAAGCCAGCACGGAGAGCAGAAAACCTTCATTGCGATCCTGGATCAACGACATCATGCTGAAGATGGCGGTGAAGAGCACGATCATGATGATCGCGCCGGGAAAGAAGTAGCTCAAATAATGCGTGGAACCGGACGCGGCGGCGGAAGCGGCACCGTGGCTTTGAAAGGTCTTTGAAAATCCCGAGCCGAGTACTAGCCAGAAAAGAAGCGGAGAAGCGATGACGCCGACGACGCGGGCTTTCTGACGATAGAAACGGACCAGTTCGCGACGCCAAAGCGAGTAGGCGGGAATCCACAGGCTGGAAGAAAGCGAAGTCTTCGGTCGAGTGACGCCGACGGAGGCTGGGTTCGGTGCGGTCACGGTTGCCATTATTGTTTCTCCTCGCCCTGGTCGAGCCAGAACCGGTGGCCGGTGTGCTGGATGAAGACGTCTTCGAGACTGGGCTTCGACACGGAGACGGAAACGATTTCGCCGGGGAAGGCCTCGACCACTTCCGTGAGGAAGCGATGGCCTTGCTCGCGTTCGACGCGGACGGCATTGTCGACCACGACGGGGACAACCCCGAAGCGATCTGCAATGCGAGCGCCCAGGGCGGTCGCGGCATCGGCGGAAGCGGTTTCAAACTGGACGATGTCACCCCCGATTTCAGCTTTCAGGTCGGCCGGACTGCCGAGCGCGACCAACTTGCCTTCGCTCAGGATGGCGAGGCGATCGCAATGTTCGGCTTCTTCCATCAAATGGGTGGTGACGAGAACAGTTACACCTTGCTCATCTCGCAGGATTCGCAGATAGTTCCAAAGATCGATGCGTGCGCCGGGATCAAGCCCGGTGGTGGGCTCGTCGAGCAATAATACTGAGGGCGAATGAATGAGGCCCTTGGCGAGTTCGACGCGTCTCTTCTGTCCGCCGGAAAGAGTTTCGACCATGTCGTTCTTCCGGTCGGTCAGACCGACGCGGTCGAGCACTTCTTTCGCACGCGCTTTCAGATGAGGTCCGCTGAGACCATACAGATGACCTTGATGCATCAGGTTCTCGCCGACCGTGAGTTTCACGTCCAGACTAGTGGCCTGAAAGACGATGCCGGTTTGCAGGCGCACGCGATTCGGTTCGGTCGAGACGTCGAACCCTGCCAGCCGCGCGTGGCCGCCGGTGGGAACCATCAGCGTGGACAGAATGCGGAACAGGGTAGTTTTGCCACTGCCGTTGGGGCCAAGCAGGCCGAAGATCTCCGCGGGACGAACGTCGAAGGTCAGGCCATCGAGCGCCAGCCGAGAACCGTAGTCATGCGATAGATGATCCAATTCAATGGGTGCGTGCGGAGCGAACTGACCTGCCGGCGTGCTCTTCGGCGTCGCCTGTGACGAGCGGTCAATCTGTTGTGTGGTTGCCATGGATTCAATTCCTCCTGGTGGCGTTCAGCATCAGCACTGCCAGCAGCAGCGGCAAATAGGTCACACTGACCTTGAGCAAGGCACGCGCGTAAAGGCGTGACTCGCTGGGGGAAGATTTTGTAATTCGTGTAAAGCGGATGGTGTAGGCCAGATACAGCAGGCCCAGCAACAAGGCGCACACCCAATAGATTCTTCCCGCCATGTGCAGGTAATACGGAGCCAGGCTGACAGGAATCATCAGGATGGCGTACACAAGTGCCTCGGTGGCGGTTGACCAGCCGTCGGGCTGCACCACGGGCAGCATGCGGATACCGGCGCGGGCGTAATCCTCGCGATAGAGCCAGGCGATGGACATGAAGTGGGGGAACTGCCAGACAAAGAGAATGGCAAACAAGGCGACGGCGGGCCACTCGATGGTGCCGCGGGCCGCAGTCCAGCCAATCAGCGGCGGCATGGCGCCCGGAAAGGCACCCACAAAAGTGGCCATGGAAGTGAAGCGCTTGAGCGGCGTGTAAATGCCGACATATGTAACGGCAGTGAGCAGCGTGAGCGTGCCGGTGATGAGATTGGTGCGAGCGACCAACCAGAATGAACCGGCGATGATCGCGAGCATGCCGATCAGGACACCGTACCCCAGGCTAAGCCTGCCTGATGCCAGCGGACGGTTGCGGGTTCGAATCATCAGCGCGTCGGTACGTCGCTCTTCCGCCTGGTTCAGAGCGCTGGCGCCACAGGAGACGAGGGCGACTCCAATCAGGGTGTCACGCAATGTTGGATTAAAGGAACCGATGCCGGATCGGGCTGCGCCCAGGTAGTACCCAGCCCACGCGGTCATGACTACCAGCGTGGTCACACGCAATTTGAAAGTGGCGATGGTGTCCGCGGCAAAGCTTTTCCAGGTGTGAGCTGCGACCGGGAGCGGCTCGGCAATCATGGAGGCAACATCGAATGCAGCGACGCTCTCGGAGTCGGCGGTCACCGCATGAATCGCCACGGTTGAAGCCGCTTCGCGGGCGAGATTCGATGGCGCTGGGGTGACGGAAGCTCTCATAATCCCTCAAAGAAAAAGGCACAAAGATCAGGGGTGCCGACCGGAAGTGCCTTCCGCTGCGGAGAAGCCAATTCAATTCGTCTGGTTGGCTGGGATATTTGGGAGAAACCAAATCTGGGCACACTTCAGGATAACAAACGAAGGGCATCCTTCCGTAGAGCACGGGAGTGGAAGTTTAGTCGTCCGCGGAGGCAGGAGCGATCTCGGGGTCGATAGAGCTGGAAGGCTGAATCACATATTCGTCAATCAGCACGGCCACCAAAACTGCGCTAGGGACAGCGACCAGGGCTCCGGCAACTCCGGCGAGGCTGACGCCTAACAGCAGGGCAATAAAAACGGCGGTACCGGCCAGGTCGACCCGCGACTTCATGATGCCGGGAGTGAGAAAAGCATTTTCAATCTGTACATAGACCAGTTCAAACACGAGGATGATGACAACCTTTTCCCAGGATTCGCTGGCGGCCACCAACATGGCAACGGAGGTAGAGACAAGCGCGCCGACAACGGGAATGATGTTGAATGCGCCCATCAGAACCGCAAGCGCAAATGCGTATCTTAGGTGAATGGCTCCGAAGACAATACCGCTGCAGATGCCCAGGATCAGCATCAGGGCTAATTGGCCGAGCAGCCAACGGCCCATGCGCTCCGATGCGCGTCGCAGGGTTTCATCGAGCCGTTCCCGACGGTAGGCGGGAACAAGCGAAAGGAACCACTTGTAGACGTGCTCTCCTTCGGCCAGAAAGTAGACGGTAAGGATGATCCCGGTGATAATTTCAAAAAACTTGGCGGCCCAATTACTGACAGAGGAGACAAACATTCCGGCATTCTGCGCCGTGTCCTGCTTCAGTTTGGTTTCGATGGCGGTCAAGTTCATTTCCCGCAGGATAGGGAGATTCTCAATTTTCTGTAGGAATGCTGGGCTGCGGCCGGGGAGAGCTTTGACGAACGTGGTCAGCTCTCGTACGACGGGTGGCAGTGTGAGGATGAGAAAGAGCGTGACCGAGCCGACAAGTGCCACCATGATGATAAGGATGGCGATGCCGTGGCCGGGGTGCCATTTGCGGATGCGGATGCGCTGCACGCCGCGCACTACTGGCATAAGAACAATGGCGGCGAGAGCACTGACGTAGAGCAGCACCAGCACGTCGCGCAGTACCCACGCGAAATAGATGGCGATGGCAATGGCAAACGCGAAGAGGATATAGCCGCGCACGCTGCTGCCTGAACTGGAATAGATAGGCGGTACCGGGGTGTCTTTCATTGATTTGTCACCCTCTCGGGATGGTGCGTGGTGCAATCACGCGATGGCCGGAAACGGAAGCGATCAGAGAATCATGCTTTCTTTGACTGCCGCTGCTTGAGGTTCCAAGAAGCCTTGTTCCATTGAGCCATGATGATGTGAACCAGTTCGTCCAAAGTTTTGCCGTTCGTATCGACGGTCCAGTCTGCAAGTTCATACAGCGGGCGTCTTCGTTGAAACCGCTCGGTCAGTTTCGCACGCTGTTCAAGGATAGGCCGTCGCACTGCTTTTCGGTGCAATTGTTGTTGTTCGCAGCGCTCGATCAGTACTTCCAACGGTGCGGCTAGGTAGAGCAAAAGAGTGGCGTCGTCTTGTTGCAGGCGCTGCAGGTTGGCAGCTGTTTCAATTGCGCCGCCGCCTAGCGCAAGAACCATATTTTCCTGGCGCAAAGTCGTGTCTAATGCGTTTTGCTCCAGATCACGAAAGCGGGCTTCCCCGATGGAGTCGAAAATCTCAGCGATGCTTTTTTGCTCGGCGCGCACAATTTCATCGTCTAGATCAACGAAGATCCAGCCGAGCCGCTGCGCGAGACGCGGTCCGAGGGTACTTTTGCCCGCACCCATGAATCCCGTCAAAACTATGCGGGTGGGCGAAAGAACCTGATCCGTCCTGAACTGTGACGTGGCGTGAACGGCGACTACCTCCAGCAATCTTTGCTGGATTTTAAATGAGACGGAACTGCTTTCGCGGTCAAGTTTCCATGGATAGGCGGGTCAGGAACTCTTGCTGCCACCCTTAGGTTCCTTTGCGAGAGCATGTTGAATATTGTCCCAAACAGCGGGGCTGGGGTCGTGGATGGGCAGAAGTAATTTCGCCTGGGCGGCGATGTATTCCAAATCGCGCACCAGGGCAGAGCAGTTCTCACAGGTTTGCAGGTGAGCATGGGCCACCAATTCCTGCTCAGAATCGAAGAGATCAGGCAGTTGCTGCTGGAATTCGTCGCAATCTCGTGGCGTGTGGGTCTGCTTGGATGTCATGCGTCCACCTTCCCGTTCGTGTCTTGACGCAACAAGTTGCGCAAGCGCATGCGAGCTTTATGTAGTTGAGATTTGCTGTTACCAATGGAGCACTGCAGCATACCTGCAATTTCATTGTGCTCGTAGCCTTCCACATCATGTAGTACAAAAACCATGCGATAGCCCGGAGGCAATTCTTCCACCGCGCGTTCCAGCGTGACTCGATCAATGGAGCCCGACAGGGTGAGATCGCGTGTACCAAAATCTTTGCGCGGCCCATCTTCCTGCGAGGGTTCCAGAGTTTCTTCCAGCGAGACCAACGGCAGACCTTTCTTGCGAAGATGCATCAGCACCACGTTGACGGCCATTCGATGCAGCCAGGTGGAAAAGGCTGAATCGCCGCGAAAAGTGCTGATTTTGCGATGCAACTGCAGAAACGCCTCCTGCGTCAGATCTTCCGCTTCCGCAACGTTGCCTAGCATCCGCAGGCACAGCGAATACACGCGGCGCTTGTGCATGTTGTAGAGAATCTCAAAGGACGCTCCATCGCCCTGTTGGGCTGACGCAATCGCCGCCAGTTCGCCAGCGATCGGCGGATTGCGACGCTGTTGCTGCTGTACCGGTCTGGCTTCCGCCGTCAAGGGTTGCGAAGGCGTGGGGGAGGGCATCTTCTCGGCAGTTCGCAATGTGTTTTTCGTCATTGAATCTGAATGCGTTCTGCCCTTTCCTGAGTCGTTCCTGGAATCATCCATAAATGTTGCTTTGATTGCTCCGTGTCTTAGAAGATGATGATGGCGCAGGGGTTGCCCGGGCCGGGAATTAACTGCCAACGAAGCGAGAATAGAGACTGCGCGCGACTCCGACATCTGTCGTCCCCTGAACAATGGCGCGACCATCCTTAAATATTGTGATGCGATGTTGGCCGCGCTCGAAGCGCAACAGCATTTCATTGCACCGAACGGATCCATGGGCTTCCAGTTTGCGGGTGAGTTCCGCGAAGTCAATGGGGCGATGGTGTTCGTGAATCTGGACGGAGTTTCTGCCGCAGAGGGTGATCTGGGGGCGGCCGACACCAGAGAGATGGACAAATTGATGCTGCGCGCAGACGGGACAACCGGATCGCGGGTGTGAGGTGTCGATTTCGGAGATTTCATTGCTCCACAGGTCGCAGGAGAAGAGCGTGCGCCGCATTCGATCGTGGGCACCAACGATCCATTTGATCGCCTCGACCGATTCCAAGGAGGCTGCCAGGTTGACCGCGGGATTCAAAATGCCGCTAGTGTCACAGGTCTCGACCATTCCCGACGGCGGCTCGGGAAAGATGCAGGCAAGACAGGCTGTGGTGCCGGGCAGGATGTTCATGGTGACCGCATAGGAGCCGACCGCACCGGCATAAATCCAAGGCTTGTTCTGCTCGATCGCATGGTCGTTGAGCAGATAGCGCGTCTCGAAGTTGTCGGTGGCGTCCAACACCAACTGCGCGCCAGCTAGGATGGCGTGGATGTTGGCGGGAACTAGATCGGCAACATGGGCATGAACCTGGGTCTGGCTATTGAATTCGGCGATACGGCGGCGGGCAGCCTCCGCTTTCGGCAAGCCTTCGGCAGCGTCTTCTTCTTGGAACAACACTTGTCGCTGCAGATTGCTCCACTCGACATAGTCGCGATCCACCAGCGTCAGGGTTCCTACGCCGGCGCGAGCCAGGAGTCCGGCGACGGCGGCTCCGGTTGCGCCGCAGCCAACGATGGCGACGTGGGCAGCAAGGAGTTTTTGCTGGCCCTGCTCCCCAATGCCAGCAAACAGGATTTGCCGCGAGTAGCGATCCTGCGAGGAAGAAAAGGCGGGATTGGGAGCGACAGGCATTCTCCTTCAGTATAGGGAATGCAACGCGGGGTGAATTTTCACCTGCGGCGATGTAGCCGGCAGCCGTGCGCGCACGATCACGTTAGGGCACGGAGGAACATCTTTCGCCAGCCCGGGTTCAAACAGAATCGACCAGGATTTATGGCTCGGGCAAGACGAGGGACATGCAGGTTGCGTATGCTAACCCTAGGCAAACGGAGTTTCTCGATCACCGTATTTCAAGGCAATCTGGGTTCGTCGATCCGTCGTCGAGCGTCTGGAACCCGAGGACTTGCTGTCGAAAAAATGAATCGCTGCGGCAACGGTTGTGGACGGACCGTTCACGGGCCTATTTCTTTGCAAAAAAACCATCCACATCCACGCTTCGCCCGCATTGGGTTGATCGCCAGAATTGGGCTCTCCGCCGCCGGCATTGGGCTGGCGACGGCAGGGTTTGCCTCTGTTCGCAGCCCGCTGGCGCAAGAAGCGAAGACGACTCCGACAGCCAGCGCGACCACGAACCCAGCCGGCAGCGTTTCGACCATCCATCGGAGCCCGACCTATCTGCGCTATCTCGACCTGAAAACCTGGTATGGTCTGCCCGTGCACGCGGTCGTGTTCACAGGCGTGCTGGATCAGGACCTGGTTGGGGTGAAAGATAAACTTCCTCTGCAGCCGGGTAGAAAGTTGACCGAGCAGAACGTTAAGGAAAGCCTGCATGCGCTGTTCGCGACCGGACTATATCGCAGCATCGTTGCCGAAGGGGTGGAGACCGGAGGGCAGGTCACGGTCACGTTCGACGGCGTACCGCAGCTGTTTTTGCGCAGGCTATACATCGAGGGCATGAAGCAGGACACGCTGGCGGCACAGATCCAGCGGGCCACACGACTGGAACTGGGAGAGTCGTTCACGGCGCAGGAACTGGACCAGGCGACAGAACATCTGCGGCAGGCGCTGGACCGGAATGGCTTCCATCAGGCCACTGTGACAGTGAAGACGGTGCCTGCCGGCGGACGTCACCTGGTGGATGTGATTTACACGGTGAACGCGGGGATACAGGCAAAAGTGGGCGCGGTCGCTGCGGTCGGCACAACGGCGCTGACGGATCCGGAATTCCGCAAAATTGCGAAACTGAAACTGGGTTCGACAGTGACGGCCAACACGGTGCCGCGGGCGCTGACGAAGTTGCGCAAACAGTATCAAAAGCAAAACAGGCTGGAAGCGACGGTTCGAGCGGGTCCTGAAACTTTCAACGCGGCCACCAACTCGGTCGACTATCAGTTCAACGTAAATCGCGGTCCGGTAGTGCGAATCAGCGCGACCGGGGCGAAGATTTCGCAGCGCGACCTAAAGCGGCTGATCCCTGTTTTTGATGAGGGCGCGGTCGATCCGGATTTGCTGGATGAGGGCGACGGCAATCTTCGGGATCACTTCCAGAAGAAGGGCTATTTCGACGTGCATGTAACCCATGTGGTCGAGCAGCCTGGACCGAACGAAGAGAACATTATTTACAAGGTCGACCTTGGAACTCCGCACAAGGTGGTGTCGGTCACGGTGACCGGCAATCATTATTTCGACAAGAGCATTCTGAAAGAACGGCTGGCAGTACAGTCTGCGGACCGCGTGAACTCGCATGGAATTTACAGCCAGCAATTGCAAGCGCAGGATGTGGCCTCAATCGAAGCGCTCTACAAGAGCAATGGCTTCGGCAATGTCAATGTCACTCCGGTGGTGACGGACTCAGATGCGGACGGGAAGCCAGCGAAGATTGCGATTGTGCATGTCACCTATGAAATTCACGAGGGCGTGCAGCAAACGATTGGCCGGGTAGAACTGAACGGGGTGGAGAAGGTATCGAAGGTTACGCTGCTGGAGCAAATGAATACACGGCCGGGCGAACCATTTTCACTGACCACGCTGGCTGGAGATCGGCTGCAGATTTTCGACTACTACTACCGGCATGGATTTTCGCAGGTGGAACTGGAGTTCGAGCAGCATCCCGATCCGCTTGATCCCAACCGCATTGACATTGTTGTGCGGGTACACGAGGGCAATCCATTTTATGTGAGTCATGTGTTGATCAGCGGGCTGCATTACACCAAGCCGCAGGTGGTGAATAAAGTGATGGAGATCAAGGCCGGCGATCCGCTGAACCGCAATGCAATTCTGGACACGCAACGGCGACTGTATAACCTGGCGCTGTTCAGCGAAGTGGATACCGGCATCGTGAACCCGCGTGGAACGCAGCCGCGCAAAGACGTGCTGGTGAACGTGACCGAGGCGCATCGCTGGAACTATGACTACGGTTTTGGATTTGAAGTCCAGACGGGCAATCCGCAAACAAATTGTCCTTCGGCGGCGTCGCTGATTGAGTTGGGTGTGGCCAATCCAAATGCGTTTGAGTGCAGCCCAAACGGCAAATTTGGTATAAGCCCGCGTATTTCATTCGATGTGAGCCGGATCAACCTGGGGGGCCGGAATCGCACCATCAGCCTGCAAACAGCGTATGGCACGCTGGAGCAGCAAGCCATCATGACCTATAACGTGCCCAAATTTTACGACCATAAAACCTTCGACTTTTCCCTCTCCGGAGGCTATGTCAGCAATCAAAATGTGACCACCTACGAAGCGTCGACCTTAAGCGGTTCCGTGGTGTTTACGGAGCGGCCAAACCGGGCCAATACGCTGATCTATTCGATGACGTATCGATATGTCTACGTGAATCCGAACAGTCTGCAGGTCAGCGCGGAATTGATTCCACTGTTGTCACAGCCGACGCGTGTCAGCGGCCCCGGCGTTACGTGGGTGCATGACACGCGCAACAATCCATTGGACGCAACCAGCGGGTGGTATCTTTCGGCGCAGCAATTTTTCGCGTGGGAAGGTTTTGCATCGCAGGCGAATTTCAACCGAGTGGATGTCACAGAGGCAAACTACTACCGTCTCAACAAAGAGAATTGGATTCTGGCGCGCAGCACGCGCATCGGATTTGAGAATACTTACGGCGATCCTTCCTACAATTTGATTCCCTTGCCGGAACGGCTGTATGCAGGCGGAGCGACGTCACATCGAGGTTTCAGCGTGAACGCGGCGGGCCCGCGCGATTTGCAAACGGGCTACCCGGTAGGTGGCTCGGGAGCGTTTGTGAACAGCACAGAATTGCGCATTCCGCCGGTGCCGCTGCCGTTGATTGGAAACAACCTTGGCTTTGTAGTTTTTGAAGACCTGGGCAATGTGTATGAGAACGCCTCGGATATTTTTCCGTCGTTGTTCCGTTGGCATCAGCCGAATGTGCAGACCTGCTACAACCTGGTCGGTCCGGAGGGAACCTGCAACTTCAATTACGATTCTCAGGCAGCAGGTCTGGGGTTGCGTTACAAGACACCCGTAGGTCCGATTCGCCTGGATTTCAGCTATAACATGAATCCAACGGTGTACCCGGTGGTGAGCGATCCAGCGCTGCTGCCCGCCAACTTGAACTACAACGGCCAGCCGCCGTACGTGGGCAATTCGGGACACTTCAACTTCTTCTTTAGCATCGGGCAGGCGTTTTGAGGGCCAGCTTCATGATCGAGCCGAGATGCGAACGGGCGAGGTCCCGGAAAACTCGTGATGTATTTCGCGGGATTGTCCTGCTCGGTTGCCTGCTCGGTTGTGGGATAGATGCCGGAATGCAAGCGCAAGCGCCTTCGAATCGGGCCGCGGTTCTGGATCGTGTGGTTGCCGATGTGGATGGACAGGCAATTTTAGCCAGTGATGTCGACGATGAAATGCGATTCTCCGGGTTGATACCGGGGGCCGAACCGGCGGCGGATAACACACCGCAGCGCGCGTTGAATCGCGTGATCGATCGCACATTAATCGATCAGCAGCGGGCCCTGCAGCCCGGTGTTGCGGTGGTATCGCAGAAGGACGTGGACGATGCGATTGCCACGATGCGCAAGCAGATTTCAGCAGCGACAGGCACGGATTGCGAGACCGAATCGGGATGGACGGCATACCTGGCGCAACATGGATTCACGCCGGATGAGATTCAAGCACGCATGCACGAGCGGCTGGCGATTCTGAAATTTATCGATGTGCGTTTCGGCGTGGTGGTGCAGGTGTCGAATGCGGATGTCAGAAATTACTACGATCAGGTGTTGACGCCAGAGTTGCAGCAGGCCAAGCAACCGCTTCCGGATTTCAGAACGGTGGCTCCAAAGATTCGCCAGATACTTCGCCAGCGCCAGGTGAGCAACCTGATTGACGAGTGGCTAAAGAGTTTGCGAGCTGAAGGACATGTTCAGATTTTGGATTCCGCGTATGCGAAAGACGGGAACCAAGGCCAGGGCATCGACAAGGAAGGCGGCCAATGACCGAGGACGCCTCGACGATTCAGCGACGTTCACGCTGGCGGTGGGTGGCTTACACCGTGGTTGTCGCAGTAGTGTTGGTCGGCGTTTTGGTCGGTTCGCTGGCCTGGTATGCGTCGACGCCGGCATTTACGACACATGTCCGCCAGGCTGTGATCGATGTGTTGGAGCGGGCGACGGGCGGCCGGGTGGAGATGGGAACGTTTCGCTGGAGCGCTCGCCATTTCACCATCGATGTAGAAGACCTGACGATCCACGGCAAAGAAGGCCCGGGCGAAATTCCATATTTTCACGTCAAGCATTTGACGCTGGATGCGAGCTTGCTGACATTCTTCACCCCTAAGCTCCGCCTGACTAGTCTGACTGCGGTCAGCCCGACTTTTCATCTGATTGTTTTGCCGGATGGAACGACGAACCAACCGCAGCCGCGTGTTGCCAGCAACGAACCGCTGCCACAGACGCTGTTGAGCATGGCCATCGAGCAGACCCGGATTGAGGATGGCCTGGTTTTGGTGAACGACCATAAGGTTCCATTTGAACTGGCGGCCGGACCGGTGCATCTGATCATGCGGTACATGCCGGAGCAGAGCGCGTACCTGGCGAGCCTGGTCACACAAAACATCACGTTCCGGCTGAAGAATTCGACGGAAACACATTCTCGCCTGCAGGTGAAACTGCAACTCACGCGGGATTCGATCCGGATTGACAGCCTGAATCTCCAGACTGGCGATTCGCGACTGATGGCGACCGGGGAAATGCGGGACTTTTCGGCTCCAAGTTGGAAGACAAATGTATGGGGATCGGTCGATGCGCGCGAGATTGGGGCGATGACCGGCGAAGATGAACTGCGAAACGGGAAGGCTCAGCTTTCGGTCGAAGCACAGGGCGCGGCGGACGGAAAATTTCGGGTGTCCGGGCATGTCGATCTGCGTTCGGGTGAATGGGAGGCTCCATGGTTGCGACTGCGCAATGTGGATCTGCATACCAATGTGACGGTGGATGACAACGATTGCGTGCTAACGGATTTTTCCTCCGTGCTGGAAGATCAAAGCAAGATTTCAGGAAGCATGGTGTTGCGGAACTGCGTGGGCCCGTCGGAGCCAGTGATTGTGCCGGCTGCGAAAGGCACGGGCTACGTCAACCGCCGCTGGACGGGCTCGATTGAGTCCGCGAGAGCTGCTGGAGCGCCTGCACAAGAGATTTCAAAAAAAGCCGATCGAGCCACAAGAGAAAAAGTATCAGCCGATGCAGGCTGATATTGAGGCACAGGTTTCCGACGTGACACTGCCTTTGATTCTGAAGGCGACGGCTCCCAGGGCGGAGTGGAATATTGGATTCACAACCGCGGCGTCGGGCAAAGTAACAGTGCGATGGACGGGCGACGGCAATGGCCTGGACGTGCATGGCGACCTGATGCTGAGCGTACCGCGAAACACACTGGGACTGGTGCCGGTCAGCGGCCCGGCGCATGCCGATTATCTTGGAGACCATCGTCACCTGGTGATTCAGGATGCGAATTTGCATACGCCTGCGACCCAGGTGCATGGCGTGGGCACGCTGGATTTGCTGGACAAGGACCTGCATAGCGCGCTGCGGCTGGATGTGGTGGGGCGAGACCTGAGCGAATTCGACCAGCTGCTGACCATCACCGATCTGAGGGCGACGCCGCCAGGTTCACCACATGCGCTGCCGTTGCACCTGCTGGATGCAGCGACATTTCATGGCGATGTCCATGGATCGTTTTTCGCATTGCAAGCCGTGGGACATATGGATTCCGGACCGTTCGAGATGGTGTTAACGCGGAGCGAACCGGAACAGGTAGGTGAAACTCGGCCGCCGCCGGAATTGTTGCGATGGGATCAGTTTCATGGAGATATTTCGTATGCTCCGGCACGGCTGATTCTGCGCAATGGAGAACTGGTGCGTGGGGACGCTGTGATTCATTCAGACCTCGATCTTTCTCCAGATCGGACAGCGCCGGACACCTACGCCTATAACAAGCACACACAAGTGACGGCCACGCTGCAGTCGAGCAATGTTTCTGTGGCGGATTTGCAGTCGATTGCCGGGACTTCGTATCCGATCACCGGAATTCTGGAAGCGCACGCACATGTGGCCGGAACTGCGGATGACCTGGAGGGTTCTGGGCAATTGCTGGTGACCCATGTGGTGGCGTATGGGCAGCCCATCGCGACAGCGGACATGGTGCTTTCCGCGCAAGGACATTTATTGCAAGCGACCCACATTCGACTGGCCAGTGCCGGTGGCGTGGCGATTGGCGATATGCAGTACGATGACCGATCGGGCGCGTTGCAAGGAGAGCTGGCGGGACATGACTTCTCGCTGTCGAAGATCGCAATGCTTGAAAAGTCGCGGTTAAGGCCCGGTGGAAGCGTCGACCTGTTGGCGCATGTGGAAGGAACTCCAAAGGATCCATTGGCGAGCGGCGAAATGGATATTCAAAACCTGACGCTGAATGGGCAACCGATGGGGCGGCTGCATGCGACGGCTAATGTGCAACACGGTACGCTGTCGTTGACATCACGTGCGGAACTATTCCAGACGAACATGGATCTGGGTGGCCAGGTCCAATTGAGCGGAGACTACCGGGCCCAGATGCAGCTGACATTTGCGGATTTCAATATCGGCCCGGTGTTGCGGATGGCGAGCTCGTCCGATATCAACGCGCAGTCTTCGCTGGTCGGAAAAATCACACTTTCCGGACCGTTGGCGGATCCATCCAAAATTCAGGCCGACGCAGACGTGAACACGCTCACCGCGACGGTTGGCGGAATTCCAATGCATTCGCAAGGGCCGCTGCAGGCCTCATTACGTGATGGGAAATTGCAACTGAAACAAGTACATATTCAGGGAACGAATATGGATTTTGTCGCCGGCGGAACGATCGACCTGTTGCATGGAGATGCGCTGCGGCTGCATTCGGAAGGAACGATCGACGCCGCGCTGGCCTCCATGATGAATAAGGATATTCAATCATCGGGCCAGGTGAAATTTGTGGTGAATGCGCGCGGAACTGCGCAAAAGCCGAACCTGCAAGGGCGAGCTGAACTCAATCACATCAATGTGCACATGATCGACGTGACCAATGGCCTGACGGATATGAACGGGACCATGGCGTTCGATCAGGACCGGCTGGTGGTGCAGCAATTGAAAGGCTCGTCAGGCGGCGGCGATTTGGAAGTGAAAGGATTTGTCGGTTATCAGAATGGAATCTTCATCGATCTGACAGCGACAACGCAGCACGTGCGCATCCGCTATCCCAAAGGCGTGTCAAGTTCCGTGGATGCGAAGCTGCGAGTGCTGGGAAATCTTGACAGCTTGCTGGTGAGCGGGAATGTCGTGCTGATGCGCTTCGGGATTGACAGCAATGTGGACCTGGCCTCATTGGTGACCGGGGGTGGGGGGGTATCGGCGCCAATCGATCCAACCTCGCCGATGAATCGAGTCCATCTTGATATTCACGTCACCTCCGCGCCGGAGCTGGGATTTCAGAATTCCTTTGCCTCGCTCGCGGGTGATGTGAACCTGCGGATTCGAGGGACCGTGGAAAATCCTTCGGTGCTGGGAAGGATCGACATCACCGAAGGCTCAGCTTCTTTTGCGGGGACAAAATACAGTTTGCAGCAGGGCGACATTATCTTCGCAAATCCGGTGGCGATCACTCCAGAGATTGATCTGGAAGCATCCGCGAGAGTGCAGAACTACGACATCATCATCAGCCTGCATGGGCCGCCGAACAAGCTGGAAATATCGTATCGATCGGAACCTCCGCTGACGCAGGCCGATGTACTGGCGCTATTGGCGCTGGGACGCACGAATGAACAGGCGGCGATGTACGGAGAGCAACAGCAAGCAGGCGCCAACCTGACGACGGAGGCTTTGCTGGGAGGGGCGTTGAATGCGGCGGTGAGCAGCCGTGTGCAGAAGCTGTTCGGCGTCGGCAGCGTACGCGTCGACCCGAACTTTGTAGGCACGTTGGGCGATTCGACGGCTCGCATTACGGTGGAACAGCAGGTGGGGCGGAATTTTACCTTCACCTTCGCCACCAATGTGAACAGCACCGCCCAGCAATTGATTCAAGGCCAATTGGATTTGACGCGCAATGTCTCCATCATCGCGGTGCGCGACGAAGCCAACGTCTTCAGCATGTACCTGCAGATTCGCGGGCGGCACAAGTAGCGACTGAGAAGACGGATTCGGCGATGCGGGTTGCAGATCGCGATGAAGTTGGCCGTGACCATCGTGAAGGAAGCCGCAGCGCAGGCTCCGCTGGTTCTGCGGGGCGACTATACGGATTCCATCCGCAAGGCAGCGCAGATTGGATATGACGCGGTGGAACTGCATGTCGCCGATCCGGTGGAAGTGGACATGCGCGAAGTTCGCGCGGCGTTCCAGGCGACGGGTTTGGGGATGTCTTCAATTGGCACGGGTCTGGCGTGGGTGCGGGATGGGCTCAGCCTCACCAGCCGCGAAGAGGATGTTCGACGTCGCGCAATTACTCGATTGCGGAATTTTATTCACCTGGGCGCAGAGTTTGGCAGCGTTGTGATTGTTGGACTCATGAAGGGGCTGGTGAAGGATTCCACAGATCGATCCGCGTATGAAGGACACCTGAAGGAAGCTTTGAATGCCTGCCTGGCGGTGGCGCTGGGATCCGGTGTAACGCTAGTGCTGGAGGCAATGAATCGCTACGAGAGCGATACGCTGAACACCATCGAAGAGTGTGTGCGTACTATCGAACAATTTGATTCTGCGCACTTGAAACTTCACATTGACACCTATCACATGAATATCGAAGAGGATCAGATCGGGCGGAACATTGTCGGGGCCGGGAAGCATATCGGCCACGTTCATCTTGCGGACAGCAATCGAGGCTATCCGGGAACGGGACATTACGATTTTGCAGAGACAATGACGGCGTTGCAGGCGGTGGGCTACCAAGGGGCATTGGCAGTTGAGTGCCTGGCGCGGCCGACCCCGGAAGTAGCCGCGCAGGGTGCGTACGGCGCCATGCGCGCACTCCTCAAGGGCAATCCGACAGCATAAAACTGAAAGCGTGGGCAGAAGCAGCAAATCCGCAACTCTTTTCCAGCCGTTGCGTCTATGTAGGTTAGGTCGGCGCTTGGCTGGTGCCAATTGGGGTGCGCGGTGATCGGCGGCGTACACTACTCGACATCGAGACGTACGCGGCAAGAGCGGCGACAGGGAACTGGCTGAAGGAGAAGGATAGCAATGCGAAGCAACGCTGTTGTATCCAGGCTGTTGATTGCGGTTTGTTGCGCGGGGATGGCAGGAATAGGAACGACTGCTGTGGTTGCTCCCTCGACGCTGGTGTTCGCTGCGGAAAATGGAGCCTCGGACGCTGCGCTTTCCCGGGCAGTGAAAGAACAGCTGAAGGGCAAGAATTTCTCGGACGTCACCGTGTTGGTGCAGGACGGCACGGCGACGCTGTCGGGCCAGGTGAACCTGTTTGCGTATAAGGCCCAGGCGATCAAGAAAGCCAAGAAAACCAAAGGCATTAAAGACGTGCGGGATAATATTGCCGTCGGCGGCCCAACCATTCCGGATAACGTGCTGCAAAAGAATCTGTTGAAGCGGATCGAAATGGATCGTGTGGGTTATGGCGAGGTGTTCGATGCGATCTCAGTTGCTGTCCAGAATGGGGTGGTGGAGCTGGGCGGCCACGCGATCGGTCCGGTAACCCAGCAGTCCGCCGTTGCGCTAGCGGCATACACGCCGGGCGTGAAGGAAGTGGTCAACGATATCAGCGTTGATCCGGTGTCGCAGTTTGATGATGGAATCCGAATCGCAACCTATCGCGCAATTTATGGATATCCGCCGCTGCAACGCTACGCGATTGTTCCGTGGAAGCCGATTCGTATCTCTGTGCAGAATGGCAGGGTGACGCTGTACGGCGTGGTGGATAGCGATATGGATAAGCAGCTGGCGTATACGCGCGCGATGCAGGTTCCGAACGTGTTTCAGGTGACGAACGACCTGGTCGTTTCCAACGAGAAGACGGAAAAGAGCAATAAGAAATAAGGCTGGAGCTACAGTTCAGCGATCTGGAGCCAGAAAAGCGGCGCAACTTTCCAGGAGGAGAGCTGCGCCGTAGTTTTTGCACTGCAGAGTGCTTTATTCCGCATGCATGACGGCACCCTTGTGTCGGACTGCCTTGCGCAGCATGAAGACTACGGGCAAGCAGGCAAACGACGCCAGGGCGAGATAGCGAAAGTCATCGACATAGGACAGCAATAGCGCCTGAACATTGAGCGAACTGTAAATCTGCCCTAAGGTGCCGGCGCCCGCCATGGCGGACCCGATCTTCGGGCTAAGCGAACCGATTCCCTGGCTGAGTTGCTCCTGGTAGATGCGACTGCTTGGTGTCAGGTTCTGCACCAGGTTGGCCTGGTGCAGTTGCGAGTGTCGTGCCAGCAGCGTATCCGTCAGTGAAATGCCGATACTGCCGCCGACGTTACGCAACAGGTTGTAGAGCCCGGTTGCGTTGCCCATTTCCTGATTGGTCAGGCCTGCCACCGTGGTCGTGGAGAGCGGCACAAAGACCATTCCGGAGCCAAATCCGCTTAAGATGATCGCCCAAATAAAGGACCACGGGGATATGGCGAGATTGACCTCCCCGAACCAGATGCCGCAGATGCCAAAAATCAAAAATCCTCCGCCGATCAACCAGCGATTGTCGATTTTGGACGTGAGAATGCCAATGATCGGCATGGCAACGACCGCCCCAAGGCCGCGGGGACTGACGGCAATGCCGGCGTTGTAGGCGGGATACAGCATCACCTCCTGGTAGAAGAGTGGGAGCAGCGTGATCAGGCCATAGATACACCCACCAAACAGCGCAATCAGTATGCAGCCGAGGGCGAAGTTTCGATGGAGAAAGACGCGCAGATTCACCAGCGGCCTTTCTTTGACCAACATGCGCCAAATAAAAGCAACGAATGTAACGACGAGAATGGCGGTAGCCCACCGAATCCAGGTGGCGCCAAACCAGTCATCTTCCTGACCCTTGTCCAGAACGATCTGGAGGCAAGCCAGCCAGGTCGCGAGCAATCCCAGGCCGATTCCATCCAGAGGACCGGGCTTCGCGTTGCGAATGTACTCCGGATCGCGGACGAAGCGGGTAATCATGATGAACGCCAGAATCCCGATCGGGATGTTGATATAGAACGTCCAGCGCCAGGAATAGGCGTCGGTCAGATAGCCGCCCAGGGTTGGGCCCAGAATAGGAGCGACCACGACCCCCAGGCCATACAGGGCCATGGCCTGGCCGCGCTTCTCCTCGGGAAAGCTTTCCAGCATGATGGCCTGGGAGATGGGCTGGAGCGCTCCGCCACCCGCACCCTGAATGGCCCGTGCCAGCAGAATCATAGCCAGGCTGGTGGCAGCGCCGCAAGCGAAGGAGCTGACAGTGAAGATGACAATGCAGGTCAAGAGGAAACGCTTCCGTCCGAAGCGTTGTCCAAACCAGCCGCTGACCGGCAGAATGATCGCGTTGGCCACCAGATAGCTGGTGAGTACCCAGGTCGCCTCATCGTTGCTGGCCGACAGGCTTCCAGCGATATACGGCAGCGCCACCGACGCAATGGAAGTATCGAGCACCTCCATGAACGTCGGCAGGATCACCGAAAGCGCGATGAGCCACGGATTGATCTGCGGTTCTTTGTTGACGGTCAAATTCGCTATTTCCTTGCTGCTTCGTGCTGCGTTTTTGATCTTCGACAGGGGTAGTGCGAAAGGAGCTTACATTCTTTTGACCAAGATTTCTGTTGCATTGAGTCAGTCGTCGCCCGTTGCTGAAACGTTCGGTCTGAAACGGTTGCCGCCGACGGAGGTCCCGTTGTTCCGGATCAAGATTCAAACCGGAATGCAAGTTAGATGCAGCGTAGATTCAGTTCGTGGCAGGAATTGTACTTAGCTTCAAGGAATGCGTTCGGTGACTGTCGACAACATCCATTGTTGAATTGTACTGGTGGCAGACAACGAATCATTTGAATCGAATTTAAATTCGGCGAATCGGAGCGCAGGATGGGTCGCTCTCGCGGTGAGCCTCTCGTAACGAGGCTCTACACTTAAGAGATGAAGCTTGTGGACGGAAGGCGTACGGCCTCCATGGAAAAAGGACACGCGCAATGAGCAGTCGTCTTGGTACCACGCTGGAAATGATCAAGTGGGAGCACTCGGTGTTTGCGCTGCCGTTTGCGCTGACGGGAGCGATGCTGGCGGCAGGCGGCCTGCCCCCGTGGCGGGTGCTGTTCTGGATCGTGGTCTGCATGATCGCGGCCCGATCGGCAGCAATGGCTTTTAATCGGTGGGCGGACGCAGAGATTGATCGTGTCAATCCGCGGACGGCTACAAGGGCGATTCCGGCGGGACGGCTGAGCCCGCAGTTCACCATTGGGTTCACAATTGTTTCGGCCGCGATATTTTTGTTCGCGGCGAGCCGCCTCAATCGGCTGACGCTGGAGTTGGCTCCGTTGGCGCTGGCGGTGATTTTTTTCTATTCCTATGCCAAGCGGTTCACGCATTGGTCGCACCTCATACTGGGGCTGTCGCTGGGGATTGCACCTTCGGCTGCGTGGATCGCAGTACGAGGATCGCTCGATCCGCGCATTGTTGTGCTGACGGGCGCGGTGCTGTTCTGGGTTGGCGGGTTCGATGTGCTGTACGCGTGTCAGGATTACGACCACGACGTGCAGGCCGGGTTGCACAGTATTCCGCAGGCGTTTGGGTTGCAGGCCGCATTTTGGATTGCGCGCGGCATGCACGTGGCGATGCTGGTCCTGTTAGTGATGCTGATTGTCTTATTCCATCTGAGTTGGATTTCCGTTGTGGGGGTTCTAGCGGTGGCGGCCATGTTGATCTATGAGCACCAGCTAGTTTCGCCGAAGGATCTTCGGCGGTTGAACGCCGCATTTTTTACCATGAACGGAATTATTTCGTTCGTATTTTTTCTGGCGGTCGCGGCAGACCTGCTGTTTCGAAAATAGTGCAAGGCGACAAAACGCCCTCAGGGGAGCGATTCCTGAGGGCGTTTCCATGGCAGTGACCGCATTCCGTGGGCGTGTCAGCTTCGCCCAACGGCGCGGACGACTAGGCCGTCCGATTTGAAACATCATTCATACGATGCTGTTCTTTGATGGCATCGATCTTGTCGTTGACGCGATTTTTGGTGTCTTCCACTTTGCGGGAAATATTTTCGCGCGTGTCATGAGCCTGCTGTTCGTGGCTCTTGTTGGCCGCATCCTTCACGTTTCCCCAGGTTTCCTTGGCCGCACCCTTGACCTGGTCTGCCACGCCGCGATTCGCCAGATCGTCATTTCCAACGGCTTCGCCGACGCCCTGTTTCACTTTACCTGCAACCTGATCGACTTTTCCTGCGACTTGATCCTTGTTCATGGGGGTTACTCCTTTGTGCTAATGCTTCACCCGACGGGTTCCGCGTTTGTTACGGTGCCGGATGGTTGAGGGGTTGAAATGGAGCGTCCCACAATCGCTGCGAGACGTTCCACTTGCTGGGGTGATCGAGCTAAACAACAGTGCGTCTTCCGCCGATGATCGCAAAGATGAGGACAACCAGTGCAATCACAAGCAGGATATGGATATACGCGCCGAGTACGTGGAAGCCGATGAATCCTAGCAGCCACAAGATCAGAAGAATTACAAAGATGGTCCACAACATTCGTTTCGTCTCCTTACAGTCCAAGCCGGTACCTGTGATAAGTTGCGCGTAAGCGGAGAGAAGGTTGCCGCGAGGCGCGAATATTTCGCGCATTGCAGCGTACTCAGGAGGTTGAATGCAAGTTGCAATCCAGGGCGAGCTCGGTTCCTTCAGCCATGAAGCCAGTCTCACGTTGCTTCCGGAAGGAGCGATTGTTCCGTGCGCCGCAGCGGGCGCTGTGCTGGAAGCGCTGCAGAGTGGTCGCGTCGATGCTGCTGTGATTCCGGTAGAGAATAGCCTGGCTGGATCGGTGATGGATTTTTATGATTTGTTTTTTGCGCACGAATTTTTTGTGGAGCGCGAACTGGAAATGCGAATTCGACACAACCTGATGGTGGCGCAAGGCGTGAAGATGGGGACGTTGCGGCAAGTTTTGTCGCATCCGGTGGCACTGGCGCAGTGCAAAGGTTTTTTTACGGCGCATCCGCAGTTGGAGGCGATTGCGTTTTACGACACGGCGGGAGCGGTGCGGCATGTTGCCGAGTCGCAGCAAAACCAGTTGGCGGCGATCGGCAGCAAACAGGCAGGGAGGCAATATGGAGCCACTATTCTGCAGGAAAGCATCGAGGATCGGGAAGAGAGCTACACTCGCTTCTGGTTAATTCGGCGACTCGGTTCCAGTGCCACGGAAATTGCCCCGACCAAGCTGTCAGTTGCCTTCGTGTTGGAGAACCGGCCGGGCGCACTCCTGCACGCGCTGAATACATTTGCCGCGCGGCAACTGAACCTGACCAAAATTGAGTCGCGGCCCATGACAGGGCGCCCGTGGGAGTACATGTTTTACGCTGACGTCACGGTCCCCGGAAACGAGGAAGCGGACGCGGCGCTGTTTGACCTGAGAAAAGTATGTTCCACCGTGAAGGAGTTGGGGCGGTACCGGGTTCTGAATCCTGCATCGAATCGATAAGGGGAGGATTTTAGACTGGGATTCTGTAGGAGAGTCAGGATGCGTACTTCGTTGAATGGGCTGCTCCGCCGATAATATATTTTGCAACCAAAGCGGATTCTTAGCGTCTAAGATTCATAAAGGTTGATAGAGGGGGACTCAATGTCCAGCGATTTCTTAAGTGTTATCCATCCTGGAGAGCGGAAAGGCCGCGAGAAGGATGGCTCAAAACAGGTCTATCCTGTTCTGCCAGTTCGGGATACGGTACTTTTTCCCCATGCCGTGTTGCCTTTGACGGTAGGGCGGGAAAGTTCCATTCAACTGGTGCAGTCTTTAGGGGAAGAGAAGACCATCATTGTCGTGGCGCAGCGGGAAGCGCGCATGGACACTCCCCAGCCGTCGGATTTGTATGCGGTGGGCACTTTGGCGACAGTGCATAAAGTAGTAAAAATGCCCAACCAGAGCCTGTTCGTGTTTACCGAAGGCACGGAGCGGGTGAAGTTAACGGAATTCGATCAATCGACGCCCTACATGAAGTCACAAGTCGAAGTGATTGAAGATATCGATCCGGAAAAGAGTCCAGAAGCGGAAGCGATGCAGCGCAATATTCTGGCGCAGTTTCAGCACATTGTCACCGCATCTCCGACGCTTTCTGACGAACTGCAGACGATTGCCTTGAACATCGACGAGCCGGGCCGGCTGGTCGACTTTATCGCATCTTCGTTGCCGATTCTTTCGACGGTCGATAAGCAGGAGTTGCTGGAAACGCCGGACGTGATGGCCCGCATGACGCGTATGAACCGCCATCTTGCCAAAGAACTGGAAGTACAGCAACTGCGCAACAAGATCCAGTCTGAGGTGCAGGACCAGGTGCAGCAGTCGCAGCGGGACTACTACCTGCGCGAGCAGATGAAGGCGATCCAGAAGGAACTGGGCGAGCTCGACGAAGGTCAAAAGGACATCGAAGAGCTGCGCGAGAAGCTGGAAGCCGCGGGCATGCCCGAAGCGGTAAAGAAAGAAGGCTTGAAAGAGCTGAGCCGCCTGTCGCGGATGTCTCCGATGGCGCCGGATTACTCCATCACGCGCAACTACATCGAGTGGCTGGTGGTGTTGCCGTGGACTAAATCTTCAGGCAGCGAAGTCGATATTTCCAAGGCGAAAGAGATTCTGGATGAGGATCACTACGACCTCAAGAAGGTGAAGGAACGCATCCTGGATTATCTAGCAGTGCGTCGCCTGAAGCCGGACATGAAGGGACCAATCCTGTGCTTTGTCGGACCTCCAGGCGTAGGAAAAACCTCGCTCGGTCGCAGCATCGCGCGAGCGCTGGGTCGTAAGTTCCAGCGAATTTCACTGGGCGGCATGCATGATGAGGCGGAAATCCGCGGACATCGGCGCACCTACATTGGCGCCATGCCAGGGCAGATCATGCAGTCCTTACGGCGAGCGGAAACAAACGATCCCGTATTCATGCTGGATGAAGTTGACAAGTTGGGAAGGGATTTCCGTGGCGATCCGTCGTCGGCGTTGCTGGAGACGTTGGATCCGGAGCAAAACTTTAGCTTCCGGGATAATTACCTGGACGTGCCGTTCGATCTTTCGAAAGTGCTGTTCATTTGCACGGCGAACATGCTGGATCCGATTCCAGAGCCGCTGCGAGACCGCATGGAGATTATCGAGCTGACCGGTTATACGGAAGATGAGAAGGTCCATATCGCGTTTCGCTACCTGATTCCTCGGCAGATCAAGGAAAACGGCATCGAAGCCAAGGACATTGAATTTCCAGAGGAAGCGGTACGCAGCATGGTGCGGCATTACACGCATGAGGCGGGCGTTCGCAAGCTGGAACAGTGGATTGGGACCGTCTGCCGCAAGCAGGCCCGCCGGATTGCCGAAGGGCTGACTGACAAACTGGTCGTCACGCCGGCGGTGATCCAGGAATTTCTGGGCGGCATTAAGGTGCGTGTGGATACGGAAATTGCCGAGCGCACCAAGCGGCCTGGCGTTGCCGTGGGACTTGCCTGGACTCCGGCGGGAGGCGACATTCTGTTTATTGAAGCCAACCGCATGAAGGGCAAAGGCGGCTTCACGATGACCGGGCAGATTGGCGAGGTAATGCAGGAATCCATGCAGGCCGCGCTGACCTGGGTCCGCTCCAACGCGAAACTGCTGAGCCTGAAAGAGGACTTCAATACGGAAGTCGACCTGCATATTCATATTCCGGCAGGCGCGATTCCAAAGGATGGTCCGTCGGCGGGCGTGACCCTGGCAACCACCTTGGTCTCGCTGATGACGGATACCATCATTCGTCCCCTGACCGCGATGACGGGTGAGATTACGCTGAGCGGCAACGTATTGCCGGTCGGCGGAATCAAGGAGAAGTTCCTGGCGGCGCGGCGGGCAGGGGTTCGGGACATTATTCTGCCGGAAGAAAACCGGTTGAATGTGGAAGAGGACCTGTTGCCGGAGCAGTTGGCGGGTGTGACGATTCACTACGCGCGTCGTATTGAAGATGTGCTGGCGATTGCGCTGCCAGACGCGCTGAAACCGCGGGTGCTGGAAGAAGTCATCCAGCAGGAACCGCCGGTAACGCAGGTGCCGGAAGCGGCGCACGCATAACCTGACATGATTCCCCATCTGGCGTGGAGCTCATTGCTCCCCGCCAGTTTTTTTTTGCGCGGTACACGTTTATGTTGACCATCGGCCATTCCACGCTTGCGATTGAGGTGTTTCTGGGCGCCCTGCAGGACAACGGCGTCACGCTGCTGGTGGATGTGCGGACGATTCCGCAGTCGCGCTTCAATCCTCAATTTGGCCGGGAGGCGTTGGCGGCTTCGCTGCGATCTGTCGGCATTGAATATCGATGGATGCAGGCGCTGGGCGGCCTGCGCAAAGCCCGGAAAGATTCCATCAATACCGGGTGGCGTAACGCTAATTTTCGCGGCTATGCGGACGCGATGCAGACGGAGGCGTTCCAAACTGCGTTGCAGGAGTTGATGGAACTGGATAAAAAATATGCGGCGGTCATCATGTGTTCGGAGGCGGTGCCGTGGCGCTGTCATCGATCGCTGATCGGGGATGCGTTGCTGGTGCACGGCCATTCCGTCGAGGATATTTTTGTCGCGGCAACCGGGAAATCGCATCGCAAGCCGCATACCCTGACACCCTTTGCGCGGGTGGAAGGGACCCGACTGTGGTACCCCGGTGAACCGGAGCTGCCGTTGACGCCGGAAAACGCGCCAGACCGGATAAGCTAAATCCATGCACGTGGATGTACTACTGTTTGGCGCATTGAAGGACCTGCGGGCGCGGGAGCAGGAAACTGTGGAGCTGCCGGAACAGACCACGGTGGCGGATTTTCTGCACGGATTTTTCGCGATCGCGCCGCAGCTGGAAAAATTTGCGGGTTCACTCGCGATCGCCGTGAACCAGGAATACGCGCTTCCTACGCAGGTTCTGCGCGACGGAGATGAAATTGCACTGCTGCCGCCGGTGAGTGGTGGTTCGGTAGAAGGCAGTTCGGCTGCGGAAGCTGATTTGGTATGTCTGCAACGCGAGGCCATCGACGCGGCGGCACTGGTTGCCGCGGTGAAAGAAGGCGACGCCGGCGCGGTGGTGGTGTTCGACGGAATTGTTCGCAACCATACGCGCGGCCGGCGGACGCTCTATCTCGATTACGAAGCGTATGAGGCCATGGCACTGAGTCAGATGCAGGGGCTGGCGCGTGATGCGCAGCAACGCTTTGGTGTGCGCCGAATAGCGCTAGTGCATCGGCTGGGGCGGTTACAAGTAGGCGAGACAAGCGTTCTGATCGTAGTGGCTTCCGCCCATCGTGCGCAGGCGTTCGATGCTTGCCGATGGATCATCGACACGCTGAAGAAAACCGTTCCCATCTGGAAAAAAGAATGGTTTGAGGACGGCGCAGTCTGGGCTGACGGTGAGCCATTTCCGGAAGAGATTTCCGTTCACAAGTCCGGCGAAGGTGCGGCCGGGAATATACCGTGAGATGTCGAATGCCACTTTGCATCTTGCCTGTGCTCGCGATAGCTTCCACCGTAACCGCGCAGACAGTAGCATCGCCGTCGCCTCCATCCGATTCGGTGAGGGTTCAGGTCAATCTGGTTAATGTTCCAGTGAATGTGTTGGACAGGCAGGGCCGGCCCGTGACAGGACTGCGTCGAGAAGATTTTTCTCTGATGGAAGACGGTCATCCAGAAACGATCCGTGTCTTTCAGGCGACTGCCGTTCATCCTTTGTCGATGGTGATGGCAATCGATACCAGCGTGAGTGTTCGCAAGGATCTGCCGTTTGCCAAACAAGCCGCTGCCGACTTGGCTGCGTCTTTGTTGGGTCGCGATGATCGCGTGGAACTACTGGGGTTTGCCGGTGAGGTGCAGCAGGTGTTTCCCTTCACGGGGAATCTGCATGAGCTTGACCATGGGCTACGTACCCTGCATGGCGATGGTCCGACGGCTCTTTATGCGGCGATGACCCAAGCCGCAAACGATCTTTCAACTCACTCCGGCCGCAAGGTGATCGTGGTGATCAGCGATGGTTCGAACAGCGTAGACGGTGTCAATTATGACCAGGCGCGAACCGCGGCGCTTCGGGCGCAGGCCAGCATTGAAAGCATCATTCTGGTGCCGATTGGATCGAATGCGGGTCGTGATCTTGGCGGGGAGCACGCGCTGATTCAACTGGCTCGCGATACAGGCGGCGAATATTTTTATGCTGATGGTGCGACACCACTACAGGACGCGATGACGAGGCTCTCGCTGGGACTGCGTTCGGAATATCTGCTCGGGTACTATCCCACGCAGACAAATGCGACGAGTCCGGCGGCGGAAGGATTTCGCAGGATTCAATTGCGGCTGGTCAATCCAGCGTTGAGCCATGCCTATCGGTTGCAATACCGCACAGGCTATTACGCCGAGGGCACGCACTAAGCGCGATATACTTTGGGTGTGAACACTCCTGGCAGTGGTCGACGCAAACAGAAATCTCATCATCCGCAATCGGAAACCGGGCAGGAAGCGATCTATCTGCGCACCTTGAGCGAACGACAGACGCCTGTGGTGGTGCAGTTGCGCGATGGCGAGGCGCTGCAGGGCTGGATCGAATATTTCGACGATCGCATGATTCGCCTGACGCGTGAAGGCAAGCCAAATCTCTTCATCTACAAGCATCAGATTCTGACGATTACAGAAAAAGCTCGCCGCCCTATGCCACGCCGGGACAAGCCGTCTGAGGTCGCGGAGTCCACTGAGGAACCCGAGGCATGAACGAGCGAAATTTTCCCCATGCCGGACCTGCGTCGGAGATGGCCCGAGCTGCGGGGGCTTTGCTGCGCAAGCATTATGAACACGGAGTAGCGACCGAATACAAAGGCGAAGTTGACTTGGTGACGGTGGCGGACCGTGAGAGCGAAAAGCTGCTAGTCGACAGTTTGCGCGCGCAGTGGCCGGACTACGGCATTGTCGGCGAAGAAGGCACGCGAACCCGGATGGAGTGTGAGTACCGCTGGTACATCGATCCGCTGGACGGGACGACGAATTTTGCTCATGGATTTCCAGCGTTCTGCGTGTCCATGGGGTTGGAACATCGCCCACCGGGAACCGCAATGGACGCGGATGGCGAGCTGGTTGCGGCAGTCATCTATGATCCGCTGCGCGACGAGATGTTTCTCTCGGAAAAGGGACAAGGCGCGACGCTGAACGGCAAGCCGATTCACGTTTCCGTGACAGAAACGCTGGCCGAATCGCTGATTGCTACAGGATTTCCCAGCCGCAAACGCCACGGCAATCCAAACGTGCATTTCTATCATGAATTCACTTTGCGTTCCCATGGAGTGCGGCGCGCCGGCTCCGCGGCGCTCGACCTTGCGTATACAGCGTGCGGGCGGCTGGATGGCTACTGGGAATTCAAGTTGAATTCCTGGGACACGGCGGCGGGTGTGTTGCTGGTGCGCGAGGCCGGCGGGATGGTGACGTATGTTGACGGAAGCCCGTTTCATCTGGTCAGTGCGGAAGTGCTGGCCAGCAATGGAAAGATTCACGGGGCGATGATTCACCTGTTTCAAGACATGCTTGCGGGGCGTAATCTGGAGCCGATTCAAACGGCGCGTGAGTTTGCCGTTGAACGAGCGGAGCGACTTGCGGCAACCGCGAAATGAGTGAGAAAACTCTGGTGCGGTAAATTTTTTCTGGTGGACAACCTTGCACCGGCTGTGCTGCTACAATCGAGTTGACTTGCTAGTCCCTGTCAGGAGAGTTTTCACCCATGGCTTACGTGATTGCAGAACCCTGCATCGGCACGAAGGATACCGCGTGCGTCGATGCCTGCCCGGTGGATTGCATTCATCCCAAGAAGGATGAAGAAGGTTATGAGGGCTCCAATCAGCTCTTCATCGATCCAGTGGAATGTATTGATTGCGGCGCGTGCGTGCCAGTTTGCCCGGTGTCGGCCATTTTTACCGCCGATGATTTGCCGGAAAAATGGAAAGCGTACGAGCAGACCAACGCCCAGCATTTCGGCCGCTAGATCTGTTTTTTGTTTCAGGAAAGCGCGCAGCTTCAGGGCTGCGCGTTTTTCATTGGGCGTTGCTTTCCCGGTCTAAACTCGGTCGAATTGAACCTTGTCTACGCTATGACTCTGCATCAATCTGAGGCGATCGTACTGCGCACCTGGCCGTTGCGGGAGTCGGACTTGCTGGTTTCATTGTTGACGCGCGACCTGGGAAAGGTGCGCGGCGTGGCCAAGGCAGCGTTGAAATCCAGAAAGCGATTTGGCGGAACGCTGGAGCCAATGACCTACTTACATGCGGCGTATGCCGAACGGCCTCGTCAGGAATTGGTGCGGATGGATCATTTTGAAGCGATCGCGTCGCCGCTGGCCGAGCCCATCGATTATCTTCGTGCGGCAACGCTAGGATATTACGCCGAGGTGCTGGAAAATGTATTGCCCGATCACGATCCGCAGGATGCAATTTTTAGGCTGACGCTGGCGGTGCTGGAGCAGAGCCAGGTGGATCGTTGCTGGATGCCGGTCACGTATTTTTCCCTTTGGATCACACGGCTGATCGGGTGGCTGCCAGAGATCGATCGATGCACGGAATGTGGCGAGCCGTTCGCGGGAGAAGCAGCGTATTTTCACGTGCTGGCGGATGGCTTGAGTTGTGCGCGGCATAAGAAGCCAAACAGCGGCATGCTGAGCCGCGATTCGCTGGCGTTAGCGCAGCGGATGTTGCGGGATCCGATCCGCGCGATGAGCACGGAACCGTGGACGCGGCAGTCGGGGCGGGATCTGCGGCGATTCCTGGTGCGAACGCTGGAGCGGCATACCGAGAGGCGTTTGAACTCGGCTGAAGTGTTCAGTCGCATGGGCGGCTGAGGACATTTCAGCCGTCGAGGTCAGAGGTCGGCTGCACAATTCGATACAATCAGCATCAACGCGTCCGCATAGGGAATGGAGTTTCTGCAGGTGGTATCTAACAGTTCTATCGAACAAAAAATTCCGCTGACATTTCAAGAGCTGCTGTTTCAGTTGCAGCAATTCTGGGCCAGCCGAGGTTGCGTTTTGCAGCAGGCGTACGACGTGGAAGTGGGCGCAGGCACCATGTCTCCCGAGACTTTTCTGCGGGTACTGGGGCCCAAGCCGTTTCGCGTGGCGTATGCGCAGCCCTCGCGCCGACCGGCCGACGGACGCTACGGGCAAAATCCAAATCGACTATTTAAACACACACAGCTGCAGGTAATTCTGAAGCCGCCGCCAGAAAATATTCAGGGTTTGTATCTGGAATCGTTGCAGGCGATTGGGATTGATCTGCGCCAGCACGATGTGAAGTTTGAAGAGGACAATTGGGAGTCGCCGACGCTGGGGGCGTGGGGCATTGGCTGGCAGGTGATGTTGGACGGTTTGGAGATTACGCAGTTCACTTACTTTCAGCAGTGCGGCGGAATTGATCTGGATCCGATTGCCGGCGAGATTACGTACGGGCTGGAGCGCATCGCTGCATTTCTGCAGGATGTGGATTCAATCTACGACATTGTTTGGGCGCGCGATGCCGAGACCGGCAAAGAAATTACTTATGGGGAAGTGCGGTTCGCAGAGGAAGTGCAGTTCTCCGTTTACAACTTTGAAAAGGCGGACGTGGAGAAACTGTGGCAACACTTTCGGTTGTATGAAGAAGAATGCCAGGCGTTGCTGGCGGAAGCGCGTGCGCTGCCGGAAGATGCCGACGGCGAGGTGCGCAGCCGATTGCCACTGCTGGCCGCGTTCGATTTATGCCTGAAGTGTTCGCATCTTTTTAATTTGCTGGACGCGCGCGGTGCGATTTCCGTGACGGAGCGAGTGGGCGTGATCGCGAGAATTCGCGCGCTGGCTGTCGCCGTCGCCAAAGCCTACGCAGCGCAACAGACGCAGATCGCCGCCGCATAAAAATATTTGGGATAAAAGTTTAGGAAACGAGTCGCATGCCTGCATTTCTGCTTGAAATTGGATTGGAAGAAATCCCCGCCGGGATGATTGCTGCGGCACAGGCAGAGCTGGTGCAGCGTATCGAAAAGCTGTTGACGCGCGAGCGCCTGGCGGCGGACACGCTGCGAGTGACGAGCTATTCCACGCCGCGACGGCTTGAAGTGTTGGTGGATGGGCTGCTGCCGGGGCAGCCGGATATGCAGGAAGAAGTTATCGGACCGGCGACCAAGGTTGCGTTCAAGGATGGCTCGCCGACGCAGGCGGCAATGGCGTTCGCGAAAAAGTCGGGCGTGGAGGTTTCCACGCTGAAGACGATCCAGAATGCGAAGGGTGAATATGTTTCGGTGATCGTGCATCGGCCGGGTCGCGCCGCTGCCGAGGTGCTGACAGAGGGTGTACCGGCGGAGATCGCTGGAATTTATTGGCCAAAGAGCATGTACTGGCGCGCTGGCAAGCCGGAGCGATTTGTACGTCCGGTGCGGTGGATGGTGGCGCTGCTGGATGAGGAGATTCTGCCGCTGGAATTTGCTGGCATTACTGCGGGACGAGCTAGCTATGGCCATCGCGTGCTGCATGGAAATGCACCAGTGGTGGTGAGTGCGCCGCAGGAATATGCGAAGACGCTGGCGGCTGCGTATGTCGAGGTGGACGCGGCGGCGCGGCGGGAACGGATTCGCAAAGCCCTGGACAAAGCGACGCGACAGATTGCTGGCGCGCGCTGGCGCGAGGATGAGGACCTGGTGGATATCGTCACCAACCTGACCGAATGGCCAAGCGTGATTTTGGGTGGGTTTGAGGCGAGTTATCTCGACTTGCCAGAAGAAGTGCTGGTGACGGTCATGCGCGGGCACCAGAAATATTTTGCGTTGGAGGACAGCGAGAAGAAGCTGCTGCCGAATTTTCTGGCGGTTTTGAATTTAGAAGTTGAAGAGGCGGGAGCCGCGGTGATTCGCCATGGCAATGAGCGCGTGTTGCGGGCTCGATTTAATGACGCGCGCTTCTTCTGGGATGTGGATCAGAAAATTCCGTTGATCGATCGCGTGGAGATGCTGAAGAGCGTCACATTTCAGAAAGATTTGGGCAGCTACTGGGACAAGACGAAGCGAAACCGCGCGGTGGCGCGACGGATCATCGATCGGTTCGATCCACCACTCTTCGATTCTGAGATAAAGTTCGAGACATTTTGCGCTGGAGTTGATCAGGCGGCATTGCTGGCGAAAGCGGATCTGACGACTGAGATGGTGAAGGAGTTTACGGAACTGCAAGGTGTGGTCGGAGGACTGTACGCGCGGGCACAGCGGCTGCCAGATGGCGTTGCGCGAGCCATCCACGATCATTACAAGCCCGCATCGCAGGAGGACACGATCCCGAGCCTTCCTGCAGGATCGATCGTTGCGCTTGCGGACAAAATGAGCAGCATCGTCGACATGTTTGCCATTGGATTGCAGCCGACTGGATCGAAAGACCCATTTGCGCTACGTCGCGCGGGCAATGGAGTGGTTCGCATTCTGGTAGAAGACGAAAAGCTCAACGACAGGCTGCATCTTTCGCATGTTTCGAGCGCTGCCATCGAGAACACCAGGGCAGCGGAAGACACGGCACTGCGAGCGTCGATCGATGATTTTCTGCTGGATCGATTTGAGTTTTACCTACGCGAGACGGCCAAGGTGAATCCGCAGGTGGCGCGGGCAGTTCGAAAAGGCGGGACGACAGGAAGCGACCATGCAGCCAGCGGCCACTTGCTTGGGTATGGGAAGATTACCGGATTTGCGAAAGCGCTGGATGTGCAGGTGGATTCGCCAAATGTGCTGGCGGTGGCGGAACTGTTGAAACGGACCGCAAACATTCTGCGTCAGGCAAGAGAAAAGAAGATCATTTTCGCCGATCAGGAATCAGACGGATTGCTGCGAGAGGCGGCCGAGAGGGAACTATCGCGTAAGGTGACGGAGGTGAATCAGGCCATCCAGCGCAGTTATCGCGAAGGGAACTACAACGCTGTAATTGCGGCGATCGCGAGCCTTCAGCCGCCGCTGAATGCGTTTTTCGATTCCGTGATGGTGATGGTTGAGGATGCGCAGCTACGCGATAATCGCCTGGCACTTCTGTCGCGAACAGAGTCGGTGGTGCGGTGGGCGGCGGATTTTTCGGAGTTGGCGTCGATCTAGTTCAGCTTTTGCAGGCGAGCAATCAACTTCTGTGCCAGGCTTTCTTCACTCTCGGTCCACAGCAGACGAGTTTCCACGCCGCAATTCTTTTCCACCTGGGTAGTAAAGTCCACCAGCTGCTGAATGTTCTTCTTGACGAATAGCTGGTCATCTTCGTGGAGCGGAACGTCGTCGCAGATAAACGGCGTGTCCAGCCCAAGGTCGACACGGATGTGACCATTCTGTTCATAGCTGCCATCGTCGAACTGCGGACCTAGTCCTACAACACGCACGATGCGGACTTCTTCTTTCCAGATTGGATCGAGCAGGCCATCGCTCTCCGGATACCAGAGCTTCCACGGCAGCTCAAACTCATAGGCACTGTCTTCGTGCAGAATTTCCGTGGCCTCGGCGACGGCTTGCTCGGGAGCAGCCGGCTCCTCGTTCTCCGCAATGTAAACGCGCTGAAACGTGGGCGACTGCTGCCAATCCAACGGATAGACGGAGGCCGCGGTGACCAGTGGATGGGGAAGCTGCTGCATCACGCTGACGAGTTTTTCCGGCATGGAACTTAGGCGGAAGTTGGGGAACCACAGGCTGTAATAGAGAGAGTCTGCCATCGTTCCATTGTAGATTTTTTCCCGGTGCAGGTCTCGGACCGACTCGTCCGGGAAAGTGGTGCGAAATGAGAAGATGGTGGTATGCGTTGGACAATTGAGCGATTGCGCCTGGCAATCATCCTGGTGGCAGCGGTGCTGGTGCTGTCCATCATTGGTTCAATCGTGTATGGACGCTGGCGAGTTCGCCACGTCGTGCAGGACTTGCCGGCGCGTCTTGGAATCCAGATTCAGCAAACCACGCAGGGCTTTGTGCTTTCGAAAACCGTAGAAGGCCGGAAGTTGTTTACGCTACATGCGTCTCGGGCCATCAGCTTTAAAACCGGCGGACGCGTGTCGCTGCACGATGTCGAGATCGACGTGTACAACCGGCAGAACGACCAGGCAGACACCATCGCCGGGAAAGACTTTGAATACGACAAGGACAAGCAAATTGTAACTGCGCAGGGCGAGGCGCACATCACGTTACATCCTCCTCCGTCGTCTCATCCAGGAGCTGAGACGAACGCGGAGGCGCAGATTATCCACATCACCACCCATGGCCTGGTGTTCAATCAACAGACCGGCGAGGCCACTTGCAATGGCGAGGTTGATTTTCAGTATTCGAAATCGACGGGAAAATCGCTGGGCGCACAATATTTCTCGAAGACGGGACTATTGATTCTGGAGTCGCAGGTGGTGCTGACGACAGAGATGCAGAGCCGTTCCGTTGTCGTGCATGCGTCGCATGCAGTCTATGATCGTGAATCGGCGCAGGTCCACATGCTGCAGCCACGATATGCTTCGACTGGCTCTACGGGCGATCAGCATGGCAGCGCCGGCGCGGCGATCGTGTTTTTGCGGCCGGATGGTTCGGCTGAACGGATGGATGCGCAGGGTTCGGTAGAAATTGGTTCGGCGGACGGAACAGGGATCCGTTCGGCGTCGATGCGAGTAAATCTGGACGACACGAATCAGCCGCAGCAGGCGCATTTTTTTGGCGGAGTGGAACTGACACAAAATCAACCGACGCAGCAGACGGTAGGCACCGGTCGTGACGCGGTGGTCGATTTTGACGGTAAGGGTCACGCCAAGCTGGTCACGCTGGATGGAGATGTGACCTTCCGGCAGCAGATCGAAGCGGACAAGAACGACCTGCATCGCACGTTGGCAGCAAACCATCTGGTGCTTCACCTGAAACCCGCACAGCCGAGTCACAAAATCGCGAAGGGGCAGAACGGTCAGGTGCAGTTGCAGCAGGCGCAGGCGAGCGGGGCCGCGGAGTTCAGTTCGCAGAATACGGTCGAGGGTCATCCCGCACAGGCGATCAGCGTGGCTGCGCAGTCAATGAAGGCGACATTTGCGCCCGGAAATGAGATGCAGCATCTGGATGGTGTGGGGCAGACGAGCATTCGCATGGTGGCGCCGAATGGAGACGTGAATACGAGCACGGGAGATATGCTGGCGGTTGATTTTGTAATTGGGATGCCAAACGACACCGCTGCGCGGCACGGCGCACCGAACGCAACCAATGCCCAATCGATTCGTACGGCGGTGCAGACGGGGAACGTGACGTTGCATCAAGTCTCCGCGAAAAAGACAGGTGGAAGCGGGGGGCTGGGGGGTGCGCAAAATTCGACCGCGACCGCGGCTCGAGCAGAGTATGACGGAGCGACCGATACCCTGACGTTGACCGGGAAGCCGCTCTTCCGCGACGACAACCTGGAGATGACCGCCGAGCGATTCGCGGTAGGACGCGCGGCAGGCAACGTGCTGGCGACAGGTTCGGTTCAGACCACGGTTCGCTCCGGCAACCCGGCAGGTTCGGGAGGATTGTTGAGCGGCAACCAGGCGACGCATGTCATTGCTCGCCAGGCACAGGTGCTGCACGATTCGCAAACGGCCATTTTCACCGGTCAGGCACGGCTATGGCAGGGTGCAAATTCCGTGGAGGCGCCAGTCATTGAGTTGTCGCAGAAGATGCAGACGCTGACCGCGTATGGCCAGGGATCCTGCACGCAGTGTGTGCACACGACGTTCCTTGGCCAGTCCGCCCTCGGTCAGTCGGCAGAGCCCACCCAACTTGGCAAATCGACGACAATCAAAGCGAGAGGCCTGATGGAGGAGAAAGAAAATCGCGGACCGGCGACCTATCGCTTGTTGAGTGCGCGGCTCCTGTATTCCGATGCGGAGCGTAAGGCCACATTCTCCGATCACGTTGAGGCCATCAGTTCCAGTGGAAATGTTTTTGCAGATTACGCGGAAGTCTTCCTGACGCCGGCAAATGTACACTCTCAGGCGCGGTCCGGTGTTGCGTCCGCACAGACAGCAAATCAGGAGACCCCAAATAAAAAGTCGTCGCACAGCAACAATTCACCGCAATCCTCCGTTGAAAGGATTGTGGCCACGGGGCACGTAGTGGTGGAGCAGCCGGGCCGACGCGGAACTGGGACGCGATTGGTGTATTCGGCGAGCGATGGGGAATTTGTGCTGACCGGAGACGGCGCCCATCCGCCCCAGGTGGTGGACTCGATACAGGGCACGGTGACGGGCGAGGTTCTCACATTTTCTTCGCAAACACAGGCGATAATGGTAAGTGGGAGCCCCAACGGCACGGCAGTGACGAAGACCCGGGTGCGAAAAAAATAATGCAGCGACTCACAACCGACCAGCTGGCGAAAAATTATCGGGGACGGCAGGTCGTGCGAGGCGTAAGCCTCGAAATCCACAAAGGCGAAGTTGTCGGCTTGCTGGGGCCCAATGGTGCCGGCAAGACCACCACCTTCTACATGATCGTTGGCTTGGTAGAACCAGACGCAGGCCGCGTGCTGGTGGGTGACCGGGAGATTACACGGCTGCCGATGTATCTACGGGCACGGAATTTCGGTATCAGTTATCTGCCGCAGGAGCCGTCCGTATTCCGCAAGCTGACTGTGGAAGAAAATATTCTGGCGGTCCTGGAAGTCCAACCCGGTGGATGGCAGCAGCGCCGGGCACGCATGGAGCGCTTAATTGAACAGCTGAGCCTGGGACACGTCCGCAAAACCCGAGGATACGCGCTTTCCGGCGGGGAACGGCGACGGGTGGAAATTGCCAGGTGCCTGTCGATCGAGCCGAATTTCATTCTGCTGGACGAGCCGTTTTCCGGAATTGACCCGATCGCGGTGCATGATTTGCAGGACATCATCTTCGACCTGAAGGCCAGCGGCTATGGTGTCCTGATCACAGATCACAACGTCCGCGAGACCTTGACGGTGACCGACCGGGCCTACATCATCAACGAAGGAAAGATCTTTCGGACGGGCACGCCGGAAGAACTGGGACAGGATCCGGAAGTTCGCCGTGTCTATCTCGGAGAAGGCTTCACGCTGAATTAGGAAGGATTTGGCACGGGCTTAGCAAACCCGCCTCGGGTTCGCGGTGCGTTCCCCATCACTGACGTAACCACCCAACCAACCGGCTGCATGCAATTTTCGTGCAAATTTATAAACATAAGATTATAAGATAGATAGAGGGCCCTTGCCGGATTCGGGTGAGACCGGCTTGACCCGCTCCATGTAAACTGGACCTAACTCTTCGGTCCAACTGGAATCTCGTTATGGCTCTTCTTCAACCCCGGCTGAATTTGAAGGTTTCGCAGAAGCAGGTGCTTACGCCGGGCCTGGTTCAGATGGTCAGCTTGCTGGCCCTGAACAAGCAGGAACTGAAGGAGATGATCGACGCGGAGCTTCTAGAGAATCCGGTTCTCGAGGAACTGGAAGAGGCAGTTCCGCTGGCGGAGGAAATCCGTACTCCGGAGGAAGCCGCTCCCGCGGGCGAGGAAAAAGCTGAAGAGAAAGATCCGTTTGACGAGATCGACTTCGGCTCCTACTTCCAGGATTACCTTGACCCGGGATATCGCACTCCGCAAAGCACCGAAATCAACGAGAAGCCCTCGTTCGAAAATTTCCTTTCCAAGCCGACGACCCTGACTGATCACCTGATGTGGCAGCTGGGTTCGCTTCATTTGACCGACGGTGTGCGCGAGGCTGCCGAACTCATCATTGGCAACCTGGATGAGGACGGCTATCTGACCGCCAGCGACGAAGAACTGCTGGCCGTGCTGGCACAAGAAATCCCGCAGCAGGGGACAGGGTCGCACGCCGGGGTCTCTGCCGACTCCAACGGGCATCGGCCACTTGCCGACCCGCAGGGTGAAACTGGAGCCGTGGCGATGAATGGGACGGCTGCCTCGAGTAATGGAGCACTGCATCACAAGTTAAATTCCGCAGTTATCGGCGAGATTAATGCCGAAGCTAACGGCCACAAGTCTGCGACTGAATATCCGGCGGCATTACGACGCGAGTTGGCAGAGGCGCTGCATATTGTGCGGAGATTTGATCCAGTCGGTATTGCCGCGCGCGATCTGCGGGAATGCCTGTTGACGCAATTGGACGTGCGTACTCAGCAGGCAGGGGAGTTGGCGGAGGGTATCCGCCTGGCTGCCGCCGCAGCGACCGATTCGGACGAAGAGGTTGAAGATGATTCGCAGATGAATGGTAGCGCTGCCGCAGGGCGTGAGGCTGATCGCGTTGTCTCGGAGCGAATGCAATCAGAAGCCTGTGCGGTGATGGTGTTGGCACGGCGCATCATCGACGAATTCTTGCCCAATCTCCTGAAGCGCGATATCCGGGAGCTGGCCCGCTTTACCGGCAGTCCGCAGCCAAAAGTACAGCTGGCAATTGAGTCGATTCGCGGACTGGATCCCAAGCCCGGTCAGCGGTATAACCGCGAGCAGGTAAGACTGATTGAACCGGACGTGGCTTTCCAGAAGCGCGACGACGACTACGTCATCCTGATTAACGATGAAGAGATGCCGACTTTGCGGCTGAACCAGGGATATCGCCGCATGTTGAGCCAGGAAGGCACGGAGCGCGAAGTTCGCGATTACGTGAAGGAAAGGTATCGCTCCGCGATTCAATTGATGCGGAACATTGAGCAGCGGAAGAATACAATTGTTCGCACCTGCGAAGTGATCATTCGCCGTCAACGGGAATTTCTGGAGGAAGGCGTCGACTCCTTGAAGCCGATGATGATTAAAGACGTGGCGGAAGAGATCGGCGTGCACGCTTCCACAGTGAGCCGAGCCGTCGCCAACAAATATGTGCACACCCCGCAGGGAGTGTTTGAGCTGCGGTTCTTTTTCTCTGAAGGCGTGAATGGGCCGGAAGGATCGGATACGCCGCTGCTGCTGCTGAAGCGCAAGGTGAAGAAAATGATTGAGGACGAAGACTCCAGTAAGCCGCTGACGGATGATGCTATCGCAAGCTTGCTGCAATCGCAGGGGATTGCAGTGAATCGCCGCACGGTGGCGAAATATCGCGAGGACATGGGAATCCCCAGCACCCACCAGCGTCGCGTTCGCATCTGAATCAGTAGCTGAATCAACAGAGACCAGACTAGGGAGGGACGCGGATGGACTCCGAACTGACTGGAAGAAACGTGAAGGTCACCAAAGACCTGCGGGCCATGGCAGACGAAAGCCTGGACCGGATTGAGAAGCTTGTGGGCCGAGGCGCCAGTGCCCGCATCATTTTTCGTTCCCAGAAACATCTTTCCATCGCAGAAGTCACAGTAATTGCGCGTCAACACACGGTAGTAGGAGTGGCCGAAGCGCCTGACCTGACCATCGCTTTGCGCATTGCTCTGGAAAAGACGGAGAAGCAGGCGATTCGGTGGAGGAAAAGCAAGGTCGAGAAAAAGCGGCAGGCCAAGCCGATCAGCGCTGTGCTGCCGGAGGTTCCTACGGAACCGATCGCGCCTAAGGAAGTGACTGAGGTTGCTCGCAGAAACGGAAACGCGGCATCGCCGGGGAAGAGAAAACCTTCCGGGGTGCACATTGTTCCAGCGCCGGAAGCGATGGCGCTGCGGCCTATGACGATTGAAGAAGCCGTGAAGGAAGCCGAAGCCGGCGATCGCCAGGTATTTGTCTTTCGTGATCTGGCGGGCGATGTCAAGGTGCTGCATTGCGCGGGCGACGGCTTGGTGCGGCTGACGGAAGTTTCCTAGTCAACGGACGCGCCAAGGAAATTCTCTGGTTCTACGTTACGGTTTGACCGTACAATTTTGGCTCACCCTCTCTGCATAGCAAAATGTTGATGCGGCGTGGAAGAGGACCGATGACGGGGACTTTTAAAAAACGACAACCTAAGTCAAAGTCTGTGCCAACCCATGAGAAGCAGCCACTGGCAGACGCAGACGGGTTTGACGCGTCTCCAGCGCGGCGCACTCGAAGTTCTGAAGCCAAACGGCCACTTGCCGAGAATGAACTGGTGATTCTGACGGGAATGTCAGGATCAGGAAAATTGTCGGCTCTGAAGGCGTTCGAAGACCTGGGCTATTATTCCGTCGACAATCTCCCGATCGATCTAATCCCCGCGTTCGCTGACCTGATTCGCCAATCTCCGGAGACAAATCGTGCCGCACTGGTGATCGATGTGCGAGAGGGTTCGCACCTCGATCGATTCCCGGACATCCTTCGCAAGGTGCGAAGGACGACTTCAACGCGGCTGCTGTTTCTGGAGGCCTCGGAGGAGGCGCTGCTCCGGCGATTTTCAGAAACCCGGCGGCCACATCCGCTGGGGCGAATCGATACCATTCGGCGCTCGATTCAATCGGAACGGAAATTGCTGGAGCCGCTGCGCAACATTGCGGATGTCTGCATCGACACGACGAATTTTAATGTGCACGAATTGCGCGCCCACATCAACGGGCTATTTCAGCCGGAGAGTGGCGAGAAGAACCTGCTGATTTCCTCGATCAGCTTTGGTTACAAGAATGGCGTACCGCAGGAAGCTGATCTCGTGTTCGACGTTCGCTTTCTGCCCAATCCGCATTTCATTCCGGAGTTTCGTCCGCTGACCGGCCAGGATGAAAAAGTGGTGCGTTACATCAATCGCTTTCCGGAGACAAAGGAATTTATTCAGAAGGTTCATGACCTGCTGCTGTTTTTGTTGCCGCATTACGTGCAGGAAGGCAAGAGTTATCTGAGCGTGGCCTTCGGCTGTACGGGCGGTCAGCATCGCTCTGTGATGATCGCAGAAAAAATGCAAGCGCTGCTGCAGGCTGACGGTTACCAGGTGAAATGCCTCCACCGTGACATGCCAAGGTAAATAGAAAAATTATCTACATCAACTGCACGGCATCGACGTCGACTGTGAGATAACGTCGAGGAATTTCTGCGGCGTCGGCAAAGGCGAGCATCTGGCGCACGGCAGCGGCGAGTTGCTTGCGCGACAATGCTTTCAAAATCAAGTGAAAACGATGGATGCGTTTGATGCGGCCGATGGGCGCGGCCGCTGGGCCCAGCACGCGTACGCCCGGAAACGTCTGGTGCTGAAACCAGGTTCCTAACTGACTGGCCCACTGAGAGGCCTTCGCGGGATCAGTGTGTTCGATCAAAATATTCGTCAGCATAGCCGCGGGCGGATAGTGCAGCAGGCGGCGATAGCGCAATTCCTGCTCGACGAAGCCGAGATAATTGTGCTCGGCGGCGCAGCGGATGGCGTAGTGATCCATGTGATGGGTCTGCACCAGGACGCGACCGGGCAACTCGCCGCGGCCGGCGCGGCCGGCGACTTGGGTGAGCAGTTGAAACACGCGTTCGGCGGAGCGGAAGTCGGGCAGGCTGAGCGCGTGATCGACACCCAGCACGCCGACCAGCGTGACACCGTGAATATCGTGGCCTTTGGCGATCATCTGGGTGCCGACGAGTAGGTTGACTTCGCCGCTGTGCAGGCGCGCGAGAATGCGCTCGTAGTCCCGATGATGGCGCATAGAATCGCGATCCATGCGGGCAATACGAGCGTGTGGGAACAACTCCTGCAGCCGTTCCTCTCCTTGCTGCGAGCCAACACCGAAAAAATACAGATGCTCACTTTCGCACTTCGGGCAATGCTTTGGAACGGTGCGACGAAAGCCGCAGTAGTGACACTCCATGCGCTGGTGCACGGGCGAACGAGTTTCGTCTTCCGCGGCGGTCTTGTGATGGGTAAGGGCAATGGCGCAGTTGTCGCACTCCAATTTGTCGCCACAGGCACGACACATCACGACGAAGGAATAGCCGCGCCGATTCAGCAGCAGCATGGCCTGCTCGCCGCGAGCGAGCGTCGCTTCAATCTCTTCCGTCAAGGCGCGCGAGAGCAATGCTTCCTGGCCGGTCTCGGCAAATTCCTGGCGCATGTCGATGAGAGAAACTTCCGGCAGTGGGCGATTGCCGACGCGCTGCTTGAGCGAGAGAAGCGAATATTTTCCTCGCTGCGCGTTGGCCAACGATTCGAGCGATGGCGTAGCGGAACCAAGAACGACGGTGGCGCCAGCCAGCTTGGCGCGCATCACCGCGACGTCGCGGGCATGATAGCGAGGCAGCTCAGCCTGTTTGTATGACGTGTCGTGTTCCTCATCGATGACGATCAGCGCAAGGTCGGCGATGGGCGCGAAGACAGCGGAGCGGGTGCCGACAACGACGTGGGCTTCGCCACGACGAATGCGGTGCCACTGCGCGGTGCGTTCTGCGCCGCTGAGCGCGGAGTGCAGGAGAGCCACCTGATCGCCGAAGGTGAAGCGAAGTTGCGCCAGCATCGCAGGGGTAAGGCCAATTTCTGGCACCAGCAGCAGGCTGGAGAGACCCGCATCGAGCGCGCGACGCATGGCGGCAATGTAGACAGCGGTTTTGCCGGAGCCAGTGACGCCGTGGAGCAGAAACGGCTGGAATTTTCTGGCATGAACACTGGCGGCAATCTGCAACATGGTTTCTCGTTGCGCATCGTTCAGCATGGCCTCGACCGGTACCGAGGAGGCCGGCAGATCGCGTGATAGTGCAAAGTTGTCGAGGGCGTCGACTGCAGGCACTTCTTCGATGCGGATTAGTTCGCGCCGGACGAGAGTGCCAAGGGTAGATTCCGGAATGCCAAGCTGGCGGATTTCTGAAACAAGGAGACGGCCACCGGCGCTGGCCAACTCGGCAAGAAGACGCTGCTGATTTTCATTGAGCTTTGGGAGTCGCGCATCGGGAATCAGCACTGCGACGCGCACGGTGGTGCGCAGGTCGCGCGCAGCGGCAGTGGATTCGCGGGTGATGAGGCGCTTGGCGACGAGCTGCTGCAGCAGAGCGGCGCTGGCAGAAGTTTTATTGCGCAGTGTGGATGCGCGAGATTGGCCGTGTTCGGCAAGAAAGGATAAGACGGCATGTTCCGACTGATCCGCGGAATTCGATTCCAAGGTTTGCTGCTGCGGGATCTCGACAGCGGCTACACCGCGTGGTGTGATGGAATAAACAATCTCTTTGCGGACTTCTGCGCCGAGCGGAAGCATGGTTCGCAGCACTTCGCCGAGAGGCGCGAGATAATACTCGGCAATCCACGAGCCGAGCTCCAGCAGATGTTCGGAGAGCACTGCCTCCTGATCGAGCACGCGCAGGATGGGACGAATCGCTGCATGAGAAACATAATCCGATAGGGCGCCGCTTTCTTTTGCAGGCGCGCAGTCGTGTAACGCCACGACGACGCCTTGGATTTGCTCGCGGCGAAAGGGAACGAGGACGCGACCGCCTACTACCGGCTCACCGCTTTCGATGGAATAGGTGAAGACGCGGTCCACGGGCACGGGCAACGCGACATCACAAAAAAGCGGCATAAGGAATGTTTACACATGGGAAGGGAAGCGGCACGGATCGCCTAAAATCCATCGTCACCAATCCCACATCTCCAAAACGAGATGTGGGGCACCGAAATGCTGCAGCTCAGTGAGCGGCGACGAGGAACTCGTCGAAATGCGCGAGGGTACGCTGCTGCGCCAGTTTCGCAGCGGCCTCGTTATAGCTGGCGTTTCCATCGCGATTGAACGCGTGACCGGCGCCTGCATACGTAAAGACGGAAAAGCCGGGATATTCATGGCGCACTTCTTCAACTACGGTTTGCGGAATGTGGTTGTCGTCGAGCCCGAAGTGAAAAATCGCCGGGGCGCTGAATCGTTCGTGGATGTAATGCTGAATTCCGCCGGGATAGTAGGAGACGGTGGCGTCGGGATGGAGCCGCGTGTTGCTGACCCAGGCGAGTGTTCCACCCCAGCAGAAACCGACAACGCCGACCTTGCGTGCACCATGTTCGCGAAGGTACTGAATGGCCGCGGCAATGTCCGCAAGCGTTTGATCGAGCGGAATACGCTGCACGAGTTGCATGCCCTGCTTGCCTTCCTCGGGTTCGTAGGCTAACTCGACGTCGCGTTGAGCACGGTCAAACAGTGCCGGCGCGATGGCGAGATACCCAGCGCGGGCAAAGCGATCTGCTACAGAACGGATGTGGGCGTTCACGCCGAAGATTTCCTGCAGAACGACAACACCGGCTTTCGGCTCGCCGCTGGGCTGTGCGATATAGGCATCAAACTTGTGGCCATCGGAGGCTTGCAGTTGTGTGTGCTGCGACATTTCGAATCTCCTGTTTGTAATGGGATGCAATCGCCACGCGTGGCTGCATGTGAGCGGTCAGTTTTCAGGACTCGCTGCGTTTTGGGGGTGTGAGGTTGAGATACTTCATGGCGAGCTGCAGGTCTTTCCATGTTTCGGCCTTTTGCCGGGGATCGCGCAGAAGGTACGCGGGATGGTAGGTGACGATGAGCTTGGTCCCCATACAATCATGCATCTTTCCGCGCAGCACAGACAGCGCAGCCTTTGAGCCTAGTAAATATGTGGCAGCGGTCGACCCTAACGCGACGATCAGTTTCGGGCGCACAACGCCAATTTGCTGAAACAGAAATTGGGTGCAGATATTGGCTTCGGCCGGCTCGGGCACACGATTCTTCGGTGGTCTGCATTTAACGATGTTTGCGATGTAGACGCGCTTGCGATCGAGTCCCATCGCCGCGATCATGTTGTTAAGCAGTTGACCCGCCCGGCCGACAAAGGGGACACCCTGCATATCTTCATCCGCGCCGGGACCTTCGCCAACGAACAGTAGCTCGGCATTCGGATCGCCGTCGCCGAAGACAATTTTATGGCGCCCTTCAAATGCAAGCTGGCAACGGGTGCAATCGCCAATTTCCTGGCGAATGACTTCGAGCGCTGCGGCGCGGGCGTCAGGTGCGATGGACGGCGAGGAAAAGTCGATGGCTGCGGGAGCTACAAGAAGGCTGGATTTTGGCGGCATGATGGGCAGAGGCTCGGAGACGACTGAATTGGGTGTTGGAGTGGGCTCGGGCAATGAAGAAAGCGGCTCGATGATCGAAGGGACTGCGTCCTGGGTAGCTCGATAGAAATCCACGCCGCCCATTTCTCTGCAATAGGTAAGGACCGTGGCGAGTTGCAGGCGCTGTTCTGGAGTGAGAGCTGTTTTCATGGAAGTACATCGGTCTGGAAGAAAAACTATCGTTTGGCGAGGGCGGAAACAGCATTCATTTCGGCCACGATCTGGCGCGGACGACGCAACTGCTGCACTTCATCGAAGATGCGATCGGCAAGCAGCCGCTTCGACATTTCCGGCAGCTCGTGTGCGGCGCTTGCGGTTAAAAATGTAACGGCGTTGCGATCCGAGTCGAAGCCGATTTCAGGGCGCGCAACGTCGTTCAGCACGATCGCGTCCACGCCTTTGCGGGCCAGTTTATCCCGGGCATGTTCGAGAGGGTTCTCTGTTTCTGCGGCAAATCCGACGACGAGTGTGCCAGGCTGGCGCACCTTCATGACCTCCGCCAGGATGTCTGAGGTAGGTTCAAGTTCGATGGTGATGGGGCCGGTGCGTTTGATTTTCTGCTCTGCACGCAAACGTGGCCGGTAATCGGCAACGGCTGCGGCCTTCATCACCAGCGTAGCCCGGGGAAGATTCTTCAGCACGGCCTGGCGCATCTCTTCTGCGGTGGTGACGTTGATAACTTCGCAGCCCGCGGGCGGAGCCAGACGAGTAGGGGCGCTGACCAGGATAACGCGTGCGCCGCGCTGCTTCGCTGCATCGGCGAGCGCATACCCCATTTTTCCGCTGGATCGATTGCCAATGAAACGAACCGGGTCAACAGGCTCGCGAGTACCGCCGGCAGTGACAAGAACAGTTTCGCTGGCCATGTCGTGACGCCGGTGGAGGACACCCAGGATGGTTTGTACAAGGTCCTCAGTCTTCGCAAGACGACCTTCGCCGAGCATGCCACAGGCGAGGTAGCCGCTGTCCGGGGAGGCGATGGTGGCTCCGCGAAGACGCAAGGTTTCAAGATTGGCTTGCGTAGCCGGGTGCTCCCACATCTGCACATTCATGGCGGGGGCCAGAATCAACGGAGCAGGCGTGGCAAGTGCCATGGTGGTGAGAAAATCATCGGCCATACCGTGAGCCAGCCGGGCAAGGATGTCTGCAGTTGCCGGAGCGATAATCAGGGCCTGGGTCGACTGCGCTTCCGAGATGTGCTCAATAGCAGAGTTAGCGTTGGGAACCTGGCCGTCGCTATCCCAAAGGCCGGTAATGACGCGATGCCCGGTCAATCCTGCGAACGTCAGAGGGGTGACGAATTGCATCGCTGCCGCCGTCATCACGACATGCACATCGAGCGCCTGCTGCTGCAACGCCCGCACCAGTTCGGCTGCTTTGTAAGCAGCAATTCCTCCGGTAACGCCGACCGTGACCTTCATGGGTCTGATTGTAACCCGCGTGCTCGGTTGCTTGCCCGTTTCAGTTGAAGGCGCGACGCTGTCGATTATGTGTGCAGGATCGGCGTATAGCCGGCAGGCAAGCCCAGCTCTTTCCGGGAAGGTCCTTCGGGAACAATGTAGCTGATTAAGCCAGCCTGAAGTTCGTCCTGTGCAATGCGAGTTGCTTTGCTGGAGCGGTTGGGGACCATCGGGCTGGATCCAGACTGTAACTGGCGAGCGCGACGAGCGGCTACGTGGACTGCGCGGTACTTACTTTCTTTGACTGCTAATTCTTCCATGGTGCGACCTCCGGCAATACGGGGAAAGTGATTGCTGGTTCAAAATCGATCCAGGGACTTCGATTGGTTGACTTCAGCTTACAGGGATAAACCGAAAGACGCTAGCACGGGCCGCAGGCGGGTAGCCGAATTTTGCAACAGGCATTGCTCGGCTAATTTCTTGTAGCGGGGCAGTTCGGAAATAATCGATGGCTCGCTTTCGGTCGCAGGGCGGGCAGCGCTGCGTTCCGCAATGACGATGGCGCTTAATTCTTCCGCAGCCCGCTCCAAAACGTCGTTGACCAGGACGTAGCGATACTCGTGATACTTTTCGATTTCGTGACGAGCGGTGGCGAGACGCTTCTGCACCACCGATTCTTCCACTCCGCCTTCTGCGCGGCTGCGATTGCGAAGCCGGCGCTCCAGCACATCAGGATTGGGAGGGAGGATAAAGATGGTAATTGCCTGGGGCATATTTTGCCGGACCTGCGCTGCGCCCTGAACATCGATGTCGAGCAGCAGGTCGTTGCCGCGCGCGGCTGCTTGCTCCAAACTGCAGCGAGCTGTGCCATAACAGTTGCCAAATACGTCGGCGTGCTCTAGAAACTCATTCGCGGAAATCATCCGCTGAAACTGATCGCGCTGGATAAAGTGATATTCGCGACCTTCCTGCTCTGAGCCGCGTGGGGCGCGGGTTGTGTAGGAAACAGAAAAGTCGAGATTGGGCACCATGGAGCGAAGCTGGCTCACCAGCGTAGATTTTCCTGAGCCGGAAGGTGCGGAAAGAATAAATAAAAGTCCTGCCACGTGCAGGAGTCTCCTGAACTTGAAAAGGAATTGTTCTTTTCAGATTACTCGAGATTCTGTACCTGCTCGCGCGCCTTTTCAATTTCCGACTTCATCGCCAGGCCCAACTCCGTTATCCGCAGGCTGCGAGTGGCGATGCTGCCGGTCTTCGAGAGGGTGGTGTTGGCTTCGCGGGTCATTTCCTGCAGCATAAAGTCGAGCTTCTTTCCCAGTTCACCGCCTTGCTCCAGGAGCCGGCGAAACTGACCGATGTGAGCACGGAGTCGTGCCAACTCCTCTTCAATGTCGCTGCGTTCCGCCAGCAACGCGGCCTCCTGCAGAATGCGATCGCGATCGAGATTGAAGGTGTCGCCGAGGAGTTCGCGCATTTTCTGGTCGAGTCGCTCGGTCTGTGCCTGTTGCATGCCGGCCCGCAGTGAGGATAACTCGTCGACATGTTCCTGAAGGCGAGAGAGGATCCGCGCCAACTCTTCCGCCAGCGCGCGACCTTCCTGGGCACGCATGGCATTCAAGCTTTCCATTGCGGGTTGCAGCGCAGCTGCTGCGGCCAATTCAATCTGAGTTTGCTCGGTTTCTTCCGCGCGTGGACCTTCCATGGTCCAGACCCCGGGAAGTCGAAGAGCGGAATTCAAATCCGGTTGCACGCCCCGTATTTTGTTTTCGCTGCTGGCGACGCGAAAGGCTTCAATGTAAGCCTTCACCACGGCGGGATTGTATTGCGGTGCGGGAGCGACACTCTCTCGCTGCAGCGAGAGACGAACTTCAATATGACCGCGGACCACATGTTCCTTGATAGTTTTCCGCCACAGAATTTCAAGCGCGTCCATGCCGTTCGGCAAATAGAACTGTAAATCGAGATAGCGGTGGTTGACGCTTTTCAACGTTACGACGAAGGTGGTGTTTCCAGGCGCGACGCCGGTCAGGCGGGCGAAACCTGTCATGGAACGAATTGGCAACTGGCTCATGAATGATTCCTTGCTGCGACGGCAGCCTCAGAGATATCGAAGAATTGCAGCTGATGCAGCTTCTGAAATGTGGGTGAACTCGTGAGCAGTTCCTCATAGGTTCCGATGGCGGTGATCGAACCTTCTTCCAGAACGGCAATGCGGGTGGCGCGACGGACGGTGGACAGGCGATGCGCAATGACGAAGACGGTGCGGTGCTGCATCAGGTTCGCGAGAGCCGCCTGCACCAGCGATTCGCTTTGGGCATCGAGGGCAGAAGTGGCTTCGTCCAAAATCAGGATGGGCGCGTCTTTCAGCAGAGCGCGGGCGATGGCCAGACGCTGACGCTCGCCGCCGGACATGCGAAATCCTTTTTCTCCGATGATGGTGTCGTACCCTTCCGGCATCTGCTCAATAAATTCGTGCGCCAAGGCAGCCTTGGCCGCGTCGATGATCTTCTGCTTGGGAACGTCCGGCTGGCCGTACGCGATGTTGTTGCGCACCGTGTCGTTGAACAGGATGGTTTCCTGCGTCACCTTGGCGATGAGGGTGCGCAGCGAGTGAAGGCTCACGTCCCGCAGGTCATGGCCGTCGATCATGATGGAGCCGCTGGTGACATCGAAGAATCGAGGGATCAGGTTGACCAGAGTGGTCTTGCCTGCGCCGCTAGGACCGACAAGCGCAATCACTTCACCCCGATGCGCGGTCAGATTGATGTCGTGCAGTACCTGTTTCTGTCCTTCTTCGTCGGCATAGCAGAAGCTGACGTGGTTGAAAGAAAACGTTTTCTTGAAGGCTTTTAGCTGGACGGCGCGGGGCTTCTCGCGGACATCATCCTGGGCATCCATAAAATTGAAGATGGAAGACGAAGCGCCCGCGGCCTGCTGAAAATTGTTATAGAACAGGGCAAACTTCCGCACCGGATCGTAGAGCTTGAAAACGGCAACGATGAAGGCAAGGAAGACACCCTCGGTCATCGCGTGCTGCTGAATTCGCGTCCGTCCCAGCAGCAGCAATAAGGCGATTGCAACGAAGCCGATGAAGTCCATTAACGGAGAGCTAATGGCCTGAGCACTGACCGATCGCAGGTTGGCACGGAATAGGCGCCGGGCGGCAGTGCGGAACCGGACCATCTCCCATACTTCCATATTGAAGGCTTTTACGATGCGGTTGCCGGTAACAGTTTCGTGCAGAATATTTTGGATCTCCGCCAGCTTGTCCTGCCCGGTGCGGGTAGTGGTGCGGACGCTGCGGCCAATGCGGCGTGCCGACGACATGACCACGGGAACGAACAGCAGCAGCACCCAGGCCAGCTTGCCTCCATACAGAATGACTACAACGATGAGGAAGAGGAAGGTGAAGAATTGCTGCAAAAACTCCGACATTACCGTCGACATGGCAAACTGCACCTTCTCAACGTCGTTGATCAAGGTGGAAAGAATGGTTCCTGTCGAATGCTTCTGGAAAAAGGAGACCGAACGGCGCAGGATGCTTTCATAGAGGTCGTTGCGCAGATCTGTAATTAAACCGTATCCGGCGTAGTTCGACAGATATGTGCCCATATAGTCGCACAGGCTTTTGACGATGGACGAGGTCACAAGCGCAAAGGCGACCATGGTCCATGCGTTGTGAAAATGGCCGGGAACCATTTGTTCAAGATTCAATTGCACGACGCGATGACCGATGACAACGCCGTGCGCCCCGAATAGCGGCAGGTGCGGGGTGATGTCGGAAGGTTTGAGTACCTGGTCGAAGATGGGTTTGATCAGAAGGACTCGGAAGGCATCGAGAAGGCCCACCATTGCCATGAACAGGACGGCGGCCACCGCCTGCAGAGTGTACGGGCGAACGTAAGCCAGAAGCCGGAGGAAAAACTTCATGCACGCCTCCGGCGGATTGCGGGATCAGTCGGGCGAGATGGTACCGAAGCATCGTCCATGGACGATGGGCTGAGGTCTACGGTGCTCCATTGGTGGTTCTGTTGCGCGTTCATTTGTCGCTGGGGCACGCCCATGATTGTAGAAGAAGGGTAGCATTCTCGTGCGAATCGGCAATCGATTCGATCGAGTCTGTGTTGAGACCTTGATTATGGAGACGATCCGATGGAGAGAAAAGTCGCTGGCGCAGCGGTGGAAGTCCGGGCTATTTTCGGACGACTACGGCAATCGCCGCGGCAAAGCCTGTCCTGATAGAAAAGGAAGGTCGCGAGGGCGCGAAGCCCTCGAACGCGAACAGGATGTATTAGAAGCGAGAAACTTAGTCGAGCAGATGCAGTTCTTTGCCCGGCTTGAAACGGACAGCGCGGCCGGGAGCGATCGGCACTTCGGCTCCGGTTCTGGGTTGCGTCCGATGCCGGTTTTGCGAGGCTTTACGCTGAAGACGCCAAATCCGCGCAACTCGATGCGATCGCCTGCGGCGAGAGCATTCTTCATGCTGAGGAAGACGGTATCGACGGCCGCCTCGGCCTTGACCCGGGGTAAGCCGGTGCGTTCGGCAACTTTATGTACCACGTCTTGTTTGATCAATTGAATGACTCCCTTCAGACTGTTGGATGCTCGCAAAGTTGCGTAACACCATGCTAGGGTCGACTTTTCGTGATTGTCAATGGAGCGGCACTCTCGTACACTCGCCCTAAAGCCAACTATTTTGTGGGACCGCGCTGCGGGCCACCGCCCGCGCATGCCAACCTATCGAGGAGAAGGATGTCGATTAAGAGTGATCGCTGGATTCGCGAAAACGCGCTCCAGAACAAGATGATAACGCCGTTTAGCGAAAAACAGGTCCGCGAGGGAGTCATTTCCTACGGGCTTTCGTCGTATGGATACGATTTGCGGGTTTCCGACGAATTCAAGATTTTTACCAACGTCAACAGCACCGTCATTGACCCGAAAAACTTCGACGAACGCTCGTTCGTCACCACCCAGGCAGAATCCGTGGTCATTCCGCCGAATTCCTTTGCGCTGGCGCGGTCGGTGGAATACTTCAAGATTCCGCGGGACGTGCTGACGATTTGCGTGGGGAAGTCGACCTATGCGCGCTGCGGCATCATCGTGAATGTGACGCCGTTCGAGCCGGAATGGGAGGGATTTGTGACCCTTGAAATTTCCAACACTACGCCGCTGCCGGCCCGCATCTATGCGATGGAGGGTTTGTGCCAGATCTTATTTTTTCAATCGGATGAGGTTTGCGAAATCAGCTATGCGGACCGCAAAGGAAAATACCAGAATCAGCAGGGAATTGTGTTACCCAAGCTCTAGGTGACGCACCCAGCGAACCAGTTTGGGGAGTGCAATGAAAGACGGTGAAATATGGCGGAGGTGAATCCATCTTCACTCCACGCGGTCAGTTCGACCTCCGCAAAGAATGGGGAGAGGCGGGCTGTGGTCCGACTACCGGAGACACGAATACGGGTCTATGTCGTCGGGCTGGACGCATTGCGGGCCGCCGGACTGCAGGCGCTCTTCGAAAAAAATAGCGGCATCGATATCCTGATGGAGGATATTTCTTCGTTGCCGGCGTCGCACACCGGGCCGGACGCCGTCTTCAACCTGGCGGTGGTCGGAGCCAATGCCGGGCCCGATATCTTTAGCGTCATCGCCTCGATTCGGTCGGCGCATCCCGGGCTGCCCATTATCGTCATGTCGCACGCCTCAGGCCAGGAGGCAATCTTGAGGGTGCTGATGCTGGGCGCGAAAGGTTTTCTGCACGAAGCCAGTACCCCGGGACAATTTGAGAAAGCAATTCGCATGGTAGCCACGGGTTCGCTCTGGGCTCCTCGGCGGGTGCAGGCGGACCTGATTCATCGGCTGTTGACGACGCTTGAATCGCAACGCGCGGCTCAATCGAGTGGGGTGAGTTTCACCAGCCGGGAGCAGCAGGTCCTGAATCTGCTGCTCGATGGCAATTCCAATCGCGAGATCGCGAAGGCCCTGAAGATTGAAGAACGCACCGTGAAATCCTACGTGACAAAGTTAATGCAGAAAATGGGCGTCAAGAATCGGACAGCCCTGACGATGCGTGCTCAGGATCTATCCACGTCGTCCCCAACGCCGTTAACGTTCCCGGCAGATAAGCCTGCGAGCCAGTCATCGGATCCCGCGATCAAATAAGCGCCAGCGCACAATCCCATTTAGTCCCTGCGTAACGTTACGGAAGGAGACGAACATCCGTACTCTTTCCGAACGATCACGAATGAATTGTAATGAATTCACCGACTAAGGATTTGGGAGAATCCGGGGGTTGCAGTGGGCAGAAAATCGCGCATTGCAACCCTTTTTTTTCTTTAGTCCTTTTTTTTCAATTCACTTCGCTGATTTCTGGCATCCTAATACCTGTAGTTGGTAGGCGTCCGCGCGGAGCGCAACGATTTGTGTCCGGGCGTACGTTCATACGAAAAAAGGGAGCGAGGATCTGAAATTGCTTATGATGAAGAAATTTGTTTTTGCCACTTGTGCGGTTGCTGTCACATTCATGGGTTCCCAAGCTTTCGCCGGTACAAGCGCCGAGGATCTTGCGAATCGCCTGAATGCCGCGTCCACAGTCATTACCGAAATTGAGTCGATTCCCGCAAAATCCATTCCGATGAGCATTATGTCCAACGCGACCTGCGTCGCGGTGGTTCCGGGATACAAGAAAGCGGCCTTTGTTGTTGGCGGAAGCTACGGCCAAGGTGTGGTCACGTGCAGGACCGCTAACGGAAAGTGGAGTGCTCCGGCATTCATCAAGATGATTGGTGGCAGCTGGGGTCTTCAAATCGGCGGTCAATCGACGGATCTAGTTCTGATCGCGGTGAACAATCGCGGTATGCAGGATCTGTTGAAGAGCAAGTTCAAGATTGGCGGAGACGCAGCGGCATCGGCAGGTCCGGTCGGTCGGAATGCATCTGCGGCGACCAACCTGACGCTGAAGTCCGAACTGCTCACCTATTCCCGTAGCCAGGGACTGTTTGCTGGTATCGATCTGAACGGAACTGTTGTCAGCCAGAATGAGGATGACACCCGGACCTTCTACGGACACGACGTGCCGTTCGACACCATCCTGAAGGGTGATGTTGCGACGCCTCCGGGAGGTCGCCAGTTTGTAAGAACCGTTGCCCGGTATTTCCGTAGATCCAAGTAGAAAAACTTAGCGATGTAACCAACAAAGGCGAGCCCAGGGCTCGCCTTTGTTGCGTTTGTAGTGCGGGAGGAGAGTGGGTTAGCGCATGGACTGCTCGACCTCTTGCAGCCAGCCAGCCGGTTTGAGGATCTCGCGCGGGCGGGAGCCGTCTGCGGGGCCGACGATTCCATCGCGCTCCATCAAGTCAATCAGGTGAGCGGCACGGCCGTAACCGATACGCATGCGGCGTTGCAGCAGGGAAGTGGAAGCCTTGCCAAATTCCAACACCAGGCGAACCGCGTCCTCAAATAGCTCATCGTTGGCTTCCTGCTCTCCTGTTCCGTCTGAACCTTCGCGGCCCTTATCGTCATGCGGAGCTTCCAGAAATCCTTCGACATATTCTGCGGTGCCCTGCGACTTCCAGAATTCCACTACTGCGCTGATTTCTTTTTCCGTCACGAAGGGGGCGTGAATGCGTTGCAGCCGCGACGTGCCGGGCGCGAGAAAGAGCATGTCGCCGCGTCCTAGCAGCGATTCTGCGCCGTTGGAGTCGAGAATGGTGCGAGAGTCCACCTTTGTAGCCAGACGGAAGGACATGCGGGTGGGAACGTTGGCTTTGATCAGACCAGTAATGACATCGACCGAAGGCCGTTGCGTGGCCAGCACCAAATGAATGCCAACAGCGCGCGCCATCTGTGCCAGGCGGGTGATGGATTCTTCCACATTGGCGCGATCGAGCATCATCAAGTCGGCCAGCTCATCGATGATGATGACGATGATCGGCAACGGCTTTTCGTCGGGATTGTCGGCTTCGAACAGGCTGGGCGTCGTCTCGAACAGCTTGTTATATTGCTCCAGATTGCGGACGCTGCGCGACGCCAGCAGCTTCAGCCGCCGCTCCATTTCGCGCACCGCGTTGCGCAGTGCATTGGCGGCCAGCTTCGGCTCCGTGATGATGGGCGTGAACAGGTGCGGGATGCCTTCATACATCCCCAACTCCACGCGCTTGGGGTCGACCAGGATCAGGCGGACCTGCTCCGGAGTCGCCTTGAACAGAACGGACATGATCATGGCATTAATGGCCACGGATTTTCCGCTTCCGGTCGATCCGGCGATCAAGACGTGAGGCATAGTGGTCAGGTCAGCATGAATGATGCGGCCGTTGATGTCTTTACCCATGGTCAACGTGAGCCGTGATTTGCTGTGGGTGAAGCTGTCAGCCTCAATCATGTCGCGCAGCCAGATGGTTTCGCGCTCGACGTTTGGAACCTGCAGGCCGACCGTGCTTTTTCCGGGCATGCGTTCAATCAGGATGCTTTCAGCGCGCATGGCGAGGCACAAGTCATCCTGAAGGCCAACGACGCGGCTGTACTTCACGCCTGCATCGGGACGGAACTCAAACGTTGTGACGACGGGGCCCGGGTTGATTTGAACCACCTGGCCGTGAACGTCGAACTCAGCGTATTTTTCCACCAGAACGCGAGCTTCTTCCAGCAGAGCATCCTCGCGAATCACCTGCTTTTCCTCGCTACGATGCAGCAGCGTGCTGGGTGGCAGGCGATAGCCTTCAATGGACTTGGCGGTGACCGTGACCGACTTGGAGGCCGCGTCGGCCCGCGTACCAATCTGAACATGCAGCGCGGGAGTCGTATCCCCGGCCACGTGACCCGGTTGCAGCGACTGCAAGGAAGCGATGGGCCGAGCAAACTCTACATCATCCGACTTAGCGGCCTTGGAAAGGGCGGGAATCGCGCGAGTCGGTTCGATGGCAGTGGCAAACTCGTCGTCTTCCAGTTCGTTTTGCGGTGAAACTCCGTGCACCAGCTGCTGCGGCGGTGGCGCGGGAACGGGTTCCTCCCAGAAATCGGGACGTTTGCGCACGCGAGTCGGGACAACATCCTTGCGGGTGTCCTCAAACATGCGCGGGTCGTCTTCCGGATGATTTGCGAGCGCAGCCTGTTCCTTCGCCAGCGTTCGTGCGGCGATGCGGGCGGCTTTACGTTCAGCCCGGCGCGTACTCCAATTACGCCAGCGATCGCGCCAAGCGGCGATGAATGCAAAACGAACGGTAAGCCAGTTGCGCAGGCTGGCGACGCTGAAGGTGGTTGTCATGTACAGAGCGGCAGCGACCAGGGCCATCGACAGGATGCAGGCACCGGGATAGTTCAGATAATGCGTCAGCAATTCGGAAAAGGCGCCGCCGATGATGCCTTCAATCGGGATGGTGTGGAGCCAGCGCATGTGGCCGGGGAGCAGACCAAGCAGCGTGGGCACAAAAATCAGGCACAGCATGCCGCCGATGAGCTTCGAAACCGGTGATCCAACAGGCCGGGAACGCAGCCAGATCCATCCCAGGCCGCCGACCAGCAGGGGTACCAGGAAGCCCGAAAGACCCTCTGCCTGCAACAGCAGATCGCTAAGTCCAGCGCCCAGTAGGCCAGCCCAGTTATGCGCGGGGCGGCCCGATAAATAACCGCCGGCCGTGTCTAGAGAGGGATCGAGTGGGGTATAGGAAGCCAGAGCGAGAAGCAAGAGGAGGGCGCAGGCCAGCAACAGCAAACCAACCAGCTCATTCAGCCGGCGGTTCTTGGTTGGCGAAAAGACGCGTTGCACTACTTTCATTGGGGGCGCTTGAACACTCCCGCGGAAGCGACAGTTGACTGTCGGCCGCCAGAATGCCAGAGACACCAGAGCAATTCGATTATGCCAGAATCCAAGCGAAACGCAGCGAAAAATCGCCTGGGAGTGGAAAAGTGTTCCGCTGCGAACCTGCTTCCCGTTCGGTCGATGAACGTGTATGAAAGAGGGGAACTCCACTTCCGAAAGGAATCGCCGCCGTGCTCGAAAGTATGTTCCACCTGCAAGTTCCGCTGATTGAGAAGATTCTTCGCCCAATCATTGTCTATTTTTTCCTGATCTTCCTGCTGCGCATCTTTGGCAAGCGGGAACTGGCGCAGCTGAATCCATTCGATTTGGTCGTTTTATTGTCGTTGTCGAATGTGGTGCAGAACGCCTTGATCGGAAACGACAATTCGGTTTCGGGAGGGATCGTTGGGGCGCTATCTCTGCTGACGATCAACTGGCTGGTGGTGCGGTTCCTCTATAGCAGCCCCAAGGCGGACCGGCTGGTGGAGGGCACCGAGCAGGTGCTGGTGTTGGATGGAGTGGTCGATTACGCAGCCTTGCGGCAGGAGTTGATGACGGAAAGTGAGTTGCTGGCCGTGATCCATCGCCAGGGCTTCGAGGGCTTCGAAAGCGTGAAGAAGTGCGTGTTGGAGCCGAATGGGTCGTTCTACATTGAGGGCCGCCAACCAACCGAAGCGCAGGAGCATCATCGGGACATTGTGAGCCGGCTGGAGCAGGTGCAGCGGGAATTGCAACAGATTCGTGAGCAATTACCGGCCAGTTGACGAAGTTTGTCTTCTGCATAGGCGCGTCGTCGCGCGCTTGCCAGCCGTCCCGGCCGCAACTATAAGTGAGTGTGCAACTACAAGGTAAAAAGCCGTCGTCGGAATCGAATTTATCCCTAAACCTGGCGCGCATTTGCGAGCCGCAATAGAAACCCGCTACTGTAGGGCAGTGCACATTCGCACGCCAATTGAATGCATTTACCCAGGGAGCTGATGGTCCGCCGATGATGGAACAGCCCGATACAAGTTTTCAGTCGCTGCTGCACGAACTTCGCGTCATCCAACCGCCGGAAGAGTTTGCCTCCAAGGCACACATCCGCAGCCTGGAGGAGTACGAGGCACTCTATCTCCGTTCGGTGGAGAACCCGGAGGAATTCTGGGGGGCTGCCGCTAACGAGCTTCATTGGTTCGAGCCCTGGACGCAGGTGCTGGAATGGAATGAACCGTGGGCCAAGTGGTTCGTTGGCGGCAAGATGAACCTTGCCTACAACTGCCTGGATCTTCAAGTCGAGCGAGGGCGAGGCGACAAGACCGCGATTCTGTGGGAAAGCGAATCGGGCGAGGTCCGCAAGTTTACTTTTGTGCAATTGCTGGATCAGGTGCAGCGCTTCGCCAATGTTCTAAAGCTAATGGGCGTGCAGAAAGGTGATTGCGTCGCGTTGTATATGGGGATGGTGCCGGAACTGGCGATTGCCATTCTCGCCTGCGCGCGCATTGGCGCCGTGCATTCCGTGATTTTTGGCGGATTTGCCGCGAGCGCGTTGGTCGACCGCATCAACGATGCCCAATCCGTACTGGTGATTACGCAGGACGGAGCGTGGCGGCGTGGCCAGGAAATCCCACTGAAAACTACGGTAGATGAAGCGCTGGAAAAATGTCCTTCGGTGAAAAAGACCATTGTTTTGCGCCGAACGGGTACCAAGATTCCGATGCAGTCCGGTCGCGATCACTGGTGGGATGCGGAGATGTACCAGGTGGGCAACGTGTGCCCGGCCGAGCCACTGGATGCGGAACATCCGCTGTATATCCTTTACACCTCGGGAACGACTGGCAAGCCCAAGGGGATTGTGCACACCACCGGCGGCTATGCGGTGCATACGTATTTGACCAGCAAGCTGGTCTTCGATTTGAAGGACGACGACGTCTATTGGTGCACCGCCGACATTGGCTGGGTCACTGGACACTCCTATGTGGTCTACGGAATTTTGCAGAACGGTGTCACCTCCGTGATGTATGAAGGGGCGCCGAATTTTCCGGAGAATGACCGTTTCTGGAAGATCATCGACGATCATCAGGTCAGCATTTTTTATACTGCGCCGACCGCGATCCGCGCCTTCATCAAGTGGGGCGATGAATTCCCCAATCGCCATAAGCTGACCAGCCTGCGGTTGCTGGGCAGTGTGGGTGAGCCCATCAATCCTGAGACGTGGATGTGGTATTCAGCGGTGATCGGCAAGAGCCGCTGTCCGATTGTGGATACGTGGTGGCAGACGGAGACGGGCGGCATCATGATCACATCGGTTCCGGGAGCGGTGGCGAATAAGCCCGGATCAGCGGGCAAGCCGTTCTTTGGAATTGTGCCGGACGTTGTAGATCAGGCAGGTCAGCCGGTCCCCGAGGGCCATGGCGGGCTATTGATTATTCGCAAGCCGTGGCCGGGCATGGCGCGCACCATTTATAACGACCCCGATCGCTACGTGAAGCAGTATTGGTCGACGATTCCTGGCGCATATTTCACCGGCGACGGCGCGCGTTGCGACACCGATGGCTATTACTGGCTGATGGGCCGCGTGGATGACGTGATCAATGTTTCCGGACATCGACTGGGAACTATGGAGATTGAGTCGGCGCTGGTGGCGCATCCCAAGGTGGCGGAAGCCGCAGTGGTGGGGCGTCCTGATGCGTTGAAGGGTCAGGCGATTGCGGCGTTCGTGACATTGGAGTCGCAGTATAAGCCGTCGATGGCGCTGAAAGATGAGCTGCGCGCCTGGGTGGCAAAAGAAATTGGCGCACTGGCGCGGCCCGACGATCTTCGATTCACCGATAGTCTGCCGAAGACGCGCTCGGGAAAAATCATGCGGCGACTGTTACGCGAGTTGGCTGAAACCGGCGAAGTCAAAGGCGACACCACAACGCTGGAAGATCTGGGCATTCTGGCGCGGCTACGCGAGCAGGAAGAATAGCCGAGCGACCTTCCAAGCCCTTACAGAACAATCGAGGCGCGGAATGAGCATCACGAGACGCAGATTTCTCGGGATCGCGGCGTATGCCGGCACAGGCGCGGTGGCTGCATCGTTTCTGGATCCGTCGTCGCTGTTCGCGTCGTCGGAATCGGCAAGCGGATTAAGCCGCTACGCCACCGGGGAGCAAATGGCGCCAACTCCCGCGACGTTTTATCGCGCCTATCGGTCGAAACCGTCCGCGAATCCGCAAATCACCACCTGGCTGCAGATTGATTTAGGCAAAAGCCACGCCATCGATGCAGTGAAGCTGTATCCGGCATGCGAACGCATGTATCCGCTGCTGGATGAATATTACGGCGGCGAAGGATTTCCGCTACGGTTCAAGATTGAAGCATCGGATGATGCTGGAATGGCGAGCGCAAAAACAATTGCAGACTTTTCGGGCGCGGACTTTCCTGATCCGAAAGACAACATCACGCAATTTTCTGCTGCGGGAGTAACGGGTCGCTATGTGCGCCTGACTGCGACAGAAATGCGACCGGTAAAGACTTCGGAGTTGTTAGGATCTTCGCTGAAGAACAGTCCCGACTACAACCTGACGCTAGCGAAGATGGCGGTGATCTCAGGTGGACACGATATCGCCGTCGAGTGCCCGGTCACAGCGGATGAGACATATGGCAACGCGTCCGATCCGGCCCAGATTACGCGTCCCCTGCGTCCGCAGGGCGAAGGGATTGTGACGGATCATCCCGAGAATCTAATCCCGGCGAGCGAGTGGAAGTCCGCAGTCTATAAGGTTCAAGTGCCGCGCAGGGGAGTGACACTGCAGGGCGGAATTTTTCAGACGGCCATGCAAAACAACGTCGCCTATCTGATGAATTCTTATTCCGTGGACGAATTGCTGCGGCAGTTTCGCGAGCGCGCGGGAAAGCCCAATCCACCGGGGCTGCCAAAGCCGAATAAATTCTGGGAAGAAGATCTTGCGGGATCGAATGCCGGGCGGTTTTTGATGGGCGCGGGAAATACTGTTCGCTGGATAGATGATCCCGAGTTGCATCAGCGAATGGATGAGGTCGTTGACGGGATCGAACAATGCCGACAGTCGAATGGCTACATCATGGCGTATCCGGAGGACACGATTTTTTATTCCGAGCGTGGCGCCTACACCCGCGCATGGTTGACGCACGGATTGCTGGAGGCTGGCTACGGAGGCAATCCAAAGGCGTTTGGATTGTTGCGTGGAAATTACGACTGGTTCAACCAATGCGAGTATCTGCCGAAGTTGTTGCGGGGCGCGGTACAGGGCGGTCAGGGAATGATTGCCAACACGCGTATGTGCCTAAGCCCAGTTGGAACGCCGAAGGATGCGCAGGTGATCCAGCAATATTTTCAAGAGAATTTCTGGCTGGAACATCTGGCGCGACAGGAGCAGGAAGCGGTGTGGCAATATCCCTACGACCGTCCGCATTGTTACCTGCTGACGAATATTGAAGCGTACGCGGATTTGTATACCGCGACGGGCGACTTGCGATATCACGATGCTGTGCTAGGCGGATGGAACCTCTACCGCGACAATTGGGAGCAGATTGGCGGTAGCATATCGATTATCGAATTTGAGAAAGATCCCCCGGGATCGAATTATGTCGACCAGAAGCTTGGGGAAAATTGCGGCAGTGCGTTCTGGATATTGTTAAGCCAGAGATTTCACCAGCATGATCCGGACAATGAAAAGTATGTCGCCGAAATTGAGAAATCGATTTACAACGTGATCCTCGCGAACCAGGGCGGGACCACGGGCATTCGATATCACACCATCATGGCGGGCAAGAAGGAAGAACCGACCCACAACAACACCTGCTGTGAAGGGCAAGGAACGCGGATGCTCGGGTCGCTGCCGGAGCATATTTATTCGATCGCGCCCGATGGAGTGTATGTGAATCTGTTTGAGCCGTCGACGCTGGAATGGCCGCAGACTGGCACCGCCGCGCAGTGGAAAATGACGACGCAATTCCCCATGCAGCCGGAGGTGAGTTTGCAGGTTTCTGCGGCGCACCCTCTGCCGGCGAAAATTCGCATTCGCGTGCCTGTGTGGGCAGGGAATGAAATGCCAATCTACGTGAATGGTTCGCTGGCGGCGACAGGAAAGCCGGGAACATACGCGGTGCTCGATCGGACATGGTCGGACAAGGATGCGATTACGTTCACGCTGCCGATCTTATTTCGGTTGACTCGCTATACGGGCGCTGACCAGACGGAAAGCGCTCCGCGATATGGAATTGAGTACGGGCCGATTTTGATGGCCGTGATCGGACCGTCCGATGCAGTCCTGCAAGTGAAGGGCAGCAAGTATGCCGAAGACCTGATCGGACAAATCACCGCCAAGGCCGGTACGTCGCTGCATTTCCAGATCGAGCACAATCCGGGCGTGGAGTTGATGCCTTACTGGAAAGTCGACCAGGAAACATTCACCTGCCTGCCGGTCGTGCGGGTCACCTAGATCATTCTGAGGCTATTCCCAGAAAATGCGTTTCGGCGCAACCGCCGTCAGGTTCACTTTCACTGGCGCAGCCATCGCAGCCAGGGTGTTGATATCGAAATCTCGGTAGAGATCCAGGCACATCATTTCCGGCGCCTGCACGAAATTCTCCGGATGATCGTATGCGGCTGCGAGGCTGGGGATGGACTCGCGGCTTTCGAGCCCAGAAAACAATTCTGGATGAATAGCGGCTGCGACCATCGCAATGATTTGCGCGCGAGGACCTGTCGTGACGATGCGTACCGCAGGTGTGGGCTCTTCCGGTAGATGGAAATTGTTCGGAGTTGTCGAGCCGTGATCGAGGTCCTCGCCGAGCCATTGCACCACCGCGTTCACCTGCGCCGCTTCCATTCCTAGCGGACGTTTCCCCAGTGCGGTAAGCAGCTGCGCAAAGACTGTTGCGCCCGATCGATCGTCGGCATTAAGTTTGCCCTCGCTAAAAAACAGCGGATTCAGCACCAGCACACGCTGCCCGCGGTCGAGGTCGTTGGCGACATCCACCATCGTGGAAGGCATGCCGGCATCTGCCATCAGGATGGTTGTTGCCGCGGTTTCCGGAGCAGTTACGGACCGGAAAAGAATGCCGGTGGCGCTGAGCCCGTTGCTGAACTCGAAGCGATAGGCGTGGCTTTCAACTCCTTTTTCGTGGGTAGCGCTGATGGGCCAAGCATGCGTGAGAGTGACCGGCGTATAGCGTACAACCTGCTTCAAATTGGTTTGCTGGGACGAGGCCCACTCTGTGCTAGGTTGCGCAGGAACTTCGTGGTGGATGGATTTCGCGAGCGACTGTGCGAGCGAGAGGATGGTGAGATTATCCTTGGGAACCGGCACGGCCAGGTCTTCGGCGCTTTGGATTTCAGTATCGGTATTCGGAAATTCTTCTGGCGATGCGTCGATGTGAAATACCGAGGCGAAGAATTTATAAGAGGCTTCGCGATTATCCAATCCGTAGTTGTGGGTACCGGGATTCAGATTCAGATGCCACTGCAGATTGTCCGGCTTGCCGTACAGGTCGAAGAATGGCTTAATGTCAAAGTAAACACCCTGCTTCAAAATGCCGGCGCGGAAGCAGCAGTCGTCCATCGAGTTGTACATCAACAGCGTTGGCCTGGGTGCGCGGACCGCCATCAGCTGGGCATAATCGATGCCCTGTCGAAAGTCGCTGGGGTTCTGCTCGGCATCATTGCCGGAATATTCGGGATGCTCAATTGAAGTTGTGAGCGAGCTGAATCCCGCGACGGGTGCAGCCGGACCGATACGTGTATCGAGCGAGCTGAGCATGATGGTTTGCCAGCCGCCTCCGGAAACACCGGTGACGCCAATGCGAGCGCGATCCACATTAGGGGTGTCGTAGAGGTAGTCGAGTCCGCGCCTCATTTCCAGGTAGAACAACCCCGCTCCGTCGTAGCCGGCAAGATCCAGCAGGCGGGCGTTGTCGTGCGCATTTCCGGGCTCATCCAGGTCGCCGTACTCGAACCATTCCAGGTCAAGCGCAAACATTCCGCGGCGCGCGTAGTTGATGCAGCGTGCTTGTTTGTGGCCGACAGCTTTGCCGCCGGGTCCATGGCCGTTCACGTTTAAGATCGCCGGAATCTTGCCGGAAAATTTGTCTGGCTCATACAGCAGCGCGGTGGAGAACATGCCAGGAACGACCTGGTAGCGCAACTTGAGGATCCGATAGCCATCGCGCTCAATGACACCGACTTGCTCAAAGTTTGGGCCGGCGTCAATCCAAGCCTGTGGCCATCCGTGATAGAGAACCGAGAGCTCGCGGGCGCGAATGCGTGCGGCTTCCTCATCCCATTGTTTTGCTGTCGCTGGCAACACCAGGGGAGGCACGCTCCGCAGCATGAAGTGCTGCAGCTCATCCGCAACCACGGACTGCGATTGAAGGTGCTGCGCCAACAGAGGATCAATCAGGTTGCTGTCGGCCTGGCCACGCGCGATGCCGCAGACACAGGTTGCAATCAAGGCAGTAAGAAAGGAGTGACGAAGCGAAACGTTTAACCTGCGGCATAAGGAGTTCATGCCCCTAGTCTAACCAGAGATGCCGGTTGTCTGGGAATCCGCGATAGCAGGCTGCTCCTGTAATTTGAGAACCAGTAGCGTCATGTCATCGAACTGCGGGGCGTTGCCGGTGAAACGGTCGGCCTCCGCAAACAAGTGTTCCAGCACCTGCTGGGCGCATCCATCCGGCAATGTTTCGGCGGCCGCCAGCATCCGATCTTCGCCCCATTCTTCTTCGTGCTCCGTCATCGCTTCGCTGATGCCGTCGGTGTAGGCCAGCAGCAGGTCGCCGGGCTGGAGAACGCAGCGCTGTTCTTCGTACTTGGCGAAAGGCAGCAGACCGATCACCGGACCCCCGGCTTCGAGACGATCTACATTCACAATGCCTCCGTTGCGTCGAATCAGGAACGGCGCGTTGTGGCCGGCGTTGACGTAAATCAGCTCGCGTGTCTGCAGGTTGTACGTCGCGAAAAAGAAAGTTGCGTAGCGATTGGTTGCCGAGGCTTCATACACCAGTCGATTCACTTTCTCTATCATGGCGGCCAAGTCGAGAGGAGCATCGAGAGTCATGCCGCGGAGCGAGGCGCGCAGGCTCGCCATGAGCAACGCCGCTGAAATTCCTTTGCCACTGACATCGCCGATAGCCAAGCCCATGCGGCCGTCATCCAGCAGAAAGGAATCGTAGTAGTCTCCGCCGACACCCTGTTGCGGACGGCAATGTCCGGCGAGACTGACGCCATCAATGACAGGAAATTCCTGGGGAAACAGGCGCTCCTGCACTTCGCGAGCTACTTCAATCTCGCGATGGATGCGCTCTCGTTGCGTGGCTTCGTTGGCCAGCGAGCGAGCCAGGTTGCCGATCTCGAGCGCGAGGCCGGTCTGGGTTGCGACAGATTCCAGCAGTCGCAGGTCTGTGGGCGTGTACGGCTCTTCAGAGCGCTTGGGACCCAGCGTCATCAGGCCCATCAATTGGTCACGTCCCGGCAAGGGCAACAACAGCTCGGCGGACATGGTATCGAGCATTTCTCGTTCTGCACCGCTGGCGAGCAGCAGCCAGCCGTCCGGATTCTCGCGATATAGCTGCACAGGCGTATTGATGCGCATCAGGTTTCGCACTGTCGTGGAGTTCATGGGGAGCTGCACCGATCCGTTCCCCGCGAAGCCTTTCATCGGAATTCCAACCGCTTGCTGCAGTTGAAAATTCTTACCGCCGCGCAACAGAACGGCAATCTTGTCGATGTGCAGCGTCTCGGCCAGACTTTTCAAGACCATCTCGAGCATTGGACCGCTCTCGTTATATCGGCGGACGCGATGCGACAACTCGGCAAGCAACTGCTCAGAGTTGTAGGCTTCGCGAAAGAATTTTCGATCCAGCCAGGACGACAGGTTCTTGGTATATTGCGAGCGCAACAACAGTAAAAGTCCTGCCAGCACGGCAATCTCGACGGCCGCGCGGGGAGTAATCGACGGCGATCGTAGAGCGACAATCAGCGAAGCGATCAGGGTTGCGAGCAGGCTGACGCGAACAGTGGTGAGGGTGGCTCGGGCCAGGGCATATTTGGTTCCCATGCGCACCAAAATGCGCACATCCATGGCGCGTTGGACAACCACGACGTAGGCAAGCGTGAAAGGAAATGCGAGAGAAAGGATCGCCGCCGTAGTCCCCATCCAACGCGCGGAATTGTCAATGTGAAATACCGGAGCGATTGCGTAGGCCAGGACAGCGCCCAATCCAACGACTGAGCCGATGCCCAGAACTCGCAACCGGCGGCGTGCATCCGCAGTCGAAGCGGAACGCGACTTGTCAAAGATGGCAATCCAATAAAGAAAAACGCAGGCGGTGTCGATGATGAGGACGGCAAGATTCGTCCAGTGATTCAGCGAACGAAGTCCTTGGTTGCGGGTCGCATTGAATTCTTCCGCAACGACGATCCACAACTGGATCCCAACGGAAATGACTCCAGGCGCAAGCACCAACCACTTCAGCCAGGGAAGCTTGCGATCGAGTCGCCAGCGTTCAGGAAAATACAGCCCAAAAAGTAACAGCGCAAGGGGAACGATCGCCTGGATCGCTTGCATCCACGCATCGATGTAAAAATCCCAGGCTCCTGCCCACCACCCGCTGCCAATCGAAAAGAAGGTCTCTGTGAACGTGAGAATGATGAGGATCAACCAGGCGAATGGATCGTGTGGCCGCGCGGCCACCACCCAATAGCCAACAAGCAGGCAAATCAGAGGGGGGATTCCAAATATGAGCAAGACGCTGCCCCACTCGCGGAACTTCGCTCGTCCGGTGTTTCCCGTCAATAGAATGTCAGCTTGTTTGGTCGCTCCGTTCGGCTTGCGCACAACCACCTGGAGCGTTTCTTCGGGGTGGAAATCGCGACGGATCAGGGTTAGCCAGCTTGCCATGCCGGTGTAGGGCTTGCCATTGGCGGATAACAGCACGTCTCCCGTATCCACGCCTGCCTTTTGCGTTTCCGGTCGTACCGAGGTGATTTTTTGCGTGTCGATGTCAAACGTCAGTGGTGTTCGGGGGCGATGATGCAGATCGAAATAGTTATCGATAAATCCCGCAACGTTGGCAAGGTAATACGTCATGCTGGCCAGGATGTAAGCGGCGAGCAGAAGGTACAAGCGCCGCGAACTTCGGGATTGGGTTGGGCTTGCCATTCGTTCAGGAGACTATGGTATCGGAAATATAAAAATTCCTAATGATTGTTGTGTACGCAGTTCGCCCGGTCTCGGTTCGCAGAAATATATCGCTGTCCGCACCTTATACTGCGAAGGATTGGAGTCTGTTTCGCGTGACGCAAAACCCAGCAGTCGAAGTCGCAGGCCCCTCCCGTAGACATGTCCCCGCGTTGGATGGTGTGCGCGGAATGGCCATCGTGCTGGTGCTGGTATCACACCTGATGCTGTTCAATGATCACACGGGCAGCCGGTTCGGCGATTCTCTGTCAGCATTGCGTGGCCTGGGCTGGGTGGGTGTCGATCTATTTTTTGTGCTCTCTGGGTTTCTGATTACCGGCATTCTTTTCGACACGCTGCAGGATCCGCATTATTTTGGCAGCTTTTATATGCGGCGATTTCTGCGCATTTTTCCTCTTTACTATGGATTCCTTTTCTTTCTGATGATTCTGGGCCACTGGAGCCCGGGAATGCATTTTGCATGGAACGGCCGCCAATATGTGTTGCTGACCTATCTGCAGAACACCGGCATCTGGTTCCCGGTCACAGACTTTCATCCTGGTATTTGGGCGGATCTGGACCACTTCTGGTCACTAGCTGTCGAAGAGCAGTTTTACCTTTTCTGGCCATTGCTGGTGTTTCTGGTGCGTGGACGTCGACGATTGATTGCATTGGCGCTGGCACTTTCAGGATTCGCGTTGTTGCTGCGGATCGCGCTGTATCTTCATGGCAGCTCACCGCTGCTGATTTTTATGCTGACGCCCTGCCGGATGGACACGCTGCTGCTGGGGGGACTCGTGGCCTTGGTCGTGCGCGGGGACAGCGATTGGATTCCGCGCCGATGGATGATGCCTGTGGCATTGGTTGCAGGAGTCGTGATTGCGGCGTACACGCTGTCGCATCTGGGCCGCGATATGCGTGATTTTTTCTTCGGCGCTACCTTTGGATATTCGGTGATTGCGCTGGGTTGCGTCGCTCTTCTGATTGCCTCACTGGAGCCGGAGTCGGTTGCACATCATATTTTCCGCTGGTCCTGGCTGCGCAGCCTGGGGAAATACAGTTACGGAATCTATGTAACGCATATTTTTGTTGCCCATGGAGTGGCGACACTCACCAACCGCCTGCTGGGTACGAGCCTGCGTATCTGGTTGACACCACGCCTGCATTCCCGCCCCCTGGCGGTGCTGCTGGAGTTCTGTTTCACTGCGGCAGTAGTTTTTTTAGCCGCCTTTCTGAGTTATCACCTGTACGAAGTTCATTTTCTGCGGCTGAAACGATATTTTGGCTACAGAAAAAGCAACCCGCGAACGGCAACCATGAAGCAGCTTGCATCCGACTAAGCAGGTTCCGCGACAGGGCGGCGGTTGTTTCTCAGATATACTTTGCTATGGACATGAGCGTCCGGCGACTACAGGTGCACCTTCAACCGTAGGCGAAGAAATCAGGATGGCTCCTAACAACACATGAGCAACATTCTCGATACGATTGAATCTCCCTCGGACGTAAAGCTACTCACCTTGCCACAGCTGGAGCAGCTGGCACAGGAGATTCGCGAGCGCATGATCTCTGTGCTGGCGAAGACCGGCGGTCATCTCGGTCCAAACCTGGGAGTGGTGGAACTAACGCTGGCGCTGCACGTGGTTTTCGATACGCCCAAGGACCACTTTGTATTCGATGTCAGCCACCAGGCATACATCCACAAATTGCTGACGGGCCGTCGCGCTCGCTTTGAAACCATGCGGCAGCCTGCTGGGCTGAATGGCTTTATGCTGCGTACCGAGAGCGAGCATGACGTCTACGGCGCGGGTCATGCCGGCACAGCGTTATCCGCAGCGCTGGGAATGGCGGTGGCGCGCGATCTGACCGGCGGCAAAGAGCACGTGATTGCGCTGGCCGGAGACGCGGCGTTCACGAATGGAATTTCCTATGAAGCGCTGAACAATGTGGCCAGCCAGACCAAGCGGCTGATTATCGTGCTGAACGATAACGAGTGGTCGATCGATCGCAACGTCGGCGCGATTTCGTCGTACCTGCATCGCATTGTCACCAATGACCGCTATGTCTACCTGCATGAGCGGGCTGGCCGGCTGATTGATAAATTCGGCGGTAAGACGGTGGGCCACGTGGTTCGCCGAGCGGAAGAAGCTGCCAAAGGGTTGTTGCTGCCGTCTTTGATCTTCGAGGAGTTTGGCCTCACCTATTACGGCCCCATCGATGGTCACAATCTTGGGTTGCTGATTGAGACTTTCAAGTTTTTGAAGACGCAGAATCGGCCTGTCATTCTGCATGCGCTGACGCAGAAAGGGCGAGGTTTTCAACCTGCGCTGGACAAGCAGAAGAAATTTCACGGTCTCGGACCGTACGATCCGGAGACTGGGGAAACCAAGGCTGCCGGCGAAAAGCCCTATGCCGAAGTATTTGCGGAAACTATGGTGAAGCTGGCCGATCGCGACGACAAAGTTGTGGCGATTACGGCAGCGATGCCGAATGGAACTGCGCTCGACCTGTTCCGGCCGCACCATCCGAAACGCTATTTCGATGTGGGCATCGCCGAAGAGCACGCGGTGATTTTTGCCGCAGGAATGGCGACCCAGGGGCTGCATCCGTTCTGCGCCATCTATTCCACATTTTTGCAGCGGGCCTATGATCCCATCATTCACGACGTGTGCCTGCAGAATTTGCCGGTGGTGTTCTGCATGGATCGCGCCGGACTTTCGGGCGACGATGGCCCCACGCATCATGGGCTGTTCGATATCAGTTATCTGCGCGGCGTGCCAAACATTGTAGTGATGGCCCCAAAGGATGAAGACGAATTGGCGGATATGCTGCAAACGGCGCTGGAGCACGAGGGTCCATCAGCAGTTCGTTATCCGCGTGGCGCAGGCCCGGGAGCTGTCGTGAAGGATCGGCCTGTCGCGTTGCCCATTGGTAAAGCGGAAGTGTTACGCGAGGGCAGCGAGGTCGCCGTGTGGGGACTCGGCGCGCTGGTGCCGATGGCGTCGGAGTTCCATAGTCAGCTGGAGCGGGAGGGATATTCGGCAGCCCTGGTCAATGCGCGTTTCGCCAAGCCTCTCGATACCGAATTACTGGAAAAGTATGCGCGCCGTGTGGGCTTGATTGTCACTTTTGAAGATCACGTGCTGATGGGCGGATTCGGCAGCGCGGTGCTGGAATATCTCTCCAGCAAGAATCTACCTGTGCCGGTGGTGAGAATTGGCTGGCCGGATGCCTTTATCGAGCACGGGAAAGTCGATCAGTTGCGCGAGAAATATGGCCTGTCTGTGGCTGCGGCGCTGGAAAAATCGCGGCCATTCTTAAAGACGCTGCCACGCAAACGCTTCGCCGTCACTGGCTAGTCAGCCACCAGATCTAGCCGACACTCTATTTGTGCGTTGACCGATCTCTTGGCATCGGTGGATTCTCTACCACCCAACGAAAATTACGGGTGTGATCGGTGGCTTTGCCGAAGGGTCGAGGATGTTTTCTATCTCGACATGCAAATGCGCGCGGATAGGGCGCATCTGTTGAGGTGGAGGCGATCAATCTGCATCCATCCCGCCGAACATTACTAGGTCTCGACTGGTTGAACTTCCTGCTTGCCGATGTGCAGACGGGAGTCGGTCCTTTCCTTGCGATTTACCTGGCCAGCTACCACTGGAACGCGGAGCAGGTGGGCTTGGCGCTCACTGTAGGTGGGATCGCAGGAATTGTGACGCAGGCGCCAGCCGGCGCACTGATCGATGCCCTGCGACGGAAGCGGACAATCATTGCCGTGGGCTTGGTGGCGCTCGCCGCTGGGGGCTTACTGATCGCACGGTTTCCTTCCTTCTGGCCCGTGATGGGAGCGCAAGTCCTGGTGGGTGGAATATCGAGCGTCTTTATGCCAGCGATCGCCGCGATCTCTCTTGGCATCGTTGGTCGTACAGCGTTCGACGCACGCCAAGGTCGCAACCAGGCATTCAATTCTGCTGGCAATGTAACCGCAGCGCTGTTGATGGGGCTGCTGGGCTATTTCGTTTCGAACCGCAGCATCTTCTACTTCGTTGCGATTCTTGCTGTGCCCACATTGCTGGTGCTGCTTCTTATTCGACCGGAAGAAATCGATTATGAATTGGCACGAGGCGCTGCGGACGGCAAAACTGGCGGCAAAACTGAAAGTGTCTGGAAATTGTTTGAGGATCGTCCACTTGTTTTGTTCCTGGCGTGCGCGGTCATGTTTCACTTTGCCAACGCGGCCATGTTGCCGCTGCTGGGTGAAATGCTGTCCAGAGGCAAGGGAAGAAGCTCGATGCTTTTCATGTCCGCGTGCGTAGTTGTGACCCAGTTTGTGATTACGCTGATTGCTGCATGGACAGGACGCCGGGCTGGGACATGGGGCCGAAAGCCGCTGCTACTCATCGCGTTCGCAGTGCTTCCCATTCGCGGAGTTCTATACACTCTGACGTCGAATACGGCGTTGTTGGTGGCGATCCAGGTGATGGATGGGATTGGGGCCGGCATCTTCGGCGTGGTCTCGGTGCTGGTGGTTGCGGACCTGACGCGCGGTACGGGGCGATTCAACCTGACGTTGGGAGCGATTGCAGCCGCGGTGGGAACCGGAGCTTCGTTAAGCCAGGTAATCGCGGGCGCAATCGTTCACCACGCGGGTTTTCGCGCTGGATTCTTGTTTCTCTCCGCGATTGCGTTGGCCGCGTTTACGCTGCTGTATCGGTGGATGCCAGAGACGCTCCAAATGAGAACGGAGCAGGAGTGACCGCCGCGGAATGAGGCGTTCGATCGCACCTTTTCTTCAGGCTCGCTGCAGCGATGAAACGCAGGTTTGCGAAGGGCAGCAATGCGTATCCATTTTGCTTTACAACCGCAATATTCCCGACGATACTAGCTCCGCCCGGTTGAGGTGAGCCTCAACGCAAGGGGGAGGATGGTTATGGACAAGCGGATATTGTTGTCGACGGTGTTATTCGGATTTCTAGGTATGGCACTGGCGCAGACCTCTGAGCCGCCAGTGAAGATGGGTTTGTGGCAGTCCAAGGTGACCAGCACAATGACCGGATTCCAAATTCCACCGGACGTGGCTGCTCGGCTGAAGGCGATGGGCAGGCCAGTCCCTGGGAGTGAGCCACAAACGATCGTGTCTCAGTCGTGTCTGACGCTAGAAAAATGGAAAGGCATGTTCAGCCACATGCAGCGCAACCACGATTGCCAGCTGACGAATGAACACCAAACTTCTACCAGCATGTCAGCGGATATGGCTTGCAAATCTGCCGACGGAAAACTCAGTTCGACAGGTCACATCGACGCAAAGTTCACCAGTTCAGAGAAGATGACGGGAAGAGTGCACGTGGAAACAATACGGCAATCGCAACCTCAGCCGATTGTGATGGATATGAGTTTCGACAGCGCGTATCAAGGCCCTGATTGTCACGGAATTTCTCCGGACTCGCCCAAGGTAATCGAGTAGACGCAGCCGCCGGGATCAAGCTGGCTACCACTCCGCCATCTTGATGGCTGTTAGCTGACCTTGAAACCAAAGCAAGATTTTTGTTTTCGCCGATTGCATCGCTGATTTACGCTGAGAAACACGCATGCGTCGATATCTTTTAGGGCTATTTCTGGTGTTTGCCACCGTTGTTGCATCGGCAGCTCCCGCCGCCGATCGATGGACTGAGATACGCAGCCCACATTTCATCGTGCTCACAAATTCAAATGAGAAGAGTGGTCGTCGCATCGCAAATCAACTGGAGCAGATGCGCTCCGTTTTTCAAAAGATTTTTCCGACGATGGCCAGCGATGACGACGCGCCCATGACCGTGTTCGCGCTGAAGGATAAAAAGAGCTTCCAGACTCTGGAGCCGGAGGCCTATCTGGCGAAAGGTCAAATTGAGCTGGCCGGTTATTTCATGCGGTCGGAGGAGAGTAACTACATCCTTCTTCGCCTCGACGCTCAGGGCGAACACCCCTTCGCCATTGTGTACCACGAGTACACGCATTACATGTTGCGCAAATTGGAGGACTGGTTGCCGGCGTGGCTAGATGAGGGGATGGCCGAGTTCTACCAGAACACTGACATTGACGGGAAAGACGTACGGCTGGGTCAGCCCAGTGCCGGGAACATCAATCTGCTGCGCAACAATCGCCTGATTCCACTGACGACGTTGCTGCAAATCGATCACTCCTCGCCGTATTACCACGAGGAGCAGAAGGGCAATATTTTCTACGCCGAATCCTGGGCGCTGACGCATTATCTGCTGATCAAAGACAGTCAGAACAAAACCCATCGCCTGGAAGATTATGCGAGTTTCATGATGCAAGGGCAGGATTCGATCACGGCCGCTCAATCGGCATTTGGAGACCTGACAAAGTTGGATCAGGCACTCGAAGCCTATGTGCACCAGCTGAATTTCATGCTGTACAAGACGAACTATGTTCCTACCGTCAACGAGTCTTCATTTCAGGCAAGGCCGATCGATGATACAGAGGTAGATGCGATTCGTGCCGATGTGCTGGCGCTTTCCGGCCGTACTGAGGAGGCAAGAGCGCTGCTTGCCAGTGTGCTACTGTTGGATCCGAAAAATGCCAGGGCCTACGAAACCATGGGATTCATTGAGTTGCGGGCAGGCCACTCGTCTGCCGCGCAGAAGTGGTTTGGCGAAGCCGTACAGTTGAATTCGCCCAGCTACCTGGCGTATTACTATTACGGACTTTTGCGGATCCGAAATGGTGATGCTGAGGATGGGACCGTGGTGATCTCAAGCCTGAATCAGTCGATTGCGCTCAATCCGAATTTTGCTCCGGCCTATGATGCGCTGGCCACGTTCTATTCGGGCAAAGAAGGAAAGCTGGATGAGGCCTACATCCAGGAACTGAGGGCCTGCGCCGTAGATCCCGGGAACGTCAATTATCGATTGAACGCGGCATCGATCCTTGCCGAGCAACATAAATTTCCAAGCGCATTATCCGTGTTGAACGGGGCCGCACGCATGGCGAAGACCACTGTCGACAAGGAGAATGTGCAATTCCGGATTCAACAAACGAAAGACTATCAAGCTTCTGTCGAAAGGCAGCAGACAGAAACCACCACTGTCGCATCGCAAGGCATGGCGGGTGCGCCGGGAGCTTTCATCGCCACAGGGAGCGGTAGCCCACAGGGAACTACTCCAGTGCACATGGTTGGTAACAGGACGATTGTGATTCACGAGGCGTCCACCACGCCACGGTATCCCACCGAGCCACCGACCGGAGTCAAGCATATTGTGAGAGGCGTGATCCGCGGCGTCCAATGCTATTATCCGGCGATGATAACCCTGAGCGTGGTGCAGGGCGGAACGACAACCTCCCTGTATAGCAATGATTTTCCCCACGTAAGCTTTTCCGCCGCCAATTACACACCGCAAGGAACGATGAATCCCTGCACCATGATTGAAGGGATGAAAGCGCGTGTCATCTATGCGGAGGTATCCGACAAATCGATCGCCGGACAGATTCTCTCTGTCGAACTGACGAAGTAGCGATCGTATTCCGCGAAGGGGTTTCGTGGGTCGGGGCAACCCAAAGCATGGTTTGCGCCATTTGGCGAATCTGCCGGGTATGAATGACAATATGGGAATGGTTTCTAAACATTTGCTGCGGCGAGTTTCCAGGGCCGCACTGTACTGTGCAGCCGGATTTTTCTTTGTCGCTTCGTCATCCTTTGGTCAGAAGACGCTGGTTGAAAAGACTGACGCGATCGTAAAAAACACCGACGTCAACGTGAATATCTTTGGAACGTTTCCTTCGACGGCCACGGGCAATGCTGCGGCCGCCTCGTCGACCGACACAATTCCGCCGGGCACCACTTCGTTGAAACAATCCGCAGATTCAGCCGCTGGATTCAGAATCGGTGCTCGCCATGTCTTCAGCCCGATTTTCGGATTCGAGCTGAATTTCGGCTACAACCCAGCGACGCAATACTTCACGGGCGGTACGTATATCCAGGATGGTGTGGTCTATTCGCACGCCAAGTCGTTTACGGTCGACTACGTCGCGACCATTCCACATCTCTATCACGGGTTTCAGCCCTTCGTGCTGGCTGGCGGCGGGTTGATTTCGTATAACATTTCGAGCTACATTGCGGCGCCGCCCGGTCAACCGGCACTTTCGGTCAAGCCAATTAAGGTTCCGACCTTTGAATACGGCGCGGGAGCGGACTATCATCCCACCATGTTCCCGAATTTCATGTCCATCCGGCTGCAATATCGCGGACTGGTGGGTCACGCACCAGGCTATAAAAATCCGGTGCTTGCCACCAATAGCCTGATCAACATTGCCGAACCTCAGGTCGGCTTGGTCTTCAAGTTCTAACCTTGTCATTCTCCGTCGTCAGCCATGTTTGTTGCCCGACAAGGAGATTGTCGGCGTGACAACTGCGCTGCAAATGCGGAAGATGAATCTCCCACAGCATCACCGCTGGCTGGAAGTCATTGGTGCGCTGAAGCTGGTGAAGGGTGCGTTTTTCGTGGCCCTCGGCTTTGGCTTGCTGCGCATGCTGCACCGCGACCTGTACCTGTTCGCGCTGCAGGCGGTGGAGGCGCTTCACCTGGATCCAGACAGGCAGGCCATCGCTACGTTGCTCGACAAAGTGACGCTGTTGAATGATCACCGCCTGAAGCAGTTGAGTGCGGTGGTTTTTATTTACGCGGGACTCGACTTCGTTGAGGGCACCGGTTTGGTGCTGGAAAAGCGCTGGGCGGAGTACTTTACGCTCATCCTGACAGTGGCGCTGCTGCCGCTGGAAGCTATCAAATTAATTCACCATCCGAACCACTGGACGGTGGTGCTCTTCCTGGCAAACATTCTGATTGCCGTCTACCTGGCATGGCTGGTGCTGCCGAAGCGACACGTAGCCGATAAGACTCCAATCTAAGAAGGCCAACTCCGCAGCGGGCGCCAGACGAAAATCTCTCTCCAAACGCAAAATTCCATCCTGCCTCACCACTCTGGTCCACCTCTCATGCGATCTGTATAAGCCCGCTGCAAGCGTCATCGCGAGCGTGGAATCTGTATCGCCAACACCATCCGTAGGGCCCAACGCTGCCGAGAGCCACACTTTCCAGAGTTTTCCACCTGTCTCCACAGAGAAAAGTTTTTGTGAACGCAATTTTTTGTTGGACAAGCGCCGGGATTGCGATACAGTTGTGGACGAAAGTGGTCTAAAGTGGTTGAGTGAAACCGAAACCAGGGCGACTCTGGAACGAAGTGGAGCCGAGATGGTCGTTTTCTCAATTTTGCAGGAAAGACGGAAGAGGCACATGGCATGTTTCGCGGTAACCATCCAACCCGGGTCGATGAAAAGGGACGGCTGAAGGTGCCTGCGGAATTTAAGCGCGAGATTGAGGAGCGGTACGGAACGAAGTTTTACATCACCAGCGAGAACGGAAAAACGGCCAAGGTGTACCCGATGGAGGAATGGGAAAAGATCGAACAAAAATTGCTGAATATGCCCAATTCCAACCCGTCGAAGAAAAGACTTTTGACAGCAACCAGTTTTTACGGCCAGAACGCGGAAATGGATTCGCAGGGCCGGGTACTCCTCCCCCAGATTTTGCGGGAAAAAGCGCAAGTGATCGGAGACGTGGCAGTGTTCGGAATGCTGACGTTTCTTGAAGTGACCAACATGGATGCCATTCGCCAGGAGATGGATGCGAATCCTCTGACGGATGCGGATGCGGATGTATTAGGGGCCTACGGGCTATAGCGATGGAAGACAAAGCCCCCCAGGGGGCGCACGGTCAGAGTCAGCGACATGTGCCGGTTCTTTTAGAAGAAGCAATCGAGTTTTTACGAATCCTGCCGGGCGGCACCTATATGGATGCAACGCTCGGCCTGGGCGGGCACAGTACAGCAATTGCCCGCCGGTTGGGTCCGGAAGGCCACCTGATCGCATTTGATCGCGATCCGGAGGCCATCGAAAGCGCAGCGATACGGTTCGTGGCATTGCGGGCGGAGCTGAAGCAACAGATGCCCCGCATCACGATCCACGCAGCGGCTTTCGCGGAAGCGGCGAGCTGGGCGGAACCACAAAGCATCGACGGAATTTTGGCCGACTTTGGGGTCAGCTCGCTACAGCTGGACACAGCACAGAGAGGATTCAGTTTTCAGGCAGATGCACCGTTGGACATGCGGATGGATCCGCGCAGCGGAATGACTGCCGAACAAGTGGTAAATCAGGTGAGCGAAGAGGACCTCGCAAATCTGATTTACAAATTCGGAGAAGAGAGGAGGTCGCGGAGAATCGCCAGAGCAATTGTCAGGGCGCGGCCGGTAACAACCACGGCACAACTCGCCAGAGTGGTTACAAGCAGCGCCCCGGCAATAAAAAGCGATCGGATTCATCCAGCGACTCGAGTGTTTCAGGCTCTCCGAATTTACGTGAATGGGGAACTCGATCAGATCACTTCCTTGCTGCAAATCGCGCCGCAGTTGTTACGGCCGGCAGGGAGGATGGTAGCGATCAGCTTCCACTCTCTCGAAGATCGCATTGTGAAAGATGCGTTTCGAGAAGGCAAGGCAAGCGGAACCTGGACGGTGTTGACGCCGAAACCAGTGACCGCAAGTGAAGAAGAGATTCGCAGCAATCCGCGATCGCGCAGTGCCAAGTTACGGGCGGCGGAGCGGGCAACTCATCCGGCGAAAAGTAAGAGGCCGGTAAAGGAGCAGGGAAAAATTTTGCGGCGCAGCTGGAGTAGCGGCTAAGCCGAGCAAGTTCGGGCCGGGCTCGTCCCCACCCCTCTTTCAGGCGAAAGAACAGCATGCAAGTGAACGTCACCCATCCCTCCCAGCTCAACGAGCCTGGCCCGAGAAGTGAGGGAAGGAAGCCTGAGACGTGAGGACGCGAGAAGTAGCAACGCACAAGATCAAGGCCAGTGCAACGGCACAGGGCTAGTGGGAGCAGCGAAGGGAGCAGCAGCAGAGATTGCAGGCCCTGCGTTCAACCTTAACCAATCATTCGAGGAGGAAGACCATGTCGCATATCTATAACTTTTTTGACAATCATATGGAAGTATGGGGCGCGGTTGTATTCGGTTTGCTTGCGATCGCCGCTTGCGTAGCCATGGCTGCTGCACTGAACGGAGCCATGTAAACGAGCCCGCTTCCGGGGGGAACGGGCTTTTTTATTCACAGCAACACAGACGGAACCATTCAGTAAAGGAAATGCTATGGCAGCAGCAGGCGTCGTAATCGATAGACTTCGGGAGAAGGGTCAGTGGAATGCCGAGGCGGTGATGGAACACAATCGCTGGCTATTCGCGGCACAACAACGCGCCCGTCGCGGACCCACTCCCGAAGTATTTTTCGACAAGCGCCTGGATAATACGCGCCTGGTCAAGGCGGAGGATCCTGTCCGCAAGCGCGAAATGCGCAGCTTCACCGTCGCCGCGGTTTTCTTTTTCGCGCTGCTGATGGTGTACAGCTGGCAACATTTCAGTTCCATCGAGTACGGCTATCACATTGAGACTGAGAAGGCTCAGTTGCAGCACCTGCAGGAAGAAAACCATCAACTTGGATTGACGGAAGCGCAACTGACACGGTCAGAGCGGATTGATCGGCTGGCTCACCAGATCGGCATGCAGTCGCCGCAGCCGGGCCAGGTGGTGTCGGCACCGGCCATGATGGATGCGGACCCGAACTCGCCCGTACTTGCGTCGGTGACGGTTCCAGTGTTGCCTTCGAACCGGTAGACTAGTACGCAACGGCTACGCGGTTTGTGAGTGGCCGAAAGGCCCATCCAACATGCAGGATCGAACCACGGCATGAGCCGAAAACCCAAACAAGCGCTCTCTGCTCCCATTCCAAGGTTGCGATTCGTAACCTTGATTGGGATTTTGCTCGTCTGGGCGGTCATTATTGCGGCGCGGCTGGTGTGGTTGCAGGTGTTTCGCCACGCCGAATACGCGGGTCGCGAACACCGCCAGGGTAATTACTCATTTCAAGTTGCTCCGCGCCGCGGCATGCTATATGACCGCGACCTGCAACCGCTGGCCATGACGGTGCTGGTGGATTCCATCTACGCCGTTCCCGGCGAAATTACAGACAAAGAATCGACGGCGCAGCAACTGGCGCGCATCGTCCACGTCGACCCGTCGGATCGTTACACCACCGCCAAAGATATTGATGGGCGCCTGCATCGTTCGCGCGAGTTTGCCTGGGTGGCGCGCAAAGTGGATGCCGATGTGGCTACCCGGGTACGCGATTTAAACCTGAAGGGAATTTACTTTCAGAAAGAATTCAAACGCTACTATCCGGACAACGATCTGGCGGCGCAGGTACTGGGGTATGTCAGCCTGGACGATAACGGTCTTGCCGGAGTCGAGCATCGCTTCGACGGAGCCCTGCATGGAACCCCGGGAAAGATGCTGGTGTCGGTCGATGCGCATCGGCATAGTTACGGCAGCGTCGAGAAAGAGCCGACGCCCGGGGACAATATGGTGCTCACGCTGGACGCGAAGATCCAGTTTATGGCGGAGCAGGCCCTGGACCATGCGATGGAGCGGACAAAGGCACTGAACGGCACGGTGGTGGTGCAGGATCCGCACACTGGACAAATCCTGGCGCTGGCGATTCGTCCCGACATTCAATCCCAACGATATTCACGATATTCGACCGGCGATGCTGTTGAACCACGCGGTGAGCGATGTCTACGAGCCGGGGTCGACCTTCAAACTGGTGCCTTTCTCCGCGGCGCTGCAGGAAAAACTCATCACGCCGGATACGATCATTCCGACCTTTGGCGGTCAGATTAATGTTGCCGGGCGGATTGTGCATGACGATCGCGACGCCATGATTTATGAAAGCCACCACGGAAATGCGCTGTCGGCGCGACAGGCTTTGGCGGAATCGAGCCAGGTGGTAGCCATTCAGCTTGCCGAGCGCCTGGGCAAGGATCGTTTCTATCAATACATTCACGATTATGGATTTGGACAGAAGTCCGAGATTGAACTTCCAGGTGAGACGCGCGGCCTGTTGAAACCGCCGAATCGCTGGCAGGCGACCACAATCGGCTCCATCCCCATGGGCCAGGAAATTGGCGTCACTCCGATCCAACTCGTCACAATGGCATCGACGATTGCCAATGGCGGCGTGTATTTGCCACCGCATATCGTGCTGGAAAAAAGCTCCGATCAGAAGGGCAGTCCGCGCCTGGTGCCGGCGGCATTTCATCCGGAAGATCAACCTTCCAGAAACGCTGCCCCCGGGGGCCCATCGCGTGATCAGCACAATGACCGCAGCGGAAATGCGCAGCATGATGGAAGGCGTGGTGATGTTCGGCACCGGGAATACCGCGCAATTGAACGGTTACAGCGCGGGGGGCAAGACGGGGACGGCGCAGAAGATCGATGTCCGCACGCGCACGTATTCCAAGACGAAATTTATTGCGTCGTTTGTAGGGTTCGCGCCAGTCAATGACCCGGCGATCACGATCGCGGTGATCATCGATTCACCCACCGTGGGCTCGCACTTTGGCCATGCGGTCAGCGCCCCGGTTTTTCAGGAGTTAGCGCAGGAGATCCTGGAATATCTTGGCGTGCCACACGATCAGCCGATCAAACCTCCGAAGTTAATCGCGGAACAAAAGAAGACTGCTCATGACGACGTTGACGGAGATCATGAACAGGTCGGCGATCTGGATGCGATGTTTGCTGAAGTGAACCATCTGCCGAAGGATGATCCATTGCGCGCGCCACCCGTGAAAGCCCAGGCCACGGCCGCCGATGCAGATGAAGCCCGTGCGTATCTGCAAAATGCATCGGACGGGTCATCGTCGACGTCGGCCACGGAGTTGGAGCGGACGGCAATTGACTCGCTGCCACCCAATGCCGATGCAGAGGAAACAACACCTCCGCGCGGCAAGAGTATTTCAGCGGCGAAGCTACAGCCGTCTTCTGCCGAGAGCACATCTGCGGTCACGCTGGGATCGGGCGCGCCCGTGACCATGCCAGGGTTTGTCGGCAAGTCCATGCGCGATGTAGTCGCTACGGCCGCAGATCTGGGGTTGAATGTCCGCGTCTACGGCAGCGGTGTGGCTTCAGAGCAAGCTCCGGCTGCGGGCACAAAGGTTCCTGCCGGCACGACCGTTGTAGTTCGGTTTCATCCATAATTCATTCACAATCTAAATTCTGAAATCGCATCGAAGTATGCTTCAATGCAGAAGAACTGTTTTTGCATGTCGCCATGACTGAACATCCCTCCATGCAGTTTGAGGAAACGCTGCGCGCGGTGCAGGTGCGTGAGCGTGCCGGTTCAAACCGCGGATCAGCGACGTGGTGTACGACTCGCGCAACGTGAGCGCCAGGAGCGTTGTTCGTCGCCATGCAGGGCGGCACGACGGATGGAAATCGCTTTATCGAGAGCGCGCTGCAGCAAGGCGCGGTCGCGCTGGTGACGGATTCTGAGTCGACATGGCAAAAGGTGCGTGCGGAGCGCCCTGAATTTGCAGTTGCGCTTGTCGAGCATGGACGTCGCGCATTGGCGGAGATCAGCGCGAATTTCTTTTCGCATCCCGAGCGCAGCCTCCGTCTGAGCGGTGTGACCGGTACGAACGGCAAAACCACCACAACATATCTGTTGGAGTCGATGCTGCGGAGTGCGGGGCGTACTTGTGTTTTGGTGGGCACGATTGAGTACCACGTCGGCAATGAAGTTCGACCTTCTCCGCATACGACGCCGGAATCGCGCGACTTGTTTCAACTGTTCGCCGAAGGAGTCGCGGGCGGCGCGACGGAAGCCGTGATGGAGGTCTCGTCGCACGCGCTGGAGCAGGGAAGAGTGTGGGGTCTGCATTGGGACACGGCTGTGTTTACCAATCTGACCCAGGATCATCTCGACTTTCACGGCACCATGGAATCGTATTTCGCGGCGAAGGCGAAGATGTTCACCGGAGAGAACGGAGCGGCTCCGCCACGTGTGGCGATCATCCATTCTGAAGATGAATACGGACAGCGTCTGGTTCCAATGGCGCGAGAGGCCGGATGCGAGGTGGTGGAGTTCGGGCTGAACCGCGGGGGTTTTCGTGCGGCAGAGGTTCAACTGGAGGCGAACGGAACTCGCTTTCAGATGGTAACGCCGACGGGGAGCGTGGATGTGCAGACTCATCTGCCGGGGCCGGTGAATGTGCTGAATCTGCTGGCGGCTTCTGCTGCGGCGATGGCCCGCGGATTGACGCATGAGGAAATTGCACGCGGAGTGCATTCAATTGCGTACGTGCCGGGACGATTTCAAACGGTGGATTGCGGACAGCCGTTTACCGTCGCAGTCGATTATGCCCACACGGATGATGCGCTGAGAAATGTGACGCGGCTGGCGCGGCAGCTGACAGCGCCACGGCATGGGCGAGTGATCACGGTATTTGGATGTGGCGGCGACCGCGATCGTAGCAAGCGCCCTCGCATGGGTCTGGCCGCGGGGGAAGGCAGCGACTTCGTTGTCGCCACCAGCGACAATCCCAGATCAGAAAATCCTGAAGCGATCCTCGATGAAATTCTTCCCGGACTCAAGGCAAGCGGGGTGAAGTTTCAGGTTGAGCCCGATCGTGCGCGCGCAATTCGGCTGGCGGTTGATGCGGCGCGAGAGAATGATGTCGTGCTGATTGCCGGTAAAGGTCACGAGAAAGTGCAAGTCCTGCGCGATCGAACGGTTCCATTCGACGATGCAGCAGAAGCGAGAGAGGCCTTGCTGGAACGCTATGGAAAATCTCAGCGCGCCGAACTAGGAGCAAAGTGCAACTGAGCCTGGAACAAATCCGAGAATGGATGGCGGCCGAATTCGCTGCCGGGCCGACGCCGGCCGTGCAGCGAACCCTGGGGGCTGCGATGGCTACCGGGTATTCGATCGACTCGCGAACCATTCAGCCGGGCGACCTCTTTTTCGCTATCCACGGAGAGCGCTTTGACGGCCATGATTTTGTGGAGACGGTGATTGAAGCCAGTGCGGTTGCAGCTGTCGTTGCGCGCCCCAATTTCGAACGCTATTCGAGTGTTGCCGTCCGCAAGCGCCTGTTGCTGGTGGACGAACCGCTCGCGGCGATGCAGCGGCTGGCATCATCAGTGCGTCGTCATTGGGGAAAGCGTGTCATCGGCATCACAGGGAGTGCCGGGAAAACTACCACCAAGGAAGCCATCGCGCAGGTGTTGGAGTCGCGATTCAAAGTGCACAAGTCGCACGGAAATTTGAACAATCATTTTGGATTGCCGCTGCAGTTGCTGCGACTGCAGCCGGAACATGAAGTTGCCATTCTGGAAATGGGCATGTCGCACGCGGGTGAGATTGCGGCGTTGTGCAAGATAGCCGCGCCGGATTGGGGTGTGGTGACCAACGTGGGCACTGCACATGCGGAGAATTTTGCCGATGGGCAGGCTGGGATTGCGCGCGCGAAATACGAACTGATCGCCGCGCTGCCGCGTCTTGGCGCAGCCATTCTGAATTCCGATGATAAGTATGTTCGGCAATTTGGGCGTGATTTTGCAGGCAAGACGATCTACTTCGGAACGGAAAAGCTGGCCGATCCCCGCGTGCTGTCGATCACGCCGATGGGTGCGGAGGGCACGCACTTTACGGTGTGTGCGGACGGTCATAGTACGGAAGTGAAGCTGCAGCTGATGGGCGAACACAATGTGCGCAACGCTATGGCTGGGATTGCGGTGGGGCTGGCGAGCGGAATTTCATTAGAAGAATGTGCGGCCGCGCTGGAAAAGTTGGAACCACCGGACAAGCGTGGGCAGACGCTCGAGATTCGCGGCGCAACCCTAATCAATGACTCGTACAACTCCAACCCACAGGCTTTGCGCGCCATGGTGGAAACGCTGCTGACGCTACCGGCGGAGCGCAGAATCGTGGTCGCGGGAGAGATGCTGGAGTTGGGGCCGGCAGGCCCGCGCTTGCATCGAGAGTGCGGCGAACTCATGGGCAAGCACGGCATCAATCTGGTGGTGGGTGTGCGCGGGGAAGCGTTGTCGATCGTCGAAGGAGCCAAGTCTGCGGGGGCTGAGGCAATTTTTGTCTCGACTCCGGAAGAAGCGGGTGAGTGGCTGCGCGAGAATTTGCACGCGGGCGACGCGGTGCTGCTGAAGGCTTCGCGAGGCGTGCGGCTGGAGCGCGCGCTGGAAGTATTGCAAGCGGAATAAATCTCGCCGACTACTGCGCGGCGGACGTCATCCATCCGTGCAGGTGCAGCCAGTTCTGCAGCAGGATGGGCCACATGCGCAATTGCGGATTATCCTGCGCCAGGCCCGAGCCGTGATGACCTTGCTCGAAAATGTGAAGCTCCGCGGGAACGCCGCCGCGCAGGAGTGCCTCATAGAACAAAACGCTGTTCATGACCGGGACCGTCTCATCATTCGTGGTGCTGAAGAGGAACGTCGGCGGAGTTTGCGGCGTGACCTGGGTTTCATTGGAGAGCTCATTCACGAGCGCCGGATTCGGCTCTTCTCCCAGCAAATTGTGCAACGACCCAGTGTGGGTGATGCCGGTTTCCATGCTGATCACTGGGTAGGCGAGCACCATGAAGTCCGGACGACTGCTGGCGTGTTCGATGGGATCCGCCGCGTCGGGATTGCCATTGTCGAAATGTGTCCCAGCCGTGGAAGCGAGATGGCCTCCGGCAGAAAATCCCATAATGCCGATGCGGTCGGGATCGATCGAGTCTTCGCCGGCGTGCGTGCGCACATAGCGAATGGCGCGCTGAGCATCGAGCAGCGGGATCGGATGGTGATAGCGCGGGCCGTAGCGATAGGTGAGGACGAAGGCCGCAACTCCGCGATCGTTGAGCCACTGCGCGATCTGAGTGCCTTCTTTATCGATGGCTAGCATGGCGTAGCCGCCACCGGGGCAGACCACAATCGCGGTGTGGGTCGGATTCTGCGCAGGCAAATAGGGGGTGAGGACTGGCTTATCGAGCGGAGTGTCCCCAACCGCGCCAGGCGCGCCATTCGGCCACAGCAAAATTGGCGACGGGGCTGCGGTCGAGGCCGATGGGGTCGACTGGGCTGCGAGCAAAGTTGAACACGCGGCGAGACAAACGAGTGAGGCGCGTAGAACGCGACGGGGAAGCGGACTCACTTCTTTTCCTCCGAGAGCACGGCCACTCCATATTGCGGCAACGTCACCGACTGCACCGATCCGCCTTCAAGTACGTTTTGCATCGAGGACGGCAGACTGAAGTTTTGCGGATCGGATGCCCAATTGATGAGCACGTAGACGGTGTGATCTTTGCCGTAGCGTGGATCAACCTCGACGCTGGCAGGCACGCCAGATAACGCCGGCGTGACACCGCTCATTTGCGTCATCCAGTCGGCGAGTTTCGCCATGCCGGCTTCATCCATCCAGGCACCGACGTAAGTGATGCTGCCCTTGCCAACCTTGCGGGTAATGATCGCGGGTTTGCCGTCGAGCCAGCCATTGCTCTTGCCGTAGGTTTCCAGCACCTGCGTATCCGGCGCTTTGGTGCTGAGCAGTTCCGCCCAAAGCTGGCTGGTGTTCGCTCCAAACTGGCCGTCGACAGGTACGGGATGGATGAGTGCGTAGTATTGTTCGACGCGTCCGCCGAGCAAGGAAACCAGCGGGCCCGGTTGCCGCTCGACCTGCAATCCGTTGTCGACGTTCTTCATTCCAGATCGCTGACCTAGAACAAGATGTCCGCCGTTGTTCACGTAGGACATTAGATTTATTGCGGCCGCATCGGTCAGGACATTCAGGCCGGGAGCGACAACTAATTTGTAACCGTCGAGCGGAACGGTGGGTTGGACAATGTCGACGGACTGCGCGATGTTTTTCAGCGGCTGGTAGTAGCTGAGAAGTTCATCGATGGGGTCGTAGTTTTTATTGTGACGTTGCCAATCGATGGCCCAGAAGCTGGGGTAGGTGTGGAGAATGGCAACCTGCGACTTGGGCGACGTGCCCTCCAGCGCGGGACCGGCTTTTGCGAAATCGCGGCCCAGCTCGGCGACTTCGGGATAGAGGGGGACTGGGGTGCCGTCGGATCCGACGAGTGTGCCGTGGTATTCCTCCTGGCCGTTCAGGTCGCTGCGCCATTGCCAGTAGCTGACGGCGTCTGCACCGTGGCCAATGTTCTCCCACGCAAGCGCGCGGACTTCGCCCTTGTTGAGGTCGTTGTTGATCGGCGCCCAGTTCACGTGGCCGGGCTGCGTTTCCATGATCCAGAAATTTTTCTGCTTGAATCCGCGGGTCAGGTCGTCGGTTGAACCATTCTTGTATTGGTTGACGTGGCCTTCGCCGACGTAGTCGTCCCAGGAAGCCAGGTCGAGATCTTTGGCGACGGCGTAGTGATCGTAGCCGTCAAACCAGCCCATCATATTGGTGGTGATGAACTGTCGCGGCGCAGCATTTTCGCGGATGGCGTCGAGCTGATTCTTCTGATAGCTGACCCAGGTGGCGGAGACGAAGCGTTTCCAACTCAACAGCAGGCCCGGGTTGCCGGGTTTGGTTTCGATGGGAATCTGATTCCAGTTGTTGTAGGTCTGGCTCCAGTAGGCGGTCGTCCAGCGCTCGTTCAGATTGTCCAGCGTGCCGTAGCGCTGTTTCAGCCAGTTCTGGAAGTCGGTGCGAGTTTGCGGATCGAACGATGCTTCCGCATATTCGTTGTCGATCTGCCAGCCGATTACGTAGGGATTGTGGCCGAAACGCTTCGCCATTTGAGTGGCAATGTCTTTCGCTAGCTCACGATATTTTGGATTGTCCCAATTGAATTGCTGGCGATTGCCATGTTCAGCTCGATGGCCATCTTCATCGATGCGCAGCGTCTCTGGATATTTTTGCGTTAGCCACGCAGGTGGGGCGGCGGTGGGCGTGCCCAATACGGTGTAGATGCCGTGTTGCCCGGCTTCATCGATGGCGCGTTCCAGCCAGCCAAATTGGTAATCGCCGTCGGAGGGTTCCATCTTGCTCCACGCAAACTCCCCGACGCGAACGAAACGGATGCCGGCCTTCTGCATCAACTCCAGATCGGCAGGCCACCGCGATTCCGGCCATTGTTCCGGATACCAGGCGGTGCCAAGCAGGATGGGCGGCGGCGGTGCTGCTTTCGCAGTGTTGGCGGTGGATTGAGCGATCATTTTTGTTGGAACGATGCATCCCAGGCAAACGAGGAATGATGCAACCGCGACGGCGAGGTATTTTCGATTTTTTGTCATGGCAGTCTCAATGGTTGGATTTCGAGGCAACGGAATGAATGCTTTTTATCTCGTCGCCCATGATAGACGTATTCACCGGAAGAAGTCTTCACGCGCGAAATTGTGACTGCATGCACAAGCGCGCGTTTCGTCGATTCGAATTCGGGCAATCAGAAAGCGGAGGGAAACTATCCAGCATCTACGCAAGGAAGAACACTGCGTGTTCGTTAGCTGTAACATTGCGCGCGGCCGACAAATTTAAGAAACATAACCTGAGGAGAAATACATGATGGATTATCGAGTTCGTCCCGGAGAAATGCAGGAAGATCAAGTGACCGCAATGCTGGAGAGATATTCTTCGAAATGGCCGACCAGCTTGTTTATGGGGGCTGCCATTGCCTCCATCATTGGATCGATGATTTTGAAGAATCAGCGAAAGCATCACGACGCGCTGTTCGTCGGACAATGGGTTGCACCGTTCTTGATCCTGGGTTTGTACAACAAGTCGGTGAAGCAGCATGGATCGGACAGAGGTGGTTGGCGCCGCTATGAGCCCGGCGGTGCGGAGGAACGCGAAGAATCGATGAGCGCTTCGTAGACGCGTTTTTTGCAGTCATCCGGCCGAATTCGACACCTGTCGCAGCCCCGTGATACTCTCGTCTGTTTTCTTGCAAGGAGACAGCTGAATGAGCACAGGTGCACCGGCAGATTCGAATGCGGGGCAGGCCAGGTTTCACATGTTCACGGACGAGCAGCAGCAGCTTCGCAAAGAGATTCGCGAGTTTGCCGCGCGCGAAATTGCGCCCAACGTGAGTCGATGGGATGAGGCGAGCGAATTTCCCGCCGAGCTGGTGAAAGAGCTTGGCCGCATGGGGCTGATGGGCGTGATTTTCCCGCAGCAATACGGCGGCTCGGAACTTGGCTACGTGGAATACGTGATCGCGATTGAAGAATTGTCGCGGGTGGACGGGTCGATCGGCATTATTGTGGCCTCGCACAATTCTTTGGCGACCAATCATATTTTTCTGGCGGGGACGGAGGAACAGCGGCAGAAGTACGTCACGAAACTTGCGAGCGGAGAATGGCTGGGCGCGTGGGGATTGACTGAGCCGGGCTCCGGCTCGGATGCGGGCGGAGCGCGGACGACGGCGGTGAAGAAGGGCGACCGCTGGGTGTTGAATGGCAACAAGACCTTCATCACCAATGGCCATTACGCGGATGTTTCGGTGGTCATTGCGGTGACGGACAAGGCGAGGAAGACGCACGGATTTTCCGCATTCATTGTTGAAAAGGGTACACCGGGATTTCGTTCGGGGAAGAAAGAGAACAAGCTTGGATTGCGCGCCAGCGATACGTCGGAGCTGATCTTCGAAGACTGCGAAATTCCAGAGGAGAATTTGCTGGGCAAGCTGGGCGAGGGCTTTGTCGACTCCATGCGGGTGCTGGACGGTGGAAGGATTTCCATTGCGGCGCTGTCTCTGGGAATGGCGCAGGGAGCGTTTGACGCGGCGTTGCAGTACACACAACATCGCAAGCAATTCGGCAAAGCGATCAGCGAGTTCCAGGGAATTCAATGGAAGATTGCGGACATGGCGACGCAACTGGATGCGGCGAAGCTGCTGACCTTCCGCGCGGCGCAGATGAAAGATGCGGGCATGAAGACGACGCTGGAGTCGTCAATGGCGAAGCTGTATGCGAGTGAGGTCGCGGTGAGGATTTGCGAGGAAGGGGTGCAGCTGCATGGCGGGTATGGCTTCATCAAGGACTATCCGGCGGAGAAGTTTTATCGCGACGTGAAGTTGTGCACGATCGGGGAGGGGACGAGCGAGATTCAGCGGCTGGTGATTGCGCGGGAAGTGTTGAAGAGATAGGTCACAGGGGACAGGGACCAGGGGATAGGTCACAGGTGGGCTAATTGAAGGATTGTGCAGGCTATTTGAAGGATGGTGCAGGCTAGTTGAAGGATTGTGCAGGATAGTTGAAGGATTATGTAACGTGTGTTTTGCGCCAAGCCATTCCGGGTCAGATAGATGAGGCGGAAACATGAAGTTTTTAGCTAGAAAGGCCGTTTCCACGCGAAAAAATGAAAAATCTGAGCCGATTTGGTGCCGCAGTCGACGTGCATGCTCTGCGGAATTCGCAGAAGGACCGCTGATTCTTATTTTACCAAGCTGATAATCAATATGCGCCACTTGGGAAGCGCTGGATCGTATTTCGGCCCAGCAGGGCGGGGACGGGCAGAAGCAGTTTTAAAGAAGTAAAGGTGGAGATTTCCCGAGAAGCAGCGGGGAGGATTGTCCGCTCTGCACCCGGCGTCGCCGACTGCCAACGGCGAACGCGCTCAAGCCAAATGAAGACTTGAATGGGCCACCCCGCCGGGTGATGTATCTCTACCCTCCGTCCGATGCCGCAGGCTGAGCGTTCTCGGTTCTGGAGCGAAGATGATGCTCGTATTGGCACAGGGCAGCAATGATGATCCAGGACCACACTGGAAAAGCAACTCCTCCGCTCAGCGCAACCAGAATCGGATTAGAGGTTGTGGACTGCCCCTGCAGAACCGTATCCCAATTGATCCACGAAAATGCTGCCCATTGACAGAGGGCAAACCCCCATAACGCCGCCGGAGGCACCTTTTTCCATAGTGAGTATGTGACCAGCGCGGGAAGCGACAGCAGAGGCAACAACCAGATGAGAGTAACCGCAATCGGATTTTGCCATCCGGTCTGACTAAACGCCGCACCCATCAAGCCAAACCAGGTGAGAACGACACTAATGATCCCCGCCAAGGCGAGCGGTAACCAACCAATGGAATTCGATTTCATTGATCTCTCGTTAGCGACAACCTTGTACACGGCTATTGGCTGGTGGGGCTATGTTTTGTCCCGCCCTAACGGAACTGGGACGGGACCTAGACGACATCCGCTTGGCAGGCGCTGCAATCACCCTCTGGATTCTTCGCTGCGCTCAGAATGACGCATATTGTTACGACTACAGTACCTGTAAATCCGCCATCCTCCAATCACTCGATGGGTTCGGCGGGCTTGGTGCGGAAGCGGGGCTTTTTCATCAGGTAGCCGATGGGGATGAGGCAGGCAAGCATCACGACCAGAACGTGCACCGTATCCACATAGGCGAGAACGGTTGCCTGCTGCAGCAGCATGTCGTACACCCGCGCGGTGGCATGCCTGGCGGCATCGGCTGCAGAAAAACCTCGGTTTTGTAAAGCTGCCGCCAGACCTTGTTGCATGGCCAGATAGTTTGCTGACCCGCTGTACACATGCGCCGACAAAAACTCCTGGTGTGTCTGGGCTCGTCGCAACAGCATGGTGCTGATGAAGGAAACGCCGATACTGCCGCCAATATTGCGCGCAAAGGCGGTCAGGCCGGAAACCTCATTATTTTTATCCTGAGGAACCCCAACGTAGGACATGACGCTAATGGGCACGAACAAGAATGGCATGCCGAGTACCATGATGACGCGCCAACTGACCGCGTTGCCGAAGGCGATGCCGAGATTGAGATTGCCAATGCGCCAGATGCCGAAGGTCAGCAGGCAAAAGCCGAAGGTAATCATCAGGCGCGGGTCCACTTTTTGACCGATGAAGCCGACGATGGGCAATAGCACAATCAGGACCAGGGCGCCCGCGGAAAGGGCCATGCCGGCGTCTGTGGCGGAGTAGCCCAGCACTTCCTGCAGGAATTGGGGAATCATGACGGTGGTCGAATACAACGCCGCGCCGATGGCCACCATGACAATTTGACTCATGGCAAAGTTGCGCTTGCGATATAACGACAGGTCGATGATGGGGTGTTTCGAGTTCCACTCGCGATAAAGAAATACGACCAGCCCAATACCGGCAAGCCAGGCGCAGGTGACGATCAGGCGCGAACCAAACCAGTCATCCTCCTGACCTTTGTCGAGCATAATCTGCAAGGCTCCGATGCTGAGCGCCAGCAGGCCAAGTCCGATGCCGTCGACACCGCCGGTGCGTTGCCGAACTTTTTTCAGGTAGGGAGGGTCTTCCACAATTCTGTTGGTGAGCAGCAGAGAGATGATGCCCACTGGGATATTGAGGAAAAAGATCCAGCGCCAGTCGTAATTGTCGGTGATCCAGCCGCCAATGGTAGGGCCGATCGCAGGAGCCACGACGACGGCCATTCCATACAGAGAAAACGCCATACTTCGTTTCTCGGGCGCGAATGTGTCGGCGAGGATGGCGCGCTCGCTGGGCTGGAGACCTCCGCCACCGACGCCCTGAATCACGCGGAAAAAGATCAACATGGGGAGGGAGGTGGCTAGACCGCAAAGGAACGAGGAGATGGTGAACAAAGCCACGCAGCTCATGTAAAAACGTTTGCGTCCAACGCGGTTTGAGATCCAACCGCTGATGGGCAGAACGATCGCATTCGACACCAGGTAGGAAGTGAGGATCCAGGTCGCTTCGTTGTAGCTGGCGCCCAGGGTACCGGCGATGTGCGGCAGCGCCACATTGGCGATGCTGGAGTCCAGCGACTCCATGAACGTTGCCAGCGTCACCGTAAAGGTGATCACCCACGGGTTAAATCGTGGCGTCCAGTGTTCGTAGTGAAATTCGCTGTCGTAGTCCCGATCCTTGGAGGCAGGGACAACGGAAGACTGCGCCATGCCTGCTCCCTAGGGTGTTCTTAATGGTAAACGCGATGCAACTGTGAAAACCTTGCAGCGAAATCTTGAGCACCGAGTCGAGGGAAATTTCCCTTGGAAAAGAGGAGCTGCCATCGCAAGAAAGTTCCTTATCAGAATAAATTAGAGATTCCTGAAAGCAGCGATTGGTCGCAAATTGGTTGGGTGCAATTGAAATACATGCGCGGACAGAACGCGATATGATCGCAAACGGGTATGGGAACCGTCACCTCTACGCCGGCCGGACGCCGGGAAGCTGCTGAAAACCTTGTCGCTGGTCTGCGGGGCGGGGATGTTCGTGCGTTGGCGCGAGCGATCTCGCTGGTAGAAAATGACGCGCCGGCGGCAACTGCGGTTTTGTCGGCATGCTTTCCGCATACAGGTCAGGCGTTGCGAATTGGACTGACGGGTGCACCGGGGTCGGGGAAAAGCACCCTGGTGGATCGGTTGGCGGCTCACTACCGCGCCGAGGAGCAGACGGTCGGCATTGTCGCGGTCGATCCGACCAGTCCGTTTACCGGCGGGGCGATCCTGGGCGATCGCATACGCATGCAGAGTCATCATGCCGATCCGGGTTTGTACATTCGCAGCATGGCGACGCGGGGTTTTCTGGGTGGATTGGCGTCGACGACGGCGGATATTGCTTCGGTGGTGGAGGCAAGCGGAAAAACTCGCCTGCTGATTGAGACCGTGGGCGTGGGTCAGGATGAAGTCGACATTGTGCGGCTGGCGGATGTCACCGTCGTGGTGCTGGTGCCGGGACTTGGCGACGATGTGCAGAGCATCAAGGCGGGGATTCTTGAAATCGCCGACATTTTTGTGGTGAACAAAAGCGATCGTGAAGGCGCCGATCGGGTGGAACGGGAAATACGCGCGATGCAATCGCTGGGCGGGCACGGTGAAGGATGGGTTCCACCGGTAGTGCGGACGGTTGCCACCACGGGAGAAGGAACCGCGGCGTTGGCGGAGGCGATCGATCGGTGTGTGGATTCGCTGCGGAAGGACGGCAAGCTGGAAGAGAAGAGAACGGCGGCGTGGCAGGCGCGCCTGGTCGAAATGATTCGGCAAAAATTGGTGCGAGAGCTGGTGCGGCATCGACTGGGAAAGGCGGAGTTGGAGGCGCATGCGCGAGCGGTGGCGGCGCGGCAGGAAGATCCGTATGTTCTGGTGGACGGATTGGTGCGTGGGCTATTAGATTTGCACCGAGACGACAACAGCGTCTAGAGCATCTGTTGTAGTAGGATCCGCAAACTGGGTTTCGTCGGATGGGTGAAAAGGAGGGGTCGCCGCGTTGATCTCTGATATCCCATCGTGACGTTCGGGGAAGTACTTTCATTGTTGAGGGAACGGCGACAGGCGAAAAAATCTGGCGCCGGAAAGGTTGAATATCAGCACCATGTTTCATATTGATCATCTTGGAATTGCAGTGAGTGATTTGCGTCAGGCGTGCAGCTTTTATGAGCTGCTGGGAATGCCGGTAGGAACGCCGGAATTTGTGGAGCATGAACAGGTGCGTGCGGTGATGGTGCAGGCCGGCGAGAGCCGCATTGAGTTGTTGGAGCCAACGTCACCGGAGTCTGTAATTGGGCGGTTCATCGAACGCCGGGGCGAGGGCATGCACCACGTCGCGCTGCACGTCGATGACATTGAGGATGTGTTTGCGGAGATGAAATGCGCGGGGATGCGGCTGGTGTCGGATGAACTGAAGATCGGCGCGGGCGGACATCTGTATTTCTTCGTGCATCCTTCGAGCACCGGCGGGGTGTTGGTGGAAATCTGCCAGAATGCCGACGCGGACGTCGCAATCTGATGGTGCTGCTTGTCGTCGACACCGCTGGACCTACGGGCGGGGTGCTGCTGGCTCGAATCCGTGAGAACAACGAAGATGAAGGCTCAGCCGCAGAAATTCTGGGCGAGATCGAACTGCATCCGCGCCAGTTTTCGGCGGAATTGATTCCGGCAATTGCCGAATTGCTTCGGCGAAGCGAGCGGCGGCTGGCGGACGTGGACGTGTTCGCGGTGGTTGCCGGGCCGGGATCGTTCACTGGGCTTCGGGTCGGGCTCAGCGCGGTGAAGGCGATGGCGGAAGTGACGGGAAAGCCAATTTTGATAATGTCGAGGCTGGCGATCCTGGCTTCGATGGCGGCGAAACTTCCATCCAGCGAGAGTACCGATGCGACCATGCACGTCGTGCTGGATGCGGGGCGTGGAGAGTTTTATCTCGGGGTGTATCGCGACGCGGGAAAGACGCGCGTGGCGGAGTCATTTGAAACGCTCGCGGCGCTGGCAGAAAAAATTCGTCAGGACCACGGTTTCGTGATTGCGTCGGAGGCGTCCGTGAAGGCGGCGTTTGCTTCTGTCGCTGGGGCGAGGTTATGCGAAGTGCCACTACCTTCGGTGCGAGATGCGCTGCCGCTGGCTGTGGAGGAATGGCGTGCCGGAAGGTTTCATGATGCGGCCGGTGTCGATGCGAATTACCTGAGGCGTTCCGACGCGGTGGTGGTGGTGCGAACGAAAGCGGAGCCGGTCGCGCACGCTGAGGAAGTTCCGTGACTCGGGCGAATGTGGGGATGCCGGCTTCGGGAAGTGTCATTCGCCGCGCAGAGCTTGAGGATGTCGAGGCGGTCCTTGAATCCGTGTGGGAGCTGACGAAGGCTTCCCCGGCAGCGGCACGCTGGTCGAGGGCGGCGTTTTATCCATACCTTGCAACGGGCGCGGCTGGTGGAGCTTTGCAGGCGAAGGCGATGTTTCTTGCGTGTGTTACCCCTGACAAAGAAGCAACGGGGCCCGGTGCAGAGGTCGCGGGGGTGGACAGGATTGTTGGATTTGCGGCGTTTTCCGCGATTTTGACGGTGGGCGCCGGGGAGTCCACGCTGGAAAATATGGCCGTGGCTGCGCATTGGCAGCGGCAGGGGATTGGGAAGCGGTTGCTGGCGGCGGGGCTGCTGTGGTGTCGCGCCCAGGCTTCCGAGGCGGTGTTCCTGGAGGTGCGCGAGTCGAACCGGGCGGCCATTGCGCTGTATGAGGGGGCCGGCTTTTCTACGGTAGGAAAGCGGGCTGGGTACTACCGGGAGCCGACAGAAGATGGGCTTCAGATGCAGAAAACCTGGATCCAGTCGCCCAGGCCAGTTGAAAATTCACCCTGTTGAAATCTCTCCATTGCATCCGGTTGACGTGCGTGGTAGTTTGTCTGTCAATACGGAATCAGGAGGTACTTCCTTATGGAAATTTCCGTTGAGGCTTCACAGTCCGAAGCCACCCCTTTGGGTCGTCTGGTGGAAGAACACCGGAAATATTCCCAAGCATTAGAGGCCATTTTGGCCCAGCCGTATCTGAGTGACACCGAGCAGATAGAAGCAGCGCGACTGAAAAAACTAAAACTGAAATTGAAAGATCAGATGGCGGGATTCGCGCGTACCGCTCCATCGACGTAGTGCGGCAAGAAAAATGCGCTCGTTAGGATTCTGGTGGCGAACCGTATAATCTGTTGTACGCAATGGTTCGTGACGGATACTTCTACGGGTTAGGCTTCGGGGCGGTCGGTGTCCTTGTATGGATTGCCACGCATTCGCTGTTGCTGACAGCAATTCCGATTCTGTTGGCTGCGTTCTTTCTGTGGTTCTTTCGCGATCCTGAACGGGCCATTCCGGAAGCCCCGGGTCTGATCGTCTCTCCTGCCGACGGCAAGGTTACGCTCATCGAAACGGTGGAGACTGTTGCCGGACCGCAGCGTCGTATCAGCATCTTCCTGAACGTATTTAATGTGCATGTGAATCGAGCCCCGATCGCGGGAAACGTGCAGCTGATCGACTACCAAAAAGGCAAATATCTGAACGCGATGAACCCCGAGTCGGCGGTCGCCAATGAGCGCAACTATGTCGAGGTTGCGGGCGAGTTGTGCACGGTGGCATTTACGCAGATCGCGGGGCTGCTGGCGCGTCGCATCGTCTTCCAGAAAAAAGTTGGAGACTGGGTGCATCGCGGAGAGCGAGTGGGGCTGATCAAATTTGGTTCCCGTGTTGATGTGGTGTTTCCGATTTCCTGCGAGGTTCAGGTGAGCGTGGGAGAAATTGTTCAGGGCGGCGCATCGATTCTTGCCATCATGCCCTCCTCTGACATCGAAGATGAGCTGCTGGCAACGGTCTCTTCCGATGAAGCTCCCTTCGGTTTGGTGACGGAGCCGGTTCGATGAGTGATTTGGATACCCGGAAGCGCAGACCGGCGCGGCGCGGGATGTACATTCTGCCATCGTTGTTTACGGCAGGCAGCATTGCTGCTGGATTCTATGCGATTGTGCAGAGCCTGCAAGGGTCGCCGACCGAGCCGCATCATTTTGATCACGCAGCACTGGTGATTGGGCTGGCGATTCCTTTCGATGGGTTGGACGGCCGCATCGCACGCATGACGAATACTGCTTCCGACTTCGGCAAGGAACTGGATTCGCTGGCTGACGTGATTACGTTTGGGGTTGCGCCCAGCATCCTGGCCTACAGCTGGGGTTTCCGCATGCTGCCGCCGACGATGGATCCGATCCTCCGTCATAAGTTGTTGCAGATTGGCGCGGTGGTTTGCTTCCTGTTCCTGATTTGCGGAGCTTGCCGGCTGGCGCGGTTCAATACCAGCGCCGATGCGAAGCCGAAAAATCCTGGCCGCCCCGACCGAAAATATTTTGTGGGCATGCCAATTCCGGCCGCTGCTGGAGTGATTGCGGCGTGCGTTCACTGTTTTCTGGGCACGCCGGTTTTTAGCGCAGCTGCCGCGGGTGTCTGGATTGGCTTGATCGGGCTGGTTGGATTTCTGATGGTGAGCACCTGGCGGTTTTGGAGCGGGAAAGAAATTACGCTGACCAGTCGCCATCCTTTTCAAGTGCTGGTGCTGATTGGCGCGGCGGTTTCGGTCCTCCTATTGTTCTCGCAGGTTTTGCTGCTGGTGATCGCGTTGGGCTATATGTTTTCCGGATTGGTAGCGCGGGCAGCCTATACCTGGACATCGCGACATCGACGAATTCAGAAACCTGACGGAACCATTCCCCGTCCAACCATCGACCCCACCTAAGCGCTTGTGGACGTCTAAAGCTGCTGCGGTCTGCAACGATATCGAGGATCCATGTCAGAGAAGTCGCTAAAAATTGCGTTGGTGGGTGCGGGAACTTTGCTGGGCAAGGCGCTGAGCGACGAGTTGGCATTGTCCGCATTTGCCTCCGCCGACATACGCCTGCTTGACGATGATGAGGATGTGCAGGGCAAGCTGGCAGCGGTGGACGACGAGATTACTCTGATTCAGCGCATTGAGCCGGACTCCTTCGACGGCTGCGATTTTTTATTTTTCGCCTGCGACCCTGCGATTACAAAAAAGCATCTGCGTCAGGCGTTGAAGTCTGGCGCCTGCATCGTGGATCTGAGCGGGGAACTGGAGAAGGCGCCGGGGGTGTTGGTGCGCGCGCCGTGGGTTCCAGAGCGACCAGCCGGCGATGCAAGTCCGGGAGCGCGAGGCGCGGCGAAAACTCCGACGCCGGATCTCGATACGCGGGCTGTGGTGTCCGCACATCCGGTGGCCGTGCTGCTGGCGATGCTGGCGGCGCGCAGCCAGAAGGTCGGTCCGTTGCATGGGCTGTGGGCAACGCTGTTGCAGCCGGCGTCAGAGTATGGACACGCGGCATTGGAAGAACTGCATCAGCAGACGGCGAATCTGCTTTCCTTCCAGCCGCTGCCGACAGAAGTTTTTGGCGGACAGACCGCATTCACGTTAGCCGTCTCCTTCGATGCCGCGGGGCAGGCAGCACTTTCGACAGCGGCGGATAGAATTCGCCGACACTACGCCAAGATTTCGTCTGTTCCGGCATCGTCGCTGGCGCTGCAGGTAATCCAGGTGCCGGTGTTTCACGGATACGCGCTATCGGTGTCGGTCGAGTTTCCGCACCCTGTCGCGGCGGGCGCGCTGGCGAAAGCGCTGGCGGGTTCCCACGTGCGCATTGTGTCTGACGCCACCGTGTTTCCCGGCAATGTGCAGGCGGTGGAGGAGCAGGATGCGCAAGTGCTGGTGCAGCCGGTTTTCCCGCCGTCGGAGTCCGATCCGGTTGTTGAGGAAGGATCGAAGAGTGCCACGGCGCAAGACACTGTGCCCAGGGAGACGAACCGATTCTGGCTGTGGATTGTCGCCGACAACCTGAAGTTCGCTGCTCAAAATGCGATTGCCTGCGCGGTTGAATTGAATCGACTGCGACCCCGCGGAAAAGTCCAGTAGCACGCCTACCTATTCCTTTACAGGAGAATCATGCAGACACCGAGAAGAGACTTGCTGAAACTTGCAGGCGGCGGGATTGCCGCATCGATGATGAGCGCGAATCCATTGCAGGCGGCGGATTCGACCACAATCGTTGGTACCCGCATTGTCGGCAGCCTTTTCCCGGTGCGGACGTTTGGTGCGGTTGGCGATGGAACCACCATCGACACGCCGGCGGTGAATAAGGCGATTGATGCGGCCGCCTCGGCAGGTGGCGGAGTGGTGCACTTCTCGGCGGGAACGTATGCGTGTTACTCCATCCATCTGAAGAGCAATGTGACGCTGTTTCTGGATCAAGGGGCGACGATTTTGGCAGCAGACTCACCTGCCGATGGTGCGTCGGGCGGTTACGATGCGCCCGAGCCGGATGCGCCCTGGCACGCGTACCAGGACTTCGGCCACGCCCACTGGCACAACAGTTTGATCTGGGGCGAAGACCTGCACGATTGCGGCATCGCGGGGCCGGGACGAATCTGGGGCAAGGGGCTGGACCGTGGCTGGGGACGAAATACGTTCGACAAAGAGGACAAGCCGGGAGCCGGCAACAAGTCGATCGCGCTGAAGAATTGCCACAACGTTTTCCTGAAAGATTTTTCGATCTTGCAAGGTGGGTGGTTTGCCATCCTTGTGACGGGCGTCGACAACCTGACCATCGACAATCTGACCATCGATACCAATCGAGACGGCATGGATATTGATTGTTGCCGCAATGTGCGCGTGTCGAATTGCACGGTGAATTCTCCCTGGGACGATGCGATTGTGCCGAAGAGCTCATTTGCGTTGGGGTATGCGCGTTCCACGGAAAACGTGACGATCTCCAACTGCTATGTGACCGGAACCTACCAGATGGGCAGTCTGCTGGATGGGACGCTGAAGAAATTTGCGGGCGCGAAGGATGCGCCTCGGATTGGGCGCATCAAGCTGGGGACGGAATCGAATGGCGGCTTCAAGAACATCGCGATTTCAAATTGCGTGTTTGAGGGCTGTCATGGGCTGGCGCTGGAGACGGTGGATGGAGCGCTGCTCGAAGACGTGGCGATTACCAACATCACCATGCGCGACATTGTGACGGCGCCGATTTTTCTGCGGCTGGGTGCAAGGATGCGCGGGCCGGCGAATGTACCGGTGGGACAGCTGCGGCGGGTTTTGATCAGCAACATTGTGGCATCGAACGTCAATCCGCAGCAGTGCTCGATTTTCAGCGGCATCCCGGACCACGCGATTGAAGATCTTAAGATTAGCGATGTTTTTATTCAGCAGCAGGGCGGCGGAACGCGAGAGCAGGCGGCCTTCAATCCGCCGGAAGTGGGGAATCAATATCCGGAGCCGAACATGTTTGGCGTGACGCCGGCGCAGGGATTTTATTTGCGTCACGTGAAAAACATCGACATGAGTCATATTGAAATCGCGTCGATTGCGCCGGATGCACGGCCGGGTTTTGTGCTGGATGACGTGAAGGGTGCAGATTTTCTACGCGTGAAGGCGGAGAAAGAGGCGGGCGTGCCGACGTTCGCGCTGCATGATGTGCAGGACTTTCATTGCGCACTGAGCCGGGGCGTGCCTGACACCACCATTACCAAGGTTAGCGAAAAAACTCTCTAATCCGGCAGGCGATTCTGCTGTGTGCCAAGATCGACAAGGGAATTCTGTTCGTCTGCTTGCGAGCAGCTTGAGGATGACATGGAAGCGAGCGAGCATCCACGGAAGACGGCCAATCACAAGGCGCGGAAGATTTCTCTGGCTGGATATGCGCTGATTAATTCTCCGCGTCTCAACAAGGGGACGGCATTTTCCGATGCGGAGCGCGATGAATTTCATTTGCATGGATTGCTGCCGCCGCATGTCGGCACCCTGAAGGAGCAAATTGAGCGACGGCTTCAGGCGTTGCGCGAGCAGCCAACTTCATTCCACAAATACACGTTTTTGCGCGATCTGCAGGATGCAAACGAGACATTGTTCTACTCGTTAATGCTGCAGAGTATTGCGGAAATGTTGCCACTGGTCTATACACCCACGGTTGGGGAAGGGTGCCAGCGGTTCAGCGAGATTTGGAGAAAGCCGCGCGGATTATTTCTCAGCTATCCCAATAAAGATCGCATCCATCAGATCCTGAGCCATTCTCATTTCGACGATGTGAAATGTATTGTGGTCAGTGACGGCGAACGCATCCTGGGGCTGGGCGATCAGGGTGCGGGCGGCATGGGCATCCCGATTGGGAAAATGGCGCTGTACACGGCGCTCGGCGGTGTTCATCCGGAGCATTGCCTGCCGGTGCTGCTGGATGTGGGCACGGACAATGAAGAGCGACTGAACAGTCCGATCTATATCGGTTGGAGACATCATCGAGTACGCGGCGAGCAGTATGACGAGTTCGTCGATACGTTTGTGAAGAGTGTGAAGAAGCGCTGGCCGCATGTGCTGTTGCAGTGGGAAGATTTTGCCGGTGCAAATGCCGCGCGGCTTCTGGCTCGCTATCGAGGCCAGCTATGCACGTTTAATGACGATATTCAGGGGACGGCGGCGGTGGCGGCGGCGACGTTGCTTTCTGCGCTCCACGTCACGGGCGAACCGCTGGAACAACAGAGAATTGTCATTTTTGGTTTCGGCACGGCCGGCATTGGAATCGCGAACATCCTGGTGCAGGTAATGGCGGACAGAGGAATTTCAGTTGAGGCGGCGCGGAACTGTTTTTACGCGGTCGATCGTTGCGGACTGATCACTGAGCGCGGCAAGGATGTGCGACCGGAGCAATTGCCGTTCGCGCGCACAGAGGAAGAGGTGCGGACGTGGAGATCGGCTGGAGACGACGTTTCGTTGCTGGACGTGATGCGGCACGCCAAGCCCACGGTCCTGATCGGAGTGTCGGGACAATGCGGCGCTTTTACCGAGGAGGCGGTGCGGGAAATGGCGACGCATACGGCGCGGCCGATACTTTTCGCGCTGTCAAATCCGACTTCCTGCTGCGAAGCGACACCGCACGACCTGGTGAATTGGACGGAAGGACGAGCGTTGATCGGTACGGGAAGTCCGTTCGAGCCGGTTACATTCAACGGCCAAAAAGTGACGATTGCGCAGCCGAATAATTCCTATATCTTTCCAGGACTGGCCCTGGGGATCGTCGCATCGAAGGCGAGACACGTGACCGATACGATGATCATGGCTGCGGCGAAGGAATTGGCGCGGCTGGTGCCCACGCACAAAGACAGGAATGCAAATCTTTTACCGCCACTTTCTGACTCGCGTCACCTGAGTCGCTTGATTGCGCGGGCGGTGGGGAAGCGGGCGCTTCAGGATGGCGAGGCGCAAATCGCCGACGAAGAAATGCTCGAACGCGAACTGGATGCAAATATCTGGGAGCCGGTCTATGTTCCATACGAGCGCGCCCGGAACGCTGGCAAGTGATCTGGGAGTCGTTGCGAAATGCGGCGTGAGCCTGGAATAGCGACGCGCTGGCCGCCGGTATCTGCATAAGCTTTCAGGTGGTTAAGGCTGGAGAGCTGGGCAGACTGCTTGTCTTGTCCTTGACGTTCAGGGGCAGAAACTTTACAGTAAATGTAGCGATGAATTTCTCGACTACCAGAATGGGCTGTCTGTGTTGCGTGTGTTGTACGCGCACACAATCCAGTGCCTTCTGCAGGGTCGGGGTAGCATAAAAAGCTGAAAAGCTTGGAAGTAACCCAAATCAGACGCCCACCGACGGAAGAGCCGTTCAGGTGGGTTTTTCATTTAGGCAGAATCCCCACCCGTTCAGCAGCCATCAAGAAGGGGAACAGGACTGCCGATGACACAATATCTATACGAAGAGGAATGCGATGAACTTCCCGCGATCAGCGTGGAAGAATTGCCATCCGTGCCGCGATTGAGCCATCTCGAGAAGCTGGAAGCGGAGAGTATCCATATTTTCCGTGAAGCGGCTGCCAGTTTTGCCGCTCCTGTGATGTTGTATTCGATCGGCAAAGATTCTTCGGTTTTGCTGCGCCTGGCGCAGAAGGCTTTTTATCCCGGCAAAATTCCATTCCCCTTGCTACACGTTGATACCGGCTACAAATTCCCCGAGATGATTGAGTTTCGCGACCGCTATGTGAAAGAGATTGGCGCGGAATTAATTGTGCATAAGAATCAGCAGGCGCTCGATGACGGGGCGACTCCCTTTGCGCTGGGAACGCAGAAATGCTGCGGGCTGCTCAAGACGCGATCGTTGCTGGATGCGCTGGCGGAGGGTGGTTTTGACGCTGCGTTTGGCGGGGCGCGGCGGGACGAAGAAAAATCACGGGCCAAGGAGCGGATTTATTCCTTCCGCGATGCTGCGGGACAGTGGGACCCGCGCAACCAGCGGCCGGAGCTGTGGAACTACTACAACGGCAAACTGGACAAGGGCGAGCACATTCGTATATTCCCGTTGTCGAACTGGACTGAGCTGGACGTCTGGCTCTACATCTACAAAGAAAATATTCCCATCGTTCCGCTGTATCTAGCGAAGGAACGCGAGGTGGTGGTGCGAGGTGGTTCCGTTCTGCTGCCGCAGGGGCCGATTCCATTGCTTCCGGGCGAGAAGACGGAGCGGCGCAAGGTGCGCATGCGCTCGCTAGGTTGCGTGCCATGCACTGGCGCCATTGCATCCGAGGCCGACACGCTACCGAAGATCATCGAAGAGATGTTCGGCTTCCACCGGTCGGAGCGGGAAAATCGCGCCATTGATCACGATCAGGAAGGCTCGATGGAAATTAAGAAGCGCGAGGGCTATTTCTAATGCAACCCCAGGCAAATCGCGCAAGCGCCGGCAATTCATTCGAGCAGTTTCTATCGCAGCACCTGGAGCGCGACCTGCTGCGCTTTACCACCGCGGGCAGTGTCGACGACGGCAAATCGACGCTGATTGGGCGGCTACTCTACGATTCGAAGGCCATCTACGACGACCAGCTGCAGTCGATTCAGCAGAGCAAGCTGAATCGTTCGACAGGCCCGTTGGATTTTTCCCTTTTGACGGACGGCTTGCGTGCCGAGCGGGAGCAGGGCATCACGATTGATGTTGCCTATCGTTACTTCACGACGGCGCGGCGCAAATTCATCATCGCCGATACGCCGGGGCATGAACAGTACACGCGGAATATGGCGACCGGAGCTTCAACGGCGGATGCGGCCGTGGTGCTGGTCGATGCGCGCAAAGGCGTACTGCCGCAGTCTCGGCGCCATGCCACGATTGCGGCGCTGCTGGGAATTCCGCACATTATTGCGGCGGTCAACAAGATGGATCTGGTCGACTACTCGGAAGAAGTGTTTCGGCGCGTGGAGGCCGATTTGCAGGAGCTGGCGGTGCAAATTTCTCCGTCTGGAGCGCAGACGATACATTGCATTCCGATCAGCGCGCTGGAAGGAGAAAACGTCGTCACGCGGAGCGCGAAGATCCCCTGGTATACGGGGCCGAGTCTGCTCGAGTACCTGGAAGAAATTCCGATCGCGGATGCGAATAGCCCGGAGCCTTTCCGTTTTCCGGTGCAATATGTGATTCGGCCGGATGACAGTTTCCGCGGTTTTGCGGGACAGATTATTGCTGGCTCTGTGCGTCCGGGTGATCGCGTAGTGGCGCTGCCATCGAAGCAAAAGACGCGAGTGCGGTCTATCGTCACGTTCGACGGGCCATTGTCGCAGGCGGGGACGGGATCTTCCGTGACGCTGCAACTGGAAAAAGAACTGGATTTGAGTCGGGGCGATCTGCTTGTTTCAGAAGAAGGCTTGCCGAACATCTCGCGGAAATTTGCCGCCAACGTTGTCTGGCTGCACGATACGCCGCTCGACTTGCAGAAGAGATGGATCATGCGGCAGTCGACGGATGAAGTGAAGGTGCAGGCAACGAAGATTCGCAGCCGCATCGACGTGAATACCATGGAGCGCCCGCTGGCGTCGCAACTCGGCCTGAACGATATCGGCATTGTTGAATTTGAAGCGACGCGGAATCTTTCATTCGACCTGTATTCACAGAACCGAAATTCAGGCAGCTTCATTCTGATTGATCCGCTGACAAATGCAACGGTTGGCGCAGGGATGATCACAGAAAATCTTGAGAAGGCAAACCGGCAAGCCGATCGCGATGTGGCGGGTGCGGAGAAGGAAGCGAAGTCTTCGCAATCGGCTCCTGTAGCGATCTCGGAACGTGTGCATCGCAGCGGGCATCATCCAGGTGCGGTGTGGCTGGGAGAGCGGTCGTCGCTGGTGGCGCCACTGGAACGCGCTTTGTTTGAAGCAGGTCTGCACGTGGTGGTGATTGGTGATGTGCAGAATCCAGGGGAGTGGAGCGAGGGGCTGGTACGGGGACTCTATTCGGCGGGAATGATCGTTTTGTATTCGAGCTCGGAAGGCGTGGAGAAAAAGAAGGCGCTGCTGACCTCGACGATTCAGCCGGATCGCGTTCTGGATGTGAGCACATTGAGCGCAGGTGCGGACGATGCTTCGCTGCTGCAGAAAATTGTTGGTTGGGTTGAAGGGTTGCGCATTGCGCGTCCGGAGGAGAAGCGATGAACACTGTTGACATCGATCGTGACGCAGCGGAAACGCTGGCACCCGAGGCGCTGGTGGAACAGGTGCTGCAGCAGGGAGGAAAAGCCTGCTTGACCAATAGTTTTCAGATTGAAGACATGGTGGTGCTGCACTTGCTGCGCCAGGTTGCACCGAATATTCCGGTGCTGTTTCTCGACACTGGGTATCACTTTAAGGAAACATATGCGTATCGCGATCGCATCGCAAAAGAGTGGGGACTGAATTTGATTTCGCTGCAGGCGAAGCAGTCGGTGGCCGATCAGGAGTCGGCGTTCGGAATTCTGAACCAGACGGATCCTTCGCGTTGCTGCGGCTTGCGCAAGGTGGCGCCCTTGATGGAAGGCTTGCAGCCGTATGACATCTGGTTTACTGGTTTGCGGCGCGATCAATCACCAACGCGGAAAAATCTTCGCAAGCTAGAGCCGCACGTGTTGCCGACCGGAAAATCGTTGTTAAAGGTAAGCCCGCTGGCGGACTGGGACTTCAAGCAGGTGTGGAACTACATTTCGCGGCATCAGATCGAATATCTTCCGCTCTACGATCAGGGCTACTCCAGCATCGGATGCGAGCCGTGCACGTCAATTCCGGAAGATCCGAATAACCCGCGGTCCGGACGGTGGTCGGGCCGGAAGCTGGAATGCGGCATTCATACATTCACGGAGACGAACGCTTCTCCTCTGACTACAGTGCAGGACGGACAATGACAGATTCGACGACGATGACCGACGTGGTGGCTGCACCGGTAGTGAAGGAAACTGCGGCGCAGCGGATGGAACGCCTGAAGCGCGAGAAAAATCCCTGGGAATTTTTCAATGAAGTGCGCGAGTTTGCGCGCCAGGGTCGCAGCAGCGTGGTGCCGGAGTGGGCGTCCGCCTACTTTAAGTGGTGGGGAATTTATACCCAGGGCGATGGGGTTGGCGTCACCGGCGGCAAGGGCGGCGAAGGAAAAGTCACCGACTACTTTATGATGCGGATTGGCGTGCCGAATGGAATTCTGAATTCGCGCCAGCTGCGTACGATTGCGGATTTGACGCGGCAACATGCGCGCAACCTGGCAGACGTCACGGTGCGGCAAAATATTCAACTACACTGGCTGACGATTGAATCGCTGCCGGAGATTGTCGATGTGCTGGCAGGTGTGGGGTTGTCGCCGAAGGGCGCGTGCGGCGATGTTTCGCGCAATGTGACCGGATGCCCGCTGGCCGGAATTGCGGCGGATGAGATTGCGGATGCTTCTCCGTTGGCGCTGGAAATTGCGGGGCTATTGACGGCAAATCCGGAGTTTTACAATCTGCCGCGCAAATATAAAGTGTCGATCACGGGATGCCCCTCGTGGTGCAGTTATCCGGAGATCAATGACATTGGATTGACCGCTGTGCGGAGGAATTTGAATGGAAGAGATGAAACCGGCTATTCCATTCGGGTTGGCGGAGGACTTTCGAACGAGCCGCATCTGGGAGTTCGACTGAATGCGTTTCTTCATCCGGATCAGGTGGTGCCAGTCGTTCGCACGGTGACGGAGATTTTCCGCGATCAGCAGGTGTTGCGTGAAAGCCGCGATCGCGCGCGGCTGAAATATTTATTTCTGAAGCAAGGATGGACGGCGGAGAAGTTTCTGGCCGAGTTGGAAGCCAGGCTGGGATATCGATTGGAGCCGGCGGCGGAAGAGGAATTGCCGAGCGATGTGTTTCGCGATCACGTGGGCATTCATGCGCAGCAACAGGAAGGGCTCAGCTACGTTGGTGCGTCGGTGTTGCGGGGACGACTCAGCGGAGATCAGCTGGCGGACGTTGCGGCGCTTTCGGAAAAATATGGCAGCGGCGATGTGCGATTGACGGTGATGCAAAACCTGTTGCTGATCAATATTCCCAACGCAAAGACAGGGCAATTGCGGAAGGAACTGGAAGCGACGGGGCTGCGCGTGGAAGGTTCCAATTTCTGGCGCGGTGCGATCGCCTGCACGGGGGCTGAATTTTGCAAGCTCGCCATCACCGAGACGAAAGGGTTCACGCGGTGGCTGGTGGAAGAACTGGAGCAGCGTGTTCCTGAATTTGATCAGCAGCTGAAGTTGAATGTCACGGGTTGTCCGAACAGTTGCGGACAACACTGGATCGCCGACATCGGGATTGAGGGCAAGAAGATCAAGCAAGAAGGCAAGATGGTCGATGCGTATTATTTCTGCGTTGGCGGAGCGGTGGGAGCCCACCAGGGAACGGCCCGGCCGGTGGGATATCGATGCGCGGCCACAGATGTTCCCGAGGCGATGGAGAGGCTGTTGCGGAAGTATCTTGCAAGCCGTGCCGAGGGCGAAAATCTGCGCAGTTATTTTGCGCGCCATAGCGATGCAGACCTGCGTGATCAACTGGCGGGTGCAGTGGTCGCGCCGGTGACACGCGATGTTTCGCCGGGACCTGTACCGCACACGGCGGGTTGAAACTGCATGAATGATCAAGGAAACGCGATGAGTCTTTTTCCAATCTTTGTAAAACTGGAGCGGCGGCCCTGCCTGATTGTGGGCGCGGGCAATGTCGCGTTGGAAAAGATTACCAGCCTGCTGCGTGCCGGCGCAGAGTTGCGCGTGGTTGCGCCGGTGGCATGCGATGCGGTTCGCACGCTGGCGGACGAGGGCAGGATTGCGCTGGAGTTGCGCAAGTTCCGCGAGGATGATCTCGAGGGACGAGCGTTCGTCATCACGGCAACGGATTCGCGCGAAGTGAATCGGCAGGTGTTTCTCGCCGCGCAGCAACGCGGGATATTATGCAACTCTGTCGATGATCCGCCGAATTGCGATTTCTATTTCGCGTCGATTGTCGAGCGCGGCAAGCTGCAAATTGCGATTTCGACGGCGGGAGAGAGCCCTGCGCTGGCGCAGCGATTGCGGCGGGAGATTGATGCGCAGCTGCCGCATGATACGGGGGAATGGCTCGATCAAATTGGAAGTCTGCGGCGCGAAATTCTGGCATCGCATCCGGCGGGAAGCGAGCGTAAGGCGCTACTGCACAGGCTGGCGGAGCGCTCGGTGTGCGATTCGGATGACTGTCCGTCAAGGACAACTGGCCTTTCCGGATCGTCAGTCGAAGAAAGAAAGTCAGCGCGGACGAAAGCGGAGAAGGGAACTGTGTATCTGGTCGGAGCCGGGCCGGGTGATCCAGAACTGCTGACGCTGAAGGCCGCGGATTTGCTGGCGACGGCGGATGTTGTGCTGCACGATGACCTGGTACCGCAGGCGATCCTCGACCGTGCCGGAGATGAGGCGCACATCATCAGCGTCGGCAAACGTTGCGGAACTCGACGCGTCACGCAAGAGCAGATTCATGAGTTGATGATTGAAAAAGCCCGCGGCGGAGCAAGCGTGGTGCGCTTAAAGAGCGGTGATCCGCTGATCTTCGGGCGGGCGGGGGAAGAGATTGAAGCGCTGGAGCAGGCGCAGGTGCCGTGTGAAGTTGTTCCCGGCGTTACTACGATGTTTGCGGCGGCCGCGGCGGCAAAGAAATCGCTGACCGATCGGCGGAGCGCATCGAAGGTAATTCTGACGACGGCGCATCATGCGTCGCACAGCGATGGTGCGGAGCGACCTTCATTCTGGCGCGGGCCTCTGCCCAACGACGCCACGCTGGGAATTTATATGCCCGGGCGCGATCTTCGGGCGCTTGCGTGGGACATGCTGCAGGCCGGGTTGCCGGCAGATTTGCCGATCGTCGTGATGAGCCACGTTTCGCTTCCGGATGAAGAGAGGCGAAGCACGACGCTGGCGGGGCTGGGGGATTTGGAGCCCGGGCGGGCGCCGATGCTGATCCTGGCAGGATGGCCGCTTGCCGAACGATCGGACGGAGTAGTTCCGGAGTTTGTGTCGTCGGAGATTTTCGAAGATGTTGTCGGGCTGGACCGATAGCGCCAACCGGTGGCGACGTGTTGAAAAAAGCATGCGCGGCAGCCAGGCGCTTCAATTTCCGATAGCCATCAATCCTAGTGAATTGGCACGTTCTGAACGACGCGGGTGATGGCGCCGCTGGGACTGGGCACGTCCGGTTTCAGATTGCAGTGAATCGAGAAAAACAGCCCGAGTAATTGGCCCAACATCACGTCGAGCGGGGGCCGATATGCGTCTGGAATCGAAACGCGTAGCCCCGGAGTTAGGAAGTGTTCGCATTCCTTCTCGATTTCTTTGCTGGGTTGGATGGCCACAGCGACGCGAGTCTGGACCACGCCTTTTTTTCCAATTTCACGGAGTAAGTCGGCTTCATAACGTTCGCGTCGACTATCGCTGGAGATGAAGCTGACGAACAAAGTCTCCGCGTTCAAGGCTGCGAGGGGGCCATGGCGCAGTCCAAGCGTTGACTCAGACATGGATTGAATGCGGCCGGCGGTCAGCTCGGAAACCTTTAGAGCAGATTCTGTCGCGACAGCCTTCAATGAGCCGGAGCCGACAAAGCACACCCTGGTATACGGCCCTTCGGCCAGGTTGGCTGCGCATTCCGACGCTACATCAAGAAATTTTTCTCCAGCGGCAATCAAAGATTGCAGGATCGGTTCATATTCTTGCAGCGTCCAGGTATGTGCCAGGCATTGTCCGCAAACAACCATGTTGGAAAACGAGCTGGTCATGGCCAGGCCGCGATCATTCACTGCATCGTCCAGCAACAGGCCAAACACGCGCGAATCATTCTGATGATCGCGAATCATTTTGCCTTGCGCGTTGCAGGAAACGACGAGGTGGGAAATTTCCGGGTACTCCTTCAGCGCCTTCTCCAGGACGTTGACTCCCTCCGGGCTATCGCCGGATCTTGAGAAGGAGATCCACAGGTACTTTGTGTCGCGAAGAATGAAATCGTCAAAGTTCGTAAGCAGGTCGGTGCTGGGAATTGCGTTCACTTCGCATTGCCATTTTTGCCGAAGCAGCGCAATCAGGGATTGACCAATATAATCAGAAGTACCGGCTCCGATCAAAAATACGGTGGGGCGATGCAGTGAATCTGGGCCCACACCTTTCGATTGCAGAAAAGCCTGAATCTCTGGGCGCCGCTGCTGGAAATTCATGAAGGTAGTAGCCCAGGTATGGGGTTGTTGCGCAATTTCTCCAGGTGTATGGGTGAGTCCGCGCTTTGCTTTTTCTTCTTTGTCCAGGTGGATGAGATTTAGCAAACGGCTCACAGTTCTACGCTCCTTTGGCATTTGATGCAGTCGAAAGTGAATCTAAAATGACGAGTCCGAACCTGCAAATAGAGGTCAGCTGGCGCAGATCTCGTGAAACGATAAGATAACAAAACGAAATTGATCATAACTTATAGCGTTCAATTTAGCAACCGCTTTCTATGATTCATCCGATACAAAACATGACCAGTTTAGAGAAAAGATTCGACGTCAGCATTGCCGGTGAAATCAATCTTGATTTGATTTTGTATGGGTTAGCGGAGGTCATCCCCGTCGAGCGGGAGATCCTGGCCACGGATTTTCGATGTACTTTAGGCGGTTCCTCGTCGATCGTCGCGCACAATCTGGCGTCACTTGGGGCATCTGTCGGCTTTGCAACACGCCTGGGTAAAGATGAGTTTGGCCGTATTGCCCTGGAACGCATGGCGGAAAGCGGGGCGGATCTTTCAGAAGTGATTTATGCGGAAGATTCGACTGCAACGGGCGTCACCGTTTTGCTGCATCATGGCGCAAAACGGCGGATCCTTACCTATCCCGGAACAATGAGCGGCATGTCTCGCGCCGACCTCAATTTCGACTACCTGGCATCGGCCAGACATTTCCATCTCTCCTCGTTGTTTCTGCAAAAAGCGCTGGCGCCGGACCTGCCGGCGTTGTTTCGAGACCTGAAGCAAGCCGGCCTCACCATTTCTCTGGATACGAATGACGATCCCGACAACGTGTGGGATGGCGTTCTGCATGAGGTGCTGCCGTACGTTGACCTGTTGCTACCGAATGCCGACGAGGTTTGCCGCATTGCCCGGCGCAACACGGTAGAAGAAGCGCTGTTGGCCTTGTCGAGCTGCGTTCCTTGTATCGCGGCGAAGTGTGGTCCGGCAGGAGCGTTGTTGCAGTCCGGTGATACGCTCACTCGTATCCCACCGATCCAAGTGACGCCGATCGACACGATTGGCGCAGGCGATAGTTTTGATGCGGGCTTTTTGTTTGGGTACGCGCGCGGCGCAGATCCGCTGGATTGTGCACGGGCGGGGAACATCACCGGGGCGCTGTCGACGCTGCGGCCGGGCGGCACAGAAGCGTTTCGCGATGCGGCGTTTCGCGACAGCTTTCTGCGGCAACACAATTTTCCATTCGCCAAGCGCGAAAAAAATTGCGCGACCGTCTCATAGCCTGAGCGCGATCACAGAAAACTTGAATCCGGCAGGCTCATCGAATCCTGAACGATGAGCCTATTTCCTTGCTGGTGAGCGTGACCGGGCGGATCGTGCTGCGGATTTCGCGCGAGGCCGCCAGTCTCTTTTTTTCGTCTGCTTCGGGTGGGGATTGGGAGGGGGAAAACGATCCTGAAGATCACGGCTCGAATCTCGACTAAAATATACCGTAACTGAGCGATTGAATGTGAAACCCATCACGCGAGCGAATGGCATCGTGGTGGAGCGTCGCGCCAGTGGAGGGCAGTGCAAGGATGACAAGCGATATAAAGACGAAGGAACTGGACCAGCAGGACAAGTTTGTCGCCATGGCTACGGCGAGTGCGGAAGTCGACCTGAAGCTAAGCGACTTCAAGCCAGTTCCCATGCTGGTTGCGCCGGTCCACACGGTGAATCGGCCGAGCGTTCCCGCCATCGATTACCACAACCACCTGGATGCCTTCGAGCCCCGCGAAGTACTGAAGGTGATGGATGCTTGTGGCATTGAACGGGTGGTGAACATCACCATGAAGACTGGCGATAAGGCGCTGCAGGTGATCGATCGCTATGCTCCGTTTTCCGAACGGTTTTCCACGATGGGGTGGATGGATTGGTCTGGCGTAGAGCGGCCGGACTTTATCCAGAAATCTCTCGACACCTTCGATCGTCTGCGGGAGCGCGGTATTTGCGGCATGAAATTCTGGAAAGATCTTAGGGCTGTCGGTGCGAGATGCTTCCGGCGAATTGTTGCGTATCGATGATGAGCGGCTGGCTCCACTGTTTGATAAGGCGGCGGAGCTTGGGATTCCGGTGATGTTTCATACGGCGGACCCGGACGCATTCTTTTTGCCGATTGATGCAAATAACGAGCGCTACGAAGAATTGGCGGCTCATCCGGACTGGGGATTTTACGGATCTCATTTTTCGAAGGACGAATTGCTGTCGCAGCGGAACCGTGTGTTCGCGCGACATCCGAAGACGACGTTCGTGGCGGCGCATTTGGGAGAGCGTGGAGAAAACCTGGCGTATGTCTCGGACATGCTGGATACCTATCCGAATGTCTCTGTGGACATGAGTGCGCGGGTCGCGGAGTTGGGCCGGCAGCCGTACACGGCGCGAGCCTTTTTTCTGCGCTATGCCGATCGCATCTTGTTTGGGACAGATCTGTTTCCCGAAGTTGAGACGTATCGGCTGCATTTCCGATTTTTCGAGACGGATGATCAATACTTTGAATATCCGTCGCATGCGTCGCGGCAGGGGCGGTGGAATGTTTACGGAATTCACTTGCCGCAGGATGTTCTGCAAAAAATCTATCGTGAGAACGCGCTGCGGCTGTTGCGATAGCTTCTCTCCTCGGCGGTGTGCCACGACAAGCGGGTTAGACGGATACCTGGTACACACTGGGCGAGTCATGGCCGGCGGAAATGCTGCGAATTTTAGATGCATTGGATGCCGGTGGTTCGAGCGGCTGCTGCGCGGCTTGACTGGCGTGGTTTCGCACGGCGGTCGAAGCGGCGGAGATTGCTTCAACGACGCCGTAGGGAAGCAGGCTGGCGCGAAGTCCGTCGATATCCTGCGCGCTGCCGATGATCTGGAACGCCACCCAGTCTGGGCGAACCGCGACTACCTGCGCGCCCATCGATGAGATGACCTGGAGCAGCGGCAGGCGCGATTCCTGATCGCACAAAATACGGAACATGGCGAGGGTGCGACAGAAGCCGTCGTGATAGGCGAAGCAGTCGATGGAATGAACATCCAGCAGCCGGCGCAGCATGTCGCAGGTTCGTCGCGCGACATCTTCCTCGAGTTTCGCCATGAAGGTGATGCGAGCCTCCTCTCCTAGGCGCAGGGAGGAGAACGATTCCACTGGGACCATATGATGGTCCAGCACCTGCAGGATTCTGGATTCAACCCGCAACCGATTTGAAGCTGTGATTAAGAACATTCGTTCCATCGTCGATCCTCCTGGTGGTTTGCGATCCGTGTTCGAGCCAGGAAATCTGGCCCGGAAAATAAAAAAGCCACCTACCCGCTTTGGGTGGTGGCTTGTAGTTGCTTTGAATCTTTTCCAGCCTACATGCCCGCACCCATGTGGATCCTAATAATGGACCGAATAATGGAGGGAATGATAATGCCGGAAGAAATATTGGACGCAGCCGCCTGAATCAGCAAATTCTGCTGAAACGCTTGCACCGGGGATCCGGAGAGGCCACGCATAGTCGTCATCGTAACAGAAGCGATCCAGAGAATACAAAAAATTCCCTGCAATAAAACACCGTTGAGGCAATGCTTCAGCGGGCGGAACACCATTCGTGAACAAAGACCAGCAGCACTTTCGCGGCTTCGACCAGTGAATCAATTTCGACATATTCATCGGCGGCATGCGTGTTTCCGCCTCTTGCGCCCCAAAGAACAGCAGGGGTGTGAGACACGGTGTGGAAGACGTACATGTCGCAGGGCCCTTCAATTCCAGCGATCGCGGGGGCTTTTCCCATGACGCGTGTGGCGCAATCCGATAACTCGGTGACGAGAGGTTCGCTGGCAGAGATTGCTGAACCGGGCAGCCATCGCGGAGTAAAGACGAACTCCGGCGGCTGAGCGAACGGAGTGCCGGAGCCTGTCGCGAGCGAATCGATCCACGCCAGAAATTCGCGGTCGATGTCTTCCTGTTTTTCACCCGGCATTGCCTGCCAGTAGATCTCGAGCTTGCATTCCTCTGGAACGGTGATCGGTTCTTTCATGCCCCATGGCGCGGTAATGATTTTTGTCACGATTACCGGAACCGGATCGGCGGCATTGGAATACAACGGATGCGGCTTGGCGTTGGCGCGACGCTGATCGCCGAAGTCTTTGATCTTTGCGAGCAGATACGTCAATTGCTCGATCACTCCGGGCGTTGGCGCGCCCTCGTTGAGGACTCCTCCAGAGGCTCGCAAGGTGACGTGGGCGATGCGGCCGCCGCGCTGGGCTGGGCAGATGCGCAAAAACGATGGTTCAGAAATGATGGCGGCATCCGCGTTGAATCCCTTGATGCGACCCGCTAAGGTGCCGTTGACGCCGCCGAACTCCTCATCAATCACGGTTTCAAATAGAACATCTCCTGAAAGCGGAAGGTTCAATTTGTGCAAACACTCCATGATGAAGAGGTTGGTTGCGACGCCACCCTTCATATCGTTGGAGCCGCGGCCGTAGAGAAAATTCCCCTCCATCGCGCCGCCGAATGGATCCTTTGTCCACGGCAATGTGCCGACGGGAACCGTATCGATATGACCTGACAAAAGAAGCGATCGGCCGTTCCCGGCGCCTTTGCGACGCGCGGCAATGTTGGGGCGATTGGTATAGTCGCGCCCCGCGATGAAAAGCGGATGTTGCTTCAGCCCGGGTACATCATCGAAGGAATAGGCAACGGGATCGCAATCGAGATTCGACAAGAAGCGGGCGATATATTTCTGGCACTCGCCCTCGCTGCCGATTGGCGGAGTATTTTCAGATGGAATGCGGACGATATCTTGAAGAATTTGGACCAGGCGGTCCGCATGTTGCTCGACGTAGCTGGTGAGTTCGTTTTCAATTGTGGCTAGATTCATTGGAAGGCATCTCCACTCCACTGACTGAGTTTATTCCTGAAGCCCCGCGTAAGAATTGCGAGGTACACGATCCCGATCGCCAGCCAGATAAACCCGACGACCTTGGCATGCGTGCTCAAGTTGAGCCAGATATAGATGCAGACACAGGCTCCGGCGAGCGGGGAGATCAGGTTTTTGAAAATGATATTGGCGCTGCGTTGTTTCTGCGCAATGTAGAAGTGTTGGATCACCGAGAGATTGACGAGAATGAATCCGACGAAGGCGCCGAAGTTGAGAAGTTCGACGGCGGTTTGAAAATTCATCAAGAGCGCGCCTATCAGCGACGCGGCGGAAGTGACATAAATAGCGCGCGTGGGAGTTCCATACTTGGGAGAAATATAGCCGAATATGGTGCGGGAAAAAACTCCGTCGCGACCCATGGCATACAGCAGGCGCGAAGCTCCGGCCTGTCCGGTGAGCGCGCTGGAAACACCAGCCACCAGCAGGACAAAGGTGAGGATCAGGAACATGACCTGTCCGCCGATACGGTGTCCGATATCGAGGATCGCGGTGTCGACGTGGGGGAAGGCGCCGTAATTATTCCAGGCGAGCGCGGCGAAATATACGGTGACGACGCAGATGAGTGTTTGAAGGATGCAGACCAGTACAGTCGAAAAGCCAATGTCTTTTTCGGGGTTAAGGGTGTCTTCCGCCAGGGTGGATATGGCGTCGAATCCGATGTAAGAGAGAGCAGCGATGGATGCTCCCAGCATCATGGGGCGCACGGAGAAATGGCCTGCGGGAAAAATACCGACTGGAGAAATCAGGCTGGCTTTGCCGTAATGCAGTTCAACATAATGAACGGCGAGAAAAATGAATAGAATCGCGCAGATGGTCATAGCGGCCATCATCACAGTGTTGGCGCGGGCCAGAATGCGAATTCCTTTGACGTTGATCGCGGTGATGCCGGCGGTGAAAACGAGCACCCACACGAAATAGGGAATCGCCGGCACAAATCGCTGGGCCGTCAGGGCGGCGTAGATGACGCTCTCCAATGGAATCAGAAAATAATCCAGAATCATGGCCCAGCCGGCTACAAATCCGACGGTGGGGGTGAACGATTGCTGGACGTAGGTGTAGGTGGATCCGGCGGAGGGATAGACGGTTGCCATTCTGCCGTAGCTGGCTGCCGTGAACAACATGGCGACCATCGCAACGATATAACTGAGCGCGGCCTGGCCATGGGAAACGGACTGAATAATTCCATAGACCGGGTAGACCGCAGTGGGGCTGAGAATGACGAGGCCAAACAGGATCAGGTCCCAGCGTGTGAGCACCCGCCGAATATGCCCGGTCTCTGGAGACGAGCTTGCGGTGGCTTGTGGAGCGGAATCACTCATCGAAGTCCTCTCAGCGCGGGTTCAGCAAGTCTTGAAACTTTTGTAGAGACGGAGTCAGCGGCCGAGCTGCAGAACGGAGGCCAGGAACCCGTTCACGAAAGCAAACCTGGGCGCGACTAGATATTTCGAAAGGTTGCGATTGGGGCATCGGTGCTGGTTTCGAAAGTTAATCATAAAGGAAAAAGCCCAAGGGTGCCACGAGCCAGTTCGGAGGCGAAACTGGACGGGCGGAATCGATCGGCGGACCCTCAGAAACGAAGCAAGCGAAACTGACCGGTTGCCTGATTAGCTATTTTGTGAATAATGAGTGTGCAACGATAACTATAGTAAGAACGGTAGCCAGTTGCTACCCGAGGCCAAAATGATGAATAGTCTAACGAAAAGTGGCCACAACGCGAAATCAGCGATGAGCGATTCCGGAGCGAGCCCGGATAACGATCCGATGCTGATTGAGGAGCGCCGGCAGCACATTCTGGCGATTGCCCAGAGTGAGGGGCGCGTGCGCGTTCGTGATCTTTCGAAAGCCCTTGGTATTTCGCAGATAACGATTCGTAAAGACCTGGATCACTTGCAGGGGAGGGGCCTGTTGCACCGCAGCCATGGAGGCGCGTTGCCAGCCCAGCCCGGTGCCTTGTTCGATCCGACATTGCAGGAAAAAGAGAAACGCCATCACAACGAGAAAGTCCGTATTGCGGCGGCGGCGGCGGAGCTGGTGCAGGAAGGCCAGTGCGTCATGCTTGACTCCGGCACGACGACTACCGCGGTGGCGCTGGCGTTAAAAAAGTTTTCGCAGCTGACCATCATCACCAACGGAGTGAATATTGCGGCGGAGCTGACGGGGACGCATTTTGATGTGATCCTGACTGGCGGAATTGTACGCAAAAATTCATTTTCGCTGGTGGGCCCACTCGCCGAAGACATGCTGGCGGAAATGCACGCGGATATTTTATTTTTGGGTGTCGATGGATTCGATTTGGACATTGGGCTGACCACGCCGAATCTGCTGGAATCGCGGGTGAACCGGGCGATGGTCGGGGCTGCAACCAAAGTAGTGGCGGTGTGTGATTCGACGAAGTTCGATCGCAGAAGTTTGTCGCGGATTGTGCCGGCGACTGCGATTCATCATGTCATTACGGATACCAATCTCCGGGAAGAGATTGCAGAAGCGCTGCGAAGTTTGAATATCGAGCTGACGCTTGTCTGAGCCGATTCTGTAGGAAGTTTTGAGTGATACCGTCCCATCCATCGACATCGCTGGATGGGACGTTTTATTTTTGCGGACTAACTCCCAAGGTTCTTCAGAGCGATGCGGGCCTGCCAGAATTGCGGATCAAGATCGAGCGCTTGCTGGAAATACTTTCGTGCCTGGTCTGCATGGTTGCTGTATTGCTCAGCGGTCCCGGCGGCGAAATAATCTTCGGCATTCGGCTTCGGCTGCGCAGCGGATTGGATGCAGGCTTGCAAGATCTGCTGCGCTTGGTCGCCCTGGCCTAATTTCTGATACGCGAGTGCGGAATAAACTGCCGAGACGTTGGATTTTCCCTTACCCTGCTCGGCGGAGTTTTGCCACGCGGCTTTGGCCTCGGCGCTCTTGCCCTGAGCTTCGAGTGCGATGCCGATCCAGTACATCTGTTCCGCGGTGTCGGGCTGGGCGGGCTGGCCGCTACCTAGATTGTCCGGATACTCCATCGCCTTGCGGAAGGAAGCTTCAGCGGCGTCGGGATGATGATTCTGGAGCTGCTGCTTGCCCTCTGCAATATGGGTGAAGACGAACATGTTGTGCATCACCACGCCGCCTTCCCACGGCTTGTAGGTGTGGTTGGCGAAGAGAGCCATCGCGTCGTCATATTTTCCTTGCTCAAGGAACAGGAGCGCGCGGCGAGCACGAACCGTGTCCTGATCGAGCACTGCGGGCGGCGCGTTCTGGAACAGAGCTGAGCGGGCTGAGGTATCGCCCTGCTCGGTGTAGATTTCATCGAGGTCGGGGTAGAGGCGATAGTCGTTAGGAGCCATCTGGACGGCTTGCGAATCATAATTGGCTGCGCTGGCAAGATCGTGCTTCACATTCCACTGATACACGCCTAGATTGCGCAGCAGCACGGCATTCTTAAATCCTTCGCCGAGCGCTTTTTCCCAGAGCGCAGCGGCTTCATCGTATTGATCTTTTGCGAACAGAAAATTGCCGAGTGAGTATTGGGCTTGGGCGTCCGAAGGATTGTGCTGCAAGGCTTCGCGCAACACGGCCACATCTTCCAGACGATTTGGGAAGGTACCGGTGACGGTGGAGGCTGCGGCCTTCTTGGCATATTCATCCGCCTGCTGGTCGTGGCCTAACTGACGCGCGCTCGAGGCCAGGTAGTAGTTGATCATCGGCGCGATTTCAGCGGCGGATGGATTGGCTTCGGCGAGGTGAAGAACGGCATCGGAGGACTGCCACGCGCCGATGCTGTGGTACCACGATGCGACGGCAAGATAGTTCTGCGGATCGGCGTTGATGATGCTGGTCCAGCTGGGCTTGGATGAGGAGACCGCACCTGCCGGGGCGTTCGCATCGAGCCATTGTTCTGCCAGAGCGTAGGGAAGCACGGGCATTTTCTTCACGGCTTCGGCGGAGTCTTGCGCGGCATCGTGCTGGTTGCCACTCAATCGTTCGGCCGCGGCAAGATCGGCGAGTGCAAACGCATCGTCTGGGTTGTAGCCCACCGCAGACTTCAGCAGATCGACTGCCTGGGCCGGCTTGCTCTGGCGAAGAGCGATTTCTCCCAACTCGACATAGGAGGCGGCGAGGGTTGGACCAGGCGCGATCGCAGCGCCATAGTGGATCGCATTCCACAGGGCATCATTCGCGAGCGAGTAGCGTCCGGCGGCCCGGTCGATGACGCCATGGGTGTAGGCGATGTAGGGATCTTCGGTGTCGCGATCGGCGGCGCGCGCGATCAGCGATTCGGCTTTGTTGAAGTCGGCGGCACTATAGCTGTACCAGGCCTCTTTCACGAGCGCGGGAACATATCCGGAGTCCTGCGCCAACACGCGATCGAAGAACTTGACGGCGCCGAGCTGATCACCTGTTTTCTCCAGAAAAACTCCCTGAAGATAGAGCTGTTCGATGGGAGTTTGCGCATTGATCGCGATGGGCTGGGCAATGGGCTTTCCGGCCAGAGGAATCAGATTGGGATTTCCATCAATGGGGCCGGCGGCTGACCATTGCAGCAACTGCTTTCCTTGCGACGACACAATCTCGACGTTGAGATTCTTCTTTGCGTCTTCCACATTTTGTACGGGAATGGTGTATGCGGCTGTTTGCAGCGGAGTGAAGTTGACGTGATGAAATTCTCGCAGCACGTTGGAACCCTGCTTCACCACGATGCTCGCATCGGCAACGTCGGCGACGGGGCTGACGAGAATTTTGACTTGACCTTGTGAGGCGTTGTCTGAGGGATAGACGGCGTTGATTGCGAGCTGGCTGGTGGCTTCCACAAATCCGCCATCGAGACCGCGAACTGGATACCAGTACTCGGTCCAGTTTTCTACGCGGCGCGGATTCATGAATTCGCGATAGCCCTGGGTGTAGAAACGTCCGCTCTGAATTTCGTTATATGAACCGTCGTTGTCGCTGAGGATGTGGTCCCAGATTTTGCCGACCGGCGCGGTGCCCCAGGTCCATATTTTCTTGCCTGGATCCTGGCGAAAATCGGCGACATGGACCACGCCGTAGTTGGAAGCATGGTAATAGATGCCGAAGAAGTTCCGCTGCACATCGCGGCCAAAGGCAGCCATGGCGCCGGTATCGTTCTTGTACCAACTCTGATCGACGCCATTCCAGACTGGCCAGCTTTGCGCGACGGCAAAGGGATCGTCATAAATGGTTTCGCGCATGGGATAGATGTATTGCAGATCGTCGGTGGCATGGACAGCTGTGTTGGTCCAGAAGAGGTAGAGATGATTGCGCGGTGTGGAGTTGAACAGCGTCACTCCTTCTTCCACGCGGGCAGTATTGGGACGCAGGGTGATGGAAATTTCCCAATGCATGTTGGAGACCCAGTCCACCGCGCCGACGATCGATGTCGCGCTGCCATCCGGATTGTGACGCAGCACGGAATTGACCGAGGACACCGTGTCGGTTGTGTGGGCGAAGGGAAAACTGAATTCCATGCCGCCGGAGATCCACGCACCGCGAGGGCCGACCAGTCCATACTTGATGACGTTGTCGCGATAGAGAACTTCGCGATGATCGATCTTGTCGTAGACGGAATAGACGTGGCCGCCGAGGTCGGGCAGGATCGTGATCTTCAGATATTTGTTTTCGAGATAGATGGCGCGATAGGTCATGGGCACGCGATCACTCGTCAGATCGTCGAGCATGGTGTAGGGATAGACGGGAGATTTGCTGACCAGCGGAAAGGCTGGATTGGGATCGGCGGGACCCAGCTTGTAAGTTGGGATCGTAATCGTGCCTTCCCATCCGTGCACCGCATTGGCCGAGGTCGGTGCAGCGGTCGACTGACTGTGGGCCAAGCTGGAGGACAACAAGCAAGCCAGAGCGATGCAAGGCAGAAATACGCAACGTTTCATTTTCATCTTTCAATTCTCCCGGGTTGTAGGGTCAATTCTTTCGATTTGCGGATCTTTCTACCATGCATGTTTCGCACAACCAGACTACGGGTGCGATGGAGTCGAGTTCGCATCTGTCGTACTAGCCGCCAGCGTTTGGTGAACGGTCACATTGCCCAGCGCGTACCATCCGTCGGCATCCATGCCTTGAATCGCCAATTTGATTGCAGGCTCGCGAGTCGCGGGATCAACAATGGCGATGCTCACCTGATAGTCTCCATCCGGCAGATTGGCTGGAATGAAGACGGAATTGTTATACAGATTGTCTCCCGGCATCCAGGTGCGAATGTCGGCGCCTGTCACGATGACGGCGCTGGTTTGCTTGTTGCTCAAACGCAGTGCCAGCGGAAATTTTCGATAACAAGGCGCGTCTCCATCATTCTCCCACCAGGAAGTGAAGGTGATTTTCCTGTCAGGTCCAATGACGGCCGGATAGGTAAACCGACGCAGCGCGAAGCGGTAGCCCATGTGTTCCAGCCAGCGATTCACCTCCGGCCATAGATCTTTCGGAACTGCGGAGGACTTGGCGTTGAACGAGGAAACGTGCCACTTGATGGCTTGATCGATGATGTAGTGAACGTCCCAGCCGCGATCTTCCCAGGTCTGCATCACCCAGCAGGCTTCCATGGTGACCGGAGCTTTTTTCCACGCATCCTGCAAGCCGTCTTCAATCACCGCCTCTGGATAATAGTCGGTCATGTGGTTCCATTTTTTGTTGAAGCCGCCCATATCTCCCAGGCAGTCGGCGCGCCATCCTACATTGGCTTTTGAAACGGCATACTCGTCCGTTTTGGGATCGGTGGGCTGCACAACCAGCGGAGTTTTGCGGAAGGAGTCGAGATAGCTATCCATCAGGTTGTGCATCACCTGGGTGGTCAGCATCGGTGTACCGGCGCCTTCTCCCCACGGGCCGACAATGGAAATATCGACGACATTCAGGTCCGGGCTGCCGTCATAACGCGCGGCGAGAGCTCGAATCATGTCGCCGAAGAAGTGGGCGTACGCCGGATTCATGGGGTCAACCATCCACTGCGCTTCATACGGAGCCCAGTCCGGCTGACTGCTCGGCAAGGGGCGATACCAGGAGGAATGACGTCCGTCGCCGGGAGCTTTGCGAAGAGCTTCTCCGGTGACTTTTCTGTACCAGTCTGGAACATCGCTCTTCGCGTCGGTGCCATAGGGCGCGATGCGCAACATCAATGTCTGGTGGCGCGCATGGGCGGTTTGCAAGGCTTTGTCGAGCATCGCCCAGTTGTAGACACCTTGCTGGGGCTCAATAAATCGCCAGTAGATGCGGAAGTAGGCGATCGTGGTCATGGGAAAATCTTTGGCCTGAAGATTTCCACTGGACGCCTGATAGTCGATAGGGAAGCCCTCTGTCCACTTGGTACCTGCGTTCAGGCTGTCTCCGTTGAAGCGCTGAAACGTAGTGAACCCAATATCCGGATTCACGAGCGTGCCATCGAATGGTTTCGGCTTGACGGTGATTATTTCCGTCGGTGATTGCGCGAAGACGGGTCCGGAGTACCCCAGAGAGACGAATCCGGCACAGAATACAGCGACAGCCAATTTCAAGCAGCGCATGCTAGCAAACTCCTACACCCGGCAAAACGATCTCCAGAGCAACCTCGACTCGCCGGATATGCGGGAACAAGACGAATCGAGGCGCCTGTGGGATTACGATTTGCAGACTATGGTTTTTGGTCGAAGCAAATTCAATTACGTATACTTCCGTTCAAGAGTATTCTACTTCTACCGAGAATCCTAACGATTCGAGACAATAGATTGCGAAACCTGAATCGGCAAGATTGAAGATTGAAACCTGGAGGTTGACTGCTGCCGACCTCACTCCCATCCACCCCGGTTGCACGATCAGAACCGACCCAACCATTAAGGGAGACATGCCTTGAATCGTAAAAAATATGACGCCAGCCGGAGAGGATTTCTCCGCAGCGCTGTAGCTTCTGCCATATTGAGCCCCGCGTTGATCGGGATGGGACAGGAAACTCGCGATGCCGCCGAAGCGACGCCCTCTGGGCCGGATGCGATGGTGCTGGGGCGAATCAAGCTCGATCAGGAAGTGGCGAACCAGGAAGGAGTGTTGAGCGGCCAACTGCGATTTCTGCGGGCTGTGTCGGGTCCAGTGATTATTCGATGGATCGACAGCTTTGGTCGCGTGAGCGGTGAGCAGACTTTATCAGTGGGAACGGGAACGGTGACGGCCCCATTTTCATTCAACATGCGCGCTGGCCTGACCTATGTGAACTGGATTCGTGTGACGGTGAATGGAGTGCCGCAGGTGGCCACGGCAAAGTTCATGCTGTCGCCGCAACACACGCCGTGGAACGATTTTCACACCATCAGCTGGGCCCACTATCCCGACGGATTTTACGATCAGCTGCGCGCGGCCGGAATGGACGCCATCATCGCATACGTGAATGATGATTTCGATCCCGTTCTGGACAACGATTTCAAATTTTATGTGGAGCAGATGGCCTGGGAGGTCTTCTCGATCTACCACAAGAATCAGCCGGAATGGCGGACGTTGCTAACCAAGGTGAGCATGAACCGGCAGGATCTGGATCTGTGGGTTCGCGATCCTTGTGTGAACGATCCGAAGACGGCGGAATATCTGCGCGAGCACATTACGCGCTTCGCCCGCATCCACAGCCCGTATCGGCCGCTGTTTTACAACATCGCGGATGAACTTGGACAGGGCGATCAGATTCGTCCGAACGATTTTTGCCACTCGCAATTCTGTGCAGACAAGTTCGCGAACTACCTTCGCACAATGTACGGCCTGCCTTCGCATGTTGGAAGGCAATGGGGCGTTGGAGAGCCGACCCATTGGGATGACACCAAGCTGGACGCGTGGCCGGCATGGATGAAGACCGGAAACATGATCGACTACACAACGACGGATCGGGCTTTTGAAGCGGTTGCATTGGCCCATCTGAAGTCACGATATAAAACCATCGGCGCGTTCAACCAGGAGTGGGGCACCACCTTCCCGGTACCAAGAGGGGACACCATTATGGGTGACAGCTGGAATCCTATTTTGGCGGTCGCGCGCGAGTCGCTGTCGGTTCCGGTGCTCGACAATGCATCGTTGGAAAAGCAGATGGGGCCGCTCGATCAGGCGAATGCGCGCTGGGGCGGCCTGGGCTCCTGGGATGCGCCAGACAAGCCGACGACATTCAAGAACTGGGGAGAGGTGGCGACATTTCTGAATCGTTACTTCAAAGAGCTGGGAGAAATCACCTCCACCCGTCACTGGAACGTAAGCCCGTGGTGTGACTTCCGCAATTTCATGGACGAAACGTTTGCCGATGGCGTGAAGCGGGCTGCGGATATCTGCAGAGCGGAAGACCCGTACGCATTGTGTGGGACCGAAGGCGGCCAATGTCCATTTGCCTTCGGCTGGTACAACTACGAGCAAGTGGTGCGCGCGATCGATGTCATCGAGCCGTACAACATTGGCAACAACGTGGAAGTCATTCGGTCCTTGAATCCTGCGGTGATTATGATTTCGACGCATGGCTTTGGCACTGTGTCCGGACACGCGCTGACAGAGAAGGAACGTATCGATCAGAAGCGGCAGGTTCGGCCTATTTGGTGGGGGCTCTTCCATCGCCACAATGCTGCGTTGATCTGGGACGACAACGAAGCCGGCAATGAGTTTGTGAACCAGCGAACGGGAAAGCTTACGGCGTCGGCCGAAACATTCTCGGGTACGTTCCATGAATTGCGTACGGGTGTTGGCAAGCTGATGATCAACTCGACGCGCAAGCACGATGGCATCGCGATCCATTACTCGCAGGCATCGATCCAGGCGCATTGGCTGCTGGACAATCTGAAATATGCGCGGGAGTGGATGCTGAAAAGCGGCGGCGACAGCGATAGCGTGTGTGTAGCCGTGCGCAATAGCTGGACAAAGCTGGTGGAAGATGTGGCGTTGCAATACAACTTTGTGGGCAAAGACCGCATTGCCGCTGGAGATTTGAGCTCGGGCGAATACGAGGTATTCATCATGCCGCAATCCGTAGCTGTCGGCGTGGAAGAGGTGCAGCAGATACGCGCTTTCGTTCAAGCCGGCGGTACGCTGGTGGCGGATTGCCGCGCGGCCGATTTGGATGGGCACGGGCGCGACGTTGGAGGCGCCAAAATCGCCGGATATTTTCCGGCGAACGACAACGCCGATCTGGATGGTCATGAAGCGGACTATGGCGGCGGCCAATTGGATGATGTGTTCGGAATCGCGCATGGTCCGGCTCGCACTTTTGCGAAAACCGTGACGGGCACGGGCAATGAAGGTGCACTGCAACTGGAAGGCAAGCAACTGCGCGGATTGCAACCGGCTGATGCAACCGTGATCGAAGTTACAGGCAAAGCGCTGGCGCATAGCGGGGAAGTTCCGCTGGTGATCGTGAACAAATTTGGTTCCGGGCGGGCAATTTTCTTGAACCTCGAAGTCGCCGACTACGCCTATCTGCGCCTGAAGGGCAATTCTGTCTCGAGTCTTCCTGACTTGATGGAGAGCGTGTTTGCACTTGCGGATGTGAAGCCGCAGATTCGCGTGCTGGGCGCGGATGGCAAGAGTCTGCCGGGAACGGAAATTGTTCGCTTCTCGAATGGAGGGTGCGAGCAGGTCGGCGTGTTCCGCAATCCACAGACGGATGACGGCGGATTTGGCGCGTATCCGAAACTGCTGGCGGACAGCAACGTTCCAGACATTGATCCGAATTTGAGCGTGAACATCGACAACTCGCTGCTGGAAAAAGAGGAAGACGTCACCATTGAATGGACTTCGCCTGGACAGATCTATGACGTGCGTGGACGCAAAGACCTGGGACAAACGAGCACCGTAAAGACGAAGCTGGATCCGTGGAGCGCGCTTGTCTTTACCCGCTCGCAGCAGGCGCTGCCGGGGTTGAAGGTGGAGATTCGCGGGGCGCGCGCCGGCGAGATGGCTGACGTTGTCCTAACGGGTGAAGGTTCCTTGCCGGACGGAACGTTCCGCGTAGTTCACCTGGAGTTTCGCACACCAGGTGGTGATGCTTATGATCTGTACGCGCGAAACGTGATAGTGCAATCCAGTCCGTATGTTGAGCGGATTCCGTTTGCGGTGAACGATCCTAAGGGTAACTGGAAAGCGATCGCGCATGATCTTGCGACTGGACAAGTGGTCGAGGTTCCGTTTGAGCTGGGATAACGATGGTTTTCGCGATGTGATGTTTTGAACTATTTTGCGGGGGAAATGCTATGAACATTAGCTGCATTGGGTCTGGAAGATGGGGAAATTCCAGGAAGAGAACTACGGTCGCGATGTCCTTGATTCTCGTCGTCGCAGGAGGAGGGTGTCTCCCCTCTCTTGCTGGGCAGGCGGCTCCGGCGACCATTCTCGCTCCCGACCATGACCGGCAGGCGCCTCACATTGGAGATGCTCTGGTAGTGACGCCGCCGTTGGCAAAACTTTCTCCTGCGCTGACGACTGTGGCCGTTGATGCAGCTTTGCGAAAAGTTGGGAATTGGCAGCTCGACTATTCTGAAAAATATTTCACTCGCGATTGGACGTTCGCAGCTCTCTACACCGGCGTTTTGGCAGCAGGCAGAACGCTGCCGGACTCTCGTTTTCAAACTGCGATGCTGCGCGTTGGGGAAAAATTCGACTGGCAGTTGCAACCAATGCCGCCGGAAGATGACGACCCGGCCGACTTTCATGCAGTGGGTCAATCCTATCTGGATCTTTACCGAATCTATCATCAGAAAAAAATGATGATGCCAACCAAGGAAGCCTTTGACGCGATGATGAAGGTTCCTGACGTTCCGGGCAAGGCTGTCTGGTGGTGGTGCGATGCCATGTTTATGGGCCCTCCGACATGGGCGCGTTTGTATCAGGCGACTGGCAATCGAGCCTACCTGGACTACATGGATCGCGAGTTCTGGATCACGAATCAATTGTTGTACCGGCCGCAGGAACATCTCTATTCCCGGGACGCAACGTTTCTGAATACGAGGAGCGCGAACGGGCAACTACTTTTCTGGTCGCGCGGTAATGGATGGGTGATGGCCGGTATTGCGCGGACGCTCGATGCCATGCCGAAGGATTATCCGAGTCGGCCCAAATACGTAACACTGTTCAAGGAGATGGCGTCGCGAATCGCAACCCTGCAGGGCGCGGATGGACTTTGGCGGACTGATCTGCTGGATCCGGACGCGTATCCTTCTCCGGAGGTTTCCGGTTCCGCTTTCTACGTGTACGCTCTTGCGTGGGGAATCAATCGCGGCATTCTCGATCGCGCAACCTATCTTCCGGTTGTGGAAAAAGGATGGCAAGGGCTGTTGGCTCACGTCTACGAGGATGGCCGCTTAGGATCGATACAAGCGGTGGGCGCTGCGCCGGAGGTGGTGCCACCAACCTCCAGTTATGTGTATGGAGTGGGAGCGTTTCTTCTAGCGGGTTCGGAATTGCACAAGATGGCGGAGCGTTCCGTTAGCCATAAAACCGCAGCGACTTTTTGATTTGGCGGCTGAAAGCATGGGCACGCTGATTTGCCTGTCAATTTGTAACAGTGTGAGGTACAAATGAGAATTCTTCAGATGCCGGATGTGATTCGCTATCCGAGCATGACGACGTCGCAGCTACGAGAGTCTTTCCTGCTGGATGATTTATTTCAGGCGGGAACCATTCAGAACGTGTATGTGGACCTGGACCGGACCGTGATTGGTTCCGCGGTGCCGTTGCACAAGCCGCTGGTGTTGCCGACCTATCCTGAGTTACGTGCAGATTTCTTTACTGAGAGGCGCGAACTGGGAGTACTGAATATTGGGGGACTCGGCAAAGTACGCGTCGATTCTGAAACGTACGTGCTGGACAATCTCGATTGCCTCTATGTTGGTCGCGGCAAACATGAGGTTGTTTTCTCCAGTGAAGATGCCGCCCATCCGGCAGAATTTTACTTGCTGAGTTATCCGGCTCATGCGGAATATCCAACCAGGTTGTCGCGTGGTGCGGATTTAGAGCCGGTCTCGCTGGGTACTACGGCGACTGCCAATGTCCGGCAGATCCGCAAGCATATCCATCTGGAAGGTGTGCGCAGTTGCCAGCTGGTGCTTGGTTTTACGGAGATGCAGCCGGGAAGCGTGTGGAACACGATGCCGCCACACACGCACATGCGACGCTCAGAAATCTATCTCTACTTTAATCTGCCGGCGGAGGATCGCGTGATCCATATGATGGGCCCAGCGGATGAAACCCGGCACCTGGTGGTCGCGAACAAGCAGGTTGCGATTTCTCCTGGGTGGTCGATGCACGCTGGGGTGGGGACAAACAGTTACACGTTCTGCTGGGGTATGGGTGGGGAGAACCAGGTTTACAGTGACATGGATGCGATCCAGATCAAAGATATTCGTTGAGGCTGTCGCATAAAGGAGCAAAACTTATGAAACTGATTTGGGGGATCGTTGCCATGGCAATCACCGCAAGCACTGCATTGGCGCAGGCGGGAGGAATGAATCATTATTCCGCCGCACAACTGAAGCAGATGGCGCAGAAGCTGGAGCAGCAGGAAAGTTTTCGAAGCACGGGGTCCGCTTTCGAAACGCTGGATACATATCCGGGAAGTTACACAATGCTGTCGGTGCGCAATAAAACCGGCGGCGCTGAACTGCACGAACACTATGCCGATATATTCTTCGTTGTCGATGGCGAGGCAACGCTGACCAGCGGCGGCACCGTGGTCGACCCAAAGACGACAGCTCCAGGAGAAACACGTGGAAGCGCCGTTTCTGGGGGAGTGGAGCAGAAACTCGGCAAAGGGGATGTGGTGCATATTCCTCCGAACACGCCGCACCAGCTTTCCATTCCAAAAGGGAAGAGCTTCACCTACTTTGTCGTCAAGGTGAAGGAATAATTTTTCGCGAAGCGCGCGAGAAATGCGAATCGATCGATCGCTACAAGGAGCCAGTCGTGCAATTCAGAAAACTTGCCACCCTTGGGCTGGCTCTCGGAATGGCCGGCGGCATGTCAGCGCAGCAGACTACGGTGGTCGTTAAGCCGGTGGAGATCCGTGACGTCCTGGTCAATCCCGGGATTGGATTTATGACCTTTCAACGCTTTAATGGCGATGCGCTGAACGCGGGGACAAAATGGACCGAGGGCTTCCCGATCCAGTATCAGCAGTCTTCAGGAACGCTACAGAACAAGGATTTTCCGGAGACGAGCATCGCTTATTTTCGGGTGTACTGGAGATTTCTGGAGCCGGGAAAAGGCATCTACAACTGGGGCATGATTGATAAGGCGCTGCAGACCGCCCATGCGCGCCACCAAACGTTGATGCTGCGGATCGCGCCACATGGGACCGACGCGGCGAGCGATGTGCCTGCCTGGTATCGCCAGGAAACAGGCGAGAAATTCCAGAAGATTCCTGGCGGATGGGATGCGACCACGGGCAAGTGGCTGATCGATCCTGAAAATCCTGCGTACGCAAAAGAATTTGGCGATTGCATTCGAGCCCTCGGCAATCGCTACGATGGCGATCCTGACCTGGACCTGGTGGACATTTCAATTTTGGCCGCGTGGGGTGAAGGTGCGGGAACCAATCTGCTGACGGAAAAAACGCGGCATGCGCTGATCGACAGCTATATGGATTCTTTCCACAAGACGCCGCTGGTTACACAACTAGGCGACGAGAAAACTGTGGCGTACACGCTGTCCAAGTCCTATGAAGGGACGAGCAATACCGCTGCGGCGATGCATCGCGACGCCAGTCTCGGGAATGAACGGCCGCACGTCGGCTGGCGCGCGGATTGCCTCGGTGATCTGGGCGAATTCAGCAAGACGTTCAACCTGATGACGGATGTGTACCCTGAGGCGATCATCAACCTGGGGCTGGCCGATGCATGGAAGACGGCGCCGGTAACGATGGAGGCTTGCGGCGTGATGCAGAACTGGAAAGATCGAGGCTGGGACCTACAGTACATCGTTGATCAGTCCATCAAGTGGCACATGTCGTCGTTCAATGCGAAGTCGTCTCCGGTGCCACCGGAGTGGCGCGCGCAGGTAAACGAGTGGTTGAATCGCATGGGATACAGATTTGTTTTGCGCCGATTCACGTATCCGGCGACGGTTGATGCGAATCGAAAGCTGGATTTCACTTCATGGTGGGAGAATAAAGGGGATGCGCCGGCTTATCGGCGGTATCCGTTTGCGCTGCGGCTGAAGGGCGACAAGAACTCAGCAATCCTGATGACAAATGCGGACGTTCGCACCTGGATGCCGGGAGACAATCTCTACAACAACGCGATTTTTGTTCCGCGGTCATTGCCCGACGGTGATTACACGTTGGAGATTGCCCTGGTCGATGCGGCAACGCGCGAACCGAAAATCAAGCTCGCCATTGCCGGAGTGGAATCCGATGGCTGGTATCCCATGGGGATGATCAAGATCAACACAGACGAGGCACCTGCAAAACAGTGACCGTAGCGCGTCAGAAGGTCCGCTCGCATGCGTGCTATGTGGCAGCGCAATCACCGCACAAGTTTGAGCATGCCGAATTTTTCTGGAGCGTGAAAGCTGGGCTGCCTGGGCGGTTGCCACGCCATCTCCACGGGTTTTGTGCCCTGGCTGCGGAAGAAGTTGATGCGGAGAAGATTGCCGGCATTTGCGTCGCCTGCCTCGAGCGATGCGTAGGGAATCCGCATGGATCCATACCAGATTTTCTGATCGTGCTCGATGCGTGCGGCGACCTGCCAGCCCGATTTCCACGAGGTGAGAGCGACCTTATCCGGCTGCTTCAAATCGATGTCGAGATCGAGCCATTCGCCTTGCGGAGAGATCTCGAACTCCTTATATCGATCGATGGGACCGTCCGGAGATCCAATGAAGGCTTCGGCAACATCCCAGTTCCACAACCCGCCCGTCGGTTGGTCGAAGACGGGATTCGGTTTCAAATGAAGGTCCTGATAGGGACAGACAAACAGAAAGTAAAGGTGGGCGGCGGTCCATCTGGAGCGAATTTCGGTCGCGTGTCCGGCAACTTTGGTACCGTACGCGTCGTCAGTCATCGAGGTGATGGAAGCGTCACGCCAGAAATCCGCCCTCGGATCGGTACCCACGACAGAATCGTGTTCGACAAAGTTTGAAATGGCCTGGGGACGGTCGCGATGCATTCTTTGGTTTCTCCTGTAGCGCTGATCTGGTGAATTGGCGGGTCTGCTTCCACCTTACCGCAAGGTCGGCCGGGGCCGAGTGAGGTTGCGATTCGTTACGAGCGTTTCCTTTCTCATTTCTCCGTATATAATCGTTTCGATATCCGGAGAGAGCGGTTCCCAAGTTGTCTATCGAGATCGCGTCCAGACTCCGTTCCGGCGTCGTTCGTCGCGCTGGATTGCAAGTTCAGCACGTATTTTCAACCCGAAAAGAGAGAATCGATGAAGTCGTGGCTTCTATTGTTTGCAATGGTGCTGACCTTGGGTTCGCTGCGATGCCATGCGGCCGATGATGCTGCAAAGACCGCAACGCCCTCTGCGATTACGGTGTCGGAGGGCGAAATCACCATCCCCACCTATGAACATGTCGGCAGATATATGCAGCCGCCGCTGTTCGACGATTCGACGCTGGCCGGGCTGTACCCATTTACGACCTTCAAAAGGCAATTTAAAGAAGGCAGCCCGTTCCCCGAAAAGTATCATGCCGTCTTTGTCGACAACCGGTATTTCAAACTGACCTACATTCCAGAACTGGGTGGCCGGTTCTTCTCTGTGTATGACAAAGTGCATCATCGGCAGATGTTCTATCGAAACGATGTGATCAAGCCAACGCAATTTAATCCGCGCTTCACCTGGCCACAGTCTGGCATTGAATTGACTGGACCCTACGACGCGCACTCCCTTACCTGGAAGGGCGAACCGTACTGGTCGCACACCATCCTGAAGCATAAGGATGGAAGTGTGTCGGTTCTGCTGGGCGAAGAGGATCCGTTCTATCACATGGACGTGACCTACACGGCGACGCTGTATCCGGACGTGGATGCGCTGGAGATCAGCACATTTTGCTACAACGGTACTGACGGCCAGAAGCCGCAGATGATGTGGTCGAACGCCGCTTTTCCGGTCACGCCGAAAACGAGATTTCTCTATCCCATGACGCAAACCGTGGGACACACCACCGGCGTGGTTTCCCCGTGGCCTATCTATAACGGTGTCGATCTGAGCTGGGCGCATAACAATATGCACATGCTGGGCGTGTTCGGCATCGACAGCTACGACAACTACGGCGGTTCGTATGAGTTCGATCATGACTACGGCGTGTTTCGCTACGCTGATCGCCGCGTAGTCCAGGGCATGAAGATGTGGACGTTTGGATTCGGCCCGGGCTCATCGGAAGTAGAGCACAGCTATACCGACAAGGCAGGACCGTATTTTGAAGCGCAAAGCGGCCGCATGGTGTGGGACGGGCACTATGAATGGGTGTATCCGCATGAAGTGGAGCAATGGCATGAATGGTGGATTCCGGTCGCCGGCATCAACGGACTGACCACCATGAGTAAAGATGTCGCGCTGAATGTGGAAGTGCATCCGGGTTCCAACGGTGCAGGCTCATCAGTGCTGGTCGCGCTGTCGCCGGTGGTTCCAACTCGCAATGCAAAGCTGGTGGTGAAAGCTGCGGGCGGAGAACTGCTGAATACTGCCGTGAACCTGATTCCGGGAACTCCGGTGAAGAAGACTGTCGACAATGTCAGCGCAGCCGACCTTGACTCGCTGAACGTGCAGGTGCTGGGACCGGACGGCAAAGCTGCTGCTGGCCTACACCAAGCCTGCCACTCCGCCGGGCGGAGATGTTACGCCGTTTGCCAAGGACCTGACGGCCGCGCCTGTTCCGCTGGACAAAATGACGGCGGAAGAACTGGTGCTGGCGGCAGAATTCAAGCAGAAGGACCTGAATGCGGATGAGGCCATCAACTTGGCCAACCTGGCGCTGAAGCGTGATCCTGGCTACTCCGTCGCGCACCAATTGCTGGGGATTCTGGAGTACAACCAACACCACTATCAGCAGGCGGCCGAGCACTTTCAGCACGCCGTGGATCGCAACCCATACGATTCAGAATCCTGGTACTACCTGGCGATTTGCCAATTGAAACTTGGACAGCAGAAGCAGGCGGAACGGAATTTCTACTACGTCTGGCCGGACAGCGTGTACTACGGTCCGCGCGAATATCAGTTAGGACTGCTGAATTTTCTGCGGCATGACGATACGGCGGCAGCGCAGCATCTGACTGGGAGCCATCAATTCGAACGGCAAGGACCTGAAGGCGCGGCTGGTACTAGCGATGACATTGCGCGATCAAGGAAATAAAGCGGCTGCGCTGGAGCAACTCGCTAAAGTGGAAGAAATTGATCCCGCCGATCGCGTCGCGCAGGCGGAGCGGTATTTTCTAACGGGCGATGCGAGCGCGAAGGCGAAGTTGCTCGATTTGATGGGCGAGCAATCGGAAAGCGCCATCGAGGTGTCGTTTTTCTATAGCGCACTGGAGCGGTGGAAAGAAGCGGCTGCGGTGTTGAAGATGGTCGAGCCTCCACATAACAAAGATCCGTGGGGAACGCCGCCGATGTATGACTACGCGCTGGCGTATGACTTGAAACAGACGGGAGACACTGCGGCAGCAGCGGAATATCGCAAGAAGGCGCAGGCCGCTGCTGGAATTGTCGAGCGCTTCCCGTATCGCGCAGAGATGGAAGCACCACTCGCTGACGCCGTGAAGGACGATCCGAATGACACGGTCGCGCGCTTCGATCTGGCGTGCCTGCTGTATTATCGCGGACACCAGGCAGAGGCCATCCAACAATGGCAGGCGATCAACCAGATCAATCCGTCTGACTTTGGTGCGCGGCGAGCGCTGGGATTGGCCTACGAGGAAGATGGCAAACTGGAGGCCGCTGTTCCGGAATTGCAGAAGGCAGTTGACCTGAACCCAGAGAGTGCCGAAACGCTGGACGATCTATCGGACCTGTACGCGCGCACCGGCAAGTTCGACGAGCAAGTGGCGTTGCTGCAAAAAGCTGTCGCTCGCAATCCGAAGAACGATCATCTGGTGGAAGGGTTATTGACCGCTGACTTGATCCAGGGCAAGTTCCAGGCAGCTCAGGACATCATCGATCACCACACTTTTCTTCCAGTCCACAGGACCTACACCTTGCGCGATGCGTATCGTGAGTTGAAATATGGCCAGGGTGCGCAGGCGTTCCACAAAGGCAACTACCAGGAGGCGCTCGACTTTTTCCAGTCTGCACTCAAGCCGCCTGCGTCGCTTGGTATGGATGATTTCGAACTGCAGTCAGCGCCACAGATTTACTACTACATAGGCCGAACCTACGATGCGATGGGCAAGAAGCAGGAAGCCCAACAGGCGTATAAGGACAGTATTCGCGGGGTGGACCAACTGACTGGGGGCGGCAGCGAGGCTTACAGTCCGGAAAACTTTTTCATGACATTCTCACTCGATCGGTTGGGGCGGCAGCAGGAAGCCGCGGCGCTGGTTAAACAATTCCAGACAGTGGCAGACTCGCGTCATGAATCGAATGATCCGTTGTATCGAGCGCGTTCGTATTACCTGCAGGCGCTGATCGATGGATATAACGGCAATACGGATGAAGCGCACAAGTTGATGACGCAGGCCGTGCAGATTGAGCCGGACTATATTGGACCACGCTTCGAATTGCGTGGTGATACGATCGAACCGACGAAAGGCACTCTCAGTCGCTAGTCGTTCGTGTCTTGTGGGAGAGCACGCGAACGAGTACCTTGTTTCGAGCCAAATGCGTTGGAAGTGAATCAAGGTTGCTGAACGTTTCTGCCGGAGAACTCTAGCATGCGGAAATTCAGTGCAAGTGTAGTGCTGTTGCTTCTTCTATCTCTCGGTTGCTGTCGAGCTTCCGACCTGTTTGTTGTTTCTGCCTATCATCGGACAGACCCATTCGGAAGCTTTGTAGCCAGCGACCTTGCGGGGGCAAGTTGGAATCATTCGATTCAACTTTCTTCCGCTCGCGGCGGGTATGTTTCGTTTCAGCTTGTCGTCAGGTCGGAGACTGGGTGCAGCAATTGCAAGCTCTCCATTGAATCGTCGCAGCCGGTGGAAGTGTACCGCGAGTGGTTCCACTTCAACACACCCGACAAGCATTACTACCCGGACGCGCTGATTCCGATTCATCTTCCATTCAGCTTTCAGATGCCCGACGCTGAAAATGCAATTCAAGGGCAAAAGGTGCGCGCGTTCTGGGTGGATGTATGGATCTCCGCCGACACCAAGCCTGGTGTGTACCATGGTCGCGCGCGACTGACCGGTGGCTCGGCCAGCAAGACTGTGCCGTTCACGATTTCCGTATCGGCCGCGCAAATTCCGAAACAAGATGTCTTGAATATGGATTCCAATTCCTATGGGATGGGGTGGCTGCAAGCGCAATATCCGAAGGCGCTGGCGGGATCGGGTAGCGCCAGGGAAGACGAACAGTTTCACCTGATTCAACAGTATTATCGGCTGTTTTATGAGAACCGCGGCATCTATCACGTGCTTGGATATGGTCACTCCGGATACGTCGATCCAGGGTTTGCGCCGGAGCTGGCAGGGACCGGCACGCAGAAGCACATTGTCAGCTGGGACAAGTTTGATCGTCTGTTTGGGCCGGTGCTCGATGGGTCTGCCTTCAACGGAACGCGAAGAGGACCGCAACCGATTCCGTTTATGTACATGCCCATTAACCCGGAGTGGCCCGCGAATTATCTTTGGTGGGGCGAGCCCGGATATCAGGCGGAATTTACGAATGTGGTGGGAGAGATGGAGCGCCACTTCCGCGAAAAGGACTGGACGAGCACCCGGTTTGAAGTGTTCTTCAACCAGAAGAAACGCTACAAGGGTTTTGAGTGGGATGGGGACGAGGTGCGTTTCCCTAAGGATGACGCTTACTTCCTCGTGTATCACGATCTGTTGAGGAACGCGTTGCCCAAGGCGACTCCGGTGCACTTTGTCATGCGCGCAGACGTCAGTTGGACGATGCCGCAACAGATGCAGTTGCTGAAGGGCGCGATCGGATTATGGTGCGCAAGCGGCGGAATGTTTACGTGGTATCAGGACAAATTGCCGGCGCTGAAGCAGCAGGGGGATATCGTTTGGATTTACGGAGGAACGCCGCCTGTACAAGATGTATCGACTTCGATGGCGGCCGATCCGTTGCGAGCGTGGATCTTCGGCGTAGATGGTTTCGTGCGCTGGCTGGCGGTGAGCCCGGGCCCGCATCCGTTTGAAGCGCTCTCGAATGGCGGTACGGAGACGCTGGCGTATTCCGGCGAGCGCTTTGGAATTGAAGGACCGATTCCCAGCATTCGTTTGAAATTGCAGCGCAACACAGTTCAGGATCTCGACCTGCTGGAAGAAGAAGCGAAGCAAGGTTCTCGCGAAGCCATTCAGGAAAAAGTTGTCGGCCTATTTGACAACACAAAGCTCGCACAGTGGAAGCATTCGCCTTCACCGCCTCCCGCGGGTAAGCCAGTTGACTGGACGAACGCAGATCTTGGTGACGCGCTAAAACCGTATGACGCGCAGTTTCCAACTCCGCAGCCGGATGCCTGGCAGCGTGTCCATGACTTTGCTATGCAGCAGGCCGGGAGGACGCAATGAAACTCACCGCCTTGGTTCTAGTTGGTTCGCAACTCGTGTTCCTGTCGGTGTGCGGTGGTGCTCCTGCGGTTGCGCAGACGGCACCATCCGCCGTGGTCAACACCGATACGCAACAGCGAGAACTGCAGGAGATTGCGCGCGTGGCAACAGCCATGATCGACGGTGACGTCTGCCAGCACATCGTGACGCAACGCGCGCTGGAGCATATGCTGCGTTCGGATCCACGCGACGAGTGGCAGGCCGGAGATAACTACGATGTGCATGCCGCGCCGTTCATCCAGACGAAAAAGACGCTGATACGGCTGGCGACGCTGGCACCGTATCCGGTCGACGTGAATCTGTGGATGCCAGTTCCCACCACGCAAAACATTCAGGTTGTGATTCGCAACAAATACGATCTGAGCCAATTCTGGAATGGCGAATTGAATCAGGCGATGCCGCCGCAAATGCGCGAGGTGCTGCAGACCGGAAAAACATTGACGGTGCAAAAGACGCCGGGAATGATTTCGGTGCTCGCTCCCGTGCGGAACAGTCTGAATGAGATTGTTGGATTGGTCGAGGTGGTCGCAAGCACATCCTCGCCGCAACACGACGAACAATAGCAAAGGATGATGAGGAGACCGATGAACTGGACGAAGCCGTGCACTATTCTTGCTGGAAGTTTGCTGGCGATGACGCTCACCGCAACCGCCGCCTTGGGAGCCGCGACAGTGAACACCTCTGGCGATGCCAAGAGGCCGTCGAAAATCATCCTGCCTTCGGCCGTCCTGGCGCGGACCGGCGAGGTGCCGGTGGTGTATCGCTTGAGCCAGGGATTTACCGGCCACGTGGGTGTGCACGTACTCTGGACCGACAGCCTGGGCCGCACGGTAGAAGATAAGACGCTGCCCGCCGACCTGCTGGATGAGACCGATATTACATTTCCAATCGACATGTCGCTGGCTGTCGCGATGAAGAATCATCTTCACGTCGACCTAACGCTGGATGGAAAAGACATCAAAGGCGCGCCCTACAACCGCGGCGAATCTGCGGACACAGACTTCGTCGCGCAGCCGCCGTTCACCGGATGGAAGGACTACGTCATCATGATGTGGCAGAACTACCCGGCGAATCTTGTTCCCGATCTGCAAAAGCTGGGGATCAACGGCGCGACCTATTCCAGCCGCAATATCGCGTTGCCGGATTTCCTGATTGACAACAATATGCGGTGGTACTCCGAGAGCCTCGCGACCGATTACTACTCCGAATATCATCGCTGGCGTCCCGATCGTCCCGTGGGATGGTCGTTTATCCAGGCCAAGAAACTCTACCAGGAAGATCCCAACAGCCTGGCGGCCTTCAAGCGTCACCCGAGTTTCTGGGATGCATATTATCGCCAGCTTATCCATGATCGCGGAGTTGCAACCGCGGAACGACTCGCGCCCTACCGGCCATATTTCTATAGCCTCGCGGATGAATCTGGCATCGCCGAGTTGGAAGCGGCCTGGGATTTCGATTTCTCTGATGAATCGCTGGTGCCGATGCGCCGCTGGCTGCAGACGCAATACGGCAGTTTGGGCGCGCTGAATCAGGAGTGGGGCACGAACTTTACCAATTGGAACCTGGTGATGCCGTTGACCACCAATCAGGCGATGAAGCGCACCGACGACAATTATGCGGCGTGGGCCGACTTTAAGGAGTGGATGGATATCTCCTACGCCGACGCGCTGAAGATGGGAGCGGATGCGATTCATGAAGTCGATCCGCACGCCTACGTCGAGATTGGCGGCGGTCAGATGCCGGGCTGGGGTGGGTATGATTACTCCCGCATCACTAAGGCGCTGAACGCCATTGAACCGTACGATATTGGACGTAGCGTCGACATTGTTCATTCTCTGAATCCCGATATGGTGATCGAGAGCACCAGCTTTTCTGCCGGTGATCGCGAGCGTCAGCGTGTCTGGTACGAACTGCTGCATGGCAATCGCGCTCTCATTATCTGGGACGAGGGCGAGAAGTACGTTCAGCAAGATGGACAGCCAAGCGCGATTGGCAAGCAGGCCGGCGATCTGTACCGGGCGATTCGGGACGGCGAAGGTGCGCTCATTATCAATAGTCACATCGTGAACGACCGGATTGCGATCCACTATTCGCAGCCCAGCATGCGCACCCAATGGATGCTGGAGCGGCGTCCCGATGGCGACGCCTGGATGACTCGCAGCGCTGCCTATGAACGTTCGACGAACAACTTTATGCGGCTGCGCGAGTCCTGGTGCAATTTGATTGAGGACGAAGGACTGCAGCCGAACTTCGTTTCCTACGACCAGGTGGAGCAAGGCATGTTGCTGAAGGGTGGCTACCACGTGCTGGTGCTTCCTGAATCCAGTTCGCTGTCGAAAGCCGAGGCAAATGCAATTCGCGAGTTTGTCGCACAGGGCGGTGTCGCCATTGCGAACGGAATTCCCGGAACTTACGATGAACACAGCCGCAAGCTTCCTGCCTCGCCGCTGGCCGACCTTTTTGGTGGGGCGAATACGGAGCAGGTGAATGTGCATTCCTATGGCAAGGGAAAAGCGATCCTGCTGAACGCAGATATCATCAGCTATCTGCAAAACCGGTTGAATGGAAAGGAGGGCCCTGTTCATCAATTGATCGAGCAACTGCTGCGTTCGAACGATGTTCGTCCTGAATTTTCAGTGGAGGATGCACAAGGCCATTCCGTGGTGGGGATTGATGCGCACGTCTACGCCAACGGCGGAGTAAGGATACTCGCGTTGCAGTCGAATCCTCAACTACGTGTGAATGAGCTGGGCCCGGCGGATTTTCGCTCGAACGAACGGTTTACCAAGCCCACAACTGTGCATCTGCATCTACCGAACGCCATGTACTTGTACGACACGATGGCGAACAAAGACCTGGGGGAGAAGAAAGAACTCACCCTAACAGTCGGACCGTTCGATCCGACCATTCTGGTTGCCAGTGATACTCCGCTGCCGCAGATGCAGGTCTCCGCTCCGGAACAGGTACAGCGCGGAACGATTGCGACTATCGCGATTCATGTTACTCCGTCGCAAGCGGACATGAGTATTTTTCATGTCGATGTGGTCGATCCAAAGGGAAATCGCAACGTCTTCTATTCTGGAAATGTCCTGGCGCGGCAAGGTGCGGGGGTCAGGGCGATTCCGTTCGCTGTCAACGACACGCCCGGTAAGTGGACCATCGACGTACATGACGTGATGAGCGGGCAAACCATCCAAAAAACGATTGACGTGCAGTAAGAAGTTTTCACCGGAAAAGGAATCGCTCGATGCAAAAGAAATTCGTCTTTACGCTAGTGGCAGCGGTGTTGATCGCCTTCGGTGCGCCGGGCCTTCGGGCGCAAGTGTATTCGCCGCAGATCACCAAGGTGGGTCAGGTGGATACCAGCAACATGGCCAGCCTGGTGCAGGGAATTTACCGGCAATACAACGCCACCACCGACCGCGAAAAAGCCGAGGCAATATGGCGCTTCTATTTGACCGATGGAAGATTCGTGAAGCCGGGCATGTTCTATCACATCCCCGGATGGGCCTATGAGGAGCCGGTGGGCCAGGTACTCGATCCCATCAAGCTGCTGAATAGCTATGGCTATGGGCTTTGCTATCAGGATGGCCCACTGATGGCGGCGACGTATGATGCTGGCGGATTCAAGCATTCGCGGGTCTGGTTCCTCACCGGCCATACCGTTGCCGAGGTGTATTACGACGGCGCGTATCACATGTTCGATTCCGATGAACTGGGTTATAACCCGATCGGAAGCGGTCCGCTGAAGCTGCGGGATGTCGCCTCTGTCTGGCAGTTGGAACATGACGGCAGCATCATCACGCGGAACGTTACGGGACCGACGACATCGAATCCGAAGACTGTCGATACTCCCTGGTATCCAGCGGATGTTCGTGCGGGGGATATGAAGGATCTCGCCGAACTATACACATCGATCAACGACAACTATCTCTATGCGTACCGACGCTACCCCGAAGGCCGCACCATGGATTTTGTATTGCGGCCGGGCGAGCGCATGATTCGCTACTACCGTCCGACGCCTGCGGGGACCTTTTATTTGCCGTATACGTACGATGGCAAAGATTGGAAGATCCTTCCGGATTTTGCGCAGTTCAGCCTGCCGCCGGCGGCTGGGCCGCGCAGCGAGAAAGATTCACGTTTGTGGGCCACGGGCAAAATAGAATACCGCCCAACGGACATTTCCAGCGATCTTAGCCGCAACGGCGATGACGCGACGTATACGTTTTCGATGCCGTCTCCGTATGTGATTATCGACGCGCATTTTTCTGTACAGGCTGCTCTGCCGACAGCGGAAGACAAACTCACGGCGGCGACCTCTATCGATGGTGGTCGCAGCTGGACAGAAAGTGCGACGCTCGCCGGGCCATTCAACGGCCCCTGGGAGATTCATGCAGCGGACCTTCCGGGTGCCCAGGGCCACCGCACAGCCGTGTCGGGAACGTACGGATACCTGCTTCGCTTTTCGCTGCATGGGGCGGCGAATCAGACGCCATCGCTGCAGGGTGTGTTCCTCACCACAATATTTCAGTTGAATCCGCGGACAATTCCGGCGCTTGCGCCTGGTGAAAATCAATTTGAATATCGCGCTGGGAAAGATGTGAGGACCGAGTTGCTGGTGCGCGCCTCGCATTTGAATGAATACGCGGCCAAAGTTGAGAACGCCAGTTACACATCTCAAGACGGGCAGGGGTACTGGATCAACGACGGAGATCATGCTGGTGAAGTGATCTTTGAGGTCGGTGGAAAAGATCGCGATCTTAGCGGCTTTGATGTTGGCGGCAGATTCCTCGATTTAACAGATGGAATTGCTCCGAATAAATTTACGGCGGAGATTCGGCACGTGACTCCGTGGCCTGCGAATCGCAAGGGGCCGGGGTCAGCCTCCATGGCGTGGTCGACCAGCAGCGAAGGGCCGTGGAAGACATTGTGGACCTACGATCCCAAGCTGACATGGCTCGACGGGCAGCCGATCAAGCAGGTGCTGCGCTGGCCGGAGGTAGATCGGAGTGTGCGAAATCTGTCCGCGGGAACGGAGCACATCTACGTTCGCTACCAGTTTGTCGGGCTGGCGATCGACCATTTTCGACTCGCTAGCATTCGCCCTGAAAATCCGTCTGCGACGCAGCGACTGAGGATCACGCAAATCTGGGAGGAGAATGGCATTCAACGCGAGTTCCACAAAGATATAACGAACGCGAACGTTGCGCAGGCTTATCAGATCTCGATTCCGGAGAAAGCAGATGTAACAAACGTCGCTTTCATTCTCGACTGCCCGCCAAAATAGAACTCGTCGGATTACGATAGAAAAGGGATGACGCTGTTCGGATGCGCCAGATCGCTGCCGTTCGAGCTAGAAATGTTGTCCGCAGGGGCGGGCGAGTGGTCCGCGGGGGCGTTGCCACTGCAAAGGATCGGCCAGAGTTTGTTGTTTAAGGAGTGTTGTCGATGTCGTCTACTCGTCGTAATTTTCTAGTCGGCCTGGGTGCCACGGCTGCGGCAGTTTCTGTTCCAGGGCGCGCGGCCCATGCCCTTACCGGCGACAGCTTGTTGTATCCCCCCATGGATTTGTCGTATTTCGACGCACCTATCCATCATGGACCGATGAAAATCCAGATTGGATACGCCGCGATTACCTGGAAGGAAAATGATAACCAGGCGATCGAGGACATTTCGGCGGTGGGATATCCCGGAATTCAGCTGCGCGCGAATGTTCTCGGCGAATATCCTGATCCGCATGCGCTGAAGGACGTATTGGCGAAGCACAATCTGACTTTCGTGGCCTTGTCGAGTGGAGATTCGCCGCTGGACCCAGCTGTGGAGAAAAAAAGTCTGGATACGCACGCCGCGCACGCACGATATCTCCACCAGGCGGGCGGGAAATATCTGCAGGTGATTGGCACATTCGCGCAGAAAACCTACACCCCCGGCGACTACAAGCGGGAAGGCATGCTGCTGACAGAGATTGGAAAGCGCGCCGCGGATTTCGGAATCCAGACGGGCTTTCACAATCACATGGGTTCGATCGGGCAAACACCGGAGCAGGTGGAGGCGATCCTCGATGCTGCCGATCCTCGATACGTCAAGCTGGAATTGGACACGGGCCATTATCAGCAAGGCGGAGGCGATCCTGCGGAAGCCATTCGCAAATATCATGATCGATTACTGTTTCTGCATTTGAAAGATGTTGAGCCGGCGACGACAAAGAGCGGCTACCAATTTGTTGAGCTGGGGCAGGGAAGAGTCAACTTCGTCGCCATCTTCGATGCGCTGCGGTCCGTCAACTTTAGAGGCTGGGGTGTGGTGGAACTGGATGGAGAGCGGACTGGCGTAAATCGTAGTCCGAAAGAGTCCGCAGAAATGAGCAAGGATTATTTAATCCACAAGCTAGGAGTGCAGGTATGAGCTGTCCATTTCGCCTTGCTGTCATCAACGATGAAATCACGCAGGATTTTGATCGCGCGTGCGAAATCGCGTCGAAAGATTTCGGACTGAACTGGATTGAACTCCGCGGAATGTGGAACAAGAATATTACCGATCTGGACTCGTCGGAGATTGCGGAAGCACGAAAGATTTTGGAGAAGTACAAGCTGCGGGTGACAGATATTGCGAGCCCATTGTTCAAGGTGGATTGGCCGGGTGCGCCGATTTCAAAGGCCTCTGAACGTCGTGACCAATTCGGCGCCGACTTCGGTTTCAAGCAACAGGAGAAAGTGCTGGAACGTTGCATTGAGCTGGCGAAAGCATTTCAGACGGATCGCATCCGCTGTTTCGACTTTTGGAGGCTGGATGATCCGAAGCCGTATCGGGCGGCGATCAACGACAAGCTGCGCGAGGCTGCGGAACAATGCGCCAAGAGCGACCTAATTCTTCTGCTGGAAAATGAAATGGCTTGCAACACAGGAACTGGAGAGGAAGCGGCGGCTGTTCTGCACGCGATTCCGAATAAAAACTTCATGCTGAACTGGGATCCGGGAAATGCGGTAGTACTCGGCAGCACGCCCTATCCAAACGGCTTTGATCTACTGCCAGAGAAGCGGATCGGTCATTGCCACTGCAAAGATGCGGTTCGCAAGCCCGGCGGCGGATATGATTGGGCTCCCGTTGGATCCGGAATCGTCGATTGGGTGGGCCAGTTCCGCGCATTGAAGCGAGATGGATACCACTACGCTGTCAGCCTGGAGACACATTGGCGCGGAGCGGGGACAGCAGAGGCGTCGACTCGAATTAGCATGAAAGGTCTAAAAGCGACGCTGGCAAAGGCTGGAATTCAGTGCTAGTGGCGTGATCGCTGGCTAATTAATTGTTGGGAGAAACGAAGCGCGACCGGACAAGAAGATGATGCCCATCGCCAGGCTATAGATTGCCGTCAACGCGGATACGACGCGCAGAAATTGCGGACGGTGCCGCGATGCGCCGAAGAGTCCGGCCGCGGATGCCGTCATCACCGCGTTCATCGTCAACAGCCCGGCAAGGAACATGCCAAGGCCGAGCATGCCGAGGGCAGCGCCGCCGAGATTGGCTGCGAGCAGGAAAATCATCAACTGGCTGGGCGTTTCTGCTCCCAGGCCATGAATCACGCCGATGACGAAAACGGAGCGCGCGTCGAAATTTTTGGGAGGCGCGTAGGCTTCGATGGGAGCGCCTTCTTCGCGTCGTTTGAATGCCAGTCGCGCGCGATGATACCCGGCGTGGAGCAGCATGTATCGGCTTTTCGGCAACGTGTCTTCCGGACGAAATACCAGGGTTCCGAGAACATAAATTCCAAGAACCACCAGGGTGAGACCAACCAGACGCTCGGCCCAGCGATCGATGCCAGCGGGCAAACTGATTCCCAGAAGAATGACGATCGAGCCGAGTCCTGCGACGGTGAGCGCGTGGCCGAGTGCATAGATCATGCCAAGTTTCATGGCGACGCGCTTCGACGATTGCACGCTGACCACGTCGGTAATCGCGGCAATGTGGTCGTAGTCGAAGCCGTGGCGGAAACCGAGCACAGCTGCGGTGAACAGGGCGGCGTAGAGCGTCGTATGCGTCGTCAAAATATCTTTCGCGATCAATTGCGTGCTGATCTATTTTCGGATTTGATGCGGCTTCTGCAGGATCAGAGGCTGCTAACAAATCCTCGGCAGCTGCTCGCCGAACATGACATCCAGAATCCGTGTGCCACCCACCCGGGTCTGCATGCGCACCATACCAGGGTGTTCTGAAACGACCTCTCCAATCATTTTCGCATCTCGGCCGAGGGGATGATTCTCCATGCTCTTCAGGACGGCATCGGCCGCACCCGCCGCTACGATTGCGACTAGCTTGCCTTCGTTGGCGACGTACAGCGGATCGAGGCCAAGGATTTCGCAGGCGCCCTGCACGCTTTCGCGGACGGGAATCTGATCTTCGTTCAGAAACATACCGACCTTCGATTGCGAGGCGATTTCGTTCAGGGTGGTGGCGACACCTCCGCGGGTAGGATCGCGCATGCAGTGCATGGGATGATCGCCGTCTCGCTTCAGCGCGACAGCATCGCATGCATCCAGTATGGAATCCACTAACCCATTCAGCGCGGCGCAATCGCTTTCAATCGCGCCCTCGAATTCCAGGTTCTCGCGCTTCGACATGATCGCCATACCGTGGTCGCCGATGTAGCCACTCAATAGGATTTTGTCTCCGGGACGCGCACGACTGGCAGAGATGTTCACGTCGCGTTCAATGGCGCCGATGCCCGTCGTTGTGATGAAAAGCTTGTCGCCTTTGCCCCGATTCACCACCTTGGTGTCGCCGGTGACCAACTGCACGCCGGCTTCACGCGCGGCAGCACCCATCGACTCGACAACACGCCGCAACTCCTCTGCGGGCAAACCTTCTTCCAGGATGAAGGCGGCTGCAAGATACAGAGGGCGCGCGCCGCTCATCGCAATGTCATTCACGGTGCCGTTGATGGCGAGCGTGCCGATATCGCCACCGGGGAAAAAGATCGGCGTAACGACGAAGCTGTCGGTGGTGAAGGCGAGCCGCGCGCCGTTGATTTCGAGCACCGCCTGATCGTCGAGCTTGTCGAGGATGGGATTTGCAAAGGCCCGCAGAAAAACTTTATCGATCAGCTCCGACGTCAACTTGCCGCCACTGCCGTGGCCGAGCACAATATTTTTATGTTGGAAGATCGGCAGAGGACAGCTGCCAAATAATGGATTTGGTATTTCCGTCGTCGAACTCTCCGAAGCGGAGTCGGAGCTTGACGCTGCAACCGGCGCACTCGTGGTGGAGTCGTTTCGAGTCACGCCGCGCCTCCTACAGAATGGACGGGAACGTCGATGCTCTTGTTCTGATTTAGATGGCGGCCGTAGGCATAGTACGCGGCACACGCACCCTCTGCGGAAACCATGGTGGCGCCCAGCGGGCTTTGCGGCGTGCATACCGTTCCAAATGCGGGGCAGTCTTTCGGCTTCTTGATGCCGCGCAGAATTTCTCCGCTGATGCAGATGGCAGACTCACGCGTTGCGATCTGCGCCACGTCGAATAGCTTTTCGGCATCGTGCTCGGCAAACTCCGGGCGAAGATGATAACCGCTCTGGGGAATGGTGCCGATGCCGCGCCAATTTCGATCTCCCACCTGAAAGACTTGAAATACGAGCTTCTGCGCTGTTTTGTTTCCTTCGCGATCGAGGATACGCGAATACTGATTCTCAACTTCGCCGCGTTCGGTTTCGAGTTGGCGAATCGTCATCAGGGTTCCCTGCAAAATATCGAGCGGCTCAAAACCGCTGACAACGATGGGCACGTGATATTTGGCGCTGATGGGTTCGTATTCTTCATAGCCCATGACGGCGCAAACATGTCCAGGGCCAAGAAATCCCTGTACGCGATTTTCGGGAGATTGCAAAATTGCCGCGAGCGCCGGTGGAACCAAAACATGCGACACCAATAAGGAGACGTTCTTCAGGCCCTCTTGTTTGGCGCGCCACGCCAGCATTGCGTTTGCTGGCGCCGTCGTTTCAAATCCAATGGCGAAGAAGACGATTTTTTTATCTGGATTGGCGTGCGCAATCTTGATGCAGTCAATCGGCGAGTAGACGACACGAACATCGCCGCCCTCGGACTTGATGGTGAACAGGTCACCGTCCGAACCGGGAACGCGCAGCATATCTCCGAAGGAGCAGAAGATCACGTCGGGCATGCGGGCAATGGCGTGCGCCTTGTCGATCATTTCCAGTGGCGTCACGCAGACCGGACAGCCGGGTCCATGCACCAGTTCCACGCCCTCGGGGAGCAGATAATCAATCCCGTTCTTGACGATGGAGTGGGTCTGACCGCCGCATACTTCCATAATTACCCAGGGCTTGGTTTGCACGCGTTGAATTTCGTCAACAATTTTTCGGGCGACTCGGCCATCACGATATTCATCCAGATATTTCATCGCGCGCCCTCCTTGCCGCGGGTCTCCTTCGTCTGCTGCGTATGCTTCCCGTTTGTACCTGTCGCGGCATCGCGAAACCCTGGTGCTTGTCCGTCGCGTTCCTCCACTACAGGAGCCATCAACTCGGAAAGCTGATCCATCTCTTCCAGGATTTGGTAGGTGCGATGCGCTTCTTCCTCATCCATCTTGCTGATGGCGAAACCGACGTGGACCAGAACATATTCGCCGACCTTGGTGTCAGGGACATATTCCAGGCAAGCCTCGCGGATGATTCCACCGAATTGCACTCTCGCCATTCGCATGCCGCCTTGATTGAATGCTTCGACAACTTTTCCCGGAATGGCCAGACACATGGTTTGTCTCCTTGCTATTTTTCCCGCTGCAGAATCGCATTCGCGATCGCTGCCTGCCCAAGCGAAATTCCACCATCGTTTGGCGGCACCAGGGCGTGCAGGAAAACCTGAAACCCATCCTTATCTAAGTCTCTTACCGTGTGTTTTAGCAAATACATATTTTGGAAGACGCCGCCGCTGAGGCAAACCCGTGTCAAGTTGTCTTGCTGGCGAATCTGACGGCATACTTCGACGATGGAGGCAGCCACCGTGTTGTGAAAGCGTGCGGAAATGAGCCGACAGGCGTACCGCGAGCCAGATCGCGCACGATCTCTTCGATCATGGGCCGCATATCCAGCTGCATCGGTTCACTTTCTTCCAGACGGAAGGCATAGCGATCTTCTATCCTCGGCTGTGCCGCCGATTCCAACGCTATGGCTGCCTGCCCCTCGAACGTCACTTCGGAACCCAGGCCAACCAGGGCAGCGACGGCATCGAAGAGGCGGCCGCTCGAAGAAGTCTCAATGGACTGAATGCGGCGAGCGATCATCGCGTCGACGACAGCAATTTGTTTTTCCGGCACGGATTGCAGAAAATGCATTTGCTCCGGGAGTGCTCCAATGCCAAACGTATCCCGAAGATAGCTGAGGGCCATGCGCCAGGGCTGGCGTACCGCGGCATCGCCGCCCGGGAGAGGCAGATAGCGCAGGTGAGCGCGCCGCTCAAATGTTTCCAGATCGGAGACCAGAAATTCTCCGCCCCAGATTTTCCCATCCGTGCCATAGCCGGTGCCGTCGAACGCGACTCCGATGACTTTTCCTTGCAAATGATTTTCAGCCATGCAGCTGGCGATGTGCGCATGGTGATGCTGTACGCCAATCTTGCGCTCGAGCGGCAAGGAAAGCGCGTACTGAGTGCTGCGATAGTTCGGATGCAAGTCATAAGCGACAGCCTTCGGCTCGGCGCGAAATAGTTTTTTCAGGTTGGCCAGAGTCTCCTGAAAGAAGCACAGCGTTTCAAAATTTTCCAGGTCGCCAATGTGCTGGCTGAGGATGGCGTAGTGATCCTTCGTTAGACAGAATGTATGTTTCAGTTCAGCCCCGCAGGCCAGCAGATCCTGCATCGGTTCGCCAAGGTCGATCGCTTGCGGTACATAGCCGCGGGAGCGACGCATTACCCGCTCGCGGTCTGCAAACGTTCGCACCACGGAGTCGTCGGTGCGCATGTAGATGTCGCGATTGTGAAATAGGAACCAATCCGCGACCGGTTCCAGCTGCTGCCAAGCTTCTTCGTTGGAAATGACGATGGGCTCTTCGCTGAGATTGCCGCTGGTCATGACTAATGCGGCGAACTGCGAGTGATCCGTCGGCGCATCGCTGAACAGCAAATAATGCAGCGGGGTATATGGCAGCATCACGCCGATGGATTCGTTGCCGGGCGCAATCGAGCGGGGGAGATTCGACTCCGGACGGCGTTTGAGAATCACGATGGGTCGGCGAGGGCTTTGTAAGGCGGCTCGGTCGGCGTCAGTGACAATACAGAATTTCTCCACTTCGGGGAGGTCGCGAGCCATGATGGCGAACGGTTTGTCGCTGCGACGTTTGCGAAGTCGAAGTTGCCGCACAGCCGCATCATTCTGCGCGTCACAGGCCAGCAGAAAACCGCCCAACCCTTTCACCGCGACGAGACGGCCCGCTTGTAGTAGATCGCGAACGCGCTGCAGCGTTGCCAGCGAGGTTTGCTGAGACGCTAGAAAATCCGCGGCAGACGGCAGGTGCGCCTCGCAGTTATGCTGGCGGCTTTCGACCAGCACCAGGCTGGGCCCGCAGGCCGCGCAGGCGTTGGGTTGGGCGTGAAAGCGTCGATTGCCGGGGTCCACATATTCCGCCTGGCAAAATTCGCACATGCGAAAGGCTGCCATCGTGGTTGTCGGGCGATCGTACGGATTATCCTGAATGATCGTGTAGCGTGGCCCGCAGTTGGTGCAGTTGGTGAAGGGATAGCCGTAGCGCCGGTTTGCCGGATCGCCAAAATCGTGCCAGCAATCATCACAGGTAGCTACATCCGGGGAGATGAAGGCGAAGGCGTTCTCCTCCTCGCGACTTGCGCGGATGGAGAATTCACTTGCATGTTGCAATGAAACTTCTTCGGTGGCGATTTCCATAATCTGGGCCAACGGCGGCGGGCTGGTCTGCAGTGTATGGAGAAATTGTTCAATGACTCGGTCGACACCTTCGATTTCGACCGTAACCCCGGAGGAGGAATTCAGGATAAAGCCCGTTAATCGCAGCGATTGGGCCAGGTTATAGACGAAGGGACGGAAGCCAACCCCTTGCACCACTCCTCGAATCGAGATGCGCTTGCGGATTCTCGGGAGGGAGCGGGTTGCGTCCATGGACGGTCCTGGGTTGCGCGTCCGACGAGCAGGACGGCGAACGTGAGCGGCTGTCTCCTAGGGTATATGAGGTGGTGGAGGCTTGCTTGCCAGCGGAAAGAAGTGCTGCCTGCACACATCGGCCGGGCAACGGGTCGCATCTAAGTCCGGATGAAATGGATCGTCATTGCGACACTCGGTTTGATCACGATTTGCGGTTGTGCTCCCTCCAGTCCAAGTCCCGACCAGATTCGCCAGCAGACCGCTAGTGCGACGGCAGCCGCAGCACGCGACACAAAAGCCGTTGCGCAGGGAATCGTCGAGGGCCTGAAGACCAAGGGCCCGCTCAACATTAACCACGCGTCGAAAGAACAGCTGGAGACGTTGCCGGGCATCGACAGCGCTTCGGCAGACAGAATTGTCGCGGGCCGGCCTTATCAGAATTCAGACGAGCTTCCTCGTCGCCATATTATTTCGCGAGCCGAGTATCACCAGATTGCAACCAAGATCGAGACGCGATAAAGCCGGCAATTGCGCTGAACCAGCGCTTGCCGCGACTGGCGCGCATTTCGGTGCAAAGTTAGCTCGATGCCAATTCTTTGGCGCGTTGCGCCGCACGCATCACCGCTTTGATCAAGGTGACGCGCACGCCGCCTTCTTCCAGTTCCAGAATGCCGTCGATGGTGCAACCTGCGGGCGTGGTGACAGCGTCTTTCAGCAGCGCCGGATGGCTGCCGGTTTCAAGCACCATGGTCGCGGCGCCCAGCGTCATTTGCGCGGCAAGCAAGGTGGCAATGTCGCGCGGCAGTCCGACTTTGACGCCGCCCTCCGCGAGCGATTCGAGAATGATGTAGATGTAGGCCGGCCCGCTGGCAGAGAGCGCGGTGACCGCATCCATATGTTTTTCATCGACGGTGACGGTGCGGCCAACACTTGCGAAAACCTTTTCCGCGACTGCCAGCTGCTCGTCGGTGACGAACTTGCCGCGGCACAGCGCTGTGGCTCCGCAACCCAGCAATGACGGCGTGTTGGGCATGGCGCGAATGACGGACAGATCGACGCCTGCAGCTTTTTCGATGGCGCCGGTCTTGACCGAGGCGGCAAAAGAAATGATCGTTTTCTTCGCAGTCAGCGCCGGACGAATCTGAGCCAGCACCTCAGGAACGGTCTGCGGTTTGACGCCCAGCAGGATCAGGTCGCTGTTGCGGGCGGCGGCAAGGTTGTCGGTGGAAACAGAAACTCCCCATTGCTTGGCGAGAGCGGCGGCGCGCTCCGGATGTTGCACGGTGGCGCGGATATTTTCCGGACGGAACAGACCTTTGTTCAGGAATGCCTGCAGCAGAATGCCGCCCATTTTGCCCGCACCGAGCATCGCAACTTTTGTATTCGAGGTGGCTGCGTGTTGCTGGCTTGGATTTTTCTTTTTTCTTGGCCATCAACTTAGTTTCCTTCCGTCGTTCGACTAGAAATCTTGTGCAGGTTTGCGTGGCCGGCGGTTTTCTGCTGTTGTTGAATCCACGCCTCGACGCGCTGCTGCAGAATGTCGAGAGGTAAAGCCCCCGAGTCGAGCACCTCATCGTGAAAGGCGCGAAGATCGAAATTCTTTCCCAGAGCTTTCTGCGCCTCGGCGCGCAGCTCGAGAATTTTTAATCGGCCAACATCATAGGCAAGCGCCTGACCCGGCCACGCGATATAGCGATCGACCTCTTCCTGAATGGTAATGTCATCCATCGCGGTGTGGTCGTGGAAGTACTGCACCATCTGCTCGCGGGTCCAATGTTTGTAGTGAACGCCGGTGTCGACGACGAGGCGGACAGCGCGCCACATTTGATTTTCGAGCATGCCGTACTCGCTGTAAGGATCTTGATAGAAGCCAACTTCCTTGCCGAGTTGCTCGCTGTAGAAGGCCCAGCCCTCGACGAAGGCGGTATACATTTCAAAGCGGCGAAATTCGGGAATGTCGGTCTGTTCCTGTGCCAGCGAAATTTGCAGATGATGGCCGGGGACGCCCTCGTGATACGCAATCGCCTCCACCTGGGTCAGCAGGCGCTTCGTGGCGTCGGTGGTGTTGACGCGAATTTCTCCGGGGCGAGAACCATCGGGTGTGCCGGGTTGATAGTCCGCCGGAACCTGGTCGGCAGAGCCGAAGCTCGGCATGGCAACCACCTTCAGCGGCGCCTGCGGCAACTTGGTGACCAGGTCGGGCAGCTTCGGTTCCATCTGGTCGACATAGTGCTGGTATAGCGCGATCAGTTGCACGCCCGATTGCGCGTGCTCCTTTGGATTGTTGACCAGCGCTTCGTGAAGGCTTCGCAAATCCTTATAGCCGAGCTGGTGCACGACGGCCAGCAATTGAGGCTCGATCCGCGCCACGTCGGCGACGCCCATTTGGTAGACCTGCTCCGGCGTCAGGTCGGTGGTGGTATAGCTCTGGACGAGATAGGCGTAACACGCGTCGCCATCCTTCGTGGCCCAGAGGCCCGGGTCCTTGCGAGCGTTAGGAATATATTGTGCGGCCAGGTACTTGGCGAAATGGCCGAATGCGGGTTGCACCTGGGTGCGAATCGCGGTTAGCAGCGCGGTGCGAATCTGGGCGCGATCTTGCGCGGAAATGCTGGCGGGAAATCGCTGCAGTGGGCTGGCGAACGGAGAATCTTCCGGCTTGCCCGTTGCCAATGCATTCGCCTGTACCAGTACTTTTTGCATGATCGATTGCGGCTGGCTGCGGCCGGCTTCTTCGCCCAGCATCAGGTCGGTGCTGATTTGAAGAATGGCGGCAGGAACTTTGTTCAAGCGCGCGATGTAATGCGTGTAGTCGTCCGCGGAAGTGAAGGTGAGCATGCCGGCCAGCATCGGCAGATCGACTTGAATTCCGGAAAATTGGTTTACTGGAGTTTGCCACGGTTCGCACACGGACGATTCCTGCTGATCGACGAGATCGTGCACAAGCAAGCGCTTGCTCAGCTTTTCCTGGTCGCTCATTCCGGTGGTGTCGACGGCACCGAGCCGCTCGATGAAGCGTTCGCCGCGCGACAGCGAGTCGTTGTAGGCCTGATCAGAATAGTCGGACAGCTGATCGTCGTAGCGCTTATCGCCGATGGTGGAAGCCATCTCTGGCGAGTGTTTCAGCGTTTCCTCCCAGTAGTCGTGAAAGACCAGGTTCAGCTGCGCGACGCGATCCTGCAGTGTGTTGGTCTGGAACTGCGGCGCGGGCGCAAGATCCTTCGTCTTGAAGGTCTGCGACCAGATCGCGCAGGGGAAGAGCAGGCACGCGAGGAGCGGGACGAGCACGGAAAGAGATGGACTACGCGAATCATAATGGCGCGGAGCAAACGACAATTGTGTTGCGAGAGGCATGGGTTGAGTGTAAATGCCAGCGAATACGCTTGGTACCACGCTGGCCTCGCGCGGCGGCTGAAAGATGCGATCGAACCGGAACAGGACCGCCAGGATCGCGCGAATGCCAGGAACGTCTAACTCTTCATGTGCAGCAGGATGACTGTCGCTTTGCCGTGCTTTGGTACGGTGATGGTGAGCTGATTGCCATTGCGCTGCGGCGTGACAGAGGTTTTCTCGCCGAGGTCGACGGAATCCACTTCAACCGATTGCACAGCATCCGCGTTGGGCAGTCGGGCGATCACCTGCAAGTTGGAATCGACTCCGTCGGCATGATTCAATGCGCGCCAGGCGGAGACCAGGGTGATCATGATGTCACCACTCTTCAGCTGAAAGATGTTGCCGTCGGTGTTGGCGGGCAAGTCCAGCGCGTGGGGATAAAAAATCCATTTCTTACCGGCAAACATGTTCACGTATGGCTGATACAGGTTGTGAAGCTTCTCGTTATACGCGACGGTTTCCGGCGGCAATGGCTTGCCGCCTCGAGTGTGATCCGAGACAAGTGAGTTGAAGGCGCCGTAGCGCAGGCAGTGGAGATACAGAATTTCCTGGTCGTCGCCGTCGTCGTCGAGGATCATCACATGCCGCGTCAGGCCAAGATAACTTTGCGCGGTGATCCATCCGGGGCTCACCTCATAGGGCGCGTTTTCCATCATCATGATGCCGTCGATGCCGCGCGTGCTGGCGACCGTGACTGGCTTATTCGCGGTAATGGTCATGCCGCGATCGTGCAATAGCGGTCCAATGTATTGATCCAGCAGACGGCGGTACATGAACTCCGGATAGTAGGCCGGCTTATTGTCGACCATGGTGATGCCGTCGTCGTGCGCGAAGTCGAACATGTAGCTGCGGCCGTATACATCCCAGAAAAAACCCGCGGCGTCCGGATAAGATTGCACCATCTGTTTCGCTTCCTCGACCATGTGCTGGCCGAATCCGGTGCTGGGGTCGGAGTTCATCAGCCAGCAGGCGCGCTTGCTGGGATATTCGCGTCCGCGCCAGGCCGCGATGGTCTGATCGTCTTCACTCTTGGCAATACTGTTCGAGAAATTCTGCTGGGCGTACCAGTATTCGGACTCGGTGGTGTTGTAGTAGAGAAATGTGCCAACGCCGGCTTCTTTACTCAAGCGGCAATGTTCTTCGATCGCGGCACGGGTCAGGGTCGGGCCGCCGGGATCGGAAATATCCGTCCAACTTTTCATTTCCGGCGGCGGAATCATTTCGCCATACAAGTGATAGGGACTGTGGTATTCCTCCCAACGCACGCCGAGCGCATATCGCTTTGCATAGGCATCGCGAACTTGCTGTGTGGTGAGCGAAGGATCCATTAGGTCATCGCCACCGGTGTAGGCGCCATCCCATTTCTCAAAATTCGGATTTGGATCGAAGTAGGATTTGTATTTCGAATAGAACCAGCCGAGCGAGGGGCGCCAGTTCGCGGGCTGCGTAGAGATCAGCAGACTTGTTTCCAGGTCATGGGAACTGCGCAGACCCAGATCCTCATTGCTGACTTGAAAATACGGGCGCTCACTGGCGGGATATTGGCGCGAATTCCAATAGAAGTCGGCGAGCGCGCTGGTATTGGTCAGGAAGCGAATGCGGACGGCTGGGACTTCCAGCGGAGAAGCGATGGCGAGAGCGCGGTCGGTGCGCTTGGAGTAGAAAACCATCAACGGAACCGTGGTTCTCCAATCACCTTCGCCGATAGCGCCGGAGGTGGATTGACCGTAGTCAATGGAGAACGGCAGCCAGGGCTTGACGCGAAACGGAGCGTTGGAAATCGGAGCCCAGGCTTCGCCGCCCAGCGGAAGTGGAACATCATAGATAACGCGCACGGTGCGATCTGGTCCGGAAGTTTTCTTGAGGCTCACGTTCCAGCGCACATCTTTCGGGCCGACCAGAAAAGTCTCGTGAACAATAAACTCCGCGCCGGGATATTGCTTGTCGAAGGAGAGGGTGTCGACATCGCCGTCTTTCGATTGCTTCAGGTGCGTGACCTTGCCGGGATCGGCGATATCGCGGAACACGCGGTCGCGCAATTCGTCATACAGTGTCAGGCCGCCGATGCGTTTGCCAACGGTAAATGTCAGGCCGCGATTTCCGTCTGTGTCGGAAGTCGCGTCGGCCAGGGTCTGGTTGCAATAATCCTCATGGCTAACTTGATCGACAAGATGGTCAATCACACCGGTGGATTTGTCGACCGACAGCTGGATCGAGCCATTTCCGGCAGTCCACTGATTTTGAGAGTCCGCGGCAGGGTGTTGGGTCGCTAGCAGAGGCAGGGCAGACGCCACAAGAAATATTGCACAAGAAATCCGAAGGATTTTCATGGATGGAACCAATGTAGTTCGCCTGGAAAGGAAGGTCAATTTTGCTAGGAATGTAACGATTCGATGGTTCTCGTGCGCCGCGGGAAAAGTTACCGGAAGAACCGTTCCCGGGCTGGTTCCGGCTGAGATGCGATATCGTGGTGCTGAAGCTTTGATTTGAGAGGGCCATGACGAATTTTTCAATTTTCTACCGCCTTGGAATTGCCGCAGCAGCCGTCGCTTTCGTCGCCGTCCCGGGGCATTCGCAAACCCAGGCCGCATTGCCGCGGGCACCACAGGCCCAGGTGACGACGCTGACCGAGCCTGGCTACTTCAGCGAACCCTCGGTGGCGGTGAACCCAATCAACCCCAAGCAAGTGGTGGTGGCCTACCAAGTGCCCGCGAACATTGCCTATTCCACCGATGCAGGCGAGCATTGGGAACACGCCACGAACACAGTGCCGAAGGACTTTAAAGTTTCGGGCGATGTCTCCGTGACGTACGACAATCAAGGGCACGCCATTCTTTGTTCGATCGCGTTCGACAAATTGGGGACGTTCAACTACTGGGGGCATGCGGCCAAGACGAATGCGATTTTGATTCGCCGATCGCTTGACGGCGGCAAGACCTGGGAGCCTTCTCCGATTACGGTTTCGCTACAGCCGCAGCAGCCTGGAATCCCCTTTGAGGACAAACCGTACATCGTGGCAGATACATCGCGTGGCAAGTATGCCGGCAATTTGTATATCGCCTGGACGCGGTGGAGCCTGGTCCACTCGCGCATGGTGCTGTCGCGTTCGACCGACGACGGAAAAACCTGGTCGACTCCCATGGAAATCGATCAGACACCCGGATTGCCGCGCGACGATAATGGCGCGCTTGAGGGATTTGACGGGGCGGTCGGCGCGGACTCGACGCTGTATGCGGTCTGGTCGGCAGGGAATCATCTTCAGTTCACCACCTCACGCGACGGCGGCAAAACATTTGCGAAGGTGAAGGACATTCTCAAAACGGCGCCGACCATGTTTGCGGTGCAGGATTTTGATCGCGCCAACGGATTTCCTCAAATCGCCGTCGACGCCCGCAGCGGCGACCATAACCATGCACACCTATATGTGACCTGGAGCGACTACCGCAATGGAGATATCGACGTATTTTGTGCGCGATCCCTGGACGGAGGCAGAAAGTGGAGCGCGCCGGTGCGGGTAAATACTGACTCGATTCACGATGGCGCCGACCAGTTTTTCCAGTGGCTCACCGTGGATCCTGTGTCGGGGGCGGTCTCGATTCTTTTCTATGACCGACGCCTGGACCCTGAAAACGAGAAGACTTTGGTCACGCTGGCGCGTTCAACCGATGGCGGCGAGACTTTTCAAAATTATGCATGGAGCGAAAAGCCATTCGTCGCTTCTGAGCAGGACTTTATGGGCGATTACAGCGGAATTGCTTCCTTCAACAACCGGGTCTACGGCGCCTGGGCAGAAGATACCGTGCCCAAGAAGAAGGCGCCGGCGAATGAGAAAAAACCTTCTCCGGCGACCGGAGAGGATCACTCCACAGATCACACCATTGTTCGCGTCGGTGTCGCAGATTTTTCTGCTACGCCTTCAGCGAAGCAGTAAATCCACGGAAGAGTAGAGCAGATGGAGAGAACGTTTTGTTAAATCGATTGAAAGTCCCGTAATCCCAATTTATTTCAATTTTGCACTGAGACTGCTGCACTCCGCTCCTGATTCCATGGGTCTATTTTCACGTTCAGGACGTCTAACTAGGGTAGGGAATTCGGGGCGAAATTTCTAAGATTCGGGTACACTTCCTTTATACCCATGACGCAATGCACTCCTCGGTAAGGTCTAAGAAATCTTGAGATGCAAGAGAGAGTTTTCGTGAAGCCAAAGATATTGGTGGTCGATGATGAGCGCGTGATTGCCGATACGCTAGTGATTATTCTGAACCGCAACGGTTTTGAAGCGACAGCTGCTTATAGCGGTGAATCGGCTGTTGAAATGGCCCAGTCGATGCAGCCGGAAATGATTATCAGCGATGTCATCATGAACGACATGAACGGCATTGACGCGGCCATTCAGATCCGCACCCTGTTGCCGAAGTGCAAAATTCTATTGTTTTCCGGCCAGGCGGCGACGGCTGATCTGCTGGAAAAGGCGAGAACCCAGGGCCACGAGTTCGAGATCCTCGCGAAGCCAGTCCATCCACAGGACCTGCTGATGCATCTGCGTTCCTAAGGTAAAGGGTTTCAGCCCACCAAGTTTCTGTCTGTAAGTTTTTGATTGCACGAACATTTAGCCAAACCTGCGAATTCGTGTTCGTGCAACGTCAAACTTCTCTGCGGCCTTCCATGGCCCGCGTCATGGTCACTTCATCGGCATATTCAATGTCAGCTCCCGCTGGAATGCCCGTAGCGATCCTTGTAATGCGAACAGGCGTTCCGCGCAGTAGTTGCAATAGATATCCAGCCGTGGCCTCACCTTCCACAGTGGGATTGGTCGCCAGAATCACCTCCTGCAGCGATCCGGTTTGAACGCGTTCCACCAGGCTATCGATGCGCAGCTGGTCGGGGCCGATCCCATTCAACGGCGACAGCGTTCCATGCAACACATGGTAAGTTCCGTTGAAATGCTTGGTCCGTTCGATGCTGGCAATGTTCGAAGGCTCTTCCACGACGCAGATAACCGCCTGATTCCGCGACGGATTGCTGCAGAACTGGCACGGGTCGACATCGGTGATGTTGTGGCAGATGGAGCACAGGTGAAGTTGCGCTTTCATATCCCGGATTGCATCCGCCAAGGCAAAAGCGTCCTGTTCCGTGGCGCGCAGAATATGAAATGCCAGGCGCTGTGCCGACTTTCTGCCGATGCCGGGCAGCTTTGAGAGCTCGTCAATCAGTTGGGTAAGGGGTTGCGCGAACCGTGACACGAGTTTTCCTTGGTTGATTGGAGTGGAGAGTTGGTGTTTTTCTTTGGGTTAAATCGTTGCTGGCTGGATCGAATTATTGTCCGAGCATCCGCATCCAATCCATTCCTCCCATCATTCCAGAGAGCTTGCCTTGGAGCGCCTCATCGACACGGCGTGACGCATCATTGACCGCGGCTGCAATCAGGTCCTGCAACATTTCCAAGTCAGCGGTATTTTCGGGACCACTGCCCACGGCTGCGGCGGAGGGGTCGACTTGCACCGCAATCACCTGCTTTTTGCCATTCATGCGCACAGTAATTGCGCCGCCCCCGGCTGAGCCTTCCACCTGGATCTGGACCATCGTCTGTTCCATCTGCTGTTGCATTTGCTGCGCCTGGCCCATCATTTCCTTTATTTTGTCCATGTCCATCGGGAACCCTTTCCAATCAGGATTTCGAAGCTTGCGGATCGCGGAGCGAGACAACACTGCGGACCTCCGCGGAAAAAAGCTGTTGCGCATGGCGAATCAGGGGATGGTCCTGGGGACGAACCTCTCCGTCGGTGGGTGGCGGCAGGTTCACCTTCGCCTGGGGTTTCTTTCCGTTGGTCGTGGACGGATCACCTGGCTCCAACCTGATCGTGCGGCCAGGTGTGGCGGCTTGGCGAAAAGCCTCCTTCACCAGCTGTTGCGCGCCGGCCGGGTACATCATTTCAAACAGCGTTTTGGAGGCGGCGACCCGGACCCGCAGCTCATTTCCATTCCACTCGCAGGTACCGGATTCCAGCATGTACCCAGCGGTTTCATGTCCTCCCTGGATCAGCGCCTGACTCATGGCTGCACGCAACGGTTCTACATCGACCGCGACTATGGATTGGGCGGGTTCAGTCTGGACGGCTGCGGCCGGTATGTCCACTGAAGAGCTGGGAGCTTCCATTGGGAATGATTCGGTCTGAGCGATAGGCGGTGCCGTTTCGGTGGCGACAATTTCGGCGGGAATGCTTGGCTCGGCCCCTGGCGGAGGGACTGCCGCCGTTTCCCGCTGAGCCGGTGTGCTTGCTGGTGGTTGGGGCTTCGGCACGGCGGCGACGGGCGCAGGTCGGGAAGCGACAACCGCGGCGGACCCCGGCGAGTTGGCGAACATTCCCTGCAGTGGATGACTTTCGGCGATCACAGGAGCGGCGGTTTCGTTGAGTGGGGGAACCGGCTGTTTAAACTCCTCGCGAATCGGCGACCGAAGGGCCGTCGTCGTTGGGGCAGGAGATGCGCTGGACGGTGGCGCGGAAATGTCCAGCTGTTTCGGTGCGGCGCTGGTTCCAGACAGGCGCGACGGCGTAGCCCCAGAACCTCCGCCCGAGGGGAGCGAGAGTTGTCGGAATAAATCCTCCAGCGGCAATAGTCGCTGCATGTGAACCAGCTTCAGAAGTCCAAGCTCAAGATGAAAGCGCTGCTCCTGCCGGTAGCCGAGATCGTCGAAGGTTCGCAGCATGGAATTCAAGAACCGTGTCAGGTCCTCTTCTGAAAACGCCGCTGCTACACGCTCCGCGCGCGCCCTCTCTTCGTCGGAAACCTGCAGCAGGTCAGAATTTGTCCCGGCGAGCCGAGCCATCAGGCAGTTGCGAAGAAAGCGCACCATTTGACGCGCGATTTGCTGCGGGCTGTTTCCGGCATCGAGCAGCGCTGCGGCTTGCTGCAGAATAGAGGCGGCGTTCTGTTCCTTGACCGCTTCCATCATGTTTTCAAACACCTGGTTCGAAACGGTTCCCATCAGGGAGCGAATCTGCGAGGCTTCCAGGGTGTGAGAGCCATTGACGAGCGGAGCGCTGGCGATTGCCTGATCCATGATGGACAATGCGTCACGCATGGAGCCATCGCCGGCTTCTGCCAGCAAGGACAACGCGGCTTCGTCAACGCCTACAGATTCCATTTCCGCGATGCTGCGCAGCTGCGCCACAATTTCCTGAAACCGCACCGCATGAAAACTGAAGTGCTGGCTGCGCGAACGGATGGTTTGTGGAATGTCCTCCGGCTGTGTGGTCGCCATCATGAAGATCACATGCGCCGGTGGCTCTTCCAACGTTTTCAATAACGCGTTGAAGGCGGCGTCGGTGATCTGGTGTGCTTCATCCAGGATGTAGATCTTGTATTTATCCCGCGCCGGGCTGTACCGGGCACCCTCGCGCAGCTCTCGAATTTCGTCGATACCGCGATTGGTGGCCGCGTCAATCTCGATGACATCCATGGCGTTGCCGGCGCGAATCTCCGTGCAGGCATCGCACACTCCGCACGGTTCCGGCGTTGGACGCTCCGGAGTTCCCTGGGGGGTGCGGCATTGCAGCGCCATGGCAAGAATGCGGGCGATGGTCGTTTTGCCGATGCCGCGATGTCCGCTGAAAATATAGCCGTGCGCAATCCTGTCTTGCGCCAGGGCATTCAAGAGCGTCTGCGTCACGTGGTCTTGTCCGATGACGTCTGCGAAGCGCTGGGGACGATATTTGCGCGCTAGAACTTGATAAGCCATAGGGTCGTTGAGCGGAATATTTCGAAGTGCGTGGCCAGTTGACCTGCCCTTCGATTGTAGCGCTTGATCCGGGGGTCAGGATTCTGCGGTCCGTGGCCAGCGAGTTGGAATTGTTTCGACTCGCGAGGGCTCGTTTGGCGACGATCTCCGCGCGGGGGAAACTACTTTCGGCGGGCTTTTTTCGCGCGCTTTGGGGCGGCTGTGGATTTCCTTCGTGTGGAGGCGGTCGAAGTCTTCCGCTGCAAGAGTTTCTTTCTCGAAGTTTTTGCAGGCTTCTGCGAATTTTTCCGAGGCGAGGCCGGTCGCACTTCTTTCTTTTGCGCGGCGGATTTTACTTTTTTCTTCTTGGCGGCTTGAGCCTTAGCCTGCTTGACCGCCAGTCGTTTACGGCGTCGCAGTTCTTCCGCGGAATACATGGAGCCGCGACATTTTTTCGCGCCACAATTGCAGGGGGCCTCTTCTTCGTCACCGTCGTACAGGCAGTAGTCGTAGCAGAGTTCTTCACCGGCCGCGATTTCGCGGATGGCCATGATCCACACGCGGCCGTCGATTTCCTCGGTCTCACAATTCGCATCGCAGGAGTGGTTGATAAACATGGCGATGCCGTGGCCATCAATTACCGTGGAGCCATCGCCAATGCCGAATAGATAGGTGATCGGTTTGTGTTCGTAGCGTCGGTCGGCCTCTTCTTTATCGATGATGGGGCCAGTGTATTCGACCACGCGGGTGCCTTTCGCGATGGGCGTGGTGGTGTAGCAGCCGGCAGCGTGGATGAGGGAGGAGCGAACGATGAGGCCCATACGTATGTTGGAAGCAGAACTTGGAGTATAGCAGCCATGCCACCTCGAATTTTTCAGGATCGTGCCGATTCGCCTACCCAAACGGGCACGAAAACGTCCAGAATAGTAGGTATGGAGTGTTTCAAACAGTCACGCTGCAAGGTTCCCGTCTTGTTCACAACACTGTTGCTTTCTGCAAGTGTGTTTGCGTGGGGGCAACAGAGCAGCCAGAGTCCTCCGCCTGATGCTCCGCCGGCAAACTCGCAGAAGCAGTCGGCACAGTCCTCGTCTTCCACACCGACAAAGCCAGCGAAGTCGCAGAGTTCCTCGAAGACTGGGTCTAAGTCCACACCCGATACTGATCCGGCCGCCAGCAATCCGTTTCCCATGGCGCAGTCGGAAGCGGCTGCGAAGGCCGACGCGCAACAGGACGCTCCGCAGTCGACTGAGCCGATGCAAAATAGTACGTCTCCGAATCCAGGAGCACCACCGCCCGCGACAACGGAGCCTAATCGAAAATCCGGGCAATCCTCCCCTGCGAAAGACAATCCGTTTCCCGAGGCGCAATCGAAGGCGGCCGCAAAGGCAGACGATAGCCAGGCAGGCGAAGCAGGTTCAGGAAATTCTCAAGGATCTGGAATTCCGCAACCCGGGGCAGCTTCTTCATCCAAGGGCGGCTATAGTTCGAGCGATGCGCATTTGCCGGAGCCGGAGGTGGGGGAGGGAAATCTCGGGACCCATCCGAAGCTGGATTCCTTTACCCGCGATCAAAGTCCGGATGGACGAGTCGACGACGATTTAAATACGGCCGACCTCTACATGAAGAATGGAAATTATCGTGGCGGCTACATGCGGTACCAGGATGTGCTTCAGTTTGACCCGACGAACGATACCGCGCTCTATGGGCTTGCCGATGCGCTATGCAAGGAGAACCAAACCAGCGAAGCGATGGCGCATTTCAAGAGCTACGCGACCAGCAATCCGCAAGGAAAATATGCCAGGAAAGCGGAGAACATGCTGGCTCACCCGGATAAATGCAAGCACAACCGTTGAACTAGTGAAACGTTGACAGGTACCAGGCGATCGCCGGCCTGCCGATAAAAATTGCAGCAATGCCGGCGGCAGCCAGAAAACTTCCAAATGGAATGCGGTCGGTGACGCGAGCTCGACGCAGCAGCAGCAAAAAGATCGCAAACAGCGCTGCAGCCAGCACAGCCACAAAGAACGTAAATAATGTGACGGCAAGCCCAAGGAACGCTGCGATCATGGCCAGCAACTTTACATCGCCCAGGCCGAGCCCTTCGCGACGGCGTACCAGACGATAGGCCGTCCCTACCAGTAAGAGCAGTGCGGCTGACATGGCTGCATCTCCCAGCACATGCATGGCGACGAGCGAGCGATGATGATTGTCCGGAGCGAACACTCGAAGCAAAAACGCGGCAGCAATGCCAGGCAGCGTAAACGCATCCGGCAACAACATGGTTTGCCAATCCATGACGGCAAGACCCAGCAAAAGGAAACAGGCGACTGCATCGACCAGTGTTTGCCAGGTTACGCCCGTGTGCAGCACACAGGCGGCGAACAGCGCGGCTGTGGCGAGCTCCACTAGCGGATACCGCGGCGAGATTTTCGCTTTGCAGTTGCGGCAGCGTCCTCGCAGCCATAGCCAGCTGATCACGGGAATATTGTCAATCGCGCGAATTGGCGTGTTGCAGTGAACGCAATGAGACGCCGGGGTCACAATCGATTGATGCGCAGGCAGACGAACGATGCAGACATTCAGAAAGCTGCCAAATGTCAGGCCGACGACAATGGCCGCCGTGATCAATGCCCAAACGGGAATGGAGGCGAAAACTGACACGCAGCCGCAGTATACGCAGGGCAGCTGCAATCTACTATCATCCTCGCGAGCAGTCTAAGATGAGGAACATGACATCGACACAAAATCCATCCTCCAACGCGGAGATTTCGCCAATGCGGGAGGTCGGTTCGCAAACAACTTCGCTGGAGAAATCTTTCGCACGCGCGGTGGGGATTATGGCGCAGCTGCGCGCTCCCGGTGGCTGCCCCTGGGATCGCGAGCAAACCTTCGATTCCATCCGCAGGTACACGCTGGAGGAAACCTACGAAGTTCTGGACGCGATTGAGCGTAAGGACTGGGCCGGCCTGAAGGATGAGCTGGGAGATCTTTTGCTGCAGGTGCTGTTTTATGCGGAGATGGCGCAGGAAGAGAAATTGTTTACCTTGCAGGAGGTGACCGACAATCTGAGCGAGAAATTGATTCGTCGCCACCCGCACGTGTTTGCGAATCGAGAGGGAGTGGAAACCTCGGCGCAAGTGCTTCACAATTGGGAAGAGATCAAGAAATCGGAACGCGCGAAAGTTGCGAAGGAACAGGCGAATTCGCTGCTGGATGAAGTGCCTCGAGCACTGCCGGCGCTCATGGAGGCCAGCAAGCTGGGAAGCAAGGCAGCCTCGATCGGGTTCGACTGGAATGAGGCTGCGCCGGTTTTTGACAAGCTGCAGGAAGAATTGAACGAATTGCGACAGGCGGTCGCTTCTGGCGAAAAGAAGGCGCAAGAGGAAGAGCTTGGCGACGTGTTATTCACAGTTGTCAATCTGGCACGCAAGCTAGGGGTGCAATCGGAGTTTGCGTTGCGTGCATCCAATGCAAAATTTCGGCGAAGATTTGCCGCGATGGAGTTGTCCGCTTCGGGGGCGTCGTCGATCGCGGAAGTTGACCCGGAAGATCTGGAGAAACTTTGGGATCGGGCAAAAACAGAGGAACGAAAGGGATCTACCCGTGAGTAAAGTGGCTGAGGAGATTGAAGTCCGCAAGATTGTTTCCATTCCCGACATGGAGGCCTGTGTCCAATTGCAGCAGGCGGTCTGGCAATTTCGCGACCTGGACATTATTCCGCGCAGAATGTTTGCTGTCGCCAACGCAGTGGGAGGCCAGGTGCTGGGTGCCTGGGCAGGCGAGCAACTGATCGGCTACGCCCTGGCGATTCCAGGCTTGCGCGATGGCCGGCCTTACTTCCATTCGCACATGCTGGCGGTGGCGCCGGAATATCGAAATCGCGGCGTAGGAAAAATGCTAAAGCTTGCACAGAGAGAAGATGCGCTTGCGCGCGGAATCGAACTGATCGAGTGGACGTTCGATCCATTAGAAATAAAGAACGCATTTTTCAACATCGAAAAGCTGGGCGCGATCGTTCGACGCTACACACCCGATTTTTATGGTGCTTCCACATCGCCATTGCATGGTAATCTTCCCACGGACCGACTTCATGCAGAATGGTGGCTGCGCACTGCACGCGTGCGGGCTCTGATTGCAGGAGAAGAGCTTCCGAAATATTCTATAAATGCAACAATAACTGTTACGAATTCTCGCGCAGGCTCGAGTGGTACACTCCACCCACTCCCCCCGTTGGCGTTAGAATCATTAATGAAGCTCAGACGCGAATTTGCTGCGGCTTTTTCTGCTGGGCTCACCGTGTTACGTTTTCAAAATCTGTCTGGCGAATCGGCTTGCTACCAACTTGGCGACTGGAATGATCGTAGCGAGGCCGTCGAGAAGTAATGTAGCCATGGATCGAAACGTCGGGTGAGACTGTTGCGCTCGCGATTGAGGGTTTCGGAGGAGTTTTCGTGAAGATTGAAAGTGTGGTTTTGCGCGAAATTCGGATGCCGCTGCTGCAGCCGTTTGAAACCAGTTTTGGACGCACCACCGAGCGGCGAATTCTGCTGGTGGAAGTGCAGTCCGACGGAGTGACCGGCTGGGGAGAGTGCACCGCAGGAGAGCATCCCAGTTTCAGTGGAGAGTGCACCGATACCGCCTGGTTGATGTTGACCAACGAATTGATTCCGGCTTTGCTGCATGCGGAAATTGATTCGGCGGGATCATGCCCAAAGGCGATGAGCCACGTGCGCGGCAATCGCATGGCGAAGGCTGCGCTGGAAAATGCAGTTTGGGACGCCGAGAGCCAGCAGCTTGGCATTCCGCTGTGGGAACTGCTCGGCGGAGTTCGCGCAAAGATCCCATGCGGAGTTTCGCTGGGCATTCAATCGTCCACGGAAAAACTAATGGACATCATCGAAAGGGAATTGGCTGCGGGGTATCAGCGCATCAAGCTGAAATGCAAGCCAGGCCATGATGTACTGATGTTTGAAGCAGTGCGGAAACGCTGGCCGGATATTGTGTTGAGCTGCGATGCGAACGGCTCCTACCGTTTGAAAGATCAGGATCTTCTGCGCTCATTCGACATTTTTAACATGCTGATGATTGAGCAACCGCTCTGGCACAATGACTTTTATTTTCATTCTCTGCTGCAGCGCCAACTGGAAACGTCCATCTGCCTGGATGAATCGATCCGCAATCGGCGAGACGCATTGGCTGCCATCGAAATGGAATCCTGCCGCATCATCAACATCAAACTGGGACGCGTCGGTGGTTTTAGCGAGGCGATTCGCGTCCACAATGTGACTGCGGAGCGAGGCATTCCTGCCTGGTGCGGAGGCATGCTGGAAACTGGAATCGGCCGCTCGCATAACATTGCACTCTCTTCGCTTCAGAATTTCACTTTGCCTGGAGATATATCCGCGTCGGCCCGCTACTGGGAAGAAGATATTATCGAGCCCGCCGTTGAAGTTTCGCGCAAAGGAGAAATTGCGGTTCCTCAAATCGCCGGCCGTGGATTTGAAGTGAAGCGCGAACGGGTTGAGAAACTGACGGTGCGCAGCGAGCGTCTGCATGCACGGAATAAAGCGCACGCCGAACCCGCAGGAGCGATCAAGGCACGGGCCTGATTTTGATTTGTGGCGGCCGTGTTGCTATAACACCGTAGCTCGCTCAAGGTTGATTGGCTGGTGCCGTCGAGATCTCCGGCATGTGTAGCAGCCAATCAATCGCGTCGGTGAACTTCCACTCAACCGGGACGGGATGGTAGTCGCTCGCAGTTTCATCCACAACCACGCGCAAGGATTTCAACATCAATTCTTTTCCCGTCATATTCAAAATTAGATGCGATAGTTGCCAGCCGCACTCCGGCGTTTTGACCTGCTCGATGCGGATGGTTCCTCCGGGATAAAGCGTGCCCAGAATGCCCCAGCCATAATCCACCTCTCGGAACAGGTGTCCTTCAATCCGAACCACGCGCAGATCTGTTGGGTCGATCCATATTTCCCCGCGAATGCCCGTCAGGATTCGCGATTCCAACGTAGGCGGAGAAAAGTGCGGATTCGGCTCAAACGTCATGCGTATCGCGGGTCCGTTTGGCGTCTGCACGGGCCCTTCGAAGTGGTTGATATAAGCATCTGGCAAGAGACGCATGACTCCGGTTATGCGTGCTGCGTCGCGCTCTTCATTATGATGGCGGTGTTGTTCCGCTGCCGGATCGGACGCGAGTTCCTGCAGTCGCTGCATCTCCGCGTGCATTTGTGTCGCATTTAAAGGTTGGTTGTGGATAGCGACCAGGCGGGCCACTCCGCCCTGGCTGATTTCGACAATTTCCTTGGTTGTGTCGGTATTTCTGGTTTTCTTTCTCAGCAGATATCGCGCTGGGGGCCGATGACCGTAAGAATTCTTCAGCTCGTTACCGATTGCAGCCTGCACCAGCGCATGCGGATCGGATTTGGCCAGGTTCCATGCGGAGGCGTTTGTGGTATCCGCCGGGGGTTCGGACTGAGCCGTGGCCCATCGAGGGACGAGGCTTAAAGTGAAGAGAAGGGCGCATGCCAGAGAGAACGAAAGCCGCTGCCGCCGGGTAACCTGCGGGACACAGAAATGCGGTCGCATTGGGAATAACGGACGAGGTTTTGATCGCAGCCCGGCAACTGAGTGAGGCGCGGTTTCACTGCGGTCGGCAATCCTCAAGTGCAATGTCACCTCAGCTTTTGACAGTTTACGATATACATTGGAGACAATGGGTCGTAGCGAGCCTATAGTTGGGCGACTCAGGGTTGGGACCGAAATGTCAGTGGTCAGATTGCAAATCGACGCTGATGGCGGATGCAAAGTGGAGATGAGATCACGATGAGCCCATTGTTTCAACGTGCCGCGGGACAAAAAGAGCAAAGCAGCCATGGTCACGGGTCGTCTGGCCCCCGGGTTCCACGGCACTCAAGCGCCTGGATGAAACTCCTGGCTCGTCTGAAGGCCGAACCCGGCTTAGGCGTGCTGGATATCGGACCCACTTCCCCGAACAACATCAATTTTTTGACCAACCTGGGCCATAGCGTCTATATGGCAGACCTGGTGGAGGAGGCTGTCAAGCCCGATTGGATATTGCCTGCGGAAGACGATGCGACGCCTGGATATGACGTGGAGGCTTTTCTGACGCGAGCCATGGATTTTGGGAACCGCGAATTCGACATCGTTCTTTTGTGGGACGCGCTCGACTATATTCCTGCCCCGCTGGCGGATGCGATTTTGCGCAGACTGAATGTTGTTATGCGCGAACATGGCCAGCTGTTGGCATTTTTCCATTCTCGAACGACAGGGCCGGAGACGACGTTTTGCCGCTACCACGTGATGGATGGTGACACCGTCGAAACGCAACATGGACCCAGCCACCCAGTGCTGCGAAACTATCAAAACCGTCAGATCGAAGCCCTCTTCCAGGAGATGGGCGCCTGTCGCTTCCTGCTGGCAAAGGACAACACTCGTGAAGTGATTGTCACCCGCTGAAATTGATTCGAGCCCCCTTCAACATTCTTGACCAGTCGGCGGAAGAAACCGGAATGATGCGATGAACGGCACAGGTGTTGTGGATGTTGCCATCGCCGGCGCAGGTATCATCGGGCTTTCGCTGGCATTGGAATTGCGAAAGCGCGGTCTTTCGGTCACAGTCGTGGAGCGGGGACAGGCGATGAGTGCCGCATCCTGGGCGGCCGGCGGCATGTTGGCAGTGAATGATCCGCAAAATCCCGCTGAACTGATGCCATTGTGTGTTCGCAGCGGAGAGCTATATCCCTCCTATCTCGAAACCATCGAATCGCTCTCGCGCCTGCCCGTGCCATTACGGACGCGCCGCACATTGCAGGAGACGACGTCCAGAGGCAATTCAAAAGCCTTGGCGACCGCCGTGGAAATTGCACAGCTTGCGCCGGGGCTCAATTCTACTGGTCACACGTTCGCATGGCTGGAGGAGGGCAGCGTCGATCCGAACGATTTACGCGCAGCCCTGCCGGCAGCTTTGCGCGCCATCGGGGGAAACCTGGTGGAAGCGACGGAGGTATTAGGCGTCCACAGTTCGGGTGGCAATGTTGCGGTGGAAACGGCGCACGATAATATTTCGGCTGCGATGTTTGTGAATTGCTGCGGGGCCTGGGCCGGAGGCGAACCGTGGGGCGGAGTGCCAGTGGAGCCAATCAAAGGCCACATGGCAAATGTGCGATGTGAACCGGATCTCCTGCGATGCGTCGTGCGGACACCGGGCGTCTATCTGGTTCCTCGCGGCGATGGCAGGGTCACGGTGGGTGCGACGCTGGAACACGCGGGATTTGATGAGAGCGTGCACGAGACGCAAGTTAACGGCTTGATCAAGGCGGCGCTTCAGCTGCTGCCAGAAGCGATACTTCCTTCGCCGGTCGATGCCTGGACTGGATTGCGACCGGGTACTCCGGATGGACTACCGATCCTGGGTCCGGCGCGACGTGCGAACTGCTGGCATGCGACAGGACATTACAGAGACGGGATTTTGTTGGCGCCGGTGACCGCGCGTGTGATGGCGCAAGCGATGTTGGGCGAAACTCCGGACGTTTCTCTCGCGGCATTTTCTCCAGCGCGATTCAAATCCTGGTGAACGATCTTCTCACTGCCGCTCGGATCGCTGCACTAGCGTTTCGTGGCTACGACCACAACCGGGTCACGGGGCCGAAGAGAAATCTGCGCGCTCAGCGGAAGTTCCGTTGGGGCGGCACCGTCGAATCCGAGGCGCCAGTTGCGAATGACGCTGGCCAGAACCAGAACTGCCTCCATCCAGGCAAAGTTTTCTCCAATGCAGATGCGCGAACCGGCGCCGAAGGGGAAGTATGCATGCCGAGGCCGCGCGGCGCTTGCCTGCGGAAGAAAGCGATCAGGATTGAATTGCATCGGCTCTGGATACCAGCGGGCGTCGCGATGAATTGCAATTTGCGGAACCAGCAGCAGGGAACCGGCAGGAATCTCCAGACCGCGATAGGCATACGATACCGCCGCCGTGCGCGCCGTGACCCACACCGGCGGATACATCCGCAGTGCCTCTGACACAACTCGCTGGCAGTATGGCAGGCGCTCGTAGATATCGGCCGCGGTCGGACGTGCATCTGCGGCGTCTGCCGCGAAAACGGACGACGCTTCGGCAAATACCTTTTCCTGCACGTCAGGATGCTGAGCCATTAAAAAGAAAATGAAGCTCAAGCCATTCGCAGTCGTTTCATGTCCCGCGAGCAACAGAGTCAGACATTCGTCGCGGACTTGCTTCGCGCTCATGCTGCCGGTCGAGCCTTCGAGGTCCTGGCTGGCAAGCAGCATGGATAGCAGATCACCGTGGTCGATTCCGGATCGTCGGCGATCGGCGATCATCGTGTAAATCAGAGAATCGAGTTTCTTCTGGGATTTCTGGATGCGACCGATAAAGCCAAATGGAATTTTCAGCAGAAGATGTGGATAGGGTAGAAATGCCAGCGGAAGAAATCCCATAAAGGCAGTGACTGAATCGGATATGGTTTTTACTTCCGATTCCACATCGCTGTCGAACAGGCATTTTCCAGTGATGCGCAAAGTAAGTTCCAGCATGGAGCGATGAATATCGAAGGACGCTCCGCTTCGCCACCGCGCCGTCATCTCGTCGGCGAACTGCAGCATGGTCTCTCCGTAGGCTGCGATTCTCTGACGATGAAATCCAGGCTGCACCAGCCTTCGCTGACGCATATGGAGGGGCTCCTCGCTGGTGAGCAGTCCGTCGCCCAGAACAAATTTCGCGCGCTGCATCACAATTCCGCGGTGCTGCATGGCCGCGTCGCGCACCAGCACCTCATGCACCATGTCCGGATGGTTGAATTGAAAAACGTGCCGGCCAAAGGCCTTGTAGTGCACCAGGTCTCCAAACGTCCTGGCGTTCCGTTCGAGAAATTCATGGGTGCTCAGTCGCAGAAGTCCTGGATTGCGCATCCGGTCACGATAACTGGGACCCGGCGGATATTGGGTGCTTGCGGTCTGAGTCACGGGACGTTAAGTTTCCTTTCGTGCCGGGCTTCCTTGCGACCCAGCCTTCGCGCGCTGCATCTGATTTAGGTGAAGTTTGTGGGAGAATTCAAACATCGAGGAGAAATAATCCATGCCTCATTTACATGGGATGACATTGCAATGGCTGGGTCACGCTACCTTCCATCTTCAAACCGCCAAAGGTACCTCAATCCTGATTGATCCGTGGATGGAGTCGAATCCGGCGTTTCCTAAAGGCTGGAAGGCTCCGGAAAAAATCGATCTCGTGCTGTGCAGCCACGGCCACGGCGATCACATGGGGGATGCGCTGTCCGTAGATCAACGGTATCATCCGACCTTCGTCGGGATTTACGAACTTACAGGCTGGCTGGCATCGAAAGGCGTAAAGAAGACTGTGGGCATGAACCTGGGCGGCTCGTTCCGATTCCAGGATGTGACCATATCGCTTGTGGAAGCGAAACATTCTTCCAGCATTGATGACAACGGCACGACTGTTTATGCGGGAGTTGCGGCGGGATATGTCGTACAGGCGGAGGGCGAACCTACTCTATATCACTCGGGAGATACGGCTCTTTTTAGCGACATGAAACTTTTCCATGAATTGTATGCGCCTCAGATAGCCTGTCTGCCGATTGGCGATCATTTTACGATGGGTCCGCGGGCAGCTGCGCTTGCAGCGCAGTATGTAGGAGCCAAGAAAGTTATTCCGATGCACTACGGAACGTTCCCGGTTCTGACGGGAATGCCGGAAGAATTACGAAATCATTTGCGCGGGAAAGAGATCGAAGTGGTTGAACTGCGGCCGGGAGAAAGTCTGACATAGAAAACCGCTCTCGACTGGCACAATTAAATCAGCGGAACAAGGGCGGCTGATTGGGCCGCCCTTGTCATTCTTCTGACTAACCTACTTAGAACCTTGCTGCTTTTTGCGTTCGGCCCAGCGCTTGCGCATCGCGTCCGCGATTCGCTTTCTTCCTTCGGGAGAAAGGCGGCGCTTACGTTTTGCCGGCTTGCTGGCCGTCGCCGTTTTGTGCCCTGCGGCTGCTTTCGGCCGTCCCGGGCCGCGCTTTACAGGTTCGCCGATCAGTAGCGCACGAGCTTGTTGCAGGCGCGAAATCTCTGAGTCAATTTCTTGTATGAGTCGATCAAAGTCCATAGTACCTCCAATGTTTCCCCTAAGTAATGTTCCTGCACAAACTCCCGGGAATTCTGTAAGTTATTCGCGGTGAGAACTTAGTTATAAGATTACAGAGCCTATAGGCGGGAGAGCAAGTGGCGGCTTGGAGCTAGTGCAGACGATCGTACTTCTTTGCGATGCAAGTTTGTTCCTACTTCTGGCTCGTCGATTGCGGCTGTTCTCCGACGTCCTGTGTATCTATGTCGGGCGGAGCGGGTGGAAGCATCGGTTTCTGAATTCGATTCTCCATTGCGAAATGGCTGGTGAGGGACTGACCTTTATCGTCGATCGACCGCTTCAGGCCTTCCAGAATATCCTCATGATTCGCCTTATATTGCACCGCCAGCCTATCCAACGCATAAGTGACAATGTCACTGTGGTGCAATTCCTTCATCGATACATCGCCGCGGAACCGAAGCCATAGTTGATGCACTAACTCGACATCTTGCGGCTGCAGCGCCGGTGCATGCGGCCCAATGTGGAAGGACTTGGCGGAACCATCGGGCATGACGACATAGAACGTGAATTGTCGTTTTGGTTCGGGGAGCGCTTCCCAGGCGCGGCCAGAATAGAATGCTTGTTCTTCGGCGGTCATGCGCGAGGATAGACCGGCGACAACGGTAGCAGCCTCCAGCGAATTCGCAGTTTGCACCAGGGCAGAGAAGGGGTCACCAGCGGGAACTACCAGAAGGGAAATATGGCGCCCAAAACTTTCCGCAACGGATACTGCCTGGGTGAAAATCATTTGTTCTTGTTCTGTAAATGCGAGCTGGGAAGCGTCGATATATTCCGGACCGCCGGCCCCCATCAAGCGAGCAGTGAGCAACACAACGTCCTGGCTTTCTTCTGAGCTTCGAGAGAGCGCCCAGCGGAGCGCGCCTGTCGATCGAATGTCTCGCATGGTAACGACAATGCAGCCGGGACGGATTCGCAGGGTCTCCCGGCTGACCCTGTCATCATTCTCCAGCTGAAAGTGTTCCTTCATTTCTCGAGCTGCCAATGCGTGTCTGCGGCTGTTGTCTTTCTCAGAAAGAGTAAAGAGCACGTAGAACGTGGCAGCGAATACCAGTCCGCTAATCGTTGCCACTTCCTTGGTAAGCAAATTGACCACCGCGGTGCTGAATAGAACCAGGAAGACGGAGAACAGGCCAATGGGAAGCTCGACATTCCCAATCTTAAGGTTGATCGGGACCTTCCAGCCGCGCTCGCCTTTGTACCGGTATCGCAATACCAGCATGGCAAGCCCATTGAAGGTGAAACTCCAGATCACACCGAAGGCGTACGCTTCGCCAATCACGATAATGTTGCCGCGACTCAACAGGATGGTGGCTAATTGCAGCCCGGTGACAAGGTTGATGATGCGTGTTGGAGTGCCGAACTTCTTTTGTGGTTTGCGAAACCAGTCGTGCAGGACGCCGTCTTCCGCGACGCGCATCAACACGCCTGTGGAACCGATGATGGAAGTATTGATGGCGCCCGCAAGGATGAGAAAACCCACAATAACGACGAAGATGCGAAACGCAACCCGCAGAGCGAGAGGCCCGGCCATGTACATCGCGATGCCTGCAATGACATTGTCGCCATACACGGAAACGCGAACCTGATCCGGAATCAACATGACCGCCAGCAGGGAAGCGCCGCCGGTGAAGATCAAACTGTAAATGGCGATGACGATCGCCGCGCGCTTTAGGTTTTTGAGCTTCGGGTGCTGGATTTCACGATTGACCTGGGCTAAGGTTTCCTCGCCGCTCATGGCCAGGACCGTATGTCCGAACGCCATCAGAATGCCGAACAGACCGAACGTCTTCATCAGACTGGTGTGCCGCAGGAAACCGAATGAATCAGCAGAAAACTTTAAATTGGAAGGAACTGGAATCGGGGGTAGATGCGCGCCTTTGTAGACGATGGAGAAAATTCCCCAGCCCATCATGATGACCACCATCAGGGTGGTGATTTTCATGACGTCGACAGCGCGTTGGCTGGAAGCTTCGATGCCCTTGACGTTCTGCCACCAATAAAACAAGGTGACGATGACGGCGATTGCGGCCGCGGTTCCGTTGACAGGCAACTGGATCGCGTGGCCGGGAGAAGCGAGCAGCAGGCCGCCGAGCAGTTGATGGCCCGCACAAATGCGCAGCAATTCATTCAGTAAGCCAACAATATATTGGCCGGCAGATACGCCAGAGACCGGGCCCGTCAACACGTAATCGAACATCAGCGCGGATACGCTGACCTTGGCAAACGTGCCGCCCAGTCCTTCTTTTACGATGCGATAGACGCCGCCGCGGGTGAACATCGAGCAGCTTTCGACGTAGACGGCGCGCACCGCGAACGAAAAAAGCATGACCCCGAGTACGATCCAGGGTGCGGATTTGCCAAAATCCTGCTCCGCAATGCCTACGGCATAGAACGCGGACGACGCTAAATCGTTCAGTACGATTGCAGCCGCGCTCCAAAAGGAGATAAACGTCAGCATCACAGTGGATGCAACAACGATGCGAACGCGGTTCGCTGCGGATGGCGCGGAAACGGTCTGCTCTGGCATGGTCGCTGGTATTACTTCCGTTCCTGGTTACTAGCTCGATCATCCATGGCGAGCCTCGATCAAAATATTTGGTTTCAGCCCGTCTTGAAGCAGAACCGATCTCCCATGATATTGAAGTTTCATCGTGTCCAATAAATCTTCCGTCACAATCAATCGTTCTTGCTGAAAAGCTCATGCATATCTTCAGCAAAACTAATGACGATCACGAATGCTGAACCGAATCCGCCAATCAGGAACATCGCCACCAGCACGTGATCCACGACCCTGAGAAGGAGATGCATTCCAAGAGTGTACTGCTGAGTACTCCGAAAGCCTAGAATGCTTTCGATAAAAAAATTACGTATCGATTGAATGGTAGACTGCTCACGATGCGCGCTGGATCGAAGTTGAGCTGGGTGCTCGCGGCGGAGAGCGGTGTGCTGCTCGTGCTGCCGTTTCCGGTCGCCGGCCCGCTGCCCCATTGGCGTGCTGCGCTGGCATGGATCGCGTTTATTCCTCTATTGATCGCCCTGCTGGTTCCGCGAAAAGGATTCGGCTGGGGACGCGTTGCTCACAACACCCTCCTTGGTTACTGCTGCGGCATTCTTTGGTACGGCGGTACCTGTTACTGGATTCAATCGACGATGCAGCTCTACGGGAATCTTTCTCCGGTGATGGCAAGCGTCATCCTGGTCCTGTTTTGCTTGTATCTTGGTCTCTACTTCGCGTTGTTCGCATTTTTGATTAGCCTCAGCCAGCGAGCCACGGGCAACACGGTCTGGACTCTTGTATTGGCTCCGGTGCTATGGGTCGCGGTCGAATTGGCGCGCGCGCGTGTTACCAGCTTTCCCTGGAATCAACTGGGCGACTCCCAGATCGACAACCTTTTGTTGACGCGATTGGCGACCTGGACGGGAGCGTATGGAATCTCCTTTGTCTTGATGGCAGGAAACTGCGCCATCGCCAGCCTGTTTCTTTTCCGCGAATGGCGCGCACGATTGCTTCCGCCGCTGCTGGCGATTCTGTTGGCGGCGGGATTGTGGAAGGGATACGACCAGCGTCTTCCGCAAGAAACGACCAACTCCACTGCGATGTTGTTGCAGCCGAATTTGAATGTCGCCGGAGTTTCCTGGGTCGGCGACCAGTTCGACAAGCAGATGCAGCATTTTGCTGCGCTCAGCGAAAAGGTTTGCAATCCGTTCTATTCGGGGTTGCCATTGCGCGGGGCATCGCAGATTCAGCCAGACTGCAAACCTCCTCGATCCGCAATCAATGTGATTGTGTGGCCTGAGTCTCCGGCGCCGTTTGAAGATGGGGACGCCAGATTTCGTCATTGGATTTCTGCGCTCGCCGAAGATGCGCATGCGCCGATGATTGTTGGCGATATCGCCGTCGATCGCGAAACCGGACAATCGCGGCCTCCCATGTATAACTCGGCTTCGTTTGTTGCTCCGGACGGAAATTTTATCGGCCGATACGACAAGATGCATTTAGTTCCGTTTGGGGAGTACACCCCGTTTCCGGAATTGTTGTCCTTCGCCGGATCGCTGACCGACCAGGTGGGCCACATGACGCCCGGCAAGCAGCGTGTGGTGTTTGCAGCCGACGGCCATCGCTATGGCGTCTTTATCTGTTACGAGTCGATTTTTGCCGATGAGGTGCGCCAGTTTGTAAAGCTCGGCGCGGATGTGCTGGTGAATATTTCCGACGATGGCTGGTACGGAGACACAAGCGCGCCCTGGCAGCATCTGAATATGAGCCGAATGCGCGCCATTGAAAACGATCGCTGGTTGTTAGTGGATACGAACAGCGGTGTCACCTCCGTGATCGATCCGCGCGGCCAGGTGGTGCAGAGCTCCCCGCGTCACGTGGAGACCTCGCTGGCGGCGCATTTCAATTACATCTCGCGAGAGACTTTTTACACTCGTCACGGCGACCTGCTTGCCTGGCTATGTGCCATAATCGCAATAGTTCTTGCCGTCGACGGGGCTGTTCAAAACAACTATCGACCACGAACCAAAATCTACTACCAAGACTGATCCGCCATGCTCAATGATTTAGAGTTTGCCTACAATCCCGTAGAGCAAAAAGTTCGCGATCTGCAGGAGTATCTTTGACGCGGAACGCCTGCGCAAAGAACTCGCCTCCATCGAACAAAAAGTAGCCGACCCCTCCGTCTGGGCCAATCCCGCGGTTTCGCAGCCATTGATGCGCGAGCGCAAGCGATTGGAATCCTTATTGGCGGACGATACAGAACTGCGCCGCCGTCGCGACGATATTGCTGCGTATTTTGAGTTGGCTCGTGAAGGCGAACAGGTCGAGCCCGACCTGCTGCGAGAAATCGAAGGCCTGCGTTCATTTTCCGAGGCTCTGGAATCGCGCACCATGTTGTCAGAAGAAACCGATCCGCTGAACGCAATTGTGACTGTTCATCCCGGGGCGGGCGGCACTGAATCCCAGGACTGGGCGGAGATGCTGATGCGCATGTATCTGCGCTGGGCCGAGCAACAAGGTTTCAAGACAGAGATCAACGATTACCAGTCGGGGGATGAAGCTGGCATCAAATCTGCCACCTTCACCATCAGCGGCGACTATGCGTATGGATTGCTTTCCGGTGAGACCGGCGTGCATCGGCTGGTGCGCATTTCTCCCTTCGATTCTGCCAAGCGTCGCCATACTTCATTTGCCAGCGTGTTTGTTTCGCCGGAGATCGACGACTCGATTGAGATTGATATCAAGCCAGAAGATTTGCGGATTGACACCTATCGGTCCGGTGGCAAGGGCGGTCAGCATGTGAACACCACGGACTCGGCGGTGCGCATGACGCATCTGTCGACGGGGATTGTCGTATCGTGTCAGAACGAGCGATCGCAGCATAAAAATCGCGAGAAGGCGATGAAGATGTTGCGCTCGCGATTGTATGAATATGAGTTGGAGAAACAGCGCGCCATCACTCGGAAGATTGAAGACGCAAAATTGGAGATCAATTTTGGATCCCAGATTCGCTCGTATGTCATGCAGCCGTATCGCATGGTGAAAGATTTGCGGACACGCGTGGAGACCGGCGATGTCGATCGCGTCTTGAACGGCGATCTGGACATATTTATCCGCGGATTTTTGCGGCTGCGGCGGGAAGGGAATTATCCAGCAGGACCAGTTGAGGATTTGGATTAGGCACGCCCATATTGCGAAGTGAAATCTGGAGGTAGCTTTGAACGAACCCGAAGTGATCGATGAGATTCTAGAGAAAAGTAAGGTCATCGCTGTCGTTGGTATCTCCGACAAGCCGGAGCGCGCCAGTCACGGCGTCGCGGCGCAGATGCAACGGCGTGGATATCGCATTGTCCCTGTGAATCCGATGCTGACCAGCGTGCTGGGCGAAGATTGTTACCCGACGCTGGCCGAGATTCCTTTTCCCGTGGACCTGGTGGACGTGTTTCGCGCGTCGGAATTTGTGCCGAAGATTGTCGACGAAACCATCGCCATCGGTGCCAAGTATTTATGGCTGCAGGAAGGCGTGATGCATCCGGAAGCGACTGCGCATGCGGAAGCCAACGGGATTAAAGTGGTGGCGGATCGATGCATCTTTAAAGAGCATTTGCGCTGGACGGCGGAGAAGGGTAGCCGTTGAGCGTGTATCCGAATTCGCGGGTGAGAAAGGACGGGCCGCGCCTGCATCGTAGGCCGACTGCTTCTGTTGGCCGCTCTCACGTGTTTGCTTTTCTTTTGTGGCCGCGGTTTTGCTGCGCCCGTACGGGCCTCGCATTTGACTGTCGAGCTGGTGACGGAAACGAACAGCATCGCGCCAATTCATGATTTTCTGGCTGGCCTCCATTTTGTATTGGATCCGGGCTGGCACATCTACTGGGTCAATGCCGGCGATGCCGGAGAGCCGCCACGCGTCGACTGGCATCTGCCTGCTGGAATCACCGCGGGCGATCTGCAATTTCCTGCGCCGGAGCGGTTGCCGCTGGGACCGCTGATGGATTTCGGCTATCAGCATGAAGTCTTGCTGCCGATTCCGATGCGCGCCGATGCCAGCCTTCACCCAGGGACGAACGCAGTCCTTCGCGGACAATTGCATTTCCTGGTGTGCAGCAATGTTTGCATTCCCGGTAAAGCCGAGATCGAGCAAAGCTGTTCCGGTCACCGCTCAACCCGGCGCAAACAATCCAGCCACGGAGCCGCTCTTCATCGCTGCGGAGCGGACGTTGCCGCGAGCCTTGCCTGCGGGCATGTCTCGGTCAGGTACAGCAAACCAAGACGGCTTTTGTCATTCGCGTCACGGGGAAGAGCGCGGCGAGTGCGAATTTTATCCATTCGATCAGAATGTCATCGCCAATGCAGCGCCGCAGGCCTTGCAGCCGCAGGCCGATGGCGTGTGGATCACGGTTGACAAGGCGAAAGATCTGCAGCAAGTTCCGGCGACATTGCATGGACTCCTGAAATTTCCGGATGGTACGTCGTATCAATTCACGTCGCCGATCACGCCGGGATACGCCACGGGCAGCTTCACGCCCCGGAATCGCACCGGCGGCCTCTTGCGCGTCCTGGGGCTGGCATTTCTTGGTGGGCTGATTCTGAATCTGATGCCGTGCGTGTTTCCGGTGCTGTTCATCAAAGGGCTGGCGTTGGTGCAATCTTCCGGCCATGAGCGCCAGCGGATGCGCGCTCACGGCGCCATGTACGCGCTGGGAATTCTTGTTTCCTTCTGGGCAATCGTTGCGCTGCTATTGGTGTTGCGCGCCGGCGGTCATCATCTTGGCTGGGGATTTCAATTTCAATCGCCCTACTTCGTCGCCTGCATGGCGCTGTTGTTTTTCTTTCTTGGACTCAGCCTGGCGGGAATGTTTGAGATTGGTCTTTCCGTTACCAGTGTCGGCGGCGAGCTGGCGCAGCGTGGCGGGTATTCCGGCAGCTTTTTTACTGGAGTGTTGGCGACCGTCGTTGCTACTCCGTGCACCGCACCATTTATGGGAGCGGCGATCGGCTTCGCGCTATCGCAAAGCGCGCTCGTCACATTTGCAGTGTTCACCCTGCTCGCTCTGGGCCTGGCCGCGCCCTACGTGTTGCTGACGCTGCAGCCGGCATGGATACGCCTGCTGCCGAAACCGGGCGCGTGGATGGAATATCTGAAGCAGGCCGTGTCCATCCCAATATTTCTTGCGGTGATCTGGATGGTGTGGGTGTTCGCCCAGGTCGCCGGTAGTAACGGAGTCGCCGCGTTGCTCGCGGGGATGCTGCTGACTGCGGTTGCGGGATGGGTTCTGGGTCGCTGGCCGGCGAAAGGTGTGTCCACGGTGGCGGCCATCGTTTTACTGGCAGCCGCAATTGCGCTTCCGTCCCTCGCGGCCAAGGCGATGCCTGTGCGCGTTACGACATACGAGACTTCCACGCAGGCGACAACTTGGCAGCCCTTCAGTCCGGAACGGCTGGCCGCGCTGAGAGCACAAGGGAAGCCGGTGTTCGTCGATTTCTCCGCGGCGTGGTGCCTCAGTTGCCAGGTGAATGAGCGCGTGGTGCTCGACCGGCCGGATGTGGAAGAGGCCTTCCGCAAAAGCGGTGTGGTCATGATGCGCGCTGACTGGACGAATCACGATGACACCATCACCGCAGCGCTCACCCAGCTCGGCCGCAGTGGAGTTCCGACCTACGCGCTCTATTCCGGGGGACCGCAATCTGCGCCTACGTTGTTGCCGGAAGTGTTGACCACGGGAATTGTGTTAGACGCGTTGAAGAACCTGCGTGCCGAATAGATCGTTCTTCATTCCAGTGCCACAGCGATTGGATCTGGCTGGATTGGCGGGTGATTGTGTCTGGAGCGCGCAATACTTTGCGATCCAGCCGATGGTTGCAACCGCGGTGGCTCTCGTCTCCTCCAGTGAAATCAGTCTGTTCACGGGATCGTGAACTGCTACTATGTCTCCGTGCCAGGTGCGGCTCCTGGAGGACCAACAAAAATGGATGATCCAAGAAATAGTACGTCCTTGGACGGACCGCTGTACAAACCCGAAAAAGTTTCCGAAGTTGGCGTGCATCAGGGAGTCCTGGACGACCTGGCTCTGAAAGCCCTCTATTTGTTCGGTCCGTTCTCGCTTCTTGAGCTATCCAGGCACATCCGGCTAAGCCTGAATATTGTCGAGGAACTATTTGTCCGAATGAGGACGCAACAGCTCTGCGAAGTCACCGGCATGTCCCGCAACGTTCCCGATATCGCGATCACATCCCAGGGCAGATCCCGGGCATTGGAGTTGCTGTCGCAATGCCAGTATGCGGGCGCCGCGCCAGTGTCTCTCGAAAGCTATGTGAAGCAAGTCCGCCTGCAAAGTGCCGGCGACGTCGAAGTGCATCCGCCCGACGTTGAACGGGCCTTTGCACATCTTGTGCTGGACAGCAGAATTCTGTCGCAGCTCGGAACAGGACTAAATTCCGGCACCTCAATTTTCCTCTACGGACCGACCGGGGTCGGAAAGACCGTGATCGCGGAAACCCTGTCGCGGGTTGTTGCCGAGGACAAGGTGTGGATACCGTACGCAGTGGAAGTCGATGGCCAAATCATCACGGTCTACGATCCCGTGGTCCACAAGGCGGTTTCCGAATCTGCGGCCTGGGACAGCGACTGGCGATGGGTGCTCTGCGATCGTCCTGCAGTTCTGGTCGGCGGCGAGCTGACGGGCGATATGCTGAACCTGCAATTCAATCCGACCACGAAGTTCTACGTTGGCCCGGTACAAATGAAAGCCAACAATGGGGTCCTAATCATCGACGATTTTGGACGGCAGCGGCTGCAACCGGAAGCGCTCCTGAACCGCTGGATTGTTCCACTCGATCGCAGGACTGATTTTCTCAGCTTGGCAGGCGGGAAAACAATCGAAATCCCATTTGAGATATTGGTGGTGTTTTCAACCAACCTGGATCCTTCGCAGTTGCTGGACGAGGCCTTCTTGCGGAGAATTCACACCAAGATCAAAATAGGCGGGGTTTCCGAGGGCCAGTTCCAGGAGATTTTTCGCCGGGTCGCCAGCGAATATGCAATTGAATACGATGCAGAGGTTCTCCAGGGCTTGGTCGATGTGATTCATAGCCACTCAGACTTGCTGCGGCCATGCTACGCGAGGGACCTGGTGAATCAGATTCGTTGGGTCGCGAGATACGAAGGCCGAAAACCTTATATCGACCGCGAGGCCGTGATGCGTGCGGCTGAAGCTTATTTTCTGACCACCTCTTGAAGGTGGCTGCATCAGGGCTATTTGCGATTCTTCTTTCGCAGCTGCTCGATCTCTTCCATGCGCTGCTGCAGCATCTTCTCGCGGCCGCGATCGGTAGGCTGATAATACTTGCGCCCGATCAATCCCGGCGGCAGGCAATCCATGTCGGAGACGGCACCTTCTTCATCGTGCGCATAGCGATAGCCCTTGCCGTAGTCGAGTGCTTCCATCAGGCGTGTCGGTGCGTTGCGCAAATGCAGCGGAACCGGTTCGGCGCGCGTTTGTTCCACATCACGCGTGACCGCGCCGTAGGCTGTGTACAGTGCGTTCGACTTGGGTGCGAGCGCGAGATAGACCGCGGCCTGCGCCAGTGCCAGATCGCCCTCGGGACTGCCTAAGAAATCCATCGAATCGCGCGCGGAAAGCGTGAGGTTCAGCGCCTCTGGGGCGGCCAGGCCGATGTCTTCTGACGCCATCCGTACCAGTCGGCGCGCCAAATACATCGGGTCTTCGCCGGAGCGCAACATGCGTGCCAGCCAATAGAGCGCCGCATCCGGATCGCTGTTGCGAATGGATTTGTGCAGGGCGGAGATCAGGTTGTAATGTTCCTCGCCGCTTTTGTCATAGAGCAGCGTTTTCTGTTGCACGGCATCGGCAATCAGCTGCCCATCCAGGCTTGTCTGGCCTGCACTCGCGGCCAACCGAACCGCGGCTTCCAGCACGTTGTAGGCACGCCGCACGTCGCCGTTTGAATATCCCGCAATCACCTGCAACGCATCTTCCGGTGAAGTGATTCCGAATCCGCCGAGACCCCGCTGTTTATCTGTGAGCGCCCGATGCAATAGCGCGACGATTTGTTCATCGGTCAGCGCCTCCAGGACATACACGCGGCAGCGGGAGAGAAGCGCGGCATTCAATTCGAAGGACGGATTCTCCGTGGTCGCGCCGATCAGTCGAATCGCGCCTCGCTCGACATACGGCAAAAACGCATCCTGCTGGCTGCGGTTGAATCGATGAATTTCATCAATGAAAAGAATGGTGCGCATGCCGGCAGAAGCGGCCTGGTCGGCTTCCGCCATGACCTGCTTGATTTCTTTAATGCCGCTGACGACTGCGGAAAATTCGATGAACGTGGCCTTGGTGGTGTGGGCGATGATCTTGGCCAGCGTGGTTTTCCCGACGCCAGGCGGTCCCCACAGGATCATCGATGTGGTGTCGTCGGTTTCCAACTGCAAGCGCAGCGCTTTGCCGGGGCCTAGAAGATGTTCCTGGCCGACGAACTCATCCAGCGTGCGCGGGCGCATGCGTTCGGCGAGCGGTCGCTGGCGTAAGTCTTCAGGCGGCTCTTTCAAGTATGCGGGATCACCGGGAAGTGCATCGAACAGGCTCATGGCTTGCTTTCGAGGGATGCGAAGCGGCGTTGCCGCGATGCCTCGTAGAGCACAATCGAGGCGGCGATGGCCGCGTTCAACGATTCCACCTGGCCCGGACACGGCACGTGGAGGCTGCCTTTGCAGAAGGATGCAATTTCATCCGAAATTCCCGCGCCTTCATTGCCGATGACGAAGGCGATCGGTCCGCGCAGGTCGGCCTCAACGATGGAAGCTCCAGCGTCGGCGACGCAGGCGTACATAGGAATTCTTTTTTCAGCGAGGGCGCGCAGCAGCGAGACGTTTGCCAATGAAACAACCGGAAGTCGAAAATTTGAACCCGCGGAGGCGCGCAGCGCTTTCTGGTTCCACGGGCTGACACTTCCGGGAGTCAGCAAAACTCCGCTGACAGCGAACGCTTCGGCAGAGCGAATGATCGTGCCCGTATTGCCTGGGTCCTGCAGCCCTGCCAGGATGAGGAGCCGAGGCTCGTTTGCGGCGAGTACCGATTCCAACGCCCATTCAGGCGCTTTCACCAGCGCGGCGATGCCCTGGGGAGCATCGGTTGCACAGGCATGATCGAACGCGTCAGCAGCGACGGTCAGAACTTTCACGTGGCTCGGAAAATGCCAGCCTGTTTCCGCAAACCGATCTTCGCGCAGGAAGACGGTATCAAACCGCAAGCTGCTGCGCTGCGCCTCTTGCAGCAAATGATCGCCTTCAATGGCGATGAGCCCGTCCTCACCGACTGCGGGATGCAGCAAACGCTGACGCAGATCTTTCAGCCGCGCATTCTGGCGGCTGCGGATTATCTCAGCGGAAACGGAGGCCACAAAGTCCGGCATACATCGCGATTTTACGCTGTACGCGTGGCGGAGCCTCCGCCATAATCGGAGAATCGAACCGTTCCGAGAGGGAACCAGAATGGAATCCAAAGTCGACGCATCCGAAGTGTTGGACACCCGCTGCTGCGTCGCCGGCGGCGGTCCCGCGGGAATGATGCTCGGCTTTCTATTGGCTCGGGCTGGAGTGGACGTAGTGGTGCTGGAAAAGCACGCCGATTTTCTGCGGGATTTCCGCGGCGACACCATTCATCCGTCGACACTGGAGCTGATGTATGAACTGGGTTTGCTGGAAGATTTTCTTCGCAGGCCGCATCAGCAGTTGTCTCAGATCGGCGCTGAAGTGGATGGCTTCTCCGCGATCATCGGCGATTTCACCCATCTCCCCACCCATGCCAAATTTCTCGCTCTCATGCCGCAATGGGATTTCCTGAATTTCCTGACAGAGAAAGCCAAGAAGTATCCACACTTTCATTTGCGGATGGAATCGGAAGTGACAAGTTTGCTGAAAGAAAATGGCCGCGTGCGAGGAGTACGAGCCACCACGCCGAACGGAACGCTGGAGGTTCACGCGGATCTGACCGTGGGCGCGGATGGCCGGCGCTCTACCGTCCGCTCCAGTGCAGGGCTGGAGGTTCTGGATCTGGGTGCTCCCATTGATGTGTTGTGGATGCGGGTGTCGCGACAGTCCTCTGACCCGGGCCAGAGCCTGGGGCGTTTTAGCGGCGGAAAGATCTTGGTGACGATTGATCGCGCCGAGTATTGGCAGTGCGCGTATGTGATCCCCAAAGGGAGTTTTGCTGACATTCAGCAGCGAGGATTGCCGTCATTTCGGCAGGACCTGGCGGAGATAGCTCCGTTTCTGAGTTCTCGAACGAATGAAATTGAAGACTGGAATGCCGTCAAGCTGCTGACGGTAGCCGTGGATCGCTTGCGCCAATGGTCCAAGCCCGGACTGCTGTGCATTGGCGACTGTGCCCATGCCATGTCTCCTGTCGGAGGTGTCGGCATTAACCTTGCCATTCAGGACGCGGTCGCCGCGGCAAATCAGCTGGCATTGCCGTTGTTGCGCTGCACGGTGCGCGAGGACGACCTGCGCCAGGTGCAAGCGCGGCGCAGTTTTCCGACACGCATGACGCAAGCCGTTCAAGTATTTATGCATCGCAAGTTCATCCGACCCGCTCTGGGCAGGCAGACTCCCGTTCGACGTCTACCGCTGCCGTTCAAGCTTCTCCAGCAATTTCCCTGGTTGCGGCGAATTCCAGCTCGGGTCGTGGGTCTGGGATTTCGACCGGAGCATATTCGCACCCCGGATACGAAGTCGAAGGCGACGAAATAACTTCCACCTCATGGCGACGAAATCGGCCGGAGTTGCATTTGCGTTCTTCCAAGCATCAACGAACGGGTATCATGGATCAAGCTCGAAAATATTTTCAGCCTTCAAACTCTTCGGGCGAAAACTCGCGGACGTGGAGAAATCGTTTGTCAGCGGAAATACTGCGCGTGCAGCCGGACGAGCCGGAGCCGGAGAAGATCGAATACATTGTGCGCTGCCTGCGAGCGGGGAGTGTCGTTGGCTTGCCGACGGACACGTTTTATGGCCTGGCTGTGGATCCAGTTAATCTGCATGCCGTCGAGTTGATTTACGACATCAAGATGCGGCTGCGTCACAAGCCGCTGTCTTTGTTGCTGGCCGATGTCGCGCAGGCCTACGAGATTGCGCGCAATCTTGACTCCCAGTTTGACCGCCTGGCCGAGCGCTTCTGGCCGGGACCTCTAACGGTCATCGTGCGTGCCGGAACACGTCTGCCGCTGCGAGTCACAGCAAATACTGGGAATGTGGCTCTGCGAGTTCCTGACGCGGCGATTCCGCGGGCCGTGGTTCGAATGCTGGGACTGCCGGTGACGGCGACCTCCGCGAATGCGTTTGGCGCTCCAGAGTGTACCCACGCCATGGGAGTTCGCGATCAGCTTGGCGATCGCCTGCCTTTGATCGTTGATGGAGGTCCGACCGGACGAAGCCTTCCGACCACCATTGTGGATCTGTCGGCGGGTCCGGGAACCTGGCAGATTCTGCGCGAGGGCGCAATTCCAACGCACGAGATCGCTTTCGCATTGCAGTAGCGGAGTCTCGAGGAATGCCCGATATCGAACCCGAAGAATCCGATTGGGAAGAAGACTACGAGCCGGAGCCCAACAGGGTCCGCGGCATTGTTCGTCGAATCCTGCGGGGGATTATCACGCTTGTGCTGCTGGCCTGCTTCGCGTGGTTCTGGTGGCTGTTCATAGAAATCCGCACAACTTCTTACACCATCCAGACCTTGCCGGCCGATGCAATTGCCGTGTTTGGCGCAGCGGAATATAACGGTCGGCCTTCTCCAGTCCTGAATGCTCGCCTGGAGCATGCGCTCGATCTATACCGGCGTGGATTGGCACCGCTGCTGATTTCTCTTGGCGGCGGTGAGGGAGCGCAATACGATCCGCAAATGAGCGAAGGTGCAGTGGGCCGCGATTTCTTTTTGACCCATGGAGTTCCCGACCGCAGGATCATCGCAGAAACCACCAGCAGCGATACCGAGGAATCTGTTGATCGATTGGCAGCGATTGCCAGGGAGAATCATCTGCGGACGATTCTCGTCGTCAGTGACGGAACCCACATGTTTCGCATTCGCGAACTATGCCGGGCCAAGGGGCTGCATGTACTGCTGAATCCGCGGGAACCGGGCAAATCCATCAACCAGTTCGATATTGTGGAGCGGTACCTGCATGAGATGGCCAGCTACACACTTTGGCGTCTGCATCTCCATTGAAATGCTGCCAGAAAGTATCGGGGAAACGGCCGCCTGGCGGCGAACAGGAAACCTGGTCGGAGTACCGCGAAAACATCGGCGCTGATTTACAATCTTGACAGCTTCAATTGATTGTTGGAAACCATGGGGTATTCACGAGTGTTGTCAGTTTTTGGGCGAAGAAGGCCCTGGAAATTATTGGGATCGAGTCTCATATTCGCCTTCATGCTGGGCTGTGGAGATATTTACCGTCCTGTTGTCACGAGCGTACCCCCGGTCCAGCCGTCGTCGCAGCCAACCAAGTATGCGATCGTGACCTCCTGCGGCAACAACACCAATGTCTCTGCGCCGACCCTCGACCAGATTTGCTCCACGAGCACAGTGCCGGGGTATGGATCGCTGGTGGATTTCTCCGGCGACTCTCTGGCGGTTCGATTGAATCTTGGAAATGGACCGCGCTGGGTAGGTCTGGCCCCCAACAGCAATGGCAGCGGCGGAATCTTCTACAACACCAATACCGATGGAACGGTGACCAACTTCAGCATCTCCACCACGGTGGAAAGCCACCAGGTGTATTCCAGCACCCTGCTTGCCAATGCCGACCCCAGCACCATGTTGTCGACCACAAATTATCTGTACGTCTCGCAGACCGGTCGCGGTTCTGTCGAGGTGATGAGAACGGCGAATGGCGCGGTTGCTCCCGCCGGTTTCCTGGAGATTCCTTTAACGGATGCGGCCAATCCATCGGCGTCACAATATCCCGCGTATCTGGTGGGCAACCGAACCGCACAACGCATCTATGCGATCAGCTACGTGGATAGCGGTCTGCCCACTCCCAGCTGTCCAGGTTCCAATGCTCCTGGAGTTGCTACCGGAATCGAGACCACGACCAACACTCCGTCGTCTAACTTGCCGCTTGGACTCTGCCCGGTCTATGGCGTGATGAGTTCAGACAACCGCCGCGTGTTTGTCCTGAATCAGGGCAGCGGTACAGTGTCGGTGATCGATAGCCAGCAGAATCAGATCGACACAAGCGCGAACCTCATCGCCAACCAGCCGGGTGTACCGGCAGGCCAGATTGCTGTTGGACAGGACCCAGTCTGGGCGGATATTTACAACACCGGCTCGATTCTTGCGGTCGCGAATGCGGGTTCCAACACGCTGACCTTGATCAACATCAGCGAAGATGTCTACGGTAACGACAGTCCTAACTTCGGCAAGATTATCGCCACAGTGCCGGTCGGAAACAGCCCATCGTCCGTCTCGGTGTTGCAGGATGGGACCCGAGCCTACGTGGCCAATCGTGGCGATGGAACCGTCAGCGTCGTCAGCCTGACCAGTAATACTGTCACCCAGACCATAGCGCTACCGCAGGCGCCCTGCGCGGCGGGCAATCCAAATGTTCTTTGCACCATTCACCCGATGTCGATTGCCGCCACTACCGGAACGCCTACGGGCAAGGTCTACGTTGTGTCACCGGACACGAACATTCTGACCATCATTCAAACGATCGACGACACCATCGACACAACCTTGCCGCTGACGGGCAATGGTATCCAGGTCTACCTCACAGGATCTTGATCCTGGGGCGGCATGCAAGCTGGCAAGAACCGTGAACCATCGGTGGATATCGGTGCAGGCATGAAGCTTCGTTTGGATAAGCTGCTGGTTGGTCAGGGCCTGGCCTCGTCACGCACGCGCGCGCAGCAGAGAATCTCTGCCGGACAAATTTCCGTCGATGGTTCCATCGTCACCAAAGCCGGCTTCCTGGTCGACAACAGGCAACTGATTCAGGCAATTGAGCAAGACATTCCCTACGTCAGCCGCGGTGGAGTGAAACTGGCGGCAGCCTTGGATACCTGGAAGATCGATGTTGCCGGCCGCACCTGTCTCGATATCGGCATTTCGACGGGCGGATTCAGCGATTGCCTGTTGCAGCGAGGTGCTTCGCGTGTCGTCGGTGTCGACAGCGGTCACGGTCAATTGGCGGAGAAGTTACGTTCGGACTCGCGCCTGCAGTTGCTGGAGCACACCAATGCGCGCCACCTTACCGCGGACATGCTGCCACCTGGGATCGAGTTCTTCGTCGTCGATGTCTCGTTTATTGCAGCCTCGCTGATTTTGCCAGCGGTCATTCCTGCTGCCTTTCCCTTGAAGACCGGAGACTCCCGCCGCCAGGCGGTAATCCTGGTCAAGCCGCAATTCGAGGCGGGTAAGGAATTTGTCGGCAAAGGTGGAATTGTTACCAGCGCTGCCGCGCATCAGCGCGCCATCGATCGAGTGAGACAGACTTTAGACGCCCACGGCGCTGTGGAAACGCGGGTCATGGATTCGCCCATTCCGGGTGGTGATGGAAATCGTGAGTTTCTGGTTTACGCTCGATTCTGAGGGGAGAACGCATGCGATCGATCGCAATCATGTCGAAACCGCAAAAGCCGGAGTTGGCAACCATCCTGCCGGAACTGGTGGTTTGGCTGAAACAGCATGGGTATGCGGCCGTACTGGACCCCATGAGCGCAGCCTACCTGGGATCGGGCGACGTCGTGCCCCGGCACCTGATGCACGAGCGTCAGCCGGAGTTCGTCATCGTGCTGGGTGGCGACGGAACCTTGCTGGCCGCGGCGCGAGCCTTCGCGCGCACTCAGACGCCCATCCTGAGTGTCAACCTGGGCTCCCTTGGATTTCTGGCAGAAGTTCCGGTGGAGGAGCTCTTCACAACGCTCGAAAGCTGGCGGCAGAACGGCTGCACCATCGATGAACGCGCCATGCTGCATGCAGAGGTTCGTCGGGGTGGCCTGGTGCATCATGAGTTTGAAGCGCTGAATGATGTGGTGATCTCGAAGGGCACCATCGCGCGCATGGTCAGCATCCTGGTCAAGGCCGGCGAGCAGACGGTAGCTCAATTCAGTGCAGACGGTGTCATCGTCGCCACGCCGACGGGTTCGACCGCGTATAACCTCGCCGCCAACGGGCCCATTCTCGCCCCGGATATTGATGGCATGATCATCACCGCCGTTTGTCCACATCAACTGACGGTGCGGCCGCTGGTGGTGCGTGGAGACGCAAGGATCACTCTCACCATCGAAGGAATTCCAGAGCAGATTTATTTGACGGTCGACGGTCAGGAGGCGGTGGAATTGCACCTGGGGGATGAATTGAATTGCTGCCGGTCCCGCTACACCATCCGCCTGATTCGCAGGAGCGGCAACAGCTTCTTCGATGTGCTGCGGGCAAAATTGAAGTGGGGCGAGCGCTAAACAGCCCCGCGCAGATTCCTAAAGCTCATCGCGATTACTTCGATAATTCGTCGACAAGAATCTTCGCTTTATTGGCCAGGGTCTGCGCACCCACCACATCATTCATGCTCAATGCCTGCCGCGCTTGCGCCAGGAAGGAATCCACCTGGGCGACGGAGTCTTTGTGATCCGCTTGTTGCTTGGGTGACAGCTTCTTCAACTCATTCTCCGTCGAGTCGATCAGGTGTTTCGCCTGCGCGGCGTCGGAGGGAGTTGCCGTGGCATCGTCGGCGGAGAGCTGGCCGATGACAGCTGTCCCGGGAGCAGACGGAGGCGTTGTATTGCCGGCTGATGTTTGCGTCTCGGTCGACTCCCCTTCCGTCTCTCCCTTCGCCGGCGTGTGGTGATGGCGAACCTTGGCAGTATGTTTTTTGGGCGGTGGAGGTACAACCGGCGGCGGCGTAGTGGGTGGAGCTGGCTGTGACTGCGCCAGGATCACAGGTTTCAAGGCGAGCGGCGGCAAGGTTGGAAGCGGAGTGATCAAGGGAGCTTGCGCTTGAGGTGGCGGGAGCGCTCGCTCAGGCTTGCGATGGCAGCCAGCGATCGACAACATCAGCAGGAATGAAACAAAAAATAAGCGCCAGTACCGCATTCTTCCCCTGCATTTCTTCGACGGGCCAGACTTCACTCCTACGCCGATCGACCTACGATTCGCTTGTGAATCTAGCCGGCACTTGTGCTAAGAATCGATTTTGGTTCCGGCAGGGAAGTCACTGGAAGCCGGAGGGTGAACTGTGTGCCAACGTCCACCTCAGATTCTACTTGAACCGAACCATTGTGGAGTTGCAGTATACGATACGTCATCGCCAGCCCAATCCCAGTTCCATCCCGCTTGGTGGTGAAGTAGAGATTGAAGATGCGGCTGAGTATCTCGCGCGGAATGCCACATCCCTGGTCGCGGATTCGCAGGGTGGCTTCATGGCCATGCTGGCGCAGTTCCACGTGCAGCTCTCCTCCGTCGGCCATGGATTGAGCGCCATTCAACAGCACATTCAACAGTGCCTGCTGAATCATATCGGCATCCACTCGAACATAGACAGGGGAGCCGGGCATCATGCTGACCACTTTGACGGATCGCTGTGCCAGATCCGGCTCCGCCAGGGTCAGAACGGTAGTCACGATCGAACGTAGATCGTGCATCGCCAGATCGAGTTCGACCGGCCGCGAAAAATCGATCAAGGTTTGCACAACTCGATCGAGGCGCCGAATTTCATTGTGAATCACATCGACGTGCCGCTCCGCGCTGCTATCGTTTCGAGCCAGTTTCTCGCGCAGCAGCTCCAGATGCACAACGATCGCGTTGATCGGGTTCTTGACTTCGTGACCGACGCCGGAGGTCAGCCTTCCCAGGTCCGCCAGACGCCGCGATACTTCTAGCTCGTTTTCAATCTTGCTGATGGATTCGGTGTCGTGCAGGGTCAGCAAGGCTCCTAGCGTGTCGGCCGGGGTTGTTGGGTCTTCACTATGAATAAAGTCGAGCGAGACCTGAATGCGGCGGCCCGTCTCCGTAATTACTTCTTCCTGCATCAACATCATGCGCGCATTGAACGCGCGCCGCACCACCTGGCCCAGCATGGATTGGCGATCGAAGATGTCGTGCAGCTCGACTCCCAGCATTTGCTGCCGGGTCATCCCCAGAAAATGCTCGACGGAATCGCTGACCATCACCACGCGAGCATCCTGTGTAAACAGCATGACACCGTCCTGCAGGTTCTCCAGCACCTGGTCCAGGTTTTCTTTCAGCGCAGTGAAAACTTCTTCCACACTGCGCATCCGCTGGCCGATGCGTTCGATCTTGCTGGAGACTCGAGAAATTTCGTCCGACTTCGCCAACAGCAATCCTGGTTCTGAAACCGGCTGCGGCTCGGCGAGCATGAATTGGTCGAGGCGGTCGCTGATTACCTGCAGCGGATGGAGCGCCATGTTAGAGAGCAAGGCTGCCAGCACGATGGTCAGCAGCACCGAGAGAACCACAATCACAAATTCCGCGCGCAACCATGGAGCCAGCTGGCTGCGAAGAAATGTCGTCCGCACTCCGACCCGAACTGTCAGGAATCTAGCGTGATTCTCCCGATCCAATCGAGAATCGACGGCATACACTGCGGGCTTCCCGAAGACGATACGAAATTTTTGCCAGGCGGTTTGCTCCTGCAGTGAAACGAAACTGGGCTGGTGCGCCATGGGGTGACCCTGAGAGAGCGGGTCGGTACTCAGAAGAATTTTGCCGTCACTGCCGGCGATATTGATGTCGTAGATGGTCGGTTCGTAACGGATAAACGAGGACAACATCAGGTGCAGTGCGGCATCCTGTTGCAGGGCGCGCTCCACCGCATCGTTCAGTGCGGCGGGGTCGTTGGGGGGTAGAGCAACATGGGCCATGCCGTGCTCGACCGCCGCGCGCGCCGCCAGCATCACCTGGTGGGCAGCAATATCGGTGTGGCGATAGCTCTGCTGGATTCTTTCTGAAAGCAATTGCGACAAGTAAAGAGCGGACAGCACGATCACCATGGCGGAGACCATCACGGTGATTGCTAATACGAGCTTGAGGCGGATTCTCATGGCGGATGCTGGATTGATTCCCTGGGGTGGGGCCGCGAATTCCTCCGGCTCTCAAAATTATCGAGAAACTTCAGCGATCCCCGATGGATGCGTCACCGCAGCCCGTCTGGGCTTAATCACTGCTCTCCGCCGAACTTCCGTATTCCTTCAGCTTATTGTGCAGCGTTTTCAGGCTGATTCCAAGAATTTCGGCAGCCCGGGTCTTGTTATTTCCCGTCGACTCCAGGGTGCGCAGAATCAACCTCTTTTCCGCTTCGTCCACCGTGGTTCCGACCGGCATCTGTACCTGGTCAGAATCGACGACGGTCGAAATATGAGCCACTCCGAAGCCTGGCGGTAAATGCTGGTGGCTCAGGATGCCGCTGCCGCACAACACCACGGCGCGTTCCAACACATTGCGAAGCTCGCGAACATTTCCCGGCCAGTCATAGGACTCGAACTCGCGCAGCAGGTCCGGCTCAATGCCGGTCACCTGGCAGCCATGGCGTTCATTCATCGCGTGAATCATCGAATCGGCAATCAGGGGGATATCTTCCCGATGTCCGCGAAGCGGCGGCATCTCGATATTGAAAACATTCAGCCGATAAAACAGATCGTTGCGTAAATGGCCGTCCGCGATTGCGGTTGCGGGGTCTTTGTTGGTGGCTGCCAGCACTCGGACGTTAATCTGCGTCTCGACCTTGCTGCCCAGACGGCGCAGCGTGCGGTCCTCTAACACGCGCAGCAGCTTGGCCTGCGTGGCGATCGGCATTTCGCCAATCTCGTCCAGCAGCAGCGTGCCTTCTTCTGCAAGCTCGAAACAGCCGGCGCGACGTTCCACAGCCCCTGTAAATGCGCCCCGCTCATGGCCGAAAATTTCACTTTCAATCAACGTTTCCGGAATGGCGGCGCAATTGACGGCAATAAACGGTTTACTGCTGCGTCCGCTTAACTCGTGCAATGTTCGCGCAACAACTTCTTTGCCGGTGCCGCTCTCTCCCGTGATCAGAACGGAAACGTTATTGGGCGCAATGCGTTCAATCAAGCGGAAAATCTCTTGCATAGGAGCAGATTTTCCCACCAGGGAACCCAGCACCCCGGTTTCTTGTACCTTGCGGCGAACGTTCTCGATTTCCCGCTCTGCCTGTTGTTGCGAACCGGCGCTGGCAAGCAGCCGTTTCAGGCGAATCGGGTCGACCGGCTTCTGGATGTAGTCGAATGCGCCCATCTTCATCGATTCCACGGCGCTTTCGATACTGCCCTGCGCGGTCAGCATAATGACGGCCAGCTTGTCCTGCAGCTTTACCAGGTGGGAGAGCAACGTCAGCCCATCCATGCGCGGCATTTTCAAATCGGAAACCAGGATCGTGGGGTGCCAGTCCTGGATGCGTTCCAGGGCTTCGACGCCGTCTTCCGCCACCTCTGTGGCATATCCCCACCCTGAAATCAGTTCCGCCAATCCCAGGCGGGCATTGGGTTCATCTTCGACAATTAAAACTCTTTGACTCATAAAGTTTTGCGTTTCTTTTGGGCACCGAACAAGTGGGTAATCCGCCGCTACAGCAGGAGATCCCATGGTGCCTATCCTGTCCTGTTTGTACCATGGAGACCGGATTATCGCTCGCCGCTGCAGGCTGTCCAGGATTGACTCCAGGAATCGTCGCCGCCATGTATTCTGAAGTCTCATATGGATCACGAGATTTCAGTTCCAGATCTTCAGGAAAAACTGAAACAATCCGCCTCCAATCCCAGCGCAGAATCGTTCTACTTATTGGACGTACGTGAACCGTGGGAAGCGGAGTTGTGCCGTTTGCCTGAAGCTCACCTGATTCCCATGGGAGATATGCCGTCGAGGGCCAACCAGGAACTGGATCCGGACGCGAACATCGTCGTGTACTGCCACCACGGTGTTCGCTCTCTCAGCGTGGTATTTTGGCTGCGCGAGCAGGGATTTGAACGAGCGCAATCGCTGGCCGGCGGAATTGAACGCTGGGCGCAGATTGCAGATCCATCGATGGCTCGATACTGAACCACGCTTCACCATGCACGTCTGACATTCCGAGGAATGCTAATGCCGACAGAAGCTCTCCAATTTGCACGCCAGAATCAAAACCGATTTCTTGATGAGCTGAAGGATCTGTTGCGAATTCCGTCGATCTCCACGTTGCCAGAACATCGCGGCGACGTACGCCAGGCTGCCGAAGTTCTGGCGGCTGAACTCAAACGCATCGGCATGGAACATGTGGAGGTGATTGAAACCAGCGGTCATCCACTGGTCTACGCGGATTGGCTGCATGCCAAAGGAAAAGTGACCTGCCTTTGCTACGGCCACTACGATGTGCAACCGCCCGATCCGCTGGAAGAGTGGACGACTCCCCCCTTTGAGCCGGCGGAGCGCAACGGCAACATCTATGCCCGCGGCGCAGTGGATGACAAGGGTCAGATGTATATGCACATCAAGGCGCTGGAAAGCTTGATGCACGCGCATGAAGGCAAGCTGCCGCTGAACATTCGCATCATCCTGGAAGGCGAAGAGGAAGTTGGTGGCGAAGGGATTGCGCAGTTTGTCCGCGAGCACCCTGAGCGCTTGCGCGCCGACTTTGCATTGATCTCCGACACGGAAATGTTTGCGCCGGATCTGCCCACGTTATGCGTTGGGCTGCGCGGCATGATCTACACCGAAATCGAGGCCCGCGGAGCTGCTACCGATCTGCATTCCGGCATGTACGGAGGCGCCGCGCCAAATCCTTTTTTTGCGCTTTGCCAGGTTCTGTCGCAGCTGAAGGATGCCAACGGACACATTCTGATCCCCGGCATCTACGACGAGGTGGCTGCGCCCTCCGCCGCCGAATTGAAGGCCTGGAAGTCGCTGCCATTTGACGAAGCTGAATTTCAAAAAAAAGAAGTCGGTTCGTCCGCGCTCACTGGCGAGGAAGAATATTCCATCCTGGAGCGGCTGTGGGCTCGTCCGACGCTTGAGATTCACGGCATGCCCGGCGGCTTTATTGGTGACGGCGCCAAGACTGTGATTCCGGCCAAGGCTGCGGCCAAGGTGTCCCTGCGTCTGGTTCCGGATATGGAGCCGCGCAAAATTTTCGACCTGTACAAGAAATATGTGGAAGCGCTCTGCCCCAAAGGCATCAAGCTCGATGTTCGACTGATTCATTCCGGTGACGCGATCGTGATCGGCGTCGACAACGCTTATGTCAAGGCCGCCACTTTCGCCTTGCATGAAGTGTTCAAAAAGGACACGGTCTTCATCCGTTCCGGCGGCTCGATTCCCATTGTCGGCGATTTCGAGCGTAATTTGAAAATCCCATCCGTCATGATGGGCTTCGGACTGCCGGATGACAATCTGCACGCTCCCAATGAGAAATTCTGCATTGCCAATTTCCATCGTGGTATCGAATCGCTGATTCGCTTCTTCGAGAAACTGGGCGGACAGCAATAGTGAATCCAGGATCGCCAACGGATAGCGATTCTGGTATCACGATCACGTCTGCTTCCTCTGAAATCTCCGGATTTGTTCTTGCCGGCGGTCGCAGTTCGCGGCTGGGTCGCGATAAGGCCCTGCTGCCGTGGCCTCCCGCTGCTTCCGCGGAAGGGAACAGCCAGACCCTGCTGCAGCATTCGATTGCGCGACTACAGACTGTTTGCTCCACGGTTTCGGTTTGCGCCAACCGGGACGATCTTCCGTTCGCAGGAGACGTTATTCCTGACGCCTTGCCGGGGAGCGGTCCACTCGGCGGAATCGTGGCCGCGCTGGAACACTCAACAACCCACTGGAATCTGATGTTGGCTGTCGATTTGCCCTTCCTTCCCGTGGAGGTACTGCAGGCACTCATAGCATCCGCGCGCCGGAGAGAGAACGCTAAGACCCAATCTGCGCATTCAACGCCGCCTGCGGCTTGCATCCTGCCGTATGTCGACGGATTGCCGCAACCGCTGTGCGGGCTTTACCATCGTGCGCTTGCGCCAGGGCTTCGAACGGCCCTGGAGGCAGGAAAGTTCAAGGTGATGGCCGCACTGCGAGACGCGTGTAACGTCGGTGTGTCCAGCGCTCACAACGCAGGCGTAGAGTTCCGCATTGAGATGTGGGACGCGGCGGCTTTCGCCGTGACCTTGCCGTCATCGCCCGATCCGGGCAAATGGTTTCTGAATATCAACACGGCGGAGGACTGGCAGCAGGCGCGACAGCTTGGCCCCAGGTAAATCTCAGCAGCAAATTGCCACAACTTCGGCTATCTTCAAAAGAATGGCAGAACATACATCCTCGCCGCCCCAGCCCTTCATCGCCTTCGAACACGTCTGCAAACGGTTCGGCGATAATGTCGTGCTGGATGACGTCAGCTTCTTTGTGCTGCCCGGGGAAACGCTTTGCATCATTGGACGCAGCGGTGTCGGTAAGTCGGTATCGCTGGAAATCATCATGGGATTTCTCAAGCCCGACTCCGGCCGCATCATTGTCAAAGGCGAAGACGTGACCGACTTCGATGAAGCGCAGATGCAGTCGATTCGGCGCGATGTGACCATGGTCTTTCAGAGTGGAGCGCTATTCGACTCCCTGACGGTGTTTGAAAATGTCGCTTTTCCTTTACGCCAGCGGGGCGAACTGAATGAAGACCAGATCGACCAGATCGTAAATGGCCTGCTTGGGATGGTGGGAGTCAGTGAGATGGCGCACGGCTTGCCGTCCGATCTTTCCACCGGCATGCGTCGAGCTGTGGCGATTGGAAGAGCCCTGGCCGCGCAACCAGAGGCGATCCTCTACGATGAGCCGACGACCATGGTCGACCCGCTGATGGCGCACTTGATGGGCAACCTGATTCAAAAAGTGAAAATACAGCTGCGTCTCACCAGCATCGTGGTCACGCACGATATGCAGATCGCCGAAAAACTTGCCGACCGCATTCTGTTTTTGCACGAAGGGAAGGCGGAGTTCTTTGGCTCGGTGGAGCAGTTACGCCAGACCACCGACCCAGTCTTGCAGGAGTTTTTGCGCCTGGATGAGCGCACGTTACCGAATCCCGCATTGTGGAAATGAAGCCTCTGTTCGGGGAAGCGGACTTCAGTAACCTGTTCCGGTGGAGAAGTTTGTGGTGTGGTACCTTCGTGCCGGAAGGTAACGTAATTTCATTGCAATCTGACCCCCGACCATCTACCATCGTTAAAACGCTGGTTCGATACACCACGGGGTTACCCTTATTCGTTACGCGGCATCCAACTTCAAAGCCGCTATAGATAGCAGTTCAAAAGAGCAACCGCAGTCAGTTTGTTGATTCGATATTAATTCTTTAGGAACTTGAACTATTAACTTTCGCTTCGCAATTCAGGCAAGTGTCCACTGCTAAGATGGCCCTGACCTGTCGACTTCTTCTTGTTACCATTTCGCTTTCCTTCTGCCTGTTGTGGCGACTCACAAACGCAAGTAGAGAAGACACAGAATGGCTTCCCCTGATCTAAGTCATTGGTTTCCGGCTCGAAGTGCGGATAATTTTGTCGAGTTGCGCCCCCGGGTGGGCGGAATCGGCCCAGCTGGCCGCAGCCCTTCCCGCACAGTGACGCTGCTGTGGATGGCGGTCGACATTCTTACCGTAGTAGTGGCCGCCATGCTGGCGACACACTTTCGCAAAGCCAACTTCCTTTCCTACTTCGACACCCGCGCTCCACTGGCGGCGACTCCGTCGTCCCTGCTGCTGTATCTGGCGGGCTTCTCGCTGATTCTGATCCTGGTAAGTCGCGCCCACGGCCTCTACGGCCCACTGCAGGCGTTCAGCGGATTGCGAGAGCAGCGGCTGACAGTGCAGACCTGCTTCACGGCCAGCCTGATTCTGGCAGGCGCGTTGTACTTTGGCCGAGCTGACTCCATATCCCGTGCTGTGATCATTGCTACCCTGGTCGGGACTACGCTGTTTCTTTGCCTGCGGCGTGCGGCCTGGCGTCTCACACTGTACAAGCGGTATGAAAAAGGCCTGGATACGAAAAACGTTCTGGTGATCGGGACTGGCTCGCTGGGGCTCGCCATTCGCAGCCACTTACAGCGAATTCGTCACCTGGGCTTCACCTTCAAAGGATTTGTGCAGATTTCTCCCGACGGCACGGAATTCGGGAATCTGTATCCGGACTCACAGGCAGATGAACAGCCCATGGAAATTCTGGGTAATTTGCCGGAGCTGGGAGACCTGATTCGTCGCCATTTCATCGATGAGATCTTCGTCACCGGCCCCTGTGAGCGCGGCGTGGTCAAGCGCCTGATTGCGCAAGCCAGCGTCTGGGGTGTCGACGTTCGCGTCGTACCCGATCTGTACGACGGGCTTGCCTGGAGCGCGCCGATTGAATATGTCGGCCAATTTCCAACCATGCCGTTGCACCGTCATCACATTCCCGTAGTTGGGCTGATGATGAAACGGGGTCTCGATATTCTCGTTTCCTTGCTGGGGCTCATCGTTCTCAGCCCGCTAATTCTGATCATCATCATCGCCATCCGACTCGATTCTCCCGGCCCGATTTTTTACGGCGCCGAACGCATCGGCAGAAAAGGCCGCACCTTCTGCTGCTGGAAGTTCCGCACCATGGTGGAAAATGCAGACCGGCTGCGTGAGCAGTTTAATCACAAGAATGAGCGCGACGGTGTCCTGTTCAAGATGACCGGAGATCCGCGGGTGACGCGGATTGGTCAGATTCTTCGCAAATATTCGCTGGATGAACTGCCCCAGTTTGTGAACGTTCTCGCCGGTCACATGAGCGTAGTTGGCCCGCGTCCACCGCTGGCTGGCGAAGTCCGTCTCTATGAACTGCGGCATCTGCGCCGCCTTGAAGTGCTGCCCGGTATCACTGGACTGTGGCAGGTGCAGGCCCGCCAGGATCCGTCCTTCGATCAGTACATCTCGCTTGACACCGCTTACATCGACAACTGGAGCCTCTGGCTCGATCTCAAGATCATGACTCGAACCGTGGGTGTCGTGCTCAGCGGTACGGGAACCTAGACCATTCTTCTCGCACTCCAGACTTGCTGCATGGGCCATAGACGAGCCAGTCCGCGTCGTTTGTCTGTGCCATTTGCGCTGGTTACACTAAATCAGTGAAGCTCGCCCTGGCACAAATCAATCCAACGATTGGAGATTTCCTCGGAAATGTCCGCAAAATCGTCGAGGTAAGCCTGACCGCCCAGCGTCAGGGTGCAGACCTCGTTATCTTTCCGGAATTGGCGGTCTGTGGCTATCCACCCGCCGACTTGCTGGAGAAATCTTCATTCCTGGCGAGAGCGCAGCAAGCCATCGAAGAGATCGCCGAGCGGGTCACCGCGAATCATCCCATTGCCGTTCTCTGCGGATGTCCCACACCGGCACCGACCGATTCCGGAAAGCGTGTGATGAATTCCGCAATGCTGTTGCGCGATGGTCGTGTGGAATTTATCCAGTCGAAGATGCTGCTGCCGTACTACGACGTTTTTGACGAGCAGCGATACTTCGCTCCTGCGACGAAGCAGACGTTGTATGAGCTGGCTGGCGAGCGCGTCGCCATCACCATCTGCGAAGATGCATGGAACGATAAAAATTTCTGGCCGCAGCGATTGTATCCGGTAGACCCGGTCGAAAACCTGATGCACCAGGGCGCAACATTGATCGTGAACCTGTCCGCCTCACCCTACTATCGCGACAAGCGGGAGATGCGTCGAGCCATGCTGGCGGCCATTGCCCGTCGCCATCGTGTTCCTGTCGCTATGGTGAACCAGGTAGGCGGCAATGACACGCTCATCTTTGACGGAACAAGTCTGGTGCTGGATGAACACGGCGACACCATCGCGCTAGCGAAGTCGTTTCAGGAAGATTTGCTGCTCGTCGATCTGTCCTCTGAACCTCGCGCAATTCCCCCCTCAAAGGGCGATGAGGATGCTGCCGTCTACGATGCGCTGGTGCTGGGAACGCGCGATTATGTGCGCAAATGCGGGTTCTCCAAGGCGATCGTGGGGCTCAGTGGTGGCATCGACTCGGCCTTAGTGGCGACGATAGCAGCCGAAGCTCTGGGTGCGGACAATGTCCTCGGCGTCGGCATGCCGAGCGAATATTCTTCGCAAGGTTCGATCGATGATGCGCGACAGTTGGCGCAGAATCTCGGCATTCAGTGGGAAATGATTCCGATCAACGATATTTTTCAGCAGCATTTGAAGGCGCTGCAGCCGATTCTGAAGACCTATCCGCCCGACATTACAGAAGAAAACCTGCAGTCTCGCATTCGAGGCGCGCTGCTGATGGCGTTGTCAAACAAGCTGGGGGCGCTGGTCCTGACCACCGGTAACAAATCTGAAATGTCGACCGGATACTGTACCCTGTACGGAGACATGGTTGGAGCCCTGGCAGTCATCGCGGATGTATACAAAACCTGCGTCTACCGCCTGGCACGGTACGCCAATCGCGATCGGGAAATCATCCCGGAAAACACGCTGGTCAAACCGCCGTCCGCAGAGTTGCGTCCAGGGCAACAGGACACAGATTCGTTGCCGCCGTACGAGGTACTCGATCCGATTCTGGAAGCGTATGTCGAGCGATATGAGACTGCGGAAGCGATTGTGCAGGCCAGTTCGCAACCGCAGGAGATCGAACTGGTGCGCAGCATTTTGCGCATGGTGGAACGCAGTGAATATAAGCGCCAGCAAGCGGCGCCGGTGTTGAAGGTAACGCAGAAATCGTTTGGAGTGGGTCGCAGATTTCCCATTGCGGTCAAGGTTCAAGTTTAATAATTTGATTTAACTATTTGAGGAAGATACATGAAAATGAAGTTGATAATCTTGTCAGCATTTGCCCTGACGATGATCTCCAGTGGGGCTGTGGCGATTGCCCAACAAGCGGCTCCGCAAGGCTCCCAGACACCTAACTCGCAGGCAGCGCCACCGCCTCCTCCGCTCCCGATGAATAGTGTTGGACCGCCCGCGAAGATTGAATTTCCGCCCGCAAACCCGAAGAACTTTACCGCCGCCTCTCCGACGACGGCCGATGTCAATTCCTTTTTGAGGCAGATCTGGGGCTACGATCCCAATCGCGTGTGGGAGGTCGTTGGAATCCAGTCGACAGAAGCTCCTGCAGTTACTCGGGTCACGATCCTGGTCGGCGAACAAGGAGTCTCTCGTACCGCTTCGCCCACGGTTTTCTTTGTCACGCCGGATGGCCATCATGCCGTTGCAGGTTCAGACGTCATCACATTCGGGGCTCATCCTTTTGCCCCTGTCCAGCAGAAGCTGGAAGTGGGTGCCACCGGTCCGCATAAAGGCGCCACCTCGAAGAGTCTGATGCTGGTGGAGTTTGCCGACCTGCAATGCCCGGATTGTAAGATGGCAGCGCCCATCATGGACAAGCTGGCGACCGACTATCCCAACGCGCGCATTGTCTTTCAGATTTTCCCTCTGACATCCATTCATCCCGAAGCCGAGAAGGCCGCCGAATACGCGGTATGCGTGGCCCAGCAGAAGGGAAATGCTGCGTTCTTCCAGTTTGTCCAGGCCGTGTTTGATACTCAGGAGAACCTGAAAACAGATGCCGACGGAACCTTGAAGGCAGCGGCAACCAAGGCGGGAGCGGATGCTACGAGTGTCTCAACCTGCGCTGGAACTCCGGCTGCCGCGGCTGCTGTCGCCACCTCAGTGAAACTAGGGAAGGATCTCAACGTGAACGAAACGCCCACGTTGTTCGTCAACGGCAGACCTGTGCCGGTGACGGGAGTGCCGTATACCACGTTGAAGCAGATCATTTCCTATACCGCCCAGGAATCGGGGCCGGCTGCTGCACCCTCCGGCAACTAGGCAGTTGTTGTTGGAATGACATCCGGCTCTGCGGCGCGGAACGAAAATCTTAGTCATGATTCTCTTCCGCGCCGTTGGGCCGCAATCCCTGGGCTCGTTGCTTGCCGCGCATGAGCGGGTGCTCAATTGGCGACGCCCTCGTCTGTGTTGGCTCCGTCATGCGGGTCATAGACGACGTGGATCAAGCCGTCGCGATAATCGATCTCGACGGTTAGATATCGCAGCGTCTGCAGTCCGATAATCCCGGAAACTTCCACCCCGGACTCCGTACTCAGGCCATCCATGTTAATGACGAGCACATCTTTCAAGGGCGCCCGCAGTCGCGCGAAATCAAGATCGACGCCGCCTTCGGTATAGAGATTCGCCACCCGTCCGCTTAAGCCCGTCAGGCTATCCTGCGTGTCGGAATGCACACTACCGGCGCTTTCAGCCGCGGGAATCGAAAGAATGCTGACGGACGATCCGGAGTCCAGCAGAAACAGTCGCGGCTTCTTATCCTTTAATTCTCCGTTGATAAAAATCTGATGACCCACGCGCGCAAATGGGGACCACTGTTGCATCTCTGGGCCGATGTAGCGGTCAAGGTAATGAATGGCCGGGGCCGAAGTCGAAAGTTTTTGCGCCGGATCCGGCGAACCTGAATCCGGCGTTGCGTTGCCGACCCCGCTGGCATTCAGAGAAGCACCATTGTTGACGCGTTCGCCAGGGATTGGCGGAAGTTGCGAGAGTGTCAACTGGTGCGCAGGGAAGTCGAGCTTCACATGATAGTTTTCGAAAACATCCGCGCCGATCAGGCCATCTTTGCCGACGATGGAAGGGGTGTTCGAAACCTCGACCAGGCAATCTTTGAACTCGAGAGAGCCAATGCGAAGGTCGTCCGCGTAGGCCCAGTATCCGCTCATCGATTTCTGATCGCCGATGCCGGAAATGGTGTCGCTTGTCACCGGGACCAGGCCCGCTTTTTCGGCAGTATCGTGATTCAGCAGAATTCCTGACAATCCGGTATCGAGCTCGAGTTCAGCTTTTGCTTTTTGGTTGACGTCGATTTCGAAACCCATCCCATTGGTCAGGTGGTATAGATCGGTCGCCAGCCCCTCCAGCGGCAGCGATGTTTCCTTGACCGAATGCGAAGCGAGGCGGCAGCCGCCATTCTTTGCCGTGACAGCCGCACGCAGTTGGTTCACGTACTCTTTCAATGAACGCTGCTGATCCGCCGGAATATCCGATGTTTTTGCCAGGTAGTCGTCGATCTGCTGGATGCGCTCCGACAACGGGAGCCTCTCGATCCAGGACAAGTGGATGTCAGGATCGCTGGGGTCAAGTTGGTATGCCACCCGCAACTGTTGGTATCCGGAGGCGCGCATCGACTCAATCCAAAGCAGCTGGTACCAGTCGTAGCGCGTTCGCGCCAGGCACGGGTCGAGTTTCAGAGAGGTTTGATAGGCATCCGCCGCATCCGTCAACCTTCCCTGCCGAAGACGGATCTCCCCCATAGCAGTGAGCAGTTCCGCGCTGCCTGGATTCACCGTCAGGCTGCTCTCCGCCAGTTGAGAAGCTTCGCTGATCTGGCCTTCCTGCAGCAAGCTGCGAATCTGCCCGGCGATCGCTTGCAAGTTCTGCGGATCATTTCTTGCGGCCGAGAAGTAAAGTTCGAACGCTTTCGAGAAGTCTCCCTGGCGAAAAGCCACGGCGGCCGGATCCGTGGACGGCTTCTGGACGCGACAATCCACTTGCTGGGCCGGCGAAGGCGACGCGCACACCAGCCAGCCGAGCACCAACATGGCCGTGCCGATCTTCGCCCGCAACTTCATAACCATCCCCTCTTTAGAAGAATGCAAACAAATGGTGCACCCAGGCCAAAGTTGTCCGATTTAGGGTGGAGAATAACAAGGTGCGTTGCAACTCGCAAGAAACAAATCACGCGGAGTCAAACTTTGGATTGCGGCTGGCTATGAATACGGCGGATACCCGAAGGGAATTGGATCTGCTACACTCCTCTGTTTTGGCTGTTGAGCACGAATGATCGCGGAGCAGCGACAAGAAACGACTTTTTATTTTGGGGGGTAGGGTCTGTGATTGAAATTCGAAAAGTAGGCGTGATTGGCGCGGGAACCATGGGCAACGGAATCGCGCATGTGTTCGCGCGTAGTGGTTATCACGTCGTTTTGTGTGAAGTTGAGCAGCGATTTCTCGATCGCGGCCTGGAAACGCTGCGGAAGAATCTGGAACGCGAAGCCACAAAAGGAAAGATCACGGTCGATGATGCCCAGGCATCTCTCGCTCGCGTCACCGGCGTCCTCGATCGCGAGCGGTTGGCAGACTGCGATTTTGTGATCGAAGCGGCGACGGAAAAATTTGAAATCAAGAAGGCTATCTTTACCGATCTGGATCGGATCACTCGCAAAGACGTCATTCTCGCCTCAAACACTTCTTCGATTTCAGTGACCAAGCTGGCCAATGTCACCAGCCGGCCCGACCGCGTCATCGGCATGCACTTTTTTAATCCCGTTCCCATGATGAAGCTGGTCGAAGTGATTCGCGGCATGGCGACAAGCCAGGAGACGTACGATCAGGTTCGTGACCTGGCGGTGAGCCTCGAGAAGACGCCAGTCGAGGTGAACGACGCACCGGGATTTGTTTCCAACCGCGTATTGATGCCGCTTCTGAATGAGGCTATGTATGCGGTGATGGAAGGCGTCGCCACGCCGGAGGCAGTCGATGAAGTCTTCAAGTTGGGCATGGCGCATCCCATGGGACCGCTGACGCTGGCAGATTTTATCGGACTGGATGTTTGCCTGGATATTATGCGCGTGCTGCAGGAAGGCTTTGGCGATCCGAAATATCGACCCTGCCCGCTACTGGTCCGGATGGTCGATGCTGGCTGGCTCGGCCGAAAATCCGGACGCGGGTTCTATCAATATTGAGAGTCAGCCGCGGGCATCAGGTTATTCTGCAAGCCCGCGGCCGTCGCGCCTCTACCGATAGTCGGCACAAAATCCCGGCGCGCCCTGCCCCAGCATCGAACAGCCTCGCCGAATTTCGCTCACAATCAGCGAGCAGGCGTTCTGCGAATTGCAAGGCGGATGAGTTGCCGGCGAGACTTGCAGGCATTCATTCACCAGACGGTTCGCCTTCACCGCGCCTGCCGATTGCAAGCATGAAACCGAATCATCTGTTGCCATTCCAGCCGCGCGGTCATCTCGATAGCGTTCTTGAATTCCATAACTTACGGCAATTGGATGAAGTTCTTCTCGAATCTTCTGCCATTGCGACGTAACATCCGGTCCCAGGCTGACTGTGCGCAGCAGGGAATCGACCTGTCCCGCCGAATTCACAGCGCTTGCGACGGCAGCCCCGTCATTGCGATTTTTCTTGAAGGTGGTGAGCATTGCGTCGACCTCATTCTGGAAGGTCGCGACCAGGTTCTTGGCATCCTTCGCCTGGCTTGTTTTGCGGATTGTGCTCTTTCCCAGGGCATGGTCAAACGTCGGGCGAAACGTCTTCGTGTCGTAGCGCAGGTTCTTCATCATCCGTTCCATGTCTTTATCGCTGACACGTTTTTGGGCTGCCGCGGTTAGGGGTTGCAGCTCCAAAATAAAACTGACAATCAGTAGCATGGACAATCCAGAAATAGCCTTGTGATGCATCCGCATGTGGGTCGACTCCTCTTTCCAGTTGAGAGATTTTGTTGAACTTGCGAACCGCAAACTATCCCCGAATTCTACCCGCCTGGTGACCCGTCATTCCATTGGCTGACAGTCGGCAGATTGCCCATGATTCAGGTGGAATTCGTCCTTCTTTCCACGATGAAACGCGTTACTCTTTTAACATGGTTCGTGTTACAGTTCTCGGCTCCGGTTCCAAAGGAAACTGCACGGTTGTCTCCACCAGCCGCACTCGTATTGTGTTGGATGCCGGACTTAGTTGCAGAGAAATCGTGAAGCGTATGCGCTTCAGCGGAGAAGATCCGGAAAAGCTGGACGCAGTTCTAATCAGCCACGAGCATCAGGATCACGTGCAGGGTCTGTCCGTGCTGGCGCGCCGCTGGAATGTTCCCGTCTATGCCACGCAGGCAACCCATGCCGCATGGAAAGCATGGATTACTCCCAGAACCACGATGAGTTTGAACCAATGGCTGGAGATGCGCCGCCAGCAGTATGCCGAGTCGATGAAGTCCGGCGTCTATGGGGAGAACGATCCCGCGGCCGGTTCGCCACCGAATGATCCGTCTATGGAAATTCCATCTCTCGCCGCCGCCGAGGAGAAACACGCGCAGCCGGAACATGCAGCGTCGGAGATGTCCACTGCGCATGGACATTCAAACCACGAGACTGCAGAGTTGCCGGAACTGGAGGATCTGATTCCGCCGGAAAATCCTGCCGCTGCCGATCCCGCCTATTTACCGTGCGTTGAGCATTTTCGTGCAGGCATCTCTTTCGAAATCGGCGATATCCATGTAACGCCGTTTACCATTCCGCACGATGCAGCGGATCCTGTCGGCTTTGTCGTGCAGGCCGAGGGAATGAAAATTGTCGTCGCCACTGACCTCGGCTATCTGGCTCCCAATGTCCGCATGCACCTGCGTGGCGCCGATTTGCTCATGATTGAGTCCAACCACGATGTCGAAATGCTTCGCGACGGACCCTATCCGTGGGTCGTGAAGCAGCGGGTGCTTTCCCGCGTCGGCCATCTCTCGAACGATTCCCTGGGTGAGTATCTTGCCTCCGAGTATGATGGCGGGGCGCGCTATGTCATTCTGGCTCATATATCTGAGAGCAACAACCTCCCGGCGCTGGCGCGCAGCTGCGCCGAACGTGCCCTGGAAGGGAGAATGGGCTTGCTCGCCAATCGGGTATTATTGGCATCTCAAAACGAGCCGTTGGAATCAATAGACTTATGAGATTTTGTAGTAACATTTTCCGGTAATTGGTTACCGATTACGTTACAATCAAGTCAATATAATAGAGAGTGGTTGGTTTTAAGGGAATCGGGAGACTATGCGGAAAATCCGTTGTATCGACCCCACAGTTGGGGACATCCTTGCAGGATGGCGGTATGACATCTCCGGGCTCAACCCTGAAATGCGTACCGACTACGAGCAACATTTACGTGAGTGTCACCACTGCCACACCCGCCAGCGGATTCATCGCGCGGTGGACGTGCTCTTAATCGGCACCTCTACTCTTGCGATTGGGGCCTTCATCCTGGCCCTGATGGTGTTGCACCGCATTGAGCCGCTGCGCGACTGGGTGGTTCTTAACCTGCAACTGCATCAAATGTCGTTTGTCGTGAGCGTGGAACGGGTGGCGATTCTCGGTCTGCTGATCTCGCTTCTGGCGTGGATCATCGTGGCCATCATCACTCCGGCGCCCGTCTATCTCAGCCAGCAGGCACGTGCCCTCCAGGCGCGCCTACCGGAAGAGCTCCGCGAACGGCTACCCAAACTTCCAGCCTAGTTGTCAGCGGGTTCCAGTTGTCGGTTCGAAGCAGGGAACCATGACGACGCACAACTGTCCCCGGGAAAAGTAGCCGTCTGGCTCGCCGGTTCCAGTGCGGATGCCAACTTCACCGTGACGATCACGTCTCGCTAAGTGACTCAGTGATTTACCAGCAATCTGGATCGTCCATCGTTTCTGCTGGAGCGCCTGAATTCGCGAAGGCTTATGGTGAATCATTCAGGCTCGCTTTTGCGACCTCAGGATGAGCAGTTACCGGAATTTTCAGCGAGTTTGCGATGAAACAGTTCTTGTGTGCGTCCCCATGAAGAGCTTCAGCCCGCAGTGGATCGCTTGTTGAACTGACCGTCACTCTGGGGTACAGGTCGATCCGAACGAAACTTCCCGTTCCACCGACGTCCTCTTCCATCTCTCCAGTGGGTGAATCTTCATAAGAAAACACGATCACGCCGTTCACCGCACATAAGTGCAGGTATGCCAGCATATGACAAGCGGATGCGCTGGCAACTAAAAGCTCCTCCGGGTTGTAGCGCGTTTTGTCGCCGCGGAAGACCGGGTCGCTGGAGCCGTTGATCGTACCTTTTTCTTCAGCTAAGATGTCGTGGTTGCGCCCGTAGCCTGTGTAGCTCGAAGTCCCTGAACCTGTATTTCCTGTCCAGGCCACTTGTACGGCGTAGTGGTGTGAACGCTTCTTCCGAAGCGCAGCCGTAGTATCGCCGTTTTCACGGGAGGTTCGCTCCTCTGTCCAGGCGTCCGACACAGCTTGAGCCGCGCGAATATCGTCGACGACGAGAACGAGCCGATGATGATGATCGCTGTACTGCGTCAAAATGTTGACACCGGCTTGCGCCATCCGCCGAAGCAGCTTGCCGAGCTGCCCTGGCTCGTCCTGGTTCAATTTCTGGATCACCACCTCGTCTTCTCGAATCACAGAAATACCCGCTTCTTCGAGAACCTTCCGGCCTGCACTTCCATCTTCCAGCAGGAAATTGCCGATCCCTTGTCCGTCGACGACGAACATGCCGCCGCCCTCTATGCTGACCCCGGCGCAGCCAAGCACCTCACCCATTTCGGCAAGAGAGCCCGGGCGGTCTGCCAATCGAATTGCTAAATTTTTCATCTGTCCCTCCTTCAAGTCCATGGCCATCGTCGCACCCGAGGCATTTTCATACTTCGTTCTACGCCGAAGTATAAATGCGCTGCCTTGGCCTATGCTTATACAGGGGTAAAACGTGTCTAGAGATAGAGCAATGAACGCCAGAGTCAGTGAAGACGTGCTTCTGGCCGAAATTGCCGCCGTAATCGGCGAGCCTGCAAGAACTCGCATTTTGCTGAGTCTGCTGGACGGACACGCCCGCACCAGCACTGAACTTGCTGCGCTCGCGGAAGTGGCACCATCCACTGCAAGCGCTCACCTGAATCGTTTACGGGAAACCAGGCTGATCCGCGTCGCGGCCCAGGGCCGGCACAGGTATTATTCGCTGCGCAGCCGGGACGTGGCGAACGTTCTCGAAGGTCTTGGCGTTTTGGCGGGGCGAGCCGCCAAACAATTTGTTCCGAGCACGCCGGAATCGTTACGCAAAGCACGAAGTTGCTACGACCATATGGCAGGACGGCTTGCCGTAGTCTTGCACGACCAATTGCATCGACAAGGCTGGGTTATTTCTGATCCCAGCAATGGACCCAACGCCTATAAACTAAGCCCCATCGGGGAAAAAGAGCTCAACCGCTTAGGAATCGATATTGCGCAGGCACGATCTCTCCGACGCAAATTTGCATATGCATGTATCGATTGGAGCGAGCGACGGCCGCACATTGCAGGCGCATTGGGAGCTGCGCTCCTGCAACACACCCTCGCGAAGAAATGGGTGGTTCGTGAGCTGAACAGCCGTGCTCTCCATCTGACTCGACATGGTGAGCGGGAGCTCTCCGCGCAGTTGGGAATTAACCTCTGAACCGAGGGCTACTCGAGGTGATTTTCGAAGACCGGCAGGTACGGTTCCCTCTTCAGCATCCGCCATTCAGGCCCGAAGTTGCGACGAGAGAGAACTACGTCTTTGGCGCTTTCTTGCGTTTGAGGTCTTCGCACTTGCTAAGCACCGCCTGGTGCAACTGCGTGCGGATTGTTTCCGGCATTTCGAACAACTCGTCATTTCGATAGATCTCGATGGTCTGGCGGGTGGTATCGACAGTCACATGGCAATGGCTGCAGCCGGCCATGTGCTGTTCCAGTTCGGAGCGGAGGGCGGTCGCCGTTTTTGCGTCGAAGAAATCGGTTAAGTTGGCTAGAAATTCTGTGCAGTTCACGACGCATGCTCTCCTGTGGGAACCCGGAAGTATCGGCTCAGCCGTTCACGCAATTGCAGGCGAGCTCGCAACAGACGGCTCTTAACCGCGGGCACGCTCAACCCCAGCGCCTGCGCAGTCTCTTCCGTCGATAAACCATCAATATCTCGCAGCGCGAACACGGTACGAAATCCTGGCGGCAGCCCCTTAATTGTTTTGCGAAGAATTTCCGCCAGCTCCGCCTGGTTGTAATTCTGTTCCGGATTCGGCATCCAGTCCGCAAAATCGCGTGGAATGGAACCTTCTTCGGTCTGGATTTCATCGTCCATCGATACCGTCTTCTGCGAGCGGCGTTTGCGCAATCGCATCAACGACTCGTTCACTGCGATTCGCACCAGCCACGTATAAAACTTTGAATTTCCCTGAAACTGATTGACCTTTTGAAACGCCTTGAAAAACGTATCCTGCACAATGTCTTCCGCGTCTTCACGGTTCTGCGTGATGTGAAGCGCGATGCGAAAGATTTGGCGATCATATTGCCGCATCAGTTGTTCAAATGCGCTTAAATCCCCAGCCTTGACCTTTTCAACCAACAGCAGGTCTGGGTGTTGCGCATTCGCTTCCTTTTCTTCCGGAGTCAACATAGTTGGCATGGTTCGAGGGCGGCCCTTTCGATCTTGCTGCTCGCCATCGCGCCCGGACGACTACTCCGAAGTCACAATGCCTCTGCAGCTATTTAGATGGTAGAACGGCGCAGTGGTTGCGGACAAATCTGTAGCAGCGCAAGAGTATTTGGCGCGCCACTTTGTTTTTATCCCGTATGTCGCTAGATTCATAGATATATGCAGTTTTCAAGACTGGTTGTGCCATGCCGGCGCCCGTCACGGCCGCTCGGCGGTTTCTGCTTTTTTCGGAAGCTTCCGCGTGCTGCGTGGGCTTTCTTCGTCCTGCTTGGTTTTGCTGTCACTGCCACGCTCCCCGCTTTTGGGCAGGAAGCGGAGACCCCGCCGCATCACACATCGCACACGGCTTCGAAGTCCGCGAAGCATCCCGCGAAATCGACCCATCACCCCGAATCTTCCCACGCGAGCAGTCATCACCCCGCGCACCATGAGGCGGCGACGCACTCCGCAAAAGAAAGCCACTCCGGGCATAAGAGTTCCACCAGCAAGAAGGAGACTGCGCATCGGCGCAGCCATCATCGCCACGTCACCGCGAAGGAACTGGCACGCGCGCATCAGCTGCATCATGCGTTCGTCGCATCCTCTGAACTACGGCCGATGGCACAGCAGTTGATTCAACAGCGCACGCCACAGGCCTATGCCGGCGTGCAGCATTATGCGCGTTCCCATACAGGAGAAGCGGCCGCAGCCGCCTATATGGCTCTAGGCCAGGCGTATGTGGAAGACGGCAAGTTCAAGGAAGCCGCCTCGTCGTTTCAACTGGCGAACCGCTACGGTCACGCCCTCGACGACTATGCGGATTATCTCGGCGCCAAGGCCAACTATGCGCAACAGCAGTTTGCCGCTGCAGAACAATTGCTCCAGGGATTTGCGGAGCGCCATGCCGACAGCATCCTTATCGATCGCGCCACGCTGCTGCTCGCCAATGTCAAGCTAGGCGAAGGCGATCCGCAGGCGGCGTTGCGTCAACTGGCGAAGCTCGATGGAACCCGCCTGTCCAGGACTTCGGAGTACCTTTTCGCTGCGGCAAGGGCCAATCAACTGGCCGGTAATCGCAAGCTGGCGCAGGACATGTATACGCGCCTTTATGTGGGCGATCCCACCAGCAGCGAGTCCACACAAATTCCAGCCCAGATGGAGCAGATGGGAGTCACGCCGCCGTTTACCATCGCCGAGCGAACCCGTCACGCCGACGGCTTATATCTGGCAGGAAAATACGGTGCTGCTGCCGCGGAATATCAGGCGCTGTCTCAGGATCCCGAGGTAGTTGGCACCGCACAAGTAAACAAGCTACTGGCGCGTGCCGCGGTGGCGACTTTCAAGCAGACCAAGCACGTGAACCCGTCGCAGTTGGTGCGCTTGTCGGACACGGACGATGAAGCGGGGGCGACACGTCTCTACCTGATGATGGAGACGGCTCGCGATGCCAAAGACGTTGCCCAGGTGAAAGCGCTGATCGGCCAATTGGAACAGCGTTTCCCCACCAGTCGATGGACAGCCGAAGCGCTCTTCTCCGCAGGCAACATGGCGCTGGTGGCTAACGACATGCCGACCGCGATTCAGTATTACGGCGACCTGGCGCAACGATTTCCGGATAGCGCCATGGCTTCCACGAGTCACTGGCACGCGGCCTGGCTGAATTACCGGCTGGGCGACAAGAAGACGGCGGCGCAGTTGTTTGATGAGCAGATTGTGCGCTACCCCGATGACACGCATATCTCTGCCGCAATCTACTGGCGGGGTGTGGTCTATCAGGAGTACGAAAAAAATCCTGCAGCGGCCGCAGCCTGCTATCAGAAGCTGATCCGTTCTTATCGTCAGTACTACTATTCGGACCTGGCCAAACAGCGCCTGGATGCTCTCGGTGCGGTCGAACCTGCAACGCTGCCGCAACTCGCGCATCTTGGCGAACCGAAAGCTCCGGACCTGACGACTGACATTCCGGAAGACGATGTTCACGTTGAGCGCGCAAAATTGCTCGCCAATGCCGGACTGAATCAATATATTGTCTCGGAAATCGGCGACAGCCCGGACAGCACTACGTGGAGCGCCTACGCGGAAGCCCAGCTCTACAGTTCCTATGGTGAAAACTGGCGAGCCATGCGAGTGCTGAAGCAGAAGCTGCAATCCTATTTCGCGCTGCCGATGGATGCGATTCCGCGGCCGTATTGGGACCTGCTCTTTCCGCAGCCCTATTGGCCGGCGCTCGAAAGTAACTCCCAGCAACAAGGGCTCGATCCATTCCTTGTCGCCTCGCTCATTCGGCAGGAATCGGAATTCAATCCAAGCGCCATTTCCTACGCAAACGCTTGGGGTTTGATGCAATTATTGCCGCGAGTGGGCAGCGCGCTGGCTCGGCAGCAACATGTGCGTCCTTATCGCACTGAATTTTTGCTGATCCCGCAGGTGAACCTGAAGCTGGGCACCGTGTATTTCCGACAGCTGATGGATGAGTTCAACGGGCAACCGGAATATGCACTGGCCGCGTACAACGCGGGCGATGATCGCGTGAAGACCTGGCTCGCGAACGGTCCCTACGGAAGCCTGCCGGAGTTTGTCGAGTCGATCCCGTTTACGCAGACGCGCGAATATGTTGAAGCCATCATGCGCAACAGGGAAATGTATCGGCGCCTGTACGGTGCGCCGGACACAATCCCAGCCAAGGATGCGGTGACAATCCCAACCACGACTCACTCCAGTGGAGACGCCGGCGCGCAGTGATTGCTCGGTTTGCGGTTGCGCTGGTGCGATCGGGTTTCATCGCGCCGCCGTGATCGTTCTCGATATTCGATAGAATCGTGGTTGCACCTACCCGCCCCATTAGCCCGGATGGCGAAATCGGCAGACGCAGCGGACTTAAAATCCGCAGGGAGCAATCCCATGGGGGTTCAAGTCCCCCTCCGGGCACCAAAAAAACAATAGAGATATTGGAGAATCGGCATACCGCAGGAAGCATTCTCCTTGACCCCCGTGATACTTGGTGTCACGGATGATCATGGCACGAACCAGGCAGCAAGAAGAACCAAAGGTGCGAGGAGTCTGGGAACGGATTCCTGGAAGCGGCGTGTTTTGGGTAAGGTTCCGGGATGCTGACGGCAAGCTGCGACGAGTTCCGGCGATGGCACTTGCCTAAGAAACTCAGCATTTGTTATTGGGGGCGAGCCTGGGATGACGCAGGAGAAAGCCCAATATGGTCAAAGCACGGGCGACCGATAAACACGCGAGTCAACATTCCGTTACCTATTCCGTCTCGACTCCTGCGTTGGCAAGAAAGCGGCAATGAAGACCGCTGAATTCCGGGGAAGTCTCAGCTACTGAGAAAAGCGCAGCTCTACCGATCGGGATCCGTCCTCACATTCAGCGAAATTGGAAGATTTCGGCATTTCCATGGTTGACATACCTATACGTCTAGGCCTATGGTTCATATACCAAGATGTATAGGGGTGCACCGCATGGCAAGGAATGACCTTCAGGGAAGTCTAGACCTGCTGGTACTCAAAACCCTCTCACAAGTGGGCCCGCTGCATGGGTATGGCATGGTAGTCCACATTCAACGAGTCTCCGATGACTTGCTGAAAGTCGAAGAGGGGTCGCTGTACCCAGCACTGCATCGAATGGAACTCCACAAGTGGATTCGGTCCGAGTGGGCGCAGACGGACACGGGACGAAACGCAAAGTTCTACAGGATCACCGCGCTGGGGCTGAAACAACTGCAAGAAGCAGAGAAAAGTTTCGAACAATTAGTAAAGGGCATTCGCGCCATACTTCAGTACGCGTGAGGTGATTCCATGCTGCTCATTCGTCGCATTATGAACCTCTTCTTCCGTTCCAACATGGAGCGGGAGATCGACGCCGAACTCAAATCACATATCGAAATGCGAATTGAGTCCAATCTTGCTGAAGGGATGCGGCCGGAGGAGGCTCGCCGGGATGCGCGACTTCGCTTCGGTAATCCCACGACGATGAAAGAGCGTGTCACAGGTGTGGATGCAGCACTGGTGCTTGATAGCATCTGGTCGGATATACGATATGCCCTCCGTCAGTTGACTCAGAATCCTGGCTTTTCCAGCGCTGCCATCGTGGTCCTGGCACTTGGGATCTGCGCCAGTGTTTCCATTTTTGCATTTGTCGATGCAGTGCTGATCAAACCATTGCCCTACAAGCATCCGCAGCGGCTGGTGGCGCTTTTTGAGAGCACTCCGCTCGGGTCTACGTTTCATCTCTCTTATCTTGACTATCTCGATTGGAAGAAGATGAACACGGTTTTCAGTTCGGTGGAGGCCTACGATCACGATGTTTTTACGCTCCATCCGGCGACGGGAATCGCGCAGGTAAACGGCGCAGTGGTAAGCAGCGGATTCTTTCGCACGCTTGGTGTGGCTCCGATCCTGGGACGCGACTTTCATATCGGTGAAGACTCCCTCAGCGCGCCGCCCGTGGTGTTGCTGAGTTATGCTGCGTGGCAGCGCCGATATGGAGGCCGACGCGATGTGGTGGGGAAAACGGTTGCGTTAGACGGCACCTCGAACATGATTGTCGGAGTGCTGCCGCGGGGATTTGATTTCGCGCCCGTGGGACCGGCGGAGTTCTGGACGCCGCTGAGGGAATCCACCAATGCGGATGGCCGCGGGGAGCATGGGCTACTCGCCATTGCTCGGCTGAAAGACGGCGTTTCGCCGGAAACAGCAGCAGCCGACATCAGCTCAATTGCACAACAGTTGGCGAAGCAGTATCCCGACGCCGATGGGGGAAGGGGCGCGACCGTGCTTCCGTTGACGGAGATCATTGTCGGAAATCTGCGCCCGATTCTTCTACTTTTGCTCAGCGGGGCAGCGCTATTGCTGTTGATTGCCTGCGTCAATGTGTCGAGTTTGCTGCTGGTCCGCTCAGAAACCCGTCAACGCGAGTTTGCCGTTCGCGGCGCGCTGGGCGCCTCGTATGCGCGACTGATTCGTCAGTTTATGACGGAAGCCTTGGCGCTCGCGGGGGCTGGAAGCATCATCGGCGTCGGTGCAGCCTACGGAGCGATGAGATTGTTAATACGGCTGATTCCAGCGGAAATGCTGGCCAATATGCCATACTTGCGCGATCTCGGATTGGATGTCCATGTAGCGATCTTCGCTGGCGTGCTTGCCTGCATGTCATGGCTGCTTTTTTCAGTCACGCCCATAGCTCGGTTATCGATGGCCAATATGCGGGCCGGCCTTTCGGAAGGAGGCCGCAGCAGCTCGGGAATTGCATGGCGGCGACTCGGCTCCAGTCTCGTGGTACTGGAGTTGTGCACCGCCATGGTGTTGCTGGTGGGGGCTGGCCTGCTGGGCAAGAGTTTCTATCGCCTGCTCCACACCGACCTCGGATTCCAGCCGGACCACCTGGCGATATTGCCATTGAGAGCGTCGGGCACGGCGTACGCGAAAGACCAGCAGCAGGTGGCTTTGGCGGCGCGAATTGTGCGCGAAGTCAGGCGCTTGCCTGGAGTACAGGTTGTGGCGATTGCGCGTTCGCTTCCCGTTGCCGATGTTGATGGCGGCAATTCCACCTTTGAGATCGTTGGCAGGCCTGGCGCGAGCGGAAGCCGTGAGGCCAATACCCGCCAGGTGAGCGCGGATTATTTCGGTACGTTGAGGACGCGATTAATTCGCGGCCGCTATTTCACCGCGGATGAGGACGCGTCAAAGCCCTTGGTCACCGTGGTCAATCAATCCTTCGCACACAAGTATTTTCCCGGTGAAGATCCGCTGGGAAAACAGATTCGTTTCGATCAGTCGCTGCCGCCTATCGAGATAATTGGCGTAATTGCCAACGTGAAAGAAGGCCCACTGGACGCCGACATTCCTCCTGCGCTCTACACTCCATTTGACCAGGGGCCCGACCGTAGCTTCGTTGTGGTCGCGCGAACCGCGCCAGCCCCGCAAGCGCTGCTCAGGACTATGGAACAAACCATCCATGGAATTGACCCGCAGATTTTGACTTCCGGTGCGGAGACTATGGTGGACCGAATCAATCTTTCCCGATCCGCCTATTTGCATCGTTCTTCGGCGTGGCTGGCGGGCGGGTTCGCTGCAATTGCGCTGGTCCTGGGAGTCGTTGGACTGTATGGCATCGTCGCCTACTCGGTCAGCCAGCGAACTCGGGAGATTGGCGTGCGCATCGCGCTCGGCGCTCAGAGGAGCACGGTCTGTGCCTTAATTCTCCGGGAGGCCGGAATGTTGATTTCTATTGGAGTAGCTCTGGGCCTCGTGGGCTCGGTAGCAGGAGCTATGTTGATGCGTAAGCTCCTTTTCGGTATCCAACCTTGGGACTCGTCAACGCTTTTCACGGTTGCCGCCGTGCTTGCCCTGACTGCATTGCTGGCGAGCTACTTTCCCGCCCGCCGTGCCGCCTCGGTCAATCCAGTTGACGCCCTGCGTGCCGAATAAAGTTGTGGCTTTACATTGAGCTCTCTATATGCCGTGGTGGTAATTAGTTTGCCCGAGTTCGAAAGTTGGACGATGGTACCGGGCCAATATACTTTTTGAGCTCGTATCGCCGAAAAGATACCGAATCTTCGAGATGCCTGTCATCAGAGTAACCGCGATCACTCTTACGCGCGTCAACTCATCCATGGTGTGAACTGCTACTATTACCCCCATGTTTAACTTCGGACGACCAAAAACGTCAGGCCAATGGATTGCCCATATCGCGGGGGCGATCGTGGCGTTGTTCCTCGTCTGCTGGATGTTGTGGGCGTATGTTTTTTGATCGCAGTCGGTATGCTCTAGCCGGGCGCACGCGCTGTGATGGGCTATCGGGGGAAGCACACAGGGAACTGATCAGTCTGGGTGTGTTGGTGGTGATCGACGAACCGCGTCACGTCGTGATGTCGTGACACGAGATGCAGCGCTGATCGGTTCCTCGACGAATGACTCGGCGATTTCGAACTGGCCAGCGCTGTTCATGTTCCCCGACGCGATTGCCGAAATCCGTGAACGGTTACATTTCGCGTCGATGGCTTTCCTCACTGTTTGCATGAGGATGATGCACCGGCTTCTCAGAACTCGATTCGGCCTTGAAAGGCAATCATGCGCGGCGAGCTGTCTCCCCCAAGCCCAACACCAAGTAAACCGGTAGGGGGTGATGTGACGCTTTGCAGCGTTCCGAATCTTGCTGGGACTGAGCCCGGCACGCCTGCCTGCACTGTGCCAGGAAGGGCGAAGTTGGGGTGGTTGAACGCGTTGAAAAATTGTCCGCTCAGACGGAACGTGATCCCTGCTTTAACAGGAAAGATTTTCGTGATGTAGATATCCGAATACGTGAAGTGCGGACCGCGCACGGAATTGCGGCCGGAATTGCCGAACTGGCAGATCTTTGGATTATCATTCTCCACGCCCAGCACGCCGGTATAGCATGCTCCGGTTGTTGGATCGACGATCGAGACGAACGCGTCGGGATTAAGCCACTGCTTCGTTCCGGTCACGGTAACGCCGGGGTAGGGAGTCTTGCGATAAAGCGGCACGCCCGGCACTCTGTTGGCATAGTTCGGAACAGCAAACTGGATGGTTTGCGCGGGATTCGACGCCTGGAGAACGCCATTGCCGTTCGCGCTATACGCCTGGCTTAAGACGCTGAAGGGAAGTCCGGAGTGAAGGAACGCAGTCTCCGAAAAAGACCATCCGCCGAAGATCTGACGCAGCGCTGCGTGATTGGAGTGAAACGGCATTTGATAGATCCCGAACGCGGAAATATTATGCCGGACATCGTAGTCGCAACTGGCATACTGCCGGCTCAATTCTCCGGGTAGTGGAGACTCCAGCCCTTGAGTGGAGAACGCCAGTAGACCCCCATTCGATACTTCGTCGAGACAGTGACTGAGCGTATAGTTGGCGCGTAGAGTCAAGCTATTCCATTGCTGCGTATAGGTGGTTTGCAATCCGTTGTAGTTGCTTTTCGCACCGGTCTGGAACTCGGTCACATTTCCAAAGCGCTGATCGAGCGGCCTCGGATATGGAAACGGCGCAAAGCACCCGTTGCAGACGTTCTGGTACCCATTGAGCTGTACCTGGTAGGGTTCATGCAGACCTCGTGTGCCCACATAGTCGACGCGCAGGTCGCCGCGCGAGCCGAATTGCTGTTCGATGCCGAGATTGTACTGATAGTAGTACGGGGTCTTAAGAGTTCCCGTGGGGAAAGTATTGAGGCTGACGGCCAGTGGACACGTCGCCTCACCCGGCTGGATGCCCGCGCAAGGCGGACCAGCAGAGTTAAAGATTGTCTGAAATGACGTATTGGCACTGGACGTGGCATCGACAGCGCTATCTGGAACATCGGGAGCGATCCCAATACCGCCTACCTGCCCAGCGAGGCCACCCGTGAAACTGGGATCATTGGGAGCGTTGATCAGACCGCTATCGGCAATCTGCTGCGGAATAATGTCATTAAAGGTACCGAGACCCGCATGGATAGCGGTGTGTGGAAGTAGTTGGTAGGCAATCGAACCTCGTGGCTGATAGATGAATAGTGGTGTCGCTGCAAAGAGGTCTTGAACCCTGCTGAGAACGACCTGATTCAACGGTTGATTGGTACTGTGCGAAGCATCCAGGAACGAACCGGCCATCCGGGAAAAAAGACTCTGCGGACTTGTGACGTTGGTATTCCAGGTCACGCGCATGCCGTAGGTAATCGTGGCTTTCAAGGAGGGCTTGTAGGTATCCATTGCATCGTATTCAAGGTTGCCAACTCCTACTCTTTCTTTTAGAGAAACGGGGAAGTTCTGCTGTGCGGTATATGCGGCTCCATAGGTGAACTGCGCCAGGTCATTGTAGGCGACGGTTGGAACGGTGCCTTCGCCAAGGTCATAGTCGCTGGTGTCGACACGGCGCGTATTGATGCCGAAATGAAATGTGTGCTTCCCGTGTGACCAGGTCAGGTTGTCGTTGATCTGCCACTGCGTAACCTTGCGCCCCTGCGGAAAGGTATTGTTTAATCCGCCGATCTGGGTGAAGGGTACGCTGTCGCTGCCCGAGGCGAGCACGATAGGAAAGGTTTGAAGCGCCTGGGCATAATTGTTCGGTTCGAAGATGCTGGAGTACCAACTCGCTCCTGGGTTAAATTGATTGACCAGACTTGGGCTGAACAGATGTGTGTACCCAATCACGAGCGTACGTTGCGGCTGCGGTGAAAACGAGTTGAAGATGGAGTTGATTGGATCTGTCCACTCGGCCTGCAGGCCAGTGTCCTGTTGAAAGCGATACCAGAGGCTGTCTTTGGAGTTGATGGTGTGATCGATCTTTACCACGATGAGATTCTCGCTGTCGCTGTTATTCAGAGAACGTTGCCGCTGAGCCGCGCAGCCGCTGCCATCGAGTAGTGTTCCGCTGGGAGGGGCGGGCAACAGATTCCCCGATGCATCCAATGGGCAGCCTGTGATAGCAACTGGAGAACCGCCGGGAGCGGGCAGCAGCGAGAACATGTTTTTATAGAAGGGAATCTCGGAAGGTTGAGCCGGCAGATCAGTTCCTGTAACCGGATCATAACCGCCCGTAGCAAGTTGGCCCAGCACGTACTGCTGATAGGCGGGTGTGGGCAAGGTGGTTGGCGTAACGATTGGTAATGCGATGCGAACGCCCTCATAGTGGGCAAAGAAAAAGAGCTTGTTCTTGCGAATCGGCCCTCCTACGCTGACACCGAATTCGTTCACTACAGAACGCGGCTTTTGGGCAACATCGCCTGGCGTGTCGTTCGCATGGAGGAAAAAGTCTTCCGCGTTGAACAGAGAGCCATTCCATATTTCGTAGAGGTCTCCGTGAAATGCATTCGTGCCGGATTTGGTGATGTAGTTGACTTGGGCTACGGCGTATCTGCCTTGGTCGACGGAAAACGAATTGGTGTTGACGGTCGCCTCCTGAACGGCATCGAGACCGATCACCAGATTCGTGGCTAGGCCGATATTCAGCCCCAGCCAGGGATCGTTTGAATCGTAGCCATCGAGGATATAGCCATTGGAAGTCGCAGGGAGTCCATTGAACTCTACATTGCCATATCCGCCGGCAGCCTTTGCGTCGCTGGAGGAACCAGCGGTGTTCATCAAGGCTCCCTGCGCGAACTGCGTGAGGTAGGTCAGATCCTGGCCGGGATTGGGTAGGCTCTTGATGGTCTTGGCTTCAATGGTCGTCGTCGTGTTTGAATTGTTGAGACTCAAAAGACCCTGCTGCGCTGTGACCTCGACGACCTGTTTGGATGACGCTGGATGGATCGAAAAATTCAACGCTACGTTCCGGCCGACCTCGACCGGTGTCGGCTTGGAAGCTGCTGCAGCGAAACCTGCAGCGCGCACAACGACCTGATAGGTGCCAGGATTCACCTGGGAAAAAAGATAATGTCCGCTCACATCTGTTTTTCCGGTGCGGATTGCCTTCGTATTCGTTTCGGTCGCAGTAACCGAAGAATTGGGAATCACGTCGCCACTGGCATCCGTTACGGTGCCGGAGATGGCGCTCGAGGTTCCGCTCTGCGCCTCGAGCCGGCGTGAGTTAACTCTAGTTAATGCCAATAAGATGAAAATGTATTTCCATGCTCGAGTTGCATGCATATCGGCCTCCAGTTGTTTTGTGGTGATTGCCTTGGGTGGAAGTCGGAAAGGTAACCCGTCAACGCTATTTAGGTCTACCTAAGTATTTAGGTAAACCTAAAATAGAGAGGGTGTCAAATCGGAGGAACGGGACGAGCATGACAACACGCCGGGTCAACTTGAATACGGAATCGGTCGACAACTACCTGAAGGCTATCTTTGCGCTGGGTGGACAAGAGGAGAAGCGCGTGACAAGCACCGCTCTGTCAGAGCGGCTCGGCGTGGCACCGGCTTCAGTCACCAATATGCTCCAGAAGCTGGCCGCGTCTCCAACTCCGTTTGTCGAATACGAGTCGCGCCGGGGTGTCCGTCTGTCTGCCGCAGGTCGGCGGCGCGCCCTGGAGATTCTGCGTCACCACCGATTGCTTGAGACGTTTCTGTACAAAGTCCTGGACTACCCGATCGAGGAGCTCCATGACGAGGCAGAACGCTTGGAGCATTTCATCTCCGAGCGTTTCGAGGAGCGAATCGATGCAAAGCTGGGCCGGCCCAAGTTCGACCCTCACGGTCACTGCATTCCCGCTCTGGATGGAAACATGGTGAAACAGACCTCGCGACCCCTGACGGACATCGAAAAAAATCGATATGTCGTGGTCGACAGCATTTCGGATCACGATGCCGCTTTGTTAAAGAGGCTCAAGGCTCACGGCATTACACCGGGTGTACGTTTGCATGTGACAACGTCGAGTCGCGGAGAACTCGTTGTGCGAACAACTCGTAGCTCCAAGCCTTTGCACCTTGCTCGATCTGCCGCTGAAGCGGTCCGAATCCGCTCTGCAAATTGACGAAACTATGTTTACCGGCTTCGCAGATGAAACCTCTTGGATTGTTGCCAACAGTCCAATGCACTCATCGAGGCAAGCTTCCTTGGCCGCGAACGGTGCCGTTGGATTAAAGATCAAAAACGCGCGGCTCTGGCCTTAAAAGGTAAGACGGGGGGATGTTATCCCCATCGGGACAAGCAATTTCGCGGCCATGCGATTTCACCTCGATGCAATGGGTCCGACCGTCGTCTTCGTCATTGGCAGGTAAAGTTGGCTGCGTCCTGGGTGTTTCCATGCCCGATGTACTGGGCGTGTTTCGGATACGCGCAGAGTGGACGGCTGCGCCCCGGAAATGCCTTTCCCGTGGCGATGACGAAATCTGGCGCCTCGCCCTTCTGCACCCACTTCACCACCGCGGTCAGCATATCGAACTGGTCCAGCGACGGTCCTCCGCCACAGTGGCTCATTCCAGGCACTAGAAACAGTCGGCTCCATTGCTCTACTTTGTCGGTGCCGCCGTTGGCCGTCGCCATTCGCTTGTAATACCTGAGTGTGTCGAGCGGCGAAAACCAGGGGTCGCTGTCCCCGTGGAAGAAGATGAGCTTGCCGCCCTCTCCGGAAAAGGTGGTCAGGTTTGTCGATGCCGGCTCCACTAGCGGGTCGGACGCGTTCAGCGCCAGTTTGTCCACGTCGATGGTTGTCGCAGTGGTATACGGACCGAAGAGTCCGCGGGATGAAAGCTTCAGCAGTCCGGGTATGCCACTGCTGGCGGCGATCCCGGTGTCATACAAGAAGCCCGGATACACCTGAGTGCCATAGGCGTTCTTCGGGCCGGAGAATGCTTTCTTGATGGCGGCAATCTTTTCCGGCGCAATGCAATTTGTGTTCTGGCCTGGCTTGCACGACAATTCTGCGGGATCGAAATGGCAGCCCATGGGATCGAATATCATTCCGTCCGCTACTCCATCCAGCGCGTCGCACTTCTTCAGCAACGCATCCATGAAGAGCTTCCTCTGACCGTCTGCGAGAAACTTCGCAATCTCCGGTTTGCCCGCTGCGTCTTTCGGCGATGCCTGGTTATACGCAACCGGAATCCACTCGCCGATGGCCAAATTGGAAAGCCCGGTGCGCATGGCGGGATCTCCGGCAACGATGCCGTTAAAGACGGTCGGAAAGCGCTGCGACAGGATCATGCCCTCGCGTCCACCAGTCGAGCATCCCACGAAATAGGAGTATGCCGGCGGCTTCGCGTAATATTCGGCGATGATTCGCTTCGCCACCGCGGCCACTTCGGCGTTGGCTCGATATGCAAAATCGAGATACGCGAGTTGGTCGCGCATAAAGGAAAAATCAAACGGATACTTCGCCTTATGTCCGGAATCCGTGCTGGCCACCGCAAATCCTCGGTTCAGCGCTGGCTTGTCGCCCGCGTAAGAGGCACCTGCGGGATAGTAGATGACACCGTTCCCTCCTCCTCCGCCCTGCATCATAAAGTCGCCATTCCAGGCGTCCATTACTGGCAGAGCCACTGCAAAACCAATTCCGAACTCCTCGCCGCCCACTCCTTTGCGACGATCAATCACACCTTCCACGCGACAGTGCGCGGCCAGCTCCCCTGTGTAGCGCGGGTAAGGAGACGGAATTGGCGCTCCCGCCGCGACCTCAACGGCGTTTGTGATTTCTACGCCAGGGAGACTCAACTGGGCGAGGTTCGCGCAGGATGGCTTTGATTGTGCACTCGCCGCGACGGCCGCACATAATGTCGCGGACGCCAGCACCAGCAGTTTGTACCGTCTCATTTTCGGGCCTACTTTCAAATGCTCGCTGTCACTGCGCCACCGCGAACCGATACACGTCGATGCTGATCGGCGCCACCGTCAGCCGCTGCTGCGAACCGCCCATCGTGCTCCGGGTGATTGTGACCTGCGGGGTCTGTCCCACCTGATCCGCGGCCTGCAAATTTTTGCCCGTTATCTGCCAAAGCGTCGGCTGCCCTTGCAGCCGCAGTCCGGCCACATTCAGATCGAAGCTGTGCTCGGCGTCCGTTGCATTCACCACCGCCAGCGTCAACGTTTTGCGGTCCGGCGTCAGCGCCGCGAACATGTCCAGCGGATAGGTTGGGCTGCCTGAGTTCGTTTCTGGCTGGTCGCCGCCCACCGGAGATTGAGGCGCCGGCTGTGGCGAGTTTCCGCTGAGCGCCACGGGTATCGAGCCTGGGACGAAGCTCTCTCCATAGAGCCCGTACACGAGCCCGGTGGTGTTGAGTACCGCTGCCGTCGGAGTGTAGTCGATCGTGGAGACGCCCATGGTGCGCGCCGACATCCGCAGGAAATCTGTATGCCGCAGCATCTCGTTGAGGATCGTGCCATAGGCGAGCGCCATCTTCATATCTGGAACCCGGTTGAAGCTGCCGCCGAAGTACGCGTATTCGTCGATGGAAAGGAAAATGTGCTTCGCCGCAAGCTGCGGGAAGCGCTGTTCGTATCGGTTCCACTCCTGCGCCCGCAGCTGCACAATGTTGGCCGGATAGCGCGCGAATTCGAGCGGCGTCTGTTCCACTTTGTCGTAGCCGGCTTCGGTCGGCGCGTCGAGCGGCAGCTGCTTTGCCTTCTGCACGTCAAATCGTTGCCCTGAGCGGGCGTACCAGTGCTGCGTGATGCCGGAAAAATTTCCCCAGCAGTGCTCGATCTCACCGCCAGTCCAGTCCTCCGGCGTACCTTCGACGGCCCTCATGTTGTCTACGTTCTTCGCGCGCATCTCGCCCGTCAGGTCCATCGGCTCCGGCATGTTGCCGGAGGCGAGCAGGATGATCGATGGGTCGGCCTTTCGCATCGCCGCCGCGAATTCATTATGCTTCTGCACGTAGTACTTCAGGTCCGTGCGCCCTAGTTGCCATCTACCGTAAGGCTCATTGCCGATATCCCAATATTTCACGTTGTACGGCGCCGGATGCCCATTCCGCGCCCGCTCTGCACCCAGCCGCGTACTCACTGGTCCGTTCATGTACTCTACTTCCTCGGCCGCCGAATGGGCATCGCCGAAACCTGCATTCACGGTGATGTACGGCTCGACGCTGATCAGCCGGCACAGCGTCATGAACTCGTCCAGGCCCACATCGTTCGACTGCATTGCATTCCACGCATAGTCATTTGTCGGTGGACGATTGTCGAGCGGTCCCACACCGTTGTACCAGCTCCAGTCGGAAAGGAAGTTGCCTCCAGGCAGGCGCCAGAAGCCACTGTGCAGTTGGCGCAGCAGGGCAATCGTATCCGGACGGAATCCGTCGACGTTATCCGCAGGCATTAGCGAAACTGCTCCCACGTGAAAATTTCCAGTGCCGGTGCCGCTAACCTCGAAGAACGCGTTGGTGCTGTCGGCCTTCGCCGTAAAGTGGAATGGAAAGTTGGTATAGGTGCTGGTCAGGTGAGCAAAGGAAGCTGTCTGCCGATCCTCCGCACCTTCGCTCCAGATCAGCGCTACCTTCACCGTGCTGCCCGGTGTGCCTTTCAGCCAGATGTGCCCCACATATTGCTTTCCCTTTACCACCGACAGTCCCGCTTGCTGAATACTGTGCGACGTAGACCCGTCCGAGGGAAATGCGCGGACTCTGATCGCCGACAAACGGCTCATTCTTATCCATCGTGACGGCGTCGGGCAGCCCCACTGGCCGCCATTTGCGAAGCTCCATGGCGGGAAACCCACCATGATGCTGCTCGCCCTGAACGTTGGGCTTCGGCGCCGTAATCGGGAAGTAGAACTTGCGATCGTCGAGCATCTCCGCCCACAGGCTGCGATAGATCAGAGGTCCAATGTGCTCGATGAACATGCCGAACTCGTAGTTCGAGGTCGGCGTTGTCGTCTGCCGAGCATCAATGGTGACGGCCAAAGGCGCCGCAGATTTCGGAGCTGTAGTCTGAGCCGCAGCCAGACCCGCGAATCCAACCAACATCCCCAACGCTGCCAGCGTTTCGCACAACGTTCTTCCCGCGCGCCATGCGGTCACCTTGCAACCCTGTGCCAAAGTCGAGTTCATGAACTCTCCATTCTGCGTGCGCCGTTGCCGAAGCATTACTGTCCAAAGCGTGGTGGTTTCGGGCTAAAATCCGCATGGAGCAATCCCATGGGGGTTCAAGTCCCCCTCCGGGCGCCAAAAAAACAGTTGAAGTGGAAATATGGCTTCCGGTGATAGCACACGTTGAGACACACTTTTGCATCGTGGTTGGGGATGGCAGCGCAAAACGCACAAACTCACTCGCGCGCCGCAAGTCGGGCAACACACGCCTCTGGACCTCCCCTTAGTCGCAGATGCGAGGCCAGGGAATAGAGGCTTCATTCCCAATCGGAGAGCTCCGGGCCGACTGACGATGACGAGCCCGCAAAGTCAGGCTTAAAGGCAGGCTTTTCGACAACTTCAATCGTGGATAACCGGGCCAGGTAGACTCATCCCTGCCACGTGTCAACCGTACGTAAGATCTGTGCTTTGCCCAACCTCGATGATATAGCCGTCGGGATCGCGAATATAGCAACGGATCTCGCCGTACTTGGGTATTGGCGCGGTGATGAACTCGGCTCCTCGACTTTTCCATAACTCATAACACGCTTGAATATCCGCAACCCGGAAATTCATAAAGCTGCTGATGTGATTCGGGTCGGGGACACTGAGCGATACCGTCGGCTTGTCCGGGGTCGGACCGCCGCCCACGTTTATGATCATCCAGATATTCGCGAGCTGAAGGTACGCAGGCGCGTTGCCGTCGCCCAGGCTCAGAATGCGTGCGCCGAAGACCTTCTCGTAGTATCGAGCCGATCCCTCGATGTCCTTCACGGTGAGAAAATGCGCGATGCTGATCCCTTCCCGCGGGGGCATCTCATAACTCTTCTGTCCGATTTGTACGCTGTCCATGGGCCACTCCAATTCCGATAAGCCGCGTTAGCTTGCTGATTCCGGTTGATTCGTATCGTATCCATGATTGACGAGAAAGAGACTGAATAACACCTCGGCTCCTGCGAGTCCCAACGACGGATCAAGTGCGAAGTCCGTCATCTCGGAATTATCCGCCTGTGGCCACCATAGCGCCACTTCCGGATTTCTCGAAAGTCGCGCGCTCGGCAACTTCAAATGGCGATAAGCGGACAGTGCACTTGTCGAGCTTTAAGAGCAGACCCCTCTGGCCACGAAATTCGTCCTGATGACTCCCAAAAACTTGCTGCTCCCAGGGTTCCGGCGCCATTGCCCTGAGTGCGGTAAAGAAAAGGGAAAAAAGAGTTTTCTGTCTCGTTCATTTCTTCTTCTTTGAGAGCAACTGCAACAGGCTCTCGAAGCGCGGCTCGTCATGGAGAGAAGCGAAATCGGGATCGTTTTCCATCCATTCCTTTTGGCCGAATCCATTGCGAACCGTAGTCTCAAGCAGTTCGAGGGCACGGTGGCGCTCACCCATCAGCGCATAGAGGCAGGCAATGTTGTAGAGGGTGGAGTTCTCGTCGGGATCGATGGTGAGTGCACGCTCCGCCCACTCCAGGGCACGCTCGCGGTCACCGAGCATGAGCAGGGCATTGGCTCCCAGATACAGACAGCGCCCGTCTTCGGGGTGCACCTCAATGTGGCGTTCGATGCGTTTCAGAGCAGCTTTGCTGACCGCTTGAGCTTCGTCATCGCGACCCAGGGCGCGCAGACACATTTGTAAATGGTTCAAAGATTGATGGTCGGCCGGATCAAGTTCGCTGGCCTTGCGAAAGAGGACGACGGCCTCTTCCATTTTGCCTTGCGTGAAGGCACATCGCGCGTAGAGATACGCTGCGTCGTACAGGCGGGGATCAAGGCGCATCGCCTCTTGAAATTCTTTCTCAGCGACGAAGTAATTCTTGCCCAGCGATTCGGCAAAACCGCGTGCGGTGTGAGCTTCCGCTGAGTCCGGGTCGAGTTCGACTGCACGGCGGCTGGCATGAGTCGCCTCTCGCAGGTTCTCCTCAGTCGCGTCGAACCACATGTAAAGGAAGGAACTGGCATTCGCGAGTCCGGCAAAGGCCGCGGCATAGCCGGGGTCAAAGACAATGGCACGGGCAAACATTTGGCGTGCAAAGTCGAAACTCTTGCGGCGCAATTCGTAGAAGACTCTGCGGCCGCGCAGGTAGTAGTCGTATGCCTGGATATCGCGCGTAGGTACTTTTTCAATGGCACGCTTTTCCTTGTCGCTGAGCATGACGCGCAGCGTACCTGCGATACTCTGGGCAATCTCATCCTGAATTGCGAACACATCCTCCAGATGGCGATCGTATCGCTCCGCCCAAACAGAATGACCGGCTCGGGTTTCCACTAGTTGCACGTTGATGCGAAGACGATTGCCTGCGCGACGGAGGCTCCCATCGAGCACGTAGGCTACGTTAAGCCGATGCCCAATTTCGCCGGCAGTGACCACCTTATCCCGAAAAGGCAACACTGCGGAGCGCGGTAGAAGGCTGAGCCCGGCGATTCTTGTAAGTTCCGTAATGATGTCTTCTGTCATGCCATCGCGAAAGTATTCGTCCTCTTTGTCGCCGCTGAGGTTTTCGAAGTAGAGGACCGCGATGGACTTCTGCGATCGCGGAGATGGAGTGGAGAGCCGGTCGAGCGATTCAATGACCTTTTGTATGGAAGAGCATCTCTGATCGGGCGATTTGACCAGGCAGGCGTCGACAAGCGCCTCCCATGCAGGATCGACTTCGGGAACAAGCTGACGCATCGGGACGTAAGGCGCGTGCAATATCGCATGCAGGACGTCAATTGCACTTTCGCCACGGAAAGGAGTGCGGCCGGTGATGCATTCGTAGAGCAAAACGCCATAGGAAAACACATCGCTTCGGCCATCCGACGGCTGCCCGAGGATTCTTTCCGGAGACATGTAGCCGACCGTTCCTCCATGGACGATCTGGGTTGACGTGCGGGTTACCAATGTCTCCTCTGACTCCTCCGGACCGCGATCCATTCGAACCAACTCAGAGAGGCCGAAATCAAGAATTTTCACGCACGATCTTGAGTCAAGCATGACGTTCGCAGGCTTGATGTCGTGATGAAAGACGCCGCGACTGTGAGCTTCGAGCAGGCCCTCGGCGATTCCTCGGGCAATGCTCGGAAATGTTGTCGGTTGCATGGCCGAATGCTGCAGAAGATCTTTCAGCGTTCTTCCTGAAACCAATTCCATGGAGATAAAAGGCTGATCTTCGGCAAGATTCAATTCGTAGATGGTAGCGATGTTCGGGTGATTCAGGCGGGAGGCCATCTGGGCTTCTTTGAGCAGCCGGGCACGAGCGTCAGGCAGGGCCGCAAGACTGGATGGGAGGAACTTCAGTGCGACTTCTCGATTGAGGATGAGATCTTCGGCGCGATACACAGCGCCCATGCCGCCCTCTCCGAGTTTGGCCAGAACACGGTAGTGCGAAATGGTTTGTCCGATCATAAGGGCAGAAATCAGGACTCAGTATCTCAGAAGAAGGGAAGAAATCAACAATGACGGGGGGTGAATGGAGTGAATCGCTGGGTTCGGAATGCCAGCTCTTCGAACAAATGTTCGGTCACTCGAGGCCTCGGATCCGTTGACGGTCAGACCCGACAGACGGTTGCAGTCGGTTTGCCGCGGGAGTCAGCGTGGTTTTAGAACGACGCGACCACGCTCGCCCTGCGCGACCAGTTCATAGGCTTGCTGTGCTTGCGCAAGAGGCAGAATCTTTGAGACAACCGGCGGCTGATAGTCGCCGCAATCGAAGGCTGGTCGCAGCTCTTCTAAAATGCTTCCCGACGCGGTCAGGTCACGCTTGAGTGTGTCCAGGCCAATGAGCCGCGATTCGTTGTGGTAGAAATCCACCAGGTCGAACGTGACGCGCCGTTCGGTAGGAGAGGTGATTTCCACCTGCCGCCCCCGATGCGCCAGCAGGGTAAGCGCAGTTCCGAATACCGGGCCCCCAGCGGTATTGAAAATTACGTCGGTTCCGAGTCCTGCGGTATGTGCGCGCAGCTGCGATCCCATATCCGGATCGCTGGAGTCGATTAGGAAATCAGCGAGTTTCGCAGCGGGGGTAAGACCTCCAGGCTCTCCTCGATGGATCCCAATCACGTGCGCGCCGAGGTGCTTCGCAATCTGGATCGCTGCGCCGCCGACCCCTCCATTTGCTCCGAACACTGCGAGCGTCTCCCCTTGCGACAGCTTTGCGTAATCGAGCGCGCACCACGCGGTCACAAAATTCACTCCCACGCAACCTGCCTGCTCGTGCGACAGCGATTCCGGCTTGCGCACCAGGCTTGCAATGGGAACCCGAATGTATTCCGCGTGTGTGCCGTCTCTGGTAAATCCGACATCCCCGCCCGTGCCCCACACCTCTTGATCGAGCCACTCTTTTGGACCATCGACCACAACGCCTGAGTAGTCGCGCCCCGGGACGCGGGGAAGCGTCGTCTGCGACATCCGTCCCTCGACATTTTTCACGTCGCTCGGGTTGACGGAGGCGGCTTCGATACGAACGACGGCGTTGTTTGCATCCGCCTGCGGCAACGGCCGTTCTGCGAGATGCAGTCGCGACGGACTTCCGAACTCTTTGAATTCGATTACCTGCATGGCTTTGCTCCATTGGTTGAACTTTGAACCGTATGTGTGGGCGAAGAATGATTTGGCCGCGAGAGCACTCGCTCCGCCGCGATGTAACCCACGCTCATCGCCACCACTAACAGCGAACCGAGAAGCGCATTCGGCGCCGGAGATGGAATCCTGGCCAAACGACAGACTGCCCCGATAGCGAACGCCAGCACAAATCCCAGAATAATCTTCATCTGCATTGCCTCCCGCGATGATCGTTCTCACCACTCCTTCACGGCGATTATGAACTATTTCTTAGTGAACCTGCCCCCATGTGACCGTCTTTACGCCGTTCGAGCGATGCGCGTATTATGGATTTCCACGCTAGGGAAGCGGGTATAGCCCTATAATCGCGCCGCACTATATCGAGAACACTGGGGACGAAGATCTGGTGATTCTGGAGATGTTCTCCGCATCGGAATTCCTGGACATCTCCCTTAAATATTGGATCAATCATGGTCAAGTTTCCCACAACCTCACAGACCTCAAATTGTTGGGCTACCCGAGGACAAGACGCCAGTGCTCACACGTGGGTCGATTGGGTGAAAATCCCACAACGAAATGTGAGTCGAGAAACGCAGATTGACTCTCCCGGGAAACGAGCGCGATTACTAGAAGCGTGTCGAAAACTGTTCCGCCGTGTCGAGATCTCGACGGGCGGCTCGAGGCCATTGGAAGAGAGCGATGATCCTTCCAACCCGATGTCTCGCGGAATCAGCTACTTCGACGGCTGCTCTCATGAACCGGCTATGGCATCTCGAATGCTCAGGCGATGGGTAGGAGAAATGACCCAATGAACAGCATAAATAAAGGTCCTGAGATGAACGAACAGCAAGATAATTCAAACGGCCAGGAAACGGCCGAGAGAAAACGGATCAACGACATCGCCGATGAACTTGCGCAGCGCGCTCATAATAGGCAACTCAATTACGACGAGGAGCACGACATCTTTACAAAGTAGTAGTGGACGTCTCAGGAAGGCCATGTGCTCGTCTTCCGTGTGTGGTGGCGCCGCACTACATCGAGACCACGGGCAGCTTGACACTTCGGGAGCGGGAGGACATGGCCTGCTTCAGCAACGCAATCGGGGAGGGCGCTCATGTGGATTGTTCGCTTCGCGCTGCAGCGACCCTACACCTTCGTCATTGTCGCGGTGTTGATCGCGATCTTCGGCACAGCCGCCATCCTGACGACGCCGACGGATATATTACCGGACATCGATATTCCCATCGTCAGCGTGATCTGGACTTACAGCGGGATGGATGCCGATGACATGTCCAAGCGCATCGTCGGGGTCTGCGAGCGGGCGCTTCCGACCACAGTCAATAACATTCAATACACTGAGTCGCAGTCCTACAACGGCGTTGGAGTGATCAAGATTCATTTCCAGCCGGGCGTTCAGGTGGATCTTGCGATTGCGCAGGTCACGGCGCTGGCGCAGTCGCTTTTGCGTCTGATGCCGCCGGGAATTTTGCCGCCGTATGTACTGAAATACGACGCTTCCAGCGTTCCTATTGTGCAGATAAGCCTGGGAGGAAAGGGGCTGTCGCAAACCCAGCTCTATGACTTGGGTCAGAATTTTATTCGCGGGCAATTGGCGACCATCAAGGGTGCCGCGGTGCCGCTGCCGTATGGCGGTGAGCAGCGATCCATCATGGTGGACCTGGACCCGGTACAACTGACGGCGAATCATCTGACCGCCTCCGACGTATCGGCCGCGCTGAATAATCAGAACCTGGTGACGCCCTCCGGCACGGAGAAGATGGGCGACCGTGAATACCTAGTGGGAACCAACAGCAGCCCCGGCACGATCGCGGAACTGAATGCGCTGCCGATCCGGTGGGTGAACGGCGCGGTGATTCAGATGAAGGATGTGGCCTGGATCCACAACGGATTCCAGCCGCAGACCAGTTATGTGAGTGAGAACGGTCAGGCGTCGGCACTCATGACTGTGATCAAGAACGGCGCTTCTTCCACACTGACCATCGTCGATCAGGTCAGGAAGGCTCTTCCGCGCATTAAAGCCGGGCTGCCAGGCGCGCTGACACTCACGCCGATCTTCGATCAATCGGTGCTGGTGCGGGCATCGATACGGGACGTGGTACAGGAGGCGTTAACCGCCGCGTTTCTCACTGCGATGATGGTGCTTGTATTTCTGGGCAGCTGGCGAAGCACGCTGATCGTGAGCGTATCCATTCCGCTAGCGGTATTGTTCGCGATCACGGTGTCTTCGGCACTCGGCGAAACGATCAACATCATGTCGCTGGGAGGATTGGCACTCGCGGTGGGCATGCTGGTGGACGATGCAACCGTCGAGATCGAGAATACTCATCGCAATCTTGGCGTAGGTGAAAAGAAGCCGTTGGCCCGCGCGATCCTGGACAGTGCCGAGCAGGTAGCGATGCCGGCGCTGATCTCCACCCTGTCGATCTGCATCGTGTTCGTGCCGGTCACATTGCTCTCCGGTTCGGCGAAATACATCTTTCACCCCGCTGGCATTGAACGTGGTACTGGCGTTGGTGGCCTCGTATGGGCTGTCGCGCACGCTGGTGCCTACAATGATGCATTTCCTTCTTCCCAAAGAAGTGCCGCTGTATCAAGGGCAGCAGGAGCAATCGCCGCTGAGCCGAAGTTTGATCTGGCGATTTCACCAGAGATTTGATCGAGGATTTGACTGGTTTGCGGAGAAGTACAAGGCCGCGCTGGAGTGGACCTTGGGGCACGCGGCGATAACGCTGGTTGCATTTGCGGTGATGGTCATTGCGTCGCTGGCGTTGATACCGGTGATCGGCCAGGACTTTTTCCCCTACGTGGATTCCGGGCAGATGGAGTTTCACGTTCGCCCGCCGGCGGGCACGCGGATCGAGACGGCAACGCAGGTGTTCAGGCGAGTGGATGCGGAGATTCGGCGCGTGATTCCGCCGCAACAGTTGCAGCTGGTGGTGAATAACATCGGGCTGCCGCCGGGGGGCGTCAACCTTGCTTACTCGGCGAGTGACACCACGAGCAATGGAGATGGAGACGTACTGGTGCTGCTTGCAGCCAAACACAGGCCGACGCAGCAATGGATGCAGATTCTGCGGCAGGACTTCGCGGAGAAATTTCCCCAGGAGACGGTTTTCTTCGAACCCGCGGACATCACAAATCAGACGCTGAACTTCGGGCTACCCGCGCCAATCGATGTGCAGGTGCGCGGAAAAAACGCTACCTCCACGGCTCAAATCGCGGAGAAGCTGCAGCAGCAGATCAAGGATGTTCCGGGTGCGGTGGACGTGTTCATGCAGCAGGAGGTGAATGCGCCCAAACTGAACATCGACGTGGACCGGCTTAAGGCGCAGGAGTTATCGCTGACCGCAAGGGATGTCGCCGACAACGTGCTGTTGTCGCTTTCTGGCAGCGGGCAGGTTGCACCGAACTTCTGGCTCGACCCGCAGACAGGGGTGGAATATCCGGTGATTGTGCAAGTCCCGCAGTACCGTCTGCACAACATCGATGCGCTGCAGCAGACGGCCATCACAGCTTCGACAACTGGCGGCAGTGATCAGTTGCTAGCCAATGTTTCCCAGACCACGCGGCAGGTTTCGCCGCTGACCGTTTCCCACTACAACGGGTTGCCGGTGATGGACGTGTTCGCCAATGTAGAACAGCGCGATCTGGGCGGCGTGGCCCGCGATGTGGAGAAGATTGTCAGAAAGAATTCACAGCATCTGCCGCCCGGAGTGCACATTGTTCTTAGCGGCCAGGTGGTAACGATGAACACATCATTCGCGAACCTGGAGGTAGGAATTGCGGCGGCAGTGGTATTCGTCTATCTGCTGATGGCGATTAATTTCCAGTCATGGACCGTCCCGTTCATCATTCTGATGGCGCTCCCGGGAGCCTTGGCCGGCATTGTCTGGATGTTGTTCCTGACACAGACCACCTTTAATGTGCCCTCGCTGATGGGGGCGCTGATGACCATTGGCGTGGCAACAGCCAACAGCATCCTGGTGGTCAGTTTTGCGAACGAATCGCGTGGTGAAGGGGAGAACCGTGTGGACGCAAAGCAGGCCGCGCTGATTGCAGGCTCGACGCGGCTGCGGCCGGTGTGCATGACGGCGCTGGCGATGATCATCGGCATGCTGCCCATGGCGCTGGCTCTGGGCGAGGGCGGCGAGCAGAATGCTCCGATCGGACGTGCTGTAATCGGCGGCCTTCTGTTCGCTACCGTGGGCACGCTGTTGATCGTGCCGGTAATGTATTCGCTGATGAGCAAGCAGGCTCCGGTGAACTGGGAGAAGCGGCTTGAAGATGAGATTCAAGGGGCGCAATCATGAGTACAGACTTCGCTCAACCACCCGTGCCCGGCAATGGGCAACATGAGGCGCAGCCACAGCAACAGCGAAGCGGGCGGATACTGTGGGTTTCGGTCGCGGTTGTCGTGGTGGTTCTGGCCCTGCTGCTGGGATGGTTGCCTCATTACAAACGCAACAAGGAAGTGAACGCCAGAGCGCAACAGGAGAAGAATGCTTTGCCGGTCGTTGAAGTGCAGCGGGTGCATACCGCAAGTTCGGAGCAGGACCTGACTCTGCCAGGCACCTTGACTCCTCTCCGCAGTGCGCATATTTATGCGGAAGCCTCCGGATATATGAAGGCGCGATATGTCGATCTGGGAGACACAGTACGCAAGGGACAATTGCTGGGAGTAATATCTGCGCCCGACCTGGATGCCTCGGTCGCGCAAGCGGCGGCGGCCGTGCAGCAAAACAAAGACAACGTGCTGACGGCGCAATCGAATCTCCGGTTGCAGCAAGCGACGTATACCCGGGTACATACACTGGTGCTCCACGGGATTCTGTCCAGACAGGATGACGATACGGCGCGGGCGGCGGTTGAGTCGGCGCAATCCAACCTGCATGCGATGGAGAATGCGGTGAAGGAAGCGCAGGAGGCTTTGGCGCGCGCGCAGGCACTGGCCGGTTTCGAGCAGCTTCGCTCGCCGATCAATGGAACTATCACGGCGCGCAATGTCGAGGTTGGCAATCTGGTTTCGGCTTCAGGAGCCGCTCAGGGTCTGGCGGCTGGCTCCGGCGTTTCCACAGCCGGGCCGCCGACCGGCGGCGCACAGGGTGGCGAATTGTTCGATGTTGCGGATCTCGACACATTGGAGGTGTTTGTTTCGGTGCCAGAGGCGGATGCGCCCTTCGTGCAGACCGGCCAGCCTGCCGATCTTACCTTTTCGGAATTGCCGGGTCAGAGATTCAATGGCAAGGTGGTTCGCACCAGCGATTCTCTCAGCCAACAGACTCGGACTCTGCTTGCCGAAATCGAGATCACAGACACGCAGCATCGCTTGCGTCCGGGAATGTTCGCCTCGGTGCAGATGCATTACAAGGCCCAGAACCCTGGCATTCTCATCTCCGGCGACAGCCTGCTTACATTGGCGCGCGGTCAGTTTGTTCCCGTCGTGCAAAACAACGTCGTCCGCATGCAGCCGGTGCAGGTAGGGCGAGACCTCGGCACCCAGGTATTTATCACCGCTGGACTGCGGGATGGTGACCTTGTCGTAGTGAGCCCGAATGACTCCGTGACTCAAGGGGCGCGAGTGAACACGCAGATTGCGCCAGCCGGGCAGCAGGGTGGCATCGCAGATTCCAGCGTGGGAGGGAAGAGTGGCAAGCAGGGCCAGGATCAATAGGATGGAGCTCCGCGTCGAAAAGGGAACATGCATCATCGACCATGCCTTCCGGAACTCCGAAGCGCGGCGTAACTCCCACCTGTCCTCGATCGTTCTTGCAGTAGCCTGCGCGCCTGCCTGCTTCGTGATATCTGTTGCCGCCGCACAACAAGCCCCGCAGAAAACGCCTGCCGCGACAACTCTCGCAAGCGCGCCCGCACCTTCGCCACCGCTGACGGACAACCAGGCGAACACGCCGGCGCCGGCGAGTCCGCAAGCCGATCAGGTCTACCTAACTCTGCAGCAGGCCATCGCAATGGCCATGAAAAACAACCTCGATATCCAGATTGAACAGGTCGATCAAACGATTGCAGACCAAAGCGTCTCGTTGGCGAAGGGTGGGGGATTGCCGCGTGCGATCAACTACACGATAGAGGAAACCCCGGCGGGCGAGGCGCCAGTGGCAGTGCCCCTGCTCAGCTTCTCGTCTCCCGGTCTCTCGCCATTGAGCGTGGACCCCGTGACTTCGACTGTATCGTCGTCCTACAACACCAGCCGCGTGCAGGAAGCATCGCACTCCCTTCAGCTGGGTACGGCTCCATATTCCAGTGGGTCGCCGGTACCCGGTTTCGACGCGCAGTTACAGGGTCGATATGGATGGCTGCGGCGCAACCCGGCACCCTCGCGCCTAACCACAACCGCAGCGGCGCCGGATACGGTGACAACCGACAACACCCTGGGCGACACCTTCCTCACCAAGGGATTCAGCCCTGGGACCACGATTCAATTGGGCGTCAATGACTTTATCCAGAGCTTCTACTCGGAGCGTTCCAGCGCAGTTCCTTTTTCCCATCCCAACGCCTACGCTCTTATCGCGCAACCGCTCTGGCGCGGGGCTGGCCACGCGAACAACACTCGTTATATCGCCATTGCAAAGACAAACAGGAAAATCTCAGCAGCGGTCGAGCAGCAGCAAATGATCAGCACCATTGCCGGAGTTGAAAATTTGTACATCGACCTGGTGAGTCTGCAGGATTCAGTCAAAGTGCAGCAGCAGGCGCTGGACGCGGCTCAATTGCAGTTGCATAACGATCAGGAGCAGTTGAAAGTTGGACGTCTGCCGCCGATCGAAATTGCACGCGCGCAATCGCTTGTGACCAGCACGCAGTTGCTGCTCACTCAGGCGATTTCTCTTCGAGATCAGCAGCAGGTCATTCTGCGCACGTTGCTCGATCCACAGTCGCTCACCATCTCCCCGGGCACAGCACCCGAAATTGTGGCGACAGATCCGTTACTGGCGCCGGAAGCTGAGCCGCAGGAGCCGCTTCCGGAACTGATCAAGAGTGCGTGGAAGACGCGCCCTGACGTACAACAGGCGCGCCTGCAGATCACCAACAGCGAGCGGCAGGTTGCGGTGCGGCGAATGCGACCAAGCCAGAAATCGATCTCTACGGAACCTATGAGAGCCGTGGGGTTGTCATCCCAGGACTGACTGCGATTGGTGGGGACAGCTTGACGGGCAATGCGCCGACCAACCCAATTCCTACCGGAGGTACCAGCTCCTCGACCGTGTATGAGGCTGGGCTGCAGTTCTCGTTGCCGGTCGAAAATCGTGTGGCGGAGGCAAATCTAGGAGCGGACAAGGCGCTGCTGCGGCAGCAACAGATGCGCGTCACGCAATTGGAGGCGCAGGTAGCGGCCGAGGTGCAAAATGCGATTACAGCTCTCCACGCAGCAAAAAGTGCGGCTGATGCCGCCGCGAAAGCTCGAGAGCTGCAGGCAAAACTTCTTGCTGCGGCTCAGGAAAGCTTCCAGGCCGGTTATTCAACCAACCTCGCTGTCATTGAACAGCAGGCTTATCTCGCTCAAGCGCAGACGACAGAGATCATGGCCAAGGCAGCGTGGCTGAAGGCCTCGGCGCAACTGGACAGGGTGTTGGGGCAGACTCTGGAAAAGACCGGGATTTCAATGCAGTGATCGATTGGCCGCGCATCAACCTTGCGCTGGGCGCGACGATTCCTGCTCAAGGGAAAACCAGGACGCTCTCTGGGCATGTGAGATTGGAAGAATCGGAGATATATGCAGCCCAGGGGATGGGTTTTCAATCGAACATGACAGCGATGGCCCGAGGTGATTGAATTGGCCACACCTGGGCATAATGAAAAAATGGAAACAGGAGGGATAACGCTATGCCGGCAACCACACTCAACAAGAGCACTGACAGGCTTGGATTTATTGGCTTAGGCCTCATGGGCAGCCGCTTGACGCGGCGTTTGCATTCGTTCGGATGGAATATTCGAGCATGGAACCGAAGTCCGGAGCCGGCGAATGCACTGCGACGCGAAGGAATACCCATCGCGGCATCCATCCGAGAGTTGGCCGACGCTTCGGAGGTCATCCTTTCGTCGTTGACGAATGATGCGGCAGTTCGCTCTGTGTATCTCGAGAAGGACGGAGTTTTTTCCGCGGCAAAGCGGGGAACGACTGTTCTTGAAATGAGTACCATTTCACCGGAGGTATCGCGTCTGCTCCACCAGGAGGCATCAGCCCACGGCCTCAGCTTTCTTGATCTCGCGGTTTCCGGATCTACCCCGGCCGTCGAGGCTGGAACCATCACTCTATTCGCCGGCGGAGATCCGAAAACATTCGAGAAGTGTATTCCCATGTACGAGTCCATCGCCAAGCAGTGGTTCCTGATCGGGCCTGGCTCTTCCGGCATTCTTATGAAGCTGGTGGTCAACCTTCTGCTGGGGATTGATATGCAAGCGATCGCCGAGGCGGTTTCATTGGGAGAGCATCTCAAAATCGATAGAGACATTTTGTTGAGTGTCCTCGCTAAAACCACTGTGGTGGCTCCGGCGCTTGTGAGAAAGCTTGAAAAGATAAGAGCTGCCGACTACAGCCCGGAATTTCCCCTCCGGCTGATGAGTAAAGACATGGATCTGGTCATGGACGCCGCCAAAAATGCAGGAGCGGATCTGCCCGCAGCCAGTGCGGCTCAGCGCGTGCTGCAATCGAATCTCGCTTTAAATGGAGATTTGGACTTGTCTGCAATCACGCCCGCGGTCGTCGAAGGCAAGCTGAACTCCAGGTGAGCAATTTTGAACGGAGCCTGCTCCGCTGGGCACGGCGCGCGGCTCCGTGCGCGAGGCATAAACGTTCACCCATTTAACGCTTAGCCGGATGCCAATGTGGTGTAATGTGTGTGCTGGCCGAGCTGTTTTCTACGATTTCCTTTCCAGGGAGTGAGTCTCCAACGGGAATCGCCAGGAGGTTAGCGTATGAGATACAAAAGCCATTGGATCGCGGTTTTGAGTCTATCTACACTCGCGATCGCTGTGCTCCTGGTTTGCATTCGACCCGCTTCGGTGCGGGCAGAGCGCGGGGATAAAGATCAGCCTGCCGCAACCTACGATCCATACCCTGCTGGAATTCTTCCATCCGACTTGAACTCTGAAACAGCCAGGGTTCTACGGGAAATCGATCGTATCGAGAACAGGGCAGTTGCGCGATGGCATGCCCTGCCGCCTGCGACTCTGACCGGTCAACCACCGATCCTCCAGGATTCTGGGACTGAAGAAACGGAAACCCTCGGCGAGCTGATGCTCTTCGACAAAAACATTTCGCCCAACAGGAATGTGGCTTGCGCATCCTGTCACATGCCCTATGCAGGCTTTAGCGGGCCGATTCCTTCGGTCAACCTGACCATGATCGCGTACCCTGGGACGGCTCACTTTCGAGCCGGCAAGCGAACAGCACAACGACATCCTTATGCACCATTTTTTCCGGTGCTGCAATACAACCAGGCTCAAGGTCTATTCTTCGGCGGAAATTTCTGGGATTCGCGTGCGACCGGATATAAGTTACGAGTTCCCGATGCCGAACAGGCACAGGGCCCTCCCGTCGATCATCTGGAAATGGGTTTCCCGGACACGGCTTGCATCGCGTTTCGGCTCTCCAGTGCTGCCTATCGGCGTCTGTTTGAAGAGGTGTGGGGTGAGGGCTCGTTCGACATTCAGTTCCCGCGCGGGACGGAGAAAATCTGCGATACCCCAGGAGGGGCTGCCGTGTTCAAAGGGAGTGCCACTCCGATTCCTTTAAGCGCGGGAGATCGCACCCGCGCGAACACCATCTATGACCGTTGGGCGCAGTCCATTGATTCATACGAGCAGTCCGTCCAGGTCAGTGCCTTCTCCTCGAAATTCGACGCCTTCCTCGCCGGAAAATACAAGCTGACCGCGGACGAATTGGCCGGTTACAAATTGTTTGATGGCAAAGGTAATTGCAATTCATGTCACCTTGACGGTCGAGGTACCACGCTCAAGCCAGGGCAGACGGACACCAGCGCCGCGGCTCAGGTGAACCCGTTGTTTACCTGCTTCGGCTCGGCCAATGAGGGTATACCCCTGAATCCGAGGGATGCGTTCTACTACGAGACCAAGCCGGACTCCTACGGGTTCACTCCTAATCCATATGGTTTTGGGTATAGAGATTTAGGGCTAGGGACGTTCCTCAGAAGCGGATTCGGCTCCGGCCCAAGCCCGAACAGGAATTGGAGACAATACGCATCCACCGTTGACGGCCAGATGCAGGTTCCTATCCTGCGCGACGTGGCATCGACGCCGTCGCAATGCCCCACCACTGAAGCTCCCGGTCCCTATTTTCAGAAGGAGTTCTTTCACAACGGCTATCTTAAGAGCCTGAAGCAGGTCGTTCATTTCTACAACACACGCGACAAATATGCGTACCCAGTAACTTCAGGGCATTGTCCGGCAGGAACGATTGAAAAGGTAACGTGCTGGCCCATGCCCGAGGTCCAGAACAATATCGACATGACCAGCGGCAATCTTGGCCTCACGGATAAGGAAGAGGACCAGATCGTAACCTTCCTGCAAACATTGTCGGACGGTTTCACCAGGCCGTATCGCAACAGCGACACATTTACAGGTGCGTGTATGCGGGGCGGTTCGGCCGCGACGCAGGGCAACGAGCTCCTAATCCCGACTCCACCACTGCCGCCGTGTGCGTCAGCCATCTGCGGTGTTGCGCCTGTCCCCGGCCCCAAGCAGATCAGTGAGAATCCCCGCACTCAGGAAAGTCCAACCACTCCCGACGCCGCGAGGGTACGAATCATCGGCGGCCCGAGGATCGAGTTAGCGACGGATAATATAACGGTGATCCGGTGGACAACGGACAATCCTGGCGGTTCCCCTGTGCATTATGGAGTGGTACGTTACGGCACAATTCCCAGGAAGCTTGACCTGACAGCCGCGTCTCCAATCCGACTGAACCCGGACCACTCCTATACTGTGTTTCGCGTGCGCATGACCGGATTGAAACCTGAGACAACCTACTACTACACCGTCGATTCAATGGGAGCGGACGGGAACGACGACGAAGTCAACGGAAGTATTCAACATTTCACTACACCTTGATCGAAGCGATTAAGTCCCGCTCGGGCATCGCAACTTCGGGTTCATAGCCGTCACTGTTGGCTGCGGCTTGGGCCGTGCAGAAAAGCCCGGACTGATTGCCCGGGCTCCTCTGAGTGTTTTGACCGGTGCCGAAAATCTACACCAGGACGGCGACTTTTTCTTCCACAACTGTCTTCGCGGAATTTTTTCCGGTAATGTCCAGCACAATGCGGCCATCAATCGTGCCGGCGTGCATCCGCTTGAAAATATCGTTGATGTCTTCCAGCTTTTCGGCCTTCGTGGTCGCGTGAACCAGACCCTCTCCAGCGAACGAGAGTGCCTCTGCAAGATCCAAACGTGTGCCCACGATGGAGCCGCGAATGGTCAATGCCTTCAGCACTACTTCAAAGATCGGTAGAGGAAACGATCCCGGAGGCAGTCCGTTCAGCGCGATGGTTCCGCGAGCGCGAGTCATGCCGATGGCTTGTGCAAACGCGTGAGTGGAAACCGCCGTCACCAGCACCGCATTGGCTCCGCCGATTTCTTTTTGGAAGAAAGCTGCGGGGTCCTGCTGTTTGGCGTTGACGGTGAGCTTCGCGCCCAGCCTGCGAGCAAGCGCGAGCTTGTCTTCCGATACATCGACGGCCGCAACATGAAAGCCCATCGCCTTGGCATATTGCACGGCCAGGTGCCCAAGACCGCCGATGCCGGAGATGACAACCCAGTCGCCCGGTTTGGCATTGGTGGACTTCAGACCCTTGTAGACTGTGACGCCAGCGCAAATGATCGGCGCTACTTCAACGAAGCCCACGTTAGAAGGCAGATGAGCAACATAGTTCGGGTCCGCCACCGCATATTCCGCGTAGCCGCCGTTCTTGGTGTAGCCGCCAAACTGCGCCTTCGTGCAGCAGGACTCCTGCCCGGCAAGGCAATCGACGCATTGTCCGCACGCGGAGTAGAGCCAGACGATGCCGACGCGATCGCCTTCCTTCACTGTCTTGACGTTTCTCCCAATGCCGGAGACATACCCAACACCCTCGTGCCCTGGGATAAACGGCGGTGTCGGCTTGATCGGCCAATCACCCTCAGCGGCGTGCAGATCGGTATGACATACGCCGCAAGCTTCCATCTTGATTTGTATTTCTTCAGGACCTGGTTCCGGGATCGCGACTTCTTCGATCACCAGAGGTTTACCAAATTCGCGAACGACCGCCGCCATCATGTTTTTCGGCATTTTGTTTTTCCTTTCCATCGTGAGAGATGCGTTGTCGCCAGGGATGGAGAGGATGTTTGCATTGTTAGCAGTGTCTGCGGAGGTTGGAGTGCAGCCTCCGCAGGCACCGCGACAAGAGAACAAAATCAGCTCGTTCCCAATATTTTCTTGAATTGCACCAGTGCTTCGCGGCTCGCCCAGCTTCGCTGTCTGAACGAGCCGCGCTTCAACGGTCCTTAGAACAGACCTAAGGCTTTCGGACTATAGCTCACAAGCAGGTTCTTGGTCTGCTGGTAGTGATCGAGAATCATCTTGTGCGTTTCGCGACCGAAACCAGACTCCTTGTACCCACCGAATGCTGCGCCGGCGGGATACATGTGGTAGCAGTTCGTCCATACTCGTCCCGCCTGGATCTCGCGACCCACGCGATACAGGTTGTTTGAATTGCGAGACCATACGCCCGCACCCAGACCATAGACCGTGTCATTGCCAATCCTGATGGCATCGTCCAGGTCCTTGAACTTCGTCACCGAGAGTACCGGCCCGAAGATTTCTTCCTGGAAAATGCGCATGCTGTTATCGCCGGAGAAAACGGTCGGCTGCAGGAAGTTGCCATTCTCCAGGTCGCCGCCGAGATGAACCCGATCGCCGCCCGTCAGGCATTTTGCGCCTTCGTCCTTCCCGATCTTGATGTAGTTCAGGATCGAGTTCATTTGCTCTTTTGAAACCTGAGGTCCCATCTGGGTCGCAGGCAGCAGGGAATTGCCGACCTTGATCTTGGCGACGCGAGCAACGGCGCGCTCCATGAACTTGTCGTAGATTGACTCCTGAACCAGCGCACGAGACGGGCAGGTGCAAACCTCTCCCTTGTTGAACGCAAACAGCGCAAAACCCTCGAGGGCTTTGTCCAGGAAATCGTCGTCCGCATCCATCACATCGGCGAAGAAGATGTTCGGCGACTTGCCGCCCAACTCCAGCGTCTGCGGGATGATGGGCTCCGATGCGTATTGCATGATCAGCCGGCCCGTGGTGGTTTCACCGGTAAAGGCGATCTTGGCAATGCGCTTGTTGGAGGCCAGAGACTTGCCCATTTCTCCACCTGGGCCGCTGATGACATTCAGTACGCCCGGAGGCAGCAGATCGCCCACCAGCTGCGCAAAAACCATGATGCTCAACGGCGTGTTCGATGCGGGCTTGATGACGACGCAGTTGCCGGCGCCGATTGCGGGAGCCAGTTTCCACGCGGCCATCAGCAAAGGAAAGTTCCACGGAATGATCTGGCCGACGACACCCAGCGGCTCCTTATAGTGATAGGCAACCGTGTCATTGTCGATGTCCGTCAAGCGCCCTTCTTCGGCGCGAATGCAGGAGGCGAAATAGCGGAAGTGGTCGATGACCAGGGGAATGTCGGCGTTGCGCGTCTCACGGATCGGCTTGCCGTTGTCGAGCGTTTCTGCCAGCGCTAGAGTCTCCAGGTTTTCCTCCAGCACGTTTGCGATTTTCAACAGAGCCGTGGCGCGATCCGCAGCAGAAGTGTGAGCCCACTTATCTTTAATCGCGTGCGCTGCGTCCAGCGCCAATTCCACATCGGCCGCTCCGGAGCGCGCAAACTCGCAAATCGGTTCCTGGTTGATTGGACTGTGGCTGACAAAGTATCGGCCGGTGGTAGGCGGTACAAATTTGCCTCCGATGTAATTGTCGTATCTATGCTTGACGCCCGACATGTGTAGGACTTCAAGCGCGTCGTGAATCGATGACTGACCTGCGGTTGTTGCCATGTTTGTTCTCTCCTTTGCCCGGCGGCATCTCAGCAACTTCTGAGCCGTCGCCGATTGACAAGCTTTTTTGCCGGCATCGAAGCCGGGCTGCTACGTGGGCCTCGTCACATCGCGCTCATGTCAAACCGCAAATCGATTTGTACAGATTCGCCAACGCTGGCCTCACTGATCTTCGCGTCGTTCGTCAGACGCGCTCTCAGGCGAACTCATACTATCGATCTGTATGAAAGACCGACTGTGACCGCGGTCACTCGACTTTAAACATTTGGCCGTCACCCCATCCGCGCCATCCTCTGGGTCAATTCACCCCGTCGTTCCCGCACTTTGCGACCATCGGATATGCCGCGCCATCCATCGAGACTTGTGGCACCCGTCGGCGAAATTACAGTTATGCACCGGGGCAAAGAGTTGTCCTGTCGATCCCATTCCGTTGGAACCAGCACTTCATATTGCAAACCGACGTTATGCCGTGCAAGCTTGATGCATGCCGGAATTGCCCGACATCACGGCTTACCTGACTGCGCTGGAGGCGCGAATCATGGGCCGGCCGCTCGAGAAGATTCGTCTCGGCAGCCCATTTCTCTTGCGAACGGTAAGCCCGCCTATCGAGGCGTTCGAAGGTCGCACGGTCACTTCACTCCGCCGCATCGGCAAGCGCATCGCCATCGGCGTCGACAATGGCCACTGGGCAGTGATTCACCTGATGATCGCGGGACGTCTTCATTGGCGCCCGGCAGGCGCCAAGCTCGGAGGCCGCAACAATCTCGCAGCCTTTGACTTTCCAGATGGTTCCCTCGTTCTGACCGAGGCCGGTTCGAAACGCCGCGCGACCTTGCACCTGTTTCACAATGAAGAAGAGTTGCGATCCGTCGATCCCGGCGGCATTGAGATTTTCTCGATCGATCTCGATCAATTTCGCGCGGCGCTTGTCGCCGAAAATCGCACTCTCAAACGAGCCCTGACAGATCCACGCATTTTGAGCGGCATCGGCAATGCATATTCGGATGAGATTCTGCATGCAGCGCAACTCTCTCCGATTCAACTAACGCATAAGTTGACGCCCGAAGAGTGGAAACGATTATTCGTCGCAACGCGCCAGACGTTGCAACTGTGGATGGATCGGCTCAAGACAGAAGCCAACCAAAATTTCCCCGAGAAGGTGACCGCGTTTCGAAAAGAGATGGCGGTGCATGGTCGCTTTGGATTGCCGTGTCCACGCTGCGGCCAACCCATTCAGCGCATCCGCTATGCGGATAACGAAACCAACTACTGCGCTACCTGTCAGACCGGCGGCAAACTTCTGGCGGACCGAAGTCTCTCTCGCCTGCTGGGAAAAGACTGGCCGCGCACGCTCGACGAATTGGAAGCCCTGAAGCGAAGGTAATGTTCGGCCCTATCCAGGATGCCGGTTCGCCGAATTATTCTGCGGCCTCGACCGCATTCGTGCGCGTCTTATCTACCCGCGGACGAACCAACGTCAGTGCCGTGCGTGAAGCAGAAGGACTCGGGTTTTCTGAGGGCGCGGTGATCCATGACGGGCAACAGTGAGTTCTCTCATGTTGGGTCAAGCTGACCTCATCTTGAACCTTTGCAACCGTAGCAAAGCAGATCCTACAGATGGAGTCAATCGAGCCGTCGCGATTGTGTCGATGCGCATAGGAGACATTCTCAGCGTGGGTCATTGCCGCCTCGTTTGCTGGGGGACGAGTCAAATTCTAGAGCGAAGGTCTGTACCAATCTGTTCAAACTTGCTCATTCCGACAGGCGATTTTAATGTCTATGTGCGCGGCTGAGCCGTTGCCGTAATTTCCTTTTGAGGCTCAGTGGTTGCGAGCCCGTCGTCGATAAGCTTTCATGATTGCTTGGTTGGGCTGGCGCTCGCCGCGTTGGATTTGTCTTTGACTCGTTTTGCGCGAGCCGGGGTGCTCAAGAGGGGAGCACTGACGGCATTGTGCGTGCGCGATTCGTCGTGCAGAATTACATTCAACAGAGACTTGTGAACGCGGATGCGACCGTTGTAGTCGATAAACCCGTGCTTGCGAAAACGGTTCATGAAAAAGCTGACGCGAGAACGGGTGGTGCCGATCATTTCCGCAAGGGTTTCCTGTGTGATCTGCGGAATTAAAGTTTCCGGTTCCCCTGCTTTACCAAATTCCGCCATGAGCAACAGGATCCTTGCCAGGCGTTTTTCGCTGGAGTTGAAGAGCTGGTCGACAAGGTCAGCCTGAACTCGCATGCTGCGCGACAGTAAGAACGATAGGAACAGATCGGAGAAGGAATGCTCTTCGTGCATGACGCGGATCATTTCCGTTCTTTCGATTTTGAGCGCTGTGCAGGCGGTAATTGCCGTAGCAGTCGCCATGTGCAGGCCCTGCACGGCTGCGATCGACTCCTCTCCAACAAAGTCGCCGGCGGACAGCAGCGTGATGGTGGCTTCTTTGCCACTTTGTGAAACCACGGTCAGTCGGGCTCGCCCCTTTTGCAGGTAAAAAATACAGTCGGCGGAATGTCCTTGTGAAAAGAAGGCCTGCTTCGCCTTCAATTGGACTATCTTTCTTCCCAGACCGGCATTCGCCAGAAAAGCGGCGGGGTCAAACCCGGGGTTCATCAGCTCGGCCATAGGAATCGTTTCTTCGCGTATGCCGTCGACTCCTGGGACGATTCAGTTGGAGATCCAACCCAGTCAAAGCGGATTGAGGCAATCGAAGCCATCAACGACACACTAGCCAAAGGGTAGCACTGCTGGAATGGAGCAATCTGTGCCATTTTGCTCACATATTGACGAGAGGGCCTCCGCGGCGCAGGCTTGGCCCCGCTAAAAGGCAGAGTCCATTGGGCTCTGCCTTGCTGCTGCAGACACACTTTTCATTGCTGCTGTCGACTAGTGGTGCTCACTGCCACCACTGTGTGATTCACCGCCGCTATTGTGCGCCGCCTGGGCATGGCCACTATTGCTATGCGAGGAACCACTACTTGCATGCGCAGCTTCTGTATGGGAGCTGTTGTTGTGCGAGGCTCCGCCATTGGTATGTACAACTGCGGTATGGCTGGTGTTGTTATGTGAAGTTCCACCACTGGTATGCGCAACTGTGGTGTGAGAGCTATTGTGCGCCGATCCGGAGCTGTAACCTGCAGCGTGCCCATGTGTGTCGGCGGAACCTCCTCCACCGGAATATCCGTGGCCTGGATTATAGTGTCCGCCCCCAGAACCGTGGAATCGATGGCTTCCCCAACCGTGGTGATAACCCCAGTTTTCCCACGGTCCAATTCCCAGAAAGATGCCGTTGTAGAAATATCCAGGCCCGTAATAGCCGGAAGGAGAGCAGGCGTAGGGCGCGTAGTCATAGTAGCCATACGAACAAACTGGCGGCGCACCTATATTGATTGTCACCTGCGCAGTCGCCCTTGGAACCAGGGCCAGCGGTGCAAGCAAGGCCGCTGCCAACAATAGAAATTTCACTCCACGCATTGAATGCCTTTCTTTAACGATGCAGCAGTTCGGAGAATCGCGCTGGAATCCGCAAGCAGTCCGCGCGCTCATCTCGGGTTCTGTCCGCGGTGGATTCATGAGTTGATTCCCCGAGACAGTGATCTCAGCATCGCACCGATGGCACATAACAATCTGTACCGTTCTGCTCATACCCTTGCGGCGATTTTCTGTAAGTGGTCTGAAGTCGAAGGGTTGTATGCAGCCGCGAGCTTACGACGTGCATTCCAGCATCGCCGTTGAGATGCATTCTTTCATTCCTTGCACTCGATTCCTTTTGTATGATGGGAAGATTCGAGCCGCTGAAATTGAGGATTAGACGAGGGTGATATTGAGCGGCGGTGAGGGTTCGTGAAGGAGCCATTTCCAATCCAAGGGTCAAGCTCTGGAGCGAAGGCTCTCAGAAGTGCTCTTGGATACATTTGCGCTGTTCTTTTAGCGTGGCTCGCCGCTCGGCTGACGCTGCATTTTTCCGCACTGCAGGGCACGCCCGTTGCGCTCAATTTCCTGGTGGTCGCCGGCATCACTACATTCTTCGGCATGGGTCCAGGCATCGTTTCTGTCATAGCCACGGCCGTCCTCTTCTATGACTGGTTCTTACTACCCTCGGGCCGCTCGGGGCTTTCACCCGGAGTTTTGATTCGAACCGCGCTTATCCTCAGCATCGGTTTTCTGATCGTTTTCTTTTTTGATAGCCTTCGCAATCGAGGGATTCGCCTGCGTTCCGCCCTGAGTTTGCTGAGCGATCACGCGGATACACTGGCGCAGGCGCAGCAGGGCAGTAACTCCGCCGCATGGGTCATTCACGTCAAGGACCGCAGTATCGAGTGGGCGCAGGGCGGCGCAGAAATTCTGGGCCGTTCGTTTCAGGAGGTGGCAACCCTCGATGCGCTCGTCCAATTGGTATCCCCTGAGGATCGGCCCAGTGTCGAGCGATCGGCTGAAAGTGCAATTCATTCCGGCACTCTCTTTCAAAGTCAATTTCGCATTTCGCTTCCCAACGGAGAAACGCGTTGGCTAGAGGCGCGCGGCACACCCTCCCCGTCCGACTCGCATTGGCGCGGCGTGGTCATGGACATCACCACCCGCAAGAATGCGGAGGTAGCGGTCCTGCGTTCAGAAAAACTGGCCGCCATTGGGCGACTTTCCGCAACCGTAGCGCATGAGATCAATAACCCGCTGGAGGCGGCGACAAATCTGATATACCTTGCCTCTCTTGATACTGCGATGGGTACTGAGGCCCGCGGCTATCTGGCAGATGCAGAGCGCGAACTGCATCGGCTTGCGAATATCGCTCGCCATACTTTGACGTTCGCGCGTACCAAGCCAACCGGCGGTTCCACCGAGGTCGGCCCGATCATCGAAAGCGTCGTGGCCATGTTCCAGGCTCGATGCAATTCAAGAGGTGGCAAGGTTCACTACGATTCCACAGTCAACGTCAAGGTGGATGTGCCTCCGGATGAGTTGCGGCAAATTCTGACGAATCTACTTTCCAATGCCTGCGATGCCCTGGTCGGGGGTGAGGGACTGGTCGATGTGACCCTGTCTTCTGATGGCGAAAAGGCGGCGGTGATCATTCGCGACTCCGGTGTCGGAATTCCCCTGGAGAATCTTGACCGAATCTTTGACCCATTTTTCACCACCAAAGACGACGTCGGCACTGGAATTGGCCTGTGGGTGACCAGGGAATTGGTCGAAAAGAATGGCGGCACCATCGCCGTTGTTGCCGGAAATCAGGCCACCCCGTTCGCCACCTGCTTTCGTGTCGAATTTCCTGTAGCGCAAAACTCCGTGTAGTCTTACGATGTCGTAAGGTCCAGACGCTGGGGAACCCCCTCCTCGCCGCAACGCCGGTAGTTACTGCAAGCGGCACGCTATGATGGACCGGGGGGAAACCATGGATACTCGATCTTTGATCGCAGCCATTGATGCGGAAATTTCTCGGCTGCAGCAAGTCAAGTCGTTATTGTCTGGCACCGCTCGCACGCGAAATATCAAGCTACCTGCCACTGCGAAGGCATCGAAGCCCACAAAACGGCGCAAGTTAAGCGCTGCAGCTCGCGCCAAAATTGCCGCCGCTCAACGGGCGCGCTGGGCCAAGTTTCGAAAGGCCGCCAAGTAACCATTCCGCACCGCGATCGTATCTTCAACGGAGACGTCAGGAGAACTATGAGCAGAATGCATCGCACGCCCCTCTACTCCCTCGTGTTGTTCTGCGCTGTCAGCACTGGGGTCTGCCTTGCGCAGGCCAAAAAGACAGTCAACACCGCCGCCGATTTGCCTCGCTTCAGCTATCCGCTGCCCCAGTCTGCCAGCTCTTTCCTCAAAGCCGACGATGCAACCTTTAATGTTCTCGCCAAGAAGGTCCAGACCGATGTGGATTCGGTATTGGCGGACTACAACATCTCCGACAAAGAGACGTTGCGGGAACTGCTGGGCGCCCGGCTGGACGCGCAGTTGCTTCAAGGCGATATGAAGGGCGCGCTCGCGACCTCTGCGCAAGTCCGCGACCTGCAGGATAAGCCTGCGGCAAAGTTGACCTCCGGCCTGACGACGACCGCGCTCGTGAAGGCACAAGAAGAGAGCGGCGCAACCTCCGGCCCAGCTTTCGAAGAGGCGTTTCAAAAGCAATTCGCGGCCAGAATCAACGCACTACCGTGGAGCTCAACCCAGGACGCCATCAAGGGAATGAGGACCAGCTACGAACTGCTTTCGCCAGGCTTGCTGGAAGGCAGCGTCAAATCTGAACTCGATCCGCAGGTGGCGAAGACAGGCGGCCTCGATCTGCCCGGCGCGGAAATGCTGCTTAGCATGCGTGTCGAAGAAAAGTTTTTCTTGCCACTCGCGAAGCCCGCGCTGGCCGTGCTCACTCCCTACATCGCCGCGCACGACGTGCAGAAACCGGACATCTGGGCGGCGCGCGACGTGACCCTGACCGCGGCCGACAACCTGACACCAGTTCGCATCGCCATCTTCGATTCCGGCGTGGATACGGCGCTCTATCCTGGCCGCCTTTTCGTCGATCCGCATCCGGATGGGCACAGTCCGAATGGGCTTGCATTTGATTTGCAGGGCAAGTTGTACAACGGCAACCTGCAGCCCATGACTCCCGAGCAGAAGGCCGCGTACCCACAGGTGCTCACCGTCTTCCAGGGTCTGGACGATTTGCAGAATGGCATCGATTCTCCCGCTGCCGCCGAAGCGCGCAAAACGTTATCGACCATGCCGCCCGATCAGCTCTCAGAGTTCCTGAAAAAAGTTCGCTTCATCGGTCAGTACATGCATGGCACCCACGTGGCCGGCATCGCGGTGCGCGGCAATCCTGCGGCACGGCTGGTTGTCATCCAGTTCAACGACTCGCTGCCGGATATGCCGTTTCCACCCACCGTTGCCTGGGCTGAAAAATTCAAATCGGATTTCCATTTTGTCGGCGAATATCTTCGCAAGAACAACGTCCGCGTTGTGAACATGAGCTGGGGCGACAGCCAGGGCGAAATTGAACAGTGGCTCGACAAGACCAGCACGGACAAGGATCCCAACAAGCGTAAGCAGCTTGCCGCTCAGATTTATGCCGTGTGGCGCGGGGCGGTCGAAGGCGCGATCCAGGCGGCTCCCAATACGCTCTGGGTCTGCGCTGCCGGCAACTCCGACAGCAATGCCAGCTTCCTGGGAGATGTGCCCGCCTCACTCGAACTGCCAAACCTGGTCACCGTTGGCGCTGTGGATCAGGCGGGAGATGAAACCTCCTTCACCAGCTACGGCAAGACTGTCATTCTGGATGCCGATGGATATCGCGTAGAAAGCTACGTGCCGGGAGGAACTAAGCTGAAGGAGTCAGGCACCTCGATGGCTTCGCCAAACGTCGTGAATCTGGCTGCGAAGTTAATCGCGCTCGATCCAAAGCTGACCCCCGAGCACACCATCGCGCTGATGAAGCAGGGAGCCACGCCGAGTGCGGATGGCCGCATGCATCTGATCGATCCCAAGGCAACCATCGAGTTGCTGCAGCAGCAGCAGGCAAAGTAAAACGCGAAGTGAACAGCACAGCCTCCGATGGATGGCGGAATCAGTCGTCCATGTGGAGGCTTTGCCTTGCCGGCGATCGCATCATTACTGCGTGAAGTTCATTCCCAGTTGCGCGAACAAAAACGAATAGATGTCGGCCATCTCCTGGGGTTGCGACGGTGCTTGCATGCCGAACCCGCTAACGTCACGCGGGCCGCCTCTCGTCGTTGAAACGAGATCGCCGCGATCAGGTATGCTTCTCATGGACCGTTCCGGCAACCCACAAGACGCTTGTGCCCTCAGAATCATTGAGTGATGTACACATCCGCACGGAGGCAAACTTTGTCATCGCCACAACACATCCCCACCAAACCGGCAACCAGCCGTTTTGTCACCATGGTCTCAGGCATCTCCGCGTTGGCCGGTCTGCTGTTCGGCTATGACACCGGCGTCATCTCCGGCGCCATCCTTTTTGTTCGAAAAGATTTTCTACTTTCCACGTTCCAGGAAGAAATCGTCGTTTCGGCCGTGTTGTTGGGTGCTGTTGCCGGAGCCGCATTTGGCGGCAAGTTGGCCGATGCATTCGGCCGGCGAAAGCTGCTCATCCAGGTGGCGATATTGTTCATCATCGGCGCCATCGGTACAGCGCTTGCGCCTACACCAACGCTGCTGGCAATTGGCCGCGTCATAGTCGGCGTCGCGATCGGAATCGCATCATTTACCGCGCCGCTCTATATCTCTGAAGTCTCGCCGCCTGCCAGTCGAGGCAAATTGGTTTCGCTGAACCAGTTGATGATTACTCTCGGCATCGTGGTTTCTTACCTGGCAGATTATGGCCTCGCGGACAAAGAGGCCTGGCGTTGGATGTTCGGCCTGGCCGCAATTCCCGCGCTGATTCTTCTGATTGGAATGTTCTTTGTTCCGGAAAGTCCGCGCTGGCTCATGGGGCGGTCGCAGGAGGATCAGGCCCGCGCTGTGTTGCAACGAATCCGCGAGTCGGGTGATGTCAACGCTGAGCTTGCCGAAATCAAAGCCGATCTGAGCCTGCAGGAAAGCGGCTGGCGCGAATTGCTGAATCCTTCATTGCGGCGTCCTCTGATCATCGGAATTGGGTTGGCAATTTTTCAGCAGTTTACCGGCATCAACACGGTCATTTATTACGCGCCAACTATTTTTCAGTTGGCAGGACTGCACTCCGCCTCGGCGGCGATTTTAGCGACCGTCGGCGTCGGAGTGGTCAATGTCCTGTTGACGATTGTTGCCCTGCGAATGCTTGATCGCGCCGGACGACGTCCCCTGCTTCTGTGGGGACTGGTAGGAATGGTCATCAGCCTCGGAGTTCTCGGAGCTGCATTTCTCTTAGCCGGCTCCTCACCCATCGTTGCGTGGCTTGCGGTGATCAGCCTGGCGCTATACGTCGCCTGTTTTGCCATCGGACTGGGACCAGTCTTCTGGCTGCTCATCTCGGAGATCTATCCTCTCAAGATTCGCGGCCGAGCGATGGGCGTGGCCACCATGATGAACTGGGGCTCCAACCTGATCGTCGCACTGACATTTCTCAGCTTGCTGCATTCCCTGGGACGCAGCGCCACTTTCTGGCTCTACGCAGTCATCGGCATCGTCGCGTGGTTCTTTGTTTATCGCTTGGTGCCGGAGACCAAAGGCCGCACTCTGGAACAGATCGACGCAGAATGGCACTCGGTCGGCAAGAGCCACAAGTAACTACTGTTTTTTTCCCTCGATTGCGTCCAGCTTGTCGGTGGCTGCGTCGATGGCCTGGCTCCAGTTCACCAGCACACTCCCCACTACGGGGGATTGCTGGTCGGCGAGCTGCCAATTATGTTGGTCCATCGCCTCGCGAACTGCGGCCAAAGTTTTCACCCCGTAACCGGTATAAGCGCCGGGAGCGTAGATCTGGTTCTTATACCAGCTTCTGCCCGGCAGGCCGGCTTCCAGCAATGTCGCGCGCTCCGTCAGCATCAACAGGTGATTCAAGGCGTCCACTTGCGTTCCGTTCAGTACAGCATCATCTTTTTCCAGCTGATCGAATGCTTTCTGATAATTTTCGGCACTGATCGTCAAATCGGCAGCACCATTTTCCAGCGGCGCAAAATTCATATACGGCGGCACCGCCTCTTCCTTGGGCGGATACGAAGGCGTCTGCGGATCAGAGGTCGCAACAAAAACTCCCTCGCGAATCTGGCGGTTGGTTTCCGCAATATCCTGACGGGTTTCCGTCATCTGTTTTTTCAATTGATCCACATAGGTATGCATGGTGTCGGCGACGTCGGTGAACTCATACGGCAACACCTCTGCATCCGCCATCCGCATCACCGCGGTTCCAGCTACCTGCGCCAGCGCCCGGCCGTACACAAACTTTGTGTCGGAGAAATGCGTGTACCAGTAAAAATCGTCATACTCCGAGTGATACACGCCTCCCGACGTTTCGCCGTCGAAGCCCAGATCGACCGACGGAATTCCAAGGTGATCCAGAAATGGAGAATAGTCCGAGCCATCGCCAAGCGCGCCAATGCGCAGATCGCGCCGGTCACGTAGCTCTGTTCGCTCTGCCTCCGTGGTCGCTTCGCCTATCGCCTGTAACCGCGCCCGCTCCAGCACGGAATATTTTGTTTCAGGGTCGGGTACTTCCGCCGCCACGGTATTCAGAAGGTGTTCGACGGAGTGCGAACCTTCCATCTGCAGAAAGCCTCGGTCGGTGTTGTCGGAGTTGACGTAAAACACAGCATGATCGCTCAGTTCTTTCGCGTGCGTTTCCACCCACTCGGTTGAACCCAATAATCCCGGCTCTTCGCCGTCCCACGCGCAATAGATAATGGTTCGCCGCGGCTTCCATCCCTGTTTCGCCAGCTCACCCAGCGCGCGCGCTTCTTCCATTTCCGCCACCAGGCCGGAGATCGGGTCTTCCGCGCCATTCACCCACGCATCCTGATGGTTGCCGCGGATCACCCACTCGTCCGGGTCCGTCGCGCCGGTCATCCGTCCAATCACGTCATAAATCGGCTTCGTGTCCCAGTTGGAATACACCCGCAAATGCACCTTTGCCGCACCCGGACCCACGTGATACGCAATTGGCAATCCTCCGCGCCACGGGCGTGGAACCATCTGCCCGCCCAACGCCTGCAGCAGCGGCTGCGCGTCTCCGTAAGAAATTGGCAGCGTCGGTATTTTTGTAATTTCCGGATTGCCTTTTAACGGAACGCGCTTGGCGTCTTTGGTCGAGCCATATCCTGGCGTGAGCGGGTCGCCCGGATAAAATGTGTCGGTGACCGCCCCGCGCTGCACTCCTTCTAACGGGCGCGCCGGTCCGGCAGGGAAGGTCGTATCCTCGCCGTACCCATCCTGTTGCGGATCGGAGTAGATGATGCATCCCACCGCTCCATGCTCGGCCGCCACCTTCGGCTTGATGCCGCGCCACGCATGTCCGTAGCGTGCAATCACAATGGCGCCTTTCACAGAAACGCCCATCCTTGCCAGCGTTTCATAATCCTCTCGTGTTCCGTAATTCACATACACCAGCGGAGCCGTCACGTCGCCATCCGCAGAGTATGCATTGTAGGGTGGCAACGCTTCCGCTTGCTGGTTCGATGTCGGATCCACCGCGACCGACGGCTCTTCCAACTTGGCCGTAAATTTCGTCGGCTCGACTAACTCCAGCGCGCGCTCTTTCGGAGTGGGGAACAGCACATAAAATGTCTCAATCGAAGTATCGAAGCCCCACGAGCGAAACTTGTCCGCAATCCATTCTGCATTGTCTTTATCGTAGGGAGAGCCCACATTGTGCGGGTGCGCAGAGAGCCGCTGCATGTAGCTGCGCAAATTATCCGGCGACGGAATCGCGCTAAATTTCTGTTCCCACTGCACCTCTTTTGCCGACGCGTCGTGCGAATAGCCCTGCAGCAACTCCGGTGTCGACGGTTGTTGTGCGTGCATCACGACTGCGGACAACACCACGGGGAAAAGCCAGCGCGACGAAATCATCTTTGGTCTCCAAAATAAACGTTTGCTTGAACAAAACTGGTTGGTACTGAAGGTTGCCGCGACGAGCGATGCCGCGGTCCACTCCCCGATCTCACCTCACCAAACTTTCGGCGGGTGACCGGTCTTGAGCTCTTCTATTTCTTCTCGTACTTTAATCTATCCTCGCGACGGGGGATTTGACGAGGAAATCCCTGCGCGCGTGGATCGCGGGAAGGGAACTGGCGCCTGGGCACTCTATATAAGGTAGGAGGATTACTCGTGCCGCAGCGCAACCATGGGATCCACGTTCATTGCAGATCGCGCAGGAATCAAAGTCGCTGCGAGCGCCACCACGGCCAACAAAATCGCCACACTCAGGAAACTTAGTGGATCGTACGGGCCGATGCTGAACAGCATTCCTTTCAGCACCCGCGCGAAAGCCAACGCGATACCAAGGCCCAGAAGACCTCCAACCGCGATCAATCGCCCGCCCTGCCACAAAATCAGACGAAGGATGTTGAACCGGCTGGCACCCAACGCCATGCGAACGCCAATTTCCTGCGTCCGCTGGATCGCAATGAAGGAAACAATCCCATACAAACCCAGCACCGCGATCAGGAGCCCGGTAGCAGCAAAAAAACCAAGCAGCGCCGTCTCAAAGCGCGGCCGCGCGGCCATTGTGCTCACACGTTGATTCAGCGTTTCAATATTGACCAGCACGATCGGATCCAGCGTCGCGACTTGGGCACGGATCCAGCGCGACATCACTTCCGGCGGCAGCGTCGCCCGCAGTATGAAAACCTCCGTCCGGCGATAATTCTCGCCCCAGTCCTCCGCGCGATCCCGTCGAAGCAGGTAATACTCCGGCTCTTCCTCTCCTGCGAGGCCTTTGTTCTTTACGTTGGCCGCGATTCCAACCACCGTGCACCACGGAGCATCGGTCTTCCCCAGGTCGGCATTAGCCTCGAATTGCACGCGCTTGCCCATCGCATTTTCTCCAGGAAACAAACGGGTGGCGAGCTGTTGACTCAGGACGACAACATGTTCGCTCGAGTTCATCTCGTCCGGTTGAAATCCACGCCCCTCAACCAGCGGAATTCCCAGCGTGCGGAAATACTCCGGCGAAACCATGCGCGACGTTACCAATCCTCCGGCTCGCCCGGGGCTAGCGGGTCGCGTCGCCGTTCCGATCGACGAAAAAAAGATCTGGCGTCCCGGATCTGGTGGAACTGAATCGCTCGCAGCCAGCGAGTTTACGCCGGGTCCATAACGCAGCAGTTTCTCCAGTTGCAGAAAAAACATCATCTGACGTTCCGCTGTGTCGTAGTTCTGGTTGGGTAGGGTTGCGGTTACGGTCAGGGTGTTTTGCGTTTGCATTCCCAGTTGCTGATGCTGCAGATTCCATAAACTGCGCAGGAACAACATGCCGCCTGCCAGCAGCACCACGCTGGCCGCAATCTGGCCAACCACCAGCCACTGGCGCACTTTCGCAGCGGATCCAGTGACAGACGCGCGATCGTTCTGTAACTGCGGAGTCGCCTTCCGCAATGCCGGTGCAAGTCCGAACAGCCCGCCACACGCGACGGAAACAAGCACGGTGAACAGAATGAGGCGCAGATCGAGATGGGCTTTCGCCAGAAACGGAACGCCGGCCGGCGCGATCGCGATAAAGATTCGCAGAAGTACTTCGGCAAGGATGCAACCGGCGACCGTGGCCGCCATCGAAAGCAGGAACGCCTCAACCAGAGCCTGCCTCGCCAACCGAAATCGACTGGCTCCCAGCGCAGCGCGAACCGCCAATTCGCGTCTGCGAACGGCGCCACGCGCCATCAGTAGGCTGGCGACATTGGCGCACGCGATCAGCAACACCGCGAGGACTGAGCCCAGCAGCACCCACGCAATCAAGCTCGCATCCTGCATCTGGCGGTCACGCAGCGAGCGAATTCGCAAATGAAAGTCGCTTCGTATTGACGGTGGAATGAGCTTCTGCGCATATTGAAATCGCGGCGCAAAGGCTGCCCGCGCCTGGGCAATGCTTACTCCCGGCTTGAGCCTCGCGAACGACCGCATCGGAGATCCGATGCCGCCATTCACGATGTGCTGTTTTGACTCATCCAATGCCATCGGGAAAAGCACATCCACTGGTTGAAGATCCGGCAGCTCAAAACTTTCAGGGAGCACCCCGATCACTCGCACCTGGGTGCCGTCGATATCAATGAGTTGATTCAGAACAGTTGGGCTGCGATTGAAGCGGCTCTTCCATAGCGCATAGGAGATCATCGCAACATCGGGTCCGTTCGGCCGCGTTTCATCCGCTGAAAAATTGCGCCCAAGCACCGGAGATACGCCCAGCGTCGGCAGAAAATTCCCAAGAGCTGGCATGCAGTGCAATTGTTCCGGATTTCGTTCCGTCAAATCGCACTCGTGCGACACAGCGCCTTCTGACGTCATCGCCGCAAAGGGTGTCTGGTTTCGCTGCCAATCGAAAAAGAAACCACCCAGCGTGAATTCCTGCGGCTCCAGCGACTGCGCAAGGCCCAGTGAAACCAGGCGGTCCGCATGCGCGTAGGGGAGCGGCCGAAAGAGAATCGGATCCACCACGCTGAAAACCGCGGTCGTCGCGCCAATGCCGAGCGCCAGCGTCGCGATCACCGTGATTGTAAAAATTGGATTTCTGCGAAATCCGCGCAGCGCATAGCGAATATCCTGCAGCACCGTCTCCATCCACCAGCCCGGCCGTTGCGCATAAGTCTGTTCGCGCGCGCCTTCGATTCCGCCAAAGTCGAGCCGTGCCTGTCTGCGAGCTTCTTCCGGCGTCATCCCCGCCGCGATATTCGCCTGCGTCGCCTGCTCCAGATGAAACTGCAATTCTTCGTCCAATTCACCCGAAGGCTTGCGGCGAAAGAAGAATCGCAGGCGCGTGAGAAATTCGCTCATGGCGCGGGCGCCTCCAATACCAGGGCAATCGCGCTTGACAGCCGCTCCCAGGTGGCCAATTCCGCCTCCAGCTGTTTTCTGCCCTTGCGAGTCAGTGAATAATATTTCGCGCGGCGATTATTATCGGAGCTTCCCCAGTCCGACTCGATCCATCCCTTGTATTCCAGCCGATGCAGCCCCGGATAGAGCGAACCCTGCCCAATCTGCAGCACGTTTTTGGAGATTTGCTGGATGCGCTGGGCCACGCCCCAGCCGTGCATAGGCTCCAGCGCCAGAGTTTTCAAAATCAGTACATCCAGGGTTCCCTGCAGCAGGTCAGTAGATGGCGGCATGCTTCCCTCGACGTTCGACAACAGAATTACGCTTCTTCATGTCGAGTGTCAAGGGGAGGACGATAGCAGCGGGAGCGACAGTCGGCGCTACATGCATTACGATCACGGGGAGGATTGTTTCGATGTTTCGTTGACAACAAATACAAGGGAGACTGCGAACCATGGCGCTGAAGATTTGGACCACCTGCTTTCTGCTGACGACGCTCACCGCAATTGCACAAACCAAACCTTCTGCCGATGGCGTTGTCCGCGTCGACATCGTTCCCAGTCACAGCATCAATTCCTTCAATCCGGATCAGGCCCTCGGCACCTCCATCGATGTCCTCTCGCGCTCCGGAATCGATCATGTCTATACCCCGCATATTTTGCAGGAGTCGCTTTCCGCTGGATGGGGACCCATCTCGTACCGAAATAATTCTGAGCTGCGCAAGGCTGCCTGGCATTGGACCGAGAATGGCACCTGGAGCGATCCCGCCAATAAAGACGGCTACTTCACCGGTAGCGGCGACCTGGAAGCGCCCGTCAAATACATCCTCTCGTATTCCTTGCCGCATCGTGGATTTTCGACCGGCGGCGATCGTCCCATGTCGGACTCCGGCCTCACCTACTGGAAAAGCAATCCCTACCTCACCAGCAAATTCACCGGAGAAAGCGACGCCAGGCATCCGCAGTGGGTGGTTGTCGACCTAAAGGCTGACAAGCAGGTGAACGCTATCCAGATTCAATGGGAAAATCCGTTCGCCATCGCCTACCAGGTGCAGTATTGGATTGGCACCGCCGCGATGGACTTTGATGCGGGCCCGAAAGGGGAGTGGAAGACATTTCCCTCCGGCGCATTCACTAGTGCGAAGGGTGGCACGGTCACTCTCAAGCTGACTGACACACCCGTCTCGACTCGTTATCTGCGAATTCTGATGACCAAGTCATCCGACACCTGCGATGAACACGGCAGCCAGGACATTCGTAACTGTGTCGGTTACGCAATCCAGCAAATCCAGGTCGGCACGATCGCACAGTCGGCAAATGGCCAGTCCGCCGATTTCGTTCCAGCGCCCAGGAATCCGGAAACCTCCACCAATCCCCGGCATGGGCACGATCATCAAACGTCCTACATCGCCTCTTCCATCGACCCCTGGCATGCCGCCAGCGATGTCATCGATGGCGACGGAAAATATGAGCACAGCGGCTTCGATATCTTCTTCACCAGCGGAATCACAAACAATCTGCCCGCCATGATTCCGGTCACTCTGCTCTATGGCACACCGGAAGATTCCGCCGCCGAGATCGCCTACATTGAAAAGCGCGGCTACCCCGTCCGCTATGTGGAAATGGGAGAGGAGCCCGACGGGCAACACATGCTGCCGGAGGATTACGCTACGCTCTATCTGCAATGGGCAACCGCGATTCACAAAGTCGATCCCAGGGTGAAGCTGGGCGGTCCCATCTTTGAAGGCGTCAACCAGGATATTCGCGTATGGCCCGACGCGCAGGGTCGCACCTCATGGATGGGACGCTTCGTCGATTACCTGAAAGCGCACGGCCGCCTCTCCGACCTCTCCTTTGTCGCCTTCGAGCACTATCCATTCGACGCCTGCGATATCACCTGGAAAAGCCTTTACTCCGAACCACAGTTGATGAGCCATATCCTGCAGGTGTGGCGCGACGATGGAGTTCCGAAAAATGTGCCTCTGATCGTCGACGAAAGCAGTCTGGCTGCTCAGTTGACCGGTCCTATGAGCACCATCTTCGGCGGCTTATGGCTCAGCGACAGCGTCGGCTCATTCCTTGCCGCCGGCGGCTCTCTCTACACCCACTCTCCCATCCAGCCGCAGCGCGTGCAGAATACCTGCACCGGCTGGGCGTCCTGGTCGAACTTTGTTGCGGATGAAGAGAACTACGACATCCATGGCTACACGGCGTACTACTTTGCAGCGCAGATGATCAATCGCGAGTGGGTGCAGCACCGCTCCGGTGTCGACCAGATGTTTCCATCCTCGGCCAACATCAAAGATAGTGACGGCAATCTGCTCGTCACCTCGTATGCGGTGCATCGTCCCGATGGCAATTGGTCTCTGATGCTGGTGAATCGCGACGAAACCAATCCGCACACTGTCCGCGTTGTGTTCGACGACGCCACGAAGAAAACTTCTTTCGATGGCCCCGTCCGCGATGTCACCTTCGGCAGCGACCAATATGTCTGGATCAACGATGGCCCCAACAGTCACGCCGATCCCGATCACGCGCCCGTCGGCGTCACCATCCCGAGTGGTCCGCAAACCGTTTTTGTTTTGCCGAAAGCATCAATCACGGTTTTACGCGGAAAGATCAGCAGCTCGAACAAATAAAGATTGACGAGCACCGTGCACTCGACAGCGAGGAATCTCAGGTGTCCAAAAACGAACACCCATTTGCGATATCGGACACTGAACCCCGAATTTACATTCAATCTGTCGCCTTAAATCGCTGAAAACATGTAGATTCTGCCCTGTCGATTTTGGCGTGCCACTTGCATTGAACACGACCAATGGATATCGCACGGCCCGATCTGAAAAAGCAAAAAATCCGCCGCCAAATTCTCTGGGCTGCGGTTGGAGTGGTTCTGCTGGCCGGAATCACCGTGTTCGTCATGCGGTTGAAACCGGCGGCTCCCACCGTCGACCGCAGCACTGTCTGGACAGACACCGTCAAGCGCAGCGACATGACCCGCCAGGTCCGCGGCCTGGGCACGCTGGTCCCTCGCGAAGATCGCATTCGCTCCATCCCTGCGGAGACAGACGGCACCGTGGTCAGCATTTTCAAGTTGCCGGGCGCGCTGGTCCATCCAGACACAGTGATTTTGCAACTTACCAATCCGCAGCTGATGCAGGAGGCGCAGGATGCCGCCCTGCAATTAAACGAAGCGCAGGCGGACTTACACAATACCCAGGTCAGCATTGAGAGCGCCTTGATGGACCGCCGTTCCACCGCCGCCGACATCAACGCGCAATATCAGCAAGCCCAGTTACAGGCGCGAACCGACAAGGCTCTCTACAAACTCGGCGTCATCAGCGGCCTTACCTATAGCGACTCCCAGGGCAAAGCGGATGCATTGACCACCCGCCAGAAGCTGCAGGAAGAAGAAGTTTCCATCAATCAAAAAGCTCTTGAAACCCAGCTTGCCGTGCAGAAGGCAAAGGTGCAGCAAGCCCAGGCTCTGGCGCAGCTCAAGCAGCGCGAGGTCGATGCTCTTACCGTTCGCGCGGGCATTGAGGGACAGTTGATCCAGATGCCATTGCAGATGGGCCAGCACGTTCTTGTCGGGGCCGAACTGGCCCAGATCATCCAGCCCGATCAGTTGAAGGCGCAGCTGCAGATTCCAGAAACCCAGGCGCACGACGTTCTCAACGGACAGCCTGCCGAAATCGATACGCATAATGGAGTCGTTGCAGGCACGGTCACGCGAATTAATCCGGCGGTTGTGAACGGAACCGTCACGGTTGACGTACAGCTAGATGGAACGTTACCGCAGGGGGCGCGACCGGACTTGAGCGTGGATGGAACCATTGACTTGCAACGGCTGCACGACGTGCTCCACGTGGGGCGGCCGGCGTTTGGAAATGAAAATTCCACCATCAGCCTGTTCAAGCTCGACCCCAGCGGCAACTATGCCACGCGCGTCCCGGTCAAAGTCGGACGTGCGTCCGTCAACGAAATTCAAATCCTGAGTGGCTTGAAAGAAGGGGACACCGTGATCCTTTCCGACATGTCGCGCGAGGACAATGTAGACCGCATCCGGCTGGATTGAGCCGAGATCTTCAAATCTAAGAAATGCATTTTGATCCAACCGTTTTTATTTGCGAAAGAGAGGACCAAAACACAATGGCCATTGCAGAGCAATCGCTGATTCACATTGAAGCTCTCACAAAAGTTTTCTATACCGATGAGATTGAAACCCACGCCCTGTCGGGCATTCATCTCAACATCGATCGCGGAGAATATGTCGCGATTTCCGGCCCTTCCGGCTGCGGCAAGTCCACCCTGCTTTCCATCCTTGGCCTGTTAGATACGCCGAGCGGCGGCAGCTATTTATTGAACACCCGCCCGGTAGAAAACCTCAGCTTTGCGGAGCGCTCGCGTATTCGCAATCAGGAAATTGGTTTCATCTTTCAGAGTTTCAATCTGATCGGCGACCTCACCGTCTATGAAAATGTCGAGCTGCCGCTGACCTATCGCTCCGGCATGCCGGCCGCCGAGCGCAAACGGCGCGTCGATGAGTCGCTGGGCCGCGTCGGCATGGCACATCGGCTTCGCCACTATCCCTCGCAGCTATCCGGCGGTCAACAGCAACGTGTCGCCGTCGCCCGTGCGCTGGCCGGTTCTCCTTCCATCCTGCTCGCGGATGAGCCTACCGGAAACCTCGACTCCCGCAACGGCGAAGCCGTCATGGAGTTGCTGAAGGAACTGCACAAAGACGGCGCCACCATCTGCATGGTCACGCACGATCCCCGATTCGCTAAACTTGCCGACCGCGAAGTGCATTTGTTCGACGGCCAGGTGGTCTCCGAAGAAGACCTGCGCAGAAAGCTGGCAGCCGAAAGGGAATTGCTGCAATGACAGCATCGCGCATGGCTACCTGGGGATGAGGGTGCCCCATTCAGCCCACCCTCAGCGAACCCTCAGGCCAGTCGAACCGGTCTGCTTGAGTGGCATAGAAATACGGGTTTCAAGTGAGGGAAAACGATGACAAGCCTGTGGGCCGATCTCCGCTACGCGTTTCGCCAGCTGCGCAAGTCGCCCGGCTTTGCGGTGACCGCGGTGCTGACGCTGGCGCTCGGCATCGGTGCCAACACTGCCATCTTCAGCGTGACCAACGGTCTCTTTTTCCATTCTCTGCACCTGCAGCAGGAGAGCAGGCTAGTCATGCTCGGGTTCCGGCAGAAGGGTAACCCGTGGCGGCAATATCTTTCCCTGCCGGAGTATCGCGATCTCCGCAGTCAGACCCAGAACGTTTTCTCCGGACTGGCTGCAGAACAGGTTGGTATTGATGGCCTAAGTATGCGGCTCAGCAGACCCGACCGCATCTTTACCGATTACGTCACCGGAAATTATTTTCAGGTGCTTGGCGTACAGCCTCTGCTGGGCCGTTTCTTTCTTCCTTCCGAAGGCAACACTCCCGGCGCCGATCCTGTCATGGTTCTTAGCTACGCCTACTGGAAGCAGCATTTCGCCGGCGATCCCAATGTCATCGGACGTCAGGTCTCCCTGAACGGCCATCCGATTACCGTCATCGGCGTCACTCCGAAGGATTTTCACGGTATCGAGACTGTGCTGGGCATACAAGGGTACCTTCCCCAGGAGATGGTCGTTACCATTGAAAACACACCGCTGGTCCTGCAGGAAAAGCGCAGCAGCCGTAGTTGGCAGGTCTACGCCCGACTGCAACCTGGCATCACCACACGGGAGGCAAATTCGGCGTTGGCCGTCGTGGCCAATCGCTTTTCGATCCAACACCCCAGTACGGAAAAAGATGCTGCAGTCCGCAGCTTTTCTCTGATCGCCGGCAGGACTGGTTTCGATCCCAACAACACCATCGGGGTCATCTCGTCGCTGTTTCTTGGTCTCGCCGGATTGGTGCTGCTGCTGGCCTGCGTCAATGTAGCCAACCTTCTGTTGGTGCGCGCCAGCGTTCGCGAGCGTGAAATAGTCATCCGCTCTGCGCTCGGGGCGCAGCGCTCTCGCCTCATCCGCCAGATGCTGACGGAAAGCATCTTGCTGGCGTTCCTCGGCGGTGCAGCCGGCGTCGCCCTGGGACTGTGGGGCAGCTCATTGCTGGGCTCCGTCAATATGCACACCGATGTGCCCATCTACTTCGATTTTGGCTTCGACTGGCACGTCTTCGCCTTCTCCGCTGTCATCGCTGTGCTGGCCGGCGCGATCGTCGGTATCGTTCCAGCCACGCGCATGTCACGCGCGAATCTCAATCTGATTTTGCGCGAAGGAGGCCGTGGCGTTACCGGCAGCAGCAGCAGATTCCGCGATGGACTCGTCATGCTGCAGGTAGGCAGCGCCTTGACGCTGCTGATTATCGCAGGATTGTTCACCCGCAGCCTTACCCAGGCAGCCCACTCCAATTTCGGATTCAATCCGTCGCATGTCGTCACCCTCACCATGGACCCCAGCGAAATCGGCTACAACGATCAGCAAAGCCGCGACTTTTACAAATCGCTGCAGGAACGCACCCGCGTTCTTCCCGGAGTCGTCTCCTCCACTGTCTCCGCAAATGTTCCCATGAGCAACGTCAACAACGGCGGTTACGACACCCTCACAATTCCCGGCTACCAGCCACCGCCCGGACAGCCGTCTGCGGGTGCATCGGAAAATCTGATCACGACGGAGTATTTCCGCACCCTGCAAATTCCCTTGGTGCAGGGACGCAGCTTTACCGCTTCGGATGACGAGAACCATCTCCACGTCGCGATTGTGAGCCTGGCGATGACGAAGAAATTCTGGCCCAATCAGGATCCGATCGGCAAGCAGTTCACCATGGGCAGTGATCCAACTCATCCCATGCAGATCGTCGGCATTGCAAAGGACGCGCGTTATACCGGCGTCACCGGAGCCATCCCACCGCTTTTCTACGTGCCCTATTTCCAGCACTATCAACAGAACACACTGGAGTCTCTCGAGCTGCGCACCGCCGGCGATCCAGCCGCGATGATTTCTCAGATCGAGCGCACCATCCGCGACATGGCGCCCACGCTTCCTGTATTTGAGGTGCAGACACTACAGCAGGGTCTGTATACGACCAACGGGCTGCTCTTCTTTCAGGTTGGCGCGGAACTGGCCGCTGTCATGGGAACTCTAGGCCTCATCCTCGCAATCGTGGGAGTGTATGGCGTGCTCTCTTACGTTGTCAGCCAGAAGACCAGTGAAATTGCCGTGCGCATGGCCCTGGGCGCGCAACACTCTGACATTCTCAGAATGGTCTACAGGCAGGGATTTCGGATTGTCGGTATCGGTCTCGCCGTGGGTCTCGCGGCGTCGTTGGCGGTCGCGCATCTGATGCGGAGCTTCATCATTGTCAGCTCCACAGATCCAGCAACCTACCTGGGCGTGTCGGCAATATTGGTGGCGGTGGCGCTGTTGGCCTGCACCATTCCCGCGCGACGTGCGGCTTCCATTGATCCCATGCAGGCATTGCGTTCCGAATAAGGAGACTGAGGATGACGACATTCATCAACGATCTTCGCTACGCCTTCCGCCAGCTGCGCAAGTCGCCCGGATTTACGGTGACTGCGGTGCTGACGCTGGCCCTCGGTATCGGCGCAACGACTGCGATCTTCAGTCTCATTCAGGCCGTATTGTTGCATCCAGCGGGAATCGGAGATCCGGCACGCGTGGTGGCGCTGCGAGCACGCTACACCCGTTTGAATTTGGCAAATATCGGAATCTCAGTTCCGGATTTTGCCGATGCGCGTTCACTGAAGAATCAGGTTGAATATGCGGCGCTGGATCAATCGGGAAGCTTCAACTCCATGGTGGATGGACGAACCGAGCATGTCACATCGGCAAATGTCTCCTGGCAGTGGTTCAACGTGTTGGGGGCAAGACCGATTCTGGGACGTACCTTCACCGCCGAGGAGGACCAGCCGCACGCCGACCACGAAGTCGTATTGAGCTACGGCATGTGGCAAAGGGCGTTTGGCGGACAGAAAGACGCAATCGGCAAGACCATGCTGCTCGATCAGCAAGCCTATCGCGTGATCGGCGTCATGCGCAGCGATTTTGACTGGCCGCGCGGACGCGATGTGTGGGTGCCGCTCGCTCTTGCGCCAGAGGCATACAACCCGGATCAGCGTTTCAACGAATCGTATGACGGCATCGCCCGTTTGCAGCCGGGTGTCAACGTCGCCCAATTGAATGCGGGACTGCAGTCGAAAGCGGAAGAAGTCACCCGCAACATCGGGTTCAGTCGTGAAGCCGGATGGGGCATGTTTGCCGTCCCCTATACGGAGTTGGTTGCCGGGCAGTTGCGTACGCCTCTCTATGTTCTGCTCGGCGTGGTGCTCGCCATTTTGTTGATTGCCTGCGCCAACGTTGCAGGCCTCTTTCTGGCACGCGGTGCCGGACGCAGCCGAGAGATGGTCATTCGCACGGCCTTTGGCGCACCCGCGTGGAGATTGGTCCGCCAGTTATTAGTAGAGACGCTCTTATTGGCCGGCACCGCCACGCTGCTGGGAGTGTTGATTGGACCGCCCTTCGGCCGATTGCTGCTGTGGATGGTGCCACGAGATTTGGCGGCGGGATTTGATGTGCGTACGGCACCCGCGGTGCTGGCATTTGCCGCTGTGGCTGGATTGTTGACGGCAGTTATCTCAGGCCTGGCGCCAGCGTTACGCATTGTCCACGGACACAAACAGCTTCGCCTGCACGAGGGCGTCCGTAACGCTACCGTTTCAGCAGAACGTCAACGATTGCGCGCCGTGCTGGTGATCACGGAAGTCGCTCTCTCACTCCTTTTGTTGACCGGCACTGGATTATTTCTTTCCAGCTTGCGGCAGTTACAGCAGGTGAATCCGGGTTTTGATTCCAGAGGTGTTCTGACTGGCGCGGTGAGTTTGGGCGGCGCACGATATCAGGATAAGAAAGACCAGCAAGCCAACTTTATTACCGCCGTCACGGATCAATTGACGGCGCAGCCCGGGGTGCAGGCCGCATCTGCCATCTTTCCTTTGCCCTTTAGCGGGGCCAACCCATCGGCATCGTTTTCGATTAAAGATCGTCCCACGGGTCCTAACGATCCGGGACCACACAGCTACCGGGCCTGGGCCACCCCAGGCTATCTCCGAGTGATGCGGATTCCGCTGCGGGCCGGTCGCTGGTTTACAACCGAAGATCGTCAAGGCACCGCACCTGTAGTCGTGATCGATGAAAATCTGGCACGAGTTTACTGGCCCGGACAAAACGCAATTGGACATTACCTGCGATTCGGACGGACTACCGCGTGGAGTCAGGTCATCGGCGTTGTAGGCCACGTCCGCCTGACTTCATTGGCAGAGGACACTGGGAAAGGAACGGTGTATCAGGATTACGCGCAGAATCCGGTACCCATGGCCGCTTTTGTTGTCCGCACCGACCGTGATCCGTACGCGTTGAAAAGCACGCTGCAACGCTCAGTAGCTGCCATCGATGCGACTCAAACCGTTTTCGATATGGATACGCTTCACTCCCTGGTGCAGGAATCTCTCACCGTGCATCGCCTCATTGTCTGGTTGCTCAGCGGTTTTGCATTCCTTGCGTTGACGCTCGCCATCATCGGTATCTATGGATTGATCAGCTATACCGCCGCGCAACGAACCACGGAGATTGGAATTCGCATGGCGCTCGGCGCGGAACGCGTGCAGATCGTCGGCATGGTACTGCAAAGCGCTGCAAAGCTAATGGCTGCCGGATTGGTCCTGGGAATCGTTCTCTCATTCTTGGCGCGATCGTTGCTGATACGGCTCTTCGCAAACCTCGATGCAGCGAGTTTCCTGTCGTTCGCGCTGCCCGTCCTGGCCCTGGCCACCGCGGGGCTGCTGGCTGCGTTGATACCCGCGCTACGGGCGGCTTCCATTGATCCTATGCAGGCATTGCGTTCCGAATAAGGAGACTGAGGATGACGACATTCATCAACGATCTTCGCTACGCCTTCCGCCAGCTAAGCAAGTCGCCCGGCTTTGCGGTGACCGCGGTGCTGACGCTGGCCCTCGGCATCGGCGCGACCACGGCCATCTTCACGTTGGTCCACGCCGTTCTGCTTCGATCGTTGCCCGTTGGCAATCCGTCACAGCTGTATCGCATCGGGGATCAGGATTTCTGTTGCGTCTGGGGTTCATTCGTACCCGACAGCGGGAACATGTCCATCTTCCCCTACGACCTCTACCTGAACTTCAAGCAGGCGGCTCCGGAATTCGAACAGCTTGCGGCAGTGCAGGCCGGCACCAACGCCATCAGCGTTCGCTACGGCAAAGCAACCGCCAAGGCTTCCACCAGCGAATACGTCACCGGCAATTACTTCTCGACCCTCGGCGTCGGTGCTTTCGCCGGTCGATTGCTTTCCCCGGCAGATGACAAGCCTTCTGCTCCCCCGGCCGCGGTTCTCAGCTATCAAGCCTGGCAAGCGGACTTTGCCGCGGACCGATCTATCGTCGGCTCGACCGTTTATATCCAGGGCCAGCCAGTCACAATCGTCGGCATCGCGCAGGCAGGTTTCTTCGGCGACAGAATTACACCCAATCCGCCAGCGTTCTGGATTCCACTGGCCGCTGAACCGACCATTGCTCAAAGCGGATCCTTGCTGCATCACCAGGATTCCTGCTGGCTCTATGCAATCGGCCGCGTTCGACCGGGTACCGCGATCCTTCCGCTACAGCAGAAACTTTCAGCCTCGATGCGCCAGTGGCTTCTTACCCAGCCGGCATTCGTAAAGCGCAGTTCGGCCACTATTCCCAGGGCACACACTGTGCTCACTCCAGCGGGAGCAGGCATTCAGAGCGTGCAGCAGCAAGTGGGAAGCGGCCTGCGCATGCTGATGATTCTTTCCGCGTTGGTTCTGTTGATTGCCTGCGCTAACGTTGCCAACCTCATGTTGGTGCGGGGCGTCGCGCGTCGCGGCGAGATGTCCGTCCGCATGGCGTTGGGCGCCATCCAGACGCGACTGGTTCGCCAGTTGCTAACGGAAAGTGTTCTTCTCAGCTGCATCGGCGGCCTCGCTGGTCTCGCGATCGCCTACGCGGGAACGCGCGTCATCCTGTCACTCGCATTTCCAGATTCTCCCGGCCTTCCGATCCACGCCAGCCCTTCGCTGCCTGTTCTTGCCTTCGCCTTTACCGTTTCGGTGGTAACGGGAATTGTCTTTGGAATCGCTCCCGCCTGGACGACGTCGCATTTGGAACCGGCAGAGGCGCTGCGAGGCGTGAATCGTTCCACCGGAGAAAAATCTTCGCTCCCACAAAAATCTCTGGTTATCTTTCAGGCAGCATTATCGCTGGTGTTGATTGTCGGTGCGGGATTGCTCACTAAATCTTTGCAGAATCTCGAGCACCAAAGCCTTGGTATATCTACCGTCGACCGCTACGTCATACACCTGGATCCGGCAGGCGCAGGCTACACTCCAACACGTCTTCCGCAGCTGGATCAACAGCTGGAACAACGCATTTCCGCCATTCCAGGTGTTCGCACCGTCGGTCTCGCTCTGTATAGTCCTCTCGACGGAGATGGCTGGACAGACTGCGCTTATATTGAAGGCCGGCCGACCACCACTAGCATGGCGAACTGTGCCGGGGCATCGTGGGACAGGGTGAGCCCGCAGTTTTTTGATGCCGTCGGCCAGAACATTCTCCGCGGACGTGGCATCACCGAGCACGACACCGCAACCTCTCCCTTTGTTGCCGTCGTCAACCAGGCGTTCGTCAAGAAGGTTTTTCCCCACGAAGACCCAATCGGTAAACACTTCGGCACAATCGGTCCGCAATATGCCAACGACTTCGAGATTGTAGGCGTCGTCGCAGACGCAAAATACGGCAGCCCGCGAGATGATGTTCAGCCGATGTTCTTTCGTCCGCTGACGCAACAGATAACAACCTATAAAGAAGCCAGCGCCATCTCCGGCGAAGTCCGCAGTCTAAACCCACACGCCGTTGTCATTCGCCTTAAAGGTCCGCAGGCCAATATCGAGTCCGAACTCCGCCGCACCGTGGCGAGCATCGATCCCAATCTTGCCATCGTCAGCCTTGAGCCTTTCGAGCATCAGGTCGTTGGCAACTTTGATCAGGATCGTCTGCTGGCGCGGTTGACTGACTTGTTTGGATTGCTGGCGCTGGTTTTGGCTTCGATCGGGCTGTACGGGGTCACGGCTTTTTCCCTGGCTCGGCGCACCCGCGAAATAGGCCTGCGAATGGCGCTGGGCGCTTCGCGTCGCAGGGTTGTTTCCATGGTGCTCCGCGGGGCCCTCTATCAAATGTTGCTTGGCCTTTTCGTCGGCATCCCCATTGCGCTCCTCGGCGGGCACTTTATCGCCAGCCAGCTATATGGTGTGCAGGTGTACGACTCAGTCAGCTGGATGATTGCAATTCTGGTCCTCTCCACATGCGCTCTGGTCGCCGGATACATTCCGGCGCGACGTGCGGCTTCCATTGATCCCATGCAGGCATTGCGTTCCGAATAAGGAGATTTTTCTTTGACCACTTTGCTCAACGATCTTCGCTTTGCCTTCCGACAGCTGCGCAAGTCGCCAGGATTTTCGGTGACCGCGGTGCTGACGCTGGCCCTCGGCATCGGCGCCACCACCGCCATCTTCTCCGTTGTCGAAGGGGTTCTGCTGCGTCCGCTCCCTTTCCGCGATGCCAGCCAACTGGTTGTGTTGGGCGATCATTTGACCGGGGTCAGCTTGCAAGACGAGACCAGTGTCACCGCTCCTGACATTGTTGCTTACGATCGCGATACAAAGTCGTTTAGCAACCTGGGCGGCTACCGCACCGGCACCTTTGACCTGTCAGGCACCGTGCAGCCGGTCAATGTGAATGCGACGCGCCTTGGCGCCGGCGTTTTTCCCACGCTCGGTGTCGCTCCGCTGCTGGGCCGCGTCTTTACTTCACAAGAGGAAGAGCACAACCAGCATCTTGTGGTCCTCAGCTACGCCACATGGAAGGGCCGTTTCCATGCGGATCCGAACATCCTTGGCCAAAAGGTTCTGCTGGATCGCCAACCCTACATCGTCATCGGCGTCATGCCGCGCGATTTCGAGTTTCCATTGCAACCGGGGCACCTATCTCGCAGCGAATTCTGGGTTCCCCTCAGCCTGAGTAACGGAGATACAACGCAGGGCGCCTCGTCCTGGAATTTTCATATGATCGCGCGCTTAAAGCCCGGCGTGACCATCGCCCAGGCGCAGACCGACGCCGAGCGCGTAGCCCAGGAGATTATGCGCGGCTACCCCTCGTATATGGCAGCCCTGCATATCACCCCTGTGATTCAGCCATTGCGGGCATCGACAGTCGCCGCCGCTCGTCCGCTGATTCGCGTTTTATTTCTCGCCGTCTTTATCGTGCTGTTGATTGCCTGCGCCAATCTTGCCGGCTTGCTGCTGGTGCGTGCCGTTCGCCGCCGCCGCGAAACCGCCGTCCGGCTGGCCCTTGGATCGAGTTCCAAAACTCTGGTGCAGCAGGCGGTCATCGAAAGCCTTCTCCTCAGCGTCTCCGGTGGCATCATTGGAATCGGATTGGCTGCGCTTGCGATTCGCGCGTCGATCAGCTTCTTACCGGAAACTCTTCCTCGCATCAATGACATCCACCTTAACTGGATTGTCATCGCCTTCGCGTTGCTGCTCGCCGTCGGAACCGGTATCCTCTGCGGCGTTGCCCCGGCCTTTGCCGCACTCCATACCAATATGAATGAGGCCCTGAAAGAAGGTGGCCGCACCGGCAGTGTCGGCGGCGGACATGCGCGCCTTCGCTCTGTGCTTGTAGTCTCTGAAATTGCTGTCGCGCTGGTGCTTCTGATCTCTTCCGGCCTGCTGCTGCGAAGCTTCCAGAAAATGCGCGATGTCGATCTGGGATTTCGTCCCGATCATACTGTGATCGCAACCTATGGCCTGCCGCAAAAGCAATACGTCACACAGGCTTCCGTGGATTCTTTCAACCACGACTTGATGCTCCGCCTTCGACAACTTCCGGGAACACAGTCCGTCGGACTGGCAGATACCGTTCCAATGACTGGCAACAACAATAGCAATGGCTTCGTGGTCGACGGATATGTGCAACCCAAGGGTCAGCTTGTGAATCTTGCCGACGTGACGAAGACCCAGGGAGATTACTTCCACGCCATGGGCATTTCGCTGCTGCGCGGGCGTGCCTTCAACCCCAGCGACAACGCCCAGGGACAGTTGGTCGCGGTTGTGAACCGCAAATTGGCGGAACATTACTGGCCCGGCGTTAGCCCCGTTGGCAAGCGTATTCGCATGGGAACCAATGAGACCAAAACACCCTACATGACCATCGTCGGAGAAATTGACAACGTCAAGATAACTAACCCCGATGATCCCACGAGTACGAGCGAGCAGTATTATCAGCCGGTCGAACAGGCAGCCGCATCGGAGGGCGGATTTGCTCGGGCAAACGAACTGAATGGCAACTACATGACCGCGGTGTTGCGGACCTCCATGCCTCCGCAACAGATGGAGAATTCTTTGCGAGCTGTGTTTCATTCGCTCGATCCGCAGCTGGCCGTTTCGCAGGTGCAGACCATGGACGAGGCAGTCTCCAGCACAGAAGCGCCGCGCCGCTTCAACACCACCATCATCACTGCGTTCGGTGTGATCGCCGTCCTGCTCGCCATCCTCGGTATCTACAGCGTGGTCGCCTTCTCGGTTGCCCTTCGCACTCAGGAGATGGCGATCCGCCTCGCTCTTGGCGCCACTCGCTCCGGCATTCGGAAGTTGGTTGTCTTGTCTGGAGCCAGGCTTGCCCTCATCGGCTGCGGTATCGGGCTGGCCGGAGCCATCGGTGCAACCCAGCTGCTTCAGTCCTTATTGTTTCAAGTCAATCCATTTGATCCGTTCGTGCTCATTGCCTCTGCCGTCGTCATCTTGATGCTTTCAGTGACGGCGTCTGCAATGCCCGCGCAACGAGCAGCGACGGTCGATCCGATGCACGCGCTGCGTGACGAATAAGGAGCAGAATTATGTCGAATTTGTGGACCGATCTCCGATATGCATTGCGGCAGTTGCGCAAGTCGCCGGGCTTTGCCGCTTTGGCCATTGCCACCCTCGCGATCGGTATTGGAGCTTCGACCGCAATCTATAGCATCGTGAACGGCGTGCTCCTGCGATCGCTCCCGTACAGTCATCCCCAGCAGTTGGTTTCGCTGTTCGAGTCGCTTCCAGCTCTCGGCATGCCGCAGGTCACGTTTTCCGCCGCCGACTATGCCTACGTGCATTCCCATGCAACCAGCTTTCGCGGCATAGGCGCCTATCGCCACCAGGACTTTGAACTTTCAGGCAGCGGGAATGCCGTTCAGATCCACGGTACGCGCGTCACCGCCTCCTTATTTCCTGTGCTGGGAGTGACACCGCAACTCGGTCGCACCTTCACTCAGCAGGAAGATACCACCGGCGCTCCTGTTGTGGTTTTGAACTATCGCTTCTGGCGCGATCACTTTGCTTCCACACCGGATGCCATCGGCAAAACCATCACGCTGAATCGCAAACCCTACACCATCATCGGAGTGATGAGGCGCTCGCTGGTTTTTCCCAATCACGGCGAGCAAAATAACAACATCCCTGCCGCAATCTATGTTCCCATGTACTTCACTCCAACTGAGCTGAAGGACATCGGGGATGAGTTTAATTACAGCGTCATCGCCCGCCTGAAACCTGGCGTATCCGTTCGACAAGCCGGTGCGGAAATCAATGGCTTGATTCAGCAGGCCTACAAGCTGTATCCCCCGGAAATCCGCAGCAATCCGGTGTTGAAAGTCAGCGGGAGTGCGGCTTTCTATAACGATCAGGTGGTCGGCAGCGTGCGTAGCCGTCTCATCCTGCTGCAACTCAGCGTGCTGCTGGTTCTGCTAATCGCTTGCGTCGACGTCGCCAACCTGATGCTGGCTCGCACCATCGGACGTCGCCGCGAAGTGGCGTTGCGCATTGCTGTGGGAGCACCCCGCGCGCGCATTTTTTCGCAACTGCTCGCTGAAAGCCTTCTGCTTGCGTTCGCCGGCGGTCTGCTGGCGCTTCCGCTTGCCTACGCCGCCATGCACCTGCTGGTTCGCAACGCTCCTGTCGATCTTCCCCGCGCCGGATCTATTTCTCTCAGTCCCGGCGTGCTTCTGTTCTGTTTCGGCGTTTGCCTGGCAACAGCGTTGCTCACAGGAGTGATTCCTGCCCTGCGCGCGCTTCGTGTCGATCCCAACGAGAGCCTGTACGAGGGTGGAAGGACCGGGACAACTGGTCGCGGACGACATCGCATCCTTGGCATGCTGGTCACAGCACAATTCGCTCTGGCGATGGTCTTGCTCGTCACTGCCGGCCTGTTGCTGCGCAGCTTCCAGAATCTCACTGAAACCGATCCTGGTTTCCTGCCCAATCATGTTTTAACCATGTCGACCACGCTGCCGCTGGCCGCTTATCCCGACCAGCTACGTATCAAGAACTTCTATCGCGAGCTGTTAGACAAGACCGCAACGCTGCCCGGTGTTCGCTGCGCCGGCCTCACCACCAGCCCTCCCAGTGACATCGACGAGCAGGACACCTTCACCACCCAGCCGCTTCCATCGCATCCGCCGGTCTCGTTGAACGTGTTTCAAACCTGGGTCATGGGAGATTATTTCCGGACGATGGGCATTCGCCTGGTCCGCGGCCGTTTCTTCACGCCCCAGGATAACGAGGACTCCCCGGGGGTCGTCATCATTAGTCAGGAATTTGCGAATCGCTATTTTCCTGGCATGGATCCCATCGGCCATCGCATCAAGCACGGCGATCTGCAAACTGACGTGCCGTGGTTAACCGTGGTCGGCGTGGTCAGCGGCGTCCGAACCAATGGGCTTGGCCACGCCGCTCCGCCTGAAACGTACACGCCGTACTTGCAGGAAGCCGGAGACTTTACCAAGACCGGGCAGAACTTCTTCATCGATCCGAACGTCCTGGAGTTGCGCCGCATGTATCTGGCGGTTCGTACCCAGCAGGACCCCGCGTCCATGCAGAATCTGATGGTATCCACGATCCACTCCATCGATCCATCGCTGCCCGTGACCGACATTCACACCATGACGCAAATCGTCCACACTAGCGTCGCCCCGCAGCGCTTCAACAGCTTTATCCTCGGCATCTTCGCGCTGATTGCTTTGCTGCTGGCCGCCGCGGGTATTGGCGGAGTGCTCGCCTACACCGTGCGTCAGCGCACTCGAGAAATTGGCGTTCGCATGGCTCTCGGCGCGCATCGCAGCGACGTCAGCCGCCTGGTGCTGCGCGAAGGCCTGCGCCTCGCATTTACCGGAGTGTTGATGGGTGCCGTCATCTCGATTCTGACGGCACACTGGTTGTCCTCGCAGTTGTACGAGGTTTCTCCCTCTGACCCCCTCACTTTTATCGCAGGGCTGGTGATTTTGTTCTGCATCGCTCTGCTTGCTTGCTGGCTGCCTGCTCGACGGGCCGCTTCTGTCGATCCCATGAAGGCATTGCGTTCCGAATAGGAGAATGAAGATGACGACTCTGATCAGCGATGTGCGTTATGCGTTGCGGCAGTTGCGAAAATCGCCGGGCTTTGCCATCGTCGCCGTTCTCACCTTGGCGCTCGGCATCGGCGCGACCACTGCCATCTTCACCCTCGTCTATGATGTGCTGCTCAAGCCGTTGCCGTACGCGCATCCAGGGCAACTGGTCATGCTGCAGGAGCAGGTGGCGGAGGTCAAGGACATCTATCCCACGCTGCCGATGAACGCGAACCACTTTGAAAATTGGCAACAACACACCCGCAGCTTTCAATCCATGGCAGTGATGCAGCCGGAAAACGTTCCACTCGGTGCAGGCGGTAATCCGCTCCAGATCAGCGTATTGCGCGGCACCTCCGGTCTTCTTTCTGTGCTCGGCGTCCAGCCCCAGCTCGGTCGTGGTTTCACCCCGCAAGAAGACATTCCCGGCCACGAGCGCGTTGCGATACTGATGAACAGTTTGTGGAAGACGGAATTCCATAGCGATCCCAACATTCTGGGAAAGACCATTACGATCGACGGTTTTCCCCATACCGTTATTGGAGTGATGCCGCCGTCGTTTCACCTGCCCAGCTCAGAAACTCTGGCTGGAGCGATCGGGGCAGGGAACAATCATGGATATGCGGCGGCGTTGATACCGCTTGCCTTCACCAAAGAGCAGCTGCAGGAACGTGTCGGCGACTTCGACTATCCCGGCCTGGCGCGTCTCAAGCCGGGAATTTCCGCCGCGCAGGCGCAGGCGGAGCTGAACGGACTGCAGCATAGTTTTTCCGCCACGCTGTCCGCCGACGAAAAAATGACGCTATCGGCGATCCTCATTCCGTTCCAGCAATACCTGGTGGGCAACAACAGCAAGCCGCTCGTCATTCTCCTGGTTGCAGTCGCAGGCCTGCTGTTCGTCGGCTGCATCAATATCATGAATCTTCTTCTCGCTCGCGCCGTGAGTCGGCGGCAGGAGATGGCGGTGGCATCCGCGCTGGGAGCCAGTCGGAGCGACCTGCTGCGAGCCTCCATGCGAGAGGCAGGCGTGTTGGCTGCGATCGGCGGCGCCCTGGGGATTTTGCTCGCCACAATAATCGTCCCCATCCTGCAACGTTTTTTACCGACGGCGCTGAATTTCCGAGGCAACCTGCAGGTGGACTGGATGGGGGCGGCGTTTGCAGTGTTGCTTGCGGTGATGGCAACGCTACTGGCCGGTGCCGCACCAGCATGGATGAGCTGGCGCACCCAGCCGCAGGACGCATTGCGGGGCGATTCACGCTCGGCCAGCGAGTCCCGCAGCGGAAAGCAATTGCGCAAAACATTGGTCGCGGCGGAGGTTGCCGTTAGCGTCACCCTCGTCCTGATGACAGGATTGTTGACCGCCAGCCTTTACCGCCTGATGCACGTCCAGCGCGGCTTTCAGGTGGACCGCGTACTGACGGCGACCATCGACCTGCCCTCCAACGAGTATCCCCATCGCGTCGACCTGTACACAAAAATGCTGACGAAACTGCGCACCTTGCCGGGAGTCGAGAACGCTGCAATGGTCAGCGTGCTTCCGCTGGACGGCGACTTTTGGATCGACATGGCGCGCGTTTCTGGCGACACGCGTTCCTTTTTCCAAATGCCAACTGAGCATTGGCGCTGGATTAGCCCCGGATATTTTCAGGCGCTTCACCTGCCGTTGGTCGAAGGGCATTTTCTCAACAACGATGAATATGGCAAAAATGATGCAATTATCTCGGCGTTAACCGCGAAGACGCTTTGGCCCGGGAAGGATCCCATCGGGCGGCAGTTCACGCACGGCGGCGACGACAAAAAACCCTTCACCGTCATCGGCGTTGTAGGCGACGCGCGAACCCTTTCACTCGCCAAGCCGGATCCCATGATGGTCTACGTGCCGTACTGGTTTCGTGCCGACAACACAGCTGGACTGGTGGTGCGCACCAAACAAGACCCATCGCAGATGGCGAACGCGATCCGTCGCACCATCTGGAGTATCGATCCCGCAGTTGCTGTTCCCACCGTGCGTGCGCTGGGTGGAGTGGTTGCCGATTCGGTCGCGACACGACGCTTTGAAATGGATCTGCTGCTTCTGTTTGCCATCAGCGCGTGGTTGCTTGCCGGCCTCGGTGTGTACGGCGTAGTCACATATTCCGTTGTGCAGCGCCGCCAGGAGATTGGTCTGCGCATGGCGCTTGGCGCACAGCGCGGAAATATCTATGCTCAGGTGCTGCGCGAGGGCCTGACGCCCGTTCTCGCAGGAGCGGTGGTCGGCATCGCGGTTGCCTTCGCGTCTGCACGGCTGATCGGCAGCTTGCTCTTTCAGGTGGATGCATTCAATCCGTGGATTGCCGCGGCCGCGGCCGCCTCCCTTCTGTTAGCTGGCACATCCGCGTGTCTGTTGCCCGCTCGCCGCGCGGCCTCAGTCGATCCCATGCAGGCACTTCGTTCCGAATAGGAGATTCAGGATGACGACATTTCTCAACGACGTTCGCTTCGCGCTTCGACAATTGCGCAAGTCGCCGGGATTCACCATCACCGCCATTCTGACGCTGGCGTTGGGCATCGGCGCAACCGCGGCCATGTTCAGCGTCATCGATGCTGTGCTTCTGCATCCTCTCCCCTTCAACGGCGTCGATCGCATCACCCGGATCAACATGAAGGCAGCCGCGAACTATCAGCAGCCTGCCTCCTGGCAGGAGTACCAGGACATTCGCCGTCTCGCCACCACCTTCAGCGTCGTCGCCGGAGTTGGCAATAGTGGCGGCGTCACCTTGACCCAGGGCAAGAATGCGATTTATCTCCACGCGGTGCAGGGAACGGACAATTTCTTCCAGCTCTTTGCAGTTCGCCCGCTGCTGGGACGCACCTTCCTACCCGGCGAAGATCAGACTGGGAAGAATGAGGTCGCCGTCCTCAGCTACTCCGTGTGGCAGCAGTATTTCGGCGGCAGAAAGAACGTCATTGGCGAATACATCCACCTTGACGGCCTGCCGTACACCGTCATCGGCGTGATGCCGGCAGGTTTTCGATTCCGTTTCGACGCTCGGGATGTCATTTACACGCCGCTGCAACTGTCGCCCGCTCAGATCAACACGCGGGGCAGCTTCTGGTTGCCCGTCTGGGGTCGTCTCAAACCCGGCGTCACCTATTCCCAGGCCACTGCGGACATGAATCACGTCCTGAACGAATTGGGTAAACAATTTCCTGAGCATGACAAGGGAAAGACCGCGCAGGTGGTTCCCATTGTCGACGTGTTGCACACCAATCAGACCGGTCACAATGATCGCCCGGAGCTATGGACTTTGCTGGCCGCCGTGTTCGCGGTCCTGCTGATTGCGTGCACCAATGTTGCCGGACTGCTGCTGGCTCGCGGCATTCTGCGGGAACGTGAGTTGGCTGTGCGCACCGCGCTCGGCGCCGGCCGCCGACGCATCCTTGCTCAGATGCTCACAGAAAATGTGCTGCTCGGCATTGGCGGCGGAATTGGAGGCGTCATACTAGGCGAGCTGTTACTGGTCGCCATGCAGCAGTTCCTGGAAAAAGCATTTGCATTGGGCGGAAACGTCCGCATGAATTTCGCGGTTCTGGCAGCGACCTTCATCGTTTCGCTCCTCGCCAGCGTCGCCGCCGGACTGATCCCTGCCTGGCGTGCCGCTCACATCGATCCCAATCATGCGCTCAAATCAGGCGCGAATACTGGGACCACGCGCCAGCAGCATCAACTGCGCGCCGGCTTCGTTGTGGTTCAGGTCGCGCTGTCGTTGATGTTGCTTGTGTGCTCCGGCCTGTTGCTGCTTGGGCTGCGGGGAATACTCCAGACCGATGTAGGTTTCAATCCGAAAAACCTGCTCACGCTGGAGGTCGACATTCCTTCTGGAGATTACAAGAGCACGAGTTTCGTGGAGGGGCTCGTCCAGCCGCTGGAAGCGCGAGTGCAACAGATTCCCGGGGTGACCGCAGTCGGCAGTAACGACTTGATGCCGATTTTGCAGAATGGATCGAATAGTGACATTGCGCTGGTCGGCAAGCCAGAGGATCCGATCGATAAACAGCGGCTCACGGAAATGAGATTCGTCAGCCCCGGATATTTCGCAGCCATGCAGTTGCCCATCCTGAAAGGCCGCAACTTTACATCGCAGGACGGTGCGAAAACTCAGCAGGTCGCGATCGTGAACGACGCCTGGGTCAAGGAATTTCTCAACAGCAATGAAGATCCGCTCGCACAAGCCTTCAAAGGCGATCCCGGAGATGGAAACACAGCCATCGTCGGCGTCGCGCGCAGCGGTCGGCAAGATTTGTTTGAACGGGCCAACGCGGAAGCCGATTTTCCCCTGACCCAGATGCCGGAATCATGGCTCGCCTTTATTCCCCAGTTTTATCTTTTCGTGCGCACCTCCGTGCCGCCGACAAGCATCGTTCCTCAATTGCGTAATGCGCTGCATGAAGTAGCTCCCAACGTTGCCTTCCGCACTCCGGAAACCATGGAGCAGGTGCTCTCCGATGCGCTGGTGACCAGCCGCATGCTCAGTTGGCTCTTCGGCCTGTTCGCCGCCATTGCCGCGATGCTGACCGCCATCGGCATCTACGGCCTTCTCAGTCAGGAAGTCGCCAGCCGCACGCGCGACATCGGCGTTCGCATGGCGCTGGGTGCAACCCGCGTCGGCGTGGCGCAACTTGTATTGAGCCGCGTTGGCGTTCTGCTGATCGTCGGGATTGGCGCTGGCCTCACTGGAGTTTTTCTCATTCGCCGCGTGTTGACTGCGGTGCTGACGGTTCAGTTCCATCAGGACATCTGGGCCATCGTCTCCATCGCAATTGCCTTAGGTGCCGTCGGTCTGCTTTCCGCTGTGATTCCCGCGCGGCGCGCGGCTTCCATTGATCCCATGCAAGCCTTGCGTTCGGAATAAGGAGAAGAATTGTGAGTCGTCTGTTGAATGATCTTCGCTATGCGTTGCGGCAGATTCGCAAATCGCCCGGATTTGCCGCCACCGCGATTCTGACGCTGGCATTGGGCATCGGCGCGAACGCCGTCATTTTTACGCTGGTCGATTCCATCATGCTGCGTCCGCTGCCGTTTCCTCATCAATCCAGGCTCATGCGGATCCTCGGCACCACCAACGCCGACATCTATCCAAAGGGATGGATTCAGCAGCTCGGCAGTCATTCCACAGCCTTCCAATCCATCAGCGGATACGGTGCCAACACCGAGATGAACGTATCCAGCGATGCCTCCGTGGATCGCGAATTTGGTTCTCAGGTGACCGTCAACACCTTCGAAACTCTGGGAATTCATCCCATGCTCGGCACATTCTTTTCGGAGCAGGATGCGATCACCGGTCAGGATCAGGAAGTGGTCCTTAGTTATGGATACTGGCGTCAGCATTTCGGCGGTAATCCAACCATCCTCGGCCAAAGAATCAGAGTTGACGGCGTCTGGCGCACCATTCTCGGCGTCATGCCGGCAGGGATCCGCTTTCCATATCCCGACACCCAGTTTGTCATTCCCGTTTCTTTCAAAGGTGGCGACCCCATCGAAGCCTGGCAGACATTTGATCTGCGAGCAGTCGGCCGCCTGAAAGATGGAGTGACTCCGGCGCAGGCTCAGGCGGAATTGCGCGGACTCCATAATGTCTTGCTGCCGCTGTTCCCTTGGCGAATGCCCGATGAGTGGGCCTCGGATATGACTGTGACCCCACTGCTGCAAGCGGAAGTCGGCGCGGTGCGGCCAAAACTCCTCCTTCTCTTTGGTGCAGTCGGACTGATCCTGCTGATTGCTTGTGCGAACGTCGCCAATTTGACCCTGGCCCGAACCAATGGGCGTGAACGGGAGATTGCGGTTCGCGGTGCACTCGGTGCTACGAGTAAAAGATTAGTGCAGCAATTGTTGACGGAGAGCCTCGTCCTCGGCGTTCTCGCCGGAGTCGTCGGTTTGATGGCGGCTGCCGCCAGCTTACAGCTCTTCGTGCGCCTGCTCCCTGCAGATACTCCCCGGCTCGGCAATGTTGCGCTGCACGGCAGTGTTCTCCTCTTCGCCGCCATTGCATCTGTGGTCGCGGGTTTCGCGTTTGGCCTCATTCCCGCAATGAAAGCTGTAAGGACCGTGTCTTCGCAGCTATTGGATACGCTTCGGTCCGGCAGTCGTGGTGTGGCCGGTAAAGCGTCGCAATTCCGTCTGTCCAGATTTCTCGTCATCGGCCAAATCGCCTCGTCCGTGGTCGTCATCACCGTCGCCGGCCTGCTGTTGCACAGCCTCTATAAGCTGTCCCAGGTCAATCCAGGATTCAACACGGCTCGAATCGTCACTGCGGAAGTTGCGCTCGATTCAACCGCGTGCCAGCAGACGGGTCGATGCGAGTCCTTCTTCCAGACTCTCCTCGAGCGTGCTCGCGGCATTGCAGGAACCCAGGCCGTGGCTCTCACTGACTCATTGCCCATGAGCGGCTGGGATACCAATTATGTCTACGATGCGGAAGGTCATCCGCGTCAGGCGCGCCAGGGAGCCAGGGTTGCAACCGGCCGCACCGTTTCATCCGATTATTTTTCTGTGCTGGGATTGCAACTGGTGCGCGGCCGTCTTCTTACCCCATCGGATGCATCCGGCGCCAGTCGCGCGGCGGTCATTGATCAGAGCATGGCAGCGCGCCTCTGGCCCCATCAGGATCCCATTGGCAAGCACCTCATTTCTGTCGCCGATGAAGCAGTCCCGACAGTCTGGGATCCGCAGAAAGCTTCCATCGTGGTTGGCGTAGTACGCAATGCGCGCGAAGGCAGTCTGGAGAACGGATATCAGGATGAAGTGTTTCTTCCTATGACCGCGCTGAAGCCGCACCCCACGATGTATGTCCTGCTGCGCACCCACATCCCTTCCTCTGAAGCTGCTGCCGGTCTGCGCAGAGTGGTCGCCGCCATCGATCCCCAGGCTCCCGTCACCCGCGTGCGCACGTTAGATCAAGTGGTCTCGGCAGCCGTCTCTGCACCGCGATCGCTCACCCTGTTATTGCTCGGCTTCGGCATGCTGGCCGTCGTGATCGGCGCAGTCGGCGTCTACAGCCTGATCGCTTACATCGTCAGTTGGCGCACTCGCGAAATCGGCATTCGCCTGGCGCTCGGGGAACAGAGAGGCCGCATCGCGCTTGGCATCGTCAAGCAGAGCCTCTTCCTCGCCGTCACCGGGTCAGTCGCCGGCCTGATGGCGGCCATCGCGTTCACGCGCCTGCTGCATAGCTTTCTGTTTGAAGTCAGCCCCGTCGACCCGCTTACATTTTTTGTCGTGTCGTTGCTGATGATGTTGATCGCCCTGGTCGCAGCCTGGCTTCCCGCACGCCGAGCCGCGTCTGTCGATCCCATGCAAGCATTGCGCTCCGAATAGGAAACGATCATGACGAATTTTCTCAACGATCTTCGCTACGCAGTGCGGCAACTCCGCAAGTCGCCCGGCTTCGCCATTACGGCCATCCTGACGCTCGCCCTTGCCATCGGCGCCAACACTGCAATCTTCAGCGTAGTCAACGCGCTCATGTTGCGTCCGCTCCCGTATCCTCACCCGGAAAGACTCGGCGCTCTGATCACGCATTACAACTCGGCGAACGTGTCCGCGGAAAATGACTCTGTCGACGGCGAGATGTATGAAATGGCGCGCGACCAAGCGCCGGCAGTCACCGTTGCCGCCTATTCCTTTCCAGTGGGAGTGAACCTCCGGGCGGGCTCTGCCGTTCGATATGTGATTGGCCAACGCGTGTCCGCGAAATATTTCGATGTCCTGGGCACTCCGCCGCTGCTCGGCCGCGGTTTCACGAAGGATGATGATCTGCAAAACGGGCCCAATGATGCTGTCCTCAGCAATGACTTGTGGCGCACTGCCTTCCATTCCGACCCGCATATTATCGGGCACTCAATTTTTCTGAAAGGCGCGCCTTACACAGTCGTAGGTGTGCTGGCACGCGGCGAGCACACCCCACAGACGGACCTTTTTGGCCTGGGAGCAACCGAGCCCGCTGAATTGTGGACACCTCTGCGCCCCAGCCGCACCGGAGAAGGCGCGGGCACCAATTACGGTGCCCTGCTGCGCCTGAATTCAGGCAGCACCTGGGCACAGGCAAATGCCCAACTGGGCCGCTTGATGCCAACTCACATGAAGAACAGAATGTCAGACACTCCCGGCCTGCATGGGCATATGCAGGGCATTGCGCTGCAGCAGAGCGAGATTGAATCAACACGTCCGGCAGTCCTGGGCCTCATGATGGCGGTAGGGTTCATCCTGCTGATTGCCTGTGCCAACCTCGCTGGCCTGGGCATGGTGCGGGCACAACGCCGCAGCGGAGAGATGGCCACGCGCATGGCACTCGGTTGTACCGGATGGCAATTGGTACGTCAGCTCTGGTCGGAAAATATGGTACTGGCACTGCTGGGCGGCGTCGCGGGTTTGGGCCTTGCCGAGGGCGGCTTGCTGTTGCTGCAAAAACTGCTGCCCGCGGGCCTATTGCCGACCAGCAATTTCAGTCTCGATGGCAGAGTGCTGCTGTTTACCCTGGCAGTCTCGCTTACGGCCAGCATCTTGGCGGGCATGCTCCCGGCGCTGACCTTGCGCCGCGTCGATTTGCGCTCCGCCATGGCCCTTGGCGCTAACCGGGCCGCCTCCGGTGCTGGAAATCGCAAAGCGCGCACCCTGCTCATCGCCGGCGAAATTGCGCTGACCGTCGTGCTGGTCGCCGCCTCCGGCCTTCTCATCCGCTCGCTGGTCTACCTGGAGACGCTGCCGCCCGGCTTCGATGCCACCAACGTGACGGCGGGAAAAGTGTCGCTCGACGAGGACCGCTATCACGACGCAACCGCGGTGCAACATCTGTTTACGTCGAGTCTTGACGCAATGCGAAAAATTCCCGGTGTAGAAGACGCCACCGTGGGTTTGAGTCTGCCCTACGAGCGCGGCTTGAACGACGGAGCCAAAATCGCCGATGGAAAAAACGCAGGAAAGCAGTTTGAGGCAACAGCAATCTATGCAACGCCGGGGTATTTCGACACGCTGGGTATGCACCTGCTGGCAGGGCGCGATTTCAACGCCGGTGACACTGCGAAAAGTCAGCCCGTGGCCATTGTGAATGAAAGTTTCGCGCGCAAGTATCTCGATCAGCAGAATGCTGTGGGCCGCCATCTCGGCGGAGACTTCAACGATTCCAGGCCGATCCAGGTGATCGGCATCGTTCCCGACGTGGTGAAGACTCCGGGCATCGACAGTACCGCGCCCTTGACGACCGAGCCGACGCTCTATGTTCCGGCGACCCAGATCAATTCGAAATTCTTCGTCTTGGTGCATACCTGGTTTCAGCCCGGCTGGATTGTCCGCACCCGCGGCCCCATCGCCGGCATTACCGGCGACATGCAGCGAGCCCTCGCAGATGCGGATCCTTCCTTGCCATTCTCCGGCTTCTACAGCATGTCCGACCTGCAACAGCAGGACCTGGGCATGCAGCGGACTGAAGTCATGTTGCTGGGCGTACTCGCCGGTCTCGCTTTGCTGCTTTCTGCCATCGGCGTCTATGGGTTGATTGCCAGCCTGGTCGTCCAACGCAAGCGGGAAATCGGGATTCGCCTGGCCCTCGGCTCGACCATCCGCGCCGCCATGCTGGAGATTGGTCGAGCAGGAGTCGCGGCGACCTTTCTGGGCCTTGGCGTCGGACTCGCCGCTTCGTTCCTTGTCTTGCGCACCATGAAAGGCTTCATCTATGGCATCGGCATGTATGATCCTGCAACCTTGATCGCAACCGCCCTGGTCCTGGCCCTCGTTGCGGTCGCGGCCACGTTTCTACCGGCGCAGCGCATCAGCCGCATCGATCCCACAACCATCCTGCGTGAGGAGTAGGCCCATACCATGACCACCTTGCTCAACGATCTTCGCTACGCCTGGCGCCAGTTGCTGAAAGCTCCCGGCTTTGCCATCACCGCGGTGCTGACCCTGGCGCTCGGCATCGGCATCAGCGCTGCCATGTTTACCGTGGTCGACGGTGTTTTGTTGCGCCCGATGCCGGTGCCGCATTCCTCCCAGATCGTCGTATTTGGTGAAGCCAACAACGCAGGCAACATCGGCAGCTCTTCGCTACCGAATTTGCGCGATTGGCGCGAGCGACGCGAAGTCCTTTCAGGACATCTCCTGGTACACGCAAAAATTCTTCGATCTGAAGAAAGCGGATGGCACCGCTCAATTTTCTCTCAACGTGCAAACCAGCCCCAGCTTTTTCTCCATGCTGCAGGCTCAGCCCCTCATGGGCAGAACCTTTCTTCCGCAGGCCGGTACCGACGGCAATCAGGGAACGGTCGTCCTCAGTCATTTCGTGTGGAAGAACAATTTTCATGCCGACAAAAACATTCTCGGCAAGCAGATCCAACTGGGTGGCGACACCTACACCGTCATCGGTGTGATGCCCCAGCGGTTCTACATCCCCATCAATGACGACGGACCGACGGTGTGGACAGTGCTGCCCCACACCGCAGATATGGAGCAGCGCGACAACGGATTCCTGACCGGAATTGGTCGCCTTCGACCCGGTGTCTCCGTAGCTTCCGCGCGAACGGAACTCAGTGGTATTCAGGGCAACATCGCGCGAGAGTTTCCCGATCTGCACCTCGCAAAAAATGTTGGCGTGAAGACCTTCCTTGATTCGCTGGTGGGATCGGTGCGTCCCGCTCTGCTGGCGTTACAGGGAGCCGTGCTGCTCGTCTGGTTGATCGCGTGCGCCAATATTGCCGGCCTGATGCTCACTCGCATGGCGGTTCGCCGCCGAGAGATTGCGGTGCGTGCCGCATTGGGCGCTGCGCGCGGGCGCATCGTGCGCCAATTTTTAACCGAGAGCCTGTTGCTTGGCCTCGCAGGCGGCGCCTGCGGCTTAGGCATCGCCTACGCCTGCCTTGCTATGCTTCGCCATTCCATTAATAGCAATCTAAGTCGCGCCGCAGAAATTTCGCTGAATTGGCAGGTCATCCTGCTGCTGATCGTGCTTTCCATCGTTTCAGCCGTGATCTTTGGAACCATGCCCGCAATTCAGGCTGCATCGGCCGATCCACAGGAAGCGCTGTATGAAGGGTCCCGCGGCGCTGGCGCCGGTGTGAAACAACTCCGCCTGCGCAACGCTTTGATTGTCGGAGAGCTGGCATTGTCCCTGGTGCTGCTGGTCTCCGCGGGACTATTGCTGCGCACTCTGTATGCGCTGCGCAGCGTTCCCGTCGGCTTCAACCCGCAGCACCTGGTGGTCGCACAATTCTTCTCCACGGGAGGATTTACGCCCACGAGCGCCAACGCTACGTCGACCGATCTCCGCGCTGTGTTTTACGATCCTCTGCTGGCGCGCGTGCGCCAGATTCCCGGAGTCGAGTCCGCAGCCTTCGTCACTGCCGCGCCCTCTCACCAGCAACGTCAGCATGAATGACGACTTCGACGGTCATCGGTAGATCCCTCGGCCAACGCATCCCATGCCCGAGTCGAAATCCATGCCGTCACGCCCGGGGCATATCGCACCCTGCAGATTCGTCTTGCTCCAGGGCCGTCCCTTCGATGAGGGAGATCACATCGGGACTGCGCCGTCGTCGTCGTCAACCAGGCATTTGCGCGTCAAATATCTTGGGTACCCAACCACTGGAGAAGAGACTCAATCTGGATCCCAACCCCAGACGCGAAGAGTATTTTGGAAAACGTCGACCGTGGTTGGCGTCGTTGAAGACACACCCGAAGTCTACTCGGCAAGCCCGCGGTCCCCGAGGTCGACGTCGACCTGAACCAAATTCCGGTGAGCCGATGATTTCTACTCCATCGCCTCCATAGCGATGGAACTGGTCGTACGAACAAGCCAGCCGCCGGAAGTGATCGTCCCCACCATCAGCCGGATTTTCGCCGAAAGGAACGCGGCGTTCATCATGAACAGTATCCAAACCATGCCACAGCATATCGACGACCAGCTCGGCAGCCAGACACTGGCCGCGCGATTGTTGTGGATCTTCGCCATCGCCGCCGTTCTGATCGCCGCCGCCGGACTGTACGGCCTGCTCAGCTATAGCGTCGGCCAGCGCACGCGAGAGATAGGAGTGCGCCTCGCCCTCGGTGCGCAGCGCGAGGATGTTCTTCGCATGATCCTGCGCCAGGCCAGTCGGCTTCTGGTTGCCGGCTTGTCGATCGGAATCCTCGCTGCATTCTTCACAACCAGGTTGGTTCGAAGTTTTCTGTTTGGAGTGGCTCAGCACGATTTGCTGACCATCGTTGCCGTATCGGTTCTCCTGCTCGCCGTGGGACTGGTCGCCAGCTATGTGCCGGCGCGACGCGCAGCAAAGATTGAACCCGTCGAAGCCTTGCGGGCCGAGTAGCACAGGTCGAAGTGGCGCACTAATGTACCCTGACGAATCCGTATTTCCGTCAGGCATAGATTTCAGAAAAGTGAGAGAAGAATGATTCAACTAAAAAACATCGACCGTAGTTACAAATTAGGGGCAGGGCAGTTGTGGGTGCTGCGCCGCATCCAAATGGATATTCAACCAGGTGAGTTCATCACCATCATGGGGCCGTCCGGTTCCGGCAAATCATCTCTGCTGAATATTCTCGGCCTGCTCGACGATGATTGGCAGGGCGAGTATTGGTTCGGCGAACAGCCTGTTCATAAGCTGAACCGAAAGCAGCGCGCCGATCTGTCTCGCCGCAGCATCGGCATGGTCTTTCAAAGCTATCACCTGCTCGACGATTTGACAGTCGCCGAGAACATCGATCTTCCTCTGTCCTACAAGAACATTCCCACCACCGAACGGCAGGGCATGGTCGCCGACGTCCTCGATCGCTTCCGCATGGTGGCCAAAAAAGATCTGTTTCCCTCCCAGCTTTCCGGCGGCCAGCAGCAACTGGTCGGTATCGCCCGCGCGGTCATTCACAAGCCCGCGCTGTTGCTGGCCGACGAGCCCACCGGCAATCTCCACTCCATACAAGCCAAAGAAATCATGGAGCTGTTCCGGGAGCTCAACCGCGAAGGTACGACCATCGTTCAGGTTACGCATTCGGATTTGAACGCGACCTATGGAACACGAACTGTCCAGTTGAGCGACGGCTGGATGCTTTCTGACTCCGCACATCCAGAGTTACAGCAGACAGGAGACGGAAGAGCTTGATGAATCCTCAAACATCTCGTACGCGGGCTTTGTTGACTGCCTTTGCATCCATCAGCCTATTCGTAACAGCGACAGTTGCATTTGCGCAACAAGCCGCGCCGCCAGCCGATTCGCAAACAACTTCGCCTGTGCCGGAGGCTCCTGCGGCCCCGGCGACTCCCCAAACGGCGGCTCCTTCACTTGCGCAACAAATACATTCGGCGCAGCAACCCTCGTTTGCTCCCCAGGAGCCTTTTCAAGTGTCCCTGCCGCACTCGCACAAGCTGTTTTCGCAGTATAGGCCTACCGATGCGCCGCCACTGGATCTAACCAACTCGCCACGCCTGCAAAGCCTCATCCGCGATGGAAAGCTGTATATCTCGCTGAGCGACACGATCGCTCTTGCCATCGAGAACAATCTCGATCTAGCCTACTTCCGCTACAACTTCCCCATTGCAGAAACGGATATTGCGCGCACAAAAGCTGGGGCACCGGCGAATGGCGTCGATACAGAAATTGTGCAATCGTCGACGGAGGGCGGCTTCAGTTCGCAGAACAGTGGCGGCGGCGCCAGTTCGGGGTCGGCTGCAGCCGGCGCGGGCGGCATTGTCACCTCGACCCTGGGCGCTGGAACCACCGTCAGCTCCTTCGATCCCTATCTGAAATTCCAGGGCTTTGACGACCACAACGTCACTCAGGAAGGAAACCAATTCCAATATGGTGTTCCCACGTTTAAGCAGAACACCATCGAGGCCTTGGCAACGTACACGCAGTCGTTTCCACTGGGCACCAACGTCACCGTCAATTATGAGGGGCAGCGCTTCGCAAACAACAGCCCGTATGAAGCCATCAATCCCACCCTCTACTCGAATTTCGAGTTGGTCCTCACGCAGCAGCTGCTGGCAGGTTTCGGCCTGGCTACCAACGAGCGCTACATTCATATCGCCAAAAAGAATTTCCAGATTACCGACCTCGCCTTCCGCGCCCAGGTGATCGCAACCATAACGCAGGTGGAAAATATTTATTGGGATCTGGTCAACGCTTATGAAGACGAACAGGTAAAGCAGCGTTCCCTGGACTTTGCACAACAGACGTTGCACGACGATCAGGAGCAGCTAAACCTGAAGGCGATCCCCGCCCTCCAGGTGCTGAAGGATCAGTCGGACGTGGCCACCAGCGAAGGCGACCTCACCGTTTCGCGAGCCAACCTGCGTCTGAATGAGCTTCTGCTCAAAAACGCGATCACCAAGAGTGACGATCCGCTCATTGATGAGATGTCCGTCATTCCTCTGGATCGTACCGGTCCCCCCGATCCCAATGCTTCTCTGCCAATTGACGATCTTATCGCCGAGGCTGAGAAAAACCGGCCCGACGTCACTCAGGATGAGATCGCGATGCAGGTCGCGAAGATGAGTCTCCAATCGATCAACAGCGAACTGTTGCCGACGTTAAACCTATATGGGCTGTATGCAGGTGCGGGCATCGCTGGTCCGCAAAACCCAAACTGTAACTTGACTCCGGCGCAATGCGCTTCCGTTCTCCCCACCGGTTTCGGCAGCATGTTCCTGAACACGTTTAATTACTCCTCGCCGGAATACCAGGTGGGCCTGAATCTGTCGATTAACTTACGCAATCGCCAGGCCAAGGCAGATCAGTTCCGCGCCTCGCTGGAATATCGGCGGCGCCAAATCTCCTTCGAGGAGCAGAAGAAGAGCATCCGATTCGACGTGCGCAACTCGCAATTCGCTCTGCAACAGGCCCAGGCCCGTGTCGATGCCTTGCAGAAGGCTCGTGATCTGGCGCAACGCACCTTCGACATCACCGAGCAGGAACAGAAACTCGGTGCCAAGTCCACCTACGATGTACTTGTCGCGCAACACGCTCTGGCGATTGCCGAATCGAATCTCGCTGCCGCAAAAACAGCCTATGAAAAGGCCCGGGTGGATATCGACCGTGCCACCGGAGAAACCCTGCAGCGCATGGGCGTTTCCATCGCGGATGCCAAAACCGGCCAGGTTCGCCAACCTTAAAGGATCTGGGGCACAATCGCGGTACTCTAGTCGAGGAGCTGCCATGGCGGATCAACCCGTGCTTCTTGATCGGAAACCGGCGGAGACCGGCACCCTTCCCAGGGTGCTGGCGGCCGATGACCAGCCGCAGATTCTTGAGGCGCTGTCGCTTTTGCTGCAGCCCGCAGGTTTCCACGTCGACGTGGTCGGCTCGCCGGACGCCGCACTTCTGGCGCTCCGCAACCAGTCCTACGATGCACTGTTGATGGATCTGAACTACACCCGTGACACCACCTCCGGTCATGAAGGATTGGAGTTGTTGCGACAGGTGTTGGACATCGAACCGCAACTTCCTGTCATCGTGATGACTGCCTGGGCTAGTGTCGAACTCGCGGTCGAAGCGATGCGACGCGGCGCGCGCGACTTTATCGCGAAGCCCTGGGAAAATGCGCGCTTGCTCACCGTCGTGCAAAATCAGGTCACGCTCTATCGAGCCTTGCGCCGTGCCCAACTGCTGGAGGCGGAAAATCAACTGCTGCGAGCCACCGGCAGACCAGAAATGATTGCCGGTTCGGCCGCCATGCAGCCGGTTCTCGACGCGATGTCGAGAGTGGGTCCGTCCGACGCGAATGTTTTAATCACCGGCGAGCACGGTACCGGAAAAGAAATCGTTGCCCACACCTTGCACGCGCTGTCTGCACGTTCCGATCAGCCCTGGATTGCCGTCAATACCGGCGCGCTTTCCGAAGGCGTCTTCGAAAGCGAATTGTTTGGCCACGTCAAAGGTGCGTTCACCGATGCACGAACCGATCGCATTGGCCGATTCGAACTTGCCGACAAAGGCACGTTGTTTCTGGATGAAATTGCCAACGTCCCCATCCGTCAGCAGGCAAAGCTTCTGCGCGTGCTGGAGGCGGGAGAACTGGAACGCGTTGGTTCCTCGCGAACTCGAAAGGTCGACGTCCGCGTCCTCTCAGCCACCAACACGGACCTGACACAGGAATCAGAAGAAGGCCGTTTCCGCCCGGACTTGTTGTTCCGGCTGAATACCGTCGAGATTCATCTGCCTCCACTTCGCGACCGGACAGAAGACATTCCAGTTTTGGCGGCGCATTTTCTCGCGCGTTATGCCGCCCGCTATCGCAAATCCATTGAGGGCTTCGATCCATCCGCGCTGCAATCGCTGCTCGATCACTCCTGGCCGGGAAACGTGCGCGAATTGGAACACACCATGGAACGCGCTGTCCTCATGAGCCGCGGCAGCCGTATCCTGGCGACGGATTTAAATCTTCAGTCCGGCCGCAGTTCGAATGCGATCGACGAAATGAGCCTGGAAGCGGTGGAGAATATTCTGATCCGCAAAGCCCTGGCGAAGCATTCCCGCAATGTCAGCCAGGCTGCCGAGGCCCTGGGTCTGAGCCGCGGTGCGCTGTACCGTCGGATGGAGAAGTATGGCATCTAGCGCGGCAAAGCGGGCACGATCGGCCGCTTCCGTACGGCCTCGCCCTTCCATCGGATTCAGGATTCCGCGGCTTCGTTTTGAAGTGCGCCTGGCTTCTCTCCTCGTGGCGCTCGCCGTTCCGACACTTGTCCTCGCGTCCGTCACGTTGTATCTTTGGCACGCGTCGGTCGTGGTGTGGATGTGTGTCCTGACGGTTCTCGTTCTTTCGCTGGCGTGGTTGGGTTCAGCAATCTTCCAGCACACCGTGCGACCCTTGCAGACGCTTTCCAATGTCGTCGCCGCACTCCGGGAAAATGAATATTCTTTTCGCGCTCGCGACATTGGCCAGGGAGATGCTCTGGGCGACCTGGCCGCGCAGATTAACGAGCTCGCCGGCGATCTTCGCGTGCGCCGTCATCGCGAGTCGGAGACATTCGCGCTTCTCGAACGCGTCGTCGAAAGCATGGAACTTCCCGTGTTCGCATTTAACGCCGCCGCGGAATTGCAGTTGACCAATCCCGCCGCTCGTAAAATGCTGCAGCTTCCCGCGAACTCCATGTTGCACCGTAGTGCTAGCTCATTGGGCCTGACTGGCCTCCTCGATTGCGCCGACAACAGCGTGGTCACACTAACCATGCATGGCCGCGAAGGCCGATGGATGGTGCGCCGCAGCAAGTTCTATCAAGAGGGAATGCCGCATACTCTGTTGCTGCTCTCCGACGTCAGCGGCGTGCTGCGCGAACAGGAGCGTCAAGCCTGGCAGCGGCTCATCCGCGTGCTCGCCCACGAAGTCAATAATTCGCTGACGCCGATCAAGTCAATCGCGGGCAGCCTTCGCTCCCGCATGATGCGTAGCTTCGCGGCACCGACAGACATGATGAGCAAGCTCGAAGGTCCCCGGCAGGAAGTGAATCCCGTCGACATGGAGCACGGACTCGCCATCATCGAGGAGCGTGCCGAGTCATTGAACCGATTTCTGCAGGCGTATAGCCAGCTCGCCAAACTGCCCCCTCCGGTCAAAACTGTATCGGCTGCCGCGCCTTTGCTCGAGCGCATCTGCCACCTTGAGACGCGCGCCAAAGTCGCTCTTGAAGTCGCCGGCAATGTCGACATCTACGCGGATGCAGCTCAGCTCGAACAGGCGCTCATCAACCTGGTCCGCAATGCTGTCGACGCCGCGATGCAGGCGCATGAGGACAAATCTGCCGTGCGCGTCAAGGTGCTGTGCGCGCAGCAATCCGACAGCCTCGTCATTCTTGTGGAAGACAACGGCACCGGCCTCGCCAACCCCGCGAACCTTTTCGTTCCCCTATACACCACCAAGCCCGGCGGCATGGGTGTCGGCCTGATCCTGGCCCTGCAGATTATCGAGGCCCACGGCGGCACTCTCACCGTCGCAAATCGCAATGACGGCCCCGGCTGCCGCGCAGAAATTCATTTGCCAATTCTGTCCAACGACACAATTCTCGCCGAGCCATCATAGCTGAAAATCCGCCCAGGCCGCCCCGCCCGACTCCGACGCCGCTATTCCGCCCGCAGTGCTCGTACCGGATCGACAGACACAGCTCGCCGCACAGGAAAATACGCTGCCACCGCAATCGCTAGAAACGTAACCACCCCGGCGACCGCAAAACTCCACGGATCGTGAGTCGTCACCTGAAACAGTTCATCGCGCAAATAGCGTGTCAGCAGCAGGCTGATCGGCACCCCACACGCCGCGGCGATCAATCCGCTGAGTGCCACCTGCTCCACCACCGCCCTCGTCACCTTCAATCGGCTCGCCCCCAACGCAATGCGAATCCCAATCTCTCGCGTACGCTGCGTCATGGAGTAGGCCAGCACGCCATACATCCCAATCCCCGCCAGCAGTATTGCCAGAAATCCAAAGCTGACCGAAAGTATCGCCAGCAAATGCGGCGTCGCGATGTCTCCGTTAATCTGGTCGGCAAACGTATTCAAATCATCGACAGGCAGTTCCGGATTGACACCGCGCACCGCGTGCCGCACCTCGTCAAACACCTGCTTCGGCGGCAGCGCTGTCCGAATATAAAAAAATGCGGATTGGCGTTTTCTCTGCCCGAACGGCAAATAAATCGAGGCTATTGGTTGCGCCCCCACAGCGACCGTCTCGGCATTCCTCACCACGCCCACAATCATCGTGTCGGGAACGCTGTGATCGCCCGATCCAAAACAAAACATCTGCCCCAGCGCCTTCTGCGCTCCGCCGAAGTAGCGCGTGGCAAGCACCTCGTTCACCACCGCCACCTTATGTAGTCCCATTTCGTCAGCGTCCGTAAGCACTCGCCCGGTTAGTACCGGAATTCCGAACGTAGAAAAAAACTCAGCACTCACGCTGTTGTTGTCCGGCGTCATGTCTTCGCCTCCTCTCAGCTTGTAGCCCGCGATAGTGATGCTGTCACCGGTTCGGTCGCCACTCAATATTCCAACAGAGGAATATCCCACGTCGGTGATTCCAGGATCACGACGAATCGCCGCAGCAATCTGTTCCATCATCGCCGGCGTCTGATCCAGTGGCGTTCCAACGCTGCGCACATCCGTGTCGAACTTAATCAGATGGTCCGTCTTCAATCCAAGGTCGATATTGCGCAGATTGTAGAGCGATCGCGCCAAAAGGCAAGCACCCACCAGCAACACAAAACTCAACGTGATCTGCACCGCCGTGAAAGCCAGTCGCAGACGCCCGCCTCCCTTGGAGCTCTGCGCCGTGCTCTCATGCAGCACGCGCGTCAAATCCGGCCGCGTCGTCAGAAACATCGACGGCAGACAACTCAGAAATCCTGTCAGCAACAACAACGCCACACCAAACAGCAGTAGGTGCGTTCCGAGACTGGAAGCAACAGGAGTTTGCCGCAGCAAGCCGACCGTCAACGGTCGTTCCACCAGCAAGCCAAGCCCGATGCCTGTCGCCCCGCCCAGCGCCGCAATTACCCATCCCTCGATCAGCACCCACGCAATCAATCGCCCGCGAGAAGCGCCCAGCGCCGCGCGTACGCCAATCTCCTTGGCGCGAATCGTTCCTCGCACCAATAGCAAATTTCCCAGGTTGACGCACGCAATCAATAGCACCAGCAACGCCATCGCCATCAACAATTCCAACTTCGGGCCCAGTTGCCGCGCCAGGAATGGCAAACCCCGCATTCCGCTTTCCACAAATATGTGCGTGGTCATAAACGCCCGCGAAAACGCAGGCGACATATGTCCAAACAGAGGCAGCTCATTCTTTCGCAGTGAGTACCACAGCGGATTCAGTTCCACCTCCGCCCGCTTTGCTGTCATCCCCGGCTGCAGCCGCGCGACGATATTGATCCATACCGCATTGTGCATCAGCAGAAAGCTGCGATCGTGTGTGGGGATCACCGGTTCCATGCTCATCGGAACAAAGAGCTGATTCGGCATTCTTGGATCCAGGCCCGTGAACCCAGGCGGCGCCACGCCCACAATTGTGAACGGATGCGCGTTGATGTCGATGGTCCGATTCAACACCGCTCGACTGCCACCGAATCCCTGCTGCCACTCACTGTAGCTCAGCACAACCACCGGATTACTTCCGGCCACGCGATCGTCGGCTGGCTCGATCAACCTGCCAAGTGCCGGATGCAACCCGAGTGTCCCGAAGAATTCTCCCGTGACGAACGCCCCTTCCAGGTTGACTGTAGTTTCCCCTGCATTCATCGCACCGGGAAACGGACCGCTGGCGGCCATGGATTGGAAGACCTTGCCCGCCTGATGTTGCAGGTCGCGGAACATAGGCACGCTGAAGTAAAAGGTGCCATCTCCATAATTCGACATGTAGCCGGTGTTGGCACCGGTCGCTCGCAGCAGCACCACCGACTGAGGATCTTGAATTGGCAAGCTGTGCAACAGCACTTGCAGAAACAGAGAGAAAATCGCCGTCGTTGCCCCAATGCCCAGCGCCAGCGTCATCACCGCGGTCACGGTAAATCCCGGTGACTTGCGCAGTTGCCGCACCGTAAATTTCAAATCAGCCCACAGATTCTCCACCCAGCTCCACATCCAGAACTCGCGGCCGCGTTCCTCCATCAATGCGGAATTTCCAAAGGCGCGCCGAGCCGCATGCACGGCCTCTTCTCGCGGCATGCCTTCTGCAACCAGCGCTTCGATTTTCTCGCTGATGTGTTGTTCGATCTCATCGGAAAGATCATCCATCATGGCGCGTCGCTTCCACAGGTGCTGTATCGGGTTCATCCGCCGCTCCTACGGTTTTGCGGGTGCTAATACCAGTGAAATGCCTTCCAGCATGCGCTCAAATCTCGACACCTCGCGTCGAAGATGCTTCACGCCCGCCGGGGTGATCTTGTACATCCGCACCTTCCGATGGGTCGCGGAAATTTTCCATTCCGCTTTGACTAATCCTTCCTTCAGCATTCGTTGCAGCGCGGGATAGAGTGAACCTTCTTCCACCTGCAATAAATCCTGCGATCGCTGTTGGATGTGCTGCACCAATGCGTATCCGTGCATCGGCTGCCACTCCAGCGTTTGCAGGACCATCATCTCCAGAGCCCCGGGAAACAGGTCACGAGCCGAGGGTTGTGAATTAGCTTTTGATCGAAGAGGCATAGGCTAGGCTCAATAACGCCTAGACTAAATAGGGATGAAGTCGAGTGTCAATAGATCGCCAGAAAGTCTGACTATTGTGTGCTGATTTGTGGGTAGCCTCCGGCCTGTTCAGTCCGGGGAAACGAATTCAAATTCGTGGCGTGCCTTCAGGCGCTGCCGGCAGCAGCGGAACTTCCGCGTCGAACCAGCGGTTACGCTGGCTTCCAGTTGCGATGCTCAACAATTGTCTTCGGTTCGTAGGTTGTACCTGCAGCCAGGCGACGCTCTTCGCGACGGCTGGTCCATAGAGCTACAGGTCCCAGCACCCAGCTAATCGTGCGCGTCACCATGCCGAATTCAGAGCCGATATCCAGTCGCAGCGCTCGAATCTGGTCGCTCACCGCCCGGTTGCTGCGACGCAATTGTTTTTCCATCGCCCACAACAGGCCGCTGTACGCCGTGCGAATCGAACGAGACTCCCATTGAAAGCGCTTGCGAATGCGCGGATCGGCGTCGTTCTTGTAGCGCTTCCAGCCATCCATGGTCGTCCTGCAAATTCGGAACAGGCTTGGCCCATTGCGTTGAAAGTCGCGCAGAAACGCCAGGTTCAAGAAGCGGTTCGAGTCCTCGCGCGAAATTGCCGCGTGCCGAAAATTGAATTTGTCCTGCCCGTGAATATCGGCAAGGTTCACCTCCAGCATCCTGTCCTTCTCGGTCATCTCTTTGTGCAGCGGCGTTCCCGGTACGGGCGTATACAACATGAACTGGTGGAAATCCGTTTCATGCGCAACCGCGTGTTCAATCTCGTCCGCAATGTTGTCCGGGGTATGATGCTCCAATCCAATAATGCTCGAGCCAAGCAGCTTGATGCCGTGCTGGCGCAGTTCGCGGGTCAGGGAACGCGTGTCTTGCCCCTGCAGTTTCGCGTAGCCGGCGCGTGGCGATTCCAGCCCCATCCAGATCCAGGAAACTCCCAGCTCCACCAATTCCTTCATGCTGTACTTGCGGATCGCATTCGCTGAAGAGAATACATACATCGCCCACGCTTTGCCTTCCGCCTTCATCAGCTCCAGCAATTCCATGGCGCGTTGGCGGTGGAGCAGAAAATTCTCATCCATCATAAAGAACGAACGAACCTTCATCGTCCGCTCCATTTCGCACATCACGTCAAACAGTTCTTTGCCGGTGTTGTAGAAATTCAGAAACTTGCCTTTCCCGCCGAAGAAGGCAGAGGTTGTACAGAAGTTGCAGCCCAGCGGACAGCCTACCGACGGAATGATCGTAGCCGCGGTATCGCTTGCGGTTTCTGAAGCCTTCAACCCCATGGCGCGCACGTCGAATCCGGAAACGATGTGCGGATGGCGAATCGGAGCAGCGGTATCCTCGCCCAGGTAGGCGCGCATCCAGGCAATGCCGTCGCCGCGTACGATGTGGTCGGCGTCGACTCTCTCCGTAATGTCGGGTAGCGCGGCGACGTGGCCGCCCACCACAATCACAGATTCTGGAGAAATCTCCCGCACCATGCGGCACATCTCCGCCACCTTGCCGACGTTTACGATGATGGAGGAAATGCCGACAACATCATAGCGGTTGGCCTTTAGCTCTTCTGCAAACTTTTCGCGCGTAGGGAAATCGAGGACTGTCGATGGCGCGGAAATATTCTGCTGGATCATCATGATGCCCCAGGAGCGATGGAACATCCGCAGCGAGAACGATCCCTGCATTCGCGTCACCTGGTTGTGATACAGCTCCATGGGATTGATGCTGCGGCTGCCGAACTCATCATTCTGCGCATACGGGCCAAAAACTGAGGAAAGCAGAACACGCGCTTGCGTGCCTTTGGGATGTGTGGCGTGTGCTTCTAGGAGTTCTGTGTTCATGATTCACCTTCGGGGTGCAGGTGCGATCAGCGGTCATTCGCGAGGAGCCGAGGAGGCCGCCTCGTAAAATGACGGCAGCGGGCACAGTGGAATCGTGGAAGAGGGCTGTACAAATATTGTCCTGCTATCAAACCCAATCCACAATGGGATGACAAAAAAATTACAAAGCAACATCAGGCCGCCTGGGCTCTCCGTTGGCGTTTCTGACGGAAAGTACGACACGGGCGGCAATCGCGTCTTACACTTGTCTCGATATGCGACTCTTCATTGGGATTCCGTTGGCCGCGTCAGTGCGCGAACAACTCGAGAAGGTGTCCATGCGGCATCGGGCGGAGAAGGATGGATTGCGATGGTCGATGCCCGAGTCGTGGCACATCACCTTGCAGTTTCTTGGCAGCACCAGTGAGGCACAATATGAATGCGTCGTCGGTCGATTGCGCGAACTGCATGCCCCACCGGTTCCAATTCAGTTGGAAGAACTAGGTTTCTTCGATCGCGCAGGAATTTTCTTTGCCGGCGTTGCTCTCACGCCGGAACTTCTGGCGCTCCAGAAAAAAGTCACAGCATCCACCGTCCCGTGCGGGTTCACTCCTGAAGATCGCCCGTATCGTCCGCACATCACACTCGCGCGCAGCAAGGGAAGAAGAAACGCGATTGGGCTGGAGTCGTTGAAAGCTAAAATTCGCCATCAGCCGAAATTCAGCCCCTTCATCGCGGAGGAGTTTCTCCTCTATGAAAGCTTCACTCGACCGACCGGTTCCGAATACGAAACCCGCGAGAGGTTTCGTTTGGGTTTTTGAGCTAGAAAGTGCACCACAACTGCAGCAACGCAATTCGTTGCCTTAGCAACTAAAACCTGCTTTGTGGTTGCTAAGGCAACTAGTTTAGATCGGGAGCTTTTTAGAGGATTTTCACCTCATACTCCGACGATTTCTCCCGTCTCGTTCACGTCAATTTCCATCGCGCGAGGAACTTTCGGCAACCCCGGCATCAACATCATGTTGCCGGCAATCATCACCACAAACCCTGCGCCCGCCGATAGCGAGACGTCCGTGATCCGCAGCTTCCAGCCCCTGGGCGCCCCCAAAAGTTTGGGATCGTCGGAGAGAGAATATTGCGTTTTCGCGATGCAGATCGGTAATCCATCAAAGCCCCAGTCCACCAATTGCCGCAATTTTTCTGTGGCAACGTCACTCATTTCCACGCCCTCAGCCCCATAAACTTGCCTCGCAACCTTGCTCGCTTTCTCCGCGTACGATTCATCCAACGCATAGGCTGGAGTGATTTTTGCATCGCCATTTGCATCAATGGTTTCAACCACTTTGCGGGCAAGATCGGTCGACCCTTCACCGCCGCGGGTGAAGGGTTCTGTCATCGCACATGCGATATCCTGCTGCGCGCAATAGGCCAGCAACTGAGCTAAGTCGGCTTCGCTGTCATGCGGAAATCGATTCACGGCGATCACAAGTGGAACGCCGAAGGCCCGCAGACTGCGAATGTGCTGCGCCAGATTTGCAAAGCCCTTTTCCAAATCACCTTCGCCCTGGTTGCGCATGCTTTGCACCGTGGTCACAAGCACAGCCACCGAGGGACTGACGCCCAGCACGCGCGTCACGATGTCCATATATTTTTCCGCGCCCAGGTCCGCGGCAAAGCCGGCTTCATTGACGACGTAGTCGGCGAGCCGGAGACCCATATCCTGCGAAATGATGCTGCTGGTGCCATGCGCAATATTGCCGAAGGGGCCAGTGTGCACCAATGCAGGCGTGCCCTCAGTCGTCTGCACCAGGTTCGGCAGAAGAGCCTCGTCGAGCAGCGCCATCATTGCGCCGGTGGCATGTAGATCCGCCGCTCGTACCGGCTTTCCAGAGCGCGAAGCCCCGATCACAATCGAGGCAAGACACCGGCGAAGATCATTGCGGTCTTTCGCGAGCGCCATGATGGCCATGATCTCCGACGCGGCGGTAATCACAAATCCGGTGCGGCGATTCGCGCCGTCTCTCTTGCCATCGACATCAATCGCAATGCGACGCAGCGCGCGATCATTCATATCCATCGTGCGCGGCCAGGTGATTTTCTCGGGATCCAGATCAAGTTCGTTGCCGTGGAACAGGTGGGCATCGATCAGCGCGGCCAACAGATTGTGAGCGGAGGTCATGGCGTGAATATCGCCGTGAAAGTGGAGATTGATCTTCTGGCTTGGTTCCACCTGCGACAGGCCGCCCCCAGCGGCGCCGCCCTTCATGCCAAAGACCGGACCCAGAGACGGCTCGCGAGAAGTGATAATCGCGCTCTTGCCGACGCGCTCCAGTCCTTGCACCAGACCAATGGACGTGACGGTTTTTCCTTCGCCAGAAACGGTCGGAGTGGTGGCGGTTACCAGAATCAACTTGCCGCGACGCGGAAATGTTGGATCCGTCAACAGATCCAACTTTAGTTTTGCGCCGTACGTCCCAAGCGGTTCGTATAGGTTCTCCGGCAAATTCAGTTTGCTTGCAATCGTGCGTATCGGCAATAACGCTTGCGTCATTCGCGGCTTTCCAATCTAGTTGGCTGCAGGTGTGATGTTGGTGACCGGCAAATCCCAGTGTGCCAGCAGAATTTCGAATCGCCGCTGCTCCTCGCGTTTATAGGTTTCCTGATCGGGATAGAGTTGGCGGATGAATCCTTCTTCATCGGGATCTGCCGTGGTGGCGACCGTGGAATTCTTATAAGTAATCGTGACGCGATAGTCCCAGCGCGCGTCTTCCGTCATATGGTTTGCCGGCGTCTCGATCTTCAACGCGGTGATGCGGCCAGTCTGCTGAATCTTCCGCAGCAAAGGGAAATGATTCTTCAGAAAGAGATCCAGAAATTCCTGTTGATGGCCCCATTGCGTCTTGTAGTAATACTCCACAGTGTAGGGTGCATTCGCCGCTCCTTGCGGCGGCGCTCCCTGTGCCAGAACTGGAATCGCGAATGTAGCCAGCAGCAGAACAAGCAGAAGCTTCTTCATCGCATACCCCCCTTTTACCATCCATCAAGCCAGACCCATTGTAGCGGTCAAGGGTGTAGCGATCTGTGACGACCGCTACGGCGATGAAATTCCACTGCTTGTTATTCCGCGGCGGAGACTGGAGAGTTCAACTCCGCGGTATCGAGCGCGAGGCGCAGAGCACCCATCAGTTGTGCGTCCGGGCCAAGCTCGCTGGGGATGAGTTCAGGTCGTCCGCGGACGGCCCATTGTTGCAGCATCCCGCGTGTGGCAGCGCACAGCGCTGGATGCAAACCTACGCCGCCTCCCAGGACAAACAGTGGGCAGTTCAGCACCAGCGACATGTTATAGATGGCGTGCGATAACATGCGCGCGGACTGTTGCAGAATGGTCTGCGCGAGCGGATCGCCGGCTAGTGCAGCGTCAAATATTTCGGACGCGACCATTTCTTGCGGGAGCGTCGTTTTGTCCGCGGTCCAGAGCTTTTGCCATTCGGCTCGAATCCCTTCGCCGCCGATCATGCTTTCCAGAGCGCCTGGTTCATCGCGTTTCCGCGGCGCGTTGGGTGTGCCGGGCACCAGCATATAGCCGATTTCTCCAGCAGCCCAGCCTGCGCCGTGGAACAAGGAGTGGTTCAGCACGATGCCGGCGCCGATGCCGGTTCCAATCGCCACAAAAACAAAGTCGCGCGCACCCTTGGTGGCGCCCGCCCAGCTTTCGCCGACCGCCGCCAGGTTCACATCGTTGTCCACCGACGACGGAATGTTCAGTGCGGCCTCAAGCATTGCGGCCAGCGGAACGTCGCGCCATCCGAGCAGGTAGGAGGTTGCGATCACGCGACCTTCCTCGACGTCGGTGACTCCAGGTACGCCAACGGCGATGGCTTTGAGGGAGCTGCGCGGAACCGAGGTCTGCTGCAGCAAGCTTTCGACACCGTCGCAAATGAGCTTTACAACTGCATCCGCGCCACGTACTCCGGCGGTGGACGATGACCATTTTGCGACGATCGATCCGGACAGATCGGCAAGCGCAAGGCGTAGATTGGTGCCGCCAATATCGACTCCGACGACGTAACCGGCCTCCGCAGATGATGCGCGGTCGGGCTGTGTGATTTGAGCGTTGCCGTTGGTTTGCGTGCTCTCCAAGGTTTGTTGATTCGGAAGGTTGGGCATACTTACACTTTCTCTCCGGGGGATTTCATTTATGGTGCAACCGCGTTCGCTTCGGTACTGATGCTTTCCAATTCACGGCCCTTTGTTTCGGGGATAACGAACCGGACAAAGAGCAGCGTGAGGATACAAAACCCCGCATAAATGATGAAGGTGAATGAATTTCCTGCGGCTTGAATGAGCGACAGGAAGGTAAGGGAAACAACAAAATTGGCTGCGCCGGAGGCCAGAGACGCCACGGCAACGCCGCGTCCGCGAACCTGTAATGGGAAAACTTCCGACACCAGAATCCACGCGATTGGTCCCATGCTGAAAGCAAAGCAGGTGATGTAGACCATCAAGCAAACGGTGGCGACAACGCCGGGGGCGGCACCGAAGGTAGCCTGGTTATGGAAGGAATAAGCCAGCATCAGCAGGGAAGCAGTCATGCCGCCGACGCCGATGTAGAGTAGCGGTTTCCGTCCTACACGATCAACAAGGACCAATGCAATGATGGTGGCGAGCATGTTGGTGACAGCGACCAGCAGGGTGGCGAAGATCGCGTTCTTATTGGAGGTGATGCCAGCGAGCGAAAAAATTTGTGGTCCGTAATACAAAATGGCGTTGATGCCGGTGACTTGTTGCAGGATGAGAAAGCCGGCGGCGATGAAAAGCGACATACGCACCGCTGGACTCCACAATGCGCTCCAGCGGCGCTCCATCTTGATTTCGAGAGCAGCGTGAATATCGGCGATCAGCAGGCGAGCACCTTCCGCATCCGTGTAGGTGCGGAGCACGGATTCAGCCTGGGCGGTGCGATTCTGCGCAAACAACCATCGCGGGCTTTCCGGCAAGGTAAGGAGCAGGAGAATAAAGAGCGCCGCAGGCAGTGCTCCAATGCCAAACATCATCCGCCAGGCGTGCTCGCTTGCCAGCCAATAGCCCACCAGGTCCGCCAACGCGATGCCGATGGTGAGAGCGAACTGATAGAGGCCGATGAGCATGCCTCGTGAGTGCGGGGGAGCCAGTTCCGAGACGTAAACAGGTGCGGTAACAGAGGTGAAGCCGACAGCTACGCCCAGCAGGAAACGCGCGAGGATAAGAATGCCAACATTGGGTGACGCAAACGCCAGCAGCGATCCGCAAAGAAAAATGGCGCCACCCCAGAGGAGCGTAGCGCGGCGGCCGATGCGATCTGTGATTGCGCCTCCGGCCAGGGCGCCCGACATTGCTCCGACCAAAACGACGCTGACCACTACCTCCTGCATGCGCGTCGATAGGACGAAAGATTGGCGCACGTACACCAGTGCAGCCGCGATCACGCCCATATCGTAGCCATAGAGGACGCCACCGAGCCCCGCGATAAGGGAAACTCGCCAGATGAATCCGCGGCGAACGTGAGTGTCTGGTGCGAGCACTGGGGTGGACAAGCTTTCCTCTCGATTGAAAAAGCCAGTCATGCTATTGCGTCATTACGCCGTACTGAAACCTTGGAGGCAGACGGCAACCGGTTCGCTCCACCATGCCAAGCGTGAGCGCCTGCGGTGCCAGCAGGGAAGTGATCGATTCCCATGGTTCAGGAACGGCATCGATGCGGACAGGAAAAAGCTTCTCTGTTGTCGGACGATCTTCGGCAGAGACGAGCACGACTTTTCCGCCACGGCGATTGCATTCCTCTGCGAGCTTGATTCCCAACATTGCCGCACGACCAAGCGCGAAAATGATCGCAACGTGCGAACCATCCACATCCAGGTTGGGGCCATGTTTGAAACCTGCGCCGGTATGAGCTGCCGCGCGATGGCCGCTCATTTCGCGGATACAGAGCGCGCTCATGATGGCAGCGCCGTAGGCGGACCCACGCCCGATGACTTCAATATTGGCGGCGCCACTGCAAAAGGACTCGAGTTCACTGCGTTGCGCAAAAATGGGGTCCAGTGCGGCGGCAAAAATTTCCGCTGCGCTTTCGGCATCATCTTCCCATGGGCGCTCCAGTATCTCGGACGCAAGGATGATGGCGACAGCGGTGGAGTTGGTGTACGTCTTTGTCGCGTTGCCGTACTCCGGCCCTGCCAGAATGGGCAGCCGATTCCGCGTCATGTTCCAACAGGTGCTGGCGGGGTTATTACAGATCAAGCCGATTGCGCGGTCTTCTCCGGTCTTCATTAGTTTGACTAGCTCAGCGCTCTCGCCGGAGGTGGTGAGAAGGACGGAGAGAGCCGCGTCATTCCAGACCGGTCGAGCGTAGTGCAGCCACTCCCCGGCATCCGCGGAGAAGGAAAGTCTTCCGTGAGTCGTCAATTCGACAGATGCGCTGAAGGAGGAGCAGTAAGAGGCTCCCATGCCGATGAACATGACGGGCCCCGGTTTTTGAGAAAGCTGGCGAAAGTTCTTCAACTGGGAGCGAATTTCCGGATCGCTGCGATAGGCGCGAATCAGATCGAGGAGGCGTTGCGGCTGCTCTCGGCACTCGATTTCGAGGATCTGGGTGCCAGTGGCCTGGAGCAAGTGGGCGGGAGGCTCGACCCCGTTGATCCAGCGAGGCGTTTCCATGTTCGCGTCTCCCACAACACTTTCCTCAAAATAATGAGAGTCCGCAAACAGTTGGGATCTCGTGCTGCAGGGGCTAGGGGCACACGGGGTGTTTGTCCCGTGCGATGCCAAGCAATATTATGATGAAAGCGTAACAATCGATATTTAAAACGAAACAAAAACAAAGAGACGCCGCTCAACCGCTATGGATGGCGAACTCGTGTCCTCACGGACTTCTTAATGTTTATTTAGTATCTCGCGTCCAAGGCCATTAAGGCAAGAAATTCTTTTTGTAAGGAAGGTTTGGAAAGTGGGCATCCGCGCGGTTTTAGTGGGTGACGAACGCGATAAGGATGGCATATAGTAGCCGTCAGATTCGCCACTTTTCCGGTACGAAATGAAGAGAAAAAATATCCCACTGGGCAGGCCCTCGGTCCTTCGCCATACGAATGCCCACAGTATCCTGAAGTTATTGCGTGATTTTGGCTCCTGTTCTCGAGCGGACCTGGTTCGAGCTTCCGGGCTGAGTGCTCCCACGGTGACAAACGTGGTGAGAGACCTGCTGCAGAAAGGTCTGGTCGAGCCGCTGGGCGAGGGGGAATCGAGTGGCGGCCGTCCTCCGGACATGATTCGCTTTCACGCAGAACGGGGATGTTTGCTTGCGGTGCAGATTTCCTCGAGAAGTCTCTCATTTCTACTGACCGATTTGAACGGAATTGAACTGGAAGCGCTCACGCTCCCGTTAACAGATTGCAGCACCACCCCGGCAGCGATCTGTGGATACATCGAAAAAGAATTGAAGCTGCTCCTGCGAAAACAGAAGAAGATGCGGGATCAACTGTTAGCTGTTGTAGTGGGGGTGCCGGCCATTACCAATGCAGATGAAGGCACTGTGTTGGCGATCAGCACGCTGGATCAGTGGCGATCGGTTCCTCTTCGCGCGATGTTGAGCAAGGTGGTCCACTGCGCCGTGATACTTGAAAACGACATGAACCTGGCCGCGCAGGGAGAGCAGTTTTGCGGGGCCGCTCAATCCGAGAAGGATTTCGTGTTGATCGACATTGGTGAAAATGTCGGCGCTGGTATTTTTCTGGACGGCAGAATTCATCATGGATCGCAGTGGTCGGCGGGAGAAATCGGTTATCTTCGCCTGCCTGGGACCTCACGCAGAAACCCCACCATTCATGAATTCGGCGAGTTGGAAATGGTGTTGACTAGTTCGGGACTATTGAAGACCTGGCATGAAGCCAGCGGTAAACATACGCAGGGTGAGAAGCATTCTGGCGATGCGGTCACTGCAGTCGCCATATTGGATTTAGCGCATGCTGGCGACGCACGCGCAAAGAAGATTGTTCGTAAGAGGGCTGAAGTTGTAGCAGATATCATTGTTGATTTGTCTTTGATTTTGAATCCGAACCTGATTCTGCTGGGCGGAGAAATTGGAGGCCACCCGGCATTAATCGAATTTGTGCGGCAGCAGTTGCAGGGAAGTGAATTCGCGGTGCCGAAAATTGGCTCCGGCACGCCCGGCAACCGCGCTGTGCTTTGGGGCGCAATTGCGCTTGCTCTCGACGCGATTCCTTCCGTCCTGTTGCCGGAACCTCCCATGTAAACGGGTTGCGCGGTGCGCGTGAATATGGTGGAGCTGAACCGTACTGCAAGCAGTGCGACTTGCGTGGACCACCTTGACACCGCAATTTCCGATGTGGTCCACTTGCAGCCATGCGGACTTTATTTTAGAAAGTTAGAAACGGTTCATCGGCGCATGGATCGTCGCTAATTTGTCATTTTGGAATGCCTCGCCAGAACGTCCAGCAAAATGCAAAGTCCAGGGAGAATGATCGGACGCATGACGACACGACGGGATTTCGTGAGGTTGGGCGCCGCGATGGGGCTGGTTGGACTGGCTTCTCCGCTTCATGCCCTCAATCGGCTGAACATCGGAGTGGGGACATTTAGTTATCACAACCTCTCCGTCGAAGACATGATCGTTCAGCTGAATGCGCTACGCATTCGCGAAATCGAAATGTCTCGCGGTGAGTTTATGCTGCTGAGCCACCCGAAGGCTGAGCTATTTCAAAGTACGCGAGCGAAGTTGGATCGTGCAGGGATTCGTTGTGTCTCCTATTACGCTGCGACGATAAAGGATGCCGGCGACATTGAGGACGCAATACGTTTCGCGAAACTGCTTGGGAGCACCAACATCACCGGCGATGGAACGGAACCCATACTGAAGCAGATCGACCAGCGTTTGAGCCAGGCAGGCTTAACCTTCGGACTGCACAATCATTTTTTTCCGAATGTTGACTTCCCATACCAAAGCCCAGAGGAAGTGATGAAAGCGATCTCCGGGCTTTCGAAGACGATGGGTGCGACTGCGGACACGGGCCAATTCGCCTCTTGCGGCTATGATCCGGCGGATGCGATCCGCAAGTTGGCTCCTCGCCTGCGCATGGTTCATCTGAAAGATGTGAAGGCGAAGGGAAGCGACGTGAACACGCTGCTGGGTGAGGGAATTGCAAACATTCCTGCGGTGATGCGGGAGCTGCACCGGCAGAATTTCGCAGGCCTAGTTGCCGTGGAGTACGAAAAAGAAGGACCCGTCGATCAGGATATGGCGAAAGAAATTGCGTATGCGAGAAAGCTCGCGTAACCGCGGCATAGATTCGGCTGCTTAGAGGAGACTTACCATGCGAAAACTACTTGTACTGGCGCTGGCCGGGATGATGTCACTGACGGTCTTTGCGCAGCAAGCGCATCCAATCCTGGCTTTGGGATCTCCGGCGCCGAACTTTGAGCTGCCCGGCGTTGACGGAAAGATTCATAAGCTGAGCGATTATGCGAACAGCAAGATTCTGGTGGTGGTGTTTACGTGCGACCATTGCCCCATCGCGCAGATGTACGAACAGCGAATCCAGAAGCTGTATGACGACTATTCAAAGCGCGGTGTGGCGGTGGTTGCGATCATGGGCAACGACCCGAAGGCGACGCTGATTGGGGAACTGGATTCCTCTGATATGGGCGACACGCTGGCGGAGATGAAGATTCGCGCGAAGTATAAGCACCTTCAATATCCTTATCTCTACGATGGCGCAACTCAGTCGGTGGCAGACGCCTACGGACCGCAAGCCACACCGCACGTCTTCGTCTTCGATCAGGGCCGCCATTTGAGGTATGAAGGAAGATTCGACAACAGCTACCGTATCGAGAAAGTGACCACGCACGACGCGCAGAACGCGATTGATGCGCTGCTGGCAGGTAAGCCGGTGCCGGTGACGCATACGGCCGTCTTTGGCTGCTCGACAAAATGGAAAGACAAGGAGCCGTTGCGCGAGGCCGACGAAGTGAAAATTGATTCACAGCCCGTCAGCGTGGAGATGGTGGATGCTGCAGGCTTGAAAAAGCTGCGCGCGAATGCTGGCGACAACTACACACTGGTCAGTTTCTGGGCGACCTGGTGCGGTTCCTGCGTTGAGGAATTTTCTGATTTGCAGGACACCTTCCGCATGTATGACGACCGCGGATTTCAGCTGGTGACCGTATCGGCGAATACGCCGGACGAAAAGGCGGGAGTGTTGCGATTCTTGCAGCGCAAACATGCAACGAGTCGCAATCTGTTATTCGCGTCCGACGATACTGCTGGGCTGCAAGCAGCGTTTGATCCAAAGTGGCAATCGGCCGTGCCGTACACGGTGTTGCTGGCTCCCGGGGGCAAGGTTCTCTACAGCACCGTTGGTTCGGTCGACATTCTGGAGCTGCGACGGAAAATTTTGGCGGCCATGCCATCGGATTACATCGGCTTCAACAAATACTGGGTGGGGAACTGATCGCCAAGAATCCCGCCGATGTTGCACTGGTTAACGTGGCATCTTTTGATGTGCGGCCCAGAAGATGGAATTTCGAAACAGCGTGGTGAACGCCGGATTATCGAATAACTCCGGATGGTGCCCCATAAAGATGTAAATGTTTCGCGCTTTGTAATGCTGGTTGGTCCATACGACGGGATGATCTCCCATCTTTGTTTTGGTGTCAGGCGAGTATGTATTTTCATCCACACTGGCCAGCACGTGCACATTGGGCCGCGGCGATTTATCCCACGTGTACCATTCTTCCTGCTTGACCAGAAAATGTTTTGGCACGCCCCTCATAGTTGGGTGAGAGGTATCCTCCACCGTGACCATGCCATCGGCAAAGTTGGGAATATAGCCGGTGAATCGGATGCCACCCATAAATTGTGAAAACCACGGCCACATTTTAAAGCCGTCGAACTCACCCAGCAGCGTGGCGTGGTGGAAGCCGATCCACCCTCCCTTTCCTTGCTCAATGTATTTTGTAAAGGCGGCTTTGGCGGTCGGTGTCCAGTTATATGGCGGATAGTTCAGCTGAAGGAAAACTTGATAGTGCGACAGAAATGCATCGTCGATCTTGTCGGTGTTTTCAATGTAGTCGATGGTGAAGTTGTCTTTGATAGCTAGCTGGTTTAGCCAGATCTTGGCGCGCTCCACGAATGCCTGGTGCTGGCCGCCTGTCTCCGCGAGCGCAATTACATGAAACTTCGGCTTGGCAGCGGCTGTCATCGTGCCAATCACAGAAAATAAGAATGTGAGCAGAAACAGAATCCACGGCGTGCGGCGCGAAAGTCGATGAAGTCGCATAGACGTCTCCAAAATTCTTATGGTCAGAGGGTCGGTGAGTTACTTCTTTCTCGGCGGAGTCATTTCCAACGCCCAGATTGCCATGGGACGCATGTACATTCCCGCGCGAAAATTTCCGGTGATGTCCCACGCCTCTGGAGTTCGGAACCAGTAGCCTTTAGTCTGGTAGATCACGTGATATAGGCCCCACGTAGTCTTCCAGGCCTCATCTTTCATGCCGTCGCTCATCAACAATGCCGCATAGCCCTCGGTCGTCCCCACCCACACTTCTTTGGCTTCGTCATTGGTCAGGATGGATCCATCCGGCGCCATGCCATTGGCCGCGCCCATTTCGCCGTTGCCAAATTTCAACACATTGAAGTCGTAGATTTTTTGCAGGGCGGATCGCTGCATCGCATAGGGAACGATATCTCCAAGTCCGGTGAGATTGGCATACCACTGGCCGGCGAGTTGATCGGCCTGGATGTCATCCTTCGACGCGCTATTCATGTCGTAGCGGAAGTAGGAACCGTTCCAGAGATCGGAGATATAAGTCTTCTGGCCTTTCAGAAACAGGGCATGATATTCCGCGGCGGTTTCGGTATCACCGAGGACGCGCGCGGTCTCTTCGCCGGCACGCAGTGCAGCCAGCCAAAGGCCGCCGGAGTAGGCGCTGACTCCGCTGACGACCCAGGAATCATAAGTCTGATCAGGGTAGCCACTGTTTTCCGGCACGCCGCCGCCATGATCAAATTGACGAAGATATTCGATTGCGTCTTTCATTGCTGGCCACGCAGCGCGGAGAAAGGCTGCGTCGGTGCTACCGGTCAGAACGTAGTCGCGATAAACCATCAGAACAAATTTGGAGTTGAGGTCTTTCCAGTCGTTGGTATCTTGCCAGCCGGGCTCGTTAACGGCGTAGAAAGGATCGCCCTCGGGAACGCCGAGATCATGAGGCACAGCGCCAATCTTCTTACGCTTGTGGGTGACGGGCGTGCCGTTGAGCTGCGTCTTCCATACCCACAGACCTTGCTCCGGCCATTCCTTCGGCACCGTATCGGCAAACTCCATCAGCACTCGTTTGTCGATTTGCGGCCAGAACTTCAGCAGCGGCAGGGAAGCATAAAAGCGCACATCGAGCGTGCCGTAGTAGGCGTAGTCAAAGCACTCCAGCAGTGCGAAGGTTGGCGGAGCTTTCGGGTCAGAGCCGACGGGGCGTCCCCAGAACGTACCACCATCGGTGAGCGCGTACAGTTCATTGAACAGCATGCTGCGATACCAGAGAGGCTCGCTCTCATTTTCGACGTAAGGAGTCTGCCACTTGTCGATGGCGTCGCTCCATTCGGTGGCGTGCAGCAGGCCGTCGCGAGCAATGTTCCATGCGTTGCGACCGGAGGTGCCGTAGAAATCCGTATAGCGTCGATCCCACTTTCTACCTTCGCCAAACTGCACAACAGGGAAGTCCCAGGCGATGACCATGGGGATGACTTTTTTCTCACCCGGTTGCAGGGTGAAGCGAAGGGCGATTGCGCCCGCCAGTTTTTCTTTGTCGCTAACCCAGGATTTTGTGTCGTCGGCGAGCTTGCCATCTTTGGCGAACGGTGCCCAAACCGCCTTTCCGTCTCCTGATGCGAGAAATGTGGTTTGATAGCTGACTTCCACTCCTGGCGAATTGAGTGCAGCGATTACAAACTGACCATCCCACTCGTTCGGTGTAGAACCCGATCGATTTCTATCGAAGACGATTCCTTCCATCGTTCCCGCACCGGAAATGTTCTCGCTTCGATACTCGTCGAAGTTTCCCTGATTGGGCGTTCCGGCAAAATCGCGCGTAAAGGTCCGAAACCAGCCGGACATATTGGTCCAGGAAAGCAGAACAGAAACGGTGACGGCTTTGTTGGTGGGGTTGTCTGCGTGCCACCGATAAACGGCGACGGGGTAGCTGGACTCGCGGTAGTTATCGGGAAGCACTGGGGAGAACTGTTCGAGCGTGACGTGCGCAGGGAATTTCTTGGACCGGTAATCGAACCAGGCTTTTGGAAACAGCGCGTAGTAATCGCCGGCACCAACCGGATAGTCCCAGTTCCAGCTGGATAACTCGCCTGCCGGTGGATGGCCGTTCATCAATACCTGCGCGGTGCCTTGGGGGTCGCCTGCGGATTGCTGAAACATCGCAAACTGATTGGCATACACTGGCTGATATTTGTGGATGCCGCCCTTGATGTGCCAGCGCGCGAAGTCGCCGCGATAGCTTCGGGAAAATGTTCCTGCTCCCATGCCGCCAACGGGAACACCCTGCCAATAGCCGTCGTCAATGTCACCGGCAACGCGAGTGACTCCTGGATTCGCCAGGGGAAGGCCGAGCGGGCGCTTCCAGGCAGCCTTAGGAATTGCATCTCCGGCCCACGCAGTGGAAGCTGCGGAGAGACAGAGAACCCAGGCCACTGTGCGGATCGATGGTCGCTTCAAAAGATGTCTCCTTATGTGCATGAAATGTGTTGCCGAGACGAAATCTAAACGATCAACGAGCCGGAGCAAGCCACTCTCGCAAGGAGTATATACTAACGAAACATTACGAAGTATTTGCGGATTGATGGAATTCGTTTACGACGGAGGTGGGTGGATCTATGCATATTTGCCGCAAGAAAAGGCTCGATTCTTACTATCGCGCTATGGCTGTCATTGTTGCACTGTTGGCGGTCGGGATGAGCGGCTGCTCAGCGAAGAAGACTACTGCCACGAATCCGGTAGCGGCTGCGACTGCGCCCACTCTTGCAGCGGCTTCCACCCCTGTGTGCCCGCCGGCAACGCCACAGATGCTTCCGCCCAATCCGGCACCGCGGCTCGTTGAATATTTCTTCGTGGATAAGGGCAAACATTACGCCGACTACGTGAAGCAGGTTAATTTCGGAAAGATGACGCATCTGAACCTTGCATTCGGAGATCCGCCGAAATGCAACGGTGTCTGCACCGCGAGCAGCGATATCACGTTTTCGATTCTGGGCCAAAGTGATGCCGATATCGCCGCGATTGTTACTGCCGCGCATGCCGCGGGGGTAAAGGTCATTCTGTCGATCGGGGGTGGGGGCGGCGATCAGCGGATCATTCAGTTTTATAACGCAGGACTATCCAGCGAGCTGGTCAATTCGCTGGATAAGTTTGTCGCGGCACACGGAATCGACGGGATCGATCTCGATATTGAAGACCCAAGCAATATGGGCGCACCGTTCGGCACTTTTGTGAACGCGCTGATGGCGAAATTTCATCCCGAGGGAAAAATTGTTACGGCTGCTGTGGCGAAATATCTGCAGAGTTCGATGCCGGATGCGTCGCTGCGTCAATTCGATTTCATCAACGTGATGGTGTATTCCTCCTACGAAGATGCACGGACCGCGCTGCAGTTCTATTCTGTCGATGAAAAGATTGCCCGGAACAAGATTGTTCTTGGCGTAGGTTTTTTTGGCTCTACGGCGGATGACTCAAAAGAAGAGAGCTACCAAAACATTCTGGCTGCCTATCCGAATGCGTGGAAGGTGGATTTGGTGGGAGGCGGTTCGCTCGACGATGGACAAGCGTATCGCTACGCTGGCGAGGCAACGATGGCGCGAGAGACGCAACTGGGCGAACAATATGGCGGCGTGATGCTCTGGTCGATTCTGGGTGATGCTGCCGCACCACACTCGCTATTGACCATCATTCAGAACAACCTGAACACGAGCCACGCGGTCCAGGCGGCAGGGAATCCGTAGCCGAGACCCGTCCTACTACGAGTCGCTACTCCGTGCGGCCGCCAAGCCAGAGCAGCGCGTTTTCAAAGAAGCGATTCTGCACGGGGCTGGTGAGAATTTTGTCGCCATGCCCCATGTTGGTGTAGATCATTTTGTATTTGGTGTTGGTCCACGTGACCGGTATGTCGCCGCCGACAAGCGTATCTTTAAAGCCGAGCGGATAGTTCGAAGGCGCGAGGGTCATGAGCACTTTGATCCCCGGAGTATTACGGGGATCGGGCCTCCAGCTATACCACTCATTGGCCGGCGAAAGATAGGTTTGTGGCAGACCCTTCACGATGGGACTTGCCGGGTCGTCGATCGAAAGAGTCGCAGGCAATGGGGGCCAGCTGTTACCGGAGAATACTGTTCCTAAAAAGTCAGCGTACCAGGGCCACATGGCGCGGCTGTCCATCCAGCCGGCGATATGAAAGCCCAGCCATGCACCACCGTGCTCCATGTAGTTTTGGAAAGCGACGCGCTCGACCGCGGTCGATGGCGCGTCATCCAGCCACAGGACAACCTGATACTGCTTCAGAGTGTCGGGATTCATGTCATTCCAATTGGAAGTCGCCTTGAAGTCAAAGTGATCGCGCTTTGCCATCGCCTGGAAAAATGGGATCGCCTGCATCGCGAAATCGACGTGATCCTGTTCGACATTCGTGGAGTAAAAGGCGAGAACATGAAAGGGCCGGCTCTGGGCAAAGGCCGTAAGTCCCGAGCAGGCCAATAGCGCGAGGAGGCAGAAGGTGAAGAGGCGCCGAATCATGGATGAACCTTTCCTGGGGCAGTAACGGAGCGTGATAAACGGTTCGACAGAAGACTTTCTAATGATTGATAATCTAGTCCACAACGAGGTTTTATCACAATATGAGTTCATTCGCGCGATGGTGTTCTTCGTTTGTTGCAAGGTTTCGCCCCCGACGCACCGCGTTCACCGGTGTTTCACTGGGCGCGGTCTTATTGGTGGCGATGAGTCCCACGAGTCGTGGCGAGACGGACGCCGTGCAAGGGAGAGTGATCACGCGGCGCGCGGTCGTGGTGAATCCTGCTACTCACAAGGTGTACGCGGTGGACGAGGGTGCGGGCACCGTAAAAGTGATCGATGAAAAGACTGGCGCCATCCGCACTGTAAAGGTGGGCCAGAGGCCTATCGCTATCGCCATTAACCCGAAGACAAACCGAATTTATGTTGCGAATACAGGCAGTGGATCGATCAGTGTGATCGACGGCAATCGAGATGCCGTAATTGCGGCAGTGAAGGGTGAGAAGCAACCCTACGTGCTGGCAGTCAACGACGTAACGAATAAGGTGTATGTCACGAATACTTATAGTGACGTCGTGACGGTCATCGATGGCACGACAAATACCGCTCACGCGCTCAAGGCAGGCAGCGCGGATGGGATCGCGATCGATTCGCGCAACAACACGATATTTCTGATGACGTATGAGGACCCGAACATTCGCGTGATTGATGGCGCAACGGGAACGATTCGCAAAGTGGCGGTGGGAACGCATCTGTGGGGAATGATTCTCGACACCGCAACGAATACGCTGTACCTGGGGCATACGGGCACTGCCAATTTAGTGGCGATGGACGAAAAGACCCACGCCGTGCGCACCATTCCGGTGGGAGCCATCCCTTGTGCTGTTGCGGTGAATCCACTGACTCATCAGACTTACGTGGTGAATTACGGTGACCAGACAGTGAGCGTGATCGACAACGCAAAGGGGAAGGTGATCGCCACGCTGCCTGTGGGCAAACATCCGCAGTCCATCGCAACGGATCCTGAACATAACCGCATTTACGTTGCGAACGTTCACGGGGATAGTGTGACCGTGATCGACGGTGCTACGAACACGGTCATGGGCACGTTGCGCGCGGGCAAGAACCCATATGCGCTCGCGGTCGATCGGTCGACCGGCCATATCTATACCGCAAACTACGGCGAGCCTTCGGTGACGGGGATCGATGTTGCGCACGCATCGGCTGCAAAATAGGCAGCAGCCTATTTGTTGGACGCGATACCGGTGATTTCCTGATGCTGATGGAGTTGGCCGTCGGGGAATACGACAGCGACCCAGGGCGATGCCGGATCAATCACTCGCGCATGCCAAGTGATTTCGTTCTTGCTATGGTCGGCTAAGTTGACCGACTTGGTATTCGGTTCGACCAACTCCAAGTTGTCGACCCTTGCGCTGAAGGTGTGGGCTCCCATGCCGTCAGCGGTGACCTGCAACAGAACTTCATTCGAGGCGAGATCCTTAGAATCGACGGAGAAGTCGACTGCTTTTTCGCGGCGGAGATCTAACTCATACGATCCGGCGGAGAGTGCCGTGAGGGAAGTACGGACAGCACCTGATTCGACCGTATATTGGCCCTGTGGAACAACGGCGCGAAATGTTCCGTCCGCTTGGTTCACCGTCGCGTCGATGGCCTTGCTTGTCTGGCGATTTAGAAATCGAACAGGCGCGCTCGAATTTGCGTCGACCACCCCATGGACGACAGCAGGGCCACTCAAATCCCCCATCAGCCAGATCCACTCGCCCACCGGCTGCGTCCACACCTCTTTGTAAGTCCAGCAAATTTGGTTTGGCCAGTAGGGAGCATCGGCTGTCCCTTTGGTCTCGACGCCAACGGGAATCGCTCCGACCATTTGTCCGGAGCGAACGCTGTAGAGCGGAGTCCAATCGTAACCTTCGCCATACATAATGCTGGCGGAGAAGGGATTTCGTCCGACGATCCATTGCGCCTGCTGCTGCGCTAAATTCTCGGCATCGATGTTGCCGCGCAACTGGGCTGCGGTGGAAAGTGCTTTGGCCTCGGATAGCAGAACGCTGGAATTGCCGCGGAAATCAAACCATACGGGGAAACGGCGAAGATAATACTCGCCACCCAAGGGTACACCGCGACGAACTTCATCCAGGTAGGTAGTTCGATCGGCGGTGCGCAGCGGAGTCCACGTTTTGGAATGAGGTAGCAGATCCGCGCCGCTTTCGCGGTAGACGGCGGCGGGCAGCATATTGTAGGGCGCGTCAACCGCGGCGACCGCTTGCTGATAGTACTTCGAGTGCAGCACGATGGCGGAGTACCACTGCATCCAGTTGGAATTCTGCGGAAGTGCATCGCAGAGGTGGGCAAGCGCCACGATGGGTTGCTCCTCTTCTCCCATATGAAAGCGATGGAAGAGAGCTTTGCGATCCGGGCCGGTGTAGAAATAACCGGTCATTGGGATGCTCCAAGGCTGTAGTTTTCTTTCCTGCGAGGCTAGGATTTGATTGCCGAGAACCACGGCTTCATCCGCATACTTCTGGTCGCCGGTGGCTCGGAACAAATCGATCGATGCGATCGCGCCGAAGGAAATTCTTTCCAACTCATCTTTCTGACCATAAACTTCCGGCAGCGGTGGCGCGGTTTTCAGGCCAGTGACGGCGAACTGCCAATCCTCTTTTGCGGTGGCGAGGCTGCGATTGGCCAGCTCAGGATCACTATCTTTCAACACGCGTGCGGCGAGCGCTTCGACGGCGGCCACTCTGAAATTCCATTCAGGGTCATTCACCGCGGGACCGTATCGATCATCGGCGTCGCCCATAATCCCGTTGGTCCAGTAACTGATCAACTGCCCAGTGGTGCGGTAACCGTCGCCAAAGCGCGTTTTCAACACCCAGTTCAGACCCCACTCCGCTTCGAGGATCAGACGGTTGTAGAGAACCGGGTCTTCCCCTTGCTGCTTGAGGCGTTCCGCTAATTCAAATAGTCCGTAGGCCATCGCGGGGGTGTTGCCGGTCGCAGTCAAGTCGCCGGCATCGTGATATCCGCCATTGACGAGAATGCGCTTGTCGCCATGAAAGGTGTAATCATCCTGATGACAGATGCCATGGATGCCGGGAATCACGGTGCCACAGCGTTCGCTGTACATGAAGTTGACGGCCTTGACGATGCTGTCGCGCCAGGGATCTTCGCCAATACGAAAAGTGCGAGTGGTGACGTCGCCAGCTCGGAGGAAATAATTGCCGGGCTGCTGGACCTGTGAGAAATCCAGAACCTGATAATTGCCCAGGTCGGTCTTTTTCTGTTCGACGGGTTTGGTCAGCACAACCTTGCCAGTGTCGGAGTCGACGAGGGAAAAATCCGGACTCTTCAGGTCGCTTGCGATCGCTGAGTTGGAGGCGCCGGCTTCATAGCCGGAATGACTAAAGGCAATTTTACCGGCGGCGACATCCCACCCTTCCACGTGGTCTGGGTCGACGGTTTGCAATTCCAGTTGATCAATGTAGAGAACAGTCTTGTCGCCGGGACTTGGAAACATCTTCGGCAGGCTGTAGGCAAAGTCGAGCGCGGTGACGCGATCGCGGGAGAGCGGTGCGATCTCCCACACGACATGATTCCACTGGCGATTCTTGAGGGGAATCGATTCATCACGCCCTTCATTCGTGCTGTCCGGCAGGATGTGCGCGCCTTCGTTGTGTAGCACCAATGAAGCGGAGATCGCCGGAGCTCCGTCTATATCGGGATAGACCCAGAGGGAAATGCGGTTGTAGTGGCTCCAGTCTTCAGAAGGGAAGCTACGGGTAGCGACCAGATCCTCCCATTCGCCGCTGCCCTGGACCCGCGCCATATTGTCGGTGGAGTCGATGCGGATGGAATGCTGGCCGTCCTTAACCTCGGCGGTGGAGAGGGTCATCGAGCCTTCTCCTTTAAATTTCCAATTGGACAAATTCTCCATGCCGTCGAGCAGACGCGAATCCAGTACCTTCTTCTGCAACCACCGATATTCAGCGCCATCCTGGACGACGGGCTGCATCGGCTTCTCTGGCGCGCCGAGTTGCGCTTGAGCGCACGGAATGGTGAAGAGGGAAGCGACAGCAATCCACAGCAGGAATCGCGAGATAGAACGCAACGGAGGCAAGCACGGAAGCGGTTCAGTTGAGGTCATGCGAGGATCGCTCCTTCAAGAGATTTCCCAAGAGTGATGGGGTGGAAAGTTACTCTAGACTCCTTTAAGGGGACGCGAAAAAACAGAAACGCTGCACACCAAACAATGGTATGACTGTGTGGCCGGAAGCCCCGAGCCGAACGCTGCCGAGCCGCTGGATTTCCAACCGTCAAGCACGCCGTTCACAAGGAGACTGCTGCAGCTTCGGCGGTCTTCGTTCGCCGGAGGTGTCCGAGCAAGCTTACGTCCATTTGCCCTGGCCTTCGACGATCGTGATGTAACGGTCGATCGGCAAATCTGTAATGCGTTCTGTCTTGCCGCTAGGTAAAGGCCATTTAATTTCAACCCAATCAATTTTTTGGCGCTTGCCGATACCTAGCACCATGCGCGGATCATGACTGGAAAGGAAGCTGCCACCGCCGACTTTCATCCGGTTGCGCTTCAAGTCCTGCGCCTGGTAGGTGATCCTCGCCCCAACCGCATCCCGATTCGATTTCGTCCCCACGAGCTTGATTCCGAGCCAGTGATTCTTCGCGCCTACGATATTTTGCACGAGGACTGGCGCGCCGTCGTTGACTCCAATGAGGACGTCGGTAGCGCCATCGTTATTGAAATCTCCAATGGCCAAACCGCGCGCTGCCAGCGGCTGGCTGAAAACCGGTCCGCTATGTGCGCTAATATTGGTGAAACCCTTACCGTTCCATTGAAACAGCATGGGCCGCTCCTCATAGGTCACCTGCAGATGCTGCTGGTCGATCAGATCGTCAGGGTGCCCGTCGACTTGAAATAGATCCAGGTTTCCGTCGTTATCGAAATCGAAGAATTTGAGTCCCCATCCGCTCATGAGGTAGGTGGACGAGGCAATACCTTCCGGGCCGGCGGCATCGTCGAAGGTCTCGTCATGGTTGTTGCGGTACAGCGAATAATCCTGGTAGTTGATATTGGCCACGTAAAGATCCATGAAACCGTCCTGATCGACGTCGGCGGAATCGACGCCCATGCCGGAACGCGCCAGTCCATCGGCACTGTAGGCGATCCCGGCAATTTCTCCGATTTCCTCGAACTTCCCGTTCCCGTGATTGACGTAAAGAAAGTTTGGGACGGTGTCATTGGAAACGAAGAGATCCATCAGTCCGTCATTGTTAATATCCGTAGCAACCACGCCCCAGGCTTTTCCCAAATGACTGGCGATGCCGGATTCTTTGCTGACATCCGTAAAGGTGCCATCCCCATTGTTGTGAAAAAGCCAGCTCGCCATAGGCGCATAGGCCTTAGGAATGCAATAGTGGCGAAGGCCATCGTCGTGGATTCCACAGGGCTTGTTCAGTTCTTTGGTGAAATCAGCAAATCGCGCGACAAAAAGATCTAAACGGCCATCATTGTCGTAATCGAACCAGACTGCGGCGGAAGCCCATCCTGGTGCGCCGACCCCGGCTTTTGCAGTGACATCCGTGAAGGTACCGTCGCCGTTGTTGTGATACAAAATGCTGCTGCCGTATTGCGTCACATAAATGTCGGGCAGACCATCTCCGTTGTAATCACCCACGGCCACACCTTGTCCGAAGCCGCCTCCAATCACTCCAGCCTTTTCCGTTACGTCCGTGAAGGTTCCATCGCGATTGTTCTTATACAGAGCGTTGCGCAACGGTTTGGTGGGGGTAAAAAAGTCACATTTCCCACTGTTAACCAGATAGATGTCCATCCAGCCGTCGTTGTCATAGTCGAGAAATGCGACACCTGGGCCCGAACTCTCCGGGAGGTACTTCTCCGGGGAATGCGCGGCATCGTGCACCCACCGAATGCCACTCTTCTCCGGAGGAACCACCTCGAAGGGAAACTGTGTGGCATCGCCTAGCGCAAAGAGCGGGTGCTGCGAGAGAATCAAGGCTCCTGCGATCGACTGCGACAGGAGTTCCCGCCGTGTCCATCGTGCTGTCCGAATCCGATTCATGATTTCATTCAGCCGATATCAAATAGTCTTGGATCTCACAGAGGATGACACCAGGAGATACATGGGCAGATGTTATTGTGATCCGTCTCCTGCAGACGGGTCTGGATGAGCCCCAGAACTAAGACTTCTGTGGATAGCAAATTCTTTCTCCGCTTCCTCTTTGTGGCCAGTCCTCACCAAGGCAGTACCGAGCGCGTTGTGAATGTCTGGGTTTGCTGGGGTCAGACGCTCCGCGATGCGCAGGGGAGGGATTGCGTCTGCGTATCTTTTGTCGCCGATCAGAGAAACTCCCCATCCCAGGTAGGCTTCAGAAAAACTGGGATTGAGTTTTGCTGCCTGTGAAAAGCGAGAAATCGCTTCGCCCCAGTTTCCATCCTCCCGAGCAAGTTCTCCTAAAATGAAGAGCGCGTCCGTGTTGCTGGGATCGATCTGAAGTTCTTTCAGAAATTCCTGCTTAGCGCGTTCTTTCGCATCCGGTCCGGCGTCAGGTTCTGACAGCAGAAGTCTACCCAGCAGAAAATGAATGCCGCGGGCATTTGGGTCTTTATGAAGAATTCCTTCATATTCAAGCTCTGCGGGTTGCCACCTGCCCAGACCTTCCAGGGCTTCTGCGTTCAACTTGTGAGCAGCAATGGATTGCGGAGCGGTTCTACCGAGGTCCTGGGCAGTACGCGTCGACAAGTCGGAGTAAGCATGGACAATCACATACAGTACATCGGGATCCTGATCGAACTCTCGGCTAAGTAGGCTGATGAAATTGAGGGCAGCGCTTCGATCGTCCACGGCAAGCGAGCAACGAACTCCCAGGACACCGGCGCGTTTTCTAGTTTCTGCAGGGATTTGAGCCACCACCGCTTTCTTGAGGGCAGAAATGCTCTCCCGGCAATGACCCTGGTCCGCCAATGTGATTGCTTGTTGCGGTGAAATCTGCGGCCCTGGCGAAACTAATTTCGACTGCTGGGCATTTGCTCCGAACCCAGAGAAGGATAAGGCAACCGAAACAATGCAGGCCTTTTTTAAATAGCTACACATTTTACGCAATCTGTTTTCAAAATTTTCCCGATCCGGGGCCAAGAAAAAAGCTGATACAAGCGCAAGCAATCTGCGCCTGTATCAGCGATTATACGTGGTGTCGGGTACGTCAATAGTAGATCTTCAAGGCCACTTGAATATTCCTTGGAGGTTGAGCGCTGGTGATTTGTCCCATCGTCTGACCCAAGCCCATGTTCGGAGCATTGAATTGAGGATGATTGAGAGAGTTGATGAAGTCGGTCCGGAACTGCACTCGGAACCGTTCTGTGATTTGGAAGTTTTTATGCACGCTGAAATCCAGATCGGTGTAACGCGGTGACCGTAGACCTGCGAGCTGCGGTGCACAATTGCCGAAGGTCCCCGTCGCCGGTTGAACGAAATTATCATTGTTGACGAACCATTGGCGGCCTACGTCCAGTACCGGTGTATTCGTGATGGGCGGCAAGGAGTTGCAGTTCGCCCGGGCCCCACGGCCGAAGGTACCGGAATTGTCCGACGCCCCATTCACGGGCATTGGCCAGCCAGTACGGATGGAGACGAGCGGGGCAATTTCCCATCCACCAATTGCCTGATTGACAACCTTGTTGCTATTGCTGCCGAATTGTTTCCCGCGTCCAAAGGGCAGTTGATAAATTGCATAGGCGGACAGGACATGGGTGGCATCGTAGTAACACGGCGCCCACTCTGACCGCTGGTTATAGATGTTCTGCCAATATGCCGACGCGCTCAGTGCGTTGTTCCAGGCTCCGTAATATCCCGTGCTGTCGGACATGCACTTGGAGTAGGTATAGGAGACCTGCCCCTGAAGGCCATGAACCATGTCCTTCTGCAGGACGGCCTGCAAGGAGTTGTACGACATGTTTCCGTTTGACTTCGTGCCCGAAACGTAGGCGCCTTGGTTGCCGTAAGGTAAACCGGAGTCAGCTGGTAGAGTCGAATTGCCCGTGCCCAGTACGCCATAGAGGTCTAGGTTGGCGGAGAAAAACGGACTGGGTGCTGTGGCCCCACCGGGCTGCAATACCCTTTGCGCAAAGTCGTACGGCACCATCAGGTGATGGCCGGTTTGACCTACATACCCAACCTGAATGGCCGTGGAATGGTTTAGCTGGTGCTGAACGGTCAGGTTAAATTCATTGGCGATCGCCGGCTGCACATTCGGGTCCCAGATGCGGAGATATGCCCCGGCATAGCAAGCGTACTGGGGAGCAGCACAGGACGGGTTGACTCCCTGGCCTACAATTCCGTCGGTTGTGTCGGTCAGAGGCAAGGGAATGTTGTTGTACGAGGCATTGATTTCAGCCGGAGTAAAGGGCGGGTTCAACGGCAGGCGGAGGTTGGTGCCTGTTCCTTCCATATAGGAGGAAATTGTGAATGCTCCGCGGACTACCGTGCGGCCACCGAGCGCCTCGGGAGTCCACGCGAAACCGATGCGCGGCTGGAAGTCTCTCCCGCCATAGAAGCCGTTATAAAGGGCCCTGCTGGCGCCGTTCTGGCCGGCCAGGTCAATGTTTCCGGTGGTGAAATTGTAGTTTGCCTGTTTGTTATTGGCTTCAATCCACGGCGTGTGTGCGTCGTAGCGGAGACCAAGACTTAACGTGAGGTTATCTGTCACGCGCCATGTGTCTTCGCCATAAATGCCGATGATGTTACTCGACTGTTGCCAAGTAGCGCCCGTGCTGGTTCCACGCCCGATCGTCTGGGGTAGGCCGAGCACAAAATCCGCTCCACCGTCGCCCGCTCCGTTGCCGGCAGACGCGGAATTGGTTGCGGTAAACTGACCATTGAAATCCATCAAGCCTAACTCACCGTTATTACCGGCGTAGAACGTCTTGATGATATCGCGCCACCATTGGCCTCCGAATTTGAACGTGTGACGTCCATGGGTCCAGGTCAGCCCATCTTCAGCCTCCCAGACGTGGTCGTCAAAACTCTGAGTTGACTCTGCGGCTCCAATGCTGTTGACGAATGAGTTGGAAAAATTCAAGCCCAACAGGCCGTCCAGCCCGGATGGGTTGCCATTTCCAATTCCCAGCGTGTTACCGTACAGGCCCACGCTCGGAGCCCAGCTATTTCCGGTGTTGAGGGTAATGTGGCTCCAGCCAAAGCGAGCGTCATTCAAAAGATTGTTGCTCAGTGTTCTGGTCCAGTCGCCGACCGTGTTTAAAATGGGGGCGGTTGCAGAACTGTTGGAGAACAAAACGAATGAGTTGGTGCCTGGATTGTTTTGATAGGCGCGAGTAAAGCGGTACGAAATGGTGTCCTTCTGTGTCGGTCTAAAGTCGATCTTCAAATCGCCCTGGTCCACATCTTCAGCACTGGCCGACGTGTTCGTAGAGTTGTTTTGCAGGTTACTGTTGATCGGCGCGGGGTAAAGGCTCGAAGAGAACAGGGCCGCCGCGACCGGGCTGATCATGGCAGTGGGAATTATGTTATTCAGAAACGGCTGCCGTGTCGGAGCCGGAGTTGAGGAAGGTGTGCATGGCGACGTGAAAGATGCGCACGGGTTGTATAACTGACCGGAACCTTTGCAAATTCCGTTCGCGTCAAAACCGGCGGTGCAGATTGCGCCGAAGTTACCCGTCCGTTCGCCGGCCGTGAAAAGGGTAATAAAACCCGTTGAGCTTGGGACATCGAAGCGTTGCCCTTGATAGTCCGCAAAGAAGAAGAGTCTGTTTTTCAGGATTGGGCCGCCTGCGGTGAAGCCGAACATATTCCAGCGGACCTTGTTTTTCGGAAGAATATCGGTGGGATTCACCCCGCTCGACCATTGGTTAGCGTTTAAGACATCATTGCGGAAATACTCCCAGACATCCCCATGGAAGCTGTTGGTACCCGACTTGATGGTGGCGTTGATGATGCCGCCCTCAAAATTGCCGAATTCAGCCGGGGCGTTGTTGGTGATCAGGTTGAACTCCTCAATTGCATCGGGAGCCGGCGCGTAACCCAGCAGGTTATCCGAAACCTGGTTATTATCCATGCCGTCCAGCAGGAAGTTATTTGCCTGCTCGCGGTTACCGTTGATCAACGGCCGACCGCCATATCCAGCGGTATTGTTGCCGTTGTTGAAGCTGCTGGGATCGGTCGAGACAGCGCCCGGCGCAAGCAGCGTGAGTTGCACATAGTTGCGCGCGGCGAGCGGCATCTCGTCGTTGGTGGCGGCGTTGATGACCGTGTCGACCTGCGTGGTTTGAGTTGCCAATATCGGCGCCATACCGGAGACTTTTACCGTCTCACTTTGTTTTCCGAGCTTGAGGCCAACGTCGATGCGAGCTACTTGATCCACCGTGAGCACAAACGACTCACGCGCGGCTGTCGAAAATCCGCTTTTGTCAACCGTGAGAGTATAGGTGCCTACTGGTACCGCTGAAATTCGATACAGGCCCGAATCATTTGACACTGCGGTATAGGTGGTGCCGCGCTCTACCGAGGTTGCTGTGATCGTAGCTCCGGAAACAGCTGCGCCGGCCGGATCGGTGATGGTACCGACGACGGCGGCTGTTACGGTCTGGCTCCACGCCGATTGACTGAAAATTGAAAAAACAAGCAGTACGGCACCGAGTGCCGCCGCTGAAAATATGCTCTTTTTGCGCATCCCCAAACCTCCGAAAGTGTAATTGCTACATAAACAATTGTTTTTGCGAACTATTTACAGCCCAGCCCAGCGTGCACGAGATGTTAGGTTTCTCCTTACGGTGTTGTCAACAAAAAGATTCCCTCGGGCGAAGGCCAATCGATCAGAGAAGCATTTAACAGCGACAACTTGTGAAAACAGATGTCTTTTGTCAGGAACTCAATGAATGGATAACAAAGTACCAAGCGGGGAGGGCAAATAGCAAGAACATTCTTTAAGAACATTAGCAACTATGGAAAACCAGTCCCAAACGCAATAAAGAAACCACATTCGATGCTGATCGCAAGGCAAGCCGAGACGTGTGAATTGGGGGACGTCGAGAGTCACGGCAAAAGCAAAAGTTCAATCGCAGCATGGTACAGGAATGGCTGAAAAGAACGATGCGAAGCTGAGAAGAGATCACACGTTGCCGAGCGCAGCCGCACCCGTTTGGTCGCCCAGCGAATGCACGCGACCGGTCCGGCCCGGTGTATGGAAAAATCGGTTCGAAGGCGACGAGCCTAATGTTTCAGCAGGCCGCCGAGTCCCTTGCTGAGCTGTTGCGTAGCCGCTCCCGCGTTTCCGACATTGCCTTTGGTCACGCCACCGAGGGAGCCGGCCAGGCCGGTGACAGCGCCACCCACGATGCCGCCAACATCGGGAATGATCTTCGGCTGACTGGCGGTTCCTTGCACGGCGAAGGGCAACTTCGCCATGGAGACACTCTTACCCAGTGAGTTTCCAAGGACGCCGCCGCCACCGGAACTGAGTTGGGCGACGAAATGGAAGTTGAGAGCATTGTTGGCGCTCATCGTCCCGCTGCCTGTTACCTGGCCGATTCCGACTACCACTAGATCAATATTCGAAGCCTGGATGCCTGCTGGACTGTAGTTAACGTTGCTGGTCAAGCGCTGAATTTGTGTATCTCCGCTGGGGAAGTGCGCGCCTGTGAGTTTGGAGACCGCGGAAAGCTTGGAACCCAAGTCAAATCCGGCCAGCCGCGTGTTGAAAGCTCCCACGTTGCCGGTCGCGGTTAACGCGGAAGTCGGGCCTTGTCCGTGAACATTCATGCTCAAGGTTCCGCCGTGGAGTGTAGATCCGGAGGGCAAGATGACTCCAAAGGCGGGGAGAGCGGCGACGATGTCGTCAATCGGCATTCCTTGGCCGGCAGCGTTCATATCGATCGAAGTCACGGCGGCTTTGGTGGCGAAGGTGCCTTTCAAGTTGGCCTGGGCGTGACCAATATGTAGCAGCCCGCTATTCAATGTGCCGGAGGTGTCGGGCATGCTGTAGTCCAGGTCGAAGTCCATCGCGATCGGCACACCGGATGGCGCTCCATTTGCGGCCAATTTCAGTTTGCGCATGGTGGCCACACCTTTCAGATGGGCCTTGGCGTTAGCTGCGCTCAAGTGATTCGTCAGATCGACGAGGCCGCTCATGCCGCTGGATGGTTCCACGAACCCGCTCTTCGCGATGTCGAATGAGTCGATTGTGACATCGGCTTCGACAGGTGTGAAAGTAGCATTCGTCGAGTTGACCGGGCCGACGGTGCCATTGAGTTTCATCGTGCCGCCGCCTGGCAGATCCATCGAAAGCGTCACTGGGAATGCGGAAGTCAGGGAAAAATTCTTCGTTTCCATTTGGACATTACTGTAGACGCTGGGAGACTTTGCGCCGGCGGCCATCATGGTCACTTCGCCGTGGTTGACATCGAGCTTGCCGACCGTGAGATTAGGGGTTCCCTGGGAGGCGGGCTGACTGGGCGTCGATTTCCCAGTGCTGGCCAACGTGGAATAGTTCCACTGGTTCGAAGCGTTTGAGATGAGGTGAACCACCGGCTTATCAATCGTGATGCTGGTCACTTCAAGTTGCTTGGAAGTGATCAGTGGCCACACTTCGACGCCGATTTTGAGGGACGAAGCTGTGAGGAATGGCGACTGGCTGAAATTTGGATCATCTGCAATGGAAAGATTGTCGGCGCTGAGCGAGCCGGAAAGCAGCGAGAAGTCGAGGTTGCCGATTTGAACCTTGCGCCCAAGCGCCTGCGAGGCCATGGCTTCAAGCTTGGGTCGGAAGGTATTTCCACTGACGAAGAACGGAATCAGGATCAGGATAAGGATGAGCACGCCTAATGCTGCGCCGACGATGGTAAGGATGCGCTTCATGGCAAAACCTCCGAAGATGCTCCTTAGATGCAACAGGAAGCCCTGAAGTAGATCTGTGGAAAACTTCCCGGACATCGGAAGGGTCACAAATCCGGTGGAGGCAGTCTACTCCTTCAACGAAGGCAGCAGAGTTAATAAAGAGACGATAAACTCCAATCGAGCGCCAACAGCGCAGTAGGTCAGGGGAGGTCACAGATGGCGACGTATACTGCTCGACCTCGCGGTCCGCATGCGCAAAAAGCCTGGGATGTACTTGCGGCGCGCTACCCTGCGATGCAACCCACTACTCTAGTCAGTCGACTGGAAGATACCTTGGGGTGGCAGTGGTCGATGCAATTCAATTCTCCCGATGACGCGACCGAGTTCTGGGACAGCGTTTCCGTGGCGGAAATTCGCAAGATTGTCGCCCTGAAAAAGACTCCGCGCGCGCCCTCGGCAAGCGGGTTGCGCGTGGTGAGAAAAAATCCTAAGCCAAAAAAATGACGATCCTCAAGAATTGCTAGCGGGAAACATTCGGCCTGTCCAATAGGAATATCGATCGGGGGCGTCCTAGCGGCAAAGCCAGCCGCCATCGACAACAAGAATGTGGCCGTGGACGTAGTCGCTGGCCGCCGAAGCTAAAAAGACGACAGCGCCGGCCAAGTCTGACGGAAGGCCCCATCTCGCCGCAGGAATTCGGCTCAGGATCGCTTTTGAGCGTTCCTGATCTTCACGCAGCGGAGCGGTGTTGGCCGTTTCCATGTAACCGGGCGCGATGGCATTGACATTGACTCCCTTGGCCGCCCACTCGTTGGCGAGCGCTTTGGTGAGTTGTCCGACTGCCCCTTTGGCAGCGGCATAGCTAGGCACGAGAATGCCGCCCTGAAACGTCAGCATGGAAGCGATGTTGATGATCTTGCCGGATCCCTTCGCCAGCATCTTCGTCCCAGCATACTGGCTGAGATAAAAGACGCTGTTGAGATTGCTGTCGATGACGGTCGACCAGAATTCATGAGAATGTTCGGCGGCAGGTGCGCGTCGAATGGTTCCCGCATTATTCACCAGAATATCGATCGAACCGAAAGCGTTCGCTGTTTCATCGACAATGCGAGTGCAGACTGCGGGATCACTCACGTCCCCGGTGACAGATATCGATTGCGCATCAGTTTTCTTGACGTCGTCAATCGTCGACAGCGAGACATTGTTCCGCCCGTGCAATGCCACATTGGCACCGGCCTGAGCAAGGGCAATGGCCATGCCCGCGCCGAGACCCTGCGAGGATCCGGTGATTAAAGCATTTTTCCCCTTCAGGCTGAATAAATCCAGGACTGACATCACAGACTCCTTGCGTTCCGACAAAAGGCTTTCGAGGTAGTACAGGGCGTCTGTTAGGGACTATTTGGACGCGTGAGCCTCAATTTCACGGTACCATTCAAAGCCGCTGAGTTGTGGCGAACTGCAATGTTTCTGCCGCCGCGAAGAGAATGTTATTGGCCGGCGACTTGCGGAGTTGTTGTCGACTTGGGAATGCCATGTTGGTGGCAGTCGGTGCATTTGACCCAATGAATATTGTGCGGACTCTTCGAGTTGAAGTAGGTGGTATCCATTTTTTCTACATCGAGCTTGCATTCCCCTTTTGACGCGTGGCAGGTGGCGCAGGAAGCTCGAGTGTTCTCGTTGTGCCCGTTGTGGCACGCGACGCAGCTGAGCCCCTCATGTACACCGGTCGGAGTGCGGTCGTCGCCAGTTCCTACCTGCGGCCCCCAGTGATTCGTTGCGGCAACTGTACCAGTTTCAGGAATGCGTGAACCATGACATTGGTAGCACATCGCCTGACGAGGATCCGCGCTCATCTTTACCGTGCGAGCTCCGTCCTGCAATTGCGGGATGTGAAGCGATGTCGCGGTGAAGTGGATGCGCTCGCGGCGATCGAAGAATGCCAGAGTTCCATTGACCGCGCTGCCAGAAACTGAAAAGCGATCGGATGGCTTCTCCTGCACGGTGCCGGGACGATGCACCCAATGGCAGCTTTCGCAGGCGATGGTGGGCTGATCGGCGAAGTCTTTCCGAACAAGATGCCACGGCCCTTTCGTGTTCACCGGCTGAACCAGGTCGCGAATCGAGCCGTCGAAGTGCATGCCATGACAGCGGAAACAATCCTCCATTAGATGTTGCTTGGAGTTTTGCGCATTGTTCATAAATATCTGGCTGTAGGTGGCGCTGTGGGGTCCCGCATGCCAGGTGGCGTATTCCTGCTGATGGCATTGCTGACAGTTTTTCGTCATCCGAACCACATCGACATCACGCAACCGTATTTCTTCGGGCCAGGAACGCGTGAGATGTACTCGAATGTGGCGCAGCTTGGTCGACAAGGTCGCAGTATGACAATCCTGGCAGCTGACATTGCGATGATTCGAACCATGCACGGCAGCGACGTAGTCTGCCATTTCGTGGCAATTGGCGCAGCCGGATCCGAGTTGTGACGTGTAGTATTCCGATGCGCCGAATGTACCGAGAACCGCGAATATCGCGAGTGACACGGCAGCCACAGCGACGAACTTGACGAATCGCATCATGAGCGGAATCCCGTGCCCTTCCAGTTGCGCACAAGAGACTGCGAGGCAAAGAATGCAATGGCCATGATGGTGAGCGCAGGATTGAATCCGCCATTGGTGACGTTCACGCTCGAGTCGATGACGAAGACGTTGTCGACCTCATGGATCTGGCAATCGCGATTCACGACAGAGGAGCGAGGATCGTTACCCATGCGGCACGTGCCGGCCTGATGCTGGCTGGCTTCAATCACTTCGGGGCGAACTTCCGGGCGAGAAGTCATCAATGACGTGTCGATGGCGCCGGCTTCCTTTAGCCATGCCGCCGCACGCGTGGCTTGAATGTCGCCGATCTCAAACGTGTGAGGATGACAATTGCCCTGGAAGCGGACAACCGGCAGACCCCACTTATCTTTCACTGACGGATCAACGGTGACGCGCGCGTGTTCTGTCGGGATTTGCTGGGTGGGCCCAATTACGACAATGGTGCGCTTATGGTAATTGCGCATGGCATGTTTATGTCCCAGTCCCCAGCGCGGCGTGCCTGTGGGCAAGCGATCGAGCGAGTGAATCGGCAGGCGAATAAACTCATTGGCCAGCATGCCGCCGCCGCAAAGGCCGGGCGTGCCGTGGTTGTAATCGGTGATGGCGATGTTCGCGCCCGGGCCGATATCGTCATACGTTTCGAAATCAAAGTAGCCCACCGCGCCGGTGTAGTGGTGGCCTTGTAGATTGCGCCCGACCTGGTCATAGCGATTTCCGATGCCGGAAGGGAACAGGCGGCTCTTCGAGTTCAGCAGCAGGCGAGCGGATTCCGCCGCGCAGGCGGAGACCACGACGATGTCAGAAAGCTGCTCCTGCAGGTGGCCGTCGGCGTCGAAGTAGGAAATTCCGCGGGCGCGTCCGCGTTCGTCCATCAGGATTTCTTTCACCATGCATTCGGTGCGCAACTCACAATTTCCGCTGGCGAGCGCAACTGGTATGACGGTATTTTGCGAACCGTTTTTCGCATCCACTTCGCAGGCAAAACCGCAGCACCACCGACAGCGCATGCAGGGGCCACGCCCGTTGTACGGAACACTGTTGCGGGCCATGGGAATGTTGATCGGATGCAGACCGAGACGCTTGGCCGCAGGCTCTAGCAGTTCAAACTCACGGGTCTGTGGCAACGGAGGCATGGGCAGGTCGCGGCTGCGCGGACCGCGAAACGGCGTGGCAGAATCGTCACCGGAGACGCCGATTTCGTATTCCGCTTTGACGTAAAACGGTTCCAGGTCGTCGTAGGAGATCGGCCAGTCTTCCAGAGAACTACCCGCGGGCACGCCATAGGTGGAGCGCATGCGGAAATCTTGCGGCAAATATCGCCAGGCCTGGGCACCGTAGCTGAGGGTTCCACCACCCACGCAGGCGGCGTTATTTTGATAGTCCCCTTCACTGGGAAGGGCGATGTGCGAGACACCTTTGCCGTCGACCCAGACGCGAGGATTGCCTTCATCGGGGGGTCCAAATGCATTGCCTAGGAGCGTAGTGCGTTGATTGCGGAGATCATCCTTGCGGCAATCATTCGAGGTGTACCACTTGCCGCGTTCCAGCAGCACCACGCTGAGGCCGGCCGTAGATAGTTCCTTGGCGACGATGCCACCTGCGGCGCCTGCCCCGATGACGACGGCATTCACGCGTTTCATGACGGCGTACCTTTTTTCAAGTCGTAACGCGAACGACCGCGGATCGGAGGGTCGTCGAGGCCGAGCATGTGCCAGCTGACGGCATTTCGATTGCCGCCGTGGCGCGGCGAACCGTAGTAGCCCTCGAAGGTGTGGCTGCGGACCAGATCGAAAAATGATGTGTCAGATTTTTCGAGCGAGATGACGATTTGCAACTGTTCGGTCGGAGATGCCGAGGTTAACGCCTTGCCGCAATGTTGCTGGCTGAGCTGGTCGACTCGCTCCAGGCCTTTTCTGTAGGCGCGTTGATGGCGTCGATAGTGGCGTGTGATTTGCTTGTCGATGTAATTCAGGACGCCCGCCTGGGACGCACTGGGAAAATCGTCGGCGGGGATAATTTGATCGCAGATAGCGGTCAGGGTCGCCGCTTCATCGTTCGTAAAGAATTCCCAATTGCTGCCACTGCGGATCGCACAACCCGTTGCAAACGATGCGCCTGCAATCGCACTCATCTCGAGAAACGTTCGCCGCGAGAATGTACTGGATTTTTGCTTTGTCTTCATCGGCAACCCTTAGGCTGGAATCCTGCAAAACAGCCGCCAACCAAGAAGAAATCTCGTTGGACTGGATGATTGGCCTTTGCGAACAAAGATTAGACTTCGTCACCCCGGGTGTCCGTGATGAGAATCACTGAGGACTAGCCCTTGCCGGAGGGCGCTACTACGACTTCGAGCATTCTCCTAGTTGTGCGTCTTATCCGCCGGATCGAGGGAGCCGAATCAACGTGTGATCGCGCTTGACCCTCTATTCAAACGATTTTTAAGGTGCTTCGTTGCAGCGGCACAGGTCTTGATATGGAGTACATTGGCAGGTTTTTCAAGAGCGACGCTGAGCAGAAAGCATCAAATGGGCTGCGGCTAAGAATCGAAGTGACCGGGCGCCAGGAACAACGATAAATAACATGAAACAAAACACTCCTTAGTGTTCATGCTTTTGCCGTAAAATAGCCAGTTCGCTGTACGAATTTCGAGAGTACGGCGATCACCGACGCAATCCGATCTGAAAAGGATGCAAAATGGCAGCAACGCGCACCGTCACTGCGACCAAAACGCCGGATGAAACACACGGGCTTTCGCATGAACAGATGATTCAGATGTACCGGCTGATGTATCAGTCCCGCCGGATCGACGATCGCGAAATCATGCTGAAGCGTCAGCAGAAAATCTTCTTCCAGATCTCTGGCGCAGGGCATGAGGCCCTTTCGGTTGCCGCTGGAATGGCGCTGCGATCGGGCTACGACTGGTTCTATCCGTATTATCGCGATCGTGGTTTGTGCCTGGCCATTGGAATGACGGCGGAAGAAATGTTGCTGGCTGCGGTCGGTGCAGAGGCTGATCCGGGAAGCGGTGGGCGCCAGATGCCTTCTCACTGGGCGAGCGCGCGCTTGAACCTTGTGACCCAGTCGTCGCCGACTGGATCGCAGTGCCTGCAGGCCGTTGGGTGCGCCGAGGCTGGACGCTACTTTAACCATCATCCAGAAGCCGCCAAAAAGCCGGAGTTGGCGGATGGCGACAAGGATTATCGCGCGTTCAAGAATGTCTCTTTTCATGCGGACGAAGTGGTCTATTGCTCACTGGGCGATGGAACTACCAGCGAAGGTGAATTCTGGGAGGCAATGAACTCTGCCGCCAACCTGAAATTGCCGGTGCTGTTCGTTGTTCAGGACAATGGGTACGCCATTTCAGTGCCGGTTGAAGTGAACACCGCCGGCGGCAACATTTCGAAGCTGGTGGCGAATTTCCCTAACTTTTTCTTCGCAGAAATTGATGGTACCGACGCCATTGAATGCCACAAGACCATGCAGGAGGCGGTTGCCTATTGCCGCGCGGGTCACGGGCCGGCGTTTGTGCATGGCCATGTAATTCGGCCGTATTCGCACTCGCTTTCCGATGACGAACGGTTCTATCGATCGGAGGCCGAGCGTGAAGCCGATGCTATGCGCGATCCGCTACCGAAACTGCAGATGCGGCTATTGCGTGAGGGAATTCTGGACGAGGCGGCTATTACTCGGCTGGAGCAGACCGTGGATGAGGAGATTCGTGTTTCCACTGAAGTTGTCCTGCGCGCCCCATTCCCGGCAACCGACACCATCTACAAGCACGTGTACTCGGAGGATCTGGATCCGACGGCAGATTCGTTTTTGAAAGAGCCGGCACCGGTCGTGGAAGATCCGTCGCGTCCAGTCGCGGAGCGCACCATGGCTGATCTGATTAATGCCTGTTTGCACGACGAAATGAAGCGCGACGAACGGATTGTCATTTTTGGCGAAGATGTTGCAGACTGCAGTCGGGAAGGTTCCCTCGATGAGAGCGGCAGTCAAGGGGAAGGGCGGAGTATTTAAGCTGACCGCCGGACTGCAACGCGAGTTTGGTTCCGATCGCGTCTTCAATTCTCCGCTGGCGGAAGCCAATATTGTTGGCCGAGCGCTAGGCATGGCCACTCGCGGGATGAAGCCCGTGGCGGAGATTCAGTTTTTCGACTACATCTGGCCGGCCATGCATCAGCTGCGTAATGAGCTGCCGCTGATTCGCTGGCGCACCAATGGAACCTTCTCCAGTCCGGCCGTCATTCGTGTGGCGACCGGAGGATATCTGACCGGCGGGGCGATTTATCATTCGCAGTCGGGCGAAAGCATTTTCACGCACACGCCCTGGCATGCGCGTTGTCTATCCATCGAACGCGTTGGACGCCAACGGATTGCTGCGGACCGCGATTCGTTGCGACGACCCGGTTCTATTTCTCGAACACAAGAGACTCTATCGCGAGACGTATGGCCGCGCCGCATATCCGGGGCCGGACTTCACGATTCCGTTTGGCAAGGCGAAAATTGTTCGACCCGGAAAGCAGCTCACGGTGATCACCTTCGGCGCGGTGGTTCCGCGGGCGTTGCAGGCAGCGCAGCGTGCCGAGCGCGAAAATGGTCTGGATGTGGAACTGATCGATCTGCGCTCGCTGAGCCCGTACGATTGGGAGGCAATTGCAACCTCCGTCCGCAAGACCAGCCGCGCGCTGGTTGCGTATGAAGACATGCGCAGCTGGGGATACGGAGCCGAGATTGCAGCTCGCATCGCAGACGAATTGTTTGACGACCTGGATGCTCCGGTGCGCCGCATCGCTGCGAAGGACGTGTTCGTCGCGTATCAGCCGCGCTGGAAGACGAAATTCTGCCGCAGCCGGAAGATATTCGTAAGGCGATGGTGGAGCTGGCAGGATACTAGAACGGAATTCGCTACTCGTGCTGGACGATGGTTCCTTGATGGTAGACAATCTTCCAGCCATCGGGGGTTTGCTGCCATATTGTGGATCGCCGCGTTTTGCGAGCCCCTTGCTGCAATAGTGTGTACGTCAGCAGGTAGACGTCGTTACTGACCCGTTTGCAATAGAAGTCGCCCGTCTCCCAAATATCGCCGCTTTGATCCTGCTGGGAGCGCTTCTCCAACATATCCAGCACATAGCTTCTGCTGTAGCGCCGTCCCGACGCTCCCACTTCCCAATAATCCTGTGTCGTCATATTTTCAAAGTCGGCCCGCGTCGTGCCGAACTCTGGACGATGAAAGATTGGTTCGCGGCAGACCAACTGCGCAAGTACTTCCGCAAGCGCTGGATCGGTGACGAGGTGTGGCTCGCTGGTGGAATTCATTTCAACCTCCTGATTTTGCAGTGTACGAGATTCCGATCACACGAAAAGGATGATGCCACGCATCCAAGCCTTGCAGGCGGAGTAAGCCTGCCACACGATATTCTGAGAGACAGCGGGGATCCGATTTGTGGCGAAATTGAAAGCTGCCACTCCAGTACGAAGTAAGAAAAAGTCAGACCCAGGCAAACCTGCGCCTGAGGAATCGAAAGTAGCGATATCACCTGCCGAAGATGCCTTCGACCCGCTTTCGTTGTTTCATCCTGTGACCGCAGCCTGGTTGCGAGCCGTTTTTGAGCGCCCGACAACCCCGCAACGGTTGGGATGGCCTGCGATTGCAAATGGCGATTCGACGTTGATCCTGGCGCCGACCGGAACAGGTAAAACGCTCACAGCGTTTTTGTGGTGCATCGACAAACTGATGCTGCAACCCGCGCCTGCGGACACTCACGGGTGTCGCGTGATCTATATCAGTCCGCTAAAGGCGCTGGCTGTCGATGTGGAGCGCAACCTGCGTTCGCCGCTAGCCGGAATCAAGCAAATGGCCGAACTAGCTGGAGTGCCGGTGCGCGAACCGCGTATTAGCGTGCGCACGGGCGATACTCCGCAGTCGGAACGAGCGCGGTTTCGCCGCGATCCCGCGGAAATTTTAATTACCACGCCGGAATCGCTTTACCTGTTGTTGACCAGCAATGCGGCTGCTTCGCTGCGTTCCGTCGAGACTGTGATTGTCGATGAGATTCACGCCCTGGTACCGACCAAGCGGGGCGCACATCTGGCCGTATCGCTGGAACGCCTGCAGGCGTTAGTCGGGCGACCGATTCAGCGGATTGGATTGTCGGCAACGCAGCGGCCGCTGGAGGAGGTGGCGCAATTTCTTGGTGGGGTAGATGTCTCGACGAAGGCATCGGGTCGAGCCCGCGTGCCGGATTCGACACCGGATTTGGTGAGCGAAAATGTGGAGGCGCTGGCCGCACTTGAGCCGGATTGGCTGGCGAACTCTCCTGATATTTCAAAGCCGGATACGCCGCAATTTCGACCGGTCACCATCATCAACGCAAGTGAACCAAAGCGGCTGGATCTCCGCATTGAAGTTCCGGTGGAGGATATGGCTCGGCTCGGTCAGCCGGAAGAACTGCCCAGCGGACCTGCATCGCAAGGGCCCAAGCGAACCTCGATTTGGACCGCGATTCATCCGCGGTTGCTGGAGCTGATTCGCGAAAAACAATCGACGCTCATCTTTGTGAACAGCCGCCGGGTAGCGGAACGGTTGGCCGGTGCGCTGAATGATTTGGCGCAAGAATCGATTGCACGGGCCCACCATGGGTCGCTGGCGGCGGCGCAGCGGTCTGAGATTGAAGAGCTGCTGAAAGCTGGACGCATTCGCGCACTGGTTGCGACCTCCTCATTGGAACTGGGCATCGATATGGGAGCGGTCGATCTGGTGATTCAGATCGAAGCGCCACCTTCGATCGCGAGTGGCATGCAGCGCATTGGGCGAGCCGGGCATCATGTGGGAGCTGTCAGCGATGGAATCATCTTCCCGAAATTCCGCGCAGACCTGATTGCTTGCGCAGCCGCAACGCGGGCGATGCATGAGGGACTGGTCGAGTCGACACGATATTTGCGCAATCCTCTGGATGTGCTGGCGCAGCAGGTCGTCGCGATTGTGGCGGAGCCACCGGAGAAGCCGCGCGCTGCTAAACCGGGCGGAAAGAAATCAATTTCACAGTCAGAATTATCCGATGACGACCGAGAAAGTATCCCAGTCGACTACGATGCGTTGCGCCGATTGATCGCAAGCTCCGCACCGTATGCCACACTGAGTCGCGCCGCGTTCGACGGCGTGCTCGATATGCTTTCCGGACGTTATCCATCAGACGAGTTTGCTGAGTTGCGTCCTCGCATTACATGGGACCGAGTGCGGAATACGTTGACGCCGCGCCAGGGCGCCAAGAGCCTCGCGATTTTGAATGGCGGCACGATTCCCGATCGCGGCTTGTACGGAGTGTTTCTTTCCAGCTCCAAAGACAAGCCGGTTCGTGTGGGAGAACTGGATGAGGAAATGGTGTTTGAAAGCCACGGCGGCGACACCTTTGTTCTGGGGGCAACCACTTGGCGGATTGATGAGATCACGCACGACCGCGTCCTCGTTTCTCCTGCGCCGGGCGAGCCGGGGAAGATGCCTTTCTGGCATGGAGAGGGTCCGGGACGGCCGCTGGAGTTTGGTCGCCGTATCGGAGCGATGGTGCGCGAATTGCGCGGCATGGAGCGAAACGCCGCAGTCAGTCGCTTAACGCGCGAGCACGATTTGGATCCGCAGGCAGCGGACAACCTGATGCGATTTTTGGTCGATCAGGAAATTGCCACGACCGAGGTTCCCGATGATCGCACCATTGTGATCGAGCGATGTCGCGACGAGCTGGGCGATTGGCGTGTGTGCGTGTTGACACCGTTTGGGAGCCGCATCCATGCGCCGTGGGCGATGGCGGTGAGCGGGCGATTGCATGCTGCGGGCCATGTCGACATTGAGACGCTGTGGACGGATGACGGATTCGTGCTGCGATTCCCGGAGACGGCCGAGCCGCCGGATATTGAAGTGCTGATGCTTGATCCAGTGGAAGCCACGGACCTGGTGCTGCGGCAACTGGGATCGACAGCGTTGTTTGCGGCGAAGTTTCGCGAGAGTGCGGCCCGGGCGTTGCTGTTGCCGCGTCGCCGCGCGCAAGGGCGTGCTCCGCTTTGGCAGCAACGCAAGCGCGCTTATGACTTGCTCGCGGTCGCGGCGAGATATGCATCGTTCCCGATGCTGCTGGAGGCATACAGAGAGACGCTGCGCGATGTATTCGACATGCCGGCATTTCTTGAGGTGCTCCGCGGCATCGCCAGCCGTAGCATTCGCGTTCATGTTGCAGACACGCGCACACCCTCGCCGTTTGCGGCATCGTTGTTGTTCGGATATGCCGCCAACTTTATTTACGACGGCGATGCTCCACTTGCCGAGCGACGGGCGCAGGCCCTCACCATCGATCAGGATCAATTGCGCGATCTGATGGGCGACGCCGATTTGCGTGAGTTGCTGGATGCTGCCGCGATTGAAGAAGTTGAGGAGCAGCTGCAGGCGCTTGATGAAAATTATCGCGCCAAGAGAGTAGATGGTGTCCATGATTTACTGCTGCGGCTGGGAGATTTAAGTCGCGCTGAACTTACGCGCCGAACTGTTGGGATGGATGTAGAGGCGGTGGCGGGAAAGTTGATTCGGGCGCGGCGCGCACTCGAAGTTCAGCTGCTTGGCGAGAAACGATTGATCGCTATTGAGGATGCCGCCAAATTTCGCGACGCACTTGGCATTCCATTGCCGCCGGGGGTGCCGAAGGCATTTCTTGACCCCGTAGTCGAGCCGCAGTTGGAAATTCTGAAACGCTATGCGCGCACCCACGGACCATTTACCGCGGCTGAGGCGGCGACGCGTTTTGGCTGGAACCCACAAGTGGTGCAGGGTTGGCTGCGCGCTTTGGTTCATTCTGGCCGGGTGATGGAAGGCAATTTCAGGCCGGGCGGAATCCATCGCGAATGGTGTGATGCCGAAGTCTTGCGGACGATACGGCGCAAGTCACTCGCTCGCCTGCGCAAGCAAGTGGAACCTGTTGAACAGCAAACACTCGCGCGCATGGCCACTCACTGGCATGGATGCTTGCATCGCCGGCGCGGGTTGGATGCAGTACTGGATGCGATCGATCAGTTGCAGGGCGCACTCCTGCCGGCTTCCGTGATTGAGAGGGAAATATTGCCGGCTCGCGTTGTTGGATATCAAGCGAGTGATCTTGACACATTAATCGGCGCCGGCGAAGTGGTTTGGTGCGGGGTCGAGCCGATTGGCGAAGCAGATGGGCGCATCGCACTCTACCTTGCGGACAAAATCGGGGAACTACACACGCCGGTTGTTGCGAAGCTGCAGATAGATCCGTCCGAAAATCCGTTGGGCGAAACACAACAACAAATTCTCAATTTATTGAAGACGCGTGGAGCCATGTTTTTTGGAGCGCTGCATGAAGCTGTTGGCGGCGGATTCCCGGGCGAGACCATCGATGCGCTATGGGGCCTGGTGTGGGCGGGACGGGTCACGAATGACACCTTTCACGCGCTGCGTGCATACATGGCGCGGAAAGCAAGTACGCGGAGTTCTTCGCGGCAGCATGTGCAGTCCAATTTTCGCTCGCGTCGCACCTTGGCGCCGAGCGCGCAAGGCCGATGGACGCTGGTCGATTCCGCTGACGTGGACGCGATATCGCCGACAATTCGAAGTCACGCGGTTGCGTTGCAGTTGCTGAGACGTCACGGCGTTGTGACCCGCGAAACGATGGGCCTGGAAAGTATTGCGGGTGGCTTCAGCGCGGTGTATGACGTGTTGAAGGCACTCGAGGAGTCTGGCCGCGTGCGCCGCGGATATTTTGTGGCAGGGCTGGGCGGGGCGCAATTCGCGCTGCCCTCTGCCATCGATCTGCTGCGGTCGTTGCGTTCGGATCGCATACCGGAAAAAGCGGAGATGCTTTCCCTTGCTGCGACGGACCCGGCAAATCTTTATGGATCTGTCCTCCGTTGGCCTTCGACTTCGACAGTTGGGGACATCGCCAACTCGAACGTAGAGTCGGCGGAGGCCGAACCCGCGAGGGAAGGGAACACGCGAATGTTGGCGAGAGCTGTGGGTGCTCGCATCATTTTGCGAACCGGCGAACTGGTGGCTTATATGAGGCGGAATAACCCAAACCTGATTGTGTTCCTCCCTGCTGATGAGCCGGAGCGCAGCCACGTGGCTCGCGATCTAGCAAATTTTCTGGTCGACCTTGGACAGCAGGATTTGCAGGTGCCGGCTTCTGGCCGCCACGCAGGTTTGTTGCTGGCAACGGTGAACGATATTCCGACTGCGGAACACTTTCTCTCGCGATTCTTGCTGGACGCCGGATTTCACGCATCACCGATGGGCTATCATCTGCGCCGCTCGTTGATGTCTCCGGTCGCTCAGGAACCGGCGGGGTCTGCGTCCTCGCGCGAGGTGCAATAGGAGTGCCGGAGGGCGACACAATCTTTCGCTCGGCGCGGGCGTTAGACCGCGGATTGGCCGGGAAGATAGTGACGCGATTTGAGACAGCGTACGCTCACTTGGCCAGCGTTGACGATGACAAGAAAATTGTAGGGCGTACCGTCGAGCGGGTGGAGGCGAGAGGCAAGTGGTTGCTAATGTATTTCTCCGGCGATTTGATCCTCGTGACACATATGCGGATGAATGGCTCATGGCATCTGTATCGAACGGGGGAGCGATGGCGGCGCCCTCGGCGGGATATGCGCATTGTGATCGAGACCGAAGACTGGTCCGCGGTGGGATTCGCCGTTCCGGTAGCGGAGTTTCATTCTGCAGCGTCGCTACTGCGAAAAACAATGATTCCTGCATTAGGGCCTGATTTGTTAAAGCAAGGCTTTGATGCTGCCGCAGCCATCGCGGGGATGCGCGAGCACGCGGATGAGCAGATCGCCGAGGTCTTGCTGAACCAGCGGGTGATGGCCGGGATCGGCAACGTGTATAAGTCTGAAACCTGTTTCATCTGCGGAGTGAATCCGTTTCGCCAGGTTCGGTCGCTCAATCCCGACCAACTAGAACAGTTGGTTTTTACGGCGCGGAAATTCCTGTTGCTCAATGTTGCAGAAGACTCGGACGGAGAAATTTCAACCTACGCCGGCCTGCGAAGGACGACGCATAACTCGGATCAGTCCGCGCGTTTGTGGGTGTATGGGCGTCGCGGGGAAGCGTGTCGCCGATGCGGAACACCGATCGAGATGCGCAAGCAAGGCGCCGGTGTGCGAACTACTTTCTGGTGCCCGATCTGCCAGCCGATCCAGTGAAAATCGCATCCTCTGAAGCCCGGTAAAGCGTTTTGCACCGTTGTGACGAGGGACACGCAGGACAGGTTCGCCTGCGATCTATAATCCGGTGCGGATGGCGGTAGAAAAGGGGCCACGATGACGACAGCAGCGGAGATTGCAGCAAGCCGGGAGCGGCTGATGACGACGCTGAATCACAAGCAGCCGGATCGTATACCCATCGATTTTGGCGGGACCGCGGTGACTGGAATGCATGTGAGCTGCGTGGCCGGCCTGCGAGACTATTACGGGCTCGAGAACCATCCTGTCCGCGTGCACGAGCCATTTCAAATGCTGGGTCTGATCGAAGACGATCTAGCGGATGCAATGGGAATCGATGTGGTGGGCGTGTTTCCTCGCAATACCATGTTCGGCTTTCCGACCGACAACTGGAAGGATTGGCGCCTGAACGGACTGGAAATCGAGGTCCCGGGAAATTTCAATACTACAGTCGATGGCAAGGGCGACACGCTGATGTATCCAGAAGGCGATATTTCTGTTCCTCCCAGCGGACGGATGCCGCAGGGCGGTTATTTCTTCGACGCGATTGTGCGGCAGGAGCCATTCCAGGAAGAGACTTTGAACGCGGAAGACAATATGGAGGAATTCAGCGCTATCACCCAGGAGGAACTCGACCATTTGGTGCGATCGGCGCAGTCCGCAGCGGCGACGGGACGGGGCGTGATTGCTACTTTTGGTGGCACTGCGTTTGGAGACATTGCCCTGGTGCCGGCTCCATCGCTCAAGCATCCCAGGGGCATTCGAGACATTACCGAGTGGTACGTTTCGACTAGCAGTCGCCAGGATTATGTACACAAAATCTTTGAGCGGGAATGCGCAATTGGAATACAGAATTTAGAGCGTATTCATGCCGCGCTGGGCGATACGGTGCAGGCAATGTTTGTCTGTGGCACGGATTTCGGTACGCAGACGTCGGCCTTCTGCTCGGTCAAGACCTTTCGCAGCCTATATTTTCCGTACTACAAGCGGGTGAATGAGTGGGTTCATTCGCACACGACCTGGAAGACCTTCAAGCATTCCTGCGGATCAGTCGTGAAATTTCTTCCTTCTTTCATTGAGGCCGGTTTCGACATACTGAATCCCGTGCAGTGCTCGGCCAGCGGAATGGATCCGGCGGAGTTGAAGGCCAACTACGACGACAACCTCGTTTTTTGGGGCGGAGGGGTGGACACGCAGAAGGTGATGCCGTTTGGCACCCCGGCGGAAGTACGCGAGCAAGTATTGCGGCGATGCGAGATATTTTCCCTTGGCGGAGGATTCGTCTTCAACGGAATACACAACATCCAGGCAGGCTCGCCGATTGAAAATATTGTGGCCATGCTAGATGCAGTGCACGAATTCAACGGAAGATATTGAGGACGGGAACCTCAGTTGCGCCATCAAGCGAGGCTGCTGGACTGTCGGGAAATTCATGCAATTCACAAATTCGTCCTGAAAATCCGCGTCGGCGGCCAACGCCACATGTTCCATCTTGGGTAATGCAGGTGGGGTCAAGGAGAGTAGCAACATCTTGGCTCCGCGCAGGGCGGTATTGCCGGAGGGTATGATCTGCTGCGGAGAAAACTCCAGCAGGCCGATACCGATTGCATTCGAAGCCTGCACATAGTTCCCGAATGCACCGGCAAGATGAATGCGTTGAAGTTCTTCTGGCCGCGTGCCAAGAGATCGCAACAGTAACCTGAACCCTGCGGCGATGGCGGCTTTGGAGAGCTGCAGCTCACGAATGTCCGCCTGATGCAAAACTACTGGACCGGCTACGGGGAAGAGTTTCGTTCCATTCGCGATGCGCCCTGAAGACAGAATGGCGCCCGTTTCCAACCCTACCGCAACTGCGTCGACAAGCCCGCTGCCGCAGATGCCCCGCGGTTCCTGGTCGCCGATGACGATGACGTGAACTTCTCGGCTGGAATGCGAGACGCGCGAAATGGCGCCGGAAGAAGCCCGCATTCCCATGCGAATCGACGCCGCTTCAAAGGCGGGTCCAGCGGCCGTGGAGGCATAGAGAATTCGATCGCGATTGCCAATGGCGATTTCGCCATTCGTGCCCAAATCGACCAGGGCAATCATTTCCTTCGAGGACGGCATGCCGACAGCGATCATTCCAGCCAAAATGTCGGAGCCCACAAACGCGCCCAGGCAGCGCGCAAAGCTTATGCGACAGGCAGGCGAAAGGGACCATCCAAGCTCCGCAGCGGAGAATCGTTGTTCACCAAGGTTTGGCGAATAGAACGGCGCGTGCGACAAGGGTTCTACATCAAGATTGGAAAACAAGTGATGCATAACAGAGTTGCCGACCAGCACAACTTCTGCAATTTCGTGTTTTCGACGCCGGGCCAGCCTTTCGATCATCGAAGCGATCGACGCACGCACGAGGGTGGTGAGATCAGCACCGGACAAAGCCGCACGGATCCTGCTCATCACGTCCGAGCCGAACGAGGCTTGAGGATTCAATTCGGTTTCGACGCCAAGAATGTTGCCAGTTGCAAGGTCGATGATCTGCGCGGCAAGCGTAGTTGTGCCCAGATCAACGGCGATGCCGAGACCCTGCTTTCCTCTGCCCGACAAGGCTGAATTGTCGCTGAGGATTTCCATATGCCACTGCTCGCACTCCAGAACTAGAGGCACGTCTGCAACGGCCTGGCAGGCAAGCCGCCAACCGCTGGCCAGGTCTTCCGCAGTGAAAAACAAGCCGTCCTGCTGGGTGACTGGCAGCGATCCTTGAAGCACGCGCACGCGACAGCCGCCGCACAGGCCGGTGCCTCCGCAGGGAAACTCGATACCATGCAGCGAAAGTGGGGAACTGAGGGACGTGCCACGCGGAACATCGACAACCGTCCCGGAAGGCTCCAGTTGAATGCGCACAGTTTCTGCGCTCATGCGATGTCCACAATGGATTCGCCCAGGGTGGCGCGAATGGTAGAGCCAGGAGGGAGAATGAGGAAATCAGCGGCATCCCATTCACCGTTGACGAGGCGTTGCAATAGTGAGAGCGATCCCTGAACCTCATCAAATCTCCAACCTTCTTTCCTGGCTTCGGCGCGAGACTGGTCGCGGATGACATCCTCTCCTACGATCCCAGGAGAAATGTATGTGAGCTGAGAGTAATGACTACGAAAGCCATTGAATTGCTCGAAGAGGTAGATGCCGTTTTCCTCACCGTATTGCGCTATGAATTCTTCACGGCTTCTGCGCTCGCCCAGGACGCGTCCCGCGGTAGCACCCGCCTGCTCGAGAATTTGTCCCGGGGTTTGAAATTCCAACCAACCGGGGGAGCGAAAATAGACGCCGGAGTGGCTGTCGAAATAGGCCTGATAGCGGTGTCGATCGCCCATCAGCAATGCAATGCAGTCGTGCGCGCGAGGAAGTACTAGCCGAGTGTTTCCTGCGCGCAAGCCCTCCGTACCGCGACCGCACAATGCATATCCCAGGAGGATCGCGTCATAGCCCTTAGGGTCAGCGGCATCGATCGATTCCTGCAGCCGCGGGCGCATAGCCGCGCCCAGATCGTGTAGTCCCATAGTAAGGAAATCGACATCGATCGCATGCGGGGATGCGGAGATGACCTGTTGCATCTCGCGTGTGAGGACCTGACAGCTGATTACTTTCAGACGCATAATCGTGTCCCGGCATGACGCTGCGGACGAAGCTCAGACGGCAACTGCTGCTGTCTTTAAACCGTAGCTGGACTTGTCGTAGAAATTTTCGTATTGCGCATCCATCGCGTCGATCAACGATTCCTCGTGTACTGGAAAATCATTGAGGGCTTCATCGATGCGCGTCAGCCATTGCTGCTCTTTTCGCGACAGGCGCAGCTTGCCTGCCTGGACTCCGTCGTTCAGCACTTCGACGGCAGCACGGCCGGCGGCGATGGTCCGATGATAAGGAGTGTCGGCGCTCACAATGGCGGTGGCAATTTTTATAGTTGCGTCCGGTGACAGCACAGAGGCCTGCGGGCTGAGCCATTCATCAGAGGCGGTCATCCAATTGCGCAGTTGCAGCGCACCTCCGTGAGTGGCTGCGGCCGCGTTCATCAGCCTGCAGTCATACGTCAGCAGTTCTGTGAAGACTTCGGGAGCATTGCCGGAGAGCAGGCGAACATTTTGCACCGATTCGTTGCTCCACAGGTCGCACATGCTGGCGGCGATGTTTCCCAACGGACTGAAGTGAGCGCAGCTGGCAGATTTGCCTTCCATTGATATAGGGAAGCCTGTGATTGCTTTCAGGATGGGACCTTCGTAGGCGCAATCCTTCGATGGGCCGACCGCGCCCTGCTCAAATGCGGTCAGACTGCGAACGGCACTCATGGCGCGCACGACAGCCGCAAGCACCTCCGGCAGCATCTTCTGATGCGCCAGCTGCATGGCGGTGTTGGCGAATCCGCAGGCCGAGTCTCCACCGGGAACGACTCCAGGATACTGATCGCAAACTTCGCCAATCTGATTCCATAACCACGCCATATCTCGCGGAGCCAGCACTCCAAGAGCGAATACGATGCCTTGAAAATCACCGTACATCAGCGCCTGATCGTGAACTTCCTTGCCTCCGACGGACTCGATCGACAGAATGTCAGCTCCGGCATCTGCGCATAAATGGAGAGACATTCGAAGTTGCTCCCACGGCTGTCCAGACCGCAATTGCGGAGGCTTCAACTTGTCGCGCATATCGGTGGGCGTCACGCGTAGAGCACAAGGCAGGCCGTACTTCTCGTGGTACGCGCGCATCTGCCGCTTTAATAGGGCGGTGATTTCTGCGCCCCACTCAGGATTCTCGGTCATTGCAGGAAGCAACTCGAATTCCAACACGATTCCCGGAGCCGCGAGCGCAGCTGCGCGCCGCAGAATCTCGCTCGCCATCTGTTCATAGTGAGCAACTACGTCTGGCCATGTTTCTCGATTGATGTCGATGGTCGGCAAGGTGAAGTTGACCTCGGGATAGACCAGGCCGCCGCCGATTGTCAGTCCAAGTCCGCATTGGAGGGGATGCGGACTCACTCCGTACAGCAGCGGTTCCGGGGGTGCATATGCCAGGGAAGAGAAATGGCGAATCTCACGAGCGATCTTCATTTCAGGCTCCCGCAACAATCTGTCGCACCAGGGAGACGGCACCGCTGGCGCTGTCACTGTATCCGTCCGCGCCGATTTCTTTGGCATACTGCCCAGTGACAGGCGCGCCGCCGATCAACACCTTGATGCGATTGCGCAAGCCCGCGGCCTGCAACACGTCAATCGTCGCCTTCATGGCCGGCATGGTAACCGTCAACAATGCCGAGAGGCAGACGACCTGCGGTTTATGCTCTTCAACAGCAGCGACAAATTTATCCGGCGCCACGTCCGCTCCAAGGTCGAAGACCTCAAAGCCGCTGCCTTCGAGCATCGAGGCGACAAGGTTCTTTCCGATGTCGTGCATGTCGCCCTTGACGGTGCCGATCACCACGCGCGTCGCGAGTTTCTCGCCGGAACTCGTCATCAGTGGACGCAGAAGTTCCATCGCGCTCTTCATGGCGCGGCCTGCCAGCAGCAGTTCCGGGACGAAATATTCCTCCGTTTCAAACAGGCGTCCGACCTCGTCCATGGCGGGCACCATGCTGCCGGTGATTAGATCCATGGGCGTGGCGCCGGCTGCCAAGGCAGCTTCTGTTACGGCGTGGGCTTTTTTGGCATCGCCGTTCAGGATTGCATCGTACAGACCTTCGGATCGAATCATAGGTTTCTCCTTCAAGGGAGTTTGTTGTTACCGCAAACTGAACCGAAGATGCCAGCGGGAAGTGATACCAATCCTGAGCGACACGTTTTACAAGCATGAAAGATCTTCATGTCGTCACCGCCTGCGCCGTGTGCGACTGCGCGAACATCCTCATTGCGTGTATGTTTTCATGCGGTGTATCACGAACAATCTCGCAGCCTGCTGCAACAATCCAGCGTTCGCCGCATGTTTGTTGCAGTACTTGCAGGGACGATTGGATGGATTCGGATGAACCGTTGCGAACATCGCGAACCGGATCGAGATTTCCGATGAGCGCTTGCGCAGGGCCGACTTGTGCGCGTGCTTGTTCCATTGGTACGGGAGAGTCAACGTCAACAAGGTCACAACCGAGGCGCCCGATATCGGCAAGAATTCTGCGAGTATTGCCGCACACGTGTAAACGGACTTTCGCCCCGTTCGCGTGGATCGCGTCCACCAGTTTTTTATGCCACGGCCAGATTTGTTCCTGGTACATTCGCGGCCCAACCAGGGAAGAGGGCGGGTCGCCGATCCCGATAATGTCAGCTCCGGCGGCGATTTGAGCCGCGGCGAATCCAGTTGCCAGTTCCACCGAATATTCGAAAAGTTGCGCCACGAATTCTGGATCGTCGGAGAAGTCGACCATCAGACGGTTCATACCGCGAAAGTCGGCGGCGTCCGAACAAGGACCTTCAACCCAGCCCTCGACGATCAGATCGTTTCCAACTCGCTGGCGCAGGAGCTCGACTCCGCGGATCCTGTCTTCCATGCTGGCGCCGAACACGGAATCTGGCGAAGGCAGCTTACTCAACGTGGATTTGTCGGCGAGTAACGCTTCCGCCTCGATAATTCCCGGCGGTTGGTCGTCGAACCACTGAAATTTGGCGCCGAGGTCAACTGCCTCGGAAGTAGGAGCGATACTGGAAACGTGATCCAAGCCAAAAATTTCAGCGGTCTTGATCTGGGCATCCGCCATCGTTTTGTGATCAAGGATGCTTTTCAGGTACTTTACGCCGAGAACATCGGCGGCAAACATCATTGTGATCGGCATGTAGGGATGATGGTCAGGTCGCTGGCCGCTAAGAACCGCTAAGACTCGCTCACGACTCGTCATACGATCCACGCTCGATCCTTTTGCCCGCCAGGCGATGCCTCAGGAGTGCGACCACCAACGTGTCGTCGTAGCAGAGTTTGCTCACTGAGAATCAACGGATTCCACAGCCTTAATTCAGCTGCCAAGGTATCACTCAGCGGGGGAATGACCTTGTGATCGCCGTCACAGAAAAGGGAGGTGTGCCTGAAAGGGAGATCGATCTAAGTGAGTGACGACGCGGGCTCGTGGTTTTGTGCGAATTGAGAGAGGGCATTCACATTGCAATGGGGAGTGTCGCGCACAATCTCGCAGCCCGCGGCCACGATCCAATGCTCGCCCGCTTGTGGCTGCAGCGCTTCTAAAGTATCCGCAATCGATTCGGGAGAACCGTTGCGGACTCCTCGCACCGGGTCGATATTTCCAGCGAGGACCTGTCGCGGCCCCATCTCAGCACGGGCCTGCTGCAGCGGCACAGGGAAATCAATGTCAACGATGTCAGCTCCGAGTGCACCCATGCCGCTGAGAATTCGGCGTGTATTGCCGCAGATATGCAGACGCACTTTACCACCGAGATCGTGGATTGCGTCGATCAATTGTTTCTCAGCAGGCCACACAAACTCTTTGTAAATACGCGGACCCAGCAGCGAGGCAGCTGCGTCACCTATACCAATAATGTCCGCCCCAGCTTCGATCTGTACCACAGCAAAGCGCACCGCGCCATCGACAACAAGATCGAACAGGTCGCGCACAAAGGCAGGATCGTCGGAGAAGTCCATCATCAATCGATTGATACCGCGAAGATCGGAGGCCTCGGCGCACGGACCTTCAACCCAACCTTCAACCAACAAGTCGCCGCCGACCCGACGTCGCAACAAATCGATGCCACGAATGCGATCTACGCGGCGGCCTCCCGATTGCAGATCAGGGACTTTAAATCCGGCGAGCGCTCGCTTGTCCGCAAACAATGCATCATCCTCGAGTATCGCGGGCGGCTGGTCGTCATACCACTGGATGTGGGCGCCATAATCGGCGGCTTCGCGGGCCGGATCGGAAATGGTGGAAACATGATCGAAGCCGAATGTTTCCGCAGTCTTCATCTGTGCTGCCGCCAGCAGGGTGTAATCGCGAACGTACGCGCCGTAACGGACGCCAAGAATATCTGCGGCGAACATCATCGTGATCGGCATGCAGGGAAGGTGATCCACCTTCTGGCCGCAAAGGAGCGCGAGGACTCGTTCTTTCCCCGTCATAAATTGGCCCCGTTGCATTGCTCGCAGTATAGGACTTTGCAAGGGAGTGCATCGCGATTGAGCGACGGAAGTTTCATGCGACAGGTGCGGCGCAAATAAAAAACGACTCGCAGCGCTGAAAGATTGGGCACCGGTTTTCCTCGGAAATTTATCAAATCTTCTTGCGATCACCGCCAAAACACTGCATAATCGTGACGAGAGACGGTACCTGCGAGCACTTATCTGTGACCCGATATAACCGTCAAGATGTACTGCGAATCCTGCAAGTGTCCGCCCGCCAGCTGCAAGGTTGGGAGCGGGCTGGACTAGTCGACTCTCTCGAGACATACACCTTTCAGCAGCTTTCCCAACTCAGAAAACTCCGGCTTCTATCGTTGCAGCGGATTAAGAGTTCGCGCATTTCTGCCTCCGTCGCGGCGATGCAGCGTGTTTCTGGAATGAGCAATCCTTTGCTGGAAGCGGGCATGGTGTACGGCGGCAGCCGAGTTGTTTTCCGCCATGAAGGCGCCATTGTCGACCCGCTTTCGAGGCAACTGGTCTTCGATTTTGAGGGACGGAGCCCTGAGCGAGTTTGCACGGTGGTGGGCGAAGTGGCACATCAGCGGTTCCGCGAATCGCAGGCGGCGGAACTTTTCTATGAAGCCGTCCGGATGGAAGATGAGCAGGGTGTGCTTGGGCGGGTGATTGAGCTGTACCAGCGGGCGGTGGAACTGCATCCCGGACACGCAGCTGCCCTGATTAACCTGGGGACAATCTATTACAACCAGCGGCAATATCTGCAGGCGGAGCAGGTCTATCGCAGAGCCACCGAGGCCGATCCGAACTATGCGCTGGCATTTTTTGATCTGGGAAATGCGCTCGACGAACTACAGCGTCTGAACGAGGCGATTGATGCCTACAAAGCGGCGATCCGAATTATCCCCAGGTACGCAGATGCCCACTACAACCTTGCACTGGCGTATGAGCGCATCGGAGAGCATCGGCGGGCGTTGCCGCACTGGATGACGTATAGCCGGCTGGATCCGACCGGACCGTGGTCGAACCATGCACGTGGACAGGCCCGACGGCTGATCGAGGCTGACCATCTGTTCATCGTCTCGCGGCGCTAGAGGCGCATCAGGCCGAGCGCTTGTAAGCCAGCTGCAGTCTCCAAATAAGATAGGGCAGAACCGTGATGCTTAGAAGGATGGCGGCCCGTACCAAGAAGTAGGGATAGCCTCCTTGAACGGTGGGTGCAAAGGAGAAGCCCATGCGGATATGCCCGAGTCCACCGGGAACGGCTGTGCGACCTGCCTGAACGTTGGAAACGCCGCCGATCAGCGCGATCAGCATGAGGCCGACGGCGGGCCAGATCGCCTTCAATCGTTGACGAAACGCTAACGCTCCGATTCCCCAACCGACAAGTATTGGCGCGAAGAAATAAATCGCCTTGCCAAATTGAAAATAAAGATTCGCGAACCCACCTTCCCGGTGGCCGCCGAAAGGCGTGTCGGCTCCTGGCAGGAAGATATTCCAGCCGGACCACAGTATGAACAGGGCAATCGCCCACGCTGCTGCCAGAACCAACGTAGGCGCCAGACTGAACATCGCCCATGGTGCACGAGCGCACCAGGATTGGAATTGGCGCTGCTCGATCATCGCTTTGGCCAGGTCATCCATGTTTCCGAGGCGGGCGAGAGCCGCCGATTCTGCGTCCGCGGCGTTGCGGCCCGAATTTACCTCTTCTGCCCGCAGGTCTGCCAAGTGATCGGTGAGCTCGCCCACGTACCTGCGAACATGTCTCGGCGCAACGCCAGCCCGCAGTAAGCGTTCGCGAAGTTCATAAAACGGATTTGGCATGTTGTCCCCCCGTCAGCATGGTTTGAATTGCTGTTGCCAGGTTGTTCCAGCTTTGCGACAGATCGGCCAGCCGGCGCAAACCTGGGGCTGTCACCGAATAATAGATTCGACTTCGACCGTTGACCGTCTTGCGCCGGGATCTCAGCGCTCCATCCTGCTCCAAGCCATGCAGCACAGGGTAGACCACTCCTTCTCCGATAGCAATCACAGCATCGGTGCGGTCACGGATGGCTTGCACGATCTCATAGCCGTACATCTCCCCTTGCTGCAGCAGTCGGAGGATCAGAAGCTCTGGAACGCCGTTCATGAAGTTCGGATTGGTTTCTTTAACCTTCATTGGGATCCAATATACCTCGTAGTTCAATGTATTGCAAGGCTCGATGTTTCTGATGCTGCAAATTTTCGATTCGCATGCTTGCAATGGGTCAAATCCGATCGGCAATGCGGATCTGAAGATGAGATCCCGATGTGGTGCTTGCTAAAATTGAATCTGTCATGCCAGCGACCTCGACCCTTTCTCCTGAAGTCCTTGCGAAGTATGAGCCGGTTATCGGCCTGGAAGTCCATGTCCAATTGCTGACGGAAACCAAGGCCTTTTGCGGTTGTTCGAGCCGGTTTGGGTCCGCGCCGAACACGCAAGTGTGCCCGGTTTGCCTGGGACTGCCTGGGGCGTTGCCGGTTTTGAATCGGCGTGCGGTGGAATTTGCCACATTGGCTGCCATGGCGCTGCATTGCCAGATCAACGAAACCTCGGTCTTTGCGCGTAAAAATTATTTCTACCCAGACCTGCCGAAGGGCTATCAGATTTCTCAATTCGACAGACCATTGGGGGAGCATGGCTGGATCGATGTGCCAGCATCGTCAGGAGGGACCAAGCGCATCGGTATCACGCGGCTGCATATGGAAGAGGATGCCGGCAAGAGCATGCACGAAGGGTTTCACGACTCGCGCGAACGCACCTATATTGACCTGAATCGCTGCGGCACTCCGCTGGTGGAAATTGTCAGCGAGCCCGACATTCGCTCGGCTGAGGAAGCCTACGAATACCTGACACGCATCAAGGAGATTTTGCTGTACACGGCGGTGAGTGATTGCAATATGGAGGAAGGCTCGCTGCGTTGCGATGCCAATGTCAGCGTCCGGTTGAAGGGTGCAGAGAAGTTCGGCACCAAGGCGGAGGTGAAAAATGTCAACAGTTTTCGCTTCGTTCGCGCCGCACTGGAATATGAAATCGAGCGGCAGATTGAAGTGATCGAGGGAGGCGGGCGTGTGGTGCAGGAGTCGCGTCTCTATAACTCCGCCGAAGGCCGTACCTACTCGATGCGCTCGAAAGAGCAGGCACACGATTATCGTTATTTTCCTGATCCGGATCTGCCGCCGCTGGTGGTGAGTGCAGCATGGCAGCAAGAAATTCGCGCCACCATGCCGGAACTGCCCGAAGCACGCCGCGAACGCTTGATTACGGAGTACGAAATTACCGCGCAGGACGCGCAAGTGCTGACCAGCAGCCGCGCCTTCGCCGACCAGTTTGAGCAGGCGGCCAAGGCAGCCAAAAGCCCGAAGCGGGTGGCGAACCTGGTGCAGGGTGAACTGCTGGGCCGGTTGAAGGCAGCAGGGTTGGAGCTGGCAGAATCGCCCATCTCGATGCAGGGAATTGCGCAGGCCGCGGATCTGGCGGAAAGCGGAGCGCTCTCCAGCAAGATGCTAAAGCAGCTGTTCGACCGCTCTTTCGAGACTGGGGAAGACTTCGGCGTGGTGTACGAGCGCGAAAAGCCGCAGCAGATCAGCGATGCTGGCGCATTGGAGAAGATGATTGACGAAGTGATAGCCGCCAATCCGAAGCAGGTGGAACAATATCGCGGCGGCAAGAAGACGGTATCCGCATTTTTTGTGGGCCAGGTGATGAAGCTTTCCAAAGGACAGGCTAATCCCACCCTGCTGAATGAATTGGTCACAAAGAAACTTGATGAATAAGGAATCTCCAAAAGCGGAAGTGAGGGAAGTGGACGCGGCAGACACGGCGCGAACCTATGCAGCATTTTGCGTGCTGCGCGCGGGTCGACCCGTAATGGAAACCGTCGAAAGTTTCACAGATTGGGTGAACCATCATCAGCGTCCGGAGGGATATCGCGTGGTCGCTGCGTTCCTGCAGGGTGAGCCCGATGCGGTGGCAGCTGCGGGTTTTCGCGTTCTGCATCAGCTTTCGAAGGCGCGTTTTCTATACGTCGACGACCTGGTCACCCTGCCGTCTCATCGATCCAGCGGATATGCTGGGATGGTTTTCGATTGGTTAGTGGAGGAGGCTCGCCGCCAGAACTGCGAGCAATTACATCTCGATTCGGGTCACCAGCGCTTCGATGCGCATCGCTTCTACTTGAAGCGCGGGATGATTATGAACGCTCATCACTTCAGCATGGATGTGTGATTGCGCAGTGAGTTTGCTACTTCATCGGCAGGAAAAATAGAAGAGCTTCTGGCCATCCCGTCTTATATCGACCTCGACGCGACATGCTGCCGAGAGTTCGATTACGGAAACGCTGAAATGTTCTTGGCGCGTTAAGCGGTTTCGTCCGCATTCCCTTTTCCGAGCACGTCCATCGCCAGCGGAATTGTCGTGATAGCCCCCACAAACACCAGGGCCCACCCGGCCGCCTTCCGCTGATCGTCGTCGAGCCGGGTCGACAGCAGAAGTCCAATCCCAACGCCTAACGCAACGCGCGTTCCAGCCAGCAGCATGATTTCGGCAATTGTGAATTTACGTTCGAACATGCCTTTAATCTACTCGCTTTTTCCCGCCAGCGTTGCACATCTGAAGCAATCAAACACGCTGGGCTCATCGGCTTCGTTGTGTCGGATCTGCGGAGATTTTTGGCTACTCGATTGCCTCGGAAAATAGAAAATCCTTCGGCCAGTCGGTCTTGTATCCGGCTTCGCGCAGCAGGCTGGTGAGTTGTGCCCAATGGCGCATGGAATGCAGCAGAATGTGCGTCAATAGCTTGCGCCGTGACGCGTGCAAGGTTCCTGCGGAAACCGTTTGAAGCGCGATCACTTCGAGCAGGGCAGCGTCGTTTGTGCTCGAAAGAAACTTGCGAAGATTCTGCATCGCCTGCGCATGGAGTGCGATTAAATCGTCTAACGAGCCGACAGGAATGGCATCGTAAGACGTCACTTCTTCCCCGAGGAGCCGTTGCGAATGTCGCAGCTCCACGGCAAATATGTGCTTCAGCAGGCCGCGAACGGTGCCGCTGTTATAAATCGTGCAGGGAATGTCGAGCGCGGCGGGATCAGCCGAAAACCAAACGTTCCATTTTTCGGTCGAGGATTCGTTGTCCGCCAGCAATTCTTTTAGCGTGATTGCTGCAGCCGTCATTGTTTCTCCTTGCCTTTCTTCAAGGCACGATGAGAAATGTCGCGCCGAAAATATATTCCATAAAAGTGAATTTTTGCTAAAGCCTCGTAGGCTCGATCGCAGGCCAGCTGCAAAGTATCCGCCACAGCGGTGACAGCCAGAACACGTCCGCCAGCCGTGACTATCTTGTCGTCGCTCAGTGCAGTACCGGCGTGAAACACAGTGACGCCTTCGATCGTCGCCGCTTCATCAAGACCCGTGATCTCGTGGCCGTTCTGGACAGGTCCTGGATATCCTGCGGACGCGGCAACCACAGTGACAGCAGGTTCACTGCGCCACTGCAGCTCGATCTGGTCCAGATTTCCGGCAACTGCTGCCTCCATCGCCTTTAACAATTCCCCGTCGAGCAGCCGAGGGAGAATCGCTTCGGTCTCCGGATCGCCAAACCGTGTGTTGAATTCGAGCAGCATGGGACCGCGAGCCGTCATCATCAGGCCACAATAGAGGACGCCGCGAAAAGGCGCGCCTTCCGCAGCCATGCCATCGATCACCGGCTGAGCAATGTGGTGCACAAGCCAGTCGCGCATCTCCGGCGCCAGCAGCGTGTCTGTCGAAAAGGCGCCCATGCCGCCGGTGTTGAGGCCGGTATCACCTTCGCCGATTCGCTTGTGATCTTGGGCCGCGACTAAGGGCAGAACATGGCTTCCGTCAGCAAATACAAGCCACGATATTTCCTCGCCTGTAAGAAATTCTTCAAGTACCACTTGATGCTGTGCATCGCCCAAAAGCTGGCCGGTCAACATTTGTTTCGCGACTGATTCTGCCTCCTGTTTCGACTCACAAATGACGACCCCTTTGCCGGCCGCAAGGCCATCCGCTTTCACAACAATGGGAGCGTGAAAATGTGCGAGCGCGTCAGGAAGTTCCTCGGCAGAGCTGCAGACAGCATAGTGAGCGGTGGGCAGGTGATGCCGCTGCATGAATTCTTTGGCGAAGACCTTGCTGGTTTCCAACATGGCCGCGCGCTGAGTGGGACCAAATGCCCGGATGCCACGGCGAGAAAGTTCATCCACCAGGCCTAGGCTCAATGGTACTTCCGGGCCGATGATGGTGAGATCCGGTTGTTCAGCGACCACCACCCGGACCAGGTCATCGAGGTCCTTCTGGTTCACGGGAACACAGCGGGCGAGCGCTGCAATGCCGCCGTTGCCGGGTGCGCAAACAACTTCCTGCACGCGGGGCGACCGGGCAATAGCCCAGACCAACGCGTGTTCACGGCCGCCGCCGCCGATGACGAGAACCTTCATGCGTGCATTCGCTCCTTGGTATAAAAACAGGGTATCAGTCTCGCGCGCGGTGTGCGGTGATGGCGTCGCCGATTGGAGATTCGCAGACGAATAGCCATGGATGATCCACACAATTTGCGGCGATTCATTGAGGCGCAACAGCCGGTCTACACGCAAGTGTGCGCGGAGTTGCGGCGCGGCCAAAAAAGCGGCCACTGGATGTGGTTCATCTTTCCCCAGATTCGCGGCCTAGGCTCCAGCGAAACCGCGCAATATTTTGCGATTGCGAGCCGCCAGGAAGCGGCTGCATATGCGGCACATCCGGTGGTGGGAGTCAGGCTACGAGAATGCACTCAGCTTGTTTTGCAGGTCGACGACAGATCGGTCGAGCAAATCTTCGGCTATCCGGACAACCTAAAATTCCACTCTTCCATGACGCTGTTCGCCCAGACAGCTGAAGGGAATCAATTGTTCCTCGATACTTTGAAGAAATATTTTGCCGGAGCTCTCGATCCACAAACACTGGCGCGGCTGTAACATTCTTATCGGTCATCAAGGATTTCTCCAGGAGAGACTAGATGAAACCTGTTCGCATCGCAATGCTGGGGTCAGGGTTCGTGGCTGATTTTTATATGCAGGGACTGGCCGACGTCCGGCATCAGGAAGTCGTCGTGAATTATTCCCGCGGTGCGGAACGGGCAGAAGCCTTCGCCCGCAAGTGGGGTGTGCCAGAAAGCACCACGGATATCGACGCGCTGATTGCGCGGGACGATCTAGATCTCTACATTATTGCGCTCCCAAATGAGGAGCATCTGCAAACCGGGATGAAGCTCGCCAACGCGCGGCGAAATCAGGTTTGCACCAAGCCCCTGGCAAGAAACGGTGAAGAGGCGCGCCAATTACGTGACGCAGCAGAGGCTTCGGGGGCACTCCACGGCTATGCCGAGACGGAGGTATTTGCTCCGGCAGTTGTAAAGGCGCGGCAAGTCATCGAAAGTGGGGCGCTTGGTAAAGTGCTGTGGGTGCGTTCTCGAGAAGCCCATAGCGGCCCGCACAGTGCACATTTCTGGGATGTAGAGCTGACCGGCGGAGGCGCGATGCACGATCTGGGTTGTCACTGCGTTGAAGCGGCCCGCTACTTCTTCGGGAAGCAAGATGCTGTTACAGAGGTGATGGCCTGGGGTGCGACGTTTGTGCATGGAGGCAAAACCAAAGGCGAAGATAATGCGCTGCTGGTGTTGAAATTTGCCAGTGGAGGCATCGCCCATTGCGAGCTGTCGTGGACCGCAAAAGGCGGCCTCGATCTGAGGAATGAAGTCCACGGAACCGAGGGATCGATTTTCACCGATGTTACCCGGAGTACGCCGATTTCGAGTTTCACAACGAAGTCCGCAGGTTACGTGGTGGAGAAGGCGGAGTTGGATACTGGTTGGACGCGGCCCTTGCCTGAGGAGGCCTTCACTTACGGTTATCAAGCAGAGATGAAGCATTTTGTAGAGTGCGTGCGCGATGGACGCCAGCCGCGCGAGACCTATGAAGACGGCTTTATCGTGAACTGCATTCTTGATGCGGGCTATCGATCGATGCGAGAGAAGTCGTGGGTTTCAGTGCGCTACGTGTGAGACTGCTTCCAATCACGGAGAAAATCCGAAAGGGCCACCGAGTAGGCTAATTGGCCCACATATTCGCTTCGTCGATGTATTCCGTCAACGTCGCGGTACCTCCGCTCACAGGGGTTGCATCCAGCTGAAACTGAAAACCGCTGACCGAATGCCAGCCGGGATGGATCGGCCCTGCCGGCTGGGACAAATTCAGATCGTAAGTGGTTCCGTTCAGCGTCATCGAGTCGTAGTAGAGGCACTCTGTGCCTCCGCACGCCGTGTCTCCAACCACCCGGTGGTCCGCGAACTGCAGATGATTCCAGGCGCCGAACGTGGGTCCCGTCGTCACGTTGGTGTCGATCCAGCGACCTGTCGCCTCATTCCATATCTGCCATTTTCCTTCACGCTGGTTCCATTGCACTCCCCACATGATGTTGAGTTGGTGCGTGGCATCGAAGAGAAACGCATCGTACTCCAGTGCGGCGACGCCGGAGGAACTGACTGGATAGGCCCAGAAATCTGTGTGCATTTGCGTGCAGGTATCGCAGCCCTTGGTTTTGTAGGGCCACAGGATATCGGTAAACGTATTCTTTGAGTTCACCGTTTCCGTCAGCATCATCGAAGCTCCGTCGACGGACGGGTCCGCGTTGTTGATGGTTTGGTTGGCGGAGACGGGAATGCCCTTGCCACCCGGATGACAGTCCGGCATGGTGCATGGGCTCCAGTGACTCAAGGTGTCGTCCGCATTATTCACTACAATTTTGCTTCCGCGCCCGAGCGAGTTTGTCCCGTCCGGTGCGGGGGGCGGGGACGCTCCATCCTGCTGAACGGGATTGCTGGAGGTCGTTTGAGGGTTGAGGGCGCTCGCGCCCGGCGCAGTCAAAACTCCTGCGACGATGGCGAGAAACAGTAGGCGAATGCGCATAGATATGAGAGTACAGGACGGTTGGATGTTCCTGCCTCGGCGTCGGATGTACTGCAACGGGTGAATCGCGTCTGACGTTTTAGACTGCGAGGGGTTCAGGCCAGATCTTCGGGTCCCAGGGATGGTAGGGGAACGTCCGCCTCGGCCAGCAACGCATGCAAATCCAAGGGGCGTGTCACCATAGCCAGATCCCCGTCTCCAGTCCGCGGCCATTGTTCCGTAGGCAAGTCCCAATACAACTCGACGCCATTGTCGTCCGGGTCGCGAAGATAGAGCGCATGGCTGACTCCATGGTCGGCAGCGCCATCGAGTGCGATACCGGCTCGCAGCACGCGCCGCAGCCCGTCTGCGAGTTCGGCTCGCGTGGGATAGAGAATCGCAAGGTGGTACAGGCCGGTTGTACCTGGCGCAGGGGACTCGCCGCGCAGGCTTTCCCAGGTGTTTAAGCCGATGTGATGGTGGTAGCCGCCCGCAGCCAGAAAAGCGGCGCTATTGCCGATGCGCTGCGTTACTGTGAATCCAAGTATGTCGCGATAAAAGCCGAGTGCGCGGTCAAGATCCGCCACCTTCAAATGGACATGACCGATGCGGGTTTGTGGGTGAATCGGCGGCATGGTAGTCAGATGAGCGCCAAGGCGAAAAGGTGCGGGAATGCGCTTAGTGCCTTCTTATCGACTGTAATTTCTGGCGGCGAAAATTGGCGTTACTTTTCTTTCATCGCCTTCCGGCGGTACGATGGAGGTAGACGGCCAATGGCTGTCGCAAGTCTATGCTCTTCGTGCCCAAGGTTCTTTTCTTGAAACGCTGGCACCGCGGTAAGCCCGACCGCGGGTAAGGGCCGCCTCATTCCTCATTCGCTATGACACAGTCGTAGAATCATTACGACACATTCCTGACCCGTCGGGCACGGCCCTGCGTCTGCCCCCCACGCCTTTTGAGGAGCCTCATCATGAACAGTTTTCATAGCCGGTCCGAATTGAAATCCGGCAAACATACCTATGAAATTTTCAAACTCAGCGCGCTGTCGAAGCACGGCGTCTCGCTGGAAAACCTGCCCTACTCTCTGCGAATCCTGCTCGAGAACCTGCTGCGCCATGAGGACGGAAAAAGTGTCACCGCTGAGGACATTGAATTTCTGGCGAAATGGGATGCGAAGGCTGAACCCTCACGCGAAATTGCCTACATGCCGGCACGCGTCCTGATGCAGGATTTTACCGGTGTTCCCGCGGTCGTCGACCTTGCCGCGATGCGCGATGCCATGCGCTCGCTGGGTGGCGATCCGGAAAAGATCAATCCGCTGCAGCCGGCGGAGTTGGTGATCGATCACTCGGTGCAGGTGGATCAGTACGGCACCGGGGATTCCTATCAGATCAATTCGCTGCTGGAGTACCAGCGCAATGTGGAACGCTACGCATTTCTGAAATGGGGACAGACGGCCTTCCATAATTTTTCTGCGGTGCCGCCGGGCATGGGCATCTGCCACCAGGTGAACCTGGAATACCTGGCGCGCGTTGTTTTCACGACGCAGCCGAATGCAAAGGGTGTGGTGCAGGCGTATCCGGATACGCTGGTCGGTACGGATTCTCACACGACAATGATTAACGGTCTCGGCGTGTTGGGCTGGGGTGTCGGCGGAATTGAAGCCGAAGCCGCGATGCTGGGCCAACCAGTATCCATGCTGGTGCCGCAGGTGGTCGGCTTCAAGTTATCGGGCAAACTGCGCGAGGGAACGACGGCTACGGACCTGGTCCTGACCGTGACAGAGATGTTGCGCAAGCATGGTGTTGTCGGCAAGTTCGTGGAGTTTTACGGGGCGGGCATCAGCGAGCTTTCGCTGGCCGATCGCGCCACCATCGGCAATATGGCGCCGGAATATGGAGCGACTTGCGGCATCTTTCCAGTGGATGCGGAGACACTTCGTTATCTGAAATTGACTGGTCGCAGCGAGCAGCAGATTGCGCTGGTCGAGACGTATTACAAGGAGCAGGGACTCTTCCACACGCCGGATGCACCCGATGCGAAATATTCTGCGACACTGTCGCTCGATCTCGCCACCGTTGAACCGAGCGTAGCCGGACCGAAGCGTCCCCAGGATCGCGTCAAGCTGAGCGATGCTGCGTCCAGCTTTAAAAAGCATTTGCCTGCGTTGCAAGGCCCGCGCGCCGGTACCAATGCCGAGCGCCAGGTGCAGCGCTGGGACGGTGAAGGTGGCCATCCGTCGGCGAATGGAGCGACAAATGCCAAGGGGGCTCCGGAGCCGGGCCACGCGGCGTCGATTCACGAGCGTTTTGGAGTCGACGTGAACAAGTATCTCGACAATGGTTCGATCGTCATTGCGGCGATCACCAGCTGCACCAATACATCGAATCCATCGGTGATGCTGGCAGCGGGATTGCTTGCGAAGAAGGCCGTTGAAAAAGGATTGAAGGTTCCGCCATGGGTGAAAAGTTCACTCGCGCCCGGGTCGCGCGTCGTTGCGGATTATTACGACAAGGCCGGGTTGACGCAGTATCTCGACCAATTGCGCTTCAACATTGTGGGTTACGGCTGCACAACGTGCATCGGCAACTCCGGCCCGTTGCCGTCTGATGTCGGCAAGGCGATTGAAGACCATGGTCTGGTAGCTGTATCTGTATTGAGCGGCAATCGAAACTTTGAAGGCCGCATCAATTCCGATGTGCGCGCCAATTACCTGATGTCACCGCCGCTGGTGGTTGCCTATGCGCTGGCCGGGCGCATCGATCACGATTTCGACCACGATGCGCTGGGGAAAGACAAGCATGGGCATCCGGTTTACCTGCGGGATATTTGGCCTTCGCAGCAGGAAGTTCAAGACACGCTTGCCACGTCCATCGACTCAACCATGTTCCGCAAACAGTATTCGACAATAAGCGACGGCGATAGCAACTGGCAGAAGCTGAAATTTCCTACTGGAAAAACCTACGGGTGGGAGCCGGACTCCACCTACATCCGCAAGGCGCCCTACTTCGATGGCATGCATGCCAAGCCGTCGGTAGTTGAGGACATTCATGGCGCGCGCGTGCTGGCGGTACTGGGCGACAGCGTGACGACTGACCATATTTCTCCTGCAGGCTCCATCAAGTTGAATGGTCCGGCAGGGAAGTACCTGGTCGAGCACGGCGTCAAGCCAGCCGACTTTAACAGCTACGGATCGCGGCGCGGCAATCATGAGGTGATGGTCCGGGGAACATTTGCGAACGTTCGTCTACGCAATAAACTCGCGCCGGGAACTGAAGGCGGGGTAACACGTTTGCTGCCTGAGGGCGAGCAGATGAGTATCTTCGACGCGTCCGTGCGCTATGCGGAGCGGGAGACGCCGCTGATTATCCTGGCCGGCAAGGAGTATGGTTCCGGATCGAGCCGCGATTGGGCGGCAAAGGGGCCGAAGCTGCTGGGTGTGCGGGCGGTGATTGCGGAATCGTTCGAGCGAATCCATCGATCCAACCTGGTTGGCATGGGAATTCTTCCTCTGCAGTTCGAGGAGGGTCATAACGCGGAGTCGCTCGGCCTGACCGGCGAAGAGGTCTACGACATTCCTGGACTGCGCGCGATGCTGGAGTCAAAGTTCTCCAACGGCCGCAAGCTGGCGGTGAAGGCGAAGATGGCAAATGGCAAGGAAAAAGAATTTTCTGCGACGGTGCGTATCGACACTCCGCAGGAAATTCTCTATTACCAGCACGGCGGCATTCTGCTGTACGTGCTGCGGCAACTGGCGGGGAAAGCCTAGGTGCTTTGCAAGCAGAACCAAAAAGGCCCGGAGAGATCCGGGCTTTTTTGCTGTCACCGTGACGCCTGCGCCGTTGTATCGTAAGGGAATCTGCTTCTACTTTCCGGATGACACCCCAGCCAACATCGCGCGTCGATCCGCAAACGTCCCTCGCAGAATCCAATGGACATCGCTGGCATTTGCGACGCATCACCTCGGGCGGCTCCTGGATTCCGGAAGTTGACGGATTGCGCTTTGTGGCGATCAGTTCCGTCGTTTTGTATCACATATTCGCGCAGTTGCTGGTAAAGAGCGGCCATCCCGTAGCGATGCAGTCACGATACGCATGGTTGGCTACGGCCGTAGGCAATGGTGACCGGGGCGTTCGACTTTTTTTTGTCATTAGCGGATTCATTCTAGGAATGGGTTTTGCGCGCCAGCACTTGCATCTTGGCATGCGGGTCAGCTTGAAGAAATATTTCTTGCGCCGTGTTACCCGGCTCGAGCCCCCGTACATTGTGAACCTCGTTTTTTGCGCGTTGGTTGCCTTCTTTTACTATCACCAGGCGCTGGGTTACATGGTTCCCCATCTACTGGCCAGCATCCTGTACCAGCACAACCTGGCATATCACACGCCCAGCGTCATCAATGGCGTGACGTGGAGCCTGGAAGTTGAAATTCAGTTCTATATCCTGGCGCCCTTGATTGCGCTGCTGTTCAAAATCTCAAACCCAACGGCGCGGCGTTCGATCTTCCTAGTCCTGATTGCGATCTGCGGGATTCTTCAGCTCCTGCTGCACGCCAACGCCACCGTCGCCGCACTGACCATTGTTTTTTACATGCAATATTTCCTTGCAGGGATGTTGCTGACGGACTTGTATCTGATCGTTCGCCCACATGCCAGAATCCACTGGGCTTGGGACGTCGTGAGTCTAATCGGCTGGCCGATCGTGTTTTTGGTATCGCGGGATGTTCTGTGGTTTCATGCGGTTCTGCCCTTCCTGATCATGCTGCTCTATATTGCTGCTTTTCAGGGAGTAATCTTCCGCAAGTTCTTCAGCAATCTATGGATCGCGATCATCGGCGGCATGTGCTATTCGATTTATCTGTGGCATTTCTTCACGATCGGAGTGTTTTTCAAGCTGACCCGGCACCTGATCGTGTTCCACGATTTTTTGCTGAATTTCATTGTGCAGGTGGTTGCATTAGGAATTCCTATTGCGGCGGTCAGCCTGCTGGCCTACATATTGGTTGAGAGGCCATGCATGGATCCCGCGTGGCCGCGGAAACTCTGGCAATGGATGACGGGCAGGGTCGTTACCGAGTCCTCGGCGCAATGAAAAGGGCTCGGATTGATCCGAGCCCTTGTTTCGAAACGTACTCTGGGGTCTAAATGCCGACGCCGTATTCCACATTGCCGCCGTTATCGCCAGCGTGGGAATAGAAATCATACGGGGTGCGATGGTTCAGCAGGTAGCGGGCACGCAGGTTTCGTCCAACATAGATGCCAACGGCTACCGCACCGGTCGCCACGGACGCCCACCCAATGATGCGAACCCAAGGTTTTTTCGCCATGTAAGCACTCATTTTTATCATTGTTTCCGGCCCAACCTTCCTTTGAGGCTGCTCCTGCCTGATCAGTCGTAAGCTCAGACGCCGCATGCCAAAATCTTATCGCAAAAGCGTTCGTTAAGCGTGTTCATCGGTTAAGAATCGAAAAAAATGTGCTTACTTTGGTACATGTCGATTTGTATGCGAATCGCGCGCAAATAGTTGGATGGCCGACACTTCTATTTTTCCTCCGGCGCTGGATACTGCTCGACCCGCTGCAGTAACTCCAGTTTTTTTCGTGGCGGCAGAAAACTGGCCTCGATGGAATTTCCCGCCAATTCGCGAAGATGTTCCAGCGTCAGATGAAATTCGGTGTGCGCCAGGCAATATTCTGCGCAAAGATCGCTGCCAAACAGCGCTGGGTCGTCAGAATTTAGAGTCACCATCAATCCATTCTCAAAGTATTCACGCACCGGATGATCTTCCAGTCGCGTACAACATCCCGTGCGCAGATTGCTGGTAATGCAAATCTCCACTGGCACTTGCTTGGTGGCCAGCACTTCGATCAATTCTGAATCCTGTCCGGCCGACAGCCCGTGCCCGATGCGTTCCGCGCCAATATTGAGAGCCGACCATATCCCCTCGGGTCCAACCGTTTCTCCTGCATGCGCGGTGAGATGCAGGTCATTTTTTTTTGCCTCGACGTAGAGTTCTCGAAATGGCTCAGCCCCGGTACGGCGCTCGTCACCGCCAATACCGATGCCGATAATCGAAGGATGCAGAGGTTTCAATTCCGCGGCTTTGCGAAACACGCGCGCGGCTTCTTCAGGGCCAAAGTGACGCACGGCATCGAAGATCCAAAGCACAGAGACGCCGAATTCCTTTTCCCCACGAATTCGCCCCCGCTCCATGCCTTCGAAGAGCGGCTCGAATTCGATGCGCCGCCAGTAGTACACCACGCCGACCGAGACATAGACCTCAGCGTGCACCACGCCCTGGCTCGCGAGCGCCTCGATCATTCGATAGGTAATTAGCTCGTAGTCAGCCGGCGTGCGCAGACGTTCCGTGATCGCTTTGAAGGCCAGCATGAAGCCGGTGAAATCCTTGTACTGATAGAGGGCCCGGGCAGCTTCCAAGGACAGTGGTTCAGCGTCATTGTGACGGCTCAGTTCCACCAGAGTTTCAGGTGCAATGGTGCCTTCCAGGTGCAGATGCAGCTCCGCTTTCGGAAGATGGCGAACCCAGGATTGCGTGTCGAATGTTTGGACGGATTTGGTTTTCGCTGGCATCAGGAGTTGAGTCGCTTGTTCGGAGAAAACTCGCTGCGATGCCGGCTGTAAAAGAAGTAAATCAGCAGCCCGATGGCGAGCCAGATAAAGAAACTCACCCAGGTAAGCATGGGCAGGCCAAGCATGAGTAGCAGGCAGAAGAACACGCTGAGCAGCGGGATGACGGAGCCGCCGGGGCACCGGAAAGCACGGCGGCGATCCGGCTCCTTGTAGCGCAAAATGATGACGCCCGCAGAGACCAACACGAACGCGAACAGGGTGCCGATGTTGGAGAGATTGGCGAAAGTTCCAATATCCAGCAGCCCGGCGGGCAGCCCGACAAATAAGCCGGCAATCCACGTGGCAGCTGCGGGGGTTCGGAAGCGCGGATGCACACGACTGAACAAGGAAGGCAACAGGCCGTCGCGCGACATGGCGAACCACACGCGCGCCTGGCCGATCTGGAAGACCAGGATTGAAGAAATCATTCCCAGCAGCGCGCCGAACAAGACCACCAGCTCCACCCAATGCAGGGTCTCGCTGTGATTGTGCAGGTAGAGCCGGCGCAGGGTATTCACCACCGGGGCTGCATCTTCCGTCAGTAGTTGCCAATGGACCAGACCCGTCAGAACGAGAGCAACGCCGACGTAAAGGATGGTGGCAACGATTAGCGTTGCGATAATGCCGATGGGAACATCGCGCTGCGGATTCTTGCATTCTTCCGCCGCGGTAGAAACCGAATCGAAGCCGATATACGTAAAGAAAATAATGGAGCCACCGGTCAGAACGCCTGCCCACCCATTGGGGTAGAACGGGTGCCAATTCGATGTGTGAATGAATTGGGCGCCGAAGATGACGAACAGCAGTACAGCGCCAATTTTAAGCAGCACCATGATGTTGTTGGTTTCGGCCGACTCGCGAATGCCGCGGACGAGAACGACCGTCAACAACATCACAATCAGAAACGCGGGGACATTGAACCCAAAGTGCCAGCCGGGGGCGTAGAGTGTGTGACCGCTCAGGTCTTGTAATCCGCTGGGAAGAAAGGCCGGAGAAATCCATCGTAAGGCAGGGTGAATTCCAAACCAATCCATCAATGCGACGACATGGGCGGCGAACCCCACGCTGACCGCCATATTGGAAAAGGCATATTCCAGGATCAGGTCCCATCCAATGACCCATGCCACCAGTTCTCCCATAGTGACGTAGGTGTAGGTATAAGCGCTGCCCGCAATGGGGATCATGGAGGCCAGCTCGGCATAACAGAGACCGGTAAATCCGCAAACGACAGCCACCAGCAACAATGAAACCGCCAACGCCGGACCCGCGCCAGGGCGCCCTAACATCGCGGTGTGACGCGTTAGGTAATCCAGCACAGGCGTGTTCAGAATGGAGGAAGTATCGAATGTTTCGCCGGCGATCGCTGTGCCAATGACAGTGAAAATGCCGGAGCCGATAACCGCACCAATACCCAGCGCGGTCAGCGACAAAGGGCCCAGCGTCTTCTTCAGACTATGGGCCGGATCCTCAGATTCGCGGATCAGTTTGTCGATGGATTTTGTGGCGAAGATCTGTCTTGACAGGGCTTTGCTCCTGAAATTGCATTTCGCTCAATCCATCATGGAGTCGCCGGGGGCGTAGCGTGGATGGCCGCCGGCGAAAGATGACAACTCTATTGCTCCTTTACCGCTTGGCTGCTCCGCGAGCGAGCTTCTTCAGCTTTTGCTTGTTGGATCCGCGGGGAACGGTGCGCTTTGGTTTAGGAGCTGCCTTTTTGCGGGCTGCGCGCTTAACTTTCTTACGTTCTGCTGTATCTGTGATTGTCTTCGTATTTGCCATTGGGTAGGGAATTCTCTCTCTTTGAAACTAAGTGTTAGTACAGGATAAAACCGCAGTCGGGAGACGCTTCAGACTCGTTCCAACTGGGCGAATTTCTCCACAAGTTTTTTAATGCCGAACCGAGGAAATTGTACCGTAATCTTTGCGTTTTCCCCGTCACCTTCGCGTTTGAAGACGACTCCCTCTCCATATTTCGGGTGTCGAACGCGCTGGCCGCTGCGGAAACCGGTTTTACCCGATGGCTCTGCAACCGGGATTTGCGGCCTTGGAAACTTCTGGCCGCGGGATGCGAAAAACTGTGCGATGTTGTCGATCGACCCTCCCGCAGGGCTGCCCGACGTCTTTCTTTGTGAACTGGTTGAGTTGCCGGCGACGTTTTGCGGACGCTGATCTTCGTCTTCGTAGCTCCAATGCTGCTCGGCGTCGTTATCACGTCCGGTGCGATGCGGATTGTGCCGGGTAGTTTGCGCGGCGTAGCCTCCCAAGGAATTTGTCGGAACAGGCGCGCTGAGATCCTCAATCAAGTGGCCAGGAATTTCTCCCAGGAATCGCGAGGGCGTAGAAAATTCCGGCGAGTCATTGCCATACCGGCGACGGAAACGTGCGCGCGTTACCAGGAGAGCATCCATGGCGCGGGTCATGCCGACATAGCAAAGGCGGCGCTCTTCTTCCAGTCCCTCGCCATCGTTGATCGTGCGTGAGTGCGGAAACAGACCCTCTTCCATGCCCGCCAAGAAGACCAGCGGAAACTCAAGGCCTTTGGCAGCGTGGAGTGTCATCAGCGTGACGCGCGACTCGGGGTCGTATTTGTCGGTGTCACTGACCAGGGCAGCATGGTCGAGGAACTCCGTCAGCGTTTCGCCACGTTCATGAGCATCCTGTGCGGCATTCACAAGCTCTCGCAAGTTTTCAATCCGCGATTGCGATTCCGGCGTCGCTTCGTCTTCGAGGACTTTAATGTATCCGCTGCGATCGATCAGGAATTTGATGAGTTCCGGCAATGTGGCCGCATCTCCGGGCTTGCGAAATGCATTTTCCTCCGACGGAGGAGTGCTAGCCATCAGGGTTTTGCGCTCATGTGGCGAGAGCTTCTTGGTCGCTTCATTTGGCCGCGTGCTGGCGAACGGAGAAAATTCTGCCGGATCGAAAGCCTCGGCCAGCCCCTCGTCACGAGTGTCATTCGCTTCTGCAATCTCGGCGTCTGTCATGCCAAAGTCAAAACTGATGGCATCATCGTCGGAGACAGCTGCCGTTTCACCGGCGATTCCCGAATCGTCGACAGAAGCTGCAATGTCGAGGCTCAATTTGTCTGCAAAATTCGGAGCCAGCATGGCGCGCGCATCCTCGATAATTCCGCGGAAATTCTCCAACGCCGCGATCGCCCGCGCGGATACCAGGCGCTGCACGATCGTTTCGCGGATTGCATCCCAGGTGCTGGTGCCGGTTTCCAGGGCCAGGCGTTCGATGGTATCGAGCGTGGTTTTGCCGATGCCGCGAGGGGGTGTATTGATGGACCGCTGCAGCGCAATCGAGTCGCTGGGATTCAGCACCAGTTTCAGGTAGCTGAGCATATCCTTGATTTCGGCGCGATCGTAGAAGGAAAATCCGCCCACCATGGTGTATTGGATGCCGTATCGCCGCAGTGCTTCTTCCACCAGCCGCGATTGCGAGTTAGTGCGATAGAGCACGGCAATGCGAGGCGGTTCGGCCTCGTTTCCCGTTTGGCGAATATATTTCTGGATTTGATCGGCGATGAAGAGCGCTTCACCTTCGCCATCCAGAGCTTCATAGTAGCCCACCTGCGCGCCACCATCTCGCGATGTCCACAGCGTTTTTCCTTTGCGCTGCAGGTTATTCGAGACGACTGCACCGGCTGCTTCCAGAATTACTTGTGTGGAGCGATAGTTCTGCTCCAGACGAATGATCTTGGTGCGAGGAAAATCTTTTTCAAAATCGAGAATGTTGCGAATATCGGCGCCGCGCCAGGAATAAATGCTTTGATCTTCATCGCCGACCACGCAGATATTCTGGTCCTCGCCGGCCAACATCTTCATGAGTTCATATTGCGGACGGTTCGTGTCCTGATATTCATCGATCAGCACGTAGCGAAAGCGACGATTGTAATAACTGCGAACGGCAGGCACGGCACGCAACAGGCGAACAGCCTCCAGCAGCAAATCGTCGAAATCAAGCGCGTTGGCTCTCTCCAGTTCCTTGTTGTACAGGTCGTAAAGATGCGCAATTCGCTCAGATTTCGGGTCGGAAGATTGCAGATAAATCTCTTGCGGGGCGAGCATGTGATTTTTCGCCCAGGAGATTCGCGAGAGCACGATGCGTGGCGTGAACTGCTTGTCCTCGACTCCTAGGCGCCGCATCAGTTGTTTGATCAGGCTTTGTTGCTCGGTTTCGTCGTAGATGACGAAATCTTTGGTGCGACCCTTGTCGCCAATGCGTAAAGCTCCAATATCGCGGCGCAAAACTCGCACGCAGAAGGAGTGAAAGGTCGCCAGCAATGGCCGAGCCAGGCTGCGATGATCCATCAGGCGTTCAACGCGTTCCGACATTTCCTTGGCTGCCTTATTGGTGAAGGTGACAGCCAGGATGGAGTCCGCCGGCACGCCGCGTTCTTCAATCAGGTAGGCGATCCGATGCGTGATCACCCGGGTTTTTCCGGAACCGGCCCCGGCGAGGATCAACAGCGGGCCATCGACACTCTCAATGGCCGCACGCTGCTGCGGATTCATATGTTCAAGCAATCGGGACACGAACGGGAAAACTCCTGCGGTAGGGCGCGCGGCTTCGATTCATTCGCTGCGCCACCTTCAGTGTATCGCGTGGTGCGGTCGATCCGCGTCGCGATATCCTGATGCTGGAATGTCGAAACCAAGAACAATTTGTGTTTATTGCGGATCAGCTGTTGGCGCGCGTTCAGAGTATCGAAATATTGCGAACGAATTAGGCACTGCGATGGCCGAGGCTGATTTTCGCCTTGTCTACGGCGGGGCGCACGTAGGACTGATGGGCGTGATTGCCGATGCGATGCTGGCCGCCGGTGGTGAAGTGATAGGAATTATTCCGCAGCAACTCGCCGATCGCGAGGTGGCGCATCGCGGCCTGACGGAGTTGCATGTCGTTCGCAGCATGCATGAACGCAAGCACATGATGGCGGAATTGGCGGATGCCTTTGTCGCGATGCCCGGCGGCTATGGCACGCTGGATGAGTTGTGTGAGGTTCTTGGCTGGGCGCAGTTGGCAATTCATGAAAAGCCCATCATCCTGCTGGACACGGCGGATTATTGGCAGCCATTATTTGCCATGCTGGATCGAGCTGTGGAGGAAGGCTTTCTCCAGTCACATCATCGCAGGCATGCGATGCGGGCGGCCGATGTGGCGGATGTCTTCAAACTCTTGCGGGCGGAGCGCCGGGTTCCTCGGTGAGGCTAGAGCGGCATGCGTCGCAATTGCACACCGAGCGCAGATAATGCCAGGAATAAATTCCGCTGGTGTGGCCATCGTTCCAATCAAAGCTGATCGCATATCGTCCGACCGAGTTGACTTTGTTTGGTCGAACCGCGGGTTTGAAGATTGGCAACGCCGTTTTTGGCTCAGGTTTCTGTTCCCCAGGTGCCCTACCTTCCGCATCGCGTTCTTCTACGCAGGTTGCGCATGGGCACGCGGCCCGCAACCAGGCAAATGTCCAGTGGCTGGTGTGGCCGTCTTTCCATGCAATGTCGACTCCCGTGCCATCTGTCTGATTGACGCGGACATGCTGAGGATCGATGGCTTCGCGTGAGAATTCTTTTTCTGGAGCGGATGCCTTGCGCGCGACATCTTCCGGAAGAATGCGGATGCCTTCGTGGCTCATACTTTTGTTCTACACCTGTCGGATGGTCAATAGAGTTTATAGAAAAAGTAGATGGTTACGATGCAGCCCATGGTGACAACCAGCGCACGGATGCCGCGAGGCTTGTGTTTAGTTGCCAAGCGTGCCGTCAGATATCCGCCGATGCTGCCTGCAATCATCATTGCAGCGCCATAGCGCCACAGAACTGCGCCATAGAAGATGAAAGTGACCGCCGCAACGGTATTGGATGTGCTGGTGATGATGGTTTTCAACGCGTTGATTTCGTGAACGCTATCGATACCGGCAAAGCTGAGTGTAGCCATAATCAACAGCCCCGCGCCCGCACCGAAGAAACCGACGTAGAGTGAGATGGCAAAGATCCCGATCGGCAGCAGAATGCGAGCCATCGGCCGCAACCCGGAAGAATGGGTCGAATGCCGGCCCTGAAACACGCGCTGCTGCAACGTGGGCCCCACCGCAAACAGTAAAGTTGCGGTAAGCAGCAACCATGGCACCATACGAAGAAAAGTTTGCTGGCGAGTTGCCAGCAAGAGCCGCGCTCCAAGAAGTCCGCCTACAAACGCCGCCGTCAGCAGGGTTGGCAGCATGGTGTGGTACCGCCGCAACTCCCGTCGGTAGGCCGCTGCTGAGGTGATTTGCCCGGGGAGCAGAGCCACCGTATTCGTTGCGTTGGCATGTACGGGAAGAACCCCAACTTGCAGCAGCGCCGGGAATGACAGCAACGATCCGCCGCCCGCAATCGCGTTGATGCCTCCCCCAACGAAAGCGGCGAAACAGAGCCACGTGAGACGGAGCAGAGAAGAAAACAGCATTGAATCAAATTGTAGCGTGCAGCGATTCGTCAGAGTCTTGTGGCCCTGCGAGGAGTATCAACTCGCAAAAACCTAGCTGACGGCAGCGTTGCGCGGCAGGCCGACACTACCATGCATGATCTCAATGAATGCCTGGGCAGCGCGGCTCAGCGATTTGTCTTTGCGATAGATCAGCACCAAATCACGCGCGATGCGAACATCTTCTAATTCGACGACACCCAGAAGTCCCGCGGCAAACTCTGTCACTGTGTTGGAACGGGCCTGGAACCCGACGCCGACCCCAGCTGCAGCGAATCGCTTGATCAGCTCATTCGATTCCAGCTCCATGGATATCTCCGGCTTGAGTTGCCCGTTGGCAAACATCTGGTCAATGGCATCGCGAGTGCGACCTTGTTTGGGGAGGATCAGCGGGTAGGCCGCAACGCTGGCCAGCTTGGTGGTGGATTTGCTCGTCAGAGGATGACCCGTCGCGGTAATGACGACCATTTCATCCTTATGAACAGGCACGATGGTCAGGCGTGGATCGTTGACTGGCTGTGTGGTGACGCCAAAGTCAACTTCCTGCGACAAGACGGCTTCCAGCGTTCGCGAGCGTTCATGACGCGCGATGGAAACGGACACCCGCGGATATTTCCCTTTGAATTGGGCAAATACCTGCGGCAGGATGTAGAGGCACGTGGCCTCGTTGGCGCTGACGACGAGTTGTCCACGAGGGGTGCGAGCCATTTCCGCTAGCGCACGTACAATATTGCGGCGCGCCTGCAAAGTCTCTTCCGCATATTCCAGGAAAAGCCTGCCTCCGGCCGTCAGCGTGACGCGACCGCCAGTTCGGTCAAACAATCTGGCGCCAATGTCTTCTTCCAGGGCTCGAATTTGCGAAGAAATGGCCGGTTGGGTGCGAAACAGTCTCTCCGCCGCGCGCGAAAAGCTGGCGTTGCGCGCCACCTCGACAAACGCTTTGAGCTGCTCAAAATCCATAGTTTCCAGTTCAAATACGAGACTGATGCAATTGGCCCAGAACAACCTGCATAAAAAATTGCTATTCGAAGAATAAAGGAAATCTATTCTAGTGTACCTGCGAACCTGCACGCGAACGAGACGAACCACCCAGTGAGTGAGGCCCTCTGGGTTTACGCAGGGCGCCCGTTTGGCGGCTCTAGTGGCTGGTTGGCGCGGGTGTTGCGGGGGTCTTTGGAGTGGGCTGGGAGGCGCCCTGAGGATTCTTCTTTGCCGCTTCGCGGGCGCGCTTCTCTGCTTTCTTGCGCTTATAGTGGGCGGCAATATCGGGCCAGAACTCAATGAGTTCAGCACCAATTGCGCCCTCGACGGTGACGGTAAGGCCGCGCTGAAGGGTGTCTGACACGGTACGTTCCTCCGCAGGATAGTACACGTTGGAAATGGCGGCACCGATCAGGTTTCCGGTTACGTTCGCATAGTTTGGGCCCCAGGTGCCGTCGTCGCGCTTACACCATCCTGTGCTTCCAGCCGCCCACAGGGCGCGCGTGATGATTTTGCCGTGGCCCAGCTGGTAATAGCGAGGATCTTCATGGAGAAGGCTGGGTAGGACCGCATTCCCGAAGAAATTTCCGGTGAAGTAGTCGGTGTAGGCGGCGCCGTATCGCTTGGCGTAGCCTTGCACGCCCTGTCCGTACGCGGAGAAATCGTCGTCGGCCTGCGATATTCCGGCAACGACGGCCGTCAATGCAAATGGCCACGGGTCGGTCACGCTTTTGAAGAACAGTTGATACTTCTGGCGAGGGCTGAGAGGAAGAGCATTGTGATTTTGCGTGGTGTTAAACGTAGCCATCACACCCAGGATTCGTTGCTTCTCCTGCAGTTTAAGTTGCTGTTCCGCGGTCAGCGGCTCGTTTGTTTGCGGGGCTTGAGATGAACTGCTCTGACCTGTGGGCGCAGCGCCGGTTGTCTGCTGGTGTGAATTGCTCTGAGAATCACCCGACTGCCCCTGCGGGGACGGATTGTCGGGCAGAGTCAGGGAAGCGTTTGCCGATTGGGATCGTGCAAGCGGGACCGCAAGAAAAAAGACTACGGCCAATGAGGCAGCCGCCAAGCGACAAATCTGAGCCAAACTAAACCTCTATCTTGCGAAAAAGTATGACCTCTATCGGCCAACTCCAAGTCGCGTCCTGGCAAATCAGCGGAAGGGTCCACGCTGATTCAATCTCAAGCGAAATATTCGCGCAGACAACTCGCATTCGAGCGAAGCAGCCGCCCACGATGCAAACCCGCCAACGAGACAATTGTTTCTATTTTAAATTAGATTATCGCCGGTTGTAGCTTGTATCCGCGCATTTACAGGCTAACTGGATAGAGTCTTCCCTGCGCAGAAACCGGATGCCCAGGCCCATTGAAAGTTGAAGCCACCTAAATGGCCGGTGACGTCGACAACCTCGCCGATAAAGAACAGGCCAGGAATCTTTCGACATTCCATTGTCTTTGCGGAGAGTTCATTCGTATCGATGCCGCCCGCCGTGACCTCCGCTTTCGCATATCCTTCCGTGCCTGAAGGCATAACGGTCCAGTGATGCAGCTCACGCTCCCACGCGTGAAGAGAGTGATTGGTCCAATCTTCCGATGGATGCAAAGCCAGCCAGCGATCGGCGAGACGGTGCGGAAGTGTCGCGCGCAACAATTTCTTCGCCGTCTCGGAATGTCGTGGAAGGCTCGGATCGCGCCACGGCTTCGTCCATTCAGTATCGGGGGCCAGATCGATTTCCAACGCTTCACGATGTTTCCAATAAGAAGAAATCTGCAGGATCGCGGGGCCGCTTAAACCGCGATGAGTAAACAGTATGCTCTCTCGAAATTGCTGGCCCCCGCAGCGCACCACCGCTGGCGTCGCAACTCCGGCGAGATCGGCGTAGTCTTTCAAATTGTCGTTCGAAAATAGAAGCGGCACCAGCGCCGGGCGACAAGGTTGAATGGCGATTCCAAATTGTGTGGCCAACTGATATCCGAAGGGAGTTGCGCCCATTTTCGGAATGGAAAGCCCACCAGTTGCCACCACCACTGCACCGCAGGAAAAGATCTCATCCTGAGTGTGGATTTCAAAGCCGTTCGAATGATTCACCCGCTCCACATGGGCGTTCAAGAAGATCTGCACGCCGGCGTCGCGGCATTCCTCTTCTAGTAACGCGACGATGTCGCGCGCAGAGCGATCGCAGAAAAGCTGGCCGAGTGTCTTCTCGTGATATGGAATCTGATGTTTCTCGACTGTGGCAATAAAATCCTGCGGTGTGTATCGGGCCAGCGCGGACTTGCAAAAATGCGGATTCGCGGAGATGAAGTGTTCTGGACTGCAATAAATATTGGTAAAGTTGCACCGGCCTCCGCCAGAGATGAGAATCTTCTTCCCAATCTTTTCCGCGCGATCCAGCACGGCTACCCGCTTGCCGTGTTTTCCCGCCTCGATGGCACACATCAAGCCAGCCGCGCCGGCGCCGAGAATGAGTACATCGAAAACGTAGATCACTGTGAATGTGCCGAGGCAGAGAACTTCTCCATTATGCCTTGCTAGCCTTCTTCACGCGGGGTGCGGCTGGGCTACTCTGGTTTCATGGCGGAAGGAAAACTGTCTGCGATTGTAGGTTTTCATCAGGATGAACACGACGACTGGGTTGCAGACTTGTCGTGCGGCCATGCGCAGCATGTGCGTCATCGGCCGCCATGGACGGTGCGGCCGTGGGTGATCGAAGAAGACGGACGCCGGCAGCATCTTGGCACGACATTGATGTGCAAAGAATGTAACCCTTGGACTGAAAACTAGGCGGCGCTTGGCGACGATGGCGGAAAATTTCTTCCGGTCGGTTTGCGCGTCAATAGATAGATCATCCCCGCAATGATCAGGATGGTGAAGCATGCGGCGAAGCCCAGTACTCGCAGAATAGAAACTGTATAACGCCCGGAAGAGGGGTTGTAGTTGCAGCAATAGAGCAGAAACAGATCGGCTGCCGTGCCGATTTTATGGTTCGAAGCATCGACCATGGCCAGGCGCAGATCGCGAGGCTCATATTGGATCCCCGAGAAGTATTTTGAGAGCCGACCATCCGGGGTTGCAACCATAATGACGCTGGAGTGGGCGAACTGATCCATCTTGCCATCAGGACCAGGGACACTCACGTAATGAAAACCGGTCGCCGAACTCAACGCATCGATCGATGGTTGTTTCCCAGTGAGGAAATGCACGCCGGACGCCGCCGCAGGATCGCCGAGCCAGCTGAGAAATAATTGTTTTTCGCTGGCAGCCTGCTGCGCTCTGTCTTTGGGGTCGAAGCTGGCGATCACGATCTCGTAATCTCTGCCAGCTTTGAAACCGGTCTGCTTCAAGGCGTCTGCAGCACCGTGCATCACCTGCGGGCATAGCATGCCGCAGCTGAAATACACCTCCGCCAGAACGACAGGTCGCTTGCCGAAGTAATCGCCCAGCGTAACGGGTTTTCCGGTGGAATCGACATACGCCGCACTCAATGGCAATTTACGATTCAAATTTTGCGCGATGCCGGCATGTTTCAAATACGTGGGCAGACCGTTCGATACGGTGCCCATGGACGGATTGCGCGCGCCTCCATATTGCGCCTGACAGAGTGGACTGAAACACGCCATCAGCAAAGCCCCAAGCGACGATCCAAGACGAAGATTGAAACCGATGGAGGAGGAAGTGTGTGGGCGAATCGTGCGTAGGTTGGATGCTGGCACATCTTCCATCCTAGATGAGTTTGCGGATGTCGTGTAGCGCGAGGCCCATGTCCGAGCATTCGCCGATCAAAATACTCCGAGTTTGTCACCGGCCGTAACGTGGCGGCAGCAGAGTTGGAGTGGTAGCCTGTTCAAGGACAATCCGATTCAAAAATTGGAGATAGCAGGCAATGCAGGCAAGTTATAGTGGCATCGAGCTGCCCAAAGATGGCAAGCCGATCGAATATTCCAACGGAACGTATCAAGTACCCGACAATCCTATTATTCCTTACATTGAAGGCGACGGAACAGGTCGCGATATTTGGCGTGCATCGCAACGTGTATTCGATGCCGCTGTGGCGAAGGCCTACGGTGGAAAACGTGCGGTTAAGTGGTTTGAAATTTTTGCGGGTGAGAAGGCATTTGCACGTTTCCAGAACTGGCTTCCCGACGATAGCGTTCAAGCAGCAAAAGATTTGCGGGTTTCGATTAAAGGTCCACTGACGACGCCTGTCGGTGGTGGTATCCGTTCATTGAACGTGACCCTGCGACAGATGCTGGATTTATATTCCTGCATTCGTCCCGTACGCTACTATCAGGGCGTTCCCAGTCCAGTAAAGCATCCGGAAAAATTAGACATTGTGATCTTTCGCGAAAATACGGAAGACGTCTATGCGGGCATCGAATTCAAAGAGGGAACTCCTGAAGCGAAGAAGATTCTCGACTTCCTGAACAATACGATGCTGGCTGGCACCAAGAAAAAGATTCGCGAAGATTCTGGCATCGGAATCAAGCCGATCTCAATTACTGGAACCAAGCGGCTTGTGCGAGTGGCGATTGACTTCGCTTTGAAACATCGTCGCAAGTCCGTCACCCTGATGCACAAGGGAAATATTCAGAAATTTACGGAAGGCGCATTTCGCGAGTGGGGTTATGAAGTCGCGGTTGATGAATTCCGGGATTCTGTTGTGACGGAGCGCGAGAGCTGGATTCTTGGCAACCTGGAATCGAAGCCGGGCGTGACCGTGGAGCAGAATGCCGCCATGATCGAGCCGGGCCTTGAGCATGCACCGCAAAAGTTTCGCGACGAAGTGTACGCGGAAGTGAAGCATGTCATCGATAGCATTGGCGTCAGCCACGGGCAAGGAAAGTGGAAGAAAATGCTGCTGGTCAACGACCGTATAGCGGATTCCATTTTTCAACAAGTGATCGTTCGCCCCGATGAATACAGCGTGCTGGCGACTCCGAATCTGAACGGAGATTACATTTCTGATGCATGCGCAGCACAGGTCGGCGGCCTGGGAATCGCGCCGGGCGCGAATGTCGGCGATGGCTACGCGGTGTTTGAAGCTACTCACGGAACGGCGCCAAAGTATGCGGACAAGGATGTCATTAATCCCGGCTCCGTGATGTTGTCGGGCGTGATGCTATTTGATTTCATCGGCTGGACCGAGGCCGCTCGACTGATCGAAAACTCGATGGAGCGGACGATTCAGCAGAAATTTGTGACCTACGATTTTGAGCGCCAGATGCAGGGAGCCACCAAGGTGGGAACCAGTGAATTTGCGACTCGAATGATTGAAAACATGGATGCGGTCGCGGTGACTCGCTGATTGCCATTGAAGAAGATTTTGTAAAGGAGAAATATGCGGAAGAAAGTTTCAATTGTAGGCGCGGGCAACGTGGGAGCCACAACCGCGCATTGGATCGCGTCGAAGGAGCTGGCAGATATTGTTTTAGTCGACGTCGTGGAAGGTGTCCCGCAAGGGAAGGCACTCGATCTGATGTCAGCAATGCCCATTGAAAAGCTGGATGTTCACGCCATCGGCTCCAATGATTACGCAGCCACGGCAAACTCCGACGTCGTTGTCATTACGGCAGGCATTCCTCGCAAGCCCGGCATGAGCCGCGACGATCTGCTGCACACCAACTTCAAGATCATGTCGGATGTTGTCAGTAAAGTAGTCGCGGCATCGCCAGATTGCTTCCTTATCATCGTGTCCAATCCTCTGGATGCGATGGCGCAGGCTGCCTACAAGCTGTCGAAGTTCAATCGCGAGCGCGTGATCGGGATGGCCGGCGTTCTGGATTCGGCGCGATTCCGCACATTTATCGCGGACGAGCTGAAGGTGAGCGTGGAGAATGTCACAGCGTTCGTGCTGGGAGGCCATGGCGATACCATGGTGCCGCTGGCGCGCTACTCCACGGTTGCAGGAATTCCAATTACAGAGCTGATGGATGCGGCCACGATTGAGCGGCTCATTCAGCGCACCCGCGATGGTGGCGCTGAGATCGTGAAGCACCTCAAGACCGGAAGCGCCTTTTATGCGCCGTCCTCAGCTGCCGTTGAAATGGTGGAGGCGATTCTGAAGGACAAGAAGAAGATTTTGCCGTGTGCCGCTTACCTTGAAGGTGAATACGGAATTAACGGCTTGTTCATCGGCGTGCCATGCAAGTTGGGCGCGCGAGGTCTGGAAGAGATTATTCAAATTAAATTGACTGACGAAGAACAGGCAGGGCTGCAGAAGAGTGCAAACTCCGTTAAGGAACTTTGCGCTGTGATCGGCGTCTAGAATTTCTTCCTGCTGAAAAGAAGAGGCCCGCATCGCGCGGGCCTCTCTCTTTCGTGATATTTGTCGAATCTTCAGCAAGCTACCACGGCAACGGCTTTCCCATGTGAATGAAGGCGCCGTTCGGTCCGTCTTGCGCAAGCGTGGCTAAGGCAACCGAAGTCTTCGCACCATCCACAATTTCCATCGGCGCGGCGCCGGTTCCCATATCCGTTTTCACCCAGCCTGGGTGCGCTGAATTGACTTTGATGTTGGTGTCACGCAGTTCGTGCGCCAGGTGAATCGTAAACGCATTCAACGCCGACTTCGATGCGTCGTAGGCAAACGCCTTGCTGTTATAAATCGGGGACTTGGGATCGCTGTGTAAGGTGTTGGATGCCAGGATGCTGGATAGGTTGACGATCCGTCCCGCGGGGCTTTTGCGAATCAAGGGCAGCAAAGCCTGGGTCAACGCGACCGGAGCAAATAAATTGGTCTCAAAGGTCTTTTCGAGCGTCTTTTGCGAGGTACTGCTAGTCGTATTCTTGCCCCAGCCGCCTTCTTCCGCGATGCCGGCATTGTTGACCAGGATATCGAGTTTACCGAATTTTTCCTGAATAAACTTGACGGCCGCATCACGGTCTTTCGCCTGCGTCACATCCAACTTCAGGGGTTGTGCGTCGATGCCTTCCGAGCGAAGCTTCGCCGCCGCCGCATCACCCCTGGCCGCGTCGCGCGAGCCCACTACGACTGTGATGCCAAGCTTTCCCAGCTGGCGTGCGGTTTCAAATCCAATGCCCTTATTCGCGCCGGTAATCAGTGCGACCTGCTTATTTTCGCTCATCTGTTCTCCCTAAATCTTTCCCTCACGACTTAGATCGACGAAAAAGGGAAAAGGATTCAGGGAAGATCGGACGATGACAGAGGTCTACGCAACGCGCTCGATGGTGACACTTTCAAGAACCACGGGGGTGCGCGGCTTATCGGACCGATCGCGATCGATTTCAGAAATTTTGTCCACGATGTCCTGCCCTTCGATGACTTCGCCGAAAATCGTGTGATTGCCAGTCAGCCATGGAGTCGCAGCGACGGTAATAAAGAACTGTGACCCATTCGTGTTCGGCCCAGAGTTTGCCATGGCCAGCTTGCCGGGCTTATTAAAGCCGTGCGGCGAACCCTTGGTCTCATCTTCAAACTTGTATCCCGGACCGCCAAAGCCAGTACCCGCTGGATCGCCGCCCTGGATCATGAACTTTGGAATGACGCGATGAAAAATTGTCCCATCGAATAACTTATCTTTGGATTTTTTATTGTTGGTCGGATGCGTCCACTCGCGACTGCCTTCCGCCAGGTCGATAAAGTTGGCTACGGTTTTCGGCGCTTCTTTTTCGTGGAGGCGGCATACGATCTTGCCTTGCGATGTCTGGAAGATGGCGTAGGTTCCGGGTGTTTGGGTCATGATTGGCGAACTCCTCTTGAATGGTTGAAACTTTATCGGACGACATTGTTCAAATTGCTATCGGTTGAGACATGAATACGTGATCGATCACGGTTGGCTCGGGGCCGGAGATGGAGTTACCGCTCCGGCTGGAGGCGTCGAGGGCGCCGGAGCGGACGGGAGGGGCTGGCCCGGTTGCACAATCGTCACTATATTGAGATAAACCGGATCGACTGGTTTGTCCTGAGAGTCGCGGGGCACCTGCGTAATCGATTCGGCGACCAGAACGCTGGCTGGATCGCATTGCCCGAAGATCGTGTAGTGCTGATCGAGAGAAGGTTGTGGACCCACAGTGATAAAGAACTGAGAGCCATTGGTATTCGGACCGGCATTGGCCATGGCAAGTCGGCCGGCCACATTAAAGGTCAGATTTGGATCAATCTCGTCGTTGAAAAAATAGCCGGCGTCTCCCGTTCCGGTGCCCGTCGGATCTCCGCCCTGCACCATAAATCCCGGAATCACACGATGAAACGTGGTGCCGTTGTAGAAGGGCTTACCATGCACGTTCTTGTGCGTGACGGGATCCTTGAATACCTTGGTACCCGTTGCCAACCCTATAAAGTTTGCGACCGCGACCGGCGCTTCTTTGGTGTACAGCCCGCAGGTCATCCTGCCCATTGTTGTGTCGAAGACGGCGGTTGGGCCGTCGGGGGCAATTGGAGGTTCAACGTGAGCCGTGGTTCCCGGATCATCGGGCAAGGAATCCGTTGCGGCTGGGGTGGACTGTTGCGATTGTCCACCAGAATCGTTTGATTGCGGCGGGCTCGTTTGCTGTTGTTGCTGCGGCCCTCGTGAAGCGCCACTTCTGGGAGCGGCGTCCATCTGTCCACAGACGACGAGACTGAAAAGGACGACTGGATATAGGAGAGGGAGTCGAAATCTTGAACGAACCATCACTCCGTATTGTAACGGCTCGGGAAATTCTGTGGCTGCGGTCACGCGATGGCGCGGCAGTTGGAAATTAAGGGCAGCCGGAAAGGGATTCAAGTTGCGCCAGGAATGGATCACCGAGAGTCCATCGAATGCAAAGGCATTTCGTCTCCATCCCCTGTGTAAAAAGTACCCATAGACGCAGGATTTTGACGGCAATGAAAATTCCCAAAACGGGAAAATATGTCCCTTTGGTAATGTAAAAGTAACCTGCGTTCTGGAAATGAATATGTGATGCGAGTAGTTTACGGGGTGAAAGAGATTTCCACATTGCAAACGGCTTCAAGAACTCAGGTTGTGGCACACCGCGTGCACCACTACTGCCACAACCGTCTTGATATGTAAGTATTACCGTGGAATCGGAGAGTCAATGCGCCCCTGGATCCCCACCGCGTGCGTAGTCATGCTGCTTTGCCTAGCTTCATTTGGATGCGCCGGCGGTGCACCGTCTAACGCCGGGTCGACGTTAAGCTCACCACCCGCGCCAGTTACTTCTCCGGTTACCGATCCAGTTACTACTCCGGTTACTAACGCCGCCGCCGTGACCGTGGTGATTAGCGACCCTGCCGCATGCAAATCATCCGGCGGACCATTCACCCATGTCTATGTCACAATCGCGGACGTCCGGGCAAGCACGAATGCCAATGCTCCCGCGAACGATCCGAGTTTCGTTGACTTGACGCCCGGACTTTCCGCAGCTCCGCAACAAGTGGATCTGATGGGGCAGGCCAATAGCAACTGCTTCCTGGCTTCGCTGGGAGTGGGACAACAAGTGACGGCTGGAAATTACCAGCAGGTTCGAATTTTTCTTGCGCCGGACTCCGTTGCGCCCAGCGTTTCGAACAATGCGTGCGGGGCCTCCTATGCGAATTGCCTGGTGCGGACAGACAACAGCCTGCATGATTTAGTGCTTCCTGCAACGGCGAGCCAGGGAATTGAACTGGCCGCGAATCGCCTCATCAACGGAAGCGTCTCATTTAACGCCGGCGATCAACCGTATATCGATCTGAATTTCGACGTCTGCTCCTCCATCCTGGCGACTCCGGATGGCCAATACGAGTTCAATCCGATTGCCCATGCCGGGCTAATCCCATCGGCGGGAAGCACCATCAGCGGCACCGTTGTCAGCTCGAAAACTGGACAGCCGTTGTCGGGTGGGAACGTCGTGGTGGCATTGGAACAGAAGGACGCTACGACGGGCATCGATAGAATCCTGATGCGCACTGCTGCAGGAAGCGACGGCACCTTCGTTTTGTGCCCTGTACCGCAGGGGACCTATGATCTGGTCGCGGTCGGCGTGGACGGCGCGAGCGTTTCCTATTCCGCCGGGGTGGAAACTGGAATTCAGTCGGGACAATTGGCGGGCAAAATTCCGCTGGTACCGGGATCGCAGCAGGGAACGTTGGAAGGTCTGATCACGACTCAAGGAACCGGCATGAATCCGCTTGGTGTTTCGTTGGCAGTACAGGCCGACGCGCTGCAGCAAATCGCGACCAACGGCAACACGATCACCGTGCCATTGCTGCCCAGCCAGAGCCCATACAATGAAGCCATGTTGACAACGAATGGATCCAACTGCGCAGCCGGCGTGGATTGCGCGCCATTTGCCATGCAGTTGCCCACTTCGACACCGAACGTGGTCGCCTGCTCAGAGCAAACAGCACAGTTCAAGCAGCAGGGAACCACTGCGGCATACACGGCAGAGTCGGTCGCTGCAATTCCCGGCACAGGTAGCGCGGCTGCCTGCCCGGCAGGGAGCCTCCGAGCGGCGAATGGACCGGTATCGGTCGGCTCCGGCGAAACTGCGATGACTTCCACGATAGGTTTTACCCAATGTCAGTAGAGCGCGATCGTCGAGCGGTAAATGCTGTTCGAGAAGAGCGCCAAGACATAAAAGGCCAGTGAATTCTCGGCTTATCTTCGACGAGCGACGGATTGAAGGACAACCCCAATTACGGTGACTTCATCTTCTACTTAACAGGAAGGTGGAATGATGACTGATCTGCGTGAATTGAATAAGGACACTCCGGCAGTTAAGAAAGACGATCCTGGATCGGCAACCGATGACGCTGCGCAATCGCATCGTCGAGTGGAACGGGAGGCCGATAAGGCAGCGGAACGCGGGAAAGATCGACAGCGGCGGGACGACGACGATGAATTCAGCAACATAGGTCCCGTGTAAGCATGTTCGTTTCAAGTTGGAAATGATGTAACGGCAGAAATTCAGTCGTAATGGCTGATCGGGCAGCAGCCCTCCCCCAAGTCTCGCATGAGCCTCTCAAGCAATTGGAGAGGCTTATGCGAGACTACCCATTTCCGTGTATCGCTTTGGAAGTGTCTTCCCCGGCAAGCATACAATTTCCTGGCTTAAAACTATGGGTGAGTCGAGGATGCGCCAAAACGACCGCGTTCCTTGACGATGGCCCCATCACGCTCCAATAATAGAAGTTGACTCTTCCGCGCCCCTTCCTGCCTGTTGAATGGCGGTTTCTACGCACGCCGCGTGGAGTGCCGTGCGTCTTCGACGGCAGTCGGTCACGCAGGACGCGCATCGAATTCATCGTCTCGAGCATCAGGACAGGGCGGGATCAAGAATCCTCAACCAAACAGAGGGTCTGGAGATTCATGAACTACTTCGACAAGGTTGGAAAAATTTCATGAGCGCAACGGTAAGCGCCGCGGTTCGCCCGCGCAGAAATCGCGCGGTCACATTCTGGCAATCCACCAACGGAAAGAAAGTGGTCATGGCTGTCACCGGCGCCATGATGTTTCTGTTTGTGATCGGCCATCTGCTTGGCAACCTGCAGGTGTTTGAAGGGCCAGAAAAAATCAATGCCTACGGCCATTTTCTGCACAGCATTGGCGAAGTGCTATGGATTGTCCGGATCACGTTGATCATTGCAATCATTCTGCACATTACCGCAACCGTGCAGCTCGCGCTGCGAAACAAGAAGGCGCGCCCCATCGGCTACTCCCGCAAAGAGGCGATCAATTCTTCCTATGCCTCGCGCACCATGTATTGGAGCGGACCCATTGTTCTGGTGTTCATCATCTTCCACCTGCTGCAATTTACCGCCGGATTTATTCACCCCGAGGCGCGGTTTATTGAAGGCGACGTGTATCACAACCTGGTGTCGGGCTTTCAGGTCTGGTGGGTTTCGGTGTGGTACATTTTCGCGATTACCCTCCTGGGTTTCCATTTGCGACATGGCATTTGGAGCATGTTTCAGTCTGTAGGAATCGCTCATCCTCGTCACACGCAGACCCTGAAACGCGCTGCGCTCTTGATTGCAACTCTGATCGTTCTGGGATACATATCGATCCCGATTAGCATTCTGCTTGGACTCGTGAGATAACATGACACTCGACGCAAGAATCCCTTCCGGTCCGATTGAACAACAATGGGCCAAGGCTCGCTTCGACATGAAGCTGGTCAATCCTGCTAATAAGCGCAAGCATTCCCTGATTGTGGTTGGTTCCGGCTTGGCCGGGGCTTCCGCCGCCGCCTCTCTCGGGGAACTGGGCTATAACGTCAAATGTTTCTGCTTTCAGGATTCACCTCGTCGCGCCCACTCCATCGCCGCACAGGGCGGCATCAACGCGGCTAAGAATTACCCGAATGATGGCGAGAGCATTCACCGACTTTTCTATGACACTGTGAAGGGCGGAGACTTTCGCGCACGTGAAGCTAATATTTATCGGCTGGCGGAAATCAGCAATCACATCATTGATCAGTGTGTCGCCCAGGGAGTTCCCTTTGCCCGCGAATACGGGGGGACGCTGACGAATCGTTCCTTCGGCGGCGCGCAGGTATCGCGCACTTTCTACGCGCGAGGCCAGACTGGCCAGCAACTTCTTCTTGGCGCATATCAAGCGCTGGAACGGCAGGTTCATGCTGGAACTGTAACCATGATCCCGCGTACTGAAATGCTGGACCTGATTGTGATCGATGGACAGGCGAGAGGAATTGTCACTCGCAACCTGGTCACCGGAAAATTTGATGTCCACCTGGCGGACGCGGTGATCCTGGCTACCGGTGGCTACGGCAATGTCTACTATCTGTCGACGAATGCGAAAGGTTCCAACGTAACCGCCATCTGGCGTGCTCACAAGCGTGGCGCGCTGTTTGCCAATCCGTGCTTCACGCAGATTCACCCCACGTGTATTCCGGTCTCCGGAGAGTACCAGTCGAAGTTGACGCTGATGAGCGAGTCCCTTCGCAATGATGGTCGCATCTGGGTGCCGAAGATGAAAGGCGACAAACGGCCGCCGAACGAAATCCCGGAAGCGGAACGCGATTATTATCTCGAGCGGCGCTATCCCAGCTTTGGAAACCTGGTTCCTCGCGACGTAGCTTCGCGCAACGCTAAAGCAGTTTGCGATGAAGGGCGCGGAGTAGGCAAGACGGGACTCGGCGTGTATCTGGATTTCTCCGAGGCCATTGCACGCCTGGGCGAAAAGACGATTCGTGAGCGCTACGGAAATTTGTTCGATATGTATGAGCGCATCACGGACGAAAATCCCTACAAGGTGCCGATGCGCATCTACCCGGCGATCCACTACACCATGGGCGGGCTCTGGGTGGATTATCAATTGCAGAGCACGATTCCGGGATTGTTTGTCTTGGGCGAAGCGAATTTCTCCGATCACGGAGCGAATCGCCTGGGTGCCAGCGCCCTGATGCAGGGACTTTCCGACGGCTACTTCATCATTCCGTACACCGTGGGAAATTATCTGGCGACAAACAAGTTCGCCAAAGTCGACGATTCCCGCCCTGAAGTGCAGAATGCTCTGAGCGAAGCTCGGCAAAAGGTCGACCAGCTGCTCGCGATCAAGGGAAATCGCACGGTGGATTCTTTCCATCGTGAACTGGGCAAAATCGTCTGGGACTACTGTGGCATGGCCCGCACGGCAGAGGGGCTTGAAACTGCGATTGGAAAAATTCGCGCGCTGCGTCAGGAATACTGGCAGAACGTCACCGTTCCCGGCAGCGGAGACGACCTGAATCAGAGTCTCGAGAAGGCAGGCCGCGTGGCCGATTTCTTTGAGCTGGCGGAGCTGATGTGCATCGACGCCCGCGATCGGAATGAGTCCTGCGGCGGCCATTTCCGCGAGGAATATCAAACGCCGGATGGTGAAGCTCAGCGCGATGATGCGCACTACTCTTATGTTGCTGCGTGGGGTTATCGCGGTCCTGATGCAACCCCCGAATTGACGAAGGAACCGCTCGAGTTCCATTACGTTCATCCGAGCCAGAGGAGCTATAAGTAATGAAACTAACATTGAAAATCTGGCGGCAGACAAACAGTAAAGAGAAGGGCAAATTCATCACTTACGCGGTCGATCATGTCGATCCCGAAATGTCGATGCTGGAATGCCTCGATGTACTGAACGAATCTTTGATCGAGCGCGGCGAAGAGCCGGTGGCGTTTGAACATGACTGCCGCGAAGGGATTTGCGGTTCCTGCGGCTTCATGATCAACGGTGTCGCGCATGGTCCGGAACGCGCGACCACGGTGTGCCAGTTGACCATGCGGCATTTTAAAGATGGGGATGAATTGGTCATCGAGCCCTGGCGGGCGTTGGCGTTTCCGCTGATTAAAGACCTAGTCGTTGACCGTCTTGCATTCGACCATATTATTGAGGCCGGCGGCTACATCTCGGTTTCAACCGGTCACGCGCCCGATGGCAACACACTGCTGGTTGGCAAGGAGACGGCAGATCAAGCGATGGACGCTGCCTCCTGCATTGGCTGCGGCGCGTGCGTGGCGGCCTGCCCCAATGCTTCTGCAGCCCTGTTTACAGGAGCAAAAATTGCGCACCTCGGGATTCTTCCCCAGGGCGGTCCGGAGCGTGATCGCCGCGCCCTGCGAATGGTTGCGCAAATGAACGCCGAAGCCTTCGGTAATTGCACCAGCATTGGCGAGTGTACGGGCGTGTGTCCGAAAGAGATTCCGTTGGGCGTGATCGCCACCATGAATCGAGACTACCTTTGCGCCAGCATGAAAAAGCGCGAGGATATCGAGGTCGACATCGCTCCGGTGGCTGAACTGATGGCGAAGGGTTAGCTTCGACGCGGCTTAAAGGTTCTTCGCTTCACTCTGGCTGGGAGTCAGTTGTGTCAGCAGTCGGCGCAGAGCATGCCCGCGGTGGCTGATTTTATATTTCTCTTCCAGACTGATTTCCGCCATGGTTCGATGCAACTCCGGCACATAAAAAAGAGGATCGTAGCCAAAGCCCCCGCTCCCTCGTGGAGTTTCAAGAAGGGTGCCTTCCAGGGTGCCATGGGCGACCGCGATGCATTCTCCGTCGCGCGCCGCTGCCAGCACGCAACGGTACCGGCCAGTTCGCCGCAGTGCCGGAACTCCTCGCATATTTTCCAACAAGAACGCATTGTTGCGCGTGTCATCGTCTGTTGCGTGGATTGGCTCGGGATCAAAGCCTGCATCGGCCGCGTAGCGAGCGGAACGTACACCCGGCGCGCCATGCAACGCATCTATTTCCAGGCCGGAATCGTCGGCCAAAACGATGGTGCCCGGTGCATGGCGGCTGTATTCGATCGCTTTGATGCGAGCATTCTCTTCGAATGTGGCGCCGTCTTCAGCTGGCGGTTCAAGTCGCTCCATTCCAGGCAGCCGAGCAAATTGAACATCGCGCGCATGCGGCTTGGAAGCAACCTCGAAATCACGAAGTTTTCCGGGATTTGTGGTCGCGACGTGGAGTAGAAGTGCCATCGTTGAAATCGGTCCGTCGGTGAACGTGCGGAAGAGGTCGCGTCGTCTGAAAAATATTTTCTAGTCGCCGAGACAGGGATGCGAGAGCCTACTTGGCGGCTGCCACCGCGACGACTTGTACGGTCATGCCGGACACCGTGCCTTTAACCACTGCCGGCGCGCCAGCAAGCGTATACAGTTCCTTCTTTACCTCAGGATTGGCTTGTAACGTATACACCTTGTCTCCGACGACGAGCGCGTATGGGGACCCCATGCCGACGCATTCGCGGGTGCATTTTTGTGCGCTGGCGCCGGCCATCATGTGGTGCGCACCGCACATCTGATCGCTGACAATGCCCTTTAGCGTCGTGGTCTGAGCGCTGGCAACGCCGACGGACAATATCGCCGCGATTGCAAGTGCTCCGAACATGGTAAAACTTTTCATGCGAGTTTCCTCTCAGGTGGGGATTGAATTCTGTCGTGAGTCCTTCCAGCCAGAACCTTCAGTATAGCGGCTTCGAGTTTGCGTCCGGCAGAAACGGCTGCAACGGGCATCCTTCACAGCGCGGAGTCGTGCCGCAATGACGCTTGCCGACCTCAACGATTAGCGCATGTAGTTCGTTGGCGTGGCCTGCAGTTTCTTCGCGCGTTGGACTGGCAATCGCACCGTCTCCCAAAGACTGCAAGTCCGCATAACGCGCATTCGCGGGAAGAAGTTCATGTCGTGTAACCACACGCCGCAGATACTCGTCGACCACAAACACCGGATGCTCGAGCGCGTAGAGCAGGATGGCATCGGCGGTCTCCGGTCCGACTCCAGGGAGTGCGAGCAACTGTGTGCGCAACTCAGCGGTGGGCGCCTCGGCCATTTGTTCGAGCGACCCGCTGAACTGTTCGTCCAGAAATTGGACAAAGATTTTAATAGAAGCTGCTTTTCTTTGAACAAACCCTGAGGGGCGAATTAGCTCGCGTAGTCTCTCCAGAGGTATTCCGCCTATGCCTTCGACGCTCAGCACTTCGGCCTCGCGCAGATTCGCGATGGATCGCTCAACGCTGCGCCACGCGGTTGCCTGGGTTAAAAAAGCGCCAAGTACCACCTCAAATGCGGTCTCGGCGGGCCACCACTTGCGAGTTCCGTAGGCCTCGAGCAGCGCCGCGTACATGTTGCGCAATTGCTGTTCGGATTCTGACCCTTTGGAGGGGTGTGACGACTTGTGGTGGTGGCGACTCATGGAGTTGTCCAAGTGTTGGCAGCGTTCCAGCCCTCCTCAGTATCCTATGTCTCATGAAGGTACATACGGAATACCTGAATATGCAGACGCCACAGCGGCGTGAAATTGTCCACATCACACCGCAGGTGGAAGAGATTGTTCGTCACAGTGGAATCCAGGATGGGTTATGCTTCGTGTCGCCGATGCACATTACCGCCGCGGTCTACGTCAATGACCTGGAAGAAGGACTCATCGCGGACATCATGGAATGGCTGGATAAGTTGGCGCCGGTCGGTCCGGATTATCGCCATCATCAGACCGGAGAAGACAACGGAGATGCGCATCTGAAATCGCTGTTGCTGCACCATGAAACAACTCTGCCCATCACCGGTGGCAAGCTTGATTTGGGTCGATGGCAGCGCGTCTTTTATGCGGAGTTTGACGGCCAGCGGCGCAAACGCGTCATTGTGAAAGCGATGGGAATAACGGAAAAGGGTTAGAGCGCATTTTGTTAGGGGAATGGCTCAGAGAACGATGCACGGGCTGTTCCGGCGGATTTCGTCGCGTGAACGGGTTCACCTAGCCCACTTTATTGCATCGTGATTCTCAGTCATACTAGGTTGCATGTCCGCCAATGACAGCGAGCTAGCCCGCCTGGTCGAGGAGTTGAACCGCTCCGTCGCCCGCGCGCCCCGCGTCGGTGAGAAAACCGTTGCAAGTCCGCGCGATCTCGATCAGCTTCTCTCACTCGCCGCTCAGCGGCAAGCATCCGATGTGTTGCTGGTTGCCAACTCTCCCATTGCGTTTCGTATTAACGGAGCTTTGGCCACGGCTAGCAGTGCTCTCACTTCCTCCGATGAAGTGCGCAGCTACCTGCAACCGCTGCTGTCGGGCACGCTCCCACAAGAACTCGAGAGGAATCGTTCCGTCGATTTTTGTTTCATGCGCCCCAATATCGGCCGATTCCGCGCGAACGTTCACTATCAGCGAGGCAGTTTGGCCGCTGCAATCCGCCTGCTTCCTGCGCAAATCCCTTCGCTCGATTCGCTTCATCTTCCGCCTATTCTGTCTACACTTGCCGAGCGCCGCCAGGGCTTTGTTCTCTTCACGGGCCCGACAGGTTGCGGAAAGACGTCCTCCCTCGCTGCACTGATTGACTTGATCAACGCTCGACGCCGCGACCACATCATCACCATCGAGGACCCGATCGAGTATGAACATCCCAACCGCAGCTCCATTGTGGAACAGGTGGAGGTGGGTGCGGACGCCCGGGGATTTGCGGAAGCGGTGCGTTCGGTTTTGCGGCAAAATCCGGACGTGATCTTGATTGGCGAAATTCGCGACGCAGAAACCATGTCTGCCGCCCTGACGGCCGCGGAAACCGGTCACCTGGTGCTTTCTTCGCTGCACACGAATGACACTGCTCAAACTATCAGTCGCATCCTGGACGTCTTTCCGACAGGACACCAGCAGCAAATCCGGCAGCAGCTGTCGTTGGCGTTACTGGCCATCGTTGCGCAACAACTTGTCCCGGCATCGGACGGCACCGGTCGCTATCCGGCAACTGAAGTGATGATGGCCAACTTCGCCATGCGCAACCTGATCCGACAGGGTCACGACCACCAGATCCGCTCGCAAATCATGATTGCCCGTGGTGAAGGCATGATGACAATGGATCAATCTTTGGGCGAGCTTGTTCGGGCGAATCGTATTTCGCGCGAGACGGCTTTTGCTCACTGTCATCAGCCGGATGATCTCCGGCGGCAATTGGACTCAGCGATTACTTGAAAGATGCGCGGAATACGAAAAAGCCGACTTGATCAACTGACGACGGAAAGCTCTTCTTCCAGCATTTGCTTTTCGTGCAGCTGGGTGTAGTAGCCATTGCGCGCGACGAGTTCGTCATGCGTTCCCAGTTCGACGATAGAACCATCGACCAGCACTGCGATCTGGTCGGCGTGGCGCACGGTCGATACGCGGTGAGAAATAAAGATCGTGGTGCGACCGCGCATCGCTTCCGCCAGCCGCTGCAGAATTCTCTCTTCGGTGTAGGTGTCGACGCTGGAAAGAGCGTCATCGAGGATCAAGATGCGCGGATCGCGCACTAGCGCGCGGGCGATGGCGGTGCGCTGCTTCTGGCCACCGGAAAGCGTGATTCCGCGCTCACCGACGAGGGTATCGAATCCTTTGGGAAACTCGAGGATTTCGTCGCGGATATGAGCTGTGGCAGCCGCATCAAGAATCTCCTGCTCGGTGGCAACCGGAGCCCCGAAGGCAACATTTTCGCGGATCGATTCGCTAAATAAAAAAGTCTCCTGTGGCACAAATCCGATCGCTTCGCGCAGTTTTTGCAGCGGATAATCCATGACCGAGTGGCTATCTACCAGCAGCATGCCTCGTTGCGCTTCTAGCAACCGCGGAATCAGGCGGACCAGAGTGGTTTTGCCGGAACCGGTTGGGCCGACAATCGCGAAGCTGCTGCCTGCCGGAATCCGAAGGTTAATATCTCGCAGCACCGGTGCCGCGGAGTTGTCGTACGCGAAGCTGAGGTTGCGGAATTCAATGTCGCCGCGAATTTCTGTTGAGACAGCGCCGGTTGCGGGCAATGTCGCGTCAGAAATCGACGGCTCTGCTATCAGAATCTCGTGGATGCGGGTGACGGATGCGGTGCCACGTTGTACCAGATTGACCACCCAGCCAAGGGCAATCACAGGCCAGGTCAACATCACCATATAGGTGGTGAATGCAACGAACGCACCCACAGAAATTTTCGCGTCAACCACCTCGTGACCTCCTACGAGCAGCACGACGACCAGAGACAGTCCGAGCATGAATTCCAGCGTGGGCCACAACATTCCCATCAGGCGAACCAGAAGCAGAGCGCGACGCACATATTCCGCATTGGCGCGCTCGAATGCGGAAACCTCCGCGCCTTCCTGCGCAAATGCGCGCACCAGCCGGGCACCCGCAACATTCTCCTGCACTTGCGCCGAGATGTCGGAGTACATCGCCTGGATGCGCTCAAAGCGCTCATGAATCTTGCGACCAAAGTATTGAACCAGAATGCTCGCCGCAGGCAGCGGCACAAATGCCAGCAACGTCAGCCAGGGGCTGATCCGAATCATGAAAATGAGAGCACCGATCGTGAACAGAATGGTATTGGCGCTGTACATGATCGCCGGACCAAGCAGCATGCGAACGGCGTTCAGGTCATTGGTCGCCCGGGCCATGATGTCGCCGGTGCGATTTTCCTGGAAGTACGAAGGAGCTTGGCGTTCCAGCACGCGAAACAAATCGTTGCGCAAGTCGTACTCAATGTCGCGCGACAGGCCAATCAGAACCCATCGGGTCAAGAAGAGGAAGACTCCCTTCGACAAGGCCACGGCGACCAGAATTCCAGCGTAAAAAAGAATGCCGCGGTAACTCAGGTGCTTGGTCATGTCGTCGATTGCGCGACGAATAACCTCGGGGAACATGACCCAAATGGCATTGCTGCAAACGGCAAAGATGCCGCCCAGCAGAAATCCGCGGCGGTAGCGTCGCATGTACGGGAACAGCGGGCGCAGATTTTCTAGCAGAGTCAAAAGGGTTCCTTCTCACATTTGATTGTAGTCAAGAAGGATAGTTGCAGGAATTGAAGCTTGTTTGTGCCGGCGATGAGATTTACGTCGGCGTCCTCAGCAGTAAATATCCGCCCACCAGGCCAAACAGCAGATCTGGCGACCAAGCCGCGAGAACCGCGGGTAGGGTGTTGACGTTGCCCATGGCTTCAAACAGTCCTGCCGCGACCCAGTATGCGATGGCCACGCCGATTGCGACAGCGACTCCCGTCAACGATCCGCGTCGCCCCATCGACAGAGAAAATGGAACAGCCAGGATCGCCATCACCAGGGTGACTAGTGGATACGCGATTTTCTTATCGAGTTGCACGCGCAACGGAAGCGTGTCGAAGCCACTTTGACTCAGGTCATGGATGTAGTGAGCGAGTTCCGCAAACGTCATTTCGGACGATTGGAGGTCTTCTTTCTTAAAGTAGCCCGGCGGTTCCGTGATGTTCGGAAACACTTCACTGTTAAATTTCCGGTAAGAGGAAATTGTGCCGCCCTGGAAGGTTCGCTCCCAGCCATCTTCGAAGGTCCACTCATGCTGCTGTGGATCCCAGACAACGTCGGACGCAAAGATCCGCCCCGCAAGCACAAAGCTGTTCGGCTGAAACTCCAGCACCGTCAGGTTGGCAAAACGATTGTTGGCCGAATCGAAATATTCGTAATAAAAAATCCGCGAGCCTTCATTCGGCTTGGTCCTACCGAACACCCATTCACGGTCAGGGCGAAGAAATGTACGGGGCGGCTTACCTTTGATCTCGCTGCGCAGTGCTTCTTGTTTGCGGTTTGCGTTTGGCAGGTAGAACTGGTCAAAGGTGAACATCACAACGGAAAGGACGGCGGCGATCATGAAAATGGGCACCACAGCGCGATATAGGCTGATTCCCGTAGCTTTCATCGCAGTAAGTTCACTGGATCGATTCAGGGTCCCAATCGTGACGAGGACGGCGATCAACACGCTGAGAGGCGTGATGGTGTAGATCATGCTCGGCGTCAGGTTCAGCAGATATTCACCGACAACTTCCAGTGCGGCGCGATTGCGGATGATATCGCTGAGCAATTCAAATAAAGAGAAAATCAGCGATAGCATTACGAAACTGATTTCAACCAGAAGGAAGCTACCGACAAATGAGCGCAGCACGTAATCGTCCAGAATCAGAGGAAATCCCTCATACAGCGTGCGTCGGGGAAGAGCGTCGAACACGGCCCCTGGAGACGGCTCCGCTCCTCGACGAAAGACCTTGCGTAGCTGCTCGCCAACCCGCGGCATTGGGAAACGAACCGTCCCACGTGACATTTGGTACAGCAGCAACATGCCCGCCATCCCGAACAACAGGTTGGCTCCCCACACGCCAAGCATGACGGGAATCTTTTGTTGCTTCGCCAGCGCCATTCCAGTGGAGGAAAGAAAGTAGTAGACGAAGACGAGAAAAATGGTCAGCACGAAGCCCATGCTCTTGCCACCGCGCCGTGACGACAATCCTAGCGGGATGCCGACCAACATCAGCACCATGCAGGCGGTGGGATAGGCATAGCGCTTTTGGAGCTCAATCTGGTACCAGCGGCCGTTTGCGGCTTGCGCATGATCATACAATTGGCGATTCGTCATTGCCAGAATGGGCACATCGCTGTGTCCGATTCGCGTAGTTTCCTGCCCGCTGCTGCTGATCTGGATTGGCAGGTCCGTCTGTGCAAACGTGGAGATGCTGTAGGCTCCCGGGTCGTTCGGCGGCATCTCATGCTGCTCGCCATTACGCAGGCGCATGCGTAGATCATGGTGTTGTCCGCCAACCACGGTGGCTTGTTCGGCTAATGTAATTTTCGGAGAGCGAGGATCGCTGATGTCCGCCAAAAATACATGCGACCAGACAGAAGCGTGGCGGCCAACCCTGACATCTTGAACATACAGAATGGAATTCCGGAAATCTTCATAGAACACTCGCGGCTGCACTTGAAATGTGGCCTGCGAGTCTCGTAGCGAGTTTTCTACCCTCAACATCGCAGTGGTTGCTTTGGGTGCGAGGTAGAGCGAATTGAATAGGCCGAGGAACCATGCTGCCACGCCAACCATAGCGACAATGCGGACGAACTGAAATACGCCAAAGCCGCAGGCCCGCATCGCCGTTACTTCGCTGTCGGCCGCTAACCGGCTCAGCCCAAGCAAAACACCCACCAGCAGCGCCATCGGGATTGTGACGGTGAAAGAATTGGGCAGGGTGAACAGCACCAGCTTCAGAACACTCATCGGAGAAGCGCCGTCCTGCACTACGAGCTCCAGAATCTGGACCAGCTGAGGCATGAAAAGCACGAACGTAAATAAGCCAATGCCCACCAGGGTATGGGAGAGAACTTCGCCGAGAATATAGCGTGTCAGGATGCGCACGGTGGTCGTCTTAGGCCCTCGTCATCGGTTGACGGATTTCTTTCAGCATGAATCTTCAGTGTAGCTCCCGGTTCGCCGCGGTCGTCCAAACTTCGCTGTGATTTCGTTCGTGCTACCCTGATCGGTGCCCAGTAAATACTTGTATCTCTTAGCGGTTGCGGGCCACCCATGTAGGACTCAAGGAGAGCACTAGCATGCGATTTCGTCCATCGTCCCATTCCATATTTATCACCTCGGCCTGCGTGGTTCTTGCGCCGTCGTTGTCGGTCCTGCACGCACAGAGCGCGGGGAATGCGCCGAAGCCGGCAACGCATGGAATAAACGTCGCCAACATGGACCGGTCGGTCAGGCCGGGAGATAACTTCTACATGTATGCCAACGGCGCCTGGATCAAGCGGACCGCGATTCCTGCAGACCGCGCCGGCATCGGTGTTTTCTCCACGCTGGATGATACGGCCAACAAGAATACCGCGGCGCTGATTCAGGAATCCGCCAAGGCAAACGCGCCGGCAGGTTCGGAGGCGCGCAAAATCGCCGATCTGTACAACTCCTACATGGACGAGTCCGCGATTGAGGCGAGAGGGCTGACACCCTTGCATTCTCAACTGGCCGCCATCGCCGCCATCCACAACCAACGCGATCTGGCCCGCGCCTTGGGCGAAAGTCTCCGTGCGGATGTAGATCCTCTCAATGACACTAACTTTCATACGGCAAATCTATTCGGATTGTGGGTTGCGCCGGGTTTTCACGATCCGCAACATTATCACGCGTATCTTCTTCAAGGTGGACTCGAGCTGCCTGACCGCGAGTACTATCTGGGCGACAGCGCTCACATGAAGGAGATTCAGGCGAAGTATCAAACCCATGTGGCCGCGATGTTTCGGCTTGCCGGTTTCGACGATGCAGATACGCGTGCCACGCGGGTGATTGCTCTGGAAAAAGCGATCGCGCAAACCCATACCAGTCTGGCTGACGATGAAGACATCCACAAGGCCGACAATACCTGGAAGCGCTTGGAGTTCGCCGCCAAGGCTCCCGGCCTGGATTGGGCAGAATATTTCCGTGCGGCAAAGCTCGCGGATCAAGATAGCTTCATCGTCTGGCAGCCGAGTGCATTTACGGGTGAAGCGGCGCTGGTAGCCTCGACGCCAGTGGATACCTGGAAAGACTGGCTGGCCTATCACTTTATTGAACAGTACGCGGGCGTGCTACCAAAAGCGCTTGCAGATGAGCGGTTCGATTTCTTTGGGAAGACTTTAGTCGGAGTGCCGCAACAGCGTCCTCGCGCACAACGCGGAGTTTTCGTCGTCGATGGACTGCTAGGCGACGCGGTCGGAAAGATCTACGCACAGCGTTACTTCTCGCCGGAAGCGAAAGCGGCTGCCGTGGCCATGGTGGCCAATATTATCGCTGCTTACCGTGTGCGCATTGAAGCGCTCACCTGGATGGCTCCAGCCACCAAAGCGGAGGCTGAGGCCAAGCTGAACGCTCTTTATGTCGGCGTCGGCTATCCGGAAACCTGGCATAGCTACGATGGTTACGAAGTGAAGCCGGATGATATTTTCGGCAACGTCTTGCGTGCAGGAACATTTCGCTACCATCAACAAATCGATCGCCTGGGCAAAACTGTCGATCGCAAAGAATGGTCGATGACGCCGCAAACGGTCAACGCTGTGAATCTCCCGTTACAGGACGCGCTGAACTTCCCGGCAGCCATTCTGCAGCCGCCCTTCTTCGATGCGAAAGCTCCCTCGGCGGTCAACTACGGAGCGATCGGGTCCGTCATCGGGCATGAAATCAGTCACACCTTCGATACGGAAGGCAGCACATTTGACGCTACGGGCCGCCTGCGCGACTGGTGGACCCCAGCGGATCTGGCGCATTTCGATGCAGCCACAGCGAAGCTGGCCGCTCAATACGACACCTATATGCCATTCCCTGATGTTCACGTGAATGGCAAGCAGACGCTGGCCGAAGACATCGCGGATGTCGCGGGAATTTCCGCCGCCTACGACGGATATCGCGCATCGCTGAATGGCAAACCGGCGCCCGAACAAGATGGATTTTCCGGCGACCAACAATTCTTCATAGCGTTCGGTCAGAACTGGGGATCGAAGGTTCGACCGGCCGCGCTGCGCCGTCAGGTAATGACCGACCCGCATGCACCGGCAGAATATCGCGCAGACACAGTGCGAAATATCGACCCCTGGTATGCAGCCTTCGATGTGAAGCCAGGACAGACACTGTACCTGGCTCCTCCGGATCGTGTTCGCATCTGGTAAAGCGCGCCGCATCTACCAGGCGCTTGGTTAGTACCAGTTCTTAACGTTCGGCCAAAAGGCGGAGAGGGAACCCTTTCCGCCGCGGCAGAGATAGATCGGTCCGTTCTCAAACGGCATGGCCAATGAATTGTCGGTCGCTCCGACCTGCTGCACGGAAGTGCAGTACTTCTCCACATCGGATTTGCGTTCACCAACGACAATCAATAGGTCGCCGGTGTAACCACGCGGTCCCCAGAAATAATAATTCTGGTGGCCGCTGATTGCCTGTGGCAGACCATAGTTCGGCCCGAACAAATCGATCGCGCCGGCTTCGCCATAGTTATTGCAGAAAATTCCAGCTTCGGCTCGGTCGGCAGGAGTCAGTGAGTTGTAGATTCGCGCGACTTCGGCCACCAGGCCGTGCCAACCAAATCTGTCGGCATAGAACTGAGGTAGGGGGCCTGTTCTTGCAGTCTCCGTGCTCTGGCTGGTCAGGTGAAGCGCATGCGTATAGCGAATCCATGCGTACGGCGGCATGACTGGGATTCCCATGGGCAGCGTGATCAGGCCAACGATGACCATCACCCTGCACCAGGCGGGCAACAGCCACGCGGTTTTTCGAGTGGCGGAAAAGAGGTTTTGCCAGGCCAGTGCACCCGCCGCGAACAGGACCGGGTAAACCGGCGCGACGTAGTAATCCTTGGCAAATAGGTGGATCATGACCGCCAGCAGCACAACATACATCAGGCCAATCCAGCGGAATCCACGTGCAGTCTTTCCGAAGAACAACCAAACCAATCCGGGCAGCAACAAAAAAATGCTGATCGGGTTTAGCATCATCATTTGCGCGCCGATGAAGGCAAGGGGCCCCAGCTTTACATTCTTGTGACTGTGGTTCACGTTGTTCAGCCATACCAATGTCGGCCACTGATGATGAATCTGCCACAACAAGTAAGGCAGCGAGATCAGGACGATGAGTCCGATCGCCGCCAGTGTCCATCGGCTCCAGAGAATCCGTCGTTGCGGCGTCAGCAGAAGTCCAATCAACAGCGCCACCAGGAAAAATGCCATAGAGGGCTTGTTCAACAAGCCCATGCCGCCGAGGATGCCGAACGCGATCCACCATTTCGGACTGTTTCCAGCGACCAGGATAAGCACCACGACCGTGCATCCCATCCAAAAGACCGGCTCGAACGAATTCATGGAAAGAAAGCTGTCGATTGCGAGGTAAACAGGCGCAGTCAGGACCGCGATCATCGCCATCACCTGAGCGATCCGCCGGCCGCCTAATTGCCACGCCAATATGCCTGTCAGGAAAACCTTGACAGCGCCCGCGAGTGCAGAGAAGCTGCGGAACAGAGCCAGATGTTGGAAGCCGAACAGCATTTCTGCGACGCGCGCCTGCAATGCAACCATCGGCGCCTGATCGACATAGCCCCAGGCAAGGTGGCGTCCGCAGACGATGTAGTACATTTCGTCGCGAAAAATTCCATAGCCAAAATGCTGTGACAGCAGATTTCCGGTGAACTCAACCGCGAATTTAATCGCCGCGAATGCGAGGGCAAGATGAATGACCGGCTTCCAGGATTCTGCGTTGGCTGTTTGAATTTTCATCGGCTCTCCGAGTGACATAGTAGAGCATGGTTTCACTGCGATGGCGAATAAATTTGGATACGAAGGACGCGGCGAAAAGTTCCCGCGCGATGCGATCGCAGCCGCATCACAAGAGATGAGCGCGGAGTTCGGACACTATTCCGGGGGCTCGTTTGCGAGAGTGGAAGTCTGGAAATGCGCGCAGATGGCTTCCGCGACTTTGCGTGGCACAACCGATTGCAGCGCTTCAAGAGACGCAGACTGTATCGCCCGCAGGCTGCCGAAATGAGTGATGAGGCGATTTCGGGTTTGTGCTCCGACGCCGGGAATGCGCAGCAGATCGGAGTCACGATCGCGCATCTCTCGACGCTTGCGGTGATAGGTGACGGCGAACCGATGCGATTCATCGCGGATACGCTGCACCAGGTGCAGCACCGGCGAGTGACGGTCGAGCACCACCGGCTCATCCTCTTGGCCGTACACGTAAATCACTTCTTCGCGCTTTGCAATGGCTGCCAATGGCTGGCTGGTGAAGCTCAACTCCTCCAGCGCTGCGGCCGCGGCGTGCAACTGGCCTAATCCTCCGTCAATCAAAATCAGGCTGGGCATCGGTCGATGTTCTTCTTGCAGCCGACGATATCGGCGCGTGACGACCTCCCGCATACTCGCGAAATCGTCAACGCCTTCCACCGACCTAACCTGAAACTTGCGATATTCCGATTTGTTCATCGCGCCTTTTTCCCACACCACCATGGAGGCTACGGTTTCAGCGCCTTGAATGTGTGAAATATCGAAACACTCGATGCGCTCTGGAAGCGCAGGTAGGTTGAGGGCATCCTGCAGCGTCTCCTGAATTACGCGAATGCTGGGCTGCAGCACTCGGAAGCGCTGATCGTACGATTGCTTGGCATTCTGGCCAGCTAGATCCAGCAGAGAACGCTTTTCGCCACGCTGCGGCACAGCGATTTCAACTTTGTGCCCCGTGTGTTCGCACAACAATTCTGCCAACGGCACACGATCTGCAAAGTCAACGGGGACGTACACATTTCGCGGAACATATTGCTGGTCGATGTACAACTGCTTCAGCAACGCGGAGAAAAATACCGCGGGAGCAAATGTTTCGCTTGAATTCGATTCCTCCGATCTGACACGAGCCGGCGCATCGTTCTCTTCTGCAAGAGAAACACCGCTCGCTGTGTCTGCTTCGCCTTCCGCGATGGTGGGAACCTGCGCCTCAGGGAATTCGGGCAGGTCTTCCCAGAAGAATTCGCGGCGATCGACAATGCGGCCATTGCGAATGTGGAACAGATTCGCCGCCAGCATTCCTTTTTCGTAATGGAACCCGAAGACATCAGCATCATCATCCGATGCAGCAGCGATGCGCTGTTTCTCCTGCAGTTGATTCAGCGTAATCACCAGGTCGCGATAACGCCCGGCCAACTCAAATTGTTCGTTCTTAGCCGCAGTCTGCATCCTCTGTTCAAGCGACTTTTCCAGTTCATCGGCATGACCTTCAAGCATCAAACGCACATCGCGAACCGCTTCTGAATAGATGTCCGGAGTTGTGAGTCCTTCGACGCATGGGCCCAGGCAGCGATGAATGTAGTATTGCAGGCACGGGCGAGGATGATAGCGCGATAGGTCGACCTTGCAACTGGGAATGAGGAATGTACGGTGGATCAAATCGACAATGCGATAGGCAAGATTCCCTGGGAAGTAAGGGCCGTAGTAGATGGCGCCGTCTTTGCGAACACGTCGAGTCACCACAACCTTGGGATAGCGATCACCGAGCGTCAGCTTCACATACGGATAAGTCTTGTCATCCCGGAGCAGCACATTGAAGCGAGGCTTCCGCTGCTTGATCAGGTTGTTTTCTAGCGCCAGCGCTTCGTGCTCGTTCGCTACCAGAATGTATTCCAGGTCGACGGCCTCCCGCATCAGCGATCCGGTTTTTGCATTTGCCTGTGCCGCCTCAAGAAAATACGAGCGCACCCGCGACCGCAGATTCTTGGCCTTGCCGACATAAATCACCTTTCCGTCAGCATCGTGAAACAGATAGACGCCGGGGCCGGCCGGAAGCGTGCGAATTTTCTCGTGTAAGTCCATGGAAGAGGGCGCCAATATCAGTTTATGCGTTCCGCGGTCAGTTTCGGGGTTGCCGCCCTGGCAGCCGCAGTCGCATGTAAAAATTGCCGTTTGTGCTGTTGCTTCGGGAATTGAAGCTTTACCAAATCGCCGGAACACTAAGAAAAATAACGCCTTACGTAAAATGTTCGATTGGCTGATGGATTGCATCATACCTAAAAGACGCCGAATGCTTTTGCGTCATTACAGGGAGAAGCTGGCTATGACACGAAGTGCTAGAAGTTCAAAAATTTACCTTGGCGGAGCATCGATACTCATCCTGACTTTCGCGGGCTGCGCGACCAAGAATTACGTTCGCACACAGACTACCCCTTTGATTCAACACACCAATGAGCTGGAGGATCAGACAGCTGCCAACCATCGCAGCATCCAGGATGTAGATACCCGTGCAACACAGGGTATTCAGCAGGCACAAACGGCGGCCAACACGGCGGATCAGAAGGCTCTGGCCGCGGGTCAGTCTGCAAATCAGGCTCAGCAGTCCGCGCAGGAGGCGATGAACCATGCGGATACCCTGGAGAGTGTAGTCAAGAACATCGACACCTATCACCAGGTCGCGGATACCAACGTTCACTTTGCTTTCGACAAGGCGACGCTGACCAAACATGACAAAGAAGATCTTGATAGCTTCGCGAGCCAGTTGGGCAGCACGAAATCTTACATTCTTGAAATTACAGGCGGCACCGATTCCACCGGCAACAAGGATTACAACTATCAGTTGAGCGAACGCCGCGCTGAAACAGTCGCCCAATACCTGGCAGAGAAGTATAACGTTCCGGCTCACAAATTTTATCTGATCGGGATAGGCAAAGATGTTGAAGTCGCCAGCAACAGCAGCGCCAGCGGTCGCGCGAAGAATCGTCGCGTAGAAATCCAGCTGTTATCGAATGCTCAGAATGCGAATGGGCAACCGGATACCAACGCGCAGGGCAGCTCCCAAGGGGCGATGAACTCCGCTCCGGCAACAACGGGACAATCTAATCCGCCCGCCGCGAATAGCCAAGCCAGCACTGGAGCGGCTCAACAGTAGTCGCAAAACCCGCGCCATTCTATTTGTCGTATAGAACGGGATTCAGGTCGGGATCGTTGTACATCTTCAACTGGCGGTAGACCTGAAAACGCAGTTCGCCATGTAACACGCGCTGCCACAGGCGATCCAGGCACGACGCCAAATCACCGCGTTGTTGCTCAAGTGTCGCCAAGCGTCGCAGATTGCGCTCGCGATGACCGGGGGGAGATGGAATTCGTTCTATCTCCTCACGTGTGTGGTACATCTTCAGGCTCATAATTGAGAGCCGATCCAGCATGATCCCCGGGGTTTCAGAATGTAGCTCTGCCTGAGAATTCGGTAGATTGTGCGCGGACAGTTCGCCCAGTAACAGTTCATCACACATCTCGATCTGATCGTTGCGGCGCTGATTGATCGCGTCGATCGAACGCTTCGCGGCAGCAATAGCGGCGTCTCCGGAGTGGACGTCTCGCGCCTTATCCTCCTGGTGCCATAGTTCGAAATTGGCGCGATGGAGCCCTTCAATCGCGGAGTCGAAGTTGTCCGAAAGCGGTGGCGCGACGGGACTCTGATGCCAGAGCGCAGTCCACTCATCGAATGCGTGCAACATCCTCGTTCCGTCGACCGTTTGGGACAATGCCATAGGCAATATCATACTGATGTTGACTCCCGAGCTCTTCAATTCCCGTTCATGCGCTTTGTTGATTTGCCGCTTTCAACTGATCGTTGCAGCACGGCAAATGGAATCGCTTCGTCCAACCTTGCGTATGGCGCTATACTTGCGCCCATATGACGATGAATGGCACGGATGGAGAGTTCATCTTATGCATGGCCGGCAGCCACACTGGCGATCGGTTCCTTGAGGAGTTGGTGAACCTCAATTGCCGGGTGCTTTTATTGACTATCGACGAGCACCGGGGTGCCGGTTGGCCGTCGGATGCAGTCAGTGAATTGCACAGCATGCCTGCCGGCCTGACCGTGCAGCAAATTACAAATACAGTCACGTACCTGGCGCGGTCCCGCAAAATTGCGCGTGTCATTGCATTCGATAATTTCAACGTTCAGATCGCCGCTGCCCTTCGCGAGCATCTGCGAATTCCCGGCATGGGTATTACTACAGCTTGTTATTTCAGCGATCGGTTGGCCGGCCGCCTTAAGGCTGTGCAGATGGGAATGGCTGTGCCCGCATTTACTTCGGTTACAAATTACGAAGAACTGCGCCAGTTTATGCAATCGGTCCCAGCGCCGTGGTTGATGACGCCTCGAAGCGAATCGTGGGGTTCGGCGAGCCGACTGCTACTTGACTCGGAACAAGTGTGGTGCGCGCTCGATGCGCTTGGCGACGATCAGAGTGGTTTTCTGCTGGAGCAATCGATCGATGGTGATCGCTTGCACGTCGATAGCCTCACGGCCGATGGAACGGTGGTGTTCTCTGCTGTCTCTTCCTATCGGCCTTCATCAGAAGAAACTAATGCGTGTGAACTCTTGCCTGCAACTCGGAAACTTAGCAGCAAAGCGGATATCGAACGACTGAGACGCTCCAATGCGGCACTGCTATCCAGTATGCGAATGGCGCGAGGCGTTACACACATGGAATTCCTTCGCTCCAATGCGACCGGAGAATTCTATTTCATGGAAACCTCCGCGAGCGTCGATGATCGGTGTGTTGCAGACATGATGCAAGAGACGGAGGGACTGAATCTGTGGCGGGAGTGGGCCAGGTTAGAAGTCGCGGCCATGCGCGGAGAGCGATATTCGCTGCCCAACAGCGGCGGCACCCGCAAGGCATTACCTGCGAGCACCGAAGGCCAACATCGATTAGCATGAGTAGGGATGTTTTGACCTACCTTCTATGCCGCCATCGACCTGGCTTCAAGTTCCACATCGCCGCTTCAATCCGCTGACACGGAAGTGGGTTCTAGTATCGCCGCACCGCACTCAGCGGCCGTGGCAGGGCGAGGTTGCGACGACTGAAAGTGTGCCGGCGCTCCACTATGATCCAACCTGTTATTTATGTCCCGGCAATACTCGCGCGGGTGGCCATCAAAATCCCGAATACAAAAATGTCTTTGTCTTTGACAACGATTATGCCGCGCTGCTTCCGGATGTCCCTCCTCTGACAGAGGCTCCGCATGACGATATATTTCGAGCTGAGCGCGAGCTGGGAATATGCCGGGTCCTATGCTTCCATCCTAACCACGATTTGACGCTTGCACGGATGCAGCCGCGGGATATTGAGCGCGTCGTGGACGCATGGGTCGCGCAGACGGAGGATCTGGGACGACGGCCGGAAATCAACTATGTGCAGATTTTTGAAAATCGCGGACCGATGATGGGTGCCAGCAACCCGCATCCGCACTGTCAGATCTGGGCGACGGAGCACATTCCAGATGAACCGATTGCGGAGCAGTCCGCGCAGCTTGAGTACCTGGATTCGCATGGCAGTTGCATGCTGTGCGACACGGTAGCTCGCGAACTTCAATCGGCAGAACGAATCGTTTGCGAGAATCAGGAATTCGTCGCTGTGGTACCGTTCTGGGCGGTCTGGCCTTTTGAGACGCTCGTGCTGGGTCGGCGTCATTGTGGCGCATTCACCGAGATGAATGCCTCGCAGAAAGCAGCCTTAGCAGAGATTTTGCAGCAGGTGACGACACGCTACGACAACCTATTTCAAACCAGCTTTCCGTATACGATGGGATTTCATCAGAGTCCGACGGATTCAAAATCGCATCCAGAGTGGCATTTCCATGCGCATTTTTATCCGCCACTGCTCCGCTCGGCAACCATACGAAAATTTATGGTTGGGTTTGAAATGCTTGGAATGCCACAGCGCGACATCACCCCGGAAAGTGCAGCCGAGAGATTGCGCGCCGTGAGCGATCAACACTACACGCTTAAAACATAGAAGAGGCGAACGAATTGAGTTCCTCATCGCTGGCATTGGATGGACAGCCGCTGACCTTGGAAGATCTTGCCGCAGTGGCATACGGAAAAACGCAAGTCGTGCTGCATCCACAGGCACGGCAGCGCATGGATGCGTCGCGGGCGGTTGTGGACCGCTATCTCGCGGAGGGTGTAACCGTCTACGGTATTAACACTGGCTTTGGCAAGATGTCGGAGGTGTCCATTCCTCCCGATCAGCTGGCCGACCTGCAATTGAACCTGGTCCGCAGCCATGCCTGCGGAGTGGGTGAACCGCTGGCGGAAGGCGAGATTCGCGGCATGCTGCTATTGCGGGCGAACGTGCTGGCCAAGGGAACCAGCGGAGTCCGCGTGGTAGTCGCAGAACATCTGCTGAGCATGCTTGAGAAAAATATTTGTCCGGTGGTGCCCGCACGAGGATCGGTCGGGGCGAGTGGCGACTTAGCACCGCTGGCACATCTTGCGCTGGGAATGATCGGCGAAGGGGAAGTTTTCTATCAGGGCAAACGTATGGCTGCCGGTGACGCTTTGAGCGCGGCAGGCATGGGGCCATTGCGGCTTGCGCCTAAGGAAGGCCTGGCACTGCTGAATGGCACACAAGCGATGGCGGCTGTAGGCGGGCTTGCTCTATTGCGTGCCGAGCGCGTGGCTCGTTTGGCGGACCTGGCCGGCGCGATGACGCTGGAAGCGTTGAAGGGAACACCAACGGCATTTGACGAAAAAATTCACGCTGCCCGTCCGCACCCTGGCCAGGTGGAGGCTGCGCGACATCTGCGTTCGTTGTTGGCACAGAGTGAGATTCGCGAATCACATCGCGAGCATGATCCGCGCGTTCAGGATGCATACTGCCTGCGTTGTATGCCGCAGGTTCATGGTGCCGTCCTAGATGGATTGGCGCAGGGAAGGCGAGTGATTGAAATTGAAATGGGCTCGGCGACTGACAATCCACTTGTCTTTGTCGCAGACGGGAAAGCGGACACAGCCGAGAGTGAGATTCTTTCGGGCGGAAACTTTCATGGCGCACCGCTGGCCTATGTTTTCGATTACGCGGCCATCGTTATGACCGACTTGATGAGTATTTGCGAACGTCGCATCGACCGTCTTGTAAATCCCGACTTGAACGAGGGTCTGCCGCCATTCCTCACACCGCATGCCGGCGTTTCCTCTGGTTATATGGTGGCGCATGTGGCCGCTGCCGCTCTCCTTGCCGAGGCGCGAGTGTTGGCTCATCCATCTTCCGTTGACAGTGTTCCAACCTCCGGCGGCAAAGAGGATCACGTGTCGATGGGCATGACGGCTGCGTGGAAGCTTCGACAGATCGTCGAAAATGCGGAGTCGGTGCTTGCCATCGAGTTGATGGCAGCGGCCGAAGGCCTGGAATATCGCCGCCCGCTCAAACCGGCGGAACGCGTGGAAGCCGCGTGGAATCAGGTGCGCCGTGTCGTGGCGAAACTTGAACGTGATCGGACTTTGCATCCCGATATCGCCAACATGCGGACAGCTATTCTCAATGGAACGTTGGATGCCTGGATGCACTAGCGCGTAGGACCAACGCCATACCCCGCAGCTACAACTGCAGCCGAATTCGCATGCGAGTCAAAATCGCCGAGACCGCAAGAATTGCAAAAGTAAAGAGGATTGAACCTATGACGCCAGACGCTCCCGTCTGGAAGTAGCGATCGAGATAGGTGAATCCGACAAGCGCTGTGAGAAAAGCGTAGATATCAGGCAGCAAGTAGGTCAGCAAGGTATTCTCGCCTGCGGATTTGACGAAAAATGCCCAGCCAGTTTTCCCTTTCACATCACAAACCCAGTAGAGCAGCATGAAGCAAAGGACGCTGGCACCGACGCTAGCCAGGCACCATGTGGGAGTGGCGCGAATCTTCGAAATACCAAGCGGAGCCAGGATCCATGCCGCCGCCAGCGTGGCGATCGCAAAGCCGAGCGCCAGCCACATTTTTTGACGGAGGCTTTGCCAGCGATGCTTGCCAAGGAAAATGATTGACGTCACGACTCCAGCCATGACGATAGAAGACGATGCTCCTCCACCGAACGGCCAGTAATAGAGAAGGTAATGGCGCGGAAGATGGAGGACGTGTGCTGTGTTCAGTGCACAGAACGCCGTCAGCGCAACAAACCATGCCAATGGAGCCCAAAGCCATCGCCGCGTGGAGACATACAGGATCGCGACAGAGAAATAGGCGAATCCGATCAGCCCAAGGATTTCTGGGTAAGAAAAATCAATCCACGCGGCAGCGCCATGCGTGGTTCGCCGAAAGATGGCGAACACCCCAATGATCATCAAGAGACCCACGATTCGCAGGCCAAGAAACATGCGAGCGTGTCGAGCGTTGCGGCTCGGAACGAGCCAGAAGAGAATTGCGCCCGTCAATCCAAGCAGCGCCCATGCCGCCGTGGATAGTCCCATGCGAACTGGATCGCCCTTCTCAGCGTTCGCCAAAATCAACCCCAAAACTATCAGGCCGATGGAGCGCGACAGAATGTGCCTCCAAAGAGCAACGTAGGATGAGTTGCGCTTCAGCCTCCCCGCAATCGCAATTGGCATCGACATGCCCACGATGAACAGGAAGAAGGGAAACACCATGTCTACATAGGTCATGGCGTCTTGCTGCATGTGCGCGTGGTAGGTCCACCAGGGAAGCCCCCGCACACCGGAGAGATCATTTACGAAAATCATGACCATCATGGTCAGACCGCGAAACACATCGATCGATGCGATGCGACCGGTCGGTGCCTTGACGGTCGTGGAAGCAGCCACCAGCGTAGGTGATGCGCTCATTGTCCCTCCGCGTGTTGCGACGTCAATTGATTCATGTCCAGGCCTCGGTCAATCGCATCCAGCAATTTGCCGGACGGATCACTTCCATATTCCCAAAACATCATACCGGCTAAATGATGATCGATGACGTATTTGCATTTCAGCGCTAGGGATTCCGGGTCTTCATAGGAAACAAAAATCTGCTTCTGCGCGTTGTAGAGGTAGGGTACGGAAGCCTTCGCATCCCAGTAGCGAGTAAATCCTTGATTAGCAAAGTCCTGGGTCAGCGTCCCGTAGTTCGAGTAGGCATTCGGCACAGGCTCTCCGGGTTGAAACAGACCGTTGTTGGTTGCCCCGACATGACCCCACACGTGTCCATAGAACGGAACACCAAGGACGATCTTCTCCGCCGGAACGCCAGCTGCCTCAAATTCTTGAACAGATTTGTCGGAGGATATTCCCTTGGGATCGGCCGGATCGACGTAGAGAGGAGCATGATTGCCGGTGATCTTGTCATCTCCGGGTTCGTAGTAGTCATAGGCCATCAGGTTGACGGTGTCGACATACTTTTGCACCTGGTCCATCTCCGTATGCTGAAGGAATTCAGCCGACGCTCCCGCAGCGATGGTGATGTACAGATGACGATCTAGCGGTTTTTGCATCTTCTTAAAGCGCTCGCGCAACTCTTTCAGTAGAAGCGTGTAATTGTGCTTGTCTTCCGGGCGAAATACGTTTCCAGCGGCGCCCGCCATGGCAGGATATTCCCAATCGATGTCGAGTCCATCCAGGTTGTGGCGAGTGATAAAATCCGCCGCGCTGTCAATGAACTTGGCACGGCTGGCGGGAGTTAAAGCCGCATCGGAGAAGCGGCCAGACCACAGCCATCCGCCTACGGAGACGAGTACAGTCAAGTCAGGATTTTCTTTTTTCAGGCCGATCATCATCGCCAGGTTGGCTGCGTCGGAGGGGTCACCCTCCACGATGCGTCCGTGGTCAATGTTCGCAAAAGCGAAGTTGATGCGCGTCAACTTTTTGGCGGCGACCTGATCTGATGTCAGCACGACGTTGCGCGGAAATACGTATGCGGCTATGACGTATTTATCTTTCCCGGCGTGCGCCGTCGAGGACAGAAGACTGAGCGAAAGAGACAACAATAGAAGAAATTGCAACGAACTCCCGACAGTCGGGGATTTCAAACACGCCTGTCTCAACCAAATACCACGCGTCTGCGATTGAAGAGTTGCGCTCATAGGCCCTCCTCCTGCATTCTAATCATTGTTAACAAACGCAGGGAGCGAAATCGAATGCGATCCAATATCCTTTCCGATATTCTGCTGCACAGGGATTTCAAGATCAAAACTTCTTCCCTGCGATTTCTCTTCGGCTGCTGTTTCCTGCTGGTCGCATCCACATGCCTGGCGCAGATGCATATTGTCGTGGACCAGGTAGGCTACGAGACTACAGCGCAGAAGCAAGCGCTAGTCGTTGCTGACGGTACCCAGGTCACCGAGGACGCACCCGAGACCTTTACCCTGACAGATGCCGACACCGGCAAAGTGGTGCTGACGGGACCTTTCAAGCCTGCGGGACAAGTCGATCAATGGGGACGTACTTTCTGGCTGGCAGATTTTTCTTCCGTCCAAAAGCCGGGACACTACAAGATCGCTGCAACTTCTAAATCCGGCGCGATCACATCGTGCGAGTTTTCGATAAATCAGGACGTTCTGGAGCGAAATACTCTTTCTAACATTGCGTATTACTTCAAAGGCCAGCGCGCCTCTGGTGACATGAACCGGGCGGATGCGCATTTGCGTCTCCCGGACGGCAGCGGCTACGTCGACCTGAGCGGCGGCTGGTATGACGCGACCGGCGACTACGGCATCCATCTTTCTCATCAGAATCCGACGTCGTACTTCAATCCGCAGCAGGTGCCACTCGTCGCCTGGTCCTGTCTTGAAAGCTACCGCGTGCTGAAAGGCCGAAACAACGATAACTTCACGGAGTATGAGCGTCGATTGCTGGATGAAGGGCTGTTCGGCGCGGACTTTCTGGTTCGCATGAAGCGGCCGGGAGGATCTTTTTTCGAGTCGATTTCTGCTCCAGGCAAAGACAAGCTGGCGAAAGACCGTGCCATCGGCAATCCCAATACTCGGACGAAAATTAAGACCAGCGTTTCTGATAGTACGGAGAAAATTGGTGTGGCCGAAGGTCCCCACGCGTATGAGGCCAGCTTTCGTTCTGGCGGTGGCATGGCAATCGCCGCTCTCGCTCTTGCCAGCACCATGCCCATTAGCGGCGACATGGATCACGCTGCGTACCTGAAGGCTGCAGAGGATGCTTTTGCCTTTCTCTCGACACACAATCGAGAACTACTGAACGACGGCAAAGAAAATATCCTGGACGATTACTGCGCGTTAATGGCGGCAACGGAACTCTATCGGGCCACGCACAACGCGATGTATCTGAAGGCTGCGGATCAACGAGCCGACCATCTGATGGCACGCCTTATTTCCGCCGGAAAATACCACAATTACTGGCGTGCCGATGATGGCACTCGTCCATTTTTTCATCCCTCCGATGCTGGATTGCCGGTCGTCAGCCTGCTTGAGTATGCGCAAATTGCAAGCCCGGCCCAGCAGGCACGAGTTCGCGACGCAGTATCGCGCTCGTTGCATTTCGAACTGTGGATCACGTCGGAGACCAACAATCCGTTCGGATATGCCCGGCAACTTGTTCGCATGGGCGATGGCACAGTGCGCAGCGCGTACTTTTTTCCGCATCACACAGAAGCTGCCCCCTGGTGGCAAGGTGAGGACGCCCGGCTAGCCTCTTTGGCTGCCGCCGCGCGGATGGCCGCACCGCTCTACAACGACGACCCAGCGTTTCAGCGCCAACTTGAAACCTATGCTTGGAACCAGCTGCATTGGATTTTGGGACGAAATCCTTTCGACGCAAGTATGCTGATGGGAAGCGGTCACGGCAATGCTCCCTACATGTTCTTTAAGTCGTACAAGTACACCAATGCTCCGGGCGCGATTATCAATGGCGTCACCGCCGGTTTTAATAATGAGGACGGAATCGCATTCAACGAAGGTTTTGCACGCACCGGATTGGACGAAGACTGGCGTTGGACGGAGGAGTGGTTGCCTCACGATGCCTGGTATCTGTACGCCGTAAGCCTGCCGCACAATTAGAATTTGTAGTAAGTCTCGACCTGTAAGACCTCGACCGCTGAATGGAATTTGCTGTTCCGGTCTCGCGGACTGCCTTGACCCATGGCGCCACGCGAATCCACTCCTTCTGTACGCAAACCAGGGAAGCGATGTGAATTGAAAATGCAAAGTGAAAATCGCGCGACGACGCGGAAAGCTTGTCTCCTCACCCACCCCAGCAATCGAATCTCGCGGAATACGTGGATGCTGCGAAGGGCGATGCCCATGATGTTTTTTTTCCTGTCGATGCAGCTCACCGCGCAACAGGCACCTTCGCCGGACTTCAGCAGTATTGATCGCATCATGGACTCGGCGCTCAAAGCGAATACGGTCCCGGGCGCGGTAGTTTTCGTCGGCCACGACGGCCATGTCGTGTTTCATAAAGCTTACGGCAATCGCTCCACGATACCCGCACCCAACGCAATGACGGAAGATACGATCTTCGACATGGCGTCGCTGAGCAAGGTGATTGCCACCACCACTGCGGCTATGCAGCTGTACCAGCAAGGTCGCTTTCGACTAAATGATCCGTTATCGAAATACCTTCCTGAGTTTGCCGCCAATGGTAAAAAGGACATCACCATCCGGCAAATCATGACGCATTATTCGGGATTGCCGCCGGATCTGGACCTGACCTATCCGTGGACAGGGAAGCAGACGGCGTATGACATGGCATTTACGGTGAAGCCTGAGCGACCGCCCGGAACTGCGTTTCGCTATAGCGATATCAACTTCATCATGATGGGTGCTCTGGTTGAAAAACTTAGCGGCATGACCCTCGATGCATACACCGCGAAGTATGTGTTCGCTCCGATGGGAATGGATCATACGCGCTTCTTGCCTCCCAATTCGTGGCATGGCGAAATCGCGCCGACTCAATTTGATGAAAATCATCACATGCTGCAAGGTGTAGTGAACGATCCTACCTCGCGGAGAATGGGTGGTGTCGCTGGTCATGCCGGCCTGTTCAGCACCGCCGGCGATCTTTCGATCTTTGCTCAGAACCTGCTGGATCTGCTGGCAGGCAGGCCGAGCAAATTTCCGCTGAACCGCGTGACCGCCGAGAAGATGACTACTCCACAGAATCCTGCGACCGCTGTCGCTCTTCGCGGCTTAGGCTGGGACATCGAGAGCCCGTTTTCAGGCAATCGCGGCGAACTGTTTCCAGTGGGTAGCTTTGGGCACACAGGCTGGACTGGAACCGACATCTGGATGGATCCGTGGAGCGACAGTTACGTGATTTTTCTCAGCAATCGCAACTATCCCGACCGTCGTCCAAATACGATTCCGCTTGAGGGAAAGCTCGCCAACGCTGCCGCTCAGGCGCTTGATGTTCAGGTTCCCGAGTCAGGGCGGGAGATATCGCGTCTCACCGGATACAACGAGTCCCTCACGGATATGCGGCGGTGGCCAAATCGCAACGGCATTGTGGAAACAGGCATTGACGTATTGGAGCAGGAAAATTTCGCTCCGCTCGCAGAGTTGAAAAAAAGGCACGGTGGACATTTGCGCGTCGGTATCCTTAGCAATCAGACGGGGCTGGATAGTCATGGACGGCGAACCATTGATGTCCTGGTTCATGACGCGGAAGCCAAGGTGCCGGGACTGAAGGTGACTACGCTCTTCAGCCCAGAGCACGGGATCACCGGAAAGATGGATACGACGGATATTTCCGGCAGCACCGATGCAGCAACTGGATTGCCTGTGGTCAGCATGTATGGTGCGACGGCCGCCGAACGCCATCCTCCGATAAAAAAGCTGCGCCATTTGGATGCGGTGGTCATAGATCTGCGAGATGCCGGGGTGCGCTTCTACACCTACGAAACGGCTGTTGCCTATTTTCTTCAGGCGGCCGCCCATACCGGAACAGATATCGTAATCCTCGATCGACCGGATCCGCTTAACGGCTCCTTTGTTCAAGGCCCGGTCTCGGATTTGGGACACTCCAGTTACACCGGGTTCATGCCGTTGCCGGTCCGCCATGGAATGACGATGGGAGAATTGGCGCGCTACTTTAACAGCGAAGGCCACATAGGAGCTTCGCTGACGGTCATAGCTATGAAGGGGTGGCAGCGTGGCGACTGGTACGATTCCACCTCGCTGCTTTGGGTAAATCCATCGCCCAACCTGCATAGCCTGAATCAAGCCACTTTATATCCGGGACTGGGAATGATCGAGTCGTCGAACATCTCAGTGGGCCGCGGCACGGACACGCCATTTGCCTGGATCGGTGCGCCTTGGATCGACGCGACACAATTTGCAGCCGCGATGAATCATCGCATGATTCCGGGCATTCGCTTTGTCCCGGTCGAGTTCACTCCACAAGCGCCATATCCCTACGCAGGGGAACTCTGTAAGGGAGTGCAATTCATCATCACGAACCGCAACGAACTGAACGTCCCTGAAATGGGGATTGAGCTTGCGTCGATGCTGTACAAGATGTATCCAACCCAGTACCGCCTGGACGCAATTGCGCCCCTGCTGGCGAATCAGGAGACGCTCAAAGCACTTGAGGACCACGTGGATCCGGAGTCCATTGCCGATACATGGCGAGACGGGATCGAGCAATACATGGAACGTCGCAAAACTTACCTGATCTATCCAAGCGAATAAATTGGCGCGATCACTGTTAGAAATGCGGAGCGAATTTACGCGATGAGACCTGGACTCTAAACCGGCAGGCGAAGGGATGGCGTATAGGAGCAGAACCGGGGCTGCAATCGCGTGTGATTGCAGCAAAACTGGTGAGCGCGCTGGGACTCGAACCCAGGACCCACGCATTAAAAGTGCGTTGCTCTACCACCTGAGCTACGCGCTCTCACCTTGATCCAAATTATCACAGTGAGCCACCACCTCCTAAGTCGCGGCGCGATCCACTTGCAGAAGCAACACTGCAAAATCATCCAGTTGCGGCCCACGTTGTTGCTCCATCTTGGCGTACGACCCGAAATAGACATGTCGCGGGGGGCAATCGCGGGTGATAGCGAGCATGGTGCACCCGCCATATTTTCGTTGGAATCGCTGAAATATTTGTTCTGTGCGGCCGCAATCTTTGCTACTCTCGATGAAAGTTCAGACCCACCACATTGCTTTTTGCCGCTTCGGCGGTGTGTCTATTTGTGTGTTTTGACTGCTCGGCTCTGCATCCTCTTCGGCCTATCTTTCGCCGCCACGCATAACAAATTTGTCTGGCCGCATTTGCGATTGCGACCCTCCTGTTGGTTGGGCGGCAGGATGGCGTCGTTCATGATTGGTGATTGGTCCGCCCCTTACCAAGAGCCGCAAGGAGGAATTGCATGGCCCGCCGAACCTACAAGTTCATGTTGAAAAATGCGAAGGAAATTTCTTTTGTCGGCACCCGCTACTACCCGGTGGAGGTGGACCCTAACCTCTCTCCCTATACGACCGTGCTGGCGACGATTTGGGATGAAGAACACATGGTCGGCCAGGTGAACCAGACGGAAATTCTGGCGTGGTGGTCGGAGGCCTACCAGGAGCCACAGCGGGCTGTCGCTGGTGAGTGTGACAAGGCGGCGTCTGAAGACACCTGCACGGCTCAACCTGAGAAATCGGCCGGAGTGTTGCTCTCCAGCGATAACTAAACGATTTGCTAGATTGTAGACCTGCGCCTCGCAACGCTATCCGTTAGCACTGATCGGTGCCCTGATACACTGAACAGTTTGCTGGGGACTGTTGATGAGTGCGACAAAGATGACGAATGCGACCAAGCTGAAACCACAGGCCACCCGTGAGGCTTTCCGACATACAGCTGCTGACACCATGGAGTTGGTGGGGAATACGCCGATTGTCCACCTGGGTCGTATTTCGCCGAAGACCGGCGCTGCGATTTATGCAAAATTGGAATTTCTAAATCCAGGCGGCAGCATCAAGGATCGCGCTGCTTTGGGCTTGATACTTGATGCGGAGCAGCGCGGTGTGTTGCAACCTGGCGGCACAGTTGTCGAAGCGACTGCGGGGAATACAGGGGTAGGCCTGGCGTTCATCGGCGTTCGTCGCGGCTACAAGGTTTCTCTCTTTGTGCCGGAGGGTTTTGCAGAAGAAAAATGCATCTTGATGCGGGGCTTTGGCGCAACTGTAGAACGTACGCCGGAAGACGAAGGCATGCAGGGCGCGATTCGTAGAGCCCTTGATTTTGCGCGCTCGATTCCGGGCGCATGGATGGCTCGCCAGTTCGACAATCCCGCCAATCCTGACTTTCACTTTCAGACCACCGCCCAGGAAATTCTCGATCAAATGGAGAACCGCATCGATGGGTTTGTCGCGGGAGTCGGCACTGGCGGAACCTTTACCGGCATCGCGCGCAGGCTGCGGCAGGACTTGGGTGCGGTCAAGACAGTAGCGGTCGAAACTGAAGGCTCGGTATTGCAAGGCGGCACACCCGGCAAACACAAGGTAGAGGGAATTGGCGTCAGCTTTATTCCGAAGACATTTGACCGATCATTATGTGACTCCATTGTGCGCGTGACCGACCGCGACGCTTTTGCCATGGTCAAAAGGCTTGCCACGGAAGAAGGCGTTCTCGGCGGCTCCAGCGCTGGAGCGAACGTATTTGCCGCGTTGGAACTAGCGCGCACTATGCGCCCTGGGCAGCGCATTATCACGATCATTCCGGACTCTGCCGAGCGATATCTCTCAAAGAAAATATTCGATGGCGGCCTCTAGAAGTCTCGCAACCAGACACCGCTGATTTTCACGCCAAACCGGGAATTCAGGAATACTCAAGGGCACAGATCAATGTCAGAAAAGAAAAAAGGTTTTTCGACGCGCGCAATTCACGATGGACAGGCACCCGATCCGGTTACAGGCGCGGTCAATGTTCCTATTTATGCCAGTTCCACCTATGTGCAGCAGGAGATTGGCAAGAACAAAGGATATGAATACTCGCGCGTTTCCAATCCGACTCGCACGGCATTGGAGGAAAATTTCGCGTCGCTGGAGAGCGGAACCTCGGCCCACGTTTTTGGCAGCGGAATGGCAGCCATCGCCGCGCTCTGCACCATGATGAAAAGCGGCGACCACATTGTTTGCAGCGACAACATGTACGGTGGGACGACGCGGCTGTTCAACCAGGTATTGACGCGGTATGGACTTGAGTTTACGTATGTCAATACATCCGATGCGAGCAACGTTGATCGGGCAATTCGGCCTAATACCAAGCTGGTCCACATCGAAACGCCGACCAATCCAATGCTGGCGTTGACCGATATTGCTGCCGTTGCCTCTATTTGTCACAGTCACGGTGTCGAGTTAAGCGTCGACAACACATTTATGTCGCCATACTTTCAACGGCCTATCGAATTTGGCGCGGACATTGTGATGCACTCGACGACAAAGTTTCTGAATGGTCATTCGGATGGCCTGGGTGGAGTGTTAATTGGCACTAAGCCTGAGCATTCGGAGACGTTTGCTTTTGTACAGAAATGTACCGGTGGAATTCTGTCGCCATTTGAGGCGTGGCTGCTGTTGCGCGGCGTAAAAACGTTGGCGGTGCGCATGCGCCAACATGATGCAAATGGCCGCATCGTTGCTGGTTGGCTGCACAAGCACCCGAAAGTACAGAACGTCTATTATCCGGGGCTTCCGGATCATCCCCAATATGAATTGGCCAAGCACCAGATGTCCGGCTTCGGATCGATGTTGAGTTTCGACCTGGGATCACTTGACGCAGCGAATCAGATGTTGCGAAAGGTTCAGGTGTGCAGTCTGGCAGAGTCGCTGGGTGGTGTGGAGACGTTGATCTCCCATCCGGCGTCGATGACTCATGCCGCGATTGGCGCGGACGGGAGGCGCAAGCTCGGCATTACGGACGGCCTGGTGCGTATCTCAGTTGGAATTGAAGATGTAGAAGATATCGTGGCGGACCTGGAACAGGCTCTTGCCGCGATTTGAAACTAAGACAGTCCAAAAATGGACGAGTAAGAAGTTACTCCTTCACCTTTTTTCGAATTTCGATATTCAACCGCTTGATCTTTTGATTTAGCGTCGAAAGTGGAATGCGAAAAGCTTCCGCGGCCTCGGTCTGGTTCCAGTTACAGTGTTCCAGTCGATCTGTGATGATGTGTTTTTCAAATTGATCCACGATCTCGAATAACGAGGCGTCTGGATTATGCTCGAGCAGGCTCGCTTCGTAGCTTCGTCCCGTCAGGTGATCGGGCAGTAGATCCTTCGGAATCGTTTGGTCGGTGGAAAGAACCACGCAGCGCTCGATCACATTTTCCAGTTCTCGCACGTTTCCTGGCCAGGAATAGTCAATCAGCGCGCGCATGGCTTCCGGCGAAATGATACGCAAGGGCAATTGATTTTCCTCGCAAAATCGCTTCAAGCAATGGGCGACCAGCAGCGGGACATCTTCTTTTCGGCTCCGAAGCGGCGGCAGGTCGATGGTGATTACATTCAGCCTGTAAAAAAGATCCTCGCGAAACCGCCCCTCCCGAACCGCAAGGCGCAGATCGGCGTTCGTCGCCGCTACTATCCGCACGTCCACTTGAAGCTCTTGCACTCCGCCGACCAGCATGAACTTCCGGTCCTGCAGCACGCGCAGCAACTTTGCCTGCGTATCGAGCGCCATGGTGCCAATCTCATCCAGAAAGAGCGTGCCACCGTTCGCGATTTCAAACAGCCCCTTCTTCGACGCAATGGCGGAGGTGAATGCGCCTTTAACGTGACCGAACAGAGTGCTCTCCAAAAGGTCTGACGGCACAGCGCCGGTGTGAACGGGCACAAAGGGCTTATCGCGGCGGGGCGAATGGGAATGGATTGCTTTGGCAATCAATTCCTTACCGGTGCCGCTTTCACCCTGCACCAGCACCGTGGAGCGGCTGGGAGCCACTTGCCCGACCAAGTCCAGCACGGCTTGCATGGGTTCACTTTTGCCGATAATGTTCTCAAAACTGTAGCGCTGCTTCAAGGCGCGCTTCAGTTGAATGTTTTCTGTTTCCGCGCGATGCTGTCCGATAGCGCCACGGATATCAGCCAGCAGCTTTTCATTATCCCAGGGCTTCTGGATGAAATTGTTGGCGCCGAAGTGCATGGCTTCTACGACATTCTGGACGGTGCCGTAGGCCGTGATCATGATGACAGGAAGATTTGCATGGCGCGCGCGAATCGCCTGAAGAATTTCAAATCCACTTTGACCGGGGAGCGCGAGATCGAGCAGAACCAAGTCGAATACTGACTCTTCAAGCGCCTTTAAACCCTTGGCTCCATCAGGTGCGGTCGCAACTTCAAAACCCTCCAGCTCCAGCAGCAGCTGCAGCGATTCGCGAATGGCGGCTTCATCGTCGATGATGATGATGCGGAGCGGGAGTGTACTGTCGGTTTCGGGCGAAATATTTTCGTGCACAACCTCAGGCATGAACGGGCTTCCTCAATTTCGGAAATTGCAGATGGAACGTTGTGCCGCGACCTACTTTGCTGTCCACCTGAATCTTGCCGGCATGTTCCTGAATAATGCCGTAGCTCACGGAAAGGCCGAGGCCCGTCCCACGTCTCTGACCTTCAACAACAGCGGTTTTGGTAGTGAAGAATGGATCGTAGATGCGGCGAAGATTTTCCGCCGCGATACCCGACCCGGTGTCGCCAATGATCACCTCGACTTGCCCGTTGTCGACGGTTTCCACCCGCAATATCCCACCCTCTGCCATGGCATCCTTAGCGTTCAGAAACAGGTTGAGGAATACCTGCTGAAGCTTCCCCATGTTCCCCAGGATGTCCGGTAACTCCGGCTGCAGCGCCAAGTCGATGGTGATGTTTGCGGTGTTGAACTGATGCTGAAGCAGAGCTAAAGTCTCGTGAAGTACGTGGTTCACACTAACGGGTTTAAACTCGATGGTGCTGGTGCGCGAAAAATTCAGCAGGCTGTTGACAATTTCCGAAGCGCGAAATGTCTGCTGGGTAATTTTGTCCAGCAGTGGGGCGGTGCGATCGTCGCTGCGAATCTGCTTGGCCATCATCTGCGTGTACGAAGAAATCACAGCCAGAGGAGTGTTCACCTCATGCGCGATGCCGGCTGCCAGCAGGCCAATCGAAGATAGCTTGTCTGCCTGCATCAATTGGCTTTCCAGCTGCACGCGCTCTGTAATGTCATCCACCAGGATGATGCGGCCGACGGTGGTAAAGTCCTTATCGACAAGTGGAGCAATGGTGATGTTGGCGTTGCGAATTTCTCCGGCACGGGTGGCCAGTTGGAATTTATAGAGATTGTGCACGCCGTTTTCGTGTTTCACCCGGTCGTATTCCGCCAGAAAATCAGCCGGAAATAGACTTGCCAGCGACTGGTTCAACGCCTCCGAACGCGGCACCGCATACATGGATTCCATCTGGGCGTTCCAGCTGTCAATGCGATCGGCTAGATCGACCGCCAGAATGCCGATGTTGATGGACTCAACGATATTCTCGTTGAACTCTTTCAGCTGCTCATACTCGGCAATCTTCTCTTCAAGCTTGGCGTACAGGCGCGCATTCTGAATGGCGATGCCGACGTAGCTGGCCAGCGTTTCCAGCAACTCTACGTCTTCGCTCGATAGAAAATCCCCATTGGTCGTGCGGCCCAGTCCCAGGACTGCAATAGTGCGCTGCTGCACGCGGCAGGGAAGATAGTAGTTCAGGTCCAGCAACGAGACAGCGCGCTGTTGGCTTTCGGTCAGATGGGGCGCATTCTGCGTGCTTTCAAGGAAGATGTGCGAACCGTCTTCGCGGCCATCGAAGCGAAGAAATCCGGTCTCCAGATTTTCCGTATGACTGAGCGCCACCGCAGGAATTCCATGACTGGCGGCCAGTCGAAATTTTGTCGTGCGTGGATCACGTTCGTCATCGAGAAAAACGCCAACCCTGGCGACCTGCAAAATGCGAGGCAGGCGATCTACCAGGGCATTCAACAATGCGCGCAGATCGGTTTGAGTATTCAGGCTACGGGCAAACTCGACTAGCGTGGCGCGTGAATCAAGCCGCTTCCGGTCGAAGACGCGGTCCACTCGGTCTTGGATGGCGCGCTTGATGGGGTCGAAGACCAGCGCCGCAATAATGATCGCAGTGGCCAGTCCCCATCCTCCTGCTGCCGGCAGTCTGGTGTGCACGACTTCGCCCGCAAATGCGACTGCACCAAAGTAGATGGCAACCAGCGTGCCAGTGGCCAGGGTGTAGGTTACGCCGCGTTTGAAGATGAGGTCGACATCCATCAGCCGGTAACGAACGATGGCGTAGCTGAACGTAAGCGGCAGAAAGACCTGGCACAATACGCCACTCTGGCTGAGCAGCGTGGGTGCCGATGCCCGGGCCAGCAGATAGGGAATCGCGTAGAGAAGGGTGAAGGGGATGACCGCGAGCAGGGTGCCACGCGTCAACCATTTCAGTTGTTGACGGGTCAGGGGATTGTCAGCTCGGCGATAGTTAATGGAGAACACCAACGCCGCTGCTACGTAATACACGGTCATGTAGCCGGTCGCGACCTGCCAAAGCCGGTGAAGCAGCAGCTCCGTAGGAGACCAGAGGTGAATCGCCGCGATGAAGAGGCCAACAAGTGCGAGACCCGGAAGATAAAGAAGCCACGCCATACGACGGCGTCGCATGGTCGGATTGTGCTCAGGAAACGTAAAGGCGAAGTGGAGAAATAGTGCCGGTTGTGCGGCGCTGGCAACAATATTTCCCCAAAAAATGAACCAATCGAACAGGTTCAGCTTCCCCGTGTAATTAAATGAGTAAAGAATGAAGGACGCCAGGCAGAAAATATAGAAATGAACAGAACGTGGCGCCGTCCAGCGTCGGAACAAAATATATAGACCGATCAGCAAGTAAACCAGTGCGATCATGCGCAGCCCGACGTTGATACCGCGATCCATGGGAATCAGGATTACCGGGATTTCGAGGCGAACGCCCGCGCGAGTGACGGAGTAGGTGGCCTTACTCCAGATACCGGTTGCGAAGAGTTGCCGTTGCTGCGATGAAATGCGTGGGGTGCGATGGTTATTGATGGCGGTAAGCAGGTCGCCGGGTTCAATGCCAGCACGATCGCCGGGGCCATGGGCCAGCACTTTTTGGGCGATTAGTCCGCCGGGCGCTTCAGCCCACCAAACCTGATCCGTAGGGATCGAAAATTGGCTTTCGTGGCTATAGTTGATCGATGCCAGAATCACCGCGGCAACCGTCAACGTTGCCAGTACGACTGCGGCGATTCGGAATGGAATGTTCCGTGGCATTTCGAGGCTTGTCTTTCCGCGTCAGAATGCCGAGGCTAATTGTGCGGTTTCTGATGCAGTATAGAATCGTTGTGCAACTTGCGTGCCAGACTAAAAAAGCCTACCCGCCGGTAATCTAGCTCTTGCGACTGCCATGACTTAACAGAAATAGCTCGCGTACTTTCGAATCCCAGCGATCAGATTGGTGCGGGTCCTCCCATTGTGGGCTGCTTATTGCTTCGATTTACAGCGCGGCACCGAAGAACGTCTATCGCGTGGATGCGGGCCTGATCTAGAGAAGGTACGGCTTTTATCCGCTGGAATCGTTAAATTCTTGTCGAATCTCTCCACAATTCTAAATCGAAATATATGATTTATGGAATTTCCGTTCCAACTCCCGACCCTCCCGGCGTTTGCATCGGTTCGGCAATGAGGATCCGCAAATCGCGAAGATTGTTTCCCGAGGGCCCAATTACGATGTCTGCTCCATGATCGGAGAGGAAGGGATTGGCGTTGAATGACTGCAGCGCATTGATTGCCGAGGCGAGCGCATTGCCCGCAACCGTTTGGCGATCGACGACGGCTCCGGCTGCTGGACTATTTCCGTCGATGCCATCCGACCCAGCCGACAATATGGCCAGGGGATCATCTTCCGGGCGCAGCAACGTGGCGGCATACAGGGCAAATTGTTGATTACGTCCGCCGATGCCAACCGCCCCCGCAGTGTCGGAGCTCGCCGGTAAAGTCACGCTGACTTCACCCGTCGAAATCACGCATACGCGAGGGTGATTGGCGCGTAGAGTTCGCAATTGATCGAGCAGATGGGTAGCAGCGGCTTTGTACTCCAATTCATCACAATTGTTATCGATGACTGAAAAATACCCAAGCGCGTTAGCAGCGCTAGCCGCCGCTTCTGCGAGGGTCTGGGCGCTCAACAGGACCGATGCTTGTGCGTGCAACTCGCCAGGCTTCGGCGTTTCCACCAGAGCTTCCGACTCAAAGAATCGCCGCACGGCAGCGGGGAACTGAGCCAGCAATTTGTAACGCTCGAGAATGTCTCTGCACTCCTCGATGGTCGAAGAGTCGGGAACTGTCGGGCCGGAACCCAGGGCGTCCTCGCGCCCGACGGGAACATCGGAGAGCAGCAGGGATCGGCGTATCGAGTTGCCAGCGGCTTGCGCAAGGCGGCCGCCTTTCACGGCTGAAAAATGCTTACGGATGCAATTGATTTCTGTAATGGAGGCGCCGCTACCGACCAGTGCACGGTGAAAGCTTGCCGTGTCTGCCAGAGTGATCGAGGAGTCCAGCGGCAGTTCCATCATCGCGGAAGCTCCGCCGCTGATCAGAAAAAAACAGAGCGTATCGGGGGCGGCGTCTCGTGGCAACCCGTTCAACAGCGTCAGAGCCGCGCGTGCGCCGGCGAAGGAGGCGCCATTCGGAGATGGGTGTCCTCCCGGAAAAAATTGAATTCCGCTGGGAAGATTTGCGGTGGTGCTCTGTGATTCTTCGGGCGCGATCAAAACGCCTGCCAGGTCGAATTGATCGGGCAAGCTCAGCCGTCGTAGGAGTGAAACAAGCATGGTGCGAGCGGCTTTGCCCACCGCTACAATTCTCACGTGCCGCACATGCTGCAGGTTGATCGTTTCCTCGCCCAGCTGCAAGCTTTCACCGTGAATCGATACATGACGCTCTACCGCGCTCTCTACGCTGCAGTCGGCAAGGGACTGGTCGAAGATTCTTCGCGCTGTGTCTTGCAAATTCGCCATGCTTTCATTCACTCGCGAATATGGCTGTCGGGAAGAAAATTGTGTTGCACCCATCGAACAATTTCGGCCTGCACCTGGTCCAGCTTGCCCAAGAAAAAGTGGTCGGCATCGTGGATCCATACCAATTGTTTTGGTTCAGGGGCGGTCGCTACCACTGCCTCGACTTCCGCGACCGGACCGTACCGATCATGATCTCCGCTGATGAAAAGTTTGGGCTGGTTGCAGCTCGGCAGATAGCGATACGAGTAATGCCGCCCCTCGGCTACGACCGGCAGGCCTAACGCAATCAAGCCGGGAACACGGGCGTCGCCGCAGCAAGCCCGCATGCCGACGTTGGCACCAAAGGAAAAGCCGGTAAAAAGAATGGGACGGTGAAATTCCTGCTCCAGCCAATCAAGCGCCGAACGCACGTCGTCCTGCTCCCCATGGCCGTTGTCGTGATTTCCCGCGCTTCTGCCAACGCCGCGAAAGTTGAAGCGCAACACCGGCATCCCGAGCCCGTGCAACGCCTTCATCGCGCGATAGACGACCTTATTGTGCAGTGTGCCTCCGCCCAGCGGATGGGGATGACAGACCAGGGCGCAGTAAGGCGCATCATCCTGGCCAGGGTTCAGCAGTGCCTCCAGCGCGCCTGCGGTGCCGGGTAGATCGAAGGATCGAATCGTTGGAGGAAGGGGCGAGGATTCCATAAGTCGGCAGTATGGATATTTTACGTGCTTCCGGGAAGGTTCACTTCCCTGATTGCATCGAATGCCGTGGATGGCTCGGCTAGCGGTATGCTGGAACTGCATGCCTACAGACCCCGTTGCCCTCACACGCCAGTTGGTGGATATCGAATCCATCAGTGAAAATGAAGCCGCGGTCGGCCATTTCCTCTCGCGTTATCTACGAGAGCAAGGTTTTCAAGTGGAAACGACTGCCGTTCCGCATAGCGCTGGGCGCGAACGGTTCAACGTGTATGCGGGAATCTCGAACGACCCTCCGGACGTGGTTCTTTCAACCCACATGGATACGGTGCCGCCGTTTTTCCCGAGCAGGGAAGACGAGCAATATATTTATGGCCGCGGCAGCAGCGATGCCAAGGGCATCATTGCCGCGCAGATCGCGGCTGCTGAACGGTTGCGCGCCATGGGCGTCAGGGTTGGACTCTTGTTTCTAGTGGGCGAAGAACACGGCAGTCACGGCGCTAAGATCGCCAACCTGAAGCCAAAGGGAAGCCGGTTCCTCATCAACGGAGAACCGACCGACAACCGACTGGCCCTGGCATCGAAAGGCGTATTGAACGCTGTCATCCGTGCCCACGGAAAAATGGCGCACTCGGCCTACCCGGAATTAGGCGACTCGGCGATCCATAAGCTTGTTTCCGTTCTGGAGCGATTGCTGCACATGCCGCTGCCTACCGATCCCGAGGTCGGGCCTTCCACCTTGAACATCGGACTGATTCAAGGCGGATACGCACCCAATGTGATTGCCGATGAAGCGTCGGCGACAATTTTAGTGCGTCTGGTCGGACCGTCCGACAAAATTCGGGCCTCGCTGAAAGATGTTATTGGCGGTGACGCAGATCTGGATGTCGCACTGGAAATTCCATTTCAAAGGCTCAAGCGAATCGAAGGGCTTTCGACGATGATTGCTGCGTTCACGACCGACGTTCCCGCGCTGCCCAACTGGGGAGAACCGCTCTTATTCGGGCCGGGATCAATCCACGTGGCGCACACGCCTAACGAACGGCTTGCCAAACAGGAACAGCGAGAGGCAATCGATCTGTATGTTCAAGTGGCGGCTCGCCTGGTCCAATGATCGGTCGCATCGAACAAGCAGAACGATTCAGAACAGAAGGGCACAGCACGATGGCAGATCAGCAAGAACGCGTGGACAACATTGTTCAGCCAGGGCAAAAGGCCGACACTGCGAACGAGCAAACCAGCGAAGAACACTTGAACGGGCTGGCGAACGCATCATCCTCCTATCTGCGCTCTGCCATGCATCAGCCGGTCGATTGGCAGGAGTGGGGCGACGCTGCATTCGCGCGTGCCAAGAGCGTGAACAAGCCAGTCCTGTTGGATATCGGCGCGGTGTGGTGCCATTGGTGTCACGTAATGGATCGCGAATCCTACGAAGATCCGGAGATTGCGGAGATCATCAATGATCACTTCATCGCGGTCAAGGTAGATCGCGATGAACGACTCGATGTGGACTCGCGATATCAAGCGGCCGTGCAGGCGATGAGCGGGCAGGGTGGCTGGCCTTTGACTGTGATTCTGACTCCAGAGGGCAAGCCATTCTTCGGCGGAACCTACTTCCCGAAGGATGAGCGATATGGTCGTCCAGGCTTCGGTCGTGTGTTGCTGACCATGGCCCATGCTTATACCGATCGCCACGAAGAAGTGATGGAGTCTGCCGACAGCGTTGTGGCGGCGATCGAATACAACGAATCATTTTCCGGCCGTTCCGCAGACTTGCATGCAGGAATCGTCGACAAGCTGGTGCAGTCGGCGCTGCAGCAGTTCGATAAGTACAACGGCGGGTTCGGAACGCAACCGAAATTTCCGCATCCGTCCATCCTGGATTTATTGCTTGACTACGCAACTCGCAGCGCAGATCAAGCTGCGCATAACGTGGCCCGGCTGACGCTCGACAAAATGGCCAGCGGCGGAATGTATGACCATCTTGCTGGAGGCTTCCATCGTTACTCTGTCGATGATCGCTGGATTGTTCCGCACTTCGAAAAGATGTCCTATGACAATTCCGAGCTTTTGAAAAATTACTCCCACAGCTTTCAAAGCTTCGTCGAGCCGGAACACGCGCGGGTTGCGCTGGAGGTAATCCATTGGATGGATACGGTCCTGAGCGATCGCCAGCGCGGCGGATTCTATGCTTCCCAGGACGCCGATGAATCGCTCGATGACGATGGCGACTACTTTACCTGGACGCGCGAGGAAGCAGCTGCTGTTCTGACCGCGGAAGAAATGGACGTCGCCGCCGCCTTCTACGATATTGGCGAACTCGGCGATATGCATCACAATCCGCAGAAGAACACGTTGCACATCGATTACCCGCTGGCTGAGATTGCGCGGCGGTCGGCAATTACCGTGGAACAGGCGACCGAACGGCTGCAGTCCGCGAAGAAAAAACTGTACGCAGCACGACTGCAGCGGCCTACACCGTTTGTGGACAAGACGGTCTACGTCAACTGGAATGGCCTAGCAATCTCGGCATACCTCGACGCGGCCCGCGTTTTGGAACTCGATGTACCTCGCCGATTTGCATTGTTTTCGCTGGATAGGATTTTGCGCGAGTCGTGGCATGTGGATGGCAGCCTCGATCGAGTAGTGGCGTATGCGGATGGAAACTCTCCGTCGAGCCCAGTGCCAGGAATGCTTGACGACTATGCAGCATTGGGGCTGGCGTGTCTCGACGCCTGGGAGTCCACTGTGCATCTGCATTATTACCAGCAGGCAGAGCGCATTACCGATGCGATGATGGCGCGTTTCTATGATGCGACCAATGGCGGTTTCTTTGACACCGCACAAAATTCCTTCGCGTCCGCGCCCCTCGGAGTGCTTGCGGCCCGTCGGAAGCCGTTGCAGGATTCGCCGACGCCAGCGGGGAATTCGCTTGCGGCGATGCTGCTCTTGCGTCTGTCAGAGATGAGCGGTCGCAATGATTTACGAGAGAAAGCGGAAGATACACTTGAAGCTTTTGCCGGCGTCGCGGAGCAATTTGGCTTGTATGCGGGTGCCTATGGCTTGGCATTGCAGCGGTATCTATTGTCCCCTGTGCAGGTTTGTATCATCGGCGATGACGAGGAAGCTCACCGCCTGGCCGTGATCGCTACCGCGCGCTATGCCGTGAATAAAACTGTTCTGAAATTTCCCCGATCTGCGGTTGAGGCGCATGCGCTGCCACCTTCATTGGCGGAAACACTGCCGCATCTCCCTGAACTGCGTGACGGCCGAAGTTTTGCGGTGGTTTGTAGCGGAACAAGCTGCCAACCGCCGGTGTACGAGGCGGAAGCGCTGATTGAGTTGCTGAATCGAGTGCTGGAGCCAAAAAGCACTCACGCGGGTAATTGATTTTTTTTCAAACCATAAGTTCTGGATTGTGAGGCCGAGAATGACCAATACAAAGAAAATCCTAATCGACCCGGAAGACTTCAGGGTGTTGCCGGGCAAAAAGGTCAAATTAAAAGACTGGCCCACATGCGTGAAGCCGGTCTACAGCACGAAAGAGCAGTATAAGGAAATCCTGGATAACCATGTAGCGAAGATGGTCTCGTATCAGCAGCTTCTCTACGCCTGCAATCGTTATGCGCTGCTCTTGATTTTGCAAGGAATGGATTCCGCAGGCAAGGACGGCGTCATTCGCCACGTGATGTCCGGGATCAACCCAGAGGGTTGCCGGGTTTTCGGCTTCAAACAGCCAAGCGCGGAAGAACTGAAACATGACTTCTTGTGGCGTAGCAATTGCCGATTGCCTGAGCGTGGACTGATCGGAATCTTCAATCGCTCCTATTACGAGGAAGTGCTGGTGGTGCGTGTGCATCCGGAATTGCTAAAAAATGAAGGGCTACCGGATGCTCATAAGGGGAAAGCCTTGTGGAAGGAGCGCTATCGCTCCATCGTGGATTCCGAAGAGCATCTCTATCGCAACGGAACGCGAATCGTAAAAATATTTCTCCACCTATCCAAAGAGGAGCAGCGTCAGCGGTTTCTGTCGCGGATCGACGAGCCCGACAAGAATTGGAAGCTGAGTGTTGCCGATATTCACGAGAGAGAATTTTGGAAAGATTATCAGGATGCGTACGCGGACTGTCTGCACGCGACTTCAACCCGTCATGCGCCCTGGTACATTGTTCCCGCGGATGATAAGGAAAATGCCCGCATCATCGTATCGAGAATTATTCTGGATACGCTATCCGAGCTGAAGTTGAGCTATCCCAGAACCACCGCAGCGCAACGAGCGGACTTACTGTCGATTCGGAAGATGCTGGAAAAGTAGCAAATCAATTCCGGGTTATTGATAGATTGTCGAACTGCCCCTGATTCCATCCAGTACCGAGGCCGAACATTCCATGATTATGAGTCGAGTCTGTCGCGTGCATCAGGCGTTTTCCATCAAGAGTCACCGCGATTTCACTTCCATGAAATGCCATATCGACATGATGCCACTGCAATGTCGACAACTCGATTCGTCCGTGGGCAAGGACTAGAGGAGTCGCTTTATCGGTGGTGGATAGCAACTCCCACGCGCCATCGGGATGAAGGCGAAATACATAGCCTCCGGGATATATGCCTTCATGAAATGAGTCCGCAGAATCGATGCGTCCAAGCAGCGTGACTGGTCCGGTTTCACTCACCAACACATCCGCTGCGAGGAGATAATCGGTCCACGATTCGTTTCCTGCGAGTGTCCATGGATCCGAGAGGTGACTCCACGGGATGGGCTTCGCCGAAATCACTTGCTGCAAACATCGACCGGCTCGATACAGGCATGGATGCACCTCGAATGCTCCATCCTGGTCGGATAGATATTTCGGCGCTCGATTGAGCGCGGTTGTCTCGAAGTCATCGCGATAGGGTAGGGGAAACGGTTTGTCCGGCGGAGGAGTGGCAATGCCCTTCGCTTGACCGGTCGTCGTTGTAAGGGAATACAGAGATCCGGGCTCAAATGTGTAACTGAAGCGAGAATGATCGGGCGAGACGTCTGCCACGTGCTCAAATGTGCGAGTTTGATTTGTCTCCCAAATATGGATGGAGTTGTTCGCCAGTCCGCCTGTCAGAGTGAACGTGACTGGCTGAGGAACCTTTGCATCCACCGTTTCAAGAATCACGCTCCAGTTTTTCCCGTCGGTAGATTTCAGAGCGACGTAACTTCCACCTTGTGCTAGGTGGCCACAAGATTCATCCAGATATTTCCAACCAGGCTTCGCAAATTGAGTGGTGTGTGCGGTCACCCAGATGGCGCTTTGCACGTTATAGTGGCCTGACCATGGGGTGTTGGCATACATCAGTCCGGAGTTAGGCGCCGGTAGCAAATCATAGTAGGAGGTTACCGGACTCCAGATTTCTGTCTTCGTAAAATGACCTTCGAGATAATTCAGGTTCAGACGCTTCGCCCAGATTCTGCCTCCTGCATTCCAGTCTCGCGAAAGAATGGGGCCCCCGCCACTGTTCGGTTGGTCTTCGCTCGACCACAACGGCTTTCTGATCGCAACTCCCTCTGCGGGAGTTGTGACCTTCCCATCGACCCACGGATAGTGAACGCCAACGACTGCCACCGCGTTGTTGAGCGATGGATTCGATCGCATTGCAGGCAGAATGCTCCACTGGCCGAGACCCTCCCCGGGGTACTCATCGCAACATACGATTTTTGTATCCAACCCGTGCTTTTTCAGCGCATGGTCGAGCGCCACTACATAGGCGACATCGAATTGCTTCTCATTCCAGATGCCCGTGTATGAAATATCCAGATGATGATGGATCTTTGCGCCGTTCAAAAAATCGGTGACATACTCGGCCATATCGGCCGAATAAAAATGTCCCTCTCCGACCCATCCGGGAGCGCCCCAGGGAAGAGTATCCAAAATAATCGACGGGTTCCGCTTGCGAGCCTCCTCCATCAACCACCATTCATATCCGCGGTCGTAATCATGATCCGTGCGGGAGCGCATGGAACTTGGCTCCGAGCCATCCGTGGAATTCACGTCGGCACCAATCTCCACTTTCAAGTGTTGGAGAGAAGCCCCGTAATTTGGCTTGAACAAGTAATCGAGAATCTGGCTTCGATATGGTTCCGGATAATCGACAAGCAAACGCGAGGAGGCGCCAGCGCTCAGCGCGCCAATCCCCTCGAATATTCTTCCTTTGCTGTTTCCGTCCAAAGTGATGGTCTGGTTGGCCGCGAAGCAGGGAACGACGAAAAGAATCATGATCACTGCGATCGCAATTCTGGATGTGCGATAAGAATTCATGGCAGAACAGTACTCCGGCTTCCAGTTATTGAGCATCTTCCTTTGGGTCGGGGACAAAGCGATAGCCAATGCCGCGCACGGTTTGTAAATGAACCGGATGGACAGAGTCATCTTCAAGATAGCGTCGTAGTCGGACGATAAAATTGTCGATGGCGCGCGTATCCGTATCCTGATGCAGATGCCAAACCTTATCTAGAATCTCACTGCGAGAAATGGCGCGGCCCGGGTTCTGGACAAGATAGCGAAGCAGCTCAACCTCCATCATGGTCAAACGCACTTGTTTATCGGCTGCGCGCACTTCCAGCAAACCAAAGTCGATTGTTTTGCCTGCGAACGTGTATTCATCTAATGTTGCCGCTTCCTGCTCTGCCTCCTGCGGGCGAAGCCACCGGGAGCGCCGGAGTAATCCATTTAAGCGGGCCAGCAGAATCGACAACTCAAACGGCTTTGGCAGATAATCATCTGCTCCGGCTGCAAAGCCTTCCAGGACATCTTCCGGTCTACCGCGCGCGGTCAGCATCAACACCGGTGTGTAGTTTTGCGCAGAGCGCATGGCGCGAGCCACGGCGAATCCATCCATGCCAGGAAGCATCACATCCAGCACTACCGCATCGAAAAGTTCGGATTGCCGCAACAGCAGGTCGACGGCATCTTCACCGTCCGCGGCGACCACGGCCTCGTGTCCCTCTGCCTGAAGATTGAATAGCAATCCCTGGGCGAGATGCGCTTCGTCCTCAACAATCAGGATGCGGCTGCCATTCTGCTCACCGGTTTTGCGGGGCGCGGCGACGCGCGGGTTGACTCCATCCTTGCTCACAAATCTCCTTACTGTTATGAGTGCAGCAGGCGCGGCAACTGAACCGTGATGGTCGCTCCACGGCCCTCGCCATCACTTGTGGCGCTAGCATCGCCGCCATGTTGCCGTGCAATGGTTCGCACCAGGAACAGCCCCAGGCCGGTGCCTTTAGTGCGCAACACCGTTAAGCTAGGTACCCGGTAGAATCTCTTGAAAATCCTCTTCAAATGAACGTCAGAAATACCGATCCCATTGTCGGTCACTCGCAGGACCACCCATGCATCGTGTTCAACAGTGAGCTGCACGCGAATTTTTGGATCCTTCGGAGAATACTTCACGGCGTTATCGAGAACATTCATAATCGCCGCGCGCAAATCTTCGGGGTTTCCCACAACCACCGTGGGGATGCCGCGAGTTTCATTCAAGAATTCGATTGCTTCAGGCGGCAAGTGGTTGCGAAGTGCCACCACCTGGCAGGAATCTTCCACCATCTCTTTGATATCCACGCGGATACTGATGTCGTCAGGCCCCCGCTGGCCGACTTCGCCGGCTTTGAGCACCTGTTCCACAGTGGCCAGCAGGCGTTCGCTATCATTCAGCATGATGCGGTAAAACTCCTGCCGCTTGTCTTCGCTCAGATCGCGGCGCTGCAGTGTTTCAAGATAGAGGCGGATCGAAGCGATTGGAGTTTTCAACTCATGCGTGACTGCATTCAGAAAACTGTCATGGCGTTCATTGCGCCGGATTTCGCGCACCAGAAAAATCGTATTCAACACGACGCCGGCGATGAGGATTCCAAAGAAAAAAACGCCGAGAACCAGCGGAACAATCTCGTGCCAGTTCAGGATGACCCAGCGGACATTCAATGCGATCGCCAACGCCACCAGGCATGCGCCCAAGGTGATGAAGAATGCAATGGTTCCACGGCGGCGGGTGATTTTCTGCATAAGGGTTGAAGTGCACTCGGGCAAACGAAAAGCCTGACGGCAGTATAGAGCGGATTTCCTCTAAGGAATCGCTCCAGCCGTCAGGCTTAAGGGTAGGAGAGGGACGACGAACGTTAGGAGCCGCGTACTCCTGCGGGCCGAGGATCGTTCGGATCGAATTGCGCCACTTTAATCTGGCGCGCAAGGCCAAACTTTTTCAGAATCCAGATGCCATAGAAGTTCGGATCGAACTCATACCACGTCAACCCATGACGAGCCGAAACTGGATGCGCGTGGTGATTGTTGTGCCATCCTTCGCCGCCGGTCAGCAGCGCAACCCACCAGCTGTTGCGCGAGTCATCGCGAGTCTCAAAGCGACGCGAACCCCATAGGTGAGTCGCGGAATTCACCAGCCAGGTTGCATGCAGCCCGATGGTGACACGAAGAAATACACCCCAAAGAACCCATGGCCAACCGCCGATCGCCAGCAGGATGAGCCCTTCGATGGTCAACGGAACCCAGTGATACTTGCTCAATAGGACGTAGAAACGATCCTTCGCAAGGTCCGGCGCATAACGGGCCAGCATCGCCGTCTCGGTGTGCAGTGCTTTGCCTTTCAATATCCACCCAGCGTGGGCCCACCAGCCGCCTTCGGTTGGTGTGTGTGGATCTCCGACGTGGTCACTATATTGATGATGAACGCGGTGGGTGGCTACCCAGAACATTGGCCCACCTTCCAGCGCTGTGGTGGCGAAGATTGCCATGGCGTACTCCACCCATTTAGGAACTTTGTAGCCGCGATGCGTCAGCAGCCGGTGGTAGCACATGCCAATGCCAACGTTAATTGCCAACATATAGGTAACGACGAAAACTGCCAGCGCGCTCCAGCTGAAGTAGAAGAAGGCGGCAATCGCTCCGATGTGGAAAATTGCCAGAAAAATGGCGGTGGTCCAGGTAACGCCGTTATCCTGGGTTGCGCGGCCCAGTACCGGGAGCGTGGGCTTGGTTCGTGCTGGTGAGGGAGTTTTGTATACGGGAACAGCAACTGGCGTGCCCACGAAGGAGGTTTCAACGGTTTCGATCGTTACGGAGTGAAGGGGGGCAGTCTCGATGGTGTTCATCTCGACGGCTTCATTGGATAAGGGAGCCACGCAATACCTCAGAGAAAAAGAATGAAATTGCTGCTACATCAAGGCTAGCAGCGGGGTAGAAGTTCATATGTAAGACTTTTGTAATTGCCCCTCGGCGCGGCTGCTTCAGGCGGCTGGAATGTTGCGCGGAAACGCATTTAGCACTTGTCCGTCGCGATAAAAATGTGCTGCATTGTTGCTGATTTCGAGACAGCTGCAACATGATTTGATACGTTGGAATGGCCGTGATATTTTCCCCTTGGATCCCCCGCACCTCTCTCCTGACAGTCTTGGCATTCCTCACCATTTCGTGGTCGATGCTAGCGCAGAGCTCCACTCCTGTAGAGCGAACCATTCCCCTGCCGAGCAGCAAGATGTTGATCGAGCCCGTACCCGGCTCTCCACAAAAGACCAACAGCTTACCGATGGCGATGGCGATGTCTCCGGACGGCCATTACATTGCGGTAGTGAATGCCGGCTATGGAACAGCAGAGTCGAAAGGCGAGCAGTCCGTCGCGATTCTGGACGCAAAATCCCATAAGCTGTTGGATTTTCCCAATCCTCATACCCGTGAGAGCGCGCTGCAAACGCTTTACTCGGGCATCGCGTTTGGCAGCGACGGAGAACATTTATACGTCAGCATCGCGTCTCTCACGCATCCGTTACCGGATGGAAAAAATGCGGTAGGAAATGGCATTCTCGTCTATCGATGCGCCGATGGTCAGGTGACAGAAGAGAAAATTCTGCCGATCCCGCTGCAACAACTCGCAGACGGAAAGCGCCAGAACAGAATGGGAACGCATGCTCTGCCCGCAGGCGAGGCAAATCCGTATCCGTCGGGATTGACGGTTGTACATGGACCTGATGGTGATCGCCTTTTGATTGCGGACAATCTGTCTGACGATGCGTTGTTGATGGACGCGACGAGTGGGAAGATCCTGTATCGCTTCGATCTTTCCACCAGCCGCACCGTCCCTGCTTCGTATCCCATTGCGACGGCTGCGACGCGGGATGGTAAGCGCGGATTTGTCGCGCTTTGGAACGCGTCTGAAGTTGCTGAATTAGATCTCGTGCACGGCAAAGTGGTCCAAATGCTGCCGTTGTTGCCGCCTCGAGATCCGATTGATCCCAGTTCGCATCCGGCAGCATTGCTGCTGAATGAGAAAAAGAAAATCCTGTATATCGCATTGGCGAATCGCGACTCGGTGGCCGCGGTGGCAATTGGCCGCCACGCTGGCAAACATGGCAGCATGCATGCGCTGGGATTTTTCGATACGCGATTGCCGGGGCAAACTTATTTTGGCGCGTTCCCAGATGCGCTGGCGCTGTCTCCCGACGGCAACCGCCTGTATGCGGCGGATGCAAGCCTGGATGCTGTTGCCGTCTTCAACCCTCATGCGCTGAAGAAGAATTCGGGCGCCCCCATTCACCCGCACGGATTTATCCCCACGGAATGGTATCCCACAGCCTTGGCTGCGACGGCGGATGAACTGTATGTGGCTACCGGAAAAGGACAGGGAACAGGCCCAAACAATTTCGCGCCAAAATATGTGCCTCCGAACGTCGCACATAAGAAGCTGTCTTCGCCTCCACAAACCTACATTGCGTCCCTTCTCTACGGTTCGCTGGCGGCGATGGATCGTGCCGACGTTGATCGGCAACTGGACCAACTCAGCAGCCAGGTGATGGAGAGCAACCGTATGCACGCGGCCGAGCAGCAGATTCTTTTCCGCGCTGGTGGCAATCCAATCCGCCACGTCATTTACATCATCAAAGAAAATCGCTCGTACGATCAGGTCTTCGGCGATTTGAATGCCGGTGATCGCGATCCCAGCCTTACCATGTACGGTTGGTCGATTACACCCAACGAACATAAGCTGGCCGAACAGTTCGGCATCCTGGATAATTTTTACGATTCTGGAGAAGTCTCCGGAGATGGTCATGTCTGGTCGACGGCCGCCATCACCAGCGACTACACAGAGAAGACCTGGCAGCAAAGCTATCGCGGCGAGGAACGCACTTACGATTACGAAGGCATCGTAGCCAACGGATATCCGCTGCAGGAAAAAATTTCTGATGTCGACGAGCCGGCCAGCGGATATCTATGGACGAACCTGGCGAAGCATGGCAAAACCTATTACCACTTCGGTGAATTCGTGGCCACCAAGTTTTGCAGTGAGGCGGTGAATCCAAAGAAACCTGCAAACCCGTTGCAGGGGACTCCAGAACCCACGCCCCAGGCGTGCGCGCGTAACTCGATTCGTAAAGGAGAGCCAATTCCCGCGAATTACGGCGGAGGGATCAGCCAGTACCCCTGGAGAATTCCTCTGATTGCGCGAGACATTCCTACCAAGCCAGAACTTGTAGGTCACTTCGATCCGCAATTTCAGGACTTTGAACTCAGTGTGCCGGATCAGTTCCGGGTCTCAGAGTTTCTGACGCATTTCAATATGTGGGTAGGCGATCGCGAACAAGGAAAAGACACCATGCCGGCCTTCGTGATGCTGCGTCTGCCCGACGATCACACTGCGGGCACCACTCCTGGCATGCCGCGCCCTGAAGCGTCGGTAGCTGACAACGATCTTGCTGTCGGCAGAGCGGTGGAGGCTGTGTCGCACAGCCCGTTCTGGAATGACACCGCATTCTTCATTCTTGAAGATGATGCTCAGGATGGAGCCGATCACGTGGACGCACATCGCAGCATCATGCTGGTGGTCAGCAAATATGCGCCGCGCCCGGCAGCCGATGAAGGCCCGGTGGTCGATCATCACTTCTACACGACGGTCAGCGCCGTTCGAACTTTGGAAACCTTATTGGGTCTGCCGCCGATGAATAACAATGATGCGTTTGCGCCACTGATGGCGCCGGAATTTTCCGGCAATGGCACACAGCCGGCGTTCAACGCGGATTACGTGAATCGCGAGAATGGCAAGATTTACGAACCGAACACGGCGAAGAGTTATGGAGCCAAACAGTCGGCGAAGATGAACTTCAGCCAGGCCGACATGGCTGACACGTCAAAGCTGAACATCATCCTGTGGCGTGATGAAATGGGAAGCCGCCCGGTACCGCAACAACTATTGACGCCACATCCTCACCATCCAGATGCTGACGGTGACTGATGCAGTGCCTGCCGATTTACTCAGCGAAATCGACATGAACGGCTTGAGGGATCACGCCGCGTTCATGTCCCATCTGTAGCAGGCGCCGGATCGCATTCTTCCCGTCCTCGCCGTAGTCCAGCGTGCGCTCGTTGACGTACATGCCGACGAAGCGATTGGCAGAGGGTGTATCCAGGTCGCGAGCGTATTGCATGGCGTGTGCCAAGGCTTCTTCCCGATGGTGCAGCGCATAATTAACGCTGTCGCGCAGGGCCTGATTCATCATGCGGTGCACTGGAGTGCCCAGGTCGCGGCGAATCGCGTTGCCGCCTAACGGCAACGGCAGGCCAGTTTCTTCGCGCCACCACATCCCCATATCCAGCAGGCAAGTCAGCCCTTCGCGAGCGTATGTCAACTGGCCTTCGTGGATGATGAGCCCGGCCTCGAACGTTTCGTCGAGCACCTGCGGAATGATCTGATCGAACGGAACAACTTCCGTGTGCACTCCGGGCAGCGCCATCTGCAATACAAGGTTGGCTGTCGTTAACGTGCCAGGAATTGCAACGCGGACTTTTTTAACTTGCTCGAGAGAGACGCCGGGCTTGGCGACAATCATCGGACCGTATCCCTCACCAACGCTGCCACCGCAAGGCATCAGAGCGTACTTATCCTGAACGTAAGGGTACGCGTGAAAGGAAATGGCGGTGACGTCGTAAAACGCCTCGCGCATAGCTTTTTGATTCAGCGTTTCGATATCGGTCAACGTGTGCGTGAACTCATAACCGGGAACTGTAACTTTGCCGGTTGCCAATCCGTAAAACATGAACGCGTCGTCTGAGTCAGGACTGTGCGCGATGCTGATCTGCTGAACTGCTGCGGTCGTTTCCATTGGTGTCGATACTCTCCATATTCAGAGTAAAGCAATGGAAGCAGGGAATGCACATGAGCTCAACAGCGTGGTTGGCAGTTTTGTATTCGAGCAGCTTTTATTTCCCGACCACAGTGGCTCCCCATTCCTCGGGGCTGCGGTCATGTACATGGCGAGAGAAAAGCCAGTGATGTCCATCCAGGTCGATCACGCCGTATTGCAGTTCCCCATAACTGGTCTCATGGAGATCTTCCACAATGGTGGCGCCTTCCAATTTCGCTCGCTGGAAGTGAGCCTCAACATCATCGACAAATATAGTGAGGCTTTGTGTCCCGTGACCCAGGTCCGCCGGTACGGACCAACCAGGGGGCGCACGTTTCAACATGATCCATGCGTCACCTAGATGCAATTGCGCACCGCTAATCGGACCGGCATCACCGCCGTGGTGATAATGCTCGCGGAATCCGAAGACTCGTGTCAGCCACTCGGTCGCTTCCGCAACATCTCGATACAGAATGTGCGGAAGCACAGTATTAGTCGGCACCGAACGGTTCTTCAACATGAATCAACTTTAGGTCCGCATTGCGTCCACCGACAAGTCAGCTGCGGTGTGCGCCGGCTTTATGCCACTTGATCGGAAGATTGCAGCGACCGATGATAGCGCCAGTTGCTTCGTTGCGTGCGAATCAGAACAAAAACGGACACGCCCAGCAGCAGGCCTTCGAGCATGTAGTTGTATCCGTGCGGTAGGTGCTTCGCGAAGCGTCCGCCGCGCTTGGTCTCTGGCTCCGCGACGACGTCGGCAGGTTCGACAAGCACTTCCGTCTGCAGCGGCGCCTGCGTTTCCATGACTTCCTGCATCGGTTCGTAAACCTGAGCCGCGATCGGCGCAGTCCTCGTCTCGTTTGTGACGCTGCTCGCGGAGGCCATCATCTCGAGCGCAATTGGGTCGAGCAGACTTGTGCTGATTTCGGCAACTTCGGGTTCAAGGTCGAACTGTGCGATTTCCGCATAGTCAGTTTCTGTGTCGAATTCGCTTGGATCGATCGGTGCATTCACGCCTGCAAGCGAAAATTGACCACTGGTGAGGGGGGAAGACCGTAGGATTCTGCGCGCGGTCCAAAGTAAAACGAGGCACAACATGAAAATTGCCACCATTGCAGTACCGTATAGAATCTGCATCGCGACCACCTTGGTAACCAGGAAATTGAGTACTGAAGTGCAGCCATCATAGCAAACATGCTGTGTACCTGAATGTCTATGCTGGATGGGGGAACCAACATGGCAACAACGAGATGATGGCGAGTACGCTGGATGAGCGCAATTTCAGTGGCCTTCTGCCCGCGTCATTGGCTGAGATTCGCTGGTAGCGTAAGGTAGCGGAAGAGGCCGCTTTCTTATATTCTTCGCCCTGCTGATGGATTGCAGTGGACTTTCTGGACGAGTTCAGCCGAGGGACCGCAGCCGCTGGCAGGCTTCGGTTAAGTCTTTCGGTTTCTTCGCATAACAGAATCGAAGCAGATCCTCGCCGCGTCCTTCAGTAAAGAAAGCGGTTCCCGCAATCGCAGCAACGCCGGTTCGCGCCAACAGATTTCGCGCCCGCTCTTTCGCGGTTGCGCCGGGTAGTTTCGACCCGTCCGCTAGGATGTAATACGCGCCGTCGGGAATTGACGGCGTCATGCCGGCGGCGATCAGAGCGTCCACGAGTTCGTCCCGCTTCAGCTCATATTCTTTGGCCAGCTCATCGTAGTAATCGCTCGGCAGCTCCAGCAGACCAGCGACCGCGCCGTATTGCAGCGGCGAGGGCGCGCATACGTAGGCGATATCGTGGAAGTATCCAATGGCTGGAATCCATTTCGGATCAGCCGTCAAATAGCCAAGGCGCCAGCCTGTAATGCTGAATGTCTTCGAGAAACCGGAAATTGTGATGGTGCGCTCCGCCATGCCGGGCAGCGAGGCAAAGCTGATGTGTTGCGCGTCTCCGCACAAAAAGTACTCGTAGATTTCATCTGTAATGACGAACAGATTGTGTTGCTCCGCTACGCGCGCGATCGCCTCCAGCTCTTGCCGGCGAAAAACTTTGCCCGATGGATTGCAGGGCGTATTGATGACAATCGCCCGCGTTTTGGGTGTAATTGCGTGCTCAAGACGATCCAGATCGAGTGACCAATGGGGAGCGTCCAGCAGAACTGTCGTCGGTATCAGTCGCTGCGATACCAGCGTGTTGCGGTGATAGCCGTAAAAAGGCTCGAAGAGCAGAACCTCATCTCCGGGGTTAAAAAGAGCCATGCACGCGGCGAGAAATGCCCCAGTTGCTCCCGAAGTGACTAGAATTCCCGACTCCGGATCGCTGTTAATTCCGTTATAGGCGGATAATTTTCGAGAAATCTCGGCACGAAGCTGAAAGATGCCATCTAAGCGCGTGTAGATATTGTGCCCATTTTGGATTGCGGCAATGGCAGCTTCCACCACCGGCGCGGGCGGATCGATGTCGCACACACCCTGGGCAAGATTGATGCCGTGGATTCGATCGCATTCGACCGACATGGCGCGAATCTCAGATTGCAGGATATCCGCAGAGATGTCGCTCAGCGCGAGTCTCGAGGCAGCGGAAGTGCTGGGTGTTACCGATGGGATGGGCATGAACTCTTGCAGTCTATCGATTTTGCCGGTGTCTCGCCAACTCTCCTTTTGGGCGAGTCACTTCCGCGTGGAAAAGTCCAACATTTCCCACGATTTGAGAGCAAATTCATCTTATTTTCACCTGACTGACTTAGAAGGTAGATGTGCCTCCGAAAAGCACGGGAGCGGCATGATGCAATGACGCTCGAAACTTTCGATCTCGATACGTAAGAGGGACTCTCAAATGATTCGTCGACTTCTTGCTTTGGCCCTGATCACGACTGCAAGCGCGTTTGCGCAGCAGATTTCTCTGACGGGTGCTGGCTCAACTTTTGCAAATCCACTCTATTCCAGCTGGTCCGGCCACTATCACGCACTCCATCCCAATGTTGAAGTCAATTATCAATCCATCGGTTCGGGCGGCGGCATTCGTCAGTTGATCGCAGGCACAGTTGATTTCGGCGCGACTGACGGTCCCATGACCGACGCACAGCTAGCGGAAGCTCAACAAAAACGTGGCACAGCCATCCTGCATTTTCCGACCGCGCTGGGAGCAGCGATGCCCTCTTACAACATTCCGGGCGTGACTGCCGAATTGAAATTTACGCCTGCGGCCATCGCCGGTATCTATCTGGGCAAAATTACAAAATGGAATGACCCGGAGATTCAGGGGCCAAATCCAGGAGTCAAATTGCCGGGCAACAACATCGTTGTCATCCACCGCTCGGACGGTTCAGGCACGACGTATACCTGGGCGGACTATCTGTCCAAGGTGAGCCCGGAGTGGAAGAGCAAAATCGGCGTGGGCACTTCAGTGAACTGGCCGGTTGGTCTGGGTGGCAAGGGAAATGAAGGAGTGGCCGGCTTGATTCAGCGAATCCCGAATTCGATCGGCTACATCGAATTGATCTACGCCGTGCAAAATCACATCCTCTATGGCGAAGTGAAGAATAGCTCCGGCAACTTCATTAAGGCCGATCTGAAATCTGTGACGGCTGCCGCTGCTGGTGCGACCAAGACGATGCCGGCTGATTTCCGGGTCTCAATCACAGATGCACCTGGAGCCGATGCCTATCCGATCTCCACATACACGTGGCTTTTGATCCCAGAAAAAATGACCGACATGACGAAGGCTAAGGCTCTGAAGGCGTTTTTGAAGTGGGGACTAACCGACGGTCAGCAGTATTGCGCACCGTTGACCTACGCTCCGCTGCCGGCTGCGGTCGTGCAGAAAGAATTGCTTCAAATGAAGAAACTGCAGTACTAGTTGAAACATTCGGGAGCCATCGATGTCCAATGCTGTACTCACAACCCCTGAAGTTCCATTCGAATCTAGGGGCTTAGATAAGAAAGTAACCTTGTGGGAACGCCTGCGTAAGGGGGATGAGGTTGCACACCTTATCACCCTCGCGGGCGGTTGGTCGATCCTCGTCATCACCGCCCTCCTGGTACAACATCTATGGGTTTTCTCCCGCCTTTCACGGCACGCCTTCGGCTGGCATTTTTTGGTCGATAGCACCTGGGATCCTGTCAACGGACATTTCGGCGCATGGCCTTTTGTCTATGGCACGGTTGTGACCTCGTTGCTGGCGTTGGCGATTTCCATCCCGATTGGCATTGGGTCCGCGATCTTCCTCGCGGAACTGGCTCCGAGGAAACTTTCGAACGGTCTCACCTTCCTGATCGAACTGCTGGCAGCAGTCCCCAGCGTCATCTACGGTCTCATTGGCATCTTCCTGCTGATTCCGTTCCTATTCAATGTGGTGCCATACTTCCAGAGATTCTTCGGCTGGATTCCAATTTTTAACGGCACCTTTTATGGCGTTAGTTATTTTTCCGCCTCGGTCGTGCTTTCGATCATGGTGGTGCCGTTCATCATTTCCATTTCTCGCGAAGTCCTCATCGCCGTTCCCGTGGCCCAGCGCGAGGCCATGATGGCCCTGGGTGCGACCCGGTGGGATGTGACCTGGCGTGCCGTCGTGCCCTATGCCCGGCAGGGAATCATGGGCTCAATTTTCCTTTCGCTGGCACGTGCTCTGGGCGAAACCATGGCGGTCACCATGGTGATCGGAAACGTGGCCCAGGTATCTACATCTCTGATGGCTCCCGGCTATACCATTGCCGCAGTCATTGCGAATGAATTTACAGAAGCAACCGGCGACCTCTACCTGCATGCCCTCATCGAGCTTGGCTTGGTACTGTTCGTCGTGACCATGATTTTTAACGCCCTTGCCCGCCTGCTGATGCTGACGATGAAGGGTCACGAGGTGGCCGGATGAGCGCTTCTTATCCACCCATGTCCCGCAAGATCACCAACGTTGTCATGCTGACGCTGACCGGCCTGTGCACACTCCTGGTGCTATCCGTCCTGCTTACGATTTTGGGATACCTGCTCTGGAAGGGCGCCAGCTCGCTGAACATTGATTTCTTCACCAAAATTCCCGCACCGGTAGGTCAACCAGGTGGCGGCGTAGCAAATGCAATTATCGGGACGCTCAAGCTGCTGGCGCTGGCGACAGTCATCGGCGTGCCGATTGGTCTGCTCGGCGGAATCTACCTGTCTGAATTTGCCGGGGGATGGTCAGCCTTTACCATCCGCTACACCACGGATTTGTTGAACGGTGTGCCCTCGGTCGTCATGGGCATTTTCGTCTATACTTTAGTTGTCGTGCCAATGCATCATTTCTCCACGCTAGCTGGCGGCATTGCCCTTGGGATCATGATGATTCCAATCGCTTTACGGAGCACTGAAGACTTCCTTAGGGCAGTCCCTCGCAGCCTTCGAGAAGGCGGCCTGGCGCTCGGCGCCAGTAAGTCGGAAACCATCCTCACCATCGTTATCCCAGCAGCCATTTATGGCATTTTGACCGGCATTATGCTCGACATCGCTCGCGTTGCCGGGGAAACCGCGCCACTCTTGTTCACCGCCTTCGGCAATCTTTTTAACAGTCCTGGGTGGTTGCAGCCATCCGCTTCACTGCCTGTGATCATCTATACATATGCTATTTCCCCGTATGAAGAATGGCATAAGCAGGCTTGGGCTGCAGGCTTCGTGCTACTCTCAGGACTGCTGGTGCTTAACATAATTTCCCGCATGATTCTAGCGCGCGGCAAAAAAATATCGCATGGGTAATCATTCATGTCAACTTCGATGAAACCTTTTGATCTGAGCCAGCTTTCCAGGGCCCACGACGTCCGTTTTGCGGAAGATGAGCCGGCAGATGAGCAATTACCCTGGCCGCAGTTTACCGTCTCCAATCTCGACTTCTATTACGGCTCCCACAAGGCTCTAAAGGGAATTAACCTGATTGTTCCTAATAAGCGCGTCATGGCGTTTATTGGACCGTCTGGCTGCGGCAAAACCACCCTTCTGAGAACCCTGAATCGGATGAATGAAACGGTTCCTGGAACGCGGGTCGAGGGAAGCATCCGGCTGGGCGACAAGGACCTATTCAGTGTTCCTGCGACGCGACTGCGTCGGGCAGTGGGCATGGTGTTCCAAAAACCATCTCCGTTTCCGAAGACAATTTTTGACAATGTGGCGTACGGTTTGCGTCTCGATCCTACGATCCGCCGCAGCGAAATCGCCGACAAGGTAGAAAAGAGCCTTCGCAGGGCCGCTCTTTGGGATGAAGTGAAGGACAAGCTGCACCAGTCCGCCAATGGCATCTCCGGCGGCCAGCAGCAGCGTCTCTGCATCGCCCGTGCGCTGGCGGTGGAACCGGAAGTGCTGTTGCTCGACGAGCCCTGCTCCGCGCTGGATCCTATCTCAACGGCAAAGATCGAAGATCTTCTGTTTGAGATCAAAAACCTCTGCACCATCGTGATCGTCACACACAACATGCTGCAGGCAGCTCGCGTCGCAGACTATGTCGGATTCTTCCTGAACGGGGAACTGATAGAGCTGAACCGCGCTAAGCAGATCTTCCAAAATCCGGAAAATCAGCAGACGCAGGACTATGTGACCGGTCGCTTTGGCTGATACCTACTCTCGACTGGTACGCTAAAGGCAATGTCCTCGCAGTCGATTCAAGAAACCCACCACAAGCGTTTTGGCACCCAGGGCGTCGTTTATCAGGCGCCGGGTCGCGTCAACCTCATCGGCGAGCATACAGATACCAGCGAAGGCTTTGTGATGCCCGCTGCGCTCGACCTGCGAACCCTTTCCGTTCTTAGCCCGCGAAGCGATTCGACCGCAAATATTTACTCCGTCAATTTTGACGAGCAGGTCAGCGTTGACCTGCAGCATCTGCCGTCGCGCCGTCGCGGCCATTGGAGCGACTACCCGACCAGCGTGCTTTGGACCCTGGAGCAGCGAGGGGTTCGTCCCGAGGGCTTTGACCTGACGCTGTCTGGCAACGTCCCGCTGGGCTCTGGGTTGAGTTCCTCAGCCTCCGTTGAAGTGGCTGTTGCTGTCGCCGTTCTGGCGCACGCCGGCACTGTCCTCACCAAGCCAGAGATTGCGAAAATCTGCCAGTTTTCTGAGAACAATTTTGTCGGCGCGCAGAGCGGCATCATGGACCCTTTCACCTCCTGTTGTGGAGTCGATAACCACGCGTTGCTGATCGACTGCCGCTCGCTCGACTATGAAGCGCTGCCGCTTCCCAGTGAGGTGCTACTGGTCATCTGCAATTCCATGGTGAAGCACTCGCTGGCCGGCGGAGGAGAATACAACGCACGCCGTGCCGAGGTGCAGGCAGGGGTGAAAATTCTGCAGCAGCACTATCCGGACATCAAAACCTTACGCGATGTCACCGAGGAACAATTGCGCCGCTGCCACAGCGAGATGCCGGAAGAGATTTTCCGTCGCTGCTTGCACGTGGTTACTGAAGACGAGCGCGTTCTTGCGGCGGCGGGAGCGCTGCGCAGCGGGGACTTTCATAAGTTTGGCCGCATCATGCATGACGCTCACATCAGCATGCGAGACAATTACGCCGCCAGTTGCGTGGAGACGGATTTGCTGGTGGAATTAGCTGCGCGGCAGCCCGGGTGCTTCGGCGCGCGCATCACGGGGGGTGGATTTGGCGGCTGCACCATTAACCTGGTAGCTGCGGATCACGCCGACAACTTTGTTCGCAATGTTCGAGTCGGATATGAAGAAGCCACCGGCATTAAGTCGGACATTTACTTGAGCCGCGCCTCCGACGGTGCCGGCCCGATAGCCTAGACCGCATCTCCGTTGCCGTGCCGCTTCGCCATGCGAAGTTAGACCTGCGTGCGCATCTCTCCCGGATTTCAAAACGCAGCCGGATCGGTACGCGATCCGGCTTATTGTCAGCGAAAGTTTTTCGGGGAATGGGCGTCGCGGGTTCACCGCGGCGTCGAGGGGCGATCAGAATTTCACTTTCGGCGGAGTGTGTCACACCGATCTGGGATCGATGCCAGATCGGAGGAGCGAACTCCTCATCCGGCAGAACTTATCTGGGGCTCAGATGAGGGTGGACTCCATAAAATGAAGAGCCTCGCGGTCACGGAACCGGGAGGCCCATCATTTCGTTCAGCATGACAAACGATTCTACTTTTGCGCCTGCCAGAAAGCTGACCCGCGATTGGAATAATCCACCTGCACGGTGTTGATGGAATATTTTCCAACGGGCACGCTGAGGTGATCACCGGAAACAGTCAGCGGAGTGCCTTCCGCTTTCTCCATGAGGTTGGTAACGGTTGCAGCGGAGGCTCCTGCAGGAACGGTGATGTTTGCCGTGGTCTGCTTACCCGCCCATTCATAAAAGCGAAGGATCAGGCTATTGCCGTCCTCGCTCTTCTTCATCGCCGTCAGCACCAGATTTTCTGGTTTGACGGTGACGAATGAGTGCGTTGTGGGTAGCTCGCCGGTATGCGCCGCCACCTGCATGGCATGTAGCGGGATGTTGAAGGCGAAGCCGTGCAATACCGTGTTCGCCTCACGCCATCCACCTGCGTGCGGATAGAGCGAATACTGAAAATGTTGCGGACCACGATCGGCATTGGGATCGGGCCAAATCGGCGAACGCAGCAACGATAGTCGCAGATCATTGCCCTTGACGTCGTAGCCGTACTTGGAATCGTTGATCAGGCTGAAGCCGTGTTGTCCATCGCCGAGGTCGCCCCAGCGTTGCGCCGGAACCTCAAACTTAGCGTCGTCGACAGAATTGTTGCGTGTGGTCGGACGTTCAATGGTTCCGTAAGGAATTTCAAACGTCGCCATCGGGCCGCTGGCAGCCAGCTTGAAACTGGCCTTCAACAGAATGTGAGTTTCGTGCCAATCTACATCATTCACAACGTCCACGCGATCCATGCCGGCGTAAAGAATAATATTCTGCACGAACGTCGACTTGTCCCAGTGCCGTGTCACTCGGACGACGCTGCGGAGCGGTCCCTTTTCCACCAACTGCACACTTTCCGCGTCGGTTAGGTCGGTTCCGTGTTGGGCGAAATTCGGGTTGATGTTCCAGGCATCGTAGTCCTTAGGAGTGTCGACAAACCCCTGCAACAGGTTGCCGCAGCTACCGGCAGCCAGGCTCTCAAAGTGAGTCTGCTTGTCATAGAGACTGTCAATGCAGCCGTTCTTCGGGTCGACGACCACACGCAGCAGAGAATTCTCCAGCGTGGTGCCATCCGTTTTCAAGTCGCTTGCGACCTTGCGCGTTCCGGGAACCGCATGCAGCAGCGTGTAGCCCACCGAGGGAACATCTTTCGGCTCCAATAGCAGGTGATAGGTGTGCGTGCTCTCATCTGTAGAAAGAACCTGCATCAACACAGGCCGGCCTTGCGCGTCGAGTACCGAGATGCCGTTCGGCTCCGCCTGCGGCATCTGCACCGTTGCTTTTACGACGTCGGTGCGGTTCCAACTCAAAGGGTTCCAGATGAGGATGGGAACGCCAGCGTGCGCATCGGTGTCGATGTGGCTGTCAATGTCTGTCAGCGCGTTGTCAGTCGCATCCTTGGCGGTCCAATGGATTACGTCAAACTGCTTTTGCGCGTCTTTGTAGATCACGCCAATGCCGGAGCCGGCCGCAAGGTCGTGGAAGCCGTTAAACAATTGCAATTTCCACGCAGCGTTCAGCTGAGAGCTGGGATAGTCCAGCCCGCCCAGCCAAGCCAAGGAAGAATATTTTTCTGCGTTCAGCAACCATTCCGATCCGTGGCGCAGGTTCCACTTATGTTTTGCCTGGGTCGTGTATGTGCCGCGATGATACTCAAGATAGAGCTCGTCATTCCACACTGGAACACTGATCTGACCCGCGGGAGGTGCCGACAACTTCGTGTTGCCCGCGGCCAGCGTCTCGTAGTTCCACGTGGGAGCGTTGGCCGTGTCGACGCGCTTTGCCATCGACTCAAAGAAAGTCTGCGATGGGCCAAATTCAAGATGTGGGTAGACCTTCTTCGGCTCCATCCATCGCATGCCACTGTCGAGCATGTCACGCGTGGGGCCCCCACCGTGGTCGCCAATGCCGTACAGGTGCATCAATTCATTCTGTCCGGGATTCAAATCAACCGCCGTCGCCAGATCGCTGGCCATGCGCACCGGTTCAATCTGATTCACGTAGTCATGCGGGAAATATGTCAGGACACGACTGCCATCGGGAGATTGCCACCAGAATAATTTCAACGGGAGTTGATTTGTATCGTTCCACGCCATCTTCTGCGTCACAAAATAGTCGATGCCCGACTTCTTGTAGATCTGCGGCAGCTGCCAGTTGTAGCCGAAAGAATCCGGATTCCATCCGACCTTCACATCCACGCCAAGATTCTTCTGAAAGTAACGCTTGGCCACCAGGATCTGCCGGACTGTCGATTCGCCATCCGGAAGATTCAGGTCAGGCTCGACCCACATGCCGCCGACAACTTCCCATCGGCCTTCTTTCACCCGCTGTTGAATCTGCTGGAAGATGTCCGGATATTTGTTCTGCATCCAGGCATAGTATTGCGCCGCCGATTGGGAATACGTGTAGTCCGGATACTCATTCATCAACTGCAACGCTGTCGAGAAGGTGCGTTTTACCACGTCCACCGTTTCGGTCCACGGCCACAGCCATGCCGCATCGATATGCGCATTTCCGGTCATATGGATGGTGTATTCCTGCAGCGCTGGCCGTAGCGGATCGAGTGCGGACTGTGCCTTCTGCAATGACGCGTCAAATGCAGATTGATCACCTTTGTCGAGCGCTGCCAGGTCCACGGCGGTGGCTGCCCCGTCTAACGTCTTTTCCTGCGACGCCAAGGTCGCGGCATCGGCCGTGATCGCGGGCAACAGGTGAGCGGCAGAAATTAACTCGTCGCGCAGATTTGCTGGGTTCGGGCGGCTGCTGGAGAAAACAACGTTCAGATCCGCAGCGTGGATGTCCTTATCGTCTTGGGTCTGCAGCAGTTTGACTGCAATCAGCACCTTCTCTCCCGGTTTCGCTTCATTAAAAAGCAATTGCTTTTCCAGATCGTCACCTAATGCGATGCGGCTGCCGTTGTAATACAGAATCGTAGGAACGGGACCATTTGCGCCGACCTGCATATGGAACCAAATCTGTGAGCCTGCCAGGTCGTAGCCGTGCAGCGTTTTCGGGACTTCCACGGAACGCCGCAACCACACCGCTCCATGAGGAGCAGTGAAGGGCAGATGCACGGTTTGCCACGCTCCAGTGTCGAGGTCCGGCCTTTCGCCGTGGGCGATGTCGCCGAGATGGTATTGCCATGTATCCGCGGGAATGGAGTCGAATGTTCCCAGGCGATCGATCACCTGTTTCGCTTGCGGCGAGAAAGTATAGGGGGTGACCTTCCCGGCGGTTTGGGCAAGCGTGTTGTGCGCCTGGAATAGTACGGCGAGGAAAACGATACCGAACGTCAATGAACAAAGGGGAATTGAACTACGAGTAGGCTTCAAGACTCACTCCATCGGAGGGGATTTTTCACCGCGTTACAAAAATACACCAAATATTTTTTGCTTCGATTGTTTCGCACTGGCGAATCGTCGCGACATGTTTCATGCCGGCGACTTCTCCAACAGGCAATAATTTGCAGTTAACAGAACCAGAAAAATCCAGAACAGATTGGCGCCCAATAGGTGCAGAATCTGCAGCCAAGTCGGCTGCTGCCCCAACACATCGAATACGCCGAGAAGATACTGCAACAGCAACGTGAGAAGTACGGCCATGCCAAGGGTATGCATTTTTGCTGGCGCGTCGTGTCTGAAAGCTCGCACCAGCAGCCATAGGATGAAGGCTCCAGCGACAAAAGCGCTGACCGGATGGATCCAACGCAGCCGAAGAAGCAAGGGGGCCGTCCGAGAGAAATCCTGTCGTATCGCATCGAGAAGAGAGGTGGACGGGTACATCGTATCTCCCAACGCCACCAACGAACCCGTTACGCCGACCAGCAGCGTCGCCAGAATGCCCAGCGTTGGAAACATCAAGCGCCCTCGACGTAGCTTGGTAGTTGACCCAAAACGGGAGTTCGAAAGAAAATCCGCCGTCAAGGCGAGCGATGCCACCAGCAGCAGGGTATTCGTCAAGTGGCATGAGAACAGAACAACCCCAGTCACGACTGAAGCGCTATGCGCCGCAACGGTGACCAGCAACGCGCCGAGAAATGCCTCATTGATCACCAGCAATAATGCGATGCCCGCAGTCCAACGCGCCAGATGGCCTTTGCTCGTCGCCCTCCAGGCCCATACCAGCAGCGCGAGAATCAGAATCAATGCGCCGCCGCTCATCAGGCGATGGGTGAATTCGATCATGGTGTGATACTGCGGCGACTGCGGAATTGCGGCGCCGTCACACAGCGGCCATTGGTCTCCGCAACCCGCGCCGGACCCGGTCGCGCGGACCACCCCTCCCCACAGAATGACGATGATGTTGTACACCAGGACGAACCACGCAAATCGTCGCAGCGTAGGGGAAACACTGCGCGATTCACTTGTGTGTCGTATGCCGACAGACATGTCCGCGGTAGCAGCATGGTCAATGGCAATCGTCTTCGTCATGGGGTCTCCAGGGGTTACGCAAAAACTGCAGATAGTGCAACCCTGTATTGTAGGCCGAAGCACTGGGTGGCCGCAGCCGTTATCGGTTCAAAGGACGATCCGTCAGCAATTCCTTGTCGGAGAGTTCCTGTACCAGATATGCGCGATTCTTCAGCATCGCTTCCACATGTTTCCGGTAATCGGGCGGAACAAACAAGAACTTGCGCGCTCCGTTGCCCCACATCGCGAGCAACTGTGCATCGTCCAGGCAGACATGCGGAGCATCGGGATAATTCGAGCCCCATAGGAGTGTGGTCTCGCAACCGTTTACTACGTAGGCGCGTCGCTGCGTGTAGAAAATGATGGACGACCCGTACGACAAATCGCCATACAAAATGAGAGTGTCTTGTGGGGTCGCAATGGCGTTGATGGTATTGGCCATTGCCTGCGAAGAAAGCATCGGCTGAAAACGAACGAAGGCGATGTGGGCCGCGACCAGAAACATGGCCGCCGTCATCGCGGTGGTGAACGTAGCGCTCAAATGCTGTCGGCGCACGCGCATGCGCCACGCCAGCATCGGTCCCACCAGTAAGGCTAGGGCTGCCAGGGTCGCCGGTAGACGCAGCGCGGCAAAGGAGGGTCCGGTGAGGTCCATGAAGTGCGACATCGAGAGCGAGTAGCCGCCAACATCGCGATGGGCCAGCAGGGTTCCAATATCGTGGACATACGGTAAGTGACGCGACGCCCACAATCCATAGGCAAGCATGGCAGCGGCGCCCGCGCCAACCACCGCGAATAACGCCTGCGCGCTTTCCAGCCAGCGCATATCCACCGCTCGTTCATTCGCTGAAGCGATCATGGCGTTTGTTTCCAGGCTCGCCAGACCCGCCGCCGTCAGTAGCAACAGAGGAAAGTACGCCGGGTAAGTGTAGTACTCCTGGTTGGTCGAAAGTGAGAAGAACAGCAGAATGAAACCGCCATAGAGCGCCAGCAATAGGGAAGTATTGCCGCGGAAATCCAGCTGCTTCCAACTCTGCCAACTGAATCGGTTTCCAGAGCGACGCTGTTTATGCCACGCCTCGTACAGCGTTGCCGGCCAATAGAGGCTCCATGGAAACAGCCATACCAGGTGCAGACTCCAGAATAGATAGCCGGGTAATTTGTTGTAGTCGTGGGGATAGCGCTTGCCGAGGAAGCGCAGGACATGTTCGTTGATGAAATAAAAATAGAAAAATCCGTGCACATTGTCCGGCGATGGAATGTTGCCGACGGGATGACCCTGATCCGGATTGTGCAGTCCGGCAAGTATGTGCCACGGAGCAGCCACTGCAAGAAAAAGAAGCGTGCCTGCGAACAGATGAAATTCACGCCAACGACGCCATTGCCCGGTCAGCAAGAGATACGGAATCACTCCGCCGAGGAAGAACACCGGCGCGATCAGACCCTTCGCGAGCATAGCCAGCGCCAGCAAAACGTAGGTGAAATAAATACGCGAAGGCTGGTGATCTTCCAATCCTGTCAGGAATAAGTACAGTCCCAGCGCAATCAGCAGCGTCAGAATCGATTCCGGAATGAAATAGCGGGTGAATAAGAAAGTTCCAACGGAGGTGAGGAAAGCGAGCGCGGCATAGAACGCTGCGCGTTCAGAGTAAGCTCGGCGTCCCCATAACAACGCCAGAATGGCACAACCCAAAACCGCAAGAGCCTCCGGCAAATGGGTGGAGAAGGCATTGAAGCCGAAAAGTTTGAAGTCGATTGCGACCAGCCAATATGGGAGCGGGGGTTTTTCCAGATAGCGAATTCCGTCCACCATCAACGTGACAACATGGCCGGTGAGTGCCATATGCTGCGCCGCTTGCGCATGGGTGGCATCAGCATCGTCCAACAATGCAGGCGTGAACAGAGCCGCAAAATACACAGCCAGAAAAACGGTCAGGATCAGCACCCATTCGGCGCGACGGGAAAGAGGAAAGGCTGGCGTCGAATCGGTCGGCTCAACTCCGGCGAGCGAAGGTTGATGGGAAGAATTGGAAGAATGCATCCGCATATTGAGAAGCAAATTTAGAATAGCAGTCCAATGTCCGCCACTTTTTCGTTGATTCGTGGCATCCTGCCAATGTGGGCACTGTTCGAGCACAGGAAATGACGACCTATGCGGCTGTCGACATCGGATCAAACTCCGTTCGCCTGAAGATTGCCGCCGTTCACAACCACCGCCTGAAAACCCTGCATGAAGATCGCGAGATTACTCGCCTGGGCGAAAGCGTGTTTGAAAGCGCTGTAGTTTCGCCGGAATCCATGGCGACGACCATCCGCGCATTACGAAGATTCCATCGCGCAGTCCAGGCCCATGCCGTCGACAAGGTTCGCGTGGTGGCCACCAGTGCCATCCGCGATGCGCGCAATCAGCAGGCATTTCTGGCCTGGGTGCATTCCGCTACCGGATGGAAGGTGGAAATTATTTCCGGCCTGGAAGAAGGCCGTCTCATCCACCTGGGGGTCGTCTCCAACGAACCTGCGGCTCGCGGGCGCTGTTTGCTGGTCGACTTGGGCGGCGGCAGTTGTGAGGTCACTTTTTCCGAGCACAGTGCGATTCGCCAGATCGTCAGCCTTCCGCTCGGCGCTGTCCGGCTAACGCGTGAATTTCTTCGCCACGATCCGCCAACAGCGGAAGAGATTACCCGTATGCAGGGTTGGATTCGGCGAGAACTGCTACGTGCGGAACAGCAAATCGGATGCGAACGGGTCAGTGTTTTCGCGACCTCCGGAACAGCGGCAGCATTGGCGGCTGCCGCACGAGCAGCGACCAAATCCAACTTCAAACCAGATGCAAAACCGGGTGTCCGAGCCTGGGACCGCACCCCCACAGCGGTGGTTCGCAAGCTTGCCGACAAGCTGAAGCGGATGTCGGTCTCGCAACGCAGCGTGATTCGCGGAATCGGACCCAGGCGGTCGGAAATCATCGTGGCGGGCGCGTACGTATACGCGGATCTGCTGGAACGTTTTCGCTTACCAGGTTTCCGCTACTCACCGATGGGGTTGCGGGACGGCATTTTGGCGCTGATGCTGGCGGAAGGCGACACGCGAACCTCTGCCCACCAGCACTTTGAGGAAGAACGTTGGGCCAGCGTGCTGGAGTTGTGTCGTCACTATGGAATCGATCCGAAGCGCCAGGAGCCTGTGGTCCGCGATGCCACACAATTGTTTGACGATTTGAAGAGTGTTCATCACTTGTCACCGGACTATAAATTGTGGCTGCAGGCGGCCGCCATGATGCATTCCGTTGGCAAGTTTATGAACTACCAGGGCCATCACCGGCACACGCAGTACATCATTGCCAACTCAGAGCTATACGGGTTCACACCGGAGCAGCGGCTGATTGTTTCCGCCATCGCGCGCTACCTGGGAAAATCCAGGCCCGCGCCCGGCGATCGAGTGCTCCGTTACATTCCGGTAGAACAGCATGTGAGCGTGAAGCAGGCGGCAATGCTGCTACGGATGGCGGTTGCGTTGCACCAGAACCAATCCACCGCCCTGACGCGTTTTCAAACACGCGTCACCCCCAGAAAAGTAAGCATCCTGCTGATGCCGGGAAGAAAAGGGGCTGACCTGGAGTTGTGGGCTTTGCGGAAAGAAGCGGACTATTTTCGCGAAGTTTTTGCGCGAGATCTCTTCGTGTCCTTGGATTGAACCGCCCGTAACAGCCTGGGGTCCAGCAACCACTGCAACCTTGTCGATCCGCGCTGCACGGTCAGCGCTGCGATCGCGCCTTTGCGGACCCGAGCGATGGGACTAGTCGCTGACGGAGATAACAGGCGATTCAGATATATCGGCAAATTGGGATTGTGGCCCACCAGCAGCACTTCTTCCTGTTCCATCACACTGTCGAGAAGCCGTTGAAAATCGTTCCACGTTCCTTCCGGCGTCATCGCCTGCGACAGCTGAATCTTCTTTTCATAACCAGTTTCTGTTCCCACCAGGGTGGCCGTCTGCAGCGCACGCTTCAACGGACTCGAAATCACGGAATCAAACTGGATTTTCATCGAATTCAGGGCGCGACCCAACAGAATGCACTGCTGCTTTCCTTCTTTGTCGAGTGGCCGCTTGTGGTCAACAAGAGAATCTAATTTTCGTTGACCAGCGCTACCGTGACGCAATAAATACAAATTCATACACCATCCTAATAATTCAATTTCTTTGCCGACCGGTTCCCTTGAGATGACGCATCATCCCTTCAAATGCGATCGTCGCTATTTTCTGGGAATCCGACGACACTAGAGGATTGGATGCTGGTAGCACAGATGCGTCGCATATGGGTGCCGCGGAAGCCAGCCTCCCTGGAACATGCGAAATTGTAGCAGCGAGAACTGGTAAGCGAGGAAAAATACTAATCCGACCGTCGTCCCCACACTTCCGTGATTAACATTCCGACCAAAAGCTCTGCTTTATCGACCGGATGGAATCGATTGTCGCTGAATGCCTTGGCGTAGTCGGGAATTGCGCGAACATTCAATTGGGTGAGGAGAGAGAAGGCCAGGTAAAGCGAGCGAATCAGCATTCTCGCGCCCAATCGTCTCCATCCCTGTTCTGGCACAGCAAATTCCGACACCAGCCAGGTTGCATCCTGAGTCATATGCGGAGTAACCCGGGCGATCAGGCTCGTCACTTCGCTGTCCGTCAGGCAATCCAAAAAAAAGTGAGAAACGACAAGGTCGTAATCGTTGCCTGTCGGTGTGAATTGGCGAATATCTATTTCTCGGGTAGATAGTCGAGTGTCGGCATCCCGACAAATGTGTCGCGCTCGCTTGCGCAGCTGGGCCAACATCGCTCGACTGGCATCGATGGCTTCTACATGCACATTAGGATTCGATGCTAGGAGTCGCGCGGTAAATCGCCCATCTCCATCGCCAAGAACCAGTGCATGGCGAGCGTGCGAGCATCGCATCAAAAAATGAAACCGGCAGCGCTCCAACATCGGCCCGAAGCTGAAATATTCCATCCAGCGATAGGCGCGGGCCACGGAATCGAAATTCGGTGTGTCGGGTTCCATTGAGTTGTAGTGAGAATGGCGGCGCAGCTACCGTAGGTAAAGAAAGAATAGAAGAGGCGTCAACAACGCTCCATCAGCGAGGATTCGGAGTGAGAGGGCGCTGAGTCGGGCATTGCGGTGGATCAGCGCGAGAAATACCAGAGAACTGGCGGCGACCGCGACAAAGAGAGGCCAAACGGTCCTTCCAGCGTGGAAACTGGCGAGTGAAACAGCCAGCGCTCCAATCACGATGGCGAAGGCGGTCAAATGACTTCCCATCAAACCTGTCAGCGTGCGTCGTGGCACTCTAATTTGCCGGGCGCGGAGTTCACCGGATCGAGTTGCCGCTAAATGATGCTGCATGACTTCACGGCTTGCCTCCGCATCCTCCCAGGTTTGGATAGCCACGCAATTGAGCCAGCAAGCCGCTCCAAACGTACATATCGCCGCCAGCAACAACCCTCTACCCTCCTGAAGGCGCGTCCACGTAGGCACAGCTGTTGCAATTGAAAAAAGAAATCCGACGAATAATTCTTTCGAGAAGCGATCACCGTGGGAACGATGGTGAATCAGCAGAAAATAGCCAATGCCAATCAAACACAAAATCATGTCGTCCGTTCGTACCGCAGGCTGCACCCGAAACAAAATTAAATAGGCCAGAGGTAGGGCGGCCGCAATCCATGCAATTACGAAAGGCTTGCGGTGTCGCAGGTAAAACCAATGCCGATCGCGCAGGTCGGTCATGTCGACTGAACGCCATCCGTCAAGCAGGCGATCCGCGACGTACACACACCACGTCCCCAGGGCCAATGTGATAAGCGCGGTCGGCGGAAGCGTCACGCCGAAAGCTGCGGCGAAAAACCAGCACCAGACGACCGCCACAGTTGGAGCGTCCAGGCTCAACAAGTGCCACCAGATCCATAGCCGCCTGACTGGAAATGGTTCGAGACCTTGTGCAATCTCAGGACTGCGAACTGTGGGCGAGCTGGCTAATGGGCTGGCTGACATGTCAATCGATGTTGGAAGGAGAAAAGTTTGCGGCGATCCGGCAAAGCCGAACCGCTCTACCTGTATTCGACGCGCGCCTGAGCCTTCGCGTTTCAAGTACGACAGAATTCATTCCAATAAGATGTTGAAATTCATTCAGAAGGGGCGGCTTTTTTCTTTTCGCGCGGGCGCTTGACGGCGCGGGGCTTTTTTTCGGAGGTAGAAGCTTTCGTCGTCGGTTTCGGTTCCCCCGCTGCAGAGTTGGCCGGTGGAGTCGTCGAATCGACGGCAGCGGACGCGACAACAGAGGCTTGTGGAGTGGCGATTGAAGCCGACTCCTTTGGGATATCACGGACACTGGCTTTATCTTCAGCCAGTCGGATCAGGAATTCCTGCGCATGGAAATAAGGCCCTCCTCGGCCTGGCTGGTCCTTCGTCCGGACATACTCGCCAGACGGCAGCAAGAACCTGGATTCGGCAGTGTCGGCAAGATAGGCTCCCAGAATTTCGTCGCGAATCCTCTGTCGCAGTTGCGGATCGACCACGGGGAACACTACTTCGCATCGCTCGAATAAATTTCGGGGCATCCAATCGGCGCTTCCCGCATAGATCTCGGCCTCGCCCCCATTCAGGAAATAGAAAATGCGGCTATGTTCCAGAAACCGGCCAACAATCGAACGAACCCGAATATTTTCGCTCAGCCCTTTCACCCCTGGGCGCAACGCGCAAATTCCGCGAACAATCAAATCGATCGACACTCCAGCCTGCGAGGCAGCATAGAGAGCATCGATCACACCCTGCTCCAGCAGTGAATTCATCTTAGCGATGATGTGCGCCGGCTTGCCCTCTGCGGCATGTTTTGCCTCGCGATGGATCCGCTGCGCAAATCCCTCCGCCAGGTTTAACGGCGCGACCAGGAGCGGGGCATAATCGTCCGATTCTGAATGTGCCGTCAGGTAATTAAAAACATTGTGAACAGCGTTGGTCAGCCTCGGATTCGCAGTCAGCAGGCTTAGGTCGGTGTAAAACGACGCCGTCTCCACGTTGTAATTGCCGGTTCCCAAATGGGCGTAACGCCGAACCACACCATCATCGGGGTCGCGCCGCACCAGCAATGCCAGCTTGCAATGTGTTTTCAAGCCGACGGTTCCGTAAAAGACCTGGACACCCGCGTCCTCCAGATCGTGCGCCCAACGAATATTCGATGCCTCGTCGAATCGCGCCATCAGCTCCACCACCACAGTGACCTCTTTGGTTTGGGCGGCTTCGCGCAAGGCCTGGAATATGGGAGAATTGGCGCTGGTGCGATATAGCGTCTGCTTGATGGAAAGCACCGCGGGGTCTTCTGCGGCTGCTCGGATAAACTCGACCACGGCATTGTATGAATCGTATGGATGGTGCAGCAGGACGTCGTGGCGGCGGATTTCTGCGAACAAATTCGGCGATTCGCGATGCAGCCGGAGTCCACGAGGAACAAACGGAGGATACTTCAACTCCGGCTTGTTTGTTCTGGCATGCAGGTTCATTAAACGGGAAAGATTGACTGGCCCGTCCGTATAAAAAATCTGGAAGTCATCCAGCTCAAAGTTCGTCCGCAGTTGTTCGACGATTTCCGGAGCAGCGTCGCTGGCAATCTCCAGGCGGACTGCATCGCCTTTGCGGCGATTGTGCAGCTCCGAACGCACACTTTCCAGCAGGCTGCGCGCTTCTTCTTCCTGCAGGTAAAGATTACTGTTGCGAGTGACGCGAAACGCCGCACGCGATAAAAATTCGTACCCGCGATACATGGCCGCGGCCTGAGACTCGATCAGTTCATGCAGGAAGATGTAATCGAAGCATCCCGGATCTGACGGCAGCGCCACAAGCCGCGGCAGCGCGCGTGGTACGGTCACCACTCCCAGCACCTGCGTTGAGGCCGATTTGCGCTTGCGGTGCAGCAATAGTGCCAGGCAAAGCGCTTTGTTCAGCACATGGGGGAATGGATGCGCAGGATCAATGGTGATCGGTGTGAGCAGCGGATCCACTTCGCTTTGATAAAAGGCAATCGCAAATTTGCGCTGGTCTTCCGTCAGGTCTTTCCATGCGCGCATCCGTATTCCGGCGCTGGCCAGGGCCGGCAATAATTGTTCATTCCAGCATGTGTATTGGTCGGCGACAAAAGCATGGGTCTTTTGCGCCAGCGAGTCCAACGTCTGTTGCGGCGTCATCAGGTCCGGACCGGGCTCGTTGTAGCCGTCTTCAATGCGCTGCAATATTCCGGCGACGCGAACCTCAAAAAACTCGTCCAGGTTGCTGGCAGTAATGGCGAGAAATTTCACTCGCTCCAACAGCGGGTTGGTGTCGTCCTGAGCTTCTTCCAGCACGCGCCGGTTGAAATCCATCCAGGACTCGTCCCGGTTGAAGTAGAACTTGGTCGTGAGCGGAGTTTCGCGGCTGCTTTTCAGTGCCATGCGTGCGTACTCTTCTTCCGTTTGGCAACAATCTGGTGGCCCAAATCGACCTCTCCAGTGTCTCAAATCCCTCCGCCCGAGGGTATCAGCGGGTGATGACGTTCATGTAAATCTGTTCGCAGAACTGCAATCCGGTATCCTAAAGCAGGGAACTATGGTGTGTAACTGGTCGCCGATATACGGCGTGCCCGGCAATTCAACCGGCGACAGAAAAAAAGATGCGGATCAGAGGAACAAATTGCACTCTTCTGGCCGTTTCGTCATCTATTCTCTAGCACCTACAACACGGCAACACTGCTCCGTACGCAAACCGTCTGATGAAAGAAATGCCAAAAACTTTTTCTAAAGTACGCTGCGGCTGTCTGCGATTCCTATTTTTTTCGGCCATTGCCGTCGGCATCGCTTACCCCTGCGCGCTGGCGCAGGTGACGTCCGATTCCTATAAAGGCAGCGCCGTGCAGCAAAAGGCCACCCCTGGCGTATTGCCTTTATCGCTCGACAATGCCATCCAGATGGGTCTGAAGAACAATCTGGGTGCGATTCTCCAAAATACCAACGTTAAGTCTGAAGGTGGAGCGAAGCTGCAGCAACTGCAGGCCCTGCTGCCGAACCTGACCGGCACCGCCCAAGCCGCGGTCTCCCAGGTCAACCTGCAGGCGGAAGGGTTGAGAATTCCCGGATTTCCCGCGGTGATCGGACCTTTCGGGTACACAGATTTTCGCGCCACGCTTAATCAAACCCTGCTGAATGTCTCGTCGCTGCAAAGTTATCTGGCCTCGAAACACAATTTCGAGTCGAGCAAACTTTCCGCCAGGGATTCGCAGGACCTGGTCGTTCTGACGGTAGGCGACGCCTATCTATTATGTCTTGCGGACGCTGCGCGTATTTCATCTATCGAAGCTCAGGTGCAAACCTCGAAGGTTTCGCTGGACCAGGCAATTCAGAACCACCAAAACGGCGTGTCGCCTCGCCTGGACGAACTACGTGCTCGTGTTGACTATCAGACCCAGGAACAATCCCTGATCGCTGCGACGGCGCAAGAAAAGAAAGATCGAATCGCCCTGGCGCGGGCCATTGGGCTACCGCTCGAACAGCAATTCAACCTGACCGATCAGGTTCCCTATACTCAGTTCGACGCTCCCACGATGGAATCGGCAATGGCGGAGGCGGTGAAAAATCGCAGTGATCTGCAGGCGGCACAGCAGCAGGTGAAGGCTGCTGAGCAGACTCTGTCCGCGGCCCACGCAGAGCGATATCCGGCGCTCACCGCGGAAGTCGACTATGGCGAAATTGGCGTCAATCCGGGTAATTCCTACGGCACGCTGAACGCCACCGGCAAGTTGGCTGGCCCCATCTTCGAAGAAGGCAAATTGAGGGGCGATGCCCGGATTGCCGATGCCCAGTTGGAACAGGCTCGTGCCCAGTTGAACAATCTGGAAGGTCAGATTCGCGCCGATGTGAAGGACGCTATTTTAGATATCGAATCGTCAGAGCAGTTGGTCAGCGTGGCGAAGAGCAATGTCGACCTGGCAAGTGAAGCGCTGAAAGAAGCGCAGGACAGGTTCCAGGCGGGAGTTGCCGACAATCTGGCGGTTTCTCAGGCGCAGTCGTCCGTGGCCCAGGCGAATGATCGCTACGTCGGCAGCCTGTATCAGTTGAATGTATCGAAGCTTTCATTAGCGCGCGCCGTAGGCCTCGCACGCACTCAGTACAAGACATATCTTGGAGGACAATAATCGTGGCGGAATCGAGACCCGAAGCAACCATGCAAGCCGACTCGGCCAACGGTCGACCGGAAGAGAATCAGCGGACAGACGATCGCTCTTCTGCGCAGAATAACGAGCGTTCGGATACGACCAGCAATCAAAAGGATGGGTCGCCGGACGATACAGAGCTCCATCACGAAGCACCACGTTCACGGAGACGCTTTTTTATTATTGGAGCCGTCGTTCTGTTGCTGATTGGAGTTGGGCTCTACTGGTGGCATTCCACCTACTACGAGAGCACGGATGACGCCCAGATCGATGGCAATCTGGTGCAGATCAGCGCCCGAATCAAGGGATACATTTCTAAGGTGAACGTGCAGGACAATCAGCAGGTGGAGCAGGGGCAGGTACTGGTAGAGATCGACCCGCGGGACGCGCAGGCGGCTCTCGATCAGGGAGAGGCAGCGCTGGCTACCGCGAAAGCGAACTATGAAGCCGCGCTGGCGAATGTGCCCATCACCACCACTTCTACCGGTGCTACGTTGAGTTCGGCGGCCGCGGGCGTGCAGGTTGCGTTGTCGACGATCTCGGGGGCGGAGAAGCAGTTGGATGCCGCGCAAGCCCAACTGCTGTCGGCCGAGGCGGACAACACCAAGGCTCAGCTCGATCTGCAACGGTATACCCCGCTGGTGCAGCGCGATGTCGTCTCCAAACAGCAATATGATGCCGTTGTCGCGACGGCTGCCAGCGCCAAGGCGCAGGTGGCTGCGGCGGAAGCAAATCTGCAGGGCGCTCGCGATCAGGTGCGGGTTTCCAACGATAAACTCGCGGTCGCGCGCGCCGACTATAACTCCGCGCAGACCGGTCCGAAGCAGATTGCGGCGCAGCGAGCCAAAGCCGATGCCGCCGCAGCCCAGGTGCAGGCAGCCGAAGCAGAACTGGAAACAGACCGCCTGAACCTGAGTTACACGAAGATTATTGCGCCCGATTCCGGCATCGTAAACAAGAAAACCGTGCAGGTGGGTCAGAACGTCAGTGCGGGGCAAACACTCATGACTTTGATTCCGCTCACCAACATTTGGGTGACGGCAAACTATAAGGAAACCCAGTTGGATCATATGCGCGTTGGACAACCCGCAACATTCACCGTCGACGCGTATGGTGGCCGCACCTATCATGCGAAGGTCACACAGATTGGTGGTGCGACCGGTTCGATGTTGAGCCTGTTCCCGCCGGAAAACGCCACAGGCAATTATGTGAAGGTTGTGCAGCGAATTCCTGTTCGACTGGACCTGACCAATCAGCAGGAGGATAACGACCATCTGCTGCGGCCAGGGATGTCCGTGAATCCATCGGTGCGAGTCAAGAATTAAAGGCAGGGCATTCGAGGAGCATCTTCGGTATCATACGTTCGTTGACCGTGAGAAAACCCTCCTCGAATCAGTTTCACGCACAGGCCGTTGCCATTCTGGGCGCATGTTCGCTCGCTCTGCTGACACTGGCGGGATGTAAGGCTTCGTCCCGCTCTTCTTCCAGCGCCGTCACGCAGCAGGTTTCTACTTCGCAGATTGCAAATTCCACGGTGAACCCGCAATCCGTGAACGTGGTCCTGATCACGCTGGATACGGTGCGCGCTGACCATCTCCATTGCTACGGCGACGACAAAATCAAAACTCCTGTCATCGACGGCCTGGCACACGATGGGGTTTTATTTGAACGAGCAGTCACTCAAACGCCGCTGACCGGCCCGTCACACGCCAGCATCTTCACTGGCGAAAATCCAAATGTGCATCATGTTCGCGATACCGGCGGATTTGCGTTGCAGCCTTCCTCGGTGACTCTTGCAAGCACGTTGCAGCAGTCTGGATGGGACACCGCCGGTTTTATCAGCGCTGCGGTCCTGAGCCGGCAATTCGGTTTCAATCAAGGCTTCGCCACATACGACGATCAAATTCCTGAGATCGTCGACAAGAACACCGGCGAGCTAGCTGCCGCGCGACCAGCGAACGTGACGGTGGATCACGCGATCCAATGGCTCAATCAGCAATCTGGCAAGCCGTTCTTCGTGTGGCTACATCTGTACGACGCGCACCAGCCCTACAACCCACCGGCACAATTTCGCCGACAGTATCCAAACGATCCGTACGACGCGGAGATTGCCTTCGAGGATCACGAACTCGGCCGATTTCTTGATGTTGTGCGGCAAAAATCTCCTGCAGGAAAGACTTTGATCCTGCTGCTGTCAGATCACGGCGAAGGTCTTGGGCAACACGGCGAAGACGGCCATGGGATTTTTCTGTATGACTCCACGGTGCGCATCGCCTGGATCATGGATGGACCCGGTGTCCCCCCCGGCGTTCGAGTGCAGCAGCAGGCACGCGAAATTGATGCGCTGCCGACAGTGTTGAGCCTTCTAGGTGGAAAGGCTTCTTCCGCGATTCAAGGGACCAGCATGGTGCCGGCTTTCTCTGGCAAGATAGTGCCGACGACCTACTCCTACGAAGAAACGTTGTATCCGAAAATCAACATGGGTTGGGCGGAGCTGCGCGGCATTCACACCGCTCACTGGATGTATATTCGCGCGCCAAAACCCGAGCTGTACGATCTCGACAAAGATCCGGGTGAGTTGAATAATGTCATCGCCGCGCAGCCGAAGGAATTTCGCGAGTTGGAAGCGCAGTTGAAACTTCTCAGCCGACTGGGCAGCAACAATACTGAGACTGTGGTGACGCAGCCGATGGATCAAAAGACCATCGATCAATTACGGTCGTTGGGATACGTTGGCGGATCGTCCGACAGCAGCGTCGAGCTGAACGGAAAGGGTGCGGATCCGAAAGACCGCATTGGCGTTTTAAAGATATTCGAGCAAGTGACAGGCCCAGACGGCGCCAAACTGCCTCCGGCGCGCAAGATCGCGATGCTGCAGCGAGCAATTGCAGAAGACCCGACCAATCCGTATCTTTACTCCACTCTCGCCGAACAATATCGCCAGACGGGTCAGAATGATCTGGCGATGCAAACGTGCCTCTCAGCGCTGCACCACGGCGTCCGGAACGGCGTCATCTTTTCGTTGTTGGGAACGCTCTACCTGCGCCAGGGAAATACCAAGCAGGCCATCCTGTTTCTGCAACAGGGCGTCAATATGGACCCGCTCAATCTTGAACGGCAGGCGAACTTGGCGGGTGCTCTGCGCCAGGATGGTCAACTGGAAAAGGCCGAAGAGATTTTCCGGCGCGTGAATGCAATCCAGCCAAACGCTCCCGCGTACAACGGGCTAGGCACAATCGAAATCAGTCGACACAATCTTCCCGCGGCGCGCGCTGACTTCGATCGTGCGTTACAGCTCGACCCGCTCAATATGGAGGCGCAATACAATCTTGGCCTCTACTGTGCGCAGACTCGGGATTTTCCATGCGTTGTGACCGCGTTCAAAACCTTTCTCGCAAAGGCGTCGCCGGAGTATCAGGATGAAATGCCACAGGCTCAATACGATCTCGGCATGGCCTGCGCAGAAACCAAGGACATTCCGTGCGTTCGGTCTTCGCTGCAGGCGTTTGTCGCGAACTCGTCACCTCAGTACCAGGGCATGATGCCGCAGGCGGAATACTATCTCGGCGTGGCCTGCGCGAGATTGCACGATGCTGCGTGTGCACGTACGGCATTCCAGTCGTTTCTCGCAAAGACGCCGGCGCCCATGCAGAGCATTGTGCCTCTCGCCCAATTCAATTTAGGTATGGCGTGCGCTCAAACCCACGATATTCCCTGCGCGCGAACCGCATTCCAGGCGTTCTTGTCGAATGTTCCGCCAGCGTATGAAAGCCTTGTGCCTCAAGCGCAGTCGAATTTAAATGCGCTGCATTGATCGAAAGATCGCGGTCAGGTTCACGTGGGCGCATCGCCGATGATGTTCAGCCGACCTTATCGTCGGGACTGAAAAAATCGACGCAGCCGATCGCCGCACTCCTCTGCCAGGATGCCGCCTGTCACCTCGATTTGATGATTCAGTTGCGGGTGGTTGAGCACGCTCAATACGCTTCCTACTGCGCCCGCCTTGGGATCGAAAGCTCCGAACACCAGCCGGCCGATGCGTGCGTGAATCATGGCTCCAGCGCACATCGAGCAAGGCTCCAACGTGACATACAACGTGCAATGTTCGAGGCGGTAATTCTTTAGAGTTAATCCCGCGCCGCGCAAGGCCACGATTTCCGCATGCGCCGTTGGATCATGGTCGCGAATGACTCGATTTTGTCCCTGGGCGATGATGGTGCCATCCGGCCCCAGAACCACAGCCCCGATCGGCACCTCCCCGGCGGCCTCGGCATCTTCAGCCTGTGCCAGGGCGGCTTTTATCCATAGTTCGTCGACCGGGTCGGTTGGGGCTTCGATGGGCATAGACAACAGTCTACGCAATCCGGATTACCTAGCGTGAACGCTGCCGCATTCTTCCGCGTGAGATTCCATCACAAGTTCAAACAGCTTCTCTTCGTAAGCCGCACGGGCAGTTTGAAAAGTGCCAGAGTCGACGATTCTCGACGAGTGTTTCCACAAAGCTGCCATCTGTTTGTGCCATTCCTCGTGAGCGAAAAGCAGCTTGGCTGCGTTCGACCCAACAGAACGGAACCCATCTCCGATTGGGCAAGAGCATTTCAATTCGAAGAAGGCGGTTCGGTGTAGCAGGGAAGGATTCTGATCCAGAACTCTACCGACAATCGACAACTCTCGCAATTGCAGGGCGATCGCTCCCAGCGGCGTGGTCGGACCACTCCATGGCGCGGGTCGGTGCTGCCGCAGCCACCGTTCGAGCTCCTCGAAATTCATCGGGGTCGCAATTACGTATCCCTGGGCAAGCTTGATTCCCAACGCGGCGATCGCGTCCAGGCAGGAGGCCGTTTCAATTCCTTCTGCAATAAGATCCACATCCAGCGTCTGCGACAGATCCATCAGATGCATCAGGAATCGCAATTCCTTTGGCTCGTGTTCCAGCCCATTCAAGAAGCTGCGATCCAGTTTGATCCCGTCGACCGGCAATTCCTTGATTCGCAGCAAGGAGGAGTAAGCGCTCCCGATATCATCCAGCGCGACCCTTGCACCGGAACGCTTCAAGTCGAGAAGCACTTCGCGAGAGCCAGTCAGTGATAGCGTATCGGGGTGTTCCAGCAACTCCAGAACAATGCGGTTTGCGCTCAGCTCACTGGTTTCAATCTGGTGGCGCAAATTTTGCATCGCTTTCACGTCCGCCAATGTCGCAGGCTCCAGGTTGATTCCCAGATTGAGATGGAAACCGGACCGGTCTAAATGGCGCATATCCTGCAACGCACGCGCCAGCACCTGCAGCGTTAACTCCGTTAGTTCGTGCGGGCGGAAGCAATCGAGAAATTCGCCGGGGAGAAGGACCTTGCCACTGCCGTCGACGAGCCGCGCCAATGCCTCCACACCCCGGACGCAGCCGGTTTGCAAGTTCACCAGGGGCTGAAAATGCACGCGTATGTTCCCTTTGTGAAACAGCGCCAACATTGATGTCTGTCGAATGTGCTTTTGCGCGTCTGCTTCGGGTCGAAAGATCATCCATCGGGAGTTCGCGGTACCTCTGCTCTCCTTAAAGGAGCAGAGCGCTCGATCCGCATGGCGCAGCAAGTGTTGGGCTGTGGAATTGTCATGCGGAAATAAGGTCACGCCAAAGCTGATCTGGATCGTCGGCGTGTGTCCGTTTGACAGCTCGGTTGGACCTTCTACCGCAGCCTGGATTCCGGATAGCGTGGCACCCAGGTCGCTTTCCTCGATCGCTTCCAGTACCAGCACAAAATCGTCTCCATCCAGGCGCCCGGCAGAATCGCCTGATTTCAGGTGCGCCTGCAACCGATCGGCAACGGTGCGTAGCAATCGGTCGCACACGGGTCGACCGTGAAGTTCGTTCAATGACTGAAAGCCATTCAAGCTCATGAAGACTACGGCCATCGAACGATGATCCTGGCGCGACCGAGCGATCGCCTCGTCCACGCGTTCCGTCAATCCACGGCGATTTAACAAATCTGTCAGGGCTTCATGCCGAGCCAGCCATGACTGATGTTTGCGCTCCTCTTCCAATGTTTGGCGAAGATCGAGGGCATCCAGTCCGTGCCCGGCGAGCCGACCAATTCGTTCCATCAATCGCAGGAGTTCGAGACTAAAAATATCGGGTTCGTTCGACAACAAGGTCAAAAGTGCCCAAATTTCCCCTCCGCGGTACAGAGGAACAACCGCGTTAGCGGATGAAAGATCCTTGCACTCTGAGTACCGATTGATTGCGCTCGTTGTGTCCGCTCGATGGCCGTTCGTGAATTGAAGCTGGCGAAGCCGCCATGCCCGCACAGCCAGTTCCTTCTCCTCGTCGCCGGTGAAGACGTTGGGTAAGCGAGCGACATCCTTCGATTCGCCATCGGGGTTGCAGACGGATTCGACTTGCAAGTTGCCGTCTACTCCGGGCCGCCCAATCGAGACCTGCGAGAACAGCTGGCTGTCGACCAGCAGATGACAAAGTCCGTCCAGCAATTGATGTTCTGTATGCGCACCGATGACCAATTCCGCTGTGCCCATTAACGCCCGATAGAGAGCGTTGGAATGAATGCTCTCTTGCAGCAGAGTTTTCACCTCGGTGATGTCGTTCTGCACGCCGATGAAGTGAGTCGTCCGGCCCGCTTCATCCAGCACCGGTGCAATGCTGATCGAGTTCCAGAACATACTGCCGTTCTTGCGGTAATTTCGCAGCTCAACCGTGCAAGCTTTCCCTTGGCTCAGGGATTCGCGAATGGTTTTCATCTGTGGCTGGGCCGTATCCGTGCCCTGCAGGAATCGACAGTTCCTTCCGATGGCTTCCTCCGCGCTATATCCGGTGATGCGTTCAAACGCGGGGTTCACATAGCAAATCGGCAGATCTTTCTCCGCATCTGCGATCAAAATGCCGTGGGCAGAAACATCCATCGCACTTTTGTAGAGCTGCAGCGCTTGCTGGCTGCGATGCGTGACTTCCAGTAGCCGCAGCCGCTCCAATGCGAAGCCGAGCAGGCTGTGCAATTGCTGCACAAACCGCCGAATGTATTCTCGGCTGAAAAACTTGGGACGCTTGCTGTAGAGGATCAGGATGTCGCGCTTGCCGGACTCTCCAGCGATCGGGATGGCACAGGAGGACCGCCAACCGAATCGCAACCCTCGTTCCCGCCAGAAAATACCGGGAAGATGGCTTCGCGAATCTGTCCAGTCGGAAGCGAATTGGGGCGTACTGGTTCGCCAGGCACGCGCCAATGGGCTGTCGAGATTGTCGTCGATCAGGATTGTTTCGCCTTCGAGGAATTCAGCGACTCCGTTCCCCGCCGAATATTGGTACTGGACCCGCTCATTTTCGTCCGGTGAGCCCAGCCACATGCCGTCGACTACGACGGTCTGCAAGAGAAATTCGCCAAGGCGGGAATAGAGCTCCGCGACTGAACGGGACGTCAGCAGCAGACGGTCCAGTTGCTGCGGGAGGTCGCCACGAAGAAGGGGAGGCGTATTCTCCACCCGACTGTCACCGAAGAACTCAACAAGTTGCGCCATTAATGTCCGCCAGCGTGTACAGGAATCATCGAGGTGCGATCAGAGCCGTTTCCAAATCAGAAAAAGAAGGGGATGACTCGATTGCAACAGGAATTTGTCGTAGCGGCTGAAATTTTCGTCCCATCCATGTACCAAAGTAACCATCGGGAAGCGGGTTCTACTGACTCGGAACTTTCATCCGGCATTGAAATAGATTGATCCGATGAAAATCAACGCAATACGATTACCCGGTTTTCGACCGCATCAACGATGCGGACCCGACACTCCCACGCGCCTTGACGATTACGCTTCATCCGAGCCATAGTATCCGTACACGGGAAAGGAGGGCGATCCAGAGAATGAAAAACATTGAAGGTAGTTGTAGCAAATCACGTGAGGTGACTGGGGCTTAGGCGTCCTACGCCAGTCCTGACGGCAAGCACCACTATCGTCGAGGCCCACCTGCGGGGATGCCTCCGGTCAATCTAACCACTCACCGGCCAGCGGCCCGATATCTCATTGGAGACGTCGGGCCGTTGGTTTTTCTGCGGGTTTTGAGTGGGTGCAGCGAGTCTAATTCTTTGCCGCTCTGTATCCAGCCTTCTGCGCGTCGCTTTCACTCATAAATTTTCCCTGCTTGGTGTTGCCGTAATATTTTCCATTCTTGTGGTACACCTTGGAATCCGTATTTACCCAGACCAGCCCTTTGGCTTTCGCGCTTGCGATATCGCTCGAGGACACAGATGCATTGGCCGGAGCTGCTTTTGGCTCGCTCTTACTGGGTGCGGCTGCATGCTGCGTGGTCGCGGGCGGGGCAGATTTCGCCTCGGGGGTTGCTGCCTTTGCCTCTACTGGAGCGGACTTTTTGCTTTCGGTTTTGGCGGGAGTCTTGGCGGCTTCCTGTTGTGTTTCTGCGGCTGTCGACTTGGCGGCCTTCTTGCTTTCCTTCGTCGCCTTGGTTGTATCAGTCTTGGCGGCTTCGGTGGTTGACTTGGCGGTCTTCTTACTTTCCTTTGTCGTCTTGGCCGTATCCGACGTGGCTGCGTCCGTCGTTGCCTTGGTGGACTTCTTGCTCTTCTTCTTGGAAGTTGTAGTGTCCGTGGTCGCAGCGGAATTCGTCGACTGGGCGCTAATGGAGCTGGGTTCGTTCTTCCGGGAGGATGCGAAGGTTGAGCCGACCAGAACAAATCCGGCAAGGATGGGAGTCAGTGTAGTAAGAAACAATTTCCGACGATCGATCATGGTGTCCCCAGAGATGCATTGAAATCAATTCCATTTACGTTTAGGCTGCGCATCCCCACGTGTCAAGAGAAAAGTCCTGGGAAACTGCTGGAGCATTTAGTCCCTGAAGGAGGATTTTGCCAGATTTCGACCTTAGCAGGCGGCTGCTAAGGCACCGAATACTGGCCGCTGTTCGATACCTCATTCAGGGTCGCATTCGGCGGAACCTGGCTCGTCAGGCCCCAACTCTGCTGCTGCATCCAGACATTCCACTCCACAACCGTTCCAGAGGATGGAGATGCGAAAAACCCTCCCACACTCGAAAGATCCGGGATCGTAAGCGTCGTCGATCCGTTCTGATAATTGGCGGTCGCTTCCACTTGGATATTCTCCGTGGAACCTCCGCCGTTCCCTGGCTTCCAAAAGATCCATGCATTCTGGGCTACGTTGGCCTTTCCAGAAAATCCGGTGTAATCCATGATGAAGCTTGGCGACGCCGCCGCCGTTGGTCCGGCGTAGCTCCAGGCAGCGGGAAAGGTAAAGGACACCGGTCCGCCGGAACTTATGACTTCAGTGTTGACTGCGGAGGGGAGATTGGCGCTCGCAGCACTCGCGTCGAGAACGTACACGTCTCCTGTTTCAGTCGCGCTGGCTGGCAGCGCCAGGTATTGCGTTGTTGCGTCAGAGGCATACGTAGATGCCAGTGCCGTGCCACCCATGCCCAGCCAAACGTAGGTGTGTGGACTGGAAAATCCCGAAGACACATTGTTGTAGGTGATGGGTTCTGGCGTCGTCTCGTCGGCTGTCCCGAACACAACCGTGTTTCCACCGTTCAGTGTGCCAGGAACGGTCTGGTTGTCGAAGTTTTTTGCCGCAGCTGGGCCATCGCCTTGATTGGTGTCAGCCAGCACCAAAACCCTGTCGCTACCCGAAGGCGCAGGGACGTTGAAGCTGCCTGTCGGACCGCCGCTAAAGCCGCCGCCACCGTCACCGAAAGAATTACCATTCTGCGCGTTAATCTGAAACGACACCACGCCCTGGACGGCGCTGGCATCCAGGCTGCCGCTCAAGGTTGGTGTCACACTTTGCGGATACCCACAAGCAAACGTTAACGACGTCCCGTCGACGATACTTGCTTCCCACACATACTCGAACTGCGAAGACGATTGCCCGCTAACCAGCGCGGGACACAGGTACGCCACGGAGTAGTTGCGGGTCCCGCTGGGAATGGAAAGAGTCAGGGTGTTACCACTCAGTGTCTCAGCGGCAAAGGCTCCCGTTCCGATCTGCGCGGCGACGGGACCGGGGAGGGAACTGCCTTCAAAGGTGATCGTCACCGTGGTGGCGCTGTTCCCGCCGCCACCTCCGCCTGTGCTGCCGCCACCACCACTGCTCATGTTTCCGCCAGCACTGCATCCTGCGACCAGCGCTGCACACATTCCGAGAACCAAGAAACGCAAGCGAACAAATAGCATCAGTACCTCCGGGCTGCGAATTCCGTTCGGGAATAGCACTGCTGCTTTCAGCTCGACTATGACCCGCGCCGAAGTATAGCATCGCCACTTATTGCGTTTTTGCGTGAGCAGGCTCGCACTACAATAGAGCTATGGACACTCTTGTCATCGCTGGAAAAGCCTTCCAGTCGCGACTGATCGTCGGCACGGGAAAATACAAAGACGGAGCCGAGACCCAGCGGGCCATTGAAGCTTCCGGCGCGGAAATGGTGACGGTGGCGGTGCGCCGCGTGAATTTGGATCGCAGTAAAGAAAGTCTGCTGGATTTCATCGATCCGCGACGCTATTTTCTATTGCCGAATACCGCCGGATGCTACACCGCCGAAGAAGCGATTCGAGCTGCTCGTCTGGGCCGGGAAGTCGGCCTCTCTGACTGGGTGAAAATTGAGGTCATCGGCGATCAGGCCACCTTGTATCCCGATGTGCTGGCTACAGTCGAAGCCACGAAAGTTTTAGTGAAGGAAGGCTTTACTGTTTTGCCGTATACATCAGATGATATTGTAGTTGCGAAGCGATTGATTGACGCCGGAGCCGCCGCTGTAATGCCCCTGGGTGCCCCCATCGGAAGCGGCCTTGGCATACAAAATGCCACGTCGTTGCGGATCCTGCGCGAACTGATCACACAAGTTCCGCTGATTGTCGACGCAGGCGTCGGTACGGCCTCCGACGCGGCACTGGCGATGGAGTTGGGCGCGGATGCGGTCTTAATGAACTCAGGGATTGCCGGCGCCGACAATCCTGTGCTGATGGCAGAAGCGATGCAACACGCGGTCCTTGCTGGTCGCCAAGCGTTTCTCGCCGGGCGCATGCCCCGCAAGCTGTACGCGACGGCGTCGTCGCCATTGGAAGGCATATCCCGCTAACGACTTCGAGATCAGATCGGAACCAACACGATGCGGGTCCTTGGAATTGATTGCGGCACCGAGTGGACGGGGTATGGCGTCGTCGATACCGATCGCGCAGGCGAGCTCTACTCAGTCTGTCATGGTGCGATTCATCTTTCAAAGCGCGACAGCCTGCCGCATCGTCTCACCATCATCTTCAAACGCCTGCTGGACCTGATTGGCGAGCATCAGCCTGAAGTGGTCGCGATTGAGGAAGTCTTTCATGCGGTCAACTCGCAAACCGCGCTCAAGCTGGGCGAAGTTCGCGGGGTTGCCCTGCTGGCTGCGGCAACCTGCAAGGTCGAGATTGCGGAGTATTCTCCTCTTTCCGTCAAATCCGCCGTCTGCGGATACGGAAGAGCAGATAAAGAACAGGTACAGTTCATGGTGACTCGCTTGTTGCGCCTGGCCGTGCCCCCTGAGCCAACGGACGCCTCTGACGCGCTGGCGGTCGCGATTTGCCATATTCACAACGCCGAGACTACATTGGCGCAGGGAATCTCCCGAAAACCATGACGCCCGAGTTTCATTTCGCGCAAGCCACGATGAAATGGCTGCAACTAATGTGCCACACTCGTGTCTAATAGGGCAGGGTAAGGAGTGATCATGCCAAACTCGCAGTTTAAGCCCATATATTCATCGACAATTCAAGTTGCAGCAGTCAGCCAGTCGCGCGATTGGACGCGTATGGCGAGAGTGACGCTGCTCGTTATGGCTGCCAGTTTGTTGTTTCTGGCGTGCAGATGCCATGCCTTGACCTCCACGACCGACACGAATTCCCATGCCGCTGTCGCCCAGGCCCCCAACCCGTCCTCGAATGCAGTCGCGCCCGGTCCAGAGGCGGTCACCCAGAACGTTCGAGTTGTCCGTTTGAGTGACGTGGAAGGCACAGTTCAGATTGTCCGAAACAATCAGACGGAGTTTTCCCATGCGGTGATGAATATGCCGCTGACCCAGGGAACGGAGATTGAAACTGGTCCGGACGGCCGCGCTGAAGTTGAGTTTGAAGACGGCAGCGTTGCCCGGATTACGCCAAACAGCGCGCTGAGCCTGGCTAACTTGAACACCTCATCTGGCGGGACCCTGGAGACCACGCTGGAGCAGCCGAAGGGCCTGGTGTATTACGAACTGCGCAGCGATCCTCGATCGGCGTTCACCGTCGACTTTGGCGACAACAAAGTTACGCCAACGGTGAACAGCACGTTTCGTGTCAACCTTGGAGCAAACCCAGCCGAATTGGCTGTGATCGACGGAAACGTACAGGTGCAGGGGACCAACAGCGAAACCGCGATTGCCGTTCCCAAAGGCAAGACATTTGAACTTCAGCCTTCCGGCAGCTCCCCGTACACGATTGCGGACGGCATTATCCCCAACGGTTTTGATCAGTGGAACGATCAACGTGACGAGGAAGCCGCCAAGCAGGCTGCCAGCCAGACCACCGCGCGCGCCCAGCAGGGTGGCGGCAGTATGCTCGAAGGCGGATATGGCTGGGGCGATCTGGATTCCTACGGCGGATGGTATCCGATTCCCGGCTACGGCATGGGTGTGGCAGCCATATGGGGCCGGACCTGGATTTGATCCGTACGGATATGGCTCATGGGTCAATGTGGGAGGCTTTGGCGTGAGCTGGGCCTCGGGATATCCGTGGGGCTGGTTGCCATTCCAATGTGGAGGCTGGTCGTATATCGGAGCTTAGCGGCTGGGGCTGGTTGCCAGGTGGCGTGCGGATTTGGGGATCGGCTTCGGTATACGGCTACGGGTTAGGCGGTTTCTACGGAGGCCGCTACTGGCACAATCATCCTGGCCGCAACGGCTACGGCCATGCAAACCCAGGCTTTGTGCGCGGTACAGCCAGAATCTATTCGGCGCCAGCTGGGTACCACATGCCGATGGCGCCTGCGAGTCTGCGTGCTGGTGTCAACGGGAGTAGACCGACCGAGAATATCGTTCACGTCGGGACTTCTGCAACCGCGGCGCGAGGGTTCACAAACCATGGTCAATCAGAGAATCATGCGCGCGCGATCAATTTCAACGGAACAAAAGTTGAACCGCTCCATAGCGTCTCGAGAGGCGACAGCATCCCGATTCGAAACGCAGCTCTGACGAAGAGCGCGCCAGTGGGCGCGTTCCGGGGTGACACACGGGACGGCGTCGGTGGGGAGAATCGAGCGCTCGCGAGTCGTGGAGCAACTGGCCTGCACGGAGGCAATGAATTTCACGGGCCGTCGAGTCAGATGCGAACCTCGTCGTTCAACAACATGCGCGCAGCCAATGCGGCCACATTTCGAAGCGGTAGCTCCTTCGGGAATCATGCAACATTCGGTTCACACGGCAGCTACCACGGGAGCACTGCAACCTTCGGTGGCAGTTTCCACGGCGGCTCTGCAGCAGGCGGCGGATTCTCCGGTGGTGGCTTCCACGGTGCTTCCAGCAGCAGCGGTTTCCATGGCGGCGGGAGGGGGTTTCCACGGCGGTGGTGGTTCCTTTGGCGGTGGCGGCGGGGGCGGACACGCTGGCGGCGGAGGCGGTGGTGGCGGCGGTGGCGGTGGCCATCACTAATCCAACACTGTAAATCGAAGTCAGAAGACCGGCGAGCTAATCGCCGGTTTTCTCATTTATGCGCTTTTTGCATGCAGTCGACGAAAGATCGAAGCCATCGCCTCCAGCGAAACGGCTTCCGCCCGCACCGCCAAGTCCAGTCCGGCATCTACAACCGCTTCTTGGATATTGGCGCCATCCGCAATCTCGGCATTTTTTAAATTGTTCACGAGCGTCTTTCGCTTCTGCTGAAAGCACAGTTGCAGAAATCGCATGAATGCCGTTCGTTCTACCTGCAGTTCTTCAAAACGCGGATGCATCTCCATTCGAACCACGGCCGACGTTACACCCGGCGCAGGCGTAAATGCTTCCGGCGGCAGCGCGAATAGTTTCTCGACGCGTCCGTGCATCTGCGCGGTTGCAGATAAAACTCCATAAGCGCTCGTTCCAGCCGTAGCAGCCAACCGGTCTGCAACTTCTTCCTGCACCATCACGACAGCGCGGGAAATGGAGGCTGCCTGCGCGAACAGATGCAGCAGAATATCAGAGGTAATGTAATACGGCAGATTTCCGACCACGACCATCGGCGAGTCGTCCGCGGTCCCTGTCATCCTTCGCACGTCTGCCAGTTCCAGCTCCAAAATATCCGCCTGCACGATGGCGACATGACTCGCAGATTTCCATTTCTCGGTCAGCCGCGGCGCCAGCGCCCGATCCAGTTCAACCGCAATCAGATTTTTCGCACGCGCCGCCAGTAGATCCGTCAGCGCGCCTCGTCCCGGACCAATTTCGAGTACCGTACTCGAGGAGATATCGCCTAGCGCCTCGACAATACGTTGTCGCGCGCTGGGGTCGGTAAGAAAATTCTGGCCGAGCTTAGGTTTTTTCCGGGACATGCCGTGGAGAGCACCGCGTGATTGTTGGACTGATACAAGGTACGATCGAACTGCTCTAGAATAACCCTTCCGACGAAGGATTCATTTTTGCGCGACCCGCGAAAGGGAATCGAGTGCATCGAAGCTTTGTAGGATGTCAGGAGAATTGAATTGCGAGTAGGTCTGATGACGCGCGAATATCCGCCCAACGTCTACGGTGGCGCTGGAGTTCATGTGGAGTATCTGAGCCGCGAATTGGCGAAGAAAATCGATGTCGAGGTGCACTGCTGGGGCGATCAACATCTCGATCAGGGCAACCTGCATGTGCGCGGTGAGCAACCGTGGGAGAAGCTGGCCGAAGGAACGCAAGAGAAATTCGACACGGCGCTGGCAGCCTTCAGCCTGAATCTGCTGCAGATGAAATCTCTGTCGAAGATCGACGTCATCCACACTCACACCTGGTATGTGTCGATGGCCGGGTTCCTGGCAAAGAAGCTATTCAAGATTCCGTTCGTTCTGACAACGCATAGTCTGGAACCGCTGCGGGCGTGGAAGGCCGAGCAACTTGGTAGCGGCTATGCGATGAGCTCATGGATGGAGCGCACCGCCATACTGGATGCCGACGCGGTCATTGCCGTGTCGAATGGAACCAAGGCAGACATACTCCGCGTCTATCCGGAATTGCAGCCGGAGAAAATTCATGTCATCTACAACGGCATCGACCTTGCAGAGTATGACAAGACCAGCGACACCGGCGCGCTGACCAAGTACGGGGTCGATCTTTCTCGACCCTACGTTTTGTTTGTGGGCCGCATCACGCGCCAAAAGGGAGTCACCCATTTGGTTGAGGCCATCCGTTACTTGCCGCGCGATACGCAGGTAGTGCTGTGCGCTGGTGCGCCGGACACTCCGGAAATCGCCGCCGAAATGCGCGAGAAAGTTGCGGAGGCGAAGGCTACCCGTCCACATGTAGTGTGGATTGAAAAAATGGTAACCAAGCCGGAAGTAATTCAACTCTACAGTCACGCCCGCGTCTTCTGCTGCCCGTCGGTCTATGAGCCGTTCGGGATCATCAATCTGGAAGCGATGGCCTGCCACGCTCCCGTAGTTGCCAGCGCTACTGGAGGCATTCTCGAAGTCGTGGTCGACGGCGAGACCGGTTGCCTTGTCCCATTTGCTGCGGATCCGACGACAGGATTTCCTTCGAACCCGGAACAATTTGCGCGCGACTTGGCCGCAAAGATTTCCGAGCTGTTGGATGATCCTGAAAAATGCAGGCAGTTTGGCGAAGCAGGTCGCAAACGCGTCGAAGAAAAGTTTGCTTGGTCTGCGATTGCCGATCAGACGATCCAGCTGTACGAACGGCTGATTCGAAGCCATCATAACTAGGGCTTCTTGCGGTACGATGATTTCCATAGCTGTTCGAATGGCTCGTACGTATCTCCTCTAAGGTTCAAAGGAGACCCGATGGCGAAGAAACTCTTCTCTGATTTGATTCAGATCGTAAAGCGTTGGCTGGGATGGAGCCCAAATCCGCCCGCTCCTTATGTTGGCGTGCGCGTTCCGCTCCGCAAAGGGCCCAATGATCGAAGTGCAGCCGTCGCATTGCAGGAGCCGGATAGATAATCCATCGGTGAAAAAACCCGTGACGCCGAAGACGAATGTCAGCCAGCGGTATTCTTTTGCCTGCGATATCGCATCCACACATACATCGGTAGACCCAGCGCAATCACCGCCAGTCCTCCGATGGAATTATGCAGGTTGCTTAGAAAAATGTACGTAATCACCAACAGCGCCGCTGCCACAAATACTCCGGGCAACAAGGGATAGCCGGGCACTCGATACGGCCGCTCCCGATCCGGCTCGCGCACGCGGAAAACGAATACCGTTGTCGCCGTCAGCATGTAGAACAGCCACTCCCCGAGCAATGCCAGCTCGAATAGCGCCTGAAATTTCCCCACCATCAATAACAGGACGGTCGACATGGCAGCCTGCACGTTCAGCGATACTGACGGGCTTTCAAACTTGGGATGAATGTACGCCATCGCGCGAAAAAAAATTCCATCACGCGCTGCGGCAAACGGGATGCGAGCCCCGGACAGAACAGTTCCATTCAGCGAGGCAAGAATGCTGATCGCCATGCCGATCGAAACTAAGCCGGCGCCCCATGCACCCACGGCAAGGAACATGGCATCGGCGGTGGGCCGTGGAGAGTTGGCGATCGCAGATGCGGGCAGCAGATATCCGGTCGCGGCGGTTGTCAGCATATAGAGTAAGGCCACCAGCAAAACCCCGGCGACCAGCGCCAGCGGAATGGACCGACCGGGACGTTTGATTTCGCCGGCCACCATGTTCAGGTCATTCCAACCGTCGTAGGCCCACAGCGCAGCAATCATCGCGACAGTAAATCCGGCGACGCCGCCTGTTGCTCCGGGGAAGATGCTTGTGAAGTTCGCGCGATGGCCCAGCGAGCTGTTGAAGCAGAAAAACACGATTGCCGCGATCAGCGCGACCTTCAGCAGCGTAAACACCAGTTGAAATTCCCCGGCCCGACGCAGTCCCAGGTAATTCAAGCCGGTGATCAGCCACACTACGCCAATGGCAACAATCTGGCCCCACTCCAGTCGAAAAGGATGCAGCAGTAGTGGCTGCCCAAGCCACGTCAGTAACGAAAAGATGCCGAGCACACGAACCAGGCCGATCGCGCTGCTGGCGATGGAAGCGGGTTTGGCCACGGAGAACCACGTCCACATATACAGGAAGGACGGAAGCTCGCCGTAGGCATCGCGGAGATAAACATATTCGCCGCCCGCAAACGGCCGCATCGCCGCCAGTTCGGCATAGGTCATGGCGCCAAACAACGAAAGAATGCCGGCAGCAATCCACGCCAGGTAGACCAGGTTGGACGAGCCGGCGGCCCGCATCATTTCGCGCGGAACCAGGAAAATGCCGCTGCCGATGATCGTGCCCGCGACGATCGCGGTGGCCTGCCACGGACCAAGAACCCGCGGCAGCGTGTGCACAGTTTCGGCGTTTTCATCGTGAGAGCGGCTGTTTCCCTCGACGGAGTGCATGCTGGTTACTGTACCTCACATCGAGACGGCATCGCGTTTCCAGAGATTCTTGATTGAACTTTCTGTCTGTCTGCAAGCAAGAAAGTTGTTCTCGAATTATGGATGCTCGGCACGTTCCATCACCTGCGCCAGCAAATGAAGCAGCTGCCACTCGTCCCAAACGCTGGGCTTGGAGGTGTTGGTACTGACATGCGCGATCAACGGACTGATCACCAACGCCTTCAGGGTTCCGCGCGGCAAATCTTCTGCCAGCCATTCCGCTTCGGCAAACGGAATCAGCGTGTCTGCGCGCCCGTGCAGAAGATAGACAGGCACGTGCAATCCGGCAAGGTGTCCAGTTGGAGAGACAGCAGCCATTTCTGCCGCATGCTTCTTGTTGGAGGCAAACAATGCGGCGTCCTCTTGCTTCGGGTCGAGAAGTCTTTCATACTCGGCTTTTTGTGTCGCTGTCAGCGTGGCCGATAGTTGCTTTTCTAGCGTCCAATTCTCATAAAGCCGGGCGCGCAGCACGGCACGAATTGCGGCGACATCCGCTTGCGGCATATAGTCTTCTAGGTGCTCGTACTCCAACACCCATGGGCCGTAGTTGTTCGGCCTGGCGCGTTCCACATCTCCATCGGGAAGGGGATCGGCTTCCGTCGCATAAAAGGTAGCCACCCGTAGCAGATCGTCATGCGCACCCACGGAAAAAACGAAAGAGATTTCATTCGAGAACGGAGGTTTCGCCGCCGCCATCAGCGCTAGTCCACCAGAGAAACTCAGCCCCATCAATCCGACCGGATGGCCTGTGGCGTTTTGCATCCATTGCACTGAATCGCCGATCGCCTGCACATCGGACGGCTGAATCCGGTAGTCGCGACTATCGGGCAACTCGGGGGTCAATACCCTCAGACCGCAGGCCGACATCGACCGGGCGAAAGCGATTAGTCGGGGTTCATCCATTCCCAGATAATGAATACCCGGAATCAGGACCAGTCCGGGCGCGTTCGGCGCAGGAATCGGCGTGTAGAGACGGGCTTGCACGATGCCTGCGGAGGAGGGAATTGTGAGCGTTGTCGTGCTCACCGGCATCGATGCGATCGGCTGCAGCAACTGCGGCACGGGCTTGCCATTCAACTGATTGAGAATCGCGATTGCCTGCAGATACGTGCGCGTCTTCGGCCAGAAGAGAACTGGCAGCAGCAGAAGAAAAATCAGGCAGCCTGCAAAAATGAAGAATATTCGACGAAAATGTATCGAGGAAGGGTTGGAATAGGGCGATGCGTTCACTCTTTCAGTTGTATCAAAGCTGCGCGAAACGCCGGTTCAGATCTCCAGAATCACCGGCATGATGAGCGGACGCCGGCTGGTGTTTTTCTGGATATAGCGCTTCAAATCCTGTCGGATTTTTTCCTTGATAACGCCGTAGTCCGCTTTCTCTTCCGCGCTGGAGGCTTCGAGCGTCGCTCCGACAACCTGACGGGCCTGCTCAATCAAAGCTTCCTCACCGGCAGCAAATCCGCGCGTCACAATCTCCGGCATGCTCTCGACGCGGCCTGTGGTCTGGTTGATGGCAAGGATCGGCAGCACAATGCCACCTTCACTTAGATGGCGCCGATCGCGCATCACCACATCTTCCACAACACCTGCCGTAGAACCAGCATCGATGCAGACTCTGCCAACCGCGACCTTGCCATGCTTTCGCGCCGAGTCCTTGGTTAGTTCCAGAACATCGCCGTTTTCCAGCAACAGAATTTTCTCCACCACGTTCAGTTCTGCCGCCAACTCCGCATGGAGTTTCAGATGGCGATAGTCTCCATGCAAAGGAACAAAAAACTTCGGCTTCAACATATGCAGCAGCAGCCTCAGTTCATCCTGGCTGGCGTGTCCGCTCACATGGATCAGTCCATTGGTACCGTCGTCATAAATTACATGAGCATCGCGACGATACAAGTGATCGATCATCCGGAAGATGCTTTTCTCATTTCCAGGAATGACCCGCGAACTCAGGACCACTGTGTCGCCGGGTTCAATCTTGACCTGCCGATGATTGTCGACCGCGGCGCGGGTCAGCGCCGACATAGGCTCCCCCTGCGTGCCACTGATGAACACGCAGACTTTCTCCGGGGCATAATCCTTGACCTGTCCCGCGGCAATCAGCTGCGAATCGGGCACGTCCAGATAATTGAAGTCCTGCGCGATCTCGAACGAGTTCTGCATTGATCGGCCAACGATCGCAACTTTGCGTCCGTGGGAAGCCGCCAGGTCCGTCGCAATGCGCAGACGATGGATCGAAGACGAGAAGCAGCTGAAGAAAAGTCGCTGTTTAGTGCGCGCGAACACTTCGTCCAACGCGGGCCGAACCGCACGCTCGCTGGGAGTGTGGCCATGTCGATCGACGTTGGTGGAATCCTGCAAAAACGCGAGCACGCCACGTTTTCCGTATTCGGCGAAAGCATGCAGATCGAACGGCTGGCCATCCGGCGGGGTCAGGTCAATTTTGAAATCGCCGGAGTGAATCACAATCCCGGCCGGCGTTTCAATCGCCAGCGCAACACAATCCACCAGGCTATGCGTCACGCGGATTGGATTAATTTTGAAAATCCCCAGCGAAAAGGGTTCGCCGGGTATCATCTCGACCAGGTCGGCATCGTCGAGCAGGCCGTGCTCTTCCAGCTTGCCCTCAACATAGGCCAGCGTGAATTCTGTGCCATACACGGGCACGCGCAGCTCCGACAAAATCCATGGCAATCCGCCGATGTGGTCCTCATGTCCATGCGTCAGCACAATGCCGCGCACACGCTCGCGGTTCTCGATTAAGTAGGTAATGTCGGGCACAACCACGTCGACGCCGAGCAATTCCTCGTCGGGAAACATCAGACCCGCGTCGATGACGAAGATGTCGTCTTGCCAGCGAATTGCCATGCAATTCTTGCCGAATTCGCCGAGGCCACCAAGGGGAATAATCTGTAACTTGCCGTCAATCATAGGAAAGACGATGCTAGCACGTTCTCGAGAAAGATTTCACGACGCCGGCCTCGGCGAACCTTGGCGCAGCGAATGTGAATCCGGATTATTCGCTACGGAATCATACGTTTCAGGAGGGAAACTCAACAATGGAAGCTCGTCTGGACTACATGAAGGCTTCACCGGAAGCCTATAAAGCCATGGTGCAAATGGAAGGTGTTGTGCGCCGCAGCGGCATCGATCTCAAGTTGTTGGAATTGATCAAAATTCGTGCCTCCCAATTGAACGGCTGCGCTTTTTGCATCGACATGCACACGAAAGATGCGCGTTTCAAAGGTGAGAATGAGCAGCGCATCTATGCTCTGGACGCGTGGCGCGAGACACCTTTCTACACAGACAAGGAGCGAGCAGCGTTGGCCTGGACAGAGTCCCTCACAAACATCCAGATCGGACATGCGCCAGATGCGGTGTACGACGAACTGATCAAGAATTTTAGCGAAGAAGAAATCGTGAACATAACCCTCGCGATCACCACCATCAACGCGTGGAATCGCATCGCGATAGGATTTCGCTTGGTGCCCGGCAGCTATCAACCAAACGCGTCCCGCTGAACGCACGCGGCCGCAACCGACTGCATCGCACGCTTCAAAGAAAAGCCCCCAAACCGCACATTCTGTGTGATATAAACGGCCAGCAATGGTTTGTTTATGGCTGGGGGGCCAAACGCATCCATGCGCGCATCGCGATTGATTTCTGCCTGCTTTCTTCTCTCACTTTTTCTGGGATCGTTCGCGCCCCACGCGCACGCCCAGACGCAGATCACACTGGGCAACGCATCCACGCCGCTGAACGGCCCATGGAAATTCCGCACCGGCGACAACATGGCCTGGGCGAAGCCGGACTTCGACGATTCCGCCTGGGGCACGATGGATATGACCCCGCCGCCAGGATCGTACGATCCAATACTCGGCAGCAGCGGCTATTTGCCCGGATGGACGGCGCGCGGCGACAAGGGATATTCCGGCTACGCCTGGTACCGGTTGAAAACCAACGTGCAGGATGGACAGACCCGGCTCGCGATCAAGCTACCGGACGATGTCGACGACGCCTACCAGGTGTATGTGAACGGCCAGCGCATCGGTGAGTTTGGCCGGTTCACCGCGCGCGGTGTTACTGCATACATTACTCAGCCGCGGGCTCTTCTACTGCCGGAGAATTTCCACGGCGGCCCGGTGACTTTCGCGATCCGCATGTGGATGGGCGCTTTCACGCCGCTGGTGGACCCTGACGCCGGCGGATTGCATGGACCACCGGTGCTCGGTCAGGCTTCCGCGATCAGTGGGTTGCTCCAGCTCGATTGGGATGTCTTGGATCGCTCGAACTATACCGCTTTTTTCCAATTTGTGATTCTGCTGCTGGCGTTGCTGGTGGCCATTGGCCTGTTCTGGCTTGACCGCAAGGAACCGGCCTATTTCTGGCTCGGCCTCACGTGCGCGGTCATGCTCTCCATTGTCGTGTTGAACGTGGTGGCAACCTACACCACGTGGTTCGACGGAAATACATTCTTCTTGCTCAATGATGCGGTCCTGATACCGACCACCATCGGTCTGTGGGTGCTGTTCTGGGCGTATTGGTTTCGGCTGGAAGACATGGCGCGTCTGCATTGCGTGGTCTGGGGACTGGTGGTAATGCTGGGCATTTCCACTGCCATGCTGCGGGCGCCCCTCTATGGCAGCATGGTTCCCGTCCATGCCAGCGTTTGGCTTTCGCCGCTCGCTATCGCTCTGAAGCTGTTGCTGGGTATTTTGCTCGTATGGGTGACGGTCCTTGGCATTCGCAGGAACCGGGCGGAGGGCTGGCTGGCTCTCCCCGCAGTCCTGCTGGTGATTGTGTCGAGGTATTCGGAAGAACTACTGGTGCTGCATGTGCCAACGGCTGTCTATCCATTTGGAGTCGGGATAGGCGTCAACACTGTCGCTACCATCCTCTCGCTGGCGATCATCACCGTGCTGCTGCTGCGCCGGTTTTTGCGTGGGCAGCATGAGCGCGAGCAGTTCAGGATGGAGATGGAGCAGGCGCGGCAGGTGCAGCAGATGCTGATTCCAGAGGCACTGCCCGTCATCCCCGGCCTCACGCTGGAAAGTGAGTACCGTCCCACTCAGCGGGTTGGCGGCGACTTCTTCCAGATCCTCGCCCATCCCTCCGACGGAAGCGTGTTGATCGTCGTCGGCGATGTGGCTGGTCACGGATTGCAGGCCGCTATGCTCGTCTCCTTACTGGTAGGCGCCATCCGCAACCAGGCGGAGGCCAGCTTTGATCCCCTGAACCTGCTGCAGTCCTTGAATCGCCGATTGCTCGGCCGTGGTCACGCCAATGCAACCTGCCTGGCGCTGCGTATTGCGGCGGACGGCTCGGCAACACTGGCGAATGCCGGACATCTGCCGCCCTATGTAAATGGCAAAGAAATGTCGATGCAAGGCGCGTTGCCGTTGGGAACGGCAGAGGGCACGGAGTTCGCGGTAATGAAATTCCAATTACAACCTGGCGATCGGTTGACGTTTGTTTCTGATGGCGTTGTCGAAGCCACAAATGAGAATAGGGAACTGTTCGGTTTCGCGCGCACTCAGGGGATTAGCAATCAACCCGCCGCAACCATCGCCGAGACCGCGCAGAACTTCGGCCAGGAGGACGACATCACCGTGGTCAGCGTCGTGCGCGCCATGCAGACAGCGAACGCGACGTAGAGTTGCGCAGCCTTTGGGTTTTGCTTTGCTGGAATCCGCGCCGATCGAAACGGCCTTATCACGCAAAATGAAAGCCCCCAAACTATACATTCTGTGTGATATAAAGCGCCCAGCACTGGTTTGTTCAGGTAAGGGGCAAAACGCGTCCATGCGCGCATCGCGATTGATTTTCGTTTGCTTGGTACTTTCAATTTTGACTGGAGCCATCGCACCCCACGCGCACGCCCAGCGGCAGGTTGTGCTGGGCAACGCGACAACCGTGCTGAGTGGTTTGTGGAAGTTCCACACCGGCGACGATATTGCGTGGGCGAACCCCGACTTCGACGACACAGCCTGGGGAACCATGGACGTGACTCCGCCCCCGGGAACCTACGACCCTTTCTACGGAACTAGCGGCTTCGTGCCCGGATGGACAGCGCGAGGGTATCCCGGCTATGCCGGCTTCGCGTGGTATCGGTTGCGTGTCAACGTTCAAAACAATATTGCTGGTTCATCGAACGGTGCGGCCGCGCTTGCCATCAAAATGCCGGATAACTTCGATGACTCATATCAGTTGTTTGTCAACGGGCAGATGGTCGGGCAGTTCGGAGAGTTCACGCCGAAAGGCGTCGTTCAATACATCTCTCTGCCGCGAGCGTTTCGGCTTCCCGCGGATGTCCGCAGTGGACCAGTGACGATTGCGATCCGGATGTGGATGGCGAATTTTACGCCACTGATTGATCCTGATGCAGGTGGGTTGCACGCACCGCCTGTGCTGGGCCATGCGCCGGCCATCGACGCGCTACTGCAATTGGATTGGGACGCGACCAACCGCTCTTTGTACGGGGATTTCGTTGAACTCGCCATTGTGCTTTTGGCGCTGCAACTAGCGTTTGCACTGTTCTGGCTGGATCGTGCTGAACCGGCGTATCTCTGGCTCGGCCTCACCTGTATTGCGATCCTCGCCCTGGTGACCGTCGCGCTGCTGTCGAACTACACCGTCCTCCTCAGCGGAACCGTGCTCTTCTTGCTGCGGGATGCTGTCGTCACTCCGATCCATATTGGCTTGTGGGTGCTGTTCTGGGCTTACTGGTTCCGGCTCGATCACATGGGTCGTCTGCACCGAACGGTGTGGACCCTGGTCGCACTATTGGGCATCAGCGTCGCCATGTTGCGCGCCCCGTTCTATGGCACGGTGGTCCCGGTTCGCGCGATTGTGTGGCTTTCGCCGCTGGGTCTGGCGCTGAAATTGTTGCTGGGCGTGCTGCTGCTTTGGGTCACGTATCGAGGCATTCTCAAAAATAAAGCGGAAGGATGGCTTGCGATTCCCGCGGTTCTGCTGGTCGCAATCTCCGTGTACCAGGTAGAGTTACTGGTACTGCACGTGCCGGTGACATTCTTTCCCTTCGGCTTGGCCGTTTCTATTAGCCAAATCGCTGCCATGCTTTCGCTCGGCATCATTACGATTCTTCTGATTCGACGTTTTCTGCGCTCCCAGCGCGAAAGGGAGCAATGGAAGCAGGAGATGGAGCAGGCGCGCCAGGTGCAATCCCTGCTGATTCCTTCGACCACCCCCAGCACCCCCGGCTACACCGTGGAAAGTGTTTACCTACCTGCGAGCAGCGTGGGTGGCGATTTCTTCCAGATCCGATCGGGCGACGACGGATCCCTGCAGATCGTGGTGGGCGACGTCAGCGGTAAGGGTCTGAAGGCTGCAATGACGGTGAGCGCCATCGTAGGAGGACTTCGAGGCTGCGCGTTGAAAGACCCGGCTGAAATGCTCGCTTATTTGAACCGCATCCTGCACGGTCAGATCGGCGGATTTGTCACCTGCTGCGCCGCTGTGATCTCCAAGGAGGGCAAACTCACACTTGCCAATGCGGGTCATCCTTCTCCCTATCGAAATGGCGAAGAGCTGACGACCACGGGCGGCCTTCCGCTGGGAATTGTTGCTGAAGTTGGCTACGAGGAAACTTCCATCCAACTCGATCCCGGCGATCGCCTGACATTCGTATCCGATGGCGTCGTCGAAGCCACCAATGAGAAGAGAGAACTGTTCGGTTTCGCCCGCACACAGGAAATCAGCAATCAACCCGCCACTACGATCGCTGAGACAGCACAGAAGTTTGGCCAGGAAGATGACATCACCGTCGTCAGTGTCGTGCGCGCAATCGAGACAGCAAGCGTGGCTTAGAGCCTCGCAACGTCACCCGGTCAATCGGGTCAAGCACCCTTGTTCGCTGCCCCGGGGAGCGCAAACATCTCCAGCAATATTTCGGCCGCCTCGTGGGCGTGGTGACTCTTGAAGTCAGCGCCCAGCTGCACCGTTTTAATATTCGGCGCGACCGTTCCCAGCGACTGAGCCACCGTTTCCGACGAAAGCTGCGGCGTGCTCGGGCCAATCAGGATCACGTCGATATTGCCCGCCTGAAGCATGGTTTTGGCATCGCGAACCAAGTTGGTTGATTTCACATCGAACCCATGTTGGCTCAACACGCTTCGGATAAACACGCAAAGGTCCGCCGAAGAGTCGACAACCAGGATTCGCGGACCTCGACAATCCGGAGTGCTCTGCGAGGCCGTTTGACTAGAAAAGGATGAGATCGCGTCTTGCTCGGTCGCATAGGTCTGGATTACTTCGGAAAGCATCGTCAGCTCCAGCAGGCGAACCACAAACGCAGGCGGCGCCGCTAATCGCAGATCACCGCCGCGCTTTCGAAGATTGGTTACGTATCGCACCACCAACCCGAGGCCAATGCTATCGAGGCGAGTGACTTCGCCGAGGTTCAGGACCACTTGGCCGCACTCGCGTACGGTTTGGCCTAGAGCTGCTTCCAGGGATGTAACTTCTTCACCCAAAACAATGCGACCGCTGCATTGGATGATGGAGACATTCTGACAAAACCGCGTAGTGAGTTGTAGCGGCATACTTACCTCCGGCGAAATCGGAAGTCTTTTCAGGAATGTGGTGGGGGGGACTCCAGAGTACATCACGGCTGCGTCGATTGCACGGGGATAGGATGAGCGCAAAATTTAGTTTGCCGGATGGATTTGCTATCGCAGGAGCGGAAACGTCGCGGAACCGGATGGCTGCCCTATCGCAGCAGGTCTTCCAGCTCCAGCGATAATTCGGTCTTTTCGTCGCGATACTTCACGATCACCGGAGTGTAGAGGCTCAAACCCCATTCCGCAGCCTTGCCGCGAGAGATGGCGCGCGCCCCGGCGACGACCACTGCATCCTCCGGAATCACCAGGGGGCCATCCTGAGTGGCTCGAAGAATTTCTCCGCGCACAATGTCATACACGGGGGTCGAGCGCGTCAGAATGACACCTGCGCCCAGCACGGCCCGCTTCCGTACCAGCGTGCCTTCATAGACTCCGCAATTGCCTCCTACAAGCACACCGTCCTCCAGAATGACCGGGCTGGCGTTCACCGGCTCCAGCACGCCGCCAATCTGTGCCGCCGCGCTGATATGAACATTCCGCCCAATTTGTGCGCAGGAACCGACCAGGGCGTGTGAGTCGACCATGGTTCCTTCATCGACGTATGCGCCCACGTTCACGTACATCGGCGGCATGCAAACCACGCCTGGTGCCAGGTATGCCCCGCTTCGCACCGCGGAACCCCCAGGAACGATACGAACGCGCTCTTGCGTCGTGAAACGCTGCGCGGGGTAGGTGTGCTTGTCGACAAAAGACAAATCTGTCCCAGACTCAACCAACTGGCCAATGCGAAATCCCAATAGGATGCCGCGCTTCACCCACGCATTCACTCGCCACCCGTTGGGATGGGTACTCTCGGGTTCGGCGGCGCGAATGGTTCCGCAGGTCAACGCATCGCGCAACTCAAAAAATGCCGATTCGACCTCGGCTGCATCACTGGTCTCGGTGCTCTGCTGAAAGGCTGCATCGATGCGGGATGCAAGTGAGGCTTGAGGCACAGTTCGAGATCCTCGGATTCGGTTTTTGATGAATTGTGGTGATAGCGATGAAACGTGGGACTAGGCGTTGGGACTGGCTGCTGCGGCCACGGTCGTCACCGGCGGCTTTCCGGCTGCAACCGGCTCCAACAACCCCAGCTCGTGCACCAGCTTCTCCAGGTGTGCCTTGGTCTTCGGAACCACCGGCATCATGGGCAGGCGATATTCCTCCTGGATACGTCCCATCAGCGCAAGAACACATTTCACTGGCTGCGGATTCGGCTCAATAAAGTTGCCGATAATCAACGGATAATATTTGCGATACAGTTGCCGCGCCAGATCCCAGTCGTGGTTGAGCGCCGCGTCTGTCATTCGCGTCATTTGTGCTGGGATAGCATTTGCCGCAACTGAAATCACGCCCGCGCCGCCGACGGAAAGGATGGGCAGAGCCAGGTTGTCGTCGCCTGCGAATACCTTGAAGTGATCGGGCACAGCATGAACGACTTCCGTAATCTGCTGCAAATTTCCGCTGGATTCCTTGATTCCCACGACGTTGGGAATTTCCGCGAGTCGCGCTGTTGTCTCCGGCAGCAGGTTGATTCCTGTGCGGCTGGGAATGTTGTAGAGCAACACTTGGAGATGCGTATTCTCCGCAATCGCACGGAAATGAAGGTACTGGCCTTCCTGCGTCGGCTTGGTGTAATACGGATTGGCTGTCAATACCCCGTCGACCCCAGGGATGGCTTGCAGTTTCTTGACGCGCGCAATCGCCTGCTGAGAGGTGTTGTGGCTGCAGCCGACAAAAATGGGCACGCGTCCCTCCGCCGCCTCGACAACCACGCTCACCAGGCGAAGCCATTCCGACTCCAGCAAAGCGCAGGCTTCTCCCGTCGATCCGGTGGGGACAAGAAAACGGATGCCACTTTCAATTTGCCAGCGAACCAGGGTTTGCAGGGCATGCCAATCGACGTCGCCGTTAGAAAGAAACGGCGTGACCAGGGCGGTACCGCATCCAGAGAGCTCCATATCTTCGCAGTCTACAACGAAGATGCGGCCGGATACATCGTTCCGCAGAAAACGTTGTGAATAAATGGGGACGCTATTACGGCACGACGGCTGGGGATGAAAAGTCAGGCAAGAATCTGCGGAAAAACATCTTGAAAGTCGAAGCTGCCGGTGCGCGTGGCCAGCCATTCCGCGCCGCGGACCGCGCCATAGGCGAAGCTGCGTCGTGACAGAGCTTGATGTTCGACCACGATCTTCTCGTTTTCCGAACTGACTTCCAGGCGGTGCGTTCCGATCGCATCTTTCACACGGTGTGCGTCAATCGTGGCTGATGCTCCATAGGGCGTCGTCGCCAGAACTTTTTGCAAAGTCAGGGCAGTGCCAGAGGGAGAATCGAGTTTCTCGATATGGTGAGTCTCTTCAATTTTGAAGTGATAGCCGCCCGCCTGATTCCCCAGCAGTTTTGCCATCTGATACAACAGCTGCACGCCAAACGAAAAATTTGTGGAGTAAAGCAGCCCCGCATTTTTGCGCTCGGCGAGAGCGCGCATATCTTCCAGATGCTGATACCAGCCGGTTGTGCCGACGACAACTTTGGCGCCATTCGCCAGGCAGGCGCGAAGATTCTTGACGGCCGACTCTGGAGTCGTGAAATCAATGACGACATCGAACGAAGCCAGATTTGGTGCGGTCAGCGAACCGGCGTCTTTGTTTTCCTTTTGTTCCAGTGTCTGTACGCTATGCCCACGCTCGCGTGCGATTTCCGTGACCACTCGCCCGGTTTTCCCCTGACCGATGATCAGCATACGCATGGCGCTAGCTCCTTTTCGCGGCAACAGCGGTGGATGTGGAATCTTCTGCCAACGGCTCGCGTGCTTCCACGTCGAAGATCTCTGGATCGGGATCCTGAAAAAAATGTTTGTGAAGCGCTCGAACCGCCTCTTCCACGTCGTCTTCTTCGATCATAAAACTCATGTTGATTTCCGATGCGCCCTGCGAAATCATGCGAACATTCACGTGGCGGATGGCAGTAAATACTTGCGCGGCGATCCCTCGCTGACCGCGAATATTTTCGCCAACCATACAGATCAGCGCCTTGCGGCCTTCATACTTCACGTCCGCCAACTGGCTCAGATCGGCGGCAATGGCGGGCAGGCGATCGTTTGAGTCCACGGAGAGGGAGACGCTTACCTCCGATGTCGAAACCATATCGACGGCGCACTTATGCTTGTCGAATACATCGAAGATCGCTTTCAGATAGCCGTGGGTCATCAGCATGCGGCTGGCAACAACGTCGATGATAGTGAGCTTGCGCTTGATAGCGATCGATTTAAACGGCGTGCGCGAATGACGGGCAATGGCCGTGATCTGCGTGCCCTGGTTGCTGGGATCTTTGGAGTTCAGCACCCACACCGGAATATTTTTTTGCACGGCGGGAAGAATCGTGGCCGGGTGCAGCACTTTCGCACCAAAATAGGCCAGCTCCGAAGCCTCTTCAAAGCTGATCGTCTTGACTCGTAATGCGTCGGAACAAACTCGCGGATCAGCGGTCATAATTCCGTTGACGTCGGTCCAGATTTCAATGGCGTGTGCGTTCAGTCCGCGTCCGATCAACGCTCCCGTAAAATCCGATCCACCGCGGCCCAATGTGGTGGTGACACCCTTTTCCGTGGCGCCGATAAAACCGCCGAGTACGGGAACGTGTCCCTTTTCGAGCAGCGGCAGAATGTGCTGCCGCAACTGGTGCTCGATTTTCTCTTCCAGCGGAGTCGCCTTGCCGTGGTCGCCGTTGGTCACAATGCAGGTGCGCGCGTCGACGTGGATACCGTTCAGACTGGTTTGCGCGTAGAGTTCGCCGATCATGTGGCTCGACAAACGTTCGCCAAAAGATGCCACCAGGTCAGTGGTACGTGGAGTCAACTCCTGCACTGCTGCCAGTCCGCGAAGCAAATCGTCGAGCGACTGAAACTGTTCCTCCAGCCACTTGTGCGTTGACGCGACCGATCCGCCTTTCAAGATTGCCGAGGCAGCGTCGAGATGGCGATTCCGCAGGCGGGAACTGATCGCGAGCGCGCCGGTGCGATCACCTCGTTCGGCTGCTGCGGCGGCAGCCAGCAGTTGATCCGTCACCTTGGCCATGGCGCTGACCACGACCACAGGAGTGAGTCCGCGCGCGCGCCTGCTCTCGACGATTTCCGCAGTGCGCACAATCGCTGCCGCGCTCTCCACTGAGGTGCCGCCGAATTTCATCACGACAATTTTCATCGCGCCGCTCATGGCTTCAATCCAGATGGCAACAGTTTTCCTTGAGACGCCAGCAATTCAGCATTCAACAGCGCTGCGCCTGCGGCTCCGCGAATCGTGTTATGCGACAACACCGTAAACTTCCAATCCAGCAGGGAACAGGGCCGCAACCGGCCAACTGTCGCCGTCATTCCACGACCACGCATGCGGTCCAGCCGTGGTTGCGGACGATCCTCCGCCGGGTTAAATTCCACCGGCTGCTCGGGCGCTGTGGGAAGATTCTGTCCCTTGAGCGGCTGAAATTCTCTCCACGCTGCAAGGATCTCTTCTCGACTTGGCTTACCGGCCAGCTCGATACTCACGCTTTCTGTGTGCCCGTCTTCCACTGCGACGCGATTGCAGTGCGCCGTCACTTTTGCGTCCAGCAACGTGACTTGGGAATTTTCAAGCTTGCCCAGAAGCCGGCGCGTCTCCGCCTCCAGTTTCTCTTCTTCGTTCTTGATGAAGGGAACTACGTTGCCCAAAATATCGAGCGATGGCACACCCGGATATCCGGCGCCGCTGACCGCCTGCATGGTGCTCACAAACACCGATCGCAGACCGAACTTCTCCGCCAACGGCTTCAACGCCATCACCAGGCCGATCGCGGAACAGTTTGGATTGGTCACGATGTAGCCGCGCTTCTGGCCGCTTTTTGCACCACTCCAGTTCTGTTGCGGAATCAGCGCCAAATGATCGGCGTTGACTTCAGGAATCACCAGCGGCACATCCGCCTGCATACGAAACGCGCTGGAGTTCGAAATGACGGCGCAACCGGCCGCTGCGAATTTCGGTTCCAGCTCGCGGGCAATGTCAGTGTCGAGCGCGGCAAAAATAATCTCCGGTACGCCGTCCGGATTTTGCTCCGGAGTCGCCGGCGACACCGGCAGCTTCGCTATCGAGGCAGGGATCGGCGTGTCCAGCTTCCAGCGCACGGCCTCGTCGTACCGTTTGCCGCTCGAGCGATCGCTGGCAGCCAGCCACGTTACCTGGAACCACGGGTGGTTCTCCAGGAGTTGAATGAAACGTTGGCCGACCATCCCGGTCGCGCCCAGAATGCCTATTTTGTATGGAGTCTGCATGAAAAATAATTATTTCATTTATAGCAGCCAAGTGCGCGTCGATGTATCACTTGCTAAAGGCAAAATTCGACGTCGACGCTTGGTGGCTTTGTATTGTGATCTGTTGCGACTGGGTTCCAAGCTTCTCGTGTACGGCGACCAGCGTGTACGTTCCCGGCGGCAGGCCTTGAATCTCATACGCCCCATCCGCGTTTGAAACCGCGAAAAATGGGCTCTTGACAACATTCAGGAACGCTTCCATCCAGGGGTGATTGTTGCACCGCACTGGAATCATCAACCCGGCATTGCGAAAGATATGTTGCTCTGTGCCGGCCATCGGCGCCTGAGAAATGTCGAACCCGGAACTGTCGTCGCTTCCCGGAGGAACAATGTGGATGTTGTGCATGGTGTGATCGCTGTTGCGAAATTCAACCGGCTGGCCGACCATCGCGCCAATGACATGCGGAATGTATCGACAGCCTTTCTGGTCCAGCACGATGGGCGTCTTCGTGGGCATATAAATTCGATTGCCCAGGCCGTCTTTGACATACACAAATACATTGGCGAGCCGCGCATCATGGACGACATATTGCTCCGTCATATTTGGAGTCTTCGAGCCTTCACTGCAGGCTGGATCTTGCGCCATATCAATCACAATCGGAGTGGGCGCTTTGCCGTTGAAGCGGATTGTCCCCGATACCGAGCCTGCCGTCGCCGGATCGATCTGCGCATTGGCCGCGGGCATCGCGGGCGTGCTGGTGTTTCCAGCCGCAGACGGAGTCGACGCGCTTTGCTTACTGCAGCCCGCAAGCGTGAGCGCGACCACCGGAATGAGCCAGAGCGCGACGCGCGAATAGTTTTTTCCCAGCATACTGAATGTCCTTGTTTTCACCGGCAGAACGAAGATTAGCTCGGGAGATTAGCTGGCCAACGCCGCTATCACCGCTTCGCCGAATTCAGTCGTTCCAGCTGTACCACCCACATCGCGCGTCAGCGATTGTTTGGATTCATATACCTTCTCAATCGCTCGATGGACACGGTCCGCGGCATCCGCTTCGTCGATGTGGCGTAGCATCAACACTGCCGATTGCAGCAGTGCAGTCGGGTTAGCGATGTTCTTTCCGGCGATGTCCGGAGCGGATCCGTGAACGGCCTCAAAAATGGCGCAATCGCTTCCCAGGTTCGCTCCCGGTACCAGGCCTAGACCGCCGACAAAGGCCGCGCACAAATCGCTGATGATGTCGCCGTACAAATTTTCCAGCAACAGCATGTCGTACTGGTAGGGATTCGTCACCAGCTGCATGCAGGTATTGTCGACTAGGTGTTCCCCGTAAATCACGTCGGGATAGGCCTTCGCTACGTTGCGAGCGCATTTAAGAAACAGGCCATCCGACATCTTCATGATGTTGGCTTTGTGGATAGCGTGAATTTTTTTGCGGTGCTGTTTGCGAGCATACGCAAAGGCAAACTCCGCGATACGCGTCGACGCCTTTTCGGTGATGATCTTGATGGACTCGACCACGCCGGGCACTACTTCGTGCTCAATGCCGACATATTCGCCTTCGGTGTTTTCGCGAATAATGATCAGGTCAACGCCTGGGTAGTGGGTCGGCAGGCCGGGAAGATTCTGGATAGGTCGAAAATTCGCGTATAGTTCAAAATGCTTGCGCAGGATTACGTTGATCGATGAAAAGCCGCCGCCGATCGGTGTCGTCACCGGCCCCTTCAAGGCGACCCGGTTGCGCTCGATCGATTGATACAGTTCGCTCGGAATATATTCCTGATATCGCTCGTAGGCCTCCGCGCCCGCCAAATGCTCTTCCCACTGAAACTTGACACCGGTGGCTTCCAGAATTCGAACCACAACGCGAGTGATTTCCGGACCAATTCCGTCGCCGGGAATCAGCGTAACTTTGTGTTCGGTTTCGGTTGCGGTCGCTTGTGCAGTCATCCAGGGGTCTCCCAATTTTTTGGCTTGTGCGTTGGAGCGTGTTCGATTCGCTTATAGCGATTCCAGCTCGGACTTGAATTCATTGACATCCTTGAAATCGCGATGCACGGAGGCATAGCGAATGTACGCGACCGTATCCAGCGCCTTCAATTCGCGCATAATCACTTCGCCCACTTCCGCGGTGCTGCGCTCGCGTTCGGCGGAGTCCATCACGTAGCTTTCCACCTGATTCACGATGGATTCCAACTGCGCTGCCGGCACCGGGCGTTTTTCGCAGGCGCGTAATAGCCCGCTTAGAACTTTCTGGCGATCGAATTTCTCGCGGCGGCCATCTTTCTTGACGACCATGTAGGGAATTTCGTCCAGGCGCTCGTAGGTAGTGAAGCGCTTCTCGCAACGCTCACATTCGCGTCGCCGCCGGATGGAATCGGCTTCCTTGCTTTCTCGCGAATCGACAACTCGGTCTTGCGTAAATCCACAATAGGGACACTTCATCGGTATAGTTTGATTCTATCAATCGCGGCGTTTTCAGAGAATTTTCGCTCAGCCGAGCTTGACCGTCCGCAGGCGCAGAGCGTTGGAGATCACCGACACCGAGCTCATCGTCATGGCGGCGCTGGCGATCATCGGGCTCAGCAGCAGTCCGAAGAACGGATATAGAACTCCGGCGGCAATCGGCACGCCCAGGGAGTTGTAGAGGAAGGCGAACCACAGGTTCTCCCGAATATTCCGCATGGTTGCCCGGCTTAAATTGCGAGCTCTCAGTATGCCGCGCAGGTCCCCTTTGACCAGCACAATTCCCGCGCTTTCGATGGCGACATCCGTGCCGGTTCCCATGGCAATACCGACGTCCGCCTGCGCCAGCGCCGGGGCGTCATTGATGCCGTCGCCGGCCATCGCGACTTTGCCCTCGGTCTGAAGCCGCTGAATAATCTGCGCTTTCTGCTGCGGCAATACACCTGCTTCCACTTGATCGATTCCAAGCTGTCGCGCCACCGCTTCCGCAGTGGTCCGAGTATCTCCGGTCAGCATCACCACGCGCAGTCCGTCCCTGTGCAGTTGCCGCATGGCTTCGACCGCGGAGGGTTTGATTGGATCTGAAACTCCCAGAAGCGCCGCCAGCGTGCCATCCACGGCAGCGAATAAAACCGTTGTTCCCTCGCGCTGCATTGCGTCTGCGCGCTCTTTGGCTGCTCCCAGCGGGATGCTTGCAGCTTCCATCTGCGCTGCATTGCCAATCACGACGGCTTTGCCATCCACCTCGGCCTGCGCACCTTTGCCGGTGGCCGACTGGAATGCGGTCGCCGGTGCCAGCCATAACTGTCGCTCTTTCGCCGCGCGGAGAATCGCCCCCGCCAGCGGATGTTCGCTTGCCTGCTCGAGGCTGGCCACCAGCCGGAGAACCTCGTTTTCGGCAAGGTTTCCGACCGTCTCAATTTTTGTCAGCTGCGGTTTTCCCTCGGTCAATGTACCGGTTTTATCCACGACCAGGATTGTCACTTCGGAGAGCCGTTCCAGCGCTTCGGCGTTCCGGACCAACACGCCCGACTGTGCTCCGCGCCCGGTTCCAACCATGATCGACATCGGCGTGGCCAGTCCCAATGCGCAGGGACACGCAATAATCAGCACCGCAACTCCATTGACCAGCGCATGCGCCAGGTGCGGTTCCGGACCCCACAGCGCCCAGATGATCGCGGTCACAACGGCGATCACAACCACCGTGGGCACGAACCATCCGGCCGCTCGATCCGCCAGCCGCTGGATTGGTGCACGAGTCCGCTGCGCGGCACTCACCATCTGCACAATCTGGCTGAGCAGAGTTTCGCTGCCGACTCGTTCGGCGCGCATCCGAAAACTTCCCGTGGCATTCACGGTCCCGCCTGTAACCTGCCTGCCTGCGATTTTTTCCACCGGCAACGGCTCGCCGGTCACCATCGATTCATCAACACTGCTGGCGCCATCAATCACTACGCCGTCGACAGGAACTTTTTCTCCCGGCCGCACTCGCAGCGTGTCGCCGACAGCAACAGCTTCGAGCGGGCGATCTTCTTCGCTTCCGTCGGGAAGCACCATCCGAGCCGTCTTTGGCGCCAAACCCAGCAGGGCTTTCAGTGCGCTTGATGTGCGGCTGCGCGCTTTCAACTCCAGCAGCTGGCCCAGCAAAACCAACGTTGTGATCACCGCAGCCGGCTCAAAATAAAGATTCACGCTGCCGTCCGCGGCCTGAAGAGTTGCCGGGATATTGTTTGCCCAGGCGACAGAGGCGATCAAGGCACCCAGGCTATACAGATAGCTGACGCCGACACCAAGGCCGATCAGCGTAAACATATTCAGGTTCCAGCTACGCAGGGAATTCCAACCGCGAACCAGAAACGGCCAACCGCACCACAGAACCACGGGAGTGGCCAAGCCAAACTCCACCCAACCCAGCGTCGTTTTTCCGAGCAGGCTCGCGATTGGATGGGAAGCGAGGAATCCGTCCACCATGATCGCGATCAGCGGAATCGTTAGCGCCGTAGCGATCCAGAATCGACGCCGCATGTCGTCCAGCTCCGGATTCTTTTCCTCCACCGTCACCGTGCGCGGTTCGAGTGCCATGCCGCAGATGGGGCAGCTACCCGGCTCCAAACCCACAATTTCCGGATGCATCGGGCATGTGTATTCGGTGCGTGTGTTGCTCAAGGATATATGCGCAGATTCCAGTGCCATGCCGCAAATTGGGCACGCCCCAGGTTTGCTCTCGTGGACCTCGGGATCCATCGGGCAGATATATTCGACCACCTGGTTTGCTGCGGTCTCGACGGCAGGCATAGCCATGGAAGCAGCAGCTTTAGGAGTTCCTGTCAGCGTGACGATTGTCTGCGCTTCCGGCTGCAAATACTTCTGCGGCGTCTGTACAAATTTGTCGTGACATCCCTGGCAGCAAAAATAATATGTCGTTCCGTTATGAGTTGTGTTCGCTTTGGCCTTCGAAGGATCGACCTTCATGTGGCAGACAGGGTCGGTCGCCAGTGCAGGCTTCAAAAATGCGTCAGCATCGGCGGCAAACTTTGCCACGCATGATTTTCCGCAGAAGAAATAAGTCTTACCGTCGTGTTCGACCTGACCTGCCGCGCGCGCCGGCGCTACTTTCATCCCGCAGACAGGATCGATTTCAGTGGGCATGTATGGTTCGGGATGGGCAGTGAATTTCTGGGCACAGCCGGTACTGCAGAAGAGATATGTCTTTCCGGAATGCTCCGCCGATCCCGCCGCGTTGCCGGGAGAAACCTCCATCCCGCAGACCGGGTCTTTCACCGTCCCCAATTGTGTCAGCTCGGCCATCTGCTCCAATTCCGCAGCCGCTCGGTATGGAATGGAGGCCGCGTCATTTGCGGAAGACAACGTTCACGCGTTGCGACCTCAGTCAGCCAGCACTTCGCGCTGTTTCCGTTTTCTTCTAGACATTGGATGAGCAACTACTGTTGTGGTTGCTGATTTGGTTGCGGGTTTTGATTCTGGTTCTGATCCTTGCTCTTGTCGTCATCCTTGAATACACCAAAGATCTTGCCGAAAAATCCCTTTTTCTTCTTCTCAGGCTCGGCCTGATTTTGTTGTCCATTCTGCCCGTTCGCGGAATTCTTTCCCTGCGGAGCCTGTGGCTGTACCACGTTGGCCGGTGGTGGCGAGATCAACGGCGGATTGGTTCCTTTTTCTCCCAGGCCAAACATCTTTTGAAAAATGTTTCTCTGGTCGCCGTTAGGATGATCGCAGGTTCCAGTCGGCTGCGTGCCATCCAGAAACGCCGCTGTATAGTCATCGGGGCAGGAGGCGTCCGCGATCAGGTTGGTCGCCTTGTCGAGAGTAACTTCACTGACGCCGGCGGGAGGATCAAAGATTTGAGTGTCGGAATACTGCGGCAGCTTCACCGCGTTTTTCATGAACTCCGCCCACATAGGCACCGCCGCCTGCGCGCCTTCGAGTTTTAAGTCGGTGTAGTCATCATTGCCGATCCAAATCACGCACAACAAATTGCTGGTGTAACCGGCAAACCACGCGTCGTGCTCGGTTCCGGTTTTACCAGCGGCGGGCGCGCTGAATCCCAGTCCGCGCACACGCTCGGCTGTGCCGTGGTTGATGACGTCTTCCATCAGGCTGGTTGTGAGGAACGCCACGCGCGGATCCAGCACCGGCTTCGATATGGGAGCAAAATCGTCCACCACATCTCCGTCGGCTGTTCGCACGGAAGAGATCATGTTGGGTTCAACTCGCACTCCGTTGTTCGCAAAGACGGTGTACGCACCGGCAACCTGAAACGGAGTCGCGCCGTAGGCTCCAATGGCCATCGACGGCGTGGCCTCCACAGAAGTAATGCCCGCCTGATGCGCCAGGGTAGCTACATTATCGAAGCCGACCATTTGTCCCAGCGCGACAGTGGCGACGTTCTGCGACAGCATAAGCGCGGTGCGCGCCGTGATCATGCCCATCTCTTCGTGCTTGTAATTGTGTGGCGCATACTGCACGGTGCCATTATCGAAATCGAAGGTCGTGTCGGCATCGTTCAACATGGTCACCGCGGTAAACACACCTTGCTGACCGGGCAATGCAACTCCCGTCAAACTACTGTTGAATGCGGTTGCGTAGACAAACGGCTTGAATGACGATCCCATCGGCCGCTGCACGACGGCATGGTTCAACTGGCTGGCGCCGTAGTTGCGTCCACCCACCAGCGCCAGCACCTGGCCTGTATGAGGATTTAAAGCAATGAGCGCCACCTGCGGGTAGGTCAGGTGCTCATCGCTATCCGTCTTGCCGCCCTTGTGAAGGCGCTCGTAGCGATGCAGCACCATTGCATCCACGCTCTTCATGCCGTCTTCAACCGCCACAGTGGCAATGCTCTGCAGGTCCGGATCAAGCGAGGTGTAGATGTGCAGGCCCTCGCCATTAATGTCGCGATCGCCGTAGCGCTCCGTCAGTTTCTTGCGAACAAGGTCGACAAAATATGGCGCCTCCCGCTCATCTACGCTGAACGGAGTCAGGCTCAGAGGCGCTGCTTTCGCCTCGTTCGCCTGCTGGCGCGTAATGGAGTGGGTTTCCACCATGGCGTCCAGCACAATGTTTCGGCGTGTGATGGCGCGCTGTGGGTAGCGGTAGGGCGACAGGCGGCTGGGCCCTTGAATCATGCCTGCCAGCAGCGCGCACTCCGGCAGCGTCAGGTCGCGAATATTCTTGCCGAAATAGGCCTGCGCCGCTTCTCCGAAGCCGTCGATAGCGAAACTTCCGCGCTGGCCCAGAGGAATTTCATTGGCGTAGATCGTAAAGATTTGCTTCTTGGTGTAGTGATTCTCCAATTGAAACGCAATGGCTGTTTGAATGATTTTTCTCTTGAAGCGTTTCTCCGGAGAGAGGAAGAAAAGCCGCGCCACCTGCATCGTCAACGTGGAACTCCCCTCGCTGTATCGGTGTGATCGCAGATCAGCGAAGGCAGCGCCAAAGACGCGCACATAGTCGACCGCGCCATGTTCAAAAAAACGCCGGTCCTCGATCGAAGTCACAGCTGGGACAAGATATTTTGGCAGCTCGTCATAAGTCACCAGGCGTCGCTTGCCACGATCCTTGTCAGAGAGTCCGGTAATCAGTTGCGGCTCGAGTTCGTACGCGCTCAACTGCTCGCCGTCATCCGCCTTGATCGCTTTTACGACACCCTTGGCGGTGTAGACCGTCGCGCCATCGGGAGCATGGTACGACTGTGGACCGGGCTGAATGTGGATGCTGCTGTCTGTCAGCGCGTAGGTGCCTATCTGGGAGGGATGGGATTGGCCGACCGGACTATAGCCAGCCTGGTTCAATTCGTGCGCAATTTCCTGCACGCTGTATTTTTGATCCGGACGCACCTCTGCCGGAGCCGCATAGATCTTGGCGGTATTGGCGAACAACGGCTGGCGCAGACGCTGTTCCACCACATGTTCATAAGCGTGGTAGTAGTAAGCAAAAACAATGCCGCCCACCGCGCAGACAAACAAAACGCATGCCGCCAGCGCCAGCAAAACCCTGATTTTCCAGTCGGAGTGCCATTTCTTACCGCCGACGCCGCTGCGGCTGGAGCGAACACGTGGGCGATTACCGCCTCCGCCTGCGGTTCGAACTCTGCCGGCGCCATTGGATGGATTGGGCCGCGATGTTGTTCGCGGAGGTCTCTCGGTTCCTGCCATTGTTCCTCTCGACTCTCGTTGCTCGGTCGACTTTTATTGCCGGCCCTCGCCTGAAGGGCGGTTCTTTTCGCTCGCCCTCAGCCCGTTCGTCTAACTCGTTGCAACCGGCGTGGCTGCCTGGACTCGCTCGGAAATCTGTTTTGCCGCCGTCGCAATCGAGATGTCCTCGCTGCTCCTGCTGGAGCGCGTGACCAATTCCACCACGCCTTCCGCAACCTTCTTTCCCACGTTCACCCGGAACGGAATTCCGACCAGGTCGGCATCCTTGAACTTTACCCCGGCGCGCTCTTCTCGATCATCCAGCAAAACGTCCAGTCCGGCAGCGCTCAATTCCTCCGCCAGCTTTTCACCGCTTGCTTTTAGACCCGCGTCGCTGACATTGGTAATCGTCACCACTACATCAAATGGCGCGATTGAGGGCGGCAGGGAAAACCCGTTCTCGTCGAAGCTCTGTTCGACGTTGGCGGTCAGGATGCGCTCTATGCCAATGCCATAACAACCCATGATGGGAGTGACTTCTTTGCCATTCGGATCAAGCACGCGAGCGCCCATGATGTCCGTGTAACGGTCTCCAAGCTTGAAGATGTGTCCCACTTCCACCGCTTTGGCCACGCGCAGCGGTGCATTGCAAACCGGGCAGCCTTCGCCCTCGGTGACAGCCCGGATGCTGGCTACGACCGTCCAGGTGAAATCCCGCTTCGGCGTGACATTGCGGAAGTGGTAGTCGAGCTTGTTGGCCCCGCAGATCATGTTGCTGCGATCTGCCAGGGCTTCATCCAGCACCACGACCATCTTCAGCCGGTTGGCCGCTGCCCAAAATTGCTGCGTTCTGTTCGGCTGGAAGGTTGCGCGTTGCAACTCAGGCAGCAAATTCGGCTCGACGGTCTGCGTCAAGCCAACCGGGCCCAGAAATCCTCCCGGAGCTTTGAAGTAGATGGCGAGCTCTTCCGGCTGCATCGGCCGCAGTTGTCCAGCTCGCAGCAGGCCCATCAATTTGGTTTCGTTTACGTTATGATCGCCGCGCAGAAAGACGGCCGCTGCCAACCAGACCGGCTGATCGGCCGCATCACGCTTTTCCGCCATGTAGGCCACGCATTTGATGTCCTGACTGGCGCTCACCTTCATAAAAGCAGTCACGTCCGCAATCGCGCCCATTCCCGGCGTGTGGACAAGTTCCGGCAGGCCATCGCCGGTCGGCGCCAGATCCTCAGCCGGCGGTAGCTGCGAGGTCGCCTTTTCAACATTGGCGGCATACCCGCACTGCGCGCAGCTGGCGATTAGATCTTCGCCGGCATCCGTATACACCATAAATTCCTGGGACTGGCTGCCGCCCATGGCGCCCGAATCCGCCTCAACCGCCACAAACTTCAACCCGCATCTGGAGAAAATTCGCCGGTAGACTACATCATGCTTTTGATAGCTGGCGTCGAGTCCCGCTGCGTCAAGGTCGAACGAATAGGAGTCCTTCATCAGGAACTGACGCACCCGCAGCAGGCCAGCCTTTGGACGCGGTTCATCGCGGAACTTGGTTTCGATCTGGTACCAGATCTGCGGCAGCTGTTTGTAGCTCCGCAGCTCTTTGCGGGCAACCTCCGTCATCACTTCTTCATGCGTCATGCCCAGGCACAGGTCGGCGCCCTTACGGTCTTTCAGGCGGAACATGTTGTCGCCCATGCTGGTCCAGCGGCCACTCTGTTCCCACAGCTCGCGAGGCAGCAACGCCGGCAGCAGGAATTCTTGCCCGATCGAGTCCATTTCTTCTCGCACAATGGCGACAATCTTGTTGATCGAACGCTGCCCGAGGAACAAATAGGAATAGATTCCGGCCCCAAGCTGGCGTATATAACCGGCGCGAACCAGAAACTTATGACTGGCGACTTCGGCGTCTGCCGGGGCTTCACGAAGAGTTGGAAGAAAAAGCTGCGACCAGCGATGCATGGGTAGGGTCAGTGTCCTTATCGGGTTCAATAGCTCAATCTGTTCATTCTACTTGTTTCTGCGCCAGTCTCTCCGCGGTGCATCGTTGTTGGACATCGGACGCCACTCCCTGGCTCTCATTGCTCTCGCAATTTGGCCGGTTGACTCCGTTCCAAGGAGACGAGGAGTCGCGGTTTTAACCGTTTTGTAATCAAAGTCTCCCGGGCCCAGTCTAATGTTATGGGGATGAGAGATGATGCACTGACTATTGAAACCTGGCCCAGTTCACGTTCTGATGCAATCGTGTTGCGATTAACGGGTCCAATCACCCTATCTTCGCTTTTTCCTTTGAAAGACGCGCTCGGCACGGTGACGCAGCACCTCACCATTCTGGATTTGTCGCAGGTTCCCTATGTCGACTCCGCTGGCCTGGGCACGGTCCTGATGTTCTACGTCTCCGCCGAGAAGAATGGCCGAAAACTCGCATTGGCCAGTGTCACCGACCGTGTCTTGAGTTTGATTCGCATGACCCGTGTCGATACGGTGCTCAAGATGTATCCAACTGTGGAAGCCGCGGAACAAGGCGCTTAGCCCGTCTCCGTTTCCCGCACAGTTCCCGCCGAACAATTGCCATCCCAGAAGGTGTTCGCCCAAAAGGCCCCCCGGACTTTAGTCCGGGGCCGAGAAGCCGCGGAGACGGGGCTTCAGCCGGTGAGGTTCGTTCGGCGATGTCGTTCCGACCATTTCGACAGAGGCACCACCGGTCGCGTGTACTGGCTTCAGAACAATTCCGTTCCCCACAGATCGTGCAGGTGGATGACACCCTCGACCCCGCCTTCGCCATCGACCACGATCAGCGATGTAATCTTGCGCTCTTCCATATGGCGCAGGGCTTCAGCAGCAAACTCGTTCGCGGCAATCGTCAGTGGGTTGCGATGCATGGCTTCACCAGCTGTCTTTGCCAGGGCACTCGCGCCCTCCTTCTCCAACAGGCGACGCAGGTCGCCATCGCTCAGCAGGCCCACCAATTTTCCATCCGCTACCACCGTGGTCATGCCCAGGCCTTTGCTCGACATTTCATAGATCACGTCTGTCATCCCCGTTTTCGGTGCAACCCGTGGCACAGCATCGCCAGAGTGCATCAGTTGCTCCACTCGCATCAGCCGCTTGCCCAGCTTTCCGCCGGGATGCAGATTGGCAAAATCTTCTGCGCGGAAACCCTTGCGAGCGGAGATGGCGATGGCCAGCGCGTCGCCGAGCGCGAGCATGGTCGTGGTCGAGGCGGTTGGCGCCAGTCCCAATGTGCAGGCCTCCTGTTCCACAGAACAGTCGAGAGCCACATCGCTGGCCTGGGCCAGGGTGGAATGCATGTCGCAACAGAAGCTGATCAGCGCATCGCCAATCCTCTTCAACATTTCCAGCAGGCGAAGTATTTCTTCCGTCTCGCCGCTAGCAGAGAGCGCAATCACGACATCACCCTTGGCAAGCATGCCCAGGTCGCCATGATGCGCCTCCGCCGGATGCAGAAATAGCGCGGGTGATCCAGTGGAGCTGAGCGTCGCGGCAATTTTCTGTGCGATGATTCCGCTCTTGCCCATGCCGGTGACCACGACGCGGCCGCCAGCGGTGCCGCAGGCAACAATCAGGTCCACCGCGCGCGCAAACGCCCGCGCCATGCTTTTCGGCGAAGTCGCATTACCCTCAAGCCGGTCAGCCAGCGCCAGCAGGGCATGCGCTTCAATGCGCACCAACTGCGCCGGGTCCACGACGCCGGAGCTGTTCTGCGCGCTTGAGATGCGCGATATGCGCTCGTTTTGTTTCTGTACTTCCATCGGTATCCGCAGCAGGGAACTGAGTTAGAAGATACTGCATCGGAGGCGCTGAGGCTATTTCGCAATAAGACGTTCAGCAATTCTTATGCCGCTCCACCGGCATCCATGAAAACGCCCCATTACGAAAGTGTTCAGCCATTGGTAATGGCTGCGCAATTTTCTCTCTAAATTGGCGCAGAAATCTCTAGACACCGCGCCGCATCGACTGTAACTTCTTGCTTGACCCTCAACAGCAGACGGCTATTTTTCACGGAACTCAGGATGAGCCGCGCTTGAGGGTCGATATAACGACTTGATCTATTTTCTGCCTGGGCCGGCGATCCCGCGTCATTTCTCCAGCCTCGGGAAATCAAAGCTGCACACTTCAAATCCCTACTGGAGTTGACCACGATGCATGCCTTGGGACTGCCATCGCCATTCACTCTTCGACGTTCACAAAAACGTCTTTCATCCGCGCTGCGGGGACGCTTCTGCGACGTGTCGCGAGAAAGATGCCTGTTGTTGCTGATTGCCATCCTCGTGATTCTCGCGTCGTCTCCACGGACCGCCTACGCCGCAACAATCTCGACCCAATCGCAAGCAAAGGTCGCCGTGACCATGCACACGGCCCCGGGATGGCAACTCTTGCATCATGCCAACACAATCGAGCTGAGATCGCTAATTCCGCTCGGTGGTTTGCCGATGTTTCCGGCAGTGCTCTTGTGGTTCCCGGAAAGCAATAACATGTCCGACGTCCAGGTCGTAGGTGTTCAATCCGAACCGAGTGATCCCCACGCCAGTTCCTATCGCTGGCTCCGCATCGGTATGCTCCTCCTCTTTGGAATGGGATTGCTGGGAATGCTGTTCAGTTAAAGCGGCAGGTCGATCCATCCCACTCGGCCGTGGGAGGAGTTGCATCGAACTCGGCTCCATCGCCAGAGGCGCGGACAGTCCGCGCCTCTGCCACGTTCAGGGAATAGCTACAGCGGTGCCCCTCCCGATACAATAAAGGGTTGTCCCCCGTGGCTGATTGTTTGCGGGATCGAGGAGTAGGAATGAAGCGCAGTGCAATTGTCGTCCTGATTCTGATCGCGGGCGTCACCGCAATGATCTGGTCGGGAATGATGGCCTATCGGATGAGAAAGGCGATGAATACCCCACCGGCTGCCCAGACTGCATCGCCGGAGTTGCGCAAGTTTCTGACCGAGCCTTCGAACGACTCAGGAAATGCTACCGCGACGACCGCCAGCCCGGATGAGAATTCCCCAGCCGCTCAAGGTCTGCCGGATTTCCGGGAAAAGGATGCTCCGTCCTTCACTTTGAAGAGCGTCGATGGCAAAACGGTTTCGCTTGCGGATTACAAGGGAAAGGCCGTTTTACTGAATTTCTGGGCGACCTGGTGCGGCCCCTGCAAACTGGAAATGCCGTGGCTGATTGAAATGCAGAAAAAATATGCTTCTCAGGGATTTACCGTACTTGGCATTTCTGAGGACGACAGTTCCACTAAGGAAGTCAGCGATTTCATGGCGAAAATGGGCGTCGATTATCCCGTGCTGATGTATGACGATCAGATGAATAAGGCCTATGGCGGCATCGACTATCTGCCGACCTCCTACTACATCGGGCGCGACGGCAAGGTGATCATTGAAGCGGGCGGATTGATTTCCGAAAGCGAGATGGAAGCCAATATTCAAAAGATTCTCGCCAAGGGAGCGTAAAGGTGCGGGCAGGGAAGTCAGCGGCAGTTCTCACATTAGCTGCAGGGATCGCGTGCGCCGGAGCCTCCCTAGGGCAGTCGGGATGGCAGCCCGGTCCGCGCGGCATCGGCTTTGGCGCGCCCAAATCAAAACAGTGGGTGCAGATGGTCTCCTCGCCACAGGTGGCTGTCAAGGCAGCCTCACCTGCCGCCGCTCCCAAAGATGTTGAACTGCGATTCACCATCCAGCAGGGATTGCACATCAACTCTCATATACCGCATTCGGAATTTCTGATTCCGACGACTCTGACCCTCGACAAAACGCCGGGCGTTGAAATTGCACAAGTCGAGTATCCGCAGGGAGTGGATTATCACTTCGAGTTCTCACCGAAAGATGCGCTCAGTGTATATACCGGCGAATTCGCTGTGGTCGTCCACCTGCACGCTCATGCCGGTCACTATGCAATGCATGGCCAACTGCACTACCAGGCGTGTGACAACAAGGCCTGCAATCCGCCGCAGACGCTTCCAGTGCAATTGGATGTAACCGCGCGCTAGCAGCACCCGAACAAACAATCGCGCGATCGCACTCCGCGTATGCAGCCTGGCAGAGAGTTCGCAGGTCAGGCTATTCCTGCTGCCCAGTATCCCCCACCGGAAGAAACAGCATTTTGGAGGCGATACGCGTGTGGGTCGCGCTGATGATGTGCGGGCTGATCACAATCAACAATCTTCCCGAGGTCAGATTCGTGGTGGGGCTGGCAGTCCAGCTAAAACCCGGAAGCTCACTCAGCCCGGGAATGCCGGATAGAGACTTCGATTCCGTGCTGCTGACCGCGCTAGTCACAAGCGCCGTGCCTCCGTCGGGAATCTGAATGGTGGTGGTGAAGTCGCGATTGTTGATGATGGGCGAGCCATTCACAGACGCCCCGGCCAGGGAGGCCAACGTGACTTGCAACTGCATCTGCACGTCTTTGTTCTGCAGAATGCGTGGCAGCGCGATGACGGTCAAGCCCAGATCCTGATACTCCACTGTAGGGGCCAATGCAAGTGGGTTCGAGGTCGCTGTAGGCGTTGTGCTGGTGCCCGCCAGCAGGCTCGCAAGCGTCGAGTTGGCCGTAGCCGTTTGCGTTCCGGCGGAATAGCTCTGCGTGACAATGGGATAGCGCTCGCCAATCTTCACCGTTTGCTTTTGCAGGTCGCCTGCGTGCAGCTCAACGTGATCGATTTCGCGCGTGTCGGAAACGCTCAGCGAAGCGTTCACGGTCGTGCCGCCGAACGACATTCCGCTGAGCGTGAGGCCATTGCCAAACAGCGCGAACGGCTGATTCAGAACTGTTCCGTTCACCAGGCCCAGCCCAATCAGCAGCGCCGCAATCCCCGCCAGGTCTCCAGGATTCACGAGTCCGGCCGCGATCAATTCTGTAATCGTGCTCTGGTTGCTGTTGATGATGCTGGTTAGCTGCGACGTAACGTTGAACACGTTCAGCTGCTGCGGAAATGCTACGCCCAGGTCTTGCATGCGCGAATCGTTGACCTGGTAAATGCGGACATCCAGCATCACTTCCGGCTTGTCGAGGTAGAGCTGCTGCACCGTGGCGTTAATCGCCCGCAGCGTGCTCTCGGTAGAGCGAATGGTCACCGTGCCCTGATCCGCGTGACTCGAAATCTGACGCACTCCAAACACATTTCGGATGATGTTGACGGCATTCACCAGCTCCGTTTTATCCAGCCCGGGAAGAAAAATCGTCTCCAGCAACAGGCGATCGAATTTCTTGCGATTCTCCTGCGTATCTTTGGCGACCAGCACGTGGGTTGGGTCCAGAGCCACCCAGAATGTTCCCGTAGCCAGCTCTACGGCGTCAGTGGCTTGCGTAAACGAGGCGTGGTCCAGGTCCAGCTGAATTTGCTTGGTCGGAACAGAGTCATCCAGGATGGCCGTGATTCCATAGGCGGAAAGGACCTGGTGCAAAATGTCCTGTGCATTGCCACGAAGATGAAATGTCGATTGGATCTGTGCGGGCGCCAGTTCAATCAGTCCGGTCGCGAACTTCGGCATCGGGCGCGATTCGATGACAGCGGGCTCTTGTTCGGTATCCAGAGACTGAATATGTTCCTGAACAAAAGGATTGTCTGGGTCGAGGCTCAGAGCCTGTTGCAACTGCTGCTTTGCCGCCGTGGTCTTGCCGGATTGCTGATCTTGATTGGCAGTATGAATCATGTTGCCTACCCATTGCTGACGGGCCAATTCATACGCGGCCAGATAAGGGCCATTGGTGGGGTCTAGAAGGTGCGCCTTTGCGAACAGAGTCAGAGCCTGCGATGAATCCTGGGCTTTCAGAGCGTGCGTGCCTTTGCGAAAATACTCTCTGGCTTTGGCCATCTGCTGCGCGCTCGGTAGCGGGACCGATGGTGGCTCGTTAGCAGAAGTGCTCGGCGTGGTCGCAGCGGAAGGTGTGGCTGGCCGGGGGGTATCTTCCGCGATCGCTTGCGGAATGCAAGTAAACATTCCCATCGAGAGCATCAATCCGGCGGCAATAGATTTTCTTTGCCACGGAGAAGCTGTCAGAGGGAACTGGCGGTCAGGTTTATGGCCGCGACCGATGTAGGTTGTGAAACTGCAGGGCCGGTAATTGAAAACTCGTCGCAGGCAAGCGACACAGCTCAATATTGGGTTGTGGAGAAGCCGTTTTTGCATTGATTGGATCTTTGCCACGCGCCAATACACTGCCTTACCCGGAGTAGGGTCACTACTTCGAGCGTACCAGTTGCACCGCCGGAAGAACAGCGTGCTCGCCGCGAGGCGGCCGCTTCAGCCCCAGCTTGATCTGCACTGGATCAAGCTCCAGCTCAGCCATGATGCGGCTCAGCGTGTTGCGGTGCACGCCCAGCTCTCGCGCAGCCTTGCACTGGTTGCCCTTGTTGTTGCGCATCACTTCCTGAATGTATCGGCGACGAAACTCGCGGACAGCCTCCTCGTAGGTGATGCCACTGGCGTACATCTGTACGACAAGATTATCCAATTCGCGTTTCACTTGTGACCTCTCTAACCCGGCTTGCAAATGCTGCGGCAGTCAATGTTGCTAATCGTGAAAAATGCTTCGAAAAGTCTACTCAATGTTCTAACGTGTGGCTGGGGGAGGATGCAAGTGGAATTGAATCCAGTTTGGACCTTGCTTAATAATAGCCACTCCCTCTTGAATCTTGTGTTGCAATTCCGCAGGCGCACCGGCCGATAGGTCATTGGCCGCCGACAGAAAGTACGGCGCCAGCTTCGATCCTTGCAGCCAGTTTTTCTGGGGTACGAAAGCAGCAATAGCTATGATAGCAACCACCACCAGGAAGCAGCCGCGAATCACTCCAAATATCGCGCCTAATAAACTGTCCAGCCCACCCAGGCCCGCGGTCCGCGCAACTTTGGAAATAGCCCTGCCGATCAGTCCGATGACCAGCATCACTCCCAACGCAATCAGCAGAAACGCCACCACATCGGCTATGCCCTCAGAGTGAATGACGTGTGACAGCGGAGTTGCCAGCACATGGTAATTCCAGAAGGCAAGCCACAGCCCCAGGACGAGCGCGGCCAACGAAACCAGCTCCAACACCAAGCCCTGTGCCGCTGCCATGATGGTCGACAGAAGAATGATGATTACGACGAACCAATCGAAAAGGGTCATGCCAGCCAAAACCAGCTCTCCTGAGTTGCGATGCAGTGCCAGAGAATTTTTTGCAGATGTGCGACCGCTGCAAGTGAATGCAATATTGCTTACAACAAACGGGAGAGACGGCTCGAGCAAGAGCACAGAAGGTGTAGAGTGCAAAATCGCTGTTCACGCAGCCGTTCATCAAAGGACGGCTGCACATCGTTCCCACTCACCAAACCCATTATCTGTGCTCTTGCTCTAGTGCAGCGAAGTGTGGCCGGTGATGCGACGAAAGGCTTCGAGATATTTTTCCTGAGTTCGTGCCACCACATCATCAGGCAGCCCAGGGGCCGGCGCTTGCTTGTTCCAGTGGCTGTCTACTAAATAGTCGCGCACGAACTGCTTGTCAAAAGAAATTTGTGGTCCCCCGGGCTGATAGCTGCTCTTCCACCAATAGCGGGAAGAATCCGGAGTGAGGGCTTCGTCCGCCAGAACCACTCCGTGCGCGGTCTGGCCAAACTCAAACTTGGTATCGGCAAGAATCATATCCTGCCCGTCCACATGGCGAGAGGCGCGCTCATAGATCATCAGGCTCAGGTCTCGCAGCAACTCGGCATTGGTCCGGCCGATGCGATTGCCCATCTCTTCCATCGTGATGTTCATGTCATGTTCACCGGCAGGCGCCTTGGTCGCAGGGGTAAAAATCGGCTCCGGCAGCTTCTCGGATTCCGCCATGCCCGGCAATAGAGCGATACCGCATACGCTGCCGGTTTCCTGATAATCCTTCCAGGCAGACCCCGTCAGATAGCCACGGACAACGCACTCGATGGGATAGATTTTGGCAGGCTTGACCAGCATGGAACGGAAATGCAGCAGCTGACGATAGGGTTGGAGCACTTCCGGATAAGCGTTGATGTCGGCGGTGATCAGATGCGTCGGCACAAGATCCGATAGCAGGCTGAACCAGAACAGGGAAATCTGGGTAAGAATTTTTCCTTTGTCTGGAATGCCTGTCGCCAAAATGTGATCGAAAGCGGAGATTCGGTCGGTGGCGATCAATAACAAATCGTCGCCCACAGAATAAATGTCTCGAACCTTCCCGCGTGCATGGAGCTGCAGATTCGGGAGCTCGGCTTGAAGAAGTGCTTCTGGCATATCCTTGAGCCTTTCATGCGAATTCGTCTCTGGCAAGCAGCTTACAACTACGGATGCTGCTAGAGTCGAATTGTTTGCATGACGACAGTACTCGAAAGACTCAGGCGGAGGCTCGCTCCAGCGCTCGATCGTGGTGCAGACGAACCGAAACAATTTTCGAAACGCCCGGCTCCTGCATGGTGACACCAAAGATCGCGTCGGCTGCCTGCATCATGCGCTTGCTGTGTGTAATGACGATGAAATGCGTGTGCACACTCATCTTTTTTAGCATATTCGCAAGCCGTCCCACGTTCGATTCATCCAGTGCAGCATCCACTTCATCCAGCACGCAGAAGGGGCTCGGCTGGAACTGGAAGATCGCCATCAGCAGTGACAAGGCTGTCAGCGCTTTTTCTCCACCAGACAGTAGAAGGATATTCTGCAATTTCTTTCCTGGAGGGGAAGCGATGATATCGACACCGCTGTCGTCGAAATTCTCCTGGTCGGTCAGCTTCATGAATGCCTGACCGCCGCCAAACAAATGCGTAAACGCCGCCGAGAAATTCTCATTGATGGCAGCGAAGGCTTCTTCGAACTTGCTGCGCAGCACGACTTCAATTTCGCGAATGCTGTTCTGCGTATTCTCAATGGAATCGATCAAGTCCTTCCGCTGCGTTTCCAGGAAGGCATGACGCTCGGAAGCTTCCTTGTATTCCTCCAACGCCATCATGTTGACGGGCCCCATCGACTCGAGTTTCTGCTTGATGCCTCGGCAACCCTCTTCTTCTCCGGCCAGCGGCTCGGCTTCAAGGCGGACCATGGTCTCGTCCGCGCGCAATTCATCCGCCGGCACTGAAAGATCCTGCATGCAGGTTTCTTCCAAATGCACCAGGTCAGAGGACAGGCGTGCTGCTCGCGCGGCAGCTTCACTGCGGCGATCTCGGAAGGCTTCCAACTCGACGCGCAATCCGCGAACCTGCTGTTCCACTTCAGCCGCCTGCTGGCGAAGCGCTTTTGACTGCTCCGCCAACTCTTCTGCTTGTTGCCGCGCGGTGGTGCGCGTCGTTTCCAACTCCTGACTGCGAACCTGCAAGCGCTCCTGCTCGATCACGCGCTGCTTCTGCTCGGCATCACTTGAGGCAATCATCTGCTCCAGTTGACGGACGCGCTGTTCGAGCCCCTCGACCATGCGATCCAGACGCTCAGAGGAGCTGACCGCACCGCGTCTCCGCTCTTCCAATCCCGCCAGTTCGATCGAGGCTGCGGACATCTGCTGCTGCGCCGCGTCGCGTGCCAGTCGAAGTTCTTCCAGCGAGCCCTGCGCTTCATTCAATTGCTGCTCAAATTGAATTCGCTGCTGTTCATGGCGCTCCACTTCCTCGCGCCGTTGCGTGAGCCACTCACTTTTTTCTGACTGCGCGGCCGTATTGCGCTCGGCCTGCAATGTCCACTCGCTCAATCGCCGTTCCAGGCGGCCGACTTCGGCTTCCAGTTGCCGCAGGGCTGCTCCAGTGTGTGCAGATTCTTGTTCCGCTTTGCGTCGCTCTGCAGATTTGATTTCAATCCGCTGCGACAACTCCGCGACCAGGCGGGCGAGCTTCGCCGTTTCCATCTCCGCAGCGCCCAGAGAATCTTCCACCCCGGCCAGAGATTGCTGAGTGCTGCGCAATTCCCGCTTCAGCGCAAGCGGACCTTCAACACTGGGCTTGCCACCCGTCACCGTGACATTGTGAAAGCACTCTCCATTCGGCGCCAGAAAAAATGCTTCCGGATTTTCTAGTGCCAAAGATTTTCCAACTTCGGAGTTCGGCACCACGTAGCCATGCCGCAGCTTGGGCAGAATCACTTCCAATGAGCTACCGAAGCCATCCAGCACGCGAATGCAATCTTTCAAGCGCACCACGCCATCGCGCGCTTCGCTCAGAGGTGCGACCATGCTCGGCGCAAAAGAAAACTTCGCCTGCGAATCATCCGGATGCACCAGGAACGTCGCCCGCCCATCCACATCGGTCTTCAGCACGCGCATCCCTTCCTGCGCATCGTTCCAACTTTTCACCACGATGAAATTCAGTTCATCGCGCAGAAATTCATCCACGACCGTTTCATATTGATCGGACACTTCAACGAAATCTGCCAGCACACCAACAGGCGCGTGTCCGCCTTCCATTGTGTTGGTGCGCAACAACTGTCGAACCGTGTCAGTCGAGTAGCTATGTTCCCGAATCAGCGATTCCAACGAGTTTCGACGTCCCTGCAGCGTAGCCTGCTCCGCACGCAGTTGATCGGCCTGCCGGCGAGATGCGGCTTCTTCTGTGCGCTGCGTTTCCAGTTCAGCGCGCAAGCTGGTCAGCTCGGCTTCCGTATCCTGCAGGGTGGTGCTAGCGGAAGCAAAGTTCAGCGAAACCTGTCCCCGCTCGACGCCGAGTTTTTCCAGTTCGCTATGGACACCGGCGCGCTCCGTTGAAAGCCGTTCCGCCTCACGCTGAAAACCCTCGAGGCTGGCTTCCCCCTGGCTGATCTGGTTCCGTACCTGGTTAGCCTGCGCCATCCAGTGCAGCATCTGGCGCCGAGAGGTTTCCATGCGCTCGTTCACAGAGGCCAGCTCGGTAGTCGCCGTTTGGAACGCGTTTTGCCGCGCTTGCATATCTTGCCGCGCCAGATCGACGGCCTGCTGCGCCTGCGCCAGGAATGCGTGCTGCTGGGTGCGCTCCGCTTCCAGGCCTGTCAGCTGCTGCTGCGTCTGCGCCATCTCCGCCTGCGCCGCCTGCAGCCGTACCTTCAAGTCCGCAGCGCGATCTTCATTCGCTTTCAACTGGCCGAGTGTTCGTTCCAACTCGATAGAGGCATTATTGGCATTCGTTGCGGCCTCGCGCGCCTGCTGTTCGCGGCTGTATCCCTCAGCAACTGCGGCGGCTCGCTGCTGATCCACCTCGGCGATGGAGTGCGTCATGCCGTCGATCTCTGTCGTCAACTGCGCCAACTCCGCTGCGACGGCAACAGTGGCTGCATCCGTCAGCGAAATTCTTGTCGCAATCACCACCCGCAGCCGCTGGCGAAGTTCATCGCGCAACGCACCGTAACGCTCCGCCTTGGCCGCCTGGCGCTTCAGCGAGTTCATCTGGCGCGAGACTTCATCGAAGATGTCATTTACGCGCGCCAGGTTTTGCTTTGCCTGCTCCAGTCGCAACTCCGCCAAATGCTTCTTGGTCTTGAAGCGTGTGATCCCCGCCGCTTCTTCGATAATCGCGCGGCGCTCGTGCGGCTTGCTGCTCAGCAACTGCCCAATGCGCTCCTGCCCGATGATTCCGTAAGAGTCAGAACTGAGGCCTGTGCCCATCAGCACGTCGTGGATATCGCGCAAGCGACACAGCTTGCCATTCAGCAGATATTCGCTCTCCCCCGTACGGAACAGCCGCCGCGAAATGATGATCTCGCCGTCCTGGGCATGATTCCGTTGAAATTTACGGCGGCGAATTTTCAACACTACATTGCCTTCGGCCGTCGTCCCTGCATCCGCGGAGGCCGCACCGTCCGCTTCCTCCTGCTGGGCAGTGCCTTTGTGCTCGACCTCGACCGGACCCTCAATGATTTGTCCCGGCTGCAAATCGGCAATAATCTCTTCTGTCTCCTGCGCCGCCTGGCTGCGCACCGCAGCTTCATCCCAATCGTCAACGACTATTTCCGGCCCGGGATGCGAACCCGCCGGCCGATAGACCTCGGGATCGATGAGCACCAGCGACACTTCCGCCATGCCGGTAGGTTTCCGTTCCCGCGTACCTGAGAAGATAACGTCTTCCATCTTGATGCCGCGCAAGTCTTTCGCCGACTGCTCGCCCAGTACCCAGCTGATGGCATCAGAAATATTGGATTTGCCGCATCCGTTGGGGCCTACAATCGCAGTGACGCCATTGCTGTCGAGCAACACTTCCGTGCGATCGCAAAAGGACTTGAAGCCGAGAATATGAATGCGCTTAAGTTCGAGCAATCGGCACCTCTGGGGGCAAGCGTTGCGGGGGCACAAAACCGCCCACCGATGGCTCCACTTTAGTCCTGCTAACGCCTCGGGTCAACATCAGATACAGCGGGTTGTGGATAAGAAGTCCAGAACCCAAGCTGTTGTGTGCCTTGTGGAATCAGGCCCTAGAAATCGCTGGGTCTCCGCCCTGGCGTCCTGCCCATCCGGCCCGAGAGATTCTACTTTTTCAGTGTGGGTCGTATCTGTACTTCGCTGATGAAGGATTGATCGGCCTGGGTCGCCAAAAGAGCCACGATGTTGGCGATGTCTTCCGGCGCAATCGCCCCGAGCGCGGACTTGTGGCTCGATTGTCCGGATCCGAATTCCGTGCGCACGGTTCCCGGCTCGACCAGTGACACTCGCACTTGATGCGGGCGCAGTTCCTCCGCTGCCGAGACCATCATCCCGTTCAATCCCCATTTCGTACCAGCGTAGGCGGCTCCGTTCGGCACAGGATTTTGGCTGGCAAGGGAAGAGATGTTGATGATGTGTCCCCGCCGGGCTGTAATCATCGCAGGCGCGAATGCGCGCAGCATCAGGTACGGCGCCCGCAGGTTTACGGCGACCTGATGTTCCCATACCTCAGGCGGAGTTTCGTGCAGCGGACCCTCTAACCATCCCACGCCTGCGTTGTTGACGAGAACATCGCAGCGCCGGTGGGTTTTCAATACTTGCGTCGCGAAGGCTTCAATCTGTTCCGGCTGTGTCAAATCGCAGGCATTGGATTCAGCGTGGCCGCCGGCGGACTTGATCTCCGCAACAATGTTGTTCAACTGACTCACGTCTCGCGCCGTTACGATGACGTGGGCTCCGAGCGAACCCAGCTTGCGTGCGATCGCAGCGCCGATTCCGCGGCTGGCGCCGGTAATGACTGCAACCTGGTCAAACAGTGGGGCAGGCTGATTCACGATTTCGATCTCTCCTGAATGACTTCGATGCGGAGTAGCCGTGTCGTCTTTGCTTCAAAGTCAGCCAAAGATCCTTTTGACCAGCCACAGCGCCGCCAGCAGCATTAGAGCTATTCCCAGAACCATCAGTCGCACGTTGCCGAGCTTTTCGGGCCAACTTTTCATGCTGTTAAGACCTCTGACTTGCATCGTACATAGCGGAATGCTATTGCGTCAGATGGATACTGGGTGGAATACTGACACGAACCGGATTATCCGGCCTTATAATCCTGCTAACCACACCAATGCGGCACCGTCTGTTCAGTCAAAGCCATTCGTCACGATGTCTCCGATTCTTGCTGCCGGAGTGCATCACTGGCGCGACGCTGGCAGAGATGCGCGTGGCATATTTTCTATTCCCAATGAAACACTCGTTCGCGAGGAGTGATCGATGAAGAAAAAGTTTTTGTACGTCTCGGTGCTGGCGCTGGCTGGCATCGCAATGAGTGCCGCTCCCATGATGCAGGCGCAAAGTGCAGGGTCGGGCTCGATCACCATTAAAGATCCTGCGGAATACAACGCCTACAATGCCGCGATCAGCCAACCGACGCCTCAGGCCAAGGAATCGGCGATCGAGGGATTTCTGCAACAGTATCCCAACAGCGTGGTCAAAAAGCAGGTGCTGGAAATCCTGATGGATGCCTATACCCAGACAGCCAACATGGATAAGGCGCTGGGTGCGGCGCGGCAGGTGCTCCAGATTGATCCTACGGATTTGCGTGCCTTGGCTCTCAGTGCTTTCATCTTGAAGGCGCAGGCAGGTCAGAAGACCAATCCTGCGGACGCTCAACCTCTGCTGGACGAAGCGGCGAAGGATGCCCAGGCTGGCTTGACGGCGCCGGCTCCAGAGGGAGCGGATGCAGCCAACTTCGACAAGATGAAGACGGCAGTCACGCCCTTGTTCGATGGAGCAATTGCAAACGACGATCTCGGGAAGAAAGATTACGACAACGCCATCAAGTATTTCCAGGATGAATTGAAAGCCATGCCCGCAGCGCAGCAGACGGCCGGCCCTGGGATTGAAGACACCTACCTGCTGGGAACCGCGTACGTTCAGAAAAATCCGCAGGACTTGGTGAACGCTGTCTGGTACCTCGCCCGCGCGGCAGCCTATGCTCCAGAGCCGTTCAAGGATGAGATTCAAAAGGCCGCGCAGTATTGGTACAAAAAGTATCACGGTGGCATGGATGGATTCGACCAGGTTCAGGCCCAGTCGAAAGCATCTTTGAATCCGCCGGCTGGCTTTACCATTACGCCCGCGCCGCCGCCGCCATCTCCGCAGGAGCTGGCTCACAACGCCGTCACCTCGACGCCTGACCTGAAGACGATGGCTCTGACGGATAAAGAATTCGTCCTTGCCAACGGCACTCCGGATGACGCCAGCAAGGTTTGGGACACGATGAAGGGCCTGACGACCAAGGTACCCGGAAAAGTGATTTCGGCCACGCCGGACTCTGTCCAGCTCGCCGTCTCCGATGATGCGCAGCAGTCGAATAAAGCGGACTTCACCATCAACATGAAGACCCCGCTAAAAACGCCGCCCACCATCGGTTCCATGGTGAACTACATTGCAACCTTCGACTCGTATACGCAGAATCCAGCCATGATCATCATGAAGGACGGACAAGCGCCTGTGACCGCCAAGCCGCACGCAGTGCATCACACAACGCATCACCCGGCATCACAGTAGTCGTTTTGAATGCGAAAAGAGCGGGCATCCATCCGGATGCCCGCTCTTTTTTTTGTCCGGACCCCGTTGGGTTATTCGCCGAGCATGAAATGGCGGATCGACTGCGCTCTGCCCGTTGCGGCGTCACATTCAATTAAAGCCGCACACATCTTCGGGTTCTTCTTGGCCGCATCGAACTTGGCCGGCATACCGTGCAGGAATCGGTCGACTACCTGTTCCACTTCGACGCCAATGACGCTATCGTAGGGACCACTCATACCAACGTCGGTTTGAAATGCCGTGCCGTTGGGAAGAATGCGCGCATCCGCGGTGGGCACATGGGTATGGGTTCCCAGAACGGCCGTTACGCGTCCATCGAGGTACCAGCCCAGTGCAACTTTTTCTGACGTGGCCTCGGCATGAAAATCTACCAGGATCACTTTGGCCTGCAACTTTTCAAGGATGGCGTCGGCCGCGCGAAAAGGATCGTCGCTCGAAGTCATGAACACCCGCCCCTGCAGGTTGATGACAGCGTAGGCCGTTCCGTCGGCCAGCTTGCCCTCGTAGACGCCGTAGCCCGGTGTGCCCGGTGCATAATTCGCCGGCCGTAGCAGGCGGCGCGGCCGCTCATGGCTGTCCGCGGAAACTGTCTGCATCCAATCGATGATTTCGCGCTTGTCCCAGATGTGGTTTCCGGTGGTCAGGACGTGAGCGCCCCAATTGAATAATTCATCCGCAATATTGGGAGTGACTCCGAACCCGCCCGCGGAGTTCTCCGCGTTGATCACCACCAGGTCGACCGAATGGGTCTCCAGCAGGTGGCCCAGATGTGCGTGGACAATCCTGCGTCCGGCACCACCAAAAATATCTCCGACAAAAAGTATCTTCAAAAGGGAATTCACTCCAGCCTAAAAGCTTGATGGTAGCACTGATGCAAGTGTGCCCGGCCTGCCCCGGTCCGTGCCAGGATTCGCCGCGGGACCGATTTGCGTCAACATTGTGCAACTGTGATATTTTTGGGCACATGGCAGCCAATCTGCGGTTTTCGACAGCAATCGAAGCGCTCGCGCTGATGGCGACAGAGCCGGAGAAATTCCACACGTCTCAAGCTCTCGCAAAAGCGCTCGCGACCAATCCGGTGGTCATTCGTCGGCTGCTTTCCGTGCTGAGCCGCGCCAGTCTGGTGACAAGCGCGAAGGGTCCTTCGGGCGGCACGCATCTGGCGAAAAGTGCCAAGCAAATTACGCTTCGGGATATCTATCGTGCGCTCGATGCGGGAGATCTGCTGCATCAGACCGCACACGGTTCCGCTGACACGAAGGAATTGAAAAAGGCCATGCGCAACGTCTTTCGCAAGGCTCAGAAGTGTCTGGAAGAAGAGCTGGATTCGACGACGTTGAACCAGTTATTGAAAAAGTCCGGCAAGAAAGCCGCCAAACATGCCGCGGACTCCACGCCTGAGCAGCCAGAGCCCGCCACTCCCGCGTTAGTGGACGCCCACTAGATCTTTGGACTTCGCCGTTCCGTAGCGATTCACCACGTACTCATCCAGAATTTTCGTAAACTCCTGCACAATGTGATCGCCGCGCAGCGTCAGCAACAGGCGTCCGTCCACATAGACGGGTGCGACCGGATCTTCAAATGTGCCAGGAAGAGAAATGCCGATGTTGGCGTGTTTCGATTCTCCCGGTCCGTTCACGACGCATCCCATTACGGCGAGTTTTAACTCTTCGACGCCTGGATATTTCTGGCGCCAGACAGGCATTGAGTCGCGCAGGTGGCCCTGGATCTGCAGCGCTAATTCTTGAAAATAGGTACTGGTCGTTCTTCCGCAGCCAGGGCACGCCGTCACCTGTGGAGTAAAGCTGCGAATCCCGAGCGATTGCAGAATCTGCTGCCCGGTTAAGACTTCTTCCGTGCGGTCGCCATTCGGTTTCGGCGTCAAGCTCACGCGGATGGTATCGCCGATGCCGGCCAGCAATAGCGGAGTCAACCCCGCAGTCGAGGCGACAATGCCTTTCATTCCCATTCCGGCTTCCGTCAGTCCCAGGTGCAGCGCGTAATCACAGCGTCCAGCCAGCATGCGATAGACGTCGATCAGGTCGTGCACTCCGCTGACCTTGGCGCTCAAGATAATCTGGTCGTGCCGCAGACCGTAGCGCTCCGCCATCTCCGCGGAATCGAGCGCACTGCGCACCATGGCTTCCATGGTCACATCGCGAGCATCCTTCGGATTCGCAGATTTCGCATTTTCATCCATCATGCGCGTCAACAGCGCCTGGTCCAGCGAGCCCCAATTCACTCCAATGCGCACCGGCTTTTGATTTTCCACGGCGCATTCGATCATGGTGCGAAAATTATCGTCATCCTTGCGTCCGATGGAACAATTTCCGGGGTTGATGCGGTACTTTGCCAAAGCGCGCGCGCAGTTCGGATATTTCTTCAGCAATAGATGTCCGTTGTAATGGAAGTCCCCCACGATCGGCACATGCACATTCTGCTGTGCCAGCTCCTCGACAATGGCGGGAACCGATTTGGCCGCCGCATCGTTGTTGACCGTGACCCGGACGATCTCTGATCCGGCGCGATGCAGCGCGGCAACCTGCTTCACCGTCGAAGAGACATCGGCGGTGTCGGTGTTTGTCATTGACTGCACCACAACTGGTGCATCCGAGCCGACACGAACTTTGCCGATCAGGACTGTAGGTGTCTTTCTGCGAATGATTTCTGGCATAGGCTGTTCCAAGGCTATTTTATCATTCTGGGGGCGGAGTTCGGCTGCGTCCGAGTGACCCCGTCCGTAACTCGCCAGAGTCCCGAACCAGCTCAATTGTCATGGAGAATGAGTTGCGGCTGGCTGAAGCAAAGGCTATGCTGAACCACTCGGCATTGCAGATGAGGTCGTTTCCTGTTAGGTTTACGAGGGTCAGGGTCATTCGGTATATACACCCTCTAGAACACATGAAACGAGTGTGTCTGCAATGAAGCCATCACCCATGAAAAAGAAAACGACCACGATGCCTCGCATTATTGCCGGCAAAGCCGACGCCATTGCCGACCCGGCGCGGAAGCAGCGGATTCAACATTACGAGACCGCAGTTCGTCTCATGCGTGAAGGGAAATATGAAAAGGCGAAAGCTGCGCTGGAGGCTCTGATTTCCTCCGATGCCGGCGACCTGGTCGATCGCGCCCGCGTTCACCTGACTGCCTGCGAGCGCCAGATGAAGAAGGACGCCGTCTCCTTTCATAGTCCGGAAGAGCAGTACGACTATGCCATTTCCCTGCTGAATACCGGCTTTTATGAAGACGCGCGCGAACAATTTGAAGCCATCCTGAAGAAGCATCCGACCGCAGACTATGCCCACTATGGGCTCGCCGTCATGCATTGCCTGACCGGCCGCGCTGAGGATTGCCTGGAGCAGCTGGCTCGCGCCATTGAATTGAATCCGCAGAACCGTATTCAGGCTCGTCTCGACTCGGATTTTCAGGAGATGACGGACGATCCCCGATTTACCGAGCTTCTCTACCCCGAAATTCTTTGAGCGCTGTTGCGGACGCGGCTCGGTGCGTGCGATCCGCGATCGCTTGAATGAGCAAGTGGTCGAACATGCATTCTGTCAGCCCTCCGCAACCGCGCTTCTCCGACTCAAAACAGCCTGTGCCACCCAACTCGTCCGCTAAGGCCCTGCTGCGTGTGGCGGCCATAGGCGGCGGCACAGGGCTGTCCACGCTGTTGCGCGGCTTAAAGCGACATACCCAATCACCCTCGCACGCTGCCTCTGCTACAGACCATTCTCAAGAGGCGCCGGTTGTGATTTCAGATCTTGCTGCCATTGTCACCGTCACCGACGATGGCGGATCCAGCGGTCGCTTGCGTCGCGACATGAATATGTTGCCGCCCGGCGACTTGCGCAATTGCATGGTCGCGCTGTCGGAAGATGAGCACTTGTTGTCTCGCCTCTTTCAATATCGCTTCGATAGTGGAGAAGGGCTGGAGGGTCACAGCTTCGGCAATCTCTTTTTGGCAGGGCTGACAGCGGTCACCGGCGACTTTGCGCTTGCCGTGAAAACCTCGTCGCAAATTCTTGCCACCCGCGGACACCTCTATCCCGCGACAAACTCCAACGTCACCCTGGCGGCCCTGATGGACGATGGATCGACAGTTCTGGGCGAGACCCGGATTACCGCCAGCAAGCGGCGTATCGTTCGCCTGATGCTAAAGCCGGAACGCGTGGCGGCACTCCCGGAAGCGGTAGACGCAATTCTCGGCGCGGACCTGATCACGCTCGGGCCAGGGTCGCTCTATACCAGCCTGATCACGAACCTTCTGGTGGAAGGTATTGCTGAGTCGCTGGTGGCCGCTCACGGATTGCGGGTTTTCATCTGCAACCTGATGACGCAGTCGAATGAAAGTCTCCACCTGACCGCCTCGCAGCACATCGAACGCATTTATGAGCACACCGGCGGAGCGATCTTCGACTACGCCTTAGTCAATGTAGCGCCAGTTCCGGAAGAAGCGCGGCAACGCTATGCCGCCGAAGGCTCCGAGCCGATTGTCGCGGACATCGACCAAATTGAGCGCCTGGGTGTTCGCTGCATCACTGGCGATTTTCTTCGCGCAGAAGACGTTCTGCGCCACGATTATGAGCGAGTTGCCGACGCCCTGCTGGACCTGGGCTTGAGACATCGATAGGGTTCGAGTTCACCCCTTCCAGGTCACCCCGTCCTGAACTTCCAAAAATATTTTCATTTTTCTCATTTTTTTGCGTTCTCCCGCACCCTGATCTGCGTATACGCAGGTACAGAGAAGTCCCGGGAAGGACGATTCCATTGCAATCCGTGGCCACAAACTCATCCGTCGCATCGATCTCGCCGTCAAGGGATGGGTTTCGTGACATTGTGGAGCGCCACCAATCCCGGGTCTACAGCATTGCGTTTCGCATTCTCGGTGACTGCGGCACGGCGGAAGAAGTTGCGCAGGATGTCTTCCTCGCGCTGTATAGGAGCCTCGATCAGCTGCAATCGCAGGAGCATTTGCTGGCCTGGTTGCGTCGGGTCACCGTGCATCGGGCGACCGATGCCTATAGACGCCGTGCCAGCCGGGTGGAGTTCGCGGCGGATGAATTTTGTGAGGAGCACATGCGTTTAGACGGGACCGGTTCGGCAATTTCAAAGAGCGTGTTCGAATCCCCCGCGATGACGACGAACATTGAGCAGATGGTCGCATCGCTTCCGCCGGCGCAACGGGCAGTCGTGCTGCTGCGCTATCAGGAAGACATGATGCCGACTGAAATCTCCTCATTGCTTTCGATGCCGCTGGGCACCGTCAAGAGCCACCTGCAACGCGCACTGAAACTACTGCGAACTAAAGCGTCGCAACAACGAAAGGAGGTCGTCCATGGTTGAGTTTGGCAGGGAACCGCAGGATTCAGAAAACGATGGATTTGACCCGGAATTGGAAGCGATATTCGAGAAGGATTTGCGGGCCACTCTTCAATCTGTTCCCGCGCCGGCTGGTTTTGCGGATCGAGTGTTGGCGCGGGTGCATGCACTTCCGCACCATGAACCGGCACCATGGCCTGTGCGCACAATTCGCAACCCCATAGTTCGTGGCGCCATTGCAGCGATGCTGCTGTTGTCGGTCGGCGCGGGCGGCTACTACGAGCACCAGAGGGAGCGACAGATTGCCGGCGAACATGCTCGCCAGCAGGTACTGCTCGCGCTCAGAATCACCGGTTCTACATTGCAGGATGTTCGCAACAAGGTAGACAGCGACTACACGAACCATCAGAACGCAAATTAAGGAGACATTGCTATGACTCGAATCCAACGCTTCACCGCCGCCTGCCGTACCGGCGTACTGCTTGGCTGCGGACTGCTGCTGACTTTGCCCGCTGTCGCCCAGGATATCCAGCCTAATTTTCCCGTCGAGCTCGACAAAAAGCTGGCGGCGCGCGCCTCCGACATGAATGAAGTCACGATGAACAAGACCATGCTGAAGTTTGCCAGTCAGTTCCTGGATGGAAAAGACAAGGACGATGCGCAGGCGCAACGGCTGATCCAGAACCTGAACGCAATCTACGTCCGCAGCTATGAATTTTCCCAACCGGGTCAGTACACTCCCGAGGACCTGAAAACCATTCGCCAGCAATTTCTCGGACCCGACTGGAATCCCATGGTAAAGGTTCGCTCGAAGAAGGGTGAGGGCGATACCGATGTTTACGTCAAGATGGTCGGCAATGAGGTGAAGGGAATGTTTGTCCTCGATGCTGAACCAAAGGAATTGGACATGGTGTACATTTCCGGGTCGATTCGTCCGGAGGATTTGAAGGAACTCAGCGGCAATTTCGGCGTACCTAATCTCAATCTTCAGAAAAGCTCAACCAAGGAGGCGAAATGAAATTTCAAATCAGACACTTCGTTTTGCTCCTGTTAGGTTCGACGCTGACGGTCTCGACGGGATGTTCCGCCGCCGATCATGACTTCAACTCCGTCGTTTCCGCCGTGGAACATAAATACTCTGTCCACGCGCAGCGCATTCCCATGATGAGTCTTGTCAGCATCTGTGCCAGCCTGAAGACGCATGGCGGCGTGCGGAGCCTGCGAGTAGCCCAGTTCGACAATCTGCGCGGTATGGATGGAAAGGATCTGTATCCGTTGCTGCGTTCCAGGCTCGGCGACGATTGGCAGCCGTTTGTAACAGAAGTGAGCGGAGGAAAAAATCACGATGGCGATCAGTCCGTAATCTTGGTGCACCCTGACGGTTCGTCGATGGGCATGATGATTGCGGATTACGACCACGGCGAACTGGACCTGGTTGGAATGGAGATGAACGGCGCCGCATTATCCAAGTGGCTGCATGATCCGGAACAGCAGCACCATTCTTCTCATCCAGGCAATCCGTCGGGCGATTAGTCCAGCAATCGCCGAGCGAAACGAGCTATGCGGAGTAATAGCTCGCTTACGATTTGGATTCGCTCGCGCGATTCTTTTCCGGAGTCGCGCTCAGTTTCTGCACCAAGTTGGTGGTGCTGAAGCCCGCAACTGTGGGCACAATGGCGACACGGCCACCCCATCCACGCACTAAGTCCGCGCCAACAACAGTGGCCTCCGTGTAGTCGCCGCCCTTCACCAGAACATTGGGTCGCAATGCCTCGATCGTCTCGAGTGGCGTGTCTTCATCGAAGATGACAATGGCGTCCGTCGATGCCAGCGCCGCCAAGATGCGGGCCCGCTCGTTCTCGCCGACAATTGGCCGTGTCGGGCCTTTCAGGCGACGGGCTGAAGCGTCGCTGTTGATCCCCAGTACAAGGTGGTCTCCCATGCGATGCGCATTCTCCAGCAACGTGATGTGGCCAATGTGAAGCAGGTCGAAACATCCGTTCGTGAACACAATTGTCTCGCCGCGGTCACGCCATTGCGCAGCGCGCGCGATCAAGCCAGCTCGGTCAACAACTTTTTCCTGGGTGCTGGTGGCCAGTTCCACTGACAATGTCGCCAGCAAGTTCGCCCGATCGATGGGCACCGTCCCCACTCGGCTCACGACGATTCCCGCGGCCACATTGGCCAGCTGAATCGCACTTTCAATGTCTAGTTTGGCAGCCGCAGCGGCGGCCAGCGTCGCAATCACCGTATCGCCTGCGCCGGAGACATCGTAGACTTCGCGCGCCACCGCAGCGGCATGCAGATCCTGCTGCGCGTCCGGAAATACCACTCGAATCCCGCGCTCGCTCATCGTGACCGTCAGGTATTCGAGATGCAGCGAGGGAATCAACGCACGGCCCGCGGCCAGCAGTGGGTCCATTTGCTGCGCAGGAACACCGGTGCAGATCGATAGCTCCTGCAGATTCGGGCAGATCGTCGTCGCGTTGCGATATTTTGAAAACTCGCTGCCCTTGGGGTCCACCAGCACAGGGATGCTGCGTTTACGAGCCTCCGTGATCACATGCTGACAGACCTGTTCGGGTAGCGCGCCTTTTGCGTAGTCGGAAAGGATGATGCTGTCCGCGCTCGCTATCTGTGCCGTTAAGCATTGCAGAAGGGAATCGATCTCCGATTCGTACGGCACGTCTGGCGTTTCAACGTCCAGCCGCATCAGCTGCTGTCGTCCCGCCATAATGCGCGTCTTCGAAATAGTCGGCCGTTTCCACACGCAGACCGCGTCGGTCGCAATGCCTGCCGTTGTCAGCAGCCCGCGCAATGTTTCTGCAGACTCGTCGCTACCCAGAAATCCTGCCAAGGATACTTGCGCTCCCAGTCCAACCAGGTTCATCGCAACGTTGGCAGCGCCGCCGGCGACGTGCGTACGCCGCGCCGACCGCAGTACCGGCACCGGGGCCTCCGGAGAGATCCGGCTGACGTCGCCCCACAAATACTGGTCCAGCATCAAATCGCCAACCACCAGCACGCGATAGCGCTGAAAGCCGGACTCAACCAGGTCGAGGACACGATGAAGATCACGAATCATGCTGTGCTCCAATCTATCCTAAACTGGCTGCGCGACGGATCGGTTTATCGAGGGCTCGGAACCAGGGTGTGCGCTAACGAAAGGCGAGCCAGCACGCGATGCACCACCCCTAACACCTCTGCCGGAAGGATTGACGTGAGGCACTTTTTCTTCTGCTCAATGCAGGTTTCCAGGTCGCAGCCCCAGCAATCGGTGCGGTGATAGACCACTTCGTGCTGGCTTCCCCATGGAAACCACGTGCGGGGTTTATTCCGCGCAGCGAATACCGCAACGCAGGGCGTGCCCACCGTCGCCGCCAGATGCATCGGGCCGCTGTCATGCCCCACGAAAATTTTCGCCCGTGCAAGAACAGCCGCGGACTGGCGAGGAAGAAGCTTGCCGCATAAATTTACGGACCGCTCTGTCCACGCTCCCGCAACACGATCGCTGAGAACTCTCTCTTCGCCAGCTCCAACCATCACCAACCCGTACTGCGGCAACTCTGAAGCCAGCGTATCCAGCACGCTGTGCCAGTTGTCGGCGCCCCAGTCCTTCGCCTGCACCTTGGTGCCCACGCAACACGCCAGCAGCGGCCGCCCTTGCACCGGCTCCAGCGCCTCCGCCGCGCGTTTATGCTCATCGAGTGTCAGTCCCAGGTCCCAATTCCTCGGATCTTGCAAATCAATGTTTCCCAGGCTTCGCATCAATCGCGCCAGCCGCACCGCTTCCGGCTCATACCATCCCGTCACAGGATCCAGCAAGTTGGTGCGAGCATCGCGCGTCAGCGGCAACCCAACCATCGTCGGGATACCGCACAGCCGAAAAAACGTGGCATCGCGCACCACTTCGCTCGCCAGTCTTCGCGGCGTCAGATAAACCAGCACCTGGGCGCGATACGCGCGAATCTCCTTTTGCAGCGCGATCAGATCTCCGAGGCCACGCGTTGCGATCGGATAGCGCATGTAACTATGCACCAGCCCCGAGCCCTCCAACACAGCAAACGCTGCGGGAGCTTTGGCGTGCACAGGAATGTTGGTCAGCAGCCGGCGTTCCGCATCCGGATAGGCGCGCGCAATCTGGTGGAAGCAGGGAAGCGACACGACGGTGTCGCCAAGACTTCCCAGACGATAAATCAGAACGCGCTCAACTTCAGTTTGCATATGCGTGAAAGTCCTATGCTACTGCGTGATCGCCGTCTTCACGACACGAATATCATTGCCGCGATTGAGCCCTATCGCTGTTGGATGCTTCGGCCTCGACTGGTTCTCTCGTTTATAATCGTTGTATGTCGATTGTGCGCGATCTCGCAGCTGTTGCCAAAGGAATGAGTGTCACCTTCGGAGAAATCTTCAAGCCGACTGAGGTGGAGAACTATCCGGATGGCCCGGGACCGATGCGCGGAGCGAAGTTTGAAGAGCGCTACCGCGGCCGGCACGTGCTGCAACGCGATGAAAATGGACTGGAAAAATGCGTGGCTTGTTTCCTGTGCGCCGCTGCGTGCCCGTCAAATTGCATTCACATCGAGGCTGCTGAAAACACCGCCGAGCAGCGGATTTCCAGCGCCGAGCGTTATGCCAAGGTCTACAACATCGATTACAACCGCTGCATTTTTTGCGGCTATTGCGTCGAAGCCTGCCCCACCGACGCCATCACGCACGGCCACGGCTTTGAGTCCTCTTCGTTCAACACCACCAGCTTGGTGATGCGCAAAGAAGACCTTTTGGCGCCGATGCCAGGCTCCCCGGCCCCGTTAGAACCTTCCACTCCATAGCTGAACACTACGCAATCGCTAAGATAGAACGAAGGGCCCTTTCGCGCGCCGATTCTCTACTTCGAGCTTCGGGCAGCGACGAAGGAGCGCTGTATCTGTCGATCGACGGAGTTCAATTCCGGAGGAAGAGGGATCGAGATGAAATTGCCAAGAATCTTGTATGTCGCCAGCGGAGCTGTCTTCGCGTGTGTCTTTCTCTTTCCGTCCGGCTCGCTAGCGGCGAGCGGCGGCGCTGCGCCCCAGGGTGGCAGCAGCCGTCCCATGCCCGCCTTAGGGCAGCGCACCCTTGATGAAGTTCAAGATTCTGAATCAGAGCGCGCAGGAAACAACGTATGCGGTCATCTTCGGCGCTGGAGATGAAATTCTGGGCGGCCTGACGCAGTTCGCGGAAGAAAATCACATTTCCGCCGCCAGAATTACCGGCATCGGGTCGATCCACAATGCGACCTTGGCGTGGCTGAATCCGGAAACGAAAAAGTTTCGCATGATCCACATCGATCAGCAGGCGGAAGTGCTCTCACTGCTGGGCGACGTCGCGATGTATCAGGGAAAACCGGTGGTGCATGTGCACATGGTGGTCGGTTTCGGCGATGGCACGGCGCACGGCGGACACCTGCTGCAGGCGCACGTCTGGCCCACGCTGGAAGTGATCGTCACGGCATATCCGCGACCGCTCTATAAGAAATTGGATCCGGAAAAGGGCATTGCGGTGATTGACCCATCGATCCAGCAATAGCAATTCGCGGAAATGGAAACGAACACGCAGCTAATTTCGTAGTTCAGGAAGCCAATACAGACTTTTTCTGAAGTGTTGCGAGAACGAGTGATCGTCTATGACGGCGCCATGGGCACCAGTATCCAGAATCGCGCCCTGACGATTGACGACTATTGGAATAAGGAAGGCTGCAATGAGCTGCTCGTGCTCAGCCGACCTGACTTGATACGCGGCATTCACGCCAGTTTTCTGGAGGTAGGTTGCGATGTTATCGAGACGGACACATTCGGTTCCTCGCGCATCGTGCTGGCGGAATATCAACTGGAAGACAAAACCCGCGAGCTGAATCTTGCTGCCGCAAAACTGGCGAAGGAAGTCGCCGCGCAGTTTTCCACGCCGCAAAAGCCGCGCTTCGTTGCCGGTTCGATCGGTCCGACCACCAAGTTGCCCTCGATCGGACACATCACGTATGACGCCATGGCGGAGGCCTATCGAGAACAGATTGAGGCGCTGATTGAAGGCGGCGTCGATGTTCTGCTGATCGAAACCTGCCAGGATCTATTGCAGGGAAAAATCGCGCTGGCTGCTTGTGAGGACGCGATGCGTGCCACAGGCAGACGCCTGCCGGTGCAAATGCAGGTAACGCTGGAGGCGACCGGCAGAATGCTGCTGGGCAGGGAGATCGGCGCGGCGTTGGCGGTATTGGAGTGTTTTCAGCCAGACGTGATCGGCCTGAATTGCGCTACCGGACCGCGCGAGATGAACGATGCCGTACGTTTCCTGTGCCAGAATGCAACGCGGCCTGTGAGCGTGCTGCCGAACGCGGGACTGCCCCAGAACGTTGGCGGCCACGCCGTGTAAGCGCTGACGCCGGAAGAACTCGCGCATTTTCATAAGCAGTTTGTTGAGGAGTATGGCGTCCGCGTGGTCGGCGGTTGCTGCGGCACCACGCCGGAACATTTGCGCGCGGTGGTCGATGCGGTGGAGCATTCCAAGCCCGCCGAAACTCATGCTGTTGCGCAAAGTGTCGCGGCCAGCGCCTATTCGTCGATCCCATTGGAAGTGGATGGCCAGCCCGTCATCGTGGCCGAGGAGATGAACACCACCACGCGCAGTCCTGTATTTCGCGAGATGGTTCGCAGCGGCGACTACGGCGGAATTCTTGCGCTTTCAAAGCGACTCGCCAAGGAAGGCAGCCAGATGCTGGACATCTGCTGCGCCATCGTAGGCGAAGACGAGAAAGCGTACATGAATGCGGTGTTCGATCAGATCGCAACCCGCGTGCCTGCGCCGGTGTTGCTCGACTCCACCGAAGCAGACGTGATCGAAGAAGCCCTGAAGCGCATTCCTGGCAAACCGCTGATTAATTCCATCAATCTTGAAGACGGCGAAAAGCGCACGTCGAAGGTGCTGCCCATGGCTCGCCGCTACGGTGCAGCCGTCATTGCTCTGACCATCGATGAAGATGGAATGGCGCTGACTGCGCAAAAGAAAGTTGCCGTCGCCCGAAGAATATTTGAGCTGGCAACAGAGAAATACGGATTGCGGCCGCAGGATTTGATTTTCGATCCGCTGACGCTCCCGATTTCGACCGGTCAGGAGGACTATCGCACTGCCGGCATTGAAACGCTGGAAGCGGTGCGCCTGCTGAAGCAGGAGTTGCCGGAATGCAGACTCATCCTCGGCATCAGCCACATCTCGAGCGGACTTTCGAGCCACTCGCGCCGCGTATTGAACAGCGTGTTTCTCAAAGAAGCAGGTGATCGCGGGCTGGATATGGCCATGGTGAATTTCTCAAGGATTGATCCGCTTGAAAAGATTCCTGAGAGGGAAGTGGAGCTGGCACGCAAGCTTATCTTCTGCGATGCCTCGGAAGGCGATCCACTGCAAAATTACGTGGATTATTTCGCCCATCTGAGTCCGTGCGACGGTGCCGTCGAGAAGTCGATCGGAGTCGCCCAAAACTAGTTGCCTTAGCAACCAGTTGTGCACATATGGTTGCTAAGGCAACTAACCATTCCCCCGAAGAAAAGTAGTTGTTGTAACGGCCATTGGCACATCTATTCGCTTCACCCACGGATACTGGAAGTAGAGTCCTTTCCCAGGAGTATCCGTGTCCATCCAAACTATTTTTCTGTCTCGCGCCTATCGGGCGGCCCAGGCCGCGCATCACATTTTTCCAGCGTTCGCAGCCTGCGAGGCGGCGCTGGAGTCCGGTTGGGGCCGATCGCAACTGGCGATTGAGGCCAACAACCTGTTCGGCCAAAAGCAGAGCCATCCGCCGCTGGCGGGAACGGAGACGATTGCCATGCCGACGCGGGAATTTCTGCATGGCCACTGGCTGACGGTCTCTGCGAACTGGGCGAAGTTTGCGGACTGGAGCGAGTGTTTCAGGGCGCGCATGGAACTGCTGGAGCGGCTGAGCCGGGCCTATCCGCACTATACGGCGGCACTGAAGTCGGCCAACGGCGAGCAGTACGTGACCGCAGTGTCGCAGAGCTGGTCGACGGATCCGCAGCGGGCTGGCAAGGTGCTGGCTGTCTATGATGCCCATGCTGGAGTCTTCACGGAGGCGCAGCGGGCGGCATAGGGAAGGAACGGTTGCTTCCGACCGCCGCAATCCCAGGTCTCAAAGTCGAGACCTGGGGCACCCATATTTCTCCGCCGCGTACGGTAACAGCAGGTCCCTCCACTTCGTTCGGTAGAACAGCGCATCCAGCGCCGTCGGCATTCTCAACCCGCCGCCGATCAAGATGCATCCAACATTCGGTATTCTTGTTTCAAAGAAAGTAGAGACAAAAGATGCCGACGGAAATTCATTTTGGGACCTCGGGCTGGCGTGCGATTGTTGCCGACGAGTTCACGTTGCCGAACATTCGGCGCGCGATTGTTGGAATTGCAAAGTACGTGTCAAAGCAGCCGGGAAGGCATCGCATCCTGGTCGGCCGCGATCCTCGATTTATGGGTGAGATGTTCGTCGAAGAAGCGGCACGGCTGCTGGCGGAAGGCGGCGTGGTTCCGGAAGTGATCGGAGAGGCCGCGCCGACACCGGCGATTTCCTACGCGGTGCGCCAGCGCAAGACCAGCGGAGCGATCAACTTTACGGCGTCGCACAATCCGCCGGAATATAACGGCATCAAATTTTCCACCCCCGATGGTGCGCCGGCGTTGCCGGAAGTGACCAGGCAGATTGAGGCGGAGATCGCCGGACTGGGGGATGCTGAGATTCCGCCTGGCACTGCGAAAGAAACATTTGAAAACGTGGATGTGAAGCCGGACTACTTGAAGCGGCTGGCAGAATTGATCGACATTCCCGCGATCGCGAAGGCGAAGCTGCGCCTTGTGGTGGATCCATTTTGGGGAGCGGGGCGCGGATATGCGCAGCAGTTGCTGACGGAGAACGGCGTTTCGGCTGTGAGCGTCCACGATACCCGGGATGTATTGTTTGGCGGGCACGCACCCGAGCCCGATGATGCGTTGCTGGGCGATTGCAGGACCAGGATGCGCGAGACCCATGCGCACCTGGGGATTGCTTCCGATGGCGACGCCGATCGATTTGGGATCGTCGATCAGGACGGCACATTTATCCAGCCGAATTACATTATTGCGCTGCTGTTCGACTACCTGGTGGAGACGCGGGGATGGCGCAATGGCGTGGCGAAGAGCGTGGCCACGACAAACTGCATCAACGCGCTGGCGGAGCACTACAAGATTCCGCTGTACGAGACGCCGGTGGGCTTCAAGTACATTGGCGAGCTGATCGACCAGGACAAGATTGCGATTGGTGGGGAAGAGAGTGCGGGCCTGACGATTCGCGGGCACGTTCCGGAGAAAGACGGCATTCTGGCAGGGCTGCTGGTGGCGGAGATGGTCGCGGTCCGCGGCAAGACGATTGGCGAGCAGTTACAGACCCTTTTTGGCAAGGTGGGTTCCTTTTATCCAGTTCGAGAGAATTTCCACTTGACGCAACAGGCCAAAGACAACTTCACTAAGAAGTTGAAGACAGAGCCGCGCGAACTTGCCGGCCGCAAGGTTTCAGCCATCGTCCGAACGGACGGGCTGAAACTGGTCTTCGACGACGGATCGTGGGTTTGCTATCGTCTGTCTGGAACGGAACCTGTGGTGCGGGCCTATACAGAGGCTCGCTCCAAGGAAGATTCCGCGAAGTTGACGGCAGCGGCGAAACAATGGGTGCTGGAGTAAGTTACGATATCGAATGAGGCGTGGATCGTGAGAATGTGCAGATGAATCTTGGATCACGGAAGAAATTGCAGCGGCAGTTGATCTCTCACGATGTACCCGCGCCAGCGTCCGTGCCGCAGGGCAGCCGCATCGCCCGCTTCTCCGCATCTGCGCTGGGAATGCGCCGCAAGGCCGCGACGGTCATGTTTGTGGCGTTGTCAGTTTTCTTAGGGTTCTACGCGATCTTTGGACATGATGGGCTGGTGGCCTACCAGCAGAAGCAGCATGAAGCGCAGCAGCTGCACCAGCAGATTCTCGACCTGCAAAAACAGAATGAACGGCTGGCGCTGCATGATCAGCGATTGAAGACGGATCGCGACACGATCGAATATGAAGCTCGCGAGCAGATGCACTATACCCGCCCGGGAGAAGTGATCTACACGCTGCCGAAAGCGCCTGCGACGACAACGTCCGCGAAAACTAAGTAGGGTTTCAGCGAGCCGGCTGGTTGGTGGCGGCACTTTCTGGATTCTTCGCTCGCTACCGCGACCTGAGAATGACTCATTTGGTTGAACACTGATTTTTCAATTAGAACTCGACGTGGAGGCGCACGCCTTCTACGTTGACCGGACCGCGATCCTGGTTGTAACCGGGGTGGTGAATGTTCTGGTAATCGAACGCATAGTAGAGTCCGCGCCAGGCGTGGACGTTGTAATAACCTTCCAAAATATCTTCCCTCGCATAATTCAAATTCCCATCTCCAAGCAAAAATCCAAGACCACCGTAGTGCAGATAATTCTGATGATCTTTTTTGATCGCGTTGGTCACGAAGGCAATCCCGACCTTATCGAATTTTCGATGCCAGCGACTTAGCGCATAATCCGTGCCGAAGAGAAAGGTCTGATCCACTTCTGTGTAGGCGAAGGATTCGTGCTGGCCTTCATTCCATCCGAAACGGCCGGCGACGCGGAGATTCGCAGTGAGATCCTGCTCGACATTGAGGCCAAAGCCATACTTCAGCGTGTCGTACTTTTCGACAGAAGTGATTTCCGGCGTCGGCGTCAGGCCGGCAAAATAATCCTCGACGGCCTGGCGGTAGTCGCCCATGTGGGCGTTATTGCCATAGGCGAGCAGGCGGACGGCGCCGTCGCGGCCGGGCAGGAATCCCGTGCGAATTTCTAGTTCCATATTCTGCGCGCGAGCCTGGCGCAAATCCCAATCGAGCGTGATGCCGTTAGCGACGGTGGGCATCAGTGCCAACAGATAGCGCAGTGACCAGTTGCGATCGTCATATTCCAGCGCAGCTCCGTAGGTATAGCCGCGAGTGTCGGCTGCATAATCCCAGGCACCGTTGTTGTCGATGGTCCAGTTCATAAACTGCATATGGCTGTCGCTCAAGACAGCATTGACGTCGAAAGTATCCGGCAGGGTGAATTTTCCTGCACGAAAATCGAGTCTCCGCGCCGGAACCTGTGTCGCCAGCGCAAGAAAGGTACGTTGCTGGGGCACGGTTTGATCTGTAAAGCCGATGGTCTGGTGCAACTCGACACGCGCGGTGTAGGGCACTGGGCCGAGGTTGGGATTGCGAACCACATCCAAATTGGTGAAGCCTGCGAGACCGAGGGCCTGACTGAGGCCGCGGCCGCCGGCGTTCTCTTCGTCATAGATGGCATCTGTTTCGTAGCGCAGATTTTTATTGAGCTGATACGCAAGAAACAGAGTGCCCACTTCCGAGGCTTTGTATTGAAACGGCGCGGTGAAACTATTCTGTCCTTGATAGGGAGAATGGAAATTTCCGTGCAGCTGGAAAATGCTGTTGGCCTGACCGCTGATCCAATAGCGAGCGGTCTCGGAATGCGGGAAGAAAGTCAGTTGCGTTTCCGCGGGCGGCGGAGTGTTCAGCGCCAGGTTTGGAGACGTGGTGGTGACGGGCGCTTGCTGCGGATTTGGCAACCAGGCTGCGGCGGCGATTTCAGACGCTTCGGCAACAGAGATGCGGTTGGCGGCGAAGAAGTAGGAGTTGCCGCGCGCGGTCACGGGATGCAGCGAGGCCTGATCCCCAGGCATGGATGTCGGCGGGCTGACTTGCAATAAACACATCGCGAGTACCAGATTGCAAGTCAGCATGAATCTCCGGGTATAGCTTGGGTGAGGGTTCCCCTCGCGCTTAGGTAGTTCATTATGGTTAACATCGAACGGTCAATGCAATTCAGCGAATTTTAATGATGGGCCGGTGGGGAGTCGGCTCGCGTCACGTCGTGGATGGAAAAATGGAATGCGGCGTCGACACGATCGGTGATCGCATCTGCCGTCGAATCCTCCGGCCGCAGAAGCCAGAAGCAGGTGAGAGGCATCCTTGGGTTGCCGGTTGGCACCCAGACACAGATCAAGCGGCTCGACTGGCGAGCGATAGAAACAATTTTGTTGGACATGGTTCCTCCTTGTGAGGTCCGTGTGGGGGCGACCACTCCCAGCGCCGGGGCGCAGGACAGGACGGCTACACGGAACATTGGTTCGGGAGGGGTGAGTCTCACGTTTTCAGGTGGGCTCACGCGCTCAAAATCACAGGTCGTATGATGTGACGAGCGGTGAGAGAATCGTCCGTAGCCGGGCTAGGGGCGATTGTCTGAGCGCTCATCGCAACACAGGAAAGAGCTCCAGACACTGGGAGGTTCTTGTGCGGAATCGTTGCTCATAGGTTGTACTTTCTGCGGCGCGGGTGGTAATCCGCGCCTGTCATTTTGTATCATATCCCCCTAGGGTATCGTCAAGGAAAAATATGGCGGAAATCGACAAAGAAAAACAGAAGCTGGTGGCTCGCATTAAGCGGATTCGCGGCCAGGTGGATTCGATCGAGCGCTCGCTGACTACGGACGATGATTGTGCCGACATCCTGATGCTGCTGGCGAACGTGCGTGGCGGAATCAACAGCCTGATGGCGGAAGTATTGGAGGATCACATCCGGCTGCATTTGCTGGGATCGGGGAAAAGCTCTACGCCGCCGCATGAACTCGCCGAAGACCTGATTGACCTGGTGCGGGCTTACCTGAAGTAGCGCGAGGGAGCTGCGCGGGGATTATCGGTTGATTCTGCGAAGAGAAGCCGCGCAGGCAAATGTCCTGCGAACTAATTCGAATCGCTTCCATCATTCTGCGGTTCCAGGTACCAGGGGATGTTTGCGACCACGGTTTGCTGGGCTCCGCGAAGATACAACATTGTTTTGAGCAGCGTGGCTCGCTGGTTGTGCAGCAGATAAAAATACCAGCGGCTCTCAATCAACTCCGGAAGCAATACCAGAAGCTGACGGTGGGGATACTGCTGCTCCAATGCATGAACTTGATCGAGGATCGGTGCAAGGATGCGTCGCGTGGGCGATTCGATCTGGATCAAAGTGGGTTGGGGTAGATTTGCACGCTGCAGAGGTTGGATGACATTCTTCTGCCACAGAGGCTCCAGTGGCTGCTCGCCTTCGTCATTTTTCACGTGAATGCAGAAGACTTCCGCGGAGATTGAGAGTGCGAAGCGCAGTCCTTTCGCGGTGACGCGATTCCAGCCGGGAATGGGCATGATGATGATGGGCGGTGTCAGCTGATCCGTGTTCAACGCTTGCTTGGCGGCGATCTGGCGGCCTACCCAGAGATAGTGGCGGTGGATGGTCAGCATGATCAGGATCATCAACGGAATCACAAGAGCGGTGATCCATGCCCCTGCAATAAATTTCGTCACCAACACAACGCAGACGGTAATTCCGGTAGCGAACGCTCCAAATCCATTGACGGCAATGCTGAGCTTCCACCCGGGGCCGCGCTTGCGACGCCAGTGCTGCACCATTCCTGCCTGCGAAAGGGTGAAAGCGAGGAACGCGCCGATGGCGTACAGAGGAATCAGACGGTCAGTCACGCCACGAAAGAGAATCAGGAGCACAGCGGCCGCGAGAGCCAGAACGTAGACGCCGCCTGAATACACCAGACGCCGGCCGCGAAGAGTAAAGGCGAAGGGAAGATATCGATCTTTGGCGATGTTGTGGCATAGGCGGGGAAAATCCGCGAAGCCGGTATTTGCGGAGAGCGCGAGCACCAGCAAAATGGAAGCAATCGAGACGTAATAGAAGATGCCGCGTCCGCTGACGGCGGCAATCAGCTGCGACAGCACGCTCTGATATCCGGGAGCGAACGGATCGGTGGCGGCAATGTGATAGGCGGGCGCGAGGAACGCAATTCCCAGCAGCAGCACGGCGAGCAACGCAATGATGATGGTCAGGGTGAGTTGGGCCGACTTCTGGTGCGGTTCCTTGAATGCGCCTACGCCGTTGCTAACGGCCTCTACGCCGGTCATGGCGGTACAGCCGCTGGAAAAGGCCTTGAGCAGCAGCCAGAGGGTGAGCACCGCTGTGGCATGGCCCAGCTGCGGCGGAGCGACGACGGGATGAGGGTGGCCGCCGGAAAGGATGACCTTGACTACGCCCCAGGCAATGACGGCGAGGAGGCACACGATAAATAAATATGTGGGCGCCATGAAGAGTACGCCAGAAGAACGCGCCCCGCGCAGATTCAATAGAGTGAGAATGGCCAAGATCGCCAGGCACAAGGCGAGCATGTGAGGCTGCAACTTCGGGACCGCCGAAACCAATGCGCCGACGCCGGCCGAGATACCGACGGCGACCTCGAGAATGTAGTCGACCATGAGGGCCGAGCCCGCCAGCAAACCGGGCAAGGGGCCAAGGTTTTCGCCGGCCACAGTGTAAGAGCCGCCGCCGTTTGGATACGCGGCGATGGTCTGACGGTAGGAGAAATATAGGATCGTCAGCAAAGCCAGGATGGCCGCAGTAATGGGCAGCACGTAGTGGACGCCTGCCATCCCCAGGGGGATGAGGAGGGTCATGGCTGCTTCTGGACCGTAGGCCGCGGAACTGAGCGCGTCGAGGCCGAAGATGGGAATGCCCTGGGGCGCGCCTATTTTTTCTGCGCGATCTTCCCAGGTAGCAAGCGGGCGTCCCAGCAATGCGTCAAGAATCGTCATAGCAGTCGTTTCATAATAATTGGCTTGCTATGAAGTGATATCGAACAATTGCATCCGGGATGACCGATCGTCGCCGGATTAGAAGTGACGGACGACGTCCTCTTCCGTGGAGGGTTTGTGGCGGTCGCGTTCCAGAGATCGGCTGACCAGATCTCTGGAGCCGAGGCCGACGGCCAGAGCCAGCGCCAGCACAATGCCGCCGAAGAGAATGCCAAAGCCAAGATCGACGATGCTGCGGGCGATGCCGAGATGATCGAGCACCATGGCGACGGTAAAGACCAGGACCAGCCATTTGGCGCCTAAACTCAGCAGGCGGGCATGCTCCAGATTCATGTTGACGCCGTTGATCAGAACGCTGCGAGACAGGAAGCGGGCGATGATGGCGCCGACGATTAGAAGAACGACAGCGGCGACGATGCGGGAAATATAAGTGACGACGTAGGGAGATAGGCCGGAAGCCAGGGAAGCGTCAAATGCAGCGACACCGACAAACAGGCCGGCAATGACGGTGAGCCAGAAGACGATGCGGGTGGCCAGGAAGGTGGGTGTTTTGGCGGACGACCAGTCAGAAATATTGGCGAGACCGGATTGTTCCACTCGCGTATCGAAGTGGAGCCCGATCAAGATGCGCCGCAGAATGGCAGCCAGCAGCCATCCGATAAAAATGGAGACCACCAGCGCGACGATGAGCGCGAGCACACCGGGCAACAGCATTACGACTTTAAATACGACACGATGAAGCGATTCCAATAGCGCCTGATGTACCTGTCCCCACATGACGGACTCCTGTTCTAGTGCGGGATTCTACGGATGGAAGCGATCTGGCCAGCGCCATCGTGACAGGAGATAGGGTTTCTCCGACTCGTAGGTGCGAGCTAGCTGCTCCACTCGTTGTGGTGCGGCGGCAATGCCGCTCTGGTTAATTTCAACCGCATACGACGCAACCCATCCCAGATAGAGCGGTGTGAGCGCGCCAAAAAGGTGGGTGCGATGAATATTGCGAAGGCGGTGGGCGAGCGCGAAATCGTACACGATGCGGGCCCACAGCGTATCCGGCATATGAAACTCATCCGGAGAAAGACGAGAAAGTTTTTTCAGTTCCAGCAAGGTGACAGGCGGCAGGATGAGGGCCCAGAAGTCGCGCAGATTGCGTTCGCCGAGCTGGAAGGCTTCCACCATGTGGCGGACGTCGACGGTATCGGTCGCTTCCGCCGAGGTAGATGCGGCCCCGAATATAGGCGCGTCGTGGGAGCCGCGAATCCGCTGCCAGAAGGCGGCGTTATCCTCCATGTCGAGAAACAGGGGGCCGGTGAGCTGGGCGAGAGCGTCGCTCAGTTCAATGCCATCTGCGCTGGAGGGACGGCGCACTCCGAGGTGAGCCTGGCAGATTTTCAGATTCCTGCTGGCCGCGAGCGTCGCAAGCCAGGGAAGGCGACCCTGCTGCTGACTGGAGTCGCGCACCAGATTGGCGGCAATGACGGAAAACATTTTCGACGAGATCTGGAATTCCGTGCCCAGCGGATTCTGCACGCGATGGCCGTAGAGAGAACGGGTGAGCGGATAGAGGATGCTTTTATTCACCAGGTCGTCGAAGGCCTGCGAGGCATAGAGAGGCATGACCAGGTCGAAGCTGCCGCCGATGGCTGGATCGACCAGGAGCGTGAGTTTCTCGGGAGTGAGAGTGTCGCGGGAGAATCCGGAATCTGTGCCGAGTACGGTGCATGCCCGCGCCTGCAGGGTAGTGGCAAGACGGACGATTTCCTGATAGGTAGCGGTGTTGGGGAGCCACGGTATCGTTCCAGGAACGATCGGCGGCAGGGGATAGTTTACGTATCGCAGTGGTTGGGCGGAGGTTGTCTCACTGGCGGTTTGAGGAAGCGGCTGGGGCGCATCCTGCACATCTTCTCCGGGCAACGCGAGAACAACCCGGCAAGGCGAGGCGAGAAGCTTACAGGCGTGCAGCAATTTCTGGAGTGTCGGCGTGAGAAGCTCGCTGCGCAACGGAGCCGGGATCGCCATCAGCAGATCCGTCTGGGCGACCTCTGGGCTCACCTGGTTTGCTTCCTGCAGCGCTTCCAATTCAGCCATGGTTTCGATTTACTCCGCTGCGGCAAAATCTACGACTCAACCCCAAACCCTCAGCCATTTTGAAATTGCCCCAGGGGCTAAAGCCCGTGAACGTCCTGTTCCGAACGGCACGACTGAAGTCGTGCCCTGATACAAAGCCACAGCGAGCCAGGTTGGTTTCGTTGCAATCTTCTATTCAAATTCCTGCTGCAGCAACGCTGCAACGCCCATCAACGGTATCTTCACCCAATCAGGACGACTATTCAACTCATAGACCAGTTCGTAGAAGGCCTTTTCCAGCAAGTACAGGTCGAGCAAACTCCACTGTGCCGCGGGAGTGGCGGGGATCAAATGACTGCCGGCCATGGTTTGCATGTAGGCGTGCAGAAATTCCGCAGAGGCGGACTCATCCCATAACCTGGCCCAGGGTTCCAGCTTCGATTGATCTTCTGGACGGCGAGAGGAGTAGCGCATGAGCGCAGCCCAGGCCGCGTAGTTGAAGGAGCGCAGCATTCCGGCGACATCTTTCAGCGGAGAGTGCTTCATGCGGCGGATATCGAGCGAACGTGCGGGTTCGCCTTCAAAGTCGAGAATCACAAAGTCGGACTTGACCCGCAGCACCTGACCGAGATGGTAGTCGCCATGGATACGGATGCGTCGACCATCCATGCTGCCGATGTTGGAGGCGCCGAGGCCGTCGAGAATGCGGGTGCGGTGGCTGAGGAGCAGCGCGGCAATTTCGACCGTATCGTCCGCCAGCCCAGACATGGTTTTGCGCAGCAGGTCGTAGGCGTGAGCGGCCTGGGCGTTGATCGATGCCTGCAGATTGTCAAAATATTCTTTCGTCAGCGGCTCTGGAGAGAAGGCTGCGTTGGTTGTTGAGGAAGCGAGAGCCAGATGCATTTCCGCGGTGCGGCGGCCGAGAACGGCGGCAGCATCGAGAGCCACACCTGCATGTTCCTGCGCAAACTGCGAGGCTCGCGCGACACCGATGGGCGCCGATGTCGAGACCACGGGCTGCCCTAATTCTTCCGCGGGAATCGTCTTCTGCACATAATTTTCGTAGTAGCGTTCCAATTCCTCCAGCATCCACTGCCAGCCGTCGCCTTGATTGGTCACCAGGCCTTGCAGCATGCAAAGGGTAGTGGGAGCTTCGCCCTTGCTGATGTACTCGATGGAGCCGCCGAAAGGTGGAATGTTCGAGAAGTGCGACTGCTCGGTGAGGAAACGCCCGATTTCGCAATCGGGATTCAGGCCGGGTTCGGGATGGCGAAATAGCTTCATGATCAGGCGATTACCGAACAGAATTGAAGTATTACTTTGCTCCGCGGAACTGCGCCGCGCGGTGAGCGATTCGTCCGATGATCGCCTGGTCATCAAGCCACGCAGCGCACTACTGGGGGCTCCTTCAGCAGATCCCTGCTGCATAGGAAACGTGGCGGAGTTGGCGATGATGTTCAACAAGGCCTCGCAGGAGTTCGGGTCGAAGGTCGCATCGTACAGCACGCCTTCGCCAGCGGGAGAGAGTACGGCGGAAAGGACGGAGGTGGGCGAAGTGTCGCGCAGGGTTCGAGCCGATTCCCCAAATGCGGTGGCCAGGGGGATGAAATAGCGATCTGATTTTCCGGCCTCGTATTCGACGTGAACCAGGCAGAAGACGGCGCCACTTTGGTCGAATTTTCCCCAATCCGCAATGGTGGTGCTGCGGATGGTGGCAGACTTATTGCCGAACCATCGCTGCAGCGGAATATAGGTGGGCAGAATGGATTCCTGCAGCTTGCGCAGGTTGCCATCGATGAACAGGCTGGCCCAATCGGATGTATCGGCAAGCAGCAGCGCGGAGTCTTCCGGCTGAACCGCGGCCGTGTCTGGCGAGGGATGCAGTTCCAGCCAGAGAAATCCATAGGGCGCGAGAGTGACTGCGTAGGGCTGACGGGTGATGGTTGGAAATTCTACGTAGCCGAGCATTTCGACCGGGACCATGCCGTCGTACTCGCTGAGATCCAGTTGTGCCGGCTGGGCGAAGCGAGAGAGATTGGCGACACACAGAACAATTTCATCTTCCGCTTCGCGGACGTAGGCGATGACTTTGCGATTTTCAGGATTCAGGAATTTGAGTGCGCCGCGGCCGAAGACGCGGAACAGTTTGCGCAGCGCGATCAGGTTGCGCATCCAGTTCAACAGGGATGAGGAGTCGCCCTGCTGGGCCTCAACGTTGACGGCCTCGTAACCCCAGATGGGGTCCATGACGACGGGACTATACAGTTTGGCGGGAACGGCGCGCGAGAAGCCGGCGTTGCGGTCGGCGGTCCACTGCATGGGAGTGCGCACGCCGTTGCGGTCGCCGAGATAGATATTGTCGCCCATGCCGATCTCATCGCCGTAATACAGGATGGGCGTGCCGGGAAATGAAAACAGCAGGCTGTTCAGCAGCTCAATGCGGCGACGGTTGTTATCGAGCAGCGGCGCCAGGCGGCGGCGAATGCCGATGTTGATGCGCATGCGTGGGTCGGCACTGTAGGCGAGGTACATGTAGTCACGCTCGTCATCGCTGACCATTTCCAATGTGAGCTCGTCATGATTGCGAAGAAACAGACCCCACTGACAGCTGTCGGGGATGGGCGGCGTCTGGCCCATAATTTCCGTGATGGGAAGGCGATCTTCCTGGCGGAGCGCCATGTACATGCGCGGCATCAGAGGAAAGTGAAAGGCCATGTGACATTCGTCGCCGTCCGCGAAATAAGGACGAACGTCGGCGGGCCACTGGTTGGCCTCGGCGAGAATGATGCGATTTTCATAATGAGCATCAATCTCGGCGCGAATCTTTTTCATGACGGCGTGAGTTTCCGGAAGATTTTCGCAGTTGGTGCCGTCGCGCTCGACCAGATAGGGAATGGCGTCAATGCGCAGCGCGTCGACACCCATGTCGAGCCAGAAGCGCATGACGCGAAGGACTTCTTCCAGCACCAGCGGATTGTCGTAATTCAAGTCTGGCTGATGCGAGAAAAACCGGTGCCAGTAATAGGCCTTGGCAATGGGGTCCCAGGTCCAATTGGATTTTTCTGTGTCGGTAAAAATGATGCGCGCATCTTTATATTTCTCGTCGCTGTCGCTCCACACGTAGTAGTCGCGCTCGGGCGATCCCGGAGGCGCAAGGCGAGCGCGCTGGAACCACGCATGCTGATCGGAGGTGTGATTGACCACCAGCTCAATCATGACTTGCAGGCCGCGATCGTGGGCGGCGTGGAGGACGGTTTGAAAATCTTCCAGCGTGCCGTAGCTGGGATGGACGGTCATGTAGTCGGCGATGTCGTATCCGTCGTCGCGCAAGGGTGAAGCAAAAAACGGCAGCAACCAAATGCAGGTGATGCCGAGCTCCTGCAAATAATCGAGCTTGCTCAACAGTCCCTGGAAATCGCCGATGCCGTCGTTATTGGCGTCTTCGAAGGCCTTGACGTGCAGCTCATAAATAATGGCGTCTTTAAACCACAGGGGATCGAGGGCGCTGCCTGGCTGCTTCAACGTAGGGTTCCTAGGGGTATCGTGCATATATCGCAGGGGCGGAAACTAATTTCGATTTTTTCATACTTAAGGCCCAACCGAAGTCAGGCCCTGATACGATCCCGGCGAACCCGGGAGTCTTGTAGATTACGCCGAGGGGGCCGATTCCGTCTCCACGTGGAAGATATGGGAGCGTCCTGCCTCCAGTTGGACAAAGTTTCGCGCACCGGCCCAATGATAGGTCTGGTCGGTGAGCAGATCGTGAACGTGAAAGGTCTGGTTGAGCTGAATTCCCAGTTCGGCGAGATCCAGTTCGACCCATCCGGTCTGCGTATTTTGATGGTGAAGATTGACGACGACGAGAATCACATCTTTCTTCTCAGGGTCTGTTTTGCTGTAGCTGATAAGAAACGGCTGGTCGGTCGGATGAAAGCGCAGGGTGCGATTGCTGTGCAGCGCCAGATGCTTTTTGCGAATCTCGTTGACGCGCGCGATGTACGTCTGCAGGTTTTGCGGATCTTCAATGTTCCAGTGACGGAGCTGATATTTCTCTGAGTTGAGATATTCTTCGCTGCCCGGCTTGACCGCAGTGTTCTCGCACAGCTCATATGCAGGGCCATAGATGCCGTAGTTGGAGGAAAGCGTGGCTGCCAGCACAAGACGGCTCATGAATGCAGGGCGGCCACCGGTCTGCAACTCCTCATGCAGAATGTCGGGCGTGTTGGGCCAAAAATTCGGGCGGAAGAATTCGACGACTTCCGTTTGCGTCAACTCTTCCAGATATTCGGTGAGGTCTTCTTTGGTGTTGCGCCAGGTGAAGTAGGTGTAGGACTGGGTGAAGCCCAGCTTGGCGAGGCGATACATGACCTTCGGCCGGGTGAAGGCTTCGGCGAGGAAGATGACTTCAGGATGCGCCGACTTAACTTCGGCGATAACCCACTTCCAAAAAGGAAAAGATTTGGTGTGCGGATTGTCGACGCGAAAAATGAGGACGCCTTCGCCGATCCAGTAGTCGATGATGCTTTTCAATTCCGTCCAAAGGGCGCGCCAGTCTTCGGTTTCAAAGTCGAGTGGATAAATATCCTGATATTTCTTCGGCGGATTTTCGGCGTACTGGATGCTGCCATCGGCGCGCTTTTTAAAGAAGCTGGGATGCTGCTGCACGTAAGGATGGTCGGGCGAGCATTGAAATGCGAGGTCGAGGGCGATTTCCAGGCCGTGTTGTTTTGCCGCAGCCATCAGCGAATGAAGATCGTCGAGCGTGCCCAGCTTGGGGTGGATCGCCTTGTGTCCGCCTTCTTCCGAGCCGATGGCCCAGGTGCTGCCCACGTCGTCCGGCTCAGCCGTTTCTGAATTGTTTTTTCCCTTGCGAAATGCGTGGCCGATGGGATGAATGGGCGGCAGGTAGAGGACGTCAAAGTTCATGGAGGCGATATAGGGCAGCCACGATTCGCAATCCTTGAAGGTGCCGTGATGGCCGGGCGTGGGAGCACAGGACCGGGGAAAGATTTCATACCAGGCGGAGAACCCGGCGCGCTCGCGGCCGGCGCTGACGCTGAGCTCCTTAGCGTAGCGGGTGGTGTAAGCGTGCTCGGCGTAGGTTTGCATCAGCGACTCAAGCTTGGGATCGAGAGAGGCGGCTGAGGCGGCGTCCTGATCGGTGTCGTTAATTTTCGCGGCGAAATCTTTGAGCGCCCTGGCATCATCTTTTTTTGCGCGCTTGGCGGCCGCGACGACCAGGGCGCTACCGGCCATGCGTTCGACGTGGGTTTCCTGACCGGCGTCGATACGCTTCTTCATGGCATTGCGCCAGGTGGTGAAGGTGTCGACCCAGCCTTCGACGGTGTAGCGGTACTCGCCTAACTCCATGACGGCAAATTCTGCGCGCCAGCGATCGTTGCCGAGCGGCTCCATGGGGAGAGTGCGCCAATTGCGCTCGCTGCTGCGGCGATAGAGAACCTGGGCTGCGACGGCGTCGTGACCATCGGCAAAAACGTCGGCTTCCACCGCGACCGTTTCTCCGACGACGCGCTGGATGGGGAATTCCCCACAATCAATTTCCGGCTTCACGCCCTCAATCACGACGCGGCGTCGACCTTCCAACTTGGCTGCAATCGCGTCTTTTGTCTGCTGCTTACTTTCCGATGGCATCGAAAAAATATCACTTTCTAAAAAAGTTGTCGTACTTAACAGAGATGCAGGATTCGCAGATACCGTTGGAGCGAGGCCCTTTCCTTGCAAAGTATGCGCGATGCGGAGGCGATGCCATGCGCAGGGGCAGGAAAGAGTTCGACACTGAGAAAAATGATAGTCCAGGCGAGCACAAGAGCCGATGAACGAATACCGTTGACACTCTATCCATAGATAATCTATATATAGGCGCATGACGAAGAAACCTGACCTGCTGCCGGGGACCCTGGACATGCTGATCCTGAAGACGCTGGCCCGCGCACCGCTGCATGGCTACGGGATTGCGCTGTCAATCAAGCGAAGCTCGGACGATGTGCTGACGGTGGAAGAGGGTTCGCTGTATCCGGCGCTGCAGCGGTTGTTGCTGCAAGGCTGGGTGAAGGCGGAGTGGAAAAAGACGGAGACAAATCGGCGGGCTCGCTACTACACGCTGACGCCGCTGGGGCGCAAGCAACTCGGCATCGAGCTATCGCAGTTTGAGCAAATGATCGCGGCCATCGGCCGAGTGCTGCAGGATGCGTAGGAGAGAACGATGGATCGATTTCGCAGAATGTTCAACAAACTGACGATGTTGTTTGGTCGCGACGGCTTTGACAGCGGACTTGCCGAAGAGATGGCGTTTCACCAGGAGCAGGCGGAGCGAGCATTCGAGGCGGAAGGGATGACGGCGGAAGAGGCGCGTCATGCGGCCCGGCGGCAGTTTGGGAATGCGACCAAGATGAAAGAGCAAAGCCACGAGGCAGTGAAGTTCTGGTTTGAGACGGTGGCGCACGATGTTCTGTTTGCGGTGCGCCAGCTACGGAAAAACCCAGGCTTCACGGCGACCGCCATCCTGATGCTTGGGCTCGGGATCGGCGCAGCCGTGGCGATCTTTGCGTTTGTCGATGCGGCGCTGA